>JAEINS010000026.1 GCA_016342755.1 Melioribacteraceae bacterium | reverse complement strand
GCTTTGCTAGTCAGAATCAATATCTTAAGAACACGTATGTGAAAAAATCACAGACAAGTAAATTACCACTCTCATCCCTTAATTGCAAATTTTTTTTTAGTTTTTTTCTTACCTGCAATTTAAGTTGGCTTCCATAATCACAATGTTCATTTTACCACACTTTTTATTATCTTTCATTTTCCTTGTAGTATGTTCTTTTCAATAAGGTTTTCTGTTTGTACTTATATAAATTAAACCGAATAAATGAAGGGTAAAATATGGAGCAGTTTTTAGAGTTTCTTCAAAGTCTTATTTCCTCTGCTAGCGAACTAGTTTGGGGTATACCAACTATTATATTATTAGTGGGAACAGGATTATATTTAACAATTTCACTTCGCGGTATACAATTCACTAAATTGTGGTATTCTCTATTTCTAGCACTAATTAAGCGAAAAGAAGATTCGGATGAGCCTGGAGATATTACACATTTTCAAGCCTTAATGACTGCCCTTTCGGCAACTGTAGGTACAGGTAACATTGCCGGTGTCGCAACAGCTATTGCTACCGGTGGACCCGGCGCCCTATTTTGGATGTGGATTACCGGGCTTGTAGGAATGGCAACCAAATATTCAGAAGCCTTATTAGCTGTTAAATATAGAGTGAAAGATAGCAATGGTGATATGAGCGGCGGACCAATGTATTATATAAGTAAGGGTCTAGGCTGGAAATGGCTGGGTATTATTTTTGCCTTCTTTGCAACGATAGCAACTTTTGGTATAGGTAACACAGTTCAATCAAATTCAGTAGCTCACGCACTTAATTCAACTTTTGGAATCCCTCCATTTGTAACAGCCATTATATTAATGATTGCTACCGGTGCTGTAATTTTGGGCGGAATTAAATCTATAGGTAAAGTGACAGGCTTATTAGTTCCTATAATGATTGTTTTTTACATGGGTGGTGCTTTACTAATTTTATTAATGAATATTCCTGCTGTAGTTGATGCTTTTGTGTTAATTTTTGAAGAGGCTTTTACACCAACAGCTCAGTTAGGCGGATTTGCAGGATCAACTGTTTTGTTAACAATACGGATGGGAGTGGCACGCGGAGTTTTTTCTAATGAATCCGGGCTGGGAAGTTCTCCTATTGCAGCCGCAGCAGCTCGAACAAAAGATCCTGTAACCCAGGCTTTGGTTTCAATGACTCAAACATTCATCGATACTTTAGTGGTTTGTACTTTAACAGGATTAGTTATTATTATTAGCGGAGACTGGTCATCAGGAATAACAGGTGCCGAGTTAACTACAGTAGCATTTACAGATGGAATGAGTTCATCAGTTGGCGGATATATTGTTTCAATTGGTTTAGTTTTATTTGCCTATTCAACTTTATTAGGCTGGTCTTATTATGGTGAAAAATCGTTATCATTTTTATTTGGCAATAGAGCAATAAAACCTTACAGGATTATCTTTACTATTTTTGTTGGAATTGGTGCTATTTCGGAGTTAGATCTTGTTTGGGGAATTGCGGATATTTTTAACGGACTTATGGCTTTTCCAAACTTAATAGGACTTCTAGCTTTATCACCTATTATTATTAGTGAAACAAAAAAGTATTTTAATAAATAAGATTTTTATGATAATATAACCATCAGCTTTAAAGTTAAACACTTGTAGAGAAAGACGTATAGAAATCCCTAATACTCTTTTCTTAATTACTGCTGCAGCTATTGTAATTTTAAATGAATGCTTAATTGATTATGCCGGGAAAAAGTGCAAAAAAGAAAGGTGCCCATTTAACAGATAAAACACATTTGTATTAATGATGAGTGCAGTAGGAATACTGATATTTAAGGCGATAGTTTTTTAAAACAAAAAGCCGATCACAAATGTAATCGGCTTTCTTAAATCTAATCTATTAAATTCAATTAAAACTGAATTTTCATTCCCTTTTTCTTAGCATACTCAAGAACAAATGTACTTGAAACGAAGATTGAAGAATAAGTACCAATGATGATACCAAAGCTTAATGCAAACGCAAAACCTCTTAAAACTTCACCACCAAAAATTACTAGTACAAGTAATGTAAATAATGTAGTAACAGAAGTAATAACTGTACGGCTTATTGTTTTATTTATAGCTGAATTTATGTTTTCTTCCAATGGAGCAGTTTTATGAATTTTTACATTTTCCCTAATTCTATCAAACACAACCACTGTATCATTAACAGAATAACCAACTAATGATAAGAACGCTGCAACAACACTAATAGAAAGCTCGGTATTAAGACCGGGAATCACTCCGTATAATAAAGAGAACATTCCTAAAGTAATTAATACATCATGAAAAAGTGTAATTACCGCACCAATTGCAAATACAAATTTAAATCTGAATCCTAAATAAAGAAGTATAACAACTAATGAAAATAAAATTGCTAACACTGCATCTCGTTTAAGCTCGTTACCAACTTTAGGACCAACTATATCTTCTTTAAGTATCTTAAATGAATTATCTGAAAAACTTTTCACCAAATAATTTTCTATCCAACCGGCTACTGATCCTTCAAATTCAGCACTTTCAGGTACTTTCTGTAATTCTGTTCTAATAAGAACACCATTATTTTCACCAAAAGTTTTAACTTCAACTCCGCCCAATTCTATTTTGGAAAGAACATCTCTAACTTCTGATATTTCAATTGGCTTTTCAAACTGTAATGCTATTTCTGTACCGCCTTTAAAGTCGATACCTAATTCAAGGCCTCTTACAAGTATACTAAGCAGACCAAGAACTATTAACACAGTCGAAAAACCATAGAATAATTTCCTTTTTCCAAGAAAATCAATATTTGTGTTTTCAAATATTCTCATGTTTCTAGTTTCTCCTAATATACTTTTTAACCTATATTAACTTTGGTTCCTTTAAAAACCATTAAATCGAAAATTACTCTTGTAACTACTAAAGCACTAAATAAACTACATACAATACCAATCATAAGTGTTAAGGCAAATCCTTGTATAGGACCGCTACCAAATTGGTATAAAATAATTCCAATAAAAAATGTAGTTATATTTGAATCGAAAATTGCGGAATATGAATTCAAGTATCCACTTTCAATTGATGCTTTTACAGTTTTGCCTGTACCCATTTCTTCTCTAATTCTTTCAAAAATTAGTACGTTGGCATCAACCGCCATACCAATAGTAAGAATTATACCGGCAATACCTGGCAATGTTAAAGTTGCATGGAAAGCCGCTAAAATACCCATTATAAAAATAATTGTAAAACCTAATGCAACATCAGCAATACTTCCAGCTTTTTTATAATAGATAAGCATGAATACAGCGACAAAGAAGAACCCGATCAGTGTGGAATTTAATCCTTGATTAATTGAATCCTGACCTAATGACGGCCCAACTGTTCTTTCTTCAATAATGGTTACAGAAGCAGGAAGAGCTCCGGCTTTAAGAACTATTTCCATAAGCTTAGCTTCATCCATATCATCCATACCGGAAATCTGAGATCTGCCGCCAGGAATTTTACCAATAATATTGGGAGCCTGATAAACAAATCCATCCAGAACAATAGCGCAGCGTTTATTAATATTTGCGCCGGTTATTCTTGCCCATTCTCTCGAAGCTTCAGGGTTCATCTGCATATTAACAATAGGCTCAGTAGTTTCCGGAGAAATGTTAGCCTGTGCATCAACAACACCGCCGGTTAATTCCGGTGTTTTGTTTAACAAGAATAATGTGAAATAATTAATTCCATCCTGAGTGAATGCCGGTTTTGCTGAAAACTTAAATTCAACATTATCCGGGATCACATTTTTAACTTCAGGTCTTTCCAGATAGTTAAGAACTTTAGCTTTATCATCTTCCTTAACAAATGGTTCCGGGCTCTGTGCACTTATTCTTGCGATTGCAAAAAATGGATGCGCAGCGTTAAATTCTGCTTCAGTCATATCAGCAACATCAACTGAATCATCAGATGCCGCAGTAGTATCAGCAGTTAAGCTTTTTGCTAATATTCCATCAATCGAATTCATTAACGGTACAGAGAAGTTAGCATCTTTAACCATTGTAAATTGTAACAGCGCACTGCCTTCAAGAAGTTTTTTAGCTTCTTCTTCTTTGGCAACGCCAGGAAGTTCAACTATAATTCTTCTAGCACCTTGTTTTTGAATACTAGGTTCAGAAACACCATACTGATTTACACGATTACCAATAACTTCAACAGCTCTGGTAACAGCATCTAATTCTTGATCTTTAAGCCTGTCGATAATTTCAGCATCATCTTCTCTAATTGAACCAAAATATCTGCTTAATCTAATATTATTTTCTTGCAATTTTTGTGCTAGTATTGTAACAATATCGGCACTTGTTTCAATTGCTTCTTGTTCTGATAAAGCTAAAAGATCTTCAAAAGTTTTATCGGCATCTTTTGCCAAATGCATTAATAATTCTGAAGTGTTAACTTCCATTACAAGGTACATACCGCCTTGTAAATCAAGACCAAGTTTAATTCTTTTTTCTCTTGCTTCTTTAATCGAAGGATCGCTTACCCTGATTGTTTCTTCTTTCAATTCAACCATATTATCTAAATCAGCTTCAGAAATAGTTGGTGTCACCTTTTTAACACTATCAGAAAAAACAGAAAGAGTTTGAGTGATTTCCTTTGAATTTTGATAATCAGCATATGTAGGGAAAAGAAGGTAAACACCTAATCCCAAAGCAGCTAATATCACAATAATTCTAAATCTAAATTCTTTCATAAAACAATTCTTAATTTTAGTTGTGGAAATCTTTTACTAGTTATTTTATTTAATGTTCCAAATCAGATATTTCTGTATAAAACAAAAATAACTGGTATAAACCAGTTATTTAATTAGTCTCGTACAACCCATGTTTTAACAACAGAAATAACATCTGAATGTAATTTTACGTTTACACTGTAAATACCAAGAGCTTTTATAGCTTCTGGAATTTCAATTTTACGCTTATCAACATCATAACCTTTTTCTTTTAACGCATCAGATATCATCTGCGAAGTAACTGTACCAAAGATTTTATCCTCTTCACCAACTTTAACAGGAATAGTAACAGATACTTTTTCTAATTCAGATGAAAATACTTTTGCATCGTCTAATTCTTTGGCTTGTTTTTTAGACATTTGTTTTTTCTCTTCTTCAAGAGCTCTTATGTTTCCTTTCAGAGCAGCATAAGCAATATTTCTTGGAAGAAGAAAATTTAAAGCATATCCATCTTTAACTTCAACAATTTCACCAATTTTTCCTAACTGGTCAAAATCTTTTCTTAATATTACCTTCATTTCCAATCTCCTTACTTAAGTGCTTCAGAAACAAATGGCATTACTGCTATTTGTCTTGCACGTTTTATTGCTCTAATTAATTCTCTGTGCTGCTTAGCGCTTAGACCAGTAATTCTTCTAGGAATAATTTTTCCTTGATCAGTAACAAATTTCTGGAGCTTCTTAACATCTTTATAATCGATAAACTCATCGATTACTCTTCTTACTTTTTTAGATTTCATCCTTTTTTATCTCCAATTTTCTTAATCTTTTAATAGATCTGATTCTTCATCAGTTAAAAATTTATCGAAAGAATTTTCTTCGAACTCGGAATCTTCTGATTCAAAACCAGAGGCATCTTCTACAATTTCTCCATTTTCTGCTTTTGCAAACTTATTTAAAAATTGTATTCTTTTCGCCTTTATTTCAACGATAGTTCTATTATGACCGTCTTCAGTCTTCCAACTTCTGCTTTGTAACTCACCATCAACTAAAACAGCACTTCCTTTTATCAATCGTTGTCTGCAGCTATCGGCCAACTTATTCCATGCAACTACTCCTACATAACAAACATCTTCCTGCCACTGACCGTTACTATCTTTGTAACGTCTATTTGCAGCAATAGAAAAATTTACAACTGGAGTTTTGTTAGAGGTCTCTCTAAACACAGGATTTTTCGTCAAATTGCCGGCCACAACTACACTATTTATTTCGGGCATCTTTAAATCGGCCATCGTTCCTCCATCTTCTCAAATATTTTAGTCATCTTAGCTTTCAGTTGATTACTCTTTAGTTTCTTTTACTTCTTCACCAGTCTCTTCTTTTACTTCTTCAATTTTTGCAGCTTCAATTTTGTCAGCTTCAATTTTTGCAGCTTCAACTGTAGCTTCTTCAATTTCTGCAGCTACAACACCTGCATAATATTCAAGAGCCTTTTTGTCTAAGACGATTGTTAAATATCTGATGATGTTTTCATCAAGACGGTACATTCTTTCTAACTTTTTAATTAAGTCGGTTGGAGCGGAGAATCTATAAACAACATAATAACCGCTTTTCGATTTTTGTATTGGGTAAGCTAATCTTTTTCTTCCCCATTTGTCAACGTTAGCTATTTCGCCACCGTTAACTTTAATTGTATCTTCAACTTTAGTAAGAATCGCATCTATTTGCTCATCATCTAAAGTAGCGTTCACAATCACAACGCTTTCGTACTGATTTGTAGTCATGTAACCTCCCTATGGACGTTAGGCTTTCCCTCAACTGGAGAAAGCAGGGTTAATAAATTGATATTTTGAATTTAAACTTTAAATTTACACTTATTTTATTAATGGTGCAATAACTAATGATACCACTGCCATAAGTTTTATTAATATATTTAATGACGGACCAGAAGTATCTTTAAATGGATCTCCAACAGTATCACCCACAACAGATGCTTTGTGAGCCTCGGATCCTTTACTATATTTGAAGCCATCTACAACAAATCCGCTTTCAATTAATTTTTTTGCGTTATCCCAGGCACCCCCGGCATTCGACATAAAAATTGCCATCAAAACTCCGGATGAGGTAACACCGGCCAATAACCCGGCAAGCATTTCTTTACTAATAAAACCAATTATCACCGGAACCGTTACAGCTAATAAACCAGGCAAAATCATTTCTCTAATAGCCGCTTTTGTAGAAATTTCCACACATTTTGAATATTCTGCTTTTGCCGTACCTTCTCTTAATCCGGGAATTTCTTTAAACTGCCTGCCAACTTCAATAATCATTTCTTTTGCGGCTCTGCCAACAGCATTCATCGACATTGCTGAAAACAAAAAAGGTAGCATTGCTCCAATAAATAATCCACCCATAATAATTGGTTTTGCTAAATCAATTACTTCAATTTCTGCCTGAAGCATATAAGCCGAGAACAGTGCTAATGCCGTTAAAGCAGCAGATCCTATTGCAAATCCTTTTCCTATTGCCGCAGTAGTATTTCCAACGGCATCCAGTTTATCAGTTCTTCTGCGAACTTCTTTAGGAAGTTCAGCCATTTCAGCAATACCGCCTGCATTGTCCGAAATTGGTCCATAAGCATCAACTGCCAATTGAATTCCAGTTGTTGAAAGCATTCCTAAAGCAGCTATTGCAATACCATATAAACTTGCAAAATGGTGTGCTAAAATAATGCTTAATGCAATTATAATAATAGGAAGTGCAGTAGACATCATTCCAACACCAAGTCCGGCAATAATATTTGTAGCGGCACCAGTTACAGATTGATTTGCAATAGATTTAACGGGTTTTTTATCAGTTCCGGTATAATATTCGGTAATCAAACCAATCAAAGATCCAGCAAACAGACCTATTATTGTAGCTGTAAAAACACCGTTACTTGTGTAATCGAACCCTGCATACGACCAACTTTCAGGCAGCATATTCTTTATAATAAAGTAAGATGCAACCAGCATAAGTGCGGCAGTTCCAAACTCGCCAGTATTTAAGGCTCTTTGCGGATTTCCGCCTTCTTTTACTTTTACAAAGAAAGTTCCCAATATAGAGAACACAATTCCGACACCAGCAATTGTTAAAGGAAGAATAACCGCACCTAATGAAAATTCGCTAAACTGCGGCACATCAATAAAAATAGCACCAAGAACCATTGTGCCAATTATTGCACCAACAAATGATTCAAAAAGATCGGCTCCCATACCTGCAACATCACCAACATTATCACCAACATTATCGGCAATAGTAGCCGGGTTTCTCGGATCATCTTCAGGAATTCCTTCATAAACTTTTCCGGCAAGATCGGCACCAACATCAGCGGCTTTTGTATATATTCCTCCGCCAACTCTTGCAAAAAGCGCTATTGATGAAGCACCTAATGAAAATCCTGATAAAACATTTATTACTTTAATTAATTCCCAATCCAAACCTGAGTATATAATAAATAGTCCGCTTAAACCAATTACACCTAAACCAACAACGTTCATTCCCATAATTGATCCGCCTGAGAATGCTATATTTAATGCGGGACCAAGACCTTCTCTGGCGGCTTGCGTTGTCCTTACATTTGCTTTAGTTGCAGCCATCATTCCTAAAAATCCGGCAAGTGCTGAGCAAAATGCGCCAACAATAAAAGATACGGCTATTAACCAGGAAGAATCATCTCTTCCGCTGTTAGAAAAGCCTAATAAAATTGCAACAGCCAAAACAAATACAAATAAAACTTTGTATTCTGTTTTTAAGAAAGCCATAGCACCGTCTTTTATATTCTCTGATATTTCGGTCATTTTATCAGTGCCGGTACTTTGCCTGGTTATCCATTTGTTTTTAAGATAAGAATAGAGTAATGCCATAAGGCCAAATAGGGGAATAACGTAAATAATAGATTCCATACTACTCTTTTGCTCCCTCAGTTAGTTTATTATTTGCACGTTTTGATGATTCTTTACTAAAATAATCTAATGTTTTTTGAATTCCGCCACAAATGAATTCTTCAATTAAATTTACAGCAAAATCAATATCATCTTGAATTGAATTAAGTTCTTCCTTATTAAACTTACTCAACACAAAGTCAGCCATATCACCTTTTTCAAATTCGTTACCTATCCCAAATCTTAATCTGGGAAATTTATCATCTTCTAAATGATAAATAATTGAGTTTATTCCATTATGACCTCCATCACCACCAGATTTTCTCAATCTGATCTTGCCCGGCTCCAGATTTAGGTCATCAGTTATAACTAAGAATTCCCCAACAGGTACGTCATTTTTTTCCAAAACATCTTTTGCGGCTAAACCGGATAAATTGACATAGGTAACCGGTTTTACCAATAAAAAACGGGAAGCATGAAATTCACTTCCCGTTATATAATAATCTTTATTTGCTGCTCTAAACCTGAGCTCATGTTTTTCCGCAAATTTATCTAATATCTGAAATCCAATATTATGTTTAGTATTGTTATACTTACTGCCTGGATTTCCAATTCCAAATACTATTCGCAAATTATATCAGATCCTATATTATTCCTCTTCTTCTGTTGCTGCTACAACGTTTCTTGAAGAAGAAACCGCAACAAGAACAACTGAATCATTAGTCAACATTTTTATATTATCATATTTAAGATCTCTTACGTGTATAGATTCACCAATTTTTAGATTAGTGATATCTAATTCAATATGGTCAAGCAAATCTTTAGGAAAGCATTCAACTTTAATTTTATGAACACCAACTTGAAGTTTTCCACCCTGTTTTACACCTTCGGCAGTACCACGTAATCTTACTGGAACTTCAAGATCAATTACCTGATCATCTTTAATACCTCTAAAATCCACATGTACAATTCTATCTGATACCGGATCAAATTGAATATCCTTTAAAACACAACGAAGATCTTCTTTAACACCATCTAACTTTAGAGTTATTAAATGACTTTCTCTTGTGTAAACTAATGGTTTTAGATCTGTTTCAAAAACAGAAAAAGATATTGGTTCATCACCTTTTACATAATATACACCTGGAACATAACCATCTCTTCTTAGCTGATTTACAGCACCCTTTGTAGTAAGTTCTCTTTTCTTAGCTTCTAATGTTAAGTTTGCCATTGCTCACTTTCTCCAAATATATTTTCTTAAAATTCTCTTAATCTTTATTTACTTCAAACAACGAACTAATAGATTCGTTTCTATGAATTCTTATTATTGCTTCAGCCAAAATTGCCGAAGATGTTTTAGGAACAATCTTTGTGATATTTTTCCCTTCCGGTAACGGAATACTGTCAGTTACATATAGTTTAGTTAAAGCCGATTTTTCTAAACGTTCAATTGCTTCACCAGATAGTAAAGGATGAGTAACTGCTCCATAAATTTCTTTTGCGCCACGCTCTTTTAAGGCTTCTATGGCACCAACAAAAGTACCACCGGTATCAATTAAATCATCAACTAAAAGAACATTTTTACCCTTTACTTCACCAATAATATTCATTACTTCTGCTATATTTGGCTCAGGACGTCTTTTATCAATTAATACTAATGGAGCACCGCCAATTTTCTGGGCATATGATCTTGCCAACTTAATTCCACCAACATCCGGCGAAACAACAACAATATCATCCTTACGCTCTTTAAAAATATTTGTAAATATAGGCGATGCATAAAGATGATCCAAAGGAATATCAAAAAATCCCTGAATCTGCGCAGCATGAAGATCCATTGTTAAAACTCTATCTGCTCCGGCTGTTGTTATAAGATTGGCAATAAGTTTTGCTGTAATAGAAACCCTTGGCTGATCTTTTCTATCTTGTCTTGCATAACCAAAATAAGGAAGAACGGCGGTTATCCTTTTTGCCGAAGAACGTTTTGCTGCATCAATCATAATCAATAATTCCATCAAAAAATCTGATGGCTGCTGAGTTGATTGAACAATAAATACATCTCTTCCACGAATATTCTCTCTAAACTTAACCCAAATCTCGCCGTCACTAAACCTTTTTAATGATACTTCGCCGGGAATTAAGTTTAAATATTCATTTATCTTTCGGGATAACTGTGGGTTAGAACTCCCGGAAAAAATTATAGGTTTTAAATTCATGAATCCAACTATATATAAAAAACAACTTTACTTTTTAAGACAGAATCGAAATATACGGAAAAGTAAAAGGGTTGTCAATAAATTATTATTAATGAATAATTTAGCTAATTCTGAGAATCTGAATTATGTTTAATTCATCATATTATATAAGTAAAAAATTATTGTTTATTTTTTTGTTTATTGTAATTAAATTTAACGATTAAATTATTTTGATATGTGTATGGAGATTTAAATGCCTACTTATGATTATAGATGTAAAGATTGTGGACATACAGCGGAAGTTTTTCAAAAAATGACTGATGATCACTTATCGGAATGCCCAAAATGCAGCGGCAATTTTAAAAGATTAATTGGAAGCGGTTCTGATCCAATCTTTAAAGGAACCGGATTTTATGAAACTGATTATAAAAAATCTAAATCTGATTCTCAAAAAAAATCGGCATAAAAAAAGCCCCGTTTAACGGGGCTTTTTACTAAAAATCTACACCTAAACTAAAGTAATATCTCGGTTCAGAAAATTCTTTCCCGTCAAAAGCCCATGCAACATCCATTCTAACTAGCGCAAACAAGAAAAATGTTCTTAAACCATATCCGGTTCCCATTAAAAGATCTTTGGCAACTGTTTCATTTTTTTCATTTTTATGGAATAACTGTAATTTTTCATTTTTATTCCAGGCTGTTCCAACATCAATAAAGGCTGTTCCTAAAATATTACGGAATAACAGCGGTAACGGACCTGTAAGCAAATATCTTATTACCGGCATTCTTAATTCTAAGTTAATAAGAGAATATTTTGAACCTATTCTCTCCGCATAATTAAATCCCCTCATTGGCAGAGCAGGAGTTAAAAACGCAAAATCAGTAGCATCTTCAATTGGAAGATATCCACGCGCAAAATCTCTGTTTATCCAGTTCGATGTTCCACCCATCATAAATGCCTGCGGATTTGCGCCACCGGAATATCCGCCGGATACTCTGAATACAAATGAATTATCGAACCAGAATCTCATATATTTTCTATAATCCCAGGTTAAAGAATAAAAACTCCTTGTTCCCGTTGTTATTGCCGGATTACCAAAAGCCGTTAAATTATATCTGGTTCCTTCAATTGGAGAATAATAACCCCACATTGTATTATCATGAATAAAGCTCAGTCTTGGAATTGCATAATGAACTTCTTCCGAAGGCAAATTAAAATTGTCTAAATTTTCTGATGTAACATTTAGATAGCTTAAACTTGCATCTAGTCTATAGAATCGGCTTAAAGGATAACTGGCCGATAAAACAAATCCAAAATTTCTAAATCTGTATAACTCGCGGTAAACGCCATTTGAATATGTTTTATCCAGGTATACAAATCTGGCTGTGTGAAATGCATCTACTCCATAATTTATTTTTTTTGCCAGATAATAGTACGATAATCCATAATCACTATTTTTTAGATCGACCTGCATACTTGTATGGCCAATAAGTCTGTGGTTTCCCAGTATATCGCTAAACGATAATACTGTTGTACCAAGTAATCCGTAAAATGTGCTAAAACCGGCATTAGCATAAATAATATCCGGCGTAAAAGTAACCTTATATTTATTTACCAGATAATCACCTTGCGGATCAAGTTTTTCTTTAAAAAGCTGTTCCCGTTTTACCGCAAGATCAACAGTATCTTCATCAGAATTCATAACAAATCTGTAGTTTGAATAATCTACTGCCGATGAATCTTCATCCTTTGAATTCTCTTTCACATATTCGCCTGTAAATATTTTCATTGGCGAACCATCACTTCCACTTGTATCTTCTTTTTCTATTTCGCCAAAAACATAATTGCTATATTCCGATTTATCTTTATACGGGAGGACTGTTTTAGACAGAGTATCAGCTACTTCATCTTCTATATATAAAAGACTTGCCATAAATTTAGTTGGTTCTAATTCCTCTAAATCAGATTCAAGTTCAAAAGGATTATTCATTAAATAAATATTATAACCTGAGTTATATAACGAACTAAAAACCAGCTTCTTTCCATCTTCAGAAAGCGACATTTGGTCAATCTGATTAAGACTATTTGTAATAGGAACCGGATGCTGATCGAGATTAACTTCATCAATCTTTATTTTATAAATGTTGTTAATACCGTTATAGTCTGAAATAAATAATAAAGTTTTTCCGTCATTTGATACAATAGGCGATTTCTCGCTGCTCAAATCCCAATCAGTATATCTAACAATATTTCCCGAATCCATTTCAATTGAATAAATATCGAACTGATTATAATTATGAATTATCATATCAAAAGTTTCTGAGGAAACTTCATCGTTGGAATAATCAGATCTATCGGAAACGTAGAATATTTTATTCTCATCGATGGACCATGATGGTTCTGAATCTGTAAAAATATCATTTGTAATATTTTTTACTTCTTCAGTTTCAAAATTATAAGTGTAAATATCCGATTGAGTTTCGTTGTGTCCTACAAACGCAATTAAATTTCCCTTTGGAGACCAGCTTACAGACGATACGCCCGGCATTTTAAATGGGAGTTCATAACTGTCACCTTCTTCAACATCTATTATTCTTATTCTGTCATAACCGGAACTCTTTACAGAAATTGCCACACGCTTATTATCAGGCGCCCATGTTAAAGCCGGGGTTAAAACATTTAATTCTTCAAAATCATTTGCTCTGCCACTCTCCGCAATTTTATCAATAACTTTTCCGTCGAACGCGTTTATTACATAAATATCGAAATAAATATCACGATCCGAGATAAATACAATTTTATCTCCTTGCGGAGAAATAGCCGGACTTGTATTATAAAATCCGCCATCCTTTTTATTATCAGTAAGTTTCTTCGCAAATTCATCCGGATCCTGCCTGTCAGCAATATCCGGCCAATATTTTCTTTTAAGATCTTTTTTCCATCTGTCATTTAACTCTTCAATAGTTAAACCAATTGAAGCTTTAATTCCCGCTTCAAGTTTTCCTAAACCCTGAGTCTTATTTAGTATCTCCGCAATTTTTTCAACACCATATTTTTCCGCAATGTATTTCATTAAAGCCTGTCCGCCGCGATAGGCAAAATATCCGCTTAAATACGGAATATCCGGTAAATATTCATTTATTATTGCGTCCCTAATAAACATATCAGAATTTGTTTCCCAGTCCGATGACAAATATTCAGCCATACCTTCATGATACCAAAGCGGCAATTGGAGCGAAATTCCTCTGGATATTATATTCTGAACTGTTCCGCCATAAAGCATATCGCGCATAACAGCATGCACAAGTTCATGGTGTATTACATGACGAAATTTTGCATAATCTCCTTCGAATGGTATAACAACCCGGTTTTTAAACGGCTCGGTAAATCCGCCAATTCCCTGACTTACATACGAATCGGATGTATTTGTTTCCTGAAAATCATTATGCGAATTATAGATTACCAGTGAAAATCTGTTATTTATCTTGTAATCTAATTTTCCCTCAAGATCGGCTAAAGCTTCTTCAGCAGCATGTGCCGCAAACTCAGTTGGGATTTTTCCGGGAAAAGTAAAGTAAATATCAAAATGATTTGTCTGTATATAGTGCCAGTCCTGTTCTTTATATTGAACTCTATTCTGACCGAATTGAGCAAATACCTGAGTACCCAAAACCGTCAATAATAGAATTATTAATTTCATTTTTTTCATATATATTCCAAATAATTTTTAACTTTTTAAGAAAACATAAAATTGATCATTCTTCTTTCAACGTCAACCCGTACAACTTTAACTTCAAGTTTATCACCAAGACGGAATTTTTTTCCGCTGGATCTACCAGTTATTGTATATGTTTTTTCATCATAAACATAAAAATCATCATCCATATCGCCTAAGCGGATTAAACCTTCTGCTAAATTACCATTCAATTTAACAAAAATTCCAAAATTTGTAACTCCTGAAATTACGCCACTAAAATCTTCGCCAAGTTTTTCCGATAAAAATTCAATTTGTTTAATTTTCACAGATTCGCGCTCAGCACTAACCGCGTTCCTTTCCTGGGCAGAACAATGTTCGCACATTGCCTCAAGCTTTTTAAGACTGAATTTTTGTGTTCCTAAATTTTTGTTATAATTAAACAAAAGTGTGTGAACAATAAGATCAGGAAATCTTCTAATAGGTGAAGTAAAATGAGAATAATACTTAAACGCTAATCCGTAATGCCCAATATTATTAGGCGAATAAACTGCTTTAGCCATAGAACGTATTGCAACTTCATTTATTAAAGATTCTTCTTCTTTCCCTTCAACACTATCAAGTAAAAACTGGAACTGTTTCGATTTGTTTGCCATGTTCGGATCGAATGAATAACCAAGTGAACGGACAAAAGTTGCAAATTCCTTTAACTTTTCAGTATCAGGTAAATCGTGTATTCTATAAACAAACGGCAGCGATTTATTATTTTCATTTCCATCAATATGTGTAGCAACAATCTGATTTGCCAATAACATAAACTCTTCAATCAATTCATTAGAATCTTGAATTACTTTTAATTTAATATCTACAGGAACACCTTTCTCATTCAGATAAAATTTAACTTCTTTAGTTGAGAAATTAATTGAACCGGCTCTGGTTCGTTTGTTTCGTAAAGTTTTTGCTAATTTATCTAATTGGTAAAGCTGATCAAAAAAATCGCCTTTCCCTTCTTCTAAAATATTCTGCGCTTCCTCGTAACTAAATCGCTTTTTACTATTAATAACAGTCTTTTCAATTTTGTAGGAAACAACTTTTCCTCTTGCTGTAATTTCTGTTAAAACTGAATATGTTAACCGATCTTCATTTGGCACTAAAGAGCAGATTTTATTTGAGAGTCTTTCCGGCAGCATTGGAACAACACGTCCTACAAAATAGACACTTGTTCCCCTTTTATAAGCTTCATCATATAATTGAGTACCGGGTCTTACATAATGACTTACATCTGCAATGTGGATTCCGACTGAATAATTTCCGTTTTCCAATTTTGAAATTGAAACAGCGTCATCAAAATCTTTAGCGTCATCCGGATCAATTGTAAAAATAATTTCTTCCCGAAGATCAGTTCTTCTTTTAATTTCCGCCTCAGCCAATTCAACAGGAATTTTTTCCGCTTCAGCTAATACTTCATTAGGAAATTTATATGTTAAATTAAATTCTTTTGCCAGACTGGCAATTTCCGAATCATAACTTCCGGCTTTGCCAAGTACTTCTGTAATTTTTCCCTCTGGATTCAGTAAGGAAGAATCCCATTCAATTTCACTAACAACTACTTTATCGCCGCTCTCAGCTTTATTCAGATTTTGTTCAGCAATATAAATATCTCTATGAATTTCCCGGTTATCAGGTTTCACAAAGTAAAATGATTTCGATTTTTTAAGAGTTCCGCTAAATTCAGTTCTTTTTCTTTCTAAAACTTTTACAACTTGCCCTTCAATATTTTTACCGCGTTGTTTAGCAAATAAAGCTACTTCAACTCTATCGCCACTAAAAGCACTTCCCAAATATCTCTCGGCAATAAATATATCCTGAAGTTTCGAATCATCTAAAACAACAAAACCGTAGCTGCCATTGTCAATTATATTTATAATACCAGTTAACTCGCCGGTAGTTTTTCTGCTAAGCGAATATTTTTTTCTGTCTTTAACAAGAACACCTTCCTTAAAAAGCTCAAACAAAAAATGCTTAAGTTTTTCTTTTTCATGTTCTTTTTTTATTCCCAGCTTACCTGCAAGCTGTCTCGATTTTAACACCGCTGTGGGATGTTTTCTAAAGTATGCAATAATCTCATTTTTCATTAGAACTCAAATTTATATTTAACACCTAATTCTTTAACAAATTCCTGACTTCCCCAATTAGTGATTATAGGAAGTTTATTCTCAAGACGAATAATAAATTGCGGACTAACAAAATATTCGACCTTAATCTCTGTATTGTTTAACCCAATATCATTTAAAATTTGATTAAATTCCTCTGTCCTTCCGCCAAATGTATATTTAACATTTTTGTACTTACCCGAAACACTATACTTTTTCTGATTATATCCGCTATCTTTAACCTGAATATTACTTACTAAATTTCCAACCATAGAATTTGCCACGGTTGTAAAAACTGTTCCTAAAGTTGAATTTACTGCCAGGTTTTTAATATCACTATCTAAACCAACTAAAGCTTCCGACTGATCGAGCCTTCCGGTTAATATAAATGTGAATGCATCAGCCGCATCATATTTAGGATCCGGAATATTATTTTCAATATTACTTGCACCTTTATAAACCACAATATTGTTAGGATTTTCAGAAAGTGTTTTTCCCAGTTCCGATAATGGTCCGGCTATATTTAGTTTTACTGCAACATCCTCCGGCACCGTTTGATCATTAGCTATATATTCACTTCTATAAACCGCAATAATATCAAGATAAGGATCAGCAATATCACTTTCAAATCTCAGCGAGCCTTCAGCATCAAAAACCTTTATTAAATCTAATGTTGAACCCGGCAGTATTGTAAACTCCCCTTGCGATCTAATAATTCCGTTTTTGCTTGAATATAAAAACTCACCGGCAACATCAACATCCAGTTTCTGATTTACAGCCTGCGAAATTATAAATCGCATGTTAGCCTGATTTTCAATTTTCACGTTAAACTGATAATCAAACGCCGGAACTTTAATTTTAGCCTTTTGCTTAGCTGCTTCCTCTTTTCTGGCGGCTTCAAGAAGCTTCTGGAATTTTATCTGTTCATAATCAATTTTAGATGAATCGACATAAAAAACATAGTTGAAGTCACTACTAGTATTCTGAAAATTTGCTTTTTCGTTTGAATAAATAATACTGGCATCTTTTACCAGAACAGAACCGCTCATGCCAGACTTACCCGATTTATAAGTATAAACAAGATCGTCTTCTGAGGCAACAAGAAGTTCGCCATAAATAACCGGACTAGTAATTCTGGATTTTTCTTCAAGCAAAGGGATTTCGCCATTTAGCCTAAACTCAATTTCATCTACTGTAATTCCATCAAATTGCACATAGCCTGAACCGGTCATCAAAGTATTAAAATTCTTCTTATTAACATTTCTAACTTCAAACTTTTCTATTTCAGCTTTATCATCAACAAAAAATAGTTTTGAGTTAACACTATAATCTAAATTATTTGCGCGCGCAGTAAACTTAAAATTTGGTAATTCTAATTCACCCGAATAATTTATATAATCCAGAGAACCTGTCATCAGTACATCGGCTTTCAATAATCCTTTTTGATTTTTTATTACTGGCAGTGTATTTCCAAAAGTTTCAAGATTAAAATCCTCCGATTTTAATTCTAACAATACCGGAGCATCTAAATTTATCCTTTCTTCAACTGATCCAAGTTTAAGATCAATGGGAAAATATCCTTTTAATGCAAGGTTCGGATTATTACCGGTAAAGGTTGAATCGATAAACTTTATATCTGAAGAAAGTATTTTATCAGAATATTTCAAATCGCAAATTAGAGAACCAAGATTTACATTTTCAAAAGTAATATCATTTACATTTAAGCTGAAATCAATTTTGGGCTCATCCAGTGTACCCGAAACAATTGAGACTAAATTTGCGCTGGTAGTAATGTCACTTTCAGAAAATACCGGAATATATTTTTTAAGAATAGCTTCGTCAAAATTCTTAAGATCAACATAAGCTTCAATCTCGCCAGTTTGAAAAACCGTTCCGTCTAATTTTATTTTTGCGTCATTATTTAGCAGTTCAAGTTCTGAAACCATGTAACTATTAGGCATCGCAACAAGTTGTACACTATGTGAATTTTCCCATTCTATATCGCCATAATTAATCCAGATCGTTTCCAGATCAATTATATTTTTGTTTGGGAAGAGAGAAATATCTCCCTGCAGTTCAGCTTCCAGCAGTGTATCAATTTCGCTGTATACGTTAAAGAAAATCTTACTCTGATTAAAAATAATATCGCCGGCAAAATTATTAATGGAGCTTCCGCTATAAAATCTTCTGCCGCTTATAGAAGCAGTTCCAAAAAGATCATCAAACAAAAGTGTTCCGTGGTTTCTGCTAAAATGCAATTTTGTTTCTGTTTCGGATAGATATACCGGCGTTTTGCTTAACATGGAAAATGAATTAACATTAACCGTTGTGTTTATGGAAAAGTTTGCCGAATCATTTTTTACGCTGCCGTAACCCGATCCTTCAACATTAATATCATCGCTATTAATCAATATCGATATCAGCTCAAAATTTTTGAACGTGAAATCGAAATTAAAGTTTGTGTTGGTTTTAACATATTCGGGGAAATCTTCAGTAATAACCGGAGCTTTTATCACAGTAGAATCAACTATAATAGCAACAGGATTCAATTCTTCAACTTTGTTATTTATGATATCTATGATGGTTGTAGATTGATAAGACATTATTTTAGACGCGTCTTTAATAGAAAAATCACCATAAATATTAAAGTCCAAGAAATCTGAAACCATATTAATTCTGTTTATTCCGTCACTTCCTTTCCATACAAGTATATCTATATCAGTATAATCAATAGGCTTTTTATTGAAATAAGAATCTTCTAATGCCAGCGTTAATCTGCTTTTGGTATTATCAGGATCAAGATTCTGTCCGGCAAGTTCAAAGTTAAAATTTAGATTTGAAATATTTGATGAATCCTTTGTAAAAGTTGCCAGGTTAAGGCTATCTATATTTGCCGAGATATCGAATACTTCCTCATCACCTTTTCCAAAATCGAACATTCCAGAAAGTGTTGATTGGCACTCTTCTATCTTGGTTTTAATATCGTAACTGATAAGTTTATTTTTCGCCTCTGTTTTTACATTTAAATATTCAACATCAAATCCGCTTAATTTTGAATTGAAAACATCTAATAAAAGGTTTGTATTTAAGTCATCCGGTGAAGTTCCGGCTCCTTTTATTATACCTTTTGAATTAAGTCTTGTCGGCATTCCAATTATAGAAAACAGATTTACATTTTTTGTATTGAACTTCAAATCGTATTCCATTGCGTCCGGCTTCAAATTCATTTTACCTTCAAGCCCAATATAACCTTCAGTCAGATCAGCCTTTACCTTAGCATAAAAATCTATTGGTTCACCTTTAAAAACGGCATTAAAATTTTTCAGATCAATATACTTATAATCAGGTAAATTAACTTTTGGTAAAAGTGTATGAATATCGTCTAAATAAACTGATGAGTTCTCAACCTTACAATCAATAAATAATTTTTCAGGAGTATGAAGGTTTAACAATTTCCCGGAAAGATTAAATTTTGATTTTTGAAATTCCAGATTCAGTCTTTGAATATCGAAACTTCCAAATTGCCCTTTTGCTTCTAATCCCAATGATAAAGTTCCATTCAGCAAATCAGTCGATTCTAGAAAAGAAGAAAGATCATCAAAGTTAAAACTTTTTGCATTAAGGTTTAGAGAAATGGGATATTCATTAAAATCTTTAAGCTCAACTCCGCTTAGTAAATTTAGGCTGTCCAGTTTAGCTGTTACTAAAAGATCAGTGCTGCCGGTAATAATATGAAGGTTAGAAACTTCGGCAAAATTTTCTGTTAAAGTAAATCGTCCTGACAAATGTTGAAGATTAAAGTTCTGAAAATTCGGTTCGACCTGGAATTCTTCTATAATTAAATTCACGGTAGATTTAGGCAGGTTAGCAATTGCGCGTGCACGCAGATTAAGATTACTTACCCGCAGATCATCGCTATTAATTGTTTCATACTTTGCGGTAGAATTTCTAAACTCATACTTTTGATTAACAAAATTAACATTATTAAAATCGAGATTATCAATCTGGATCATGAACGGGAAAGGCACGGATGTACTATCCGTCTGCTCTGCTTCTGAAATAACTTCAGTCTTAACTGAGTCTTCCATAGTAAGCTTCGATAGAATCGGGATTCCATTTTCATCTTCTTTATTAGCAAAATAAACATCGGAAAGTTCAATCTTTCTAAGATAAATTATTTTAAATAATAGCTTATGCGGACTAGCGGATATTTCAATTTTTTTTGCCGTTAAAATTGTATCAGTTTCCTGGGCAAGCGAAACGTCCCGTAAAAATATAGAAGTAAGGATTGTACCATCTAATCCTTTAATATTCAGTTTACCATTAATTGAATTATTTACAGTTGATATTATTTCTTCGCGAAGGTAATTGCGGAATGTCGAGGTCTGGGATACTCCAAAAAACAAAACAAAGAACATAACAATAGCGGCAAAAAATAATAATATCCCGTTTATTATTTTTCTATAGAGTGCCCGGTTCCGTTTTTTTTCTGTTTTGTCTGTCAATCTTTATATTTATCTCTTATTAAATCAATAATGTTAGTTGTCGATTGAAAATTAATAAATTTAATAGTTTCAACCGAGCCTCCGTTTTTTTCAACCGTATCACGCCCGACAATGTTTTCAATTGCCCAGTCAGCACCTTTCACTAATATATCAGGAATAAGATCGTCAATTATTTCTTTAGGAGTATCTTCCTCAAAAAAAGTTACATAATCAACCGACTTCAAATTCTCAATAATAAAAGAGCGTTCAGTTTGATTTACAATAGGGCGTTTCTCACCTTTAATTCTGGCAACCGATTTATCAGAGTTCAATGCTACAATAAGAATATCGCCAAACTCTTTAGCCTTGTTCAAATAATCAACATGTCCGGCATGTAAAATATCAAAACAGCCATTTGTAAAAACCACTTTTTTATTTTCAGCTTTTAATTTACTTCGTATTTCTTTTAGCTCGTTTCTTTTGACAACTAAACTCATTCTTCCATTCCATTTTCAATTGTCTCAAATAATTTTTCTTTTTCAATTGGAATAATTCCGGCAACTTCACAAACCAATCCGCCAGCATAATTTGCCAGATAAGCGGAATTATAAGCATTAACTTTAGATGAAAGAGCCATTGTTAAAGTTGAAATAACTGTATCGCCTGCACCGGAAACATCAGCAACATTTCTGGCATGTGTAGGCAGCCTTCTCGATTTTTTACCTTTTTCAAAAAGACCAATTCCTTCTTTACCTAATGTTAAAAGAATATATTTTGCTCCCATCCTTTCTAAAAGGAGGTTTCCGGCTTTTTCAATATCATCATCAGTTTTTATCGATATCTGCAGAGCATCTTCAGCTTCTTTTTTATTAGGCTTAAAAACAGTAACATTTTTATACAAATCAAAATTGTGAAACTTTGGATCTACTGTTACAATTACATTTTTAGAATTTGCAATTTCAATAGTTTCTTTAATTACCCTTTTAGTTAACACACCTTTATTGTAGTCTTCTAAAATTATTGCGTCAAGATTATCAATATTATCTGTAACAAATTTCAGTATCTGATTTTCTTCACTTCTGGAAATTTTCTCTTTAGATTCTTTATCTATTCTAACAATCTGCTGATTTCCCCCAATAACACGGGTCTTTGTAGTTGTAGGCCGTTTTTCGCTCTTTATAATGGTATAAGACGGAATACATGCTTCTTCCATTAGTCTCATAAACTTTTCACCATCAGAGTCATTGCCAATAACGCCAATTGGAATAGGAATTCCGCCAAGTTTAATTATATTAAGAGCAACATTCGCGGCACCGCCAAATCTATCAAACTCGTTTGTAACTTCAACCACCGGAACCGGTGCTTCAGGTGAAATCCTTTTTACTTCGCCCCAAAAATATGAGTCGAGCATCATATCGCCAATAACCGCAATACGTTTCCCGTCAAAACTGTTTTTTATCTGTTCAAGTTTCTTTTTTGAAAGTTTAATTGTCATTAAAAATCCTATTTAAGATTTGCTAATTTATTAGTCAGATCTATTTTAAATATGCCTTTACTTGTTCCAAGCCAGACATATTTTTTATCAAAATAAATTGAAAACACCGCACTCGGCATTTCACTTTCGGGTATCATCGTAACCTCGAAAGTTTTTCTATCAATAAGGGCAATGCCTCTCCCAAACTGTTCTTTTGTATCAGGATGAAACTGATATAATGCAGCCCAGATTTGATTACCAATTAGTTCTAAATCAGCAATTCCGTTTCCATAGAAACCATCGTCCATATCAAACCGTAACCACTCATTACCTCTATCAAATCTATACAATCCGCCAACGTTGTAATCAGTTTTTTGTCTTGTTACAAATTCATCTAAACCTATCCAGATATTACCCTGCTCGAATAATAAAGTAGAGATTGAAACAGTTTCACCTTCACCGTTAAAATATGATCTGCTGTTATCATAAAAGGTTACAGCGCCTTTATCATGGAACCTTCTTGCTTTTTTGTATTTGTGAAGTCCGGCTTCCGTTCCAAACCAGACTAAACTATCAGCATCAATTTTAATAGATTTAATAGTGTTAGTTTTATCATCGCCTTCTACGGTTAAGTCATAATCAGTAAATCTGCGTTTTTTAATATCAAGTTTTGTTAAATACTTAAATCTGCCAATCCAAACTGCATCTAAGTGTTTATCGTACGCAATTGATCTGATCCAGTTACTTAACTGTCCGCCTTTACCAAATTTTCTTTTCTTCCATCGCTTAGTGCGTTTATCAAAAATAAAAAGTCCATCCGAAGAACCAGCCCAGACATACTTTTCGTTTGAAGTAATACAATAGAAGAAATCGTGCGGAAGAGCATTATTCTTTGTAGAATAATTTATCCATTTATTTTTTTTCTTTGAATACTGATAAACACCGTTGCCATAACTTGCAGCCCAAAGATTATCTTTATCACCGCAAACATCATATATAATTGCTCCATCTAAGGAATGAATAATTTGATCTTTATCCTGAGCATTTATAATACTTATAAATATGAATAGAAAAAATAGTGCAGTTTTCATAATAGTAGAATTAAGTTATTAATAACTTTCTTTATCACTAGGGAAATTTTGTCCTTTAACATCATCAACATATTTACCAATTGCTAAACCCATTACATCAGCTAAAGCTGCATAATGACGAACAAACCGGGGATTGAAATCAACATTAAGTCCAAGCATATCAGGCGTTACTAAAATTTGACCGTCACAATGCGCACCCGCGCCAATACCAATTGTGGGCACCATTAAACTTTCTGTTATCTCTTTAGCAAGTTCTTTTGGAATTTTCTCAAGAACAATAGCAAAGGCTCCCGCTTCTTCTAGAGCTTTTGCGTCTTTTTTTATTTGCTCTGCTTCATCAACTGATTTACCGCGCGCTTTATAACTTCCAAACAGATGAATACTTTGAGGTGTTAATCCAATATGTCCCATAACAGGAATTCCGTTTTCTGTAATCTTTTCTACAGTTTCAGCAATACGAATTCCACCTTCAAGTTTTACAGCACCGGCAGAGGTTTCTTTCATTATTCTGCCCGCATTTCTAAAAGCTTCATTAGCACTTGTCTGATACGACATAAAAGGCATGTCGCAAACAACCATTGCTCTTTCAACACCTTTTGTAACGGCTTTTGTATGATAGATCATTTCATCCATGGTTACCGGCAAGGTTGTGTCATTTCCCTGAAAAACATTTCCAAGAGAATCGCCAACCAATAATACATCAACACCCGCTTTATCAAGAAGTTTTGCCGTAATAAAATCATAAGCAGTTAATGCGGCAATTTTTTCACCCTTCTGCTTAGAAAGTAAAAGAGAGTTTGTAGTTATTCTTCTAAATTCTGAATGTACACTCATTTTAATTACCTTTTAACAAGTCCTCTTTTACTTTTCTCCATAAACTCGAGAATATTTTTAACTAGCTGATGATCAGCATATTTTTCTGCGACTTTAATTTTAGCTGCACTCAGGTTATCACCGCTTAAGAATAACATTTTATAAGCATCTTTAAGAGTTTGTATATCATTATTTGAGAATCCTCTGCGCCTTAAACCAATCACATTTAAACCAGAATATTTAAGAGGCTCTCCGCCAACTAATGCATAAGGCGGAACGTCAGCAATTACTCTGTATCCACCGGCTACCATTGCATGCTGTCCAATTTTTGAAAACTGATGCACAGGTGTTCCGCCGCCAATAATAACATTATCCTCTATAGTTGCGTGCCCGCCTATCTGAACCAGATTGGCTAATATGCAATTATCACCTATTAAACAATCATGAGCAACGTGGGTATATGCCATCAACAAACAGTTTTTACCAACTTTTGAATATCCTAAATCTTCCGTACCACGATGTAATGTAACATATTCTCTGATTGTTGTATCATCATCAATTATAAATTGGGTTATTATATTCGCGTCAAACTTTAAATCTTGTGAGACATTAGAAACCGCAGCACCTTGCAGAATATTTACTCTGTTTCCAATTCTTGCACCATTATATATTATTACATGAGGACCAATCTTACAATCGTTACCTATAACTACATCATCTTCAATTACAGAAAAAGGGCCAATCACTATATTGCTGCCAAGTTCTGCCTTTTGACTTACAATTGCTGTAGGATGAATTTGCATAATATCACCAATCTTTTTCTTAATCTTTTTTATTTTCTTTATCAACTACCGCTGCCATAAATTCAGCCTCTGCCACTAAGTTATTATCAACAAAAGCTTTTCCTTTCATTTTAATAACCTTACTTTTTTTACTGATAAGATCAACTTCAAAAATTAATTGATCGCCGGGCAATACAGGTCTTCTGAATTTTGCTTTATCAATACCCATGAACATTACTAATTTTGTTTCTGGATCCGGGACTGAGTTTAACATTAAAACCCCGCCAGTCTGAGCCATTGCCTCAATAATTAAAACCCCGGGCATCACAGGCTGATCGGGAAAATGACCTTGAAAAAACGGCTCATTAACAGTTACCGATTTTACACCAACAACTTTTTTATCAAGTTCCAGATGAGTTATTTTATCAACCAATAAAAACGGATATCTATGAGGAAGTATTTTTTTGATTGCGTTAGTATCAAATACAATCCCTTCTTTTTTTACATGCTGATATTTTTTAACCAGCTGTTTTTGCTGATAAAGTTTTCTTACTTTTTTTGCAAACTCAACATTTGCTTTATGTCCCGGACGGGCAGCTAAAATCTGCGCCTTAATTGGTGCGCCAATAAGTGCCAGATCGCCAATCATATCTAAAACTTTGTGTCTCACAGGCTCATTTTTGAATCTAAGTGATTTCCCATTTAAGAAACCATTTTCGCTGACTGTCATTTTTTCGTTAAGACCAATTTTGCTTTGGAGATCTGATAAACGCTCTTCATCAATTTCGTGGTCAACAATTACAACCGCGTTATCTAAGTTACCGCCTTTAATAAGATTCGCGTCAGCCAGAGCTTCAACTTCACTTAAAAAGCAGAATGTTCTTGCAGATGCAAATTCATCTATAAATTCTTTCTCTAAATCGAACATACCCGAATGCTGGCTGCCAAGTGCCGGATTTTGATAATCAACCATAGCAGTAATTCTGTAATTATCCAGCGGAAGTGCAACAATATCAACTTGTTCTTCTTCGTTGTGGTGCATTACAGTTCTATCAATTATAAGATAATCTTTATGAGCTTCCTGCTGTACAAATCCCGCATCTAAAAGCTTTTCAACATAAGGCATTGCACTTCCGTCACCTATAGGCGGTTCAATCCCGTCTAACTCAATTATTATGTTATCTATTTGAAGACCAACTATGGCAGCTAAAACATGCTCTACTGTGTGAACTTTTACATCCCCGATTCCTAATGTTGTTCCGCGGGAAATATCAACTACATAATCAACAATTGCGGGAATTTCAATCTGCTCAGCTAAATCTGTTCTAATAAACTTGATACCAAAATTTTCTTCAGCCGGTTTAAATTTCATTGTACACGAAGTACCAGTATGTAAACCCACACCCGAAAGCGAAACTTCTTTTTTTATAGTTCTTTGCTGTTCTAGCATTATTTATCCTTAAATTTCTTCTTTATTTGCCTTCTCTAATTCAGCAAGTCGTTTTTCAAGCTCCTTAATTTTACTAGCATAATTCGAAAGATTTCTAATATGCCCTTCTGTTCTTAAGGTAAGTCCAATTTCTTTTGCCGGTGACCCAAAGTATGTTCCAGGTTTGGTAATTGATTTTGAAACACCCGATTGCGCCCCGATCATTGTTTTATCACAAATATCTATGTGGCCTGTAAGCCCAACCTGTCCGCCAATCATACAATTGCTGCCAATGTTTGTGCTGCCGGAAATCCCGGTTTGCGCTGATATAACAGTATCTTCACCAATTGTACAATTATGCGCTACCTGTATTAAGTTATCAAGTTTACTTCCTCTCTTAATAACTGTAGAACCAATTGCAGCTCTATCAATACTTACATTACTGCCAAGTTCAACATCATCTTCAATTATAACATTTCCAATTTGCGGAACTTTAATAAATTTTCCGGATGCGTCAGGATTGTATCCAAATCCATCTGAGCCTACAACTGTTCCTGAATGAATAATAACACTGTTACCAATAATACACTCTTCACGAACAGTTACATTGGGATGCAATATAACACCCGATCCAATTTTAACTTTCTTTAAAACCACTGTATTGTGAAATATCTTTGTATTATCTCCAATCTCGCAATTTGCTTCTATAACTACGTTTTTACCCACTTTAACATTTTTTCCAAATAATACGGATGGATGAACCGAAGCTGTATCATCAATTCCTTCCAGTTCAAATTTTGGCGAAAAATATTCTACAATTATTTTTTGAAGTGCAATATCTGGTTTTTCAACTTCAATGTAAGTAAGATCGTCACGTGTTTTTTCAATACCCGATTTAACTAATATAACCGAAGCATTTGTTGAAGCGAGATATTTTTGATATGAAGATAGATATAGAAAGGTAAGATCTCCTTTTTTGGCTTCACCAATTCTGGAGATATTAGAAAATTCAACGCTGGCATTGCCAAAAACTGTGCCGCCAACTAGCTGTGCGACTTCTGAAACTTTTATTTTCATAATTTGTCATTTTAATTTTTCTAAAACAAACGGCGTAACATCATATTCCTCTTTTGCAAATAAAAATAAAATATCGCCACTTCTATCAAAAATAAAATCATAATCCTCTTCTTTGGCTACTTCTTCAATAGCTAAGAATATTTTATTCTGAATAGGTTTCATAACTTCATCCTGCTGCTTAAAAAGTTCACCGTTAACACCAAATTTTTTCTGGCGAAAATCAGTTATCACTTTTTCTAATGCAATTAATTCTTTTTCAACTTCCGCTCTTTTCTGATTACTCATTATTAATTTTCTTTTCTCATAATCATCAAAAGCATTTTTCCATTCTTTTTCAATTTTACTTAGTTCTTCCTGCCATTCTTGAACAATCTGATCTAATTTTTTTTGAGCATCTTGTGCATCCGGAAGTTCTTTCATTATTGCATCGGAATCAACATAGCCAATTTTTAACTGAGCAAAACTAATCTGAGTAGTTAATAAAACTAGCAGTGTTATTATTATTTTATAGTTTTTCATGCTGATACCTTTGTTTTAAAATGAATAAATCAGTTGTCTGTTAAATTGAATTTTAAAACTAACTTTTAATGATTTAACTGACAACTGATTCGCAAAGAGTACTGATTATTTGCCTCTTTTAAGTTTATCTAATACTTTATAAGTCATATCAAAAGCTGAATCAGCATATAATAAAAGAATGTCACCGCTTTTGTCAAACATAAAAGTCATTTTTTCTTCTTTAGCAACTGCTTCAATTGCTTCCATAATTTTTGCCTTTACAGGAGCTAATAATTCTTCTTGTTTTGATACTACTTCGCCACCAGGCTGCGCAAATTTTTGCTGGTAATAAGTCTGAACTTCTCTTTCTTTAGCAACAACAGTTTGCTGAGCAGTTTGCTGAGCTTCAGGAGTCATGCTTTCAGCTTGTTTTTGGTAATCAGCATATAATTTTTGAACTTCGCCGCGCATTGTTTCTAAAGTTGTCTGCCATTCTTTTATTAATGCATCTAAATCGCCTTGAGCTTTTATAGCAGCCGGATATTGCGCTAAAATAACCTGAGAATCAACATACCCGGTTTTTTGTGTTTGTCCAAATACAGAAATTGTTGTTAGTAATATCATTACTAGTAAAAATGCCTTTTTCACGCTTACCTCAATTAGTATATAAATTAAATATTGTTTTGTTCAAAAAAATTAAACCTTGTAATGTAACAATCACAAGTTTAAATTCATAGTGGAACTATTGTCCACGTCCAAATTGGAAATGGAATTCCCAAGTAGGTTCCATTCCGTCAACAGCTTTTCTATCAAATCCATAACCATAATCAAACCCAATTACACCAATAGGATTAATCATAATTCGGGCACCAAATCCTGCCGATCTTCTAAGATTAAATATATCGGCCGACTGCATATTCAGCCAGGTATTTCCAGCTTCCGCAAATGCTAAAACCCAGATAGGCATTGGTTCTAATGCAAGGGCAGCTCTAAATTCAGCAGTAAACTTAGCCATTACACGACCGCCAATTATATCATTTGTTATTATATCATTTCCTCTTGGTCCAACCGATCTGTCGTCGTATCCGCGCAGCGGTGTTGTTGCTATTACTAAACCATTACCGCCCATGTAGAAAAACTCAAACGGCTGAATATATGTATCCTTAACAAGTTCATCAATATAACCAAGATCGGTACTTGCGAAAAACGCTAACTTTCGTGAATTGAATAAGCTTTTGTAAACTTCGGTTTTAAATTGAACTTTTAAATAATCAACATTACCCGGTAAAAACGGTCCACCGGTAAGTTCAGCATTCAGACTTATTCTAGATCCTCTTGATGGAAATATTGGATTATCAATATCATTTCTTGAAAGTGAAACTCCAAGTGTAACCTGATCAGTTTTTCCTTCGCGATAATAATAACCACCATTAATAACATCGTTATGCTGATATTTCAAACTTCCCTGCAGATAAAAATAGCTATCAGGCCATCTTAATCTTCTACCGACTCTTCCGGTAATACCAGTTTGTCTTAGATCATAAATATATCTTTGGCGGGTATCAAACATATCAAAACCAACCATTGTAGGAGTATCCATAAACCATGGCTCAGTAAAACCAAGTGTGAAAGTTCTATAATAGTTACCGACACCAAACTGCCAGTTAAAATTAAGAATCTGCCCGCCGCCCATAGAAAATGGTTCTGAAATAGAAAAGTTTGTAAGAGTAATACCAATCGATCCACTCATACCCCAGCTTCCGCTATAACCAACCGAAGCATTTAAGTAATCACTCGATTTTTCTTCAACGGTAAATTTCACATTTACAGTACTATCATTTGCCGGACTAGGAACCGCACCATCCTGATAAAGTCTTTCTACATTGAAGTATTGAAGATTTGCTAACTGCTGGATACTTCTAATTAATAGACTTCTACTGAAATAATCACTTGGAATAGTGTATAATTCACGTCTAATTACTTTATCCTTAGTTTTATCATTTCCTTCAATTTCAACTTTACCAATCTTGAATCTATTATTTTCTAATATTCTAATGTTAACATCTATTGAATCTTTTGAAACTTTATCCTCAGCAGGCATTGCTCTAAATCCTAAATAACCGGCATCCATATAAAGAGCTGATACATCATTTTGCTTTTCATTGCCAAAAAGATTTTGTTTGAATTTTTCAAAATCGTATACATCACCATCTTTCAAGCCCAGACGTTCATCTAAAATTTCATCGGGATAAATTGAGTTACCTTCCCAATTAATGTTTCTAATCTTATATTGAAGCCCTTCGTTAACACTTAAAATAATTCTTACATCCTGATTTTCTTCATCATATAAAAGTGTATCACCAATTATTTCAAAATCTCTATAACCCTGCTTTTGATAAAACGAATTCAATAATTCTTTGTCAGTTTTAAATTCTTCTTTATTAAGGTTAGCACCCGACCAGAATCTCCACCATCTATCTTCTTTTGTCTCAGCTAATTCACCTTTTAATTCATCATCATCAAATTGCTCATTACCAACAAATTCAATTTTGCGAATAGTTACTTCATCACCTTCATCAATTCTAAAAACTACAAGTATTCTTGTTGTAACTTTACGCAGAACATCATATTTATTATCCGGATCATAATCATAATAGGTTTCTACCTGATCGGAATAATCATTTTCATTTTTCCAGGTAACAACAATTTCGTCATCCGATGTATCAGCTTCAGCATAAATAAATCTTAATGGTTCAATCTTCGCATTTAGATAACCTTCTTCGTCATAAAGCTTTTTAATTTCGCCCTTTACTCTGTAAAGTTCCTGTTGTTTTAAAGTTTGTCCTTTAAAGAAACTAGCTTTTTCAATTATTTCTTCTTCAGATAACTCATCGTTGCCTTCAACAACTATCTTTTCAACTCTGCTGTACTCTTCTACTTTTATAAGTAGAAAAACACCCATATCAATTTTTTTATCAATTAATATTTTTACATCTTCAAAAACATTTAATCCATATAATCTTTTTATTGCTTTACTTGTATTATCACCAGGTATCTCAATTTCGTCACCAACTCGTAAACCGCTATTTGCAATAACTGTATTGGCGTCTGCTGATTTATTACCTTCAACATTAATTCCTAAGATCTTATAGTTTACTTTTTTAATTTGAGAAAAAGTAGTCGTTGAAAAAAGTAGGATTAATAGTATTAAACTTAGGTTGAATAGATTACTAGGAATGTTATTCTTCATATTCACTTTGGATGTTTTTAGAAATTTGCTCACTGACAAGTCCAAATCGTCTCTCTCTTCTTTGATAATCGATAATTGCTTCAAATAAATCCTCTGCCGAAAAATCGGGCCATAATGTTTTAGTAACAAATATTTCAGAATAAGCTATCTGCCATAAAAGAAAATTACTAATTCTGTATTCACCACCACTTCTAATCATTAAATCAGGATCAGGAATCCCTTTTGTTGTTAAATGATTTGAAAGCAGTTCTTCATTAATATCTTCTTCAGTTAACTTATTATTTTTAATTTCGTGCGATATACTACGAACGGCTTCTAAAAGTTCCCACCTTCCACTATACGAAAGTGCCAGGTTTAAAGTCATTGCAGAATTATTTTTTGTTTTTTGTTCAGCTTCTCTTAATTCTTCCTGTACTAATTCAGGTAATGAACTGTGATCACCTATTGAATTTAAACGAATATTGTTTTTATGTAGCTGATTCGTTTCACTCTTTAGACTTTTAACAATTAAACGCATTAAAGTTGAAACTTCTTTCTTAGGCCGTTTCCAATTTTCTGTAGAAAAAGTGTAAATTGTTAAAAACTTAACTCCTAACTGAGTACAGGTTTCAACAATTTCTCGTACAGTCTCAACACCTTGTTTATGACCGGCAACTCTCGGCAAACCTCTTTTTTTAGCCCACCTGCCATTGCCATCCATAATTATAGCTATGTGATTTGGAATTTCACCAAGTGTTTTAAGTTCTTCAGCTTTCTTTATATCAGCGTCTGAAATATGTTTTGCCAAGTCTGTCTCTTAAATTTTAAATAGACTTATTAAAATAAAGTTCGAAATCTTTAAAAGCAAGGTTTGTGAGCAGAATATAAATCTGCATATTCTTTAGAAATAGCTGAGAAATTTTAGGGTTAGCGTTATCTGCTATTGTGTACAACTAGAATAAAAACATTATATAGTTTAATTAACAGTTTCAGTGCTAATTGGAGCTAATTTAATATTTTTTCTAGCTTCTTCTGTAAGATTTAACAAAATTATTTTAGCAGAAATTATTGCATCTCTGGGAACAGCAACAAATAGTTTCACATTTTTATTTGTGTACTTAGTATGGCGTGTTGCAAGGTATTCAAGTTTATTTATAATATCTTTATTATTCAGGTCTTCCCCGGTAAGAGTAATACCAATGGCATAGTTCGACTTTTTAAATTTACCCAGCGCATCAATTTCATATTTACCCATTGTTTCCGGTTCGGGAAGATATGTTCCAAATTTTCTTCTAAGGGTTAAATAACCGCTTTTCCAAAAATGCTGTATTAAAGCATCAACTCTTTCTGAATGGCTCAGATTATTCATAATATCCTCCAAACTAATTGTAATTCGGGACTAAGGGAATAATTGGTGAAAACCTATTGTATTGTAATGTTTTTATATTCGTAATTTTTTCATATTCAAAAACTTTAATTTCATTTGTATTATTAACTCTGCCATAAATAACTTTTTTCCCGGTTCCGTTAAAAGTTACAAAATATGGTTCAAGTACAATTTCACTTAGTCTGTATAAAAATCTAACCGGGAATCTATTTTCAATTGCCGAAATAAAAATATCTGTTTTCATTTTACTCTCCTTAGTTATAAAACCGTAATACTCCGATTACTTTTCCTATAATCGAAAAATCTTCTCTATTGTTTACTTCAATTAATGGGTAATTATCGTTCTCCGGCATTAAACACAATCTTTGCTGAACAGTAATTAGTCTTTTCATGGTAGCTTCATCACCCAGTAAAGCAACAATTATATCACCATTTTTAGCTGAACTTTGTGGAGCAACAACTACAATATCATCCTCTAAAATCCCGGCGTTCATCATACTATCGCCACGAACTTTTAACGCAAAACAATTTTGCTTAGTTCCAATCATGTTTGGATCAATTGAAATATTATCTTCTATATTTTCTTGTGCTAAAATTGGGAAGCCGGCAGCAACTCTGCCAACTAATGGAATTGAATAGGTATCTTTCTGTTCACTAATGTTTACTGATTTAGAAATGCTATCCGAAGAACTTGTAACTGCAATTGCCCTGCTCGAATTACTTTCAATTGTTATAAAACCTTTTTTAACAAGAGCGTCAATATGCCTCTTAACACCGTTTGTAGAAGTGATATTAAAGTTTTTACCTATCTCTCGATAAGTTGGAGGGAATCCGTTTGCTTCTACAAATTCGCCAATAAATTCTAAAATTGTGTTTTGTCTTTCGGTTAATTCAGTTTTCATACTAGTGTCCTAATGTTCACTACAAATATAGTGAACAGCCGTGCACTTGTCAAGTTTTTTTTGATGGATTTTTTTCTATAAAAAAAAAGGCAGTCCAAAATGGAACTGCCTTTTAAAAACGTATTTATCTAAAACTAGTCCAGATGTGTAATCCAGCCAAATTTATCTTCTTTAGTTCCATACTGAATACCGGTTAACTCAGCATATAACTTCTTGCTCAATTCGCCAGCTTCATTTTCATTAAATTTAATTTCAAGATCACGATACTTTAATTTACTTACAGCAGAAATAACAGCCGCGGTTCCTGTTCCAAAAATTTCAACAAGTCGGCCATTATAATGTGCGTCCATAACTTCATCAATAGAAATCATTCTTTCGTTGATATTATAATCCCAGTCACGAAGAATTTCTAAAGTTGACATTCGGGTTATACCTGGTAATATTGATCCGTTTAGCATAGGTGTAACAACTTCATCATTTAGCTGAATAAAGATATTCATTGTGCCAACTTCTTCAATATATTTTTGTTCAACTCCATCGAGCCATAAAACCTGGGAGTAGCCTAATTTTTTAGCTTCAACCTGAGCCATTAAACTTGCGGCATAATTAGCCGCGGCTTTACATTCACCAATACCTTTACGAACCGCTCTAACATAATCTTCAGTAACCATAATAGGAACCGGTTTAAAACCTTCTGGATAATAGGGACCAACCGGACTTAAAATAATCATCAATTTATATACATCCGAAGCTTTAACACCTAAAAAAGGATCGTTAGCAAATATAAATGGACGAATATAAAGAGAATGACCTTCTTTTGTAGGAATCCAGTCTTTTTCAACTTTTATTAATTCTAGCAAAGCTTTAAGAACAAATTTTTCATCAACCTCAGGAATACACATTCTTCTGTTCGAATTATTTAAACGCGCAATATTTTTTTCAGGTCTAAACAGTGCAATTTTCCCATCAACTTGCTTATAGGCTTTTAATCCTTCAAATACTGCCTGACCGTAATGCAGAACCATTGCAGCCGGATCCATAGAAAGACTATCATATTTTTTAATTACAGGATTATGCCATCCTTTAGCCGGATTATAATCCATTTCAAATACGTGATCAGTAAAATTCCTGCCAAAAACTAATTCATCCGGAATTGAAACTGCTGTTTCTCTTTTAATTGTTTGAAAACTTATTTCACTCATTGTTTCCCCATCTGTTTAATTTGTTTAATGATGGTGTAAATTGTAGGACAAAAATAATAATATTTTTTATTAAACATAAATATTTACTTAGATTTTTTGATTGATGATAAGCCGTATTTGGAATAGATTCAGCCTTTAATCTTTACTAATACAAGAGTTATATCATCATTTTGGATAGTTTTATTTCTGTAATCATTAAGATTACTTAAAACAGATTTAAGTGTATTTTCAGCATCCATTTTCGAATTTTCTGAAAGTACTTTTTCAAAACGTTTCATCCCGAACAACTGATTTCCTTCATCCATCTGCTCGTTAATACCATCTGAGAAAAAAACAAATTTTTGTCCTTCTGTAAGAGGAATTGTAATTTCTTCTAAAGTAGAATCGAAAATAATTCCGCTCTCTAAACCAACTCCTAAACCTTTACTCTGGATAGAACTTATACTGCCGTTTCTCGAGATCAATAACGGAGTATGACCGGCACGACAGAATTTAAGAGAGTTAGTTTCAAGATCAAAAAGTCCGACAGATATAGTGATAAACCAGTTACGCTCTATGCTTCCGTAAATTTCTCTGTTAATATCAATTAGAACATCTTTGGGTGATCTATCGGCTGTACAGAACAATCTCATCATAGTCTGAAGTTTTGTCATGTAAAAAGAAGCGGCTAAACCTTTGCCTGAAACATCACCAATTATTACAAATATTTTTGACTCAGAAACTTTTATCAAATCAAAATAATCGCCACCAACCTGCATTGCCGGAATCATTTTACCAGAGATATCAAGTCCCTTCAGGTTAGGAATTTCTCTCGGCAATAAACTTTCCTGTATCAGTTTTGCATTTTCAAGATCACGTCTATATTTCAATTGTTCGGTTTCCGATTCATACAAACGGGCATTTTCTATAGAAACGGTTATCTGGTTTGAAGCTGCAATTAAAAGTTCCAGATCTTTACCGGCAAATTGAGTACCGGAATATTTTAATCCGAAAACTAACAAACCTAATAATTTTGACTTTGTAACCATTGGAATAATTATATAAATATCTTCATCAATAAAATAGTTACACTGCACGCCAAAAAGTTTTTTGCAATCTTCTCTCTCAATTGCGGTTGATAAACCTAACTTTTTCTTTTCATTTATATGTTCTATTACTTTTTCTTCATCAACAATTAAACTCAGGTTTTTATCTTCTATACCAATCGATTTTTTTAATACAAATATATTATCAACATTCTGAGCTGTAATAATACCAAACTTTGTAAGATTTAACTCTTCTACAAATGTTGTATAAACAAAATTTAAAATATTATCTAACCCAATAAAACTAGATACATCTTTACTGAACTTTAAGAGAATTTCCTGAAAAGCAAATTGTTCAGGATAAAATTTTCTTGTTAATATCTCTTGTAGTTTATCTTTAGATGATTGAAATCCGAGTGCGAAAATTATAAAGAAAACAGCGGCAATAAATCCCTGATAATCAGTTTCAAAAACAGAGCTTGCACTTTGCCCTAATACATAAACCAGCAAAAAGTATAAAATTCCCAGGACAACGGTTCCAAATCCGTAGATAATTGTTTTTTTAATAACATCGCTTACATCAAGCAATGAATATCTGAATATTGAATATCCAAATGAAAGCGGAATAATTATTATCAGCACAATTGGCATAAAGTATTCGGGGGAATTATAAACAACATCTCCGGCAAAACGCTCTGCAAAAAACAAACTATAAACAACAGCCAGAATACCAAACGCCAACGAATTTAAAATTATAAATATTGGAACTCTCTGTTTTTTATCCTTTATTTTCATGTAATTAATAAAGAGTGAAATAAGTCCGATAATAAAAGAACATAACACAATTAAAAAATTACTTCCAATCATTTTGCTAACTGCAGAGGACTGATCCTCAGCTGAATATCCAACTATTCCTGAAACAACAATTAACATTATTGGAAATAAATAGAGTCCGAATTTTGTCCATTTATACTTAATGATTTTTAATTCATCGGGGAAAATTAGAAAGAAATGCACAATTAAAAATGGCAAATAACTTACGGCAATAATCCAGATTGTACCAATTATATTGGATAATAATAAAACTGATTTTATAGGATTTTGCCCAATTGTACCGGCTAAAAATCCTCCGGAGAAAGAAAAGACAGTTAGAAATAAAGCCACTCTAAAAAACAACCTCTGAGGATAACCGTCAACTTTTGCCATTGAAACAAAAAAAGCTACAAAAAGCCAGATAATTGACATTAAACTAAATCCCAGAGAATTAAAATCAATTAACTTTTTAACATAAACCTTTGTTTTATATATTTCCCCGTCACGCTCATAAACATATTTTGCATAATGCCCTTCTTCAATAGCATTTAATGTAAGGCTTGCAACATATTGGTCTGTTGCGGTAATATTGTTTATAGAAACAAGCCTGTCGCCATCACGTATACCCGCATCCCAGGAAACACCTTCAAACTTTACAAAATTAAAGTATAAGGCAACACTATCCTGACCTATTTTTTTTGGAGTCCAAATACATTCATCATTAGAGGTTGGAACAACATTAATTATATAATGAAGATTTATAAAACTTATTACTGAAAAAATAACAGCAGCAGCAATAATTATTTTTTTATGATTTTTATAAAATATGTTCTTTAATAATGTCATAAACCCGACTATTCTATTTAACTTTGACAATAAGACTCGTTATATCATCAGATTGTTCCGCTCCGGAAGTAAATACTTTTACATCTTCCATAATTTTAGATGTTAGTTCATATGCCGGGAGTGATGCATATTTTAGAGAAATTTCCTCCAAACGTTCATCGCTAAATTCAACCATTTCGGTATCCATAGCTTCCGTAATTCCATCGGTAAATAAAACTATTACATCATCTTTTTCAAGTTGAATAATTTCCGCCTCATAGGGAACCAAAGTTTCCATAACACCTAAAATCATTCCGCCTTTTTTTAACTTGGTAATCTCACCATGTCTAATTAACAATGGCGGATTATGTCCCGCGTTTACATAGGTTAATTCTTTAGTTTCATCATTTAATATTCCCCAGAAGAATGTTATAAATCCTCCGCCGGATGTATTTTCAGAAACAAGATCATTTATTAAATCTGTAGATTTATCTAATGGTAAATTCTGTTTGCAAATTGATTTTAAGAAAGCCTGTACATTTGCCATTATTAAAGCAGCCTGCACACCTTTGCCCGAAACATCGCCAATCGCAAAAAGAGTTCTGTTTTTGTCAAGTTTTACTACATCATAATAATCACCGCCAACCTGACGGGCAGTTTCGTTAAACGCCGATATTTCAAAGCTATTTAACTTGGGGAATTTTTTGGGAAGTAAATTTTTCTGGATATTCTTTGCCAGTTCAAGATCTTTTTCAATCTTCTCTTTTTCCAGCCGCTCTTTAAATAGCTTTGCATTCTCAATTGAAATAATTGCCAGGCTTCCAACTGATGAAATATACTCTATATCTGAGTTAGAATATTCAGCACCACTTATTCTCTTTCCAAGAAGTATTAATCCTTTGTTCTCGCCTTTAATCTGCATCGGAATTATTAACTCAATTCCTAAATCAAAAATCTCTTTATTATTTTTTTCGATCTCCGTTTTAGTCAATGTACTGCTAATGTTTTTTAATCCGCAGCCGCTTAAAGCCTTTGTCAGATCATCATTATTAATTTTAGAATCCAGGATACTAATTTCATCATCATAGCAGGTTAAAACTGCATATTTCGATACCATCATCTGTCCTATAACAGAAAACACAACCATTTTAGAAATCATATTCTCTTCAAGAATTCCGCTGAACTCTTTACTGAGATCAAAAAGAGAACTTAACTGATTTACTTTTCCATCAAGATTTCTATTAGCTGTTTTAAGTTTTGCAACAATCTGGGAATTTTCAATTGCTGAAGAAGCAATATTAATGATGGTTGTTAAAAACTCATGATCTTCTTTTTCATAAGGCAGTTTTGTTATTTTTTCGCCTAAGAAAATTACTCCTACAATACCGGATGTTGAAATAAGTTTTTTACAGATTGGTATATTATTTTCTTCTTTGAATTTTTTTAGAACTTCGCATGTATCAATTTCGGAGGCATTAATAGCTGGGATTTTTTCAGCAATTTCGCCTAAATAACCTTTGGAAATTTTATGCTGCAACAAACCGTTTTCATCAACAAGGCATACAATACCTTTGGTTGTATGAAATTTTCCAAAACAGGTAAGCATTAAATTGTTCAGTGCAAAATCCAGATCTAGACTGGAGTTTATTAAATTACTGAAATCAACCAGAGCAGAAAAATTTCGTAATGCAGTATTATTTCCCGATAATTTCATTTATCTAGTTTAGTCTTCCATATATTTTGATAAAACCACCTGGTTTCTATCGTTACTTAAATTATTATAAACAACTTCGTCCATCAGCTTTTTCATAAGAAACATTCCTAATCCGCCAACCTTTTTTTCGTCATAATATTTTTTAAGATTAGGTTCAGGAATTTTATTCGGGTCAAAATGGGTGCCGCTATCGGTAATACTAATTGAAAATTTGGAATTTGAGAACTTAACTTCAACAGTAATATTACCCTCATCAGAATACTTGTAGGCGTGTTTAATCACGTTTGTACAGGCTTCATCAACAGCAAGAATTATTTTACCACTTGTTTCTTTAGAAAAGCCGCATTCCTCCGCAGCATCTCTAATAAAATCTCTTACATGCGAAAGGTTTTCAGTAGAACTGTTTACAACAATTTTTCTACTTAGTTTTTTACTTTTCGCATTCAAGATTTTACCTTTTCATTATACTTTTGGATAGCTTCAGTTTCTTCTTTAAAAAATTCGTACAGCATTGGAAATCCAAGCAGATCGAAAATATTAAAAACATTTTCTGTCATATTCGAAAACTTAATATCACCTTCGTTTTCCCTCATGGTTTCAACAAACGCCATAAAAACACCAAGACCCGCACTGCTTATATAAGCCAAATCTGTAAAATTAACTACAATACTGTAGCGATTTTCCTTTATCAATTTATCGAAAGCGTTTTCAAGTTCCGGTGCTGTATGCGCATCCAGATAGCCTTTTAAATCGATAACATTTACAGATCCAATTTCACGAACCGAAACATTGAAATCTGTCATTAATTTACTCCGAATTTATTATTATGATTATTTTTCAATTTAAATACTACCAAAGTTATATCATCGTGCTGATTATTATTTTTAGAGAATAAACTTACAGCCTTCATTATTTCTGAAGTAATTTTATCTACTGAGTTTTGCCTGTTTTCACAAATCAGCTTTTCAAATCTTGAATCGCCAAAATCTCTGTTGCTCGCATTTTTAGCTTCTGTAATTCCGTCTGTATACAGAACTATTACATCTTCATCTTCAAGATCTATTTCATTTTCTTCAAGAGTGTTAATAAATGTTGAGCCATTGTTTAATCCCAGACCTAAACCCTGGGGAATATATTGTTTTATTGTTTCTTCTCTGCAAAATAATAACGGCATATGCCCTGCTCTTGCAAACTTCATTTTATTTGTATTGAAATCTATAATACCGTAAATAGCGGTTACAAAACTATTTTTAGCCAGACTTTCAATTAATATTTCATTAGCCTTTATCAGTAATTCTTTAGGACTTTCAATTATTCTGGCTAAAGATCCAAAAATACCTTTAACTTCGGCCATTATAAATGCGGCCTGAATTCCTTTACCGGAAACATCCGCAATTACAAAACCCATTTTGTTATTCTTTAATTTGAAAAAATCGTAATAGTCTCCGCCAACTTCAAATGCCGGAACAAACAGAGATGAGATTTCCAGATTGTTAACTTCAGGTGTAGTTCTTGGTAATATTTTATTCTGAATTTCCCTTGCTACGTCCAATTCTTTTTCAAGACGTTCTTTCTCTATTGATCTTTCGAGCAGTAAAGCATTTTCTAAAGCTACAGCAGCATAATCAGCAAAAGCCGTAATAGCTTTTTTATCATCTTCATCAAATCTTAAATTACTGGTTCTGACAACGTATAAAAATCCGTTTGTATTTTTATGGACTTTTAAGGGAGCAACCGCTAAAATTTTATAAGAAGAAGTTACAACATCATTTTTAAGACTAAATTTTAATGAGTTAAGATTTACTGTCGATATATCTAATAATTCATTAGGATTGTTTGTTCTAAAATCTTCCGATATTTTTTCTGCTTCAACATAACCAATATTTTTAACCGAACTTAGTTCATACGATCCGTCTTTTTCGGTTATTAACCATGCCGCGTCCGAGTTAGATACTTTTATTGTTAAGTCAGTAACTGTATCAGCCAACTCTTTAAAATCAAAAACCTGAGTTATAAGTTTACTTAAATCCATTAAAGAAGAAACTTCTTCAGCCTTTCTATCGAATGCTTCAGCAGTTGGCAAATGGAATAAAGTTGTAAAAAATATTACAGCATAATAAATTGCTCCATAAACCATAAGCAGCCACGAAAACGTATGAAGAGCCGGAGAAAAGTTTATTATCATATGCGATACAAATTCAGATTCCATCATCAAAAATGAAGCATTGGTTATAAATATTGCAGAGAGAACAATAGAAATTATGAGCAATGAAATTTTTTGTCTTTTTAGAAGGAATGCTATCCATGATACTTTTAGTGAGTTTATTATAATTAGAATAATTGTAACAACACTAAATGCGTTAGACATAAACTCTAAACTTTCAAAATTGTGATGAAGGTTTGTTGAAAGCGCCGTTAATAATGCAAAAACAAGCATTGTGTTAAAAAAGAATTTTGGATCTTTTTTCTGCTTAAGAAAAAATAACTCGCGCTTTGTATTAAAAATAAATAAGACAGCAACAGCAAATGCCAGGTTTAAAATTGTAGTTATAAAAATATAAATTAAATTTGTTTGAGAAAAGCTTGGTTTACTTGGCATTACAACAGACGAAATTGCTAATATAAAAAATAGTAACGCATTTAAAATTCCATTATTTAAAATTACAGAAATTATACCTGTCATTTTTATAGGAAACAATTCTTTTGCGTATAATGAACCAAAATAAAGAATCGCAATCACAAGTAAATCTGTAACAAATGAAACTATAAATAATTCACTTTCGGGGAAAAGTATTTTAAAAACCAGTAATATAACGGCAAGGAAAATAGTGTTTTCAAGTTTTTTTATGCTCGGTATATTTAGAAGTGAAAATCCCATATTAATCTAACTTCTCTCTTCTCTTCTTTTTATTAGCCAATTTTTTTTTGAATTTCTCAACATCAAACCTCACAGAATCCTGAGCATGTTTTTCATAAGCCTGCGCAAGAGAATCCATTCTTACCCCAAACTTTTCCCAGTCTTTTTCGCTATAAGTTGAAATCATTTGTAAACTGTTGCCAACAAGCTTATTTATATTAGAAACATTTAGTTCAAAATTTACACCGCTATTTTTATCTTTTCCAATTTTAATTGAAAACATATTGCCGGATGAATCATCTTTGTTTTCCATCCTGAATATAAAATTTTCGAAAATTTCATTTACATCTTCAATAGAATCTTCTAATTCAGCAAGTTCAATAATTTGTTTATCCACATCAGGAATATAAACTTTAAATTCTTCGTCGCTAATATTTAGTTTGAACAAATTTTTCTGCAGCGAATCAATTTTTATTTTAAAACCGGCATCATTCAATTCTAAATTTACACTAATATTATCCTCAGCATAGGATTCACTAACAGCTTTTACCGAAGTATTTTTTAGACTCCCGGTTTCTGTTTTCTCAGTTAATAAAACATCAGGTTCCGGTTCAATTTCAAAATTAAATGACGTGTCTTTATCTATAAAAATAAAGTTCTTTTCCAGGTTCTCAATTCTTTCTTTTATTCTCGGCAGAACCTTAGTTCGCTCCAGAATTGCAATTCTGTCATCTTCCCTAAAACTTGGTGCCGAATATTTAAGAAGATCGGTACGCATTGCTTCATTTATATGAAGAAGCTTAGGACTAACCGCAATTTTATTACCTTCCTGAACTAATATAGAGGAATATAACTGAGGTTTATAAAATTGTATAATGGAATCAATCTCTTTGCGGTGAATATCTTTTGCTTTAATTGAAGTTAAAAACTTTTCATAATTATTTGTTTCTTTATAATCAGCTTTTTTAAGCTCAAAAAATTCATCACCAGATCTGTCATTACCGACTTGTAATATTTTGTTATTCTCTTTATCAATAGGCAGATTTTTATACATCGCAAAGTTGAACGCATCTTCATCCGAGATTTCGGTTTTAGTTTCGAGGGGTTTTAAATTCTGCACTATTCTGCGCCCCGTATTATAACCATCTTTAAATTCCTGAATAATTTGATGAGTATTAAAATCATCAGAGAACTTAAAAAACATCATAAAAACGAATGTGCAAAATGTGATAACTAGAATATAAACTAGTTTCTTTTTATCAGAATTTGATTGATTCATATCAACTTAATTAGATATTGCTAAGATTGTAATTCTTTTTGATACGGTTCTAATATTAATTTTAGACTTTCTCTCGCTCTAAAAATTCTTGATTTTACAGTTCCAACCTCACAATCTAACTTTTCAGCAATTTCCTTATAACTGAATCCGTCAATATCCCTTAGAATAAGAGGAATTCTTAATTTCTCGGGCAGGCGTACAATTGCTTTTCTAACAAGACCTGGAACATCAATACTTTCTGAACGCATTCTTGTAGAAGGACCTTCATCTGAATCCAGCATAGGAACAAAGATACTTCTTACACGTTTTTTCCTTAAATAATCACGGCATTTATTAACAGTAATTCTATAAAGCCATGTTGTAAATTTCGATTCAAATCTAAACTCGCCTAATTTATGAAATATACTGATGAAAACATCTTGTGAAATATCATCAACATAATCAGAATCGCCAAGTGTTAAAAACACCAGATTTCGAACTTTATCTTTATGCTTTGTAACTAATTTGTTAAAAGCAGTTTTATCGCCGTCCTTAAAATTCTGAATAAGAACAAAATCTTCATCATCTTGCAAACCAGGATTCGGAGTATTAATTTCGCTCATTTTTTTTAACACCTTCTTAGACGAATTTTATTTCTTGTTGTTCCGTTTATAAAAATAGAAAAGATTAGTTAAAATATTAAGCAAAAATATATTTTTTTTTATTTTTGCAATTTTTATTTATTCAATACTTTCATTTTATTTATATAATGAATAACTTACTTTTTGTGTTATTACTTATTAGAAATTTCGTAAAACTCTTTTATATAATAGAAAATATAGTTGACAGATTGATAGATAAAATTTAGGAGAAATTATGAAAATCAAAACTGCAGAAAAGTACAGCGCTGTTGTTATCGAATTAAAAGGTAATGTAATGGGCGGGCCTGAAGCTCAGGAATTTAATTCGTTATTACACGATCTTTTAGATCAGGACAAAAAGAATATTGTTGTTGATTTGTCTTCTGTTAAATTTATGAATAGTTCTGGTTTAGGAATGCTTATTAGTGGTTTTACCTCTATGAAAAACGGCGGCGGTATATTAAAGCTTGCTAATGCAACTGATAAAATTAATAGTCTGTTAGTAATTACAAAATTAATTACAATATTTGAACATTTTGATTCTGTTGATAAAGCTATTGAAAGTTTTAAATAATTTTAAGTTTTAGTATCCCTTTAATCTTACAACTCCGAATAGCATTATTCGGAGTTTTTTATTTTATTTGCATGGTAAATTTTTAATCTTAGGAGTCGGGTAGATGAGTGTGTCCGTTTTAGTCGGAAGTCAGTGGGGCGATGAAGGTAAAGGTAAAATCGTTGACATATTAAGTTCAAAATTTGAAGTTGTGGCAAGATATCAGGGTGGAGCAAATGCCGGACATACTATAGAAATTGGCGATCAGCAATTTGTATTGCATTTAATTCCTTCCGGAATTTTAAGAGAAGGAGTTATAAATGTTATTGGCAATGGTGTTGTAATTGATCCCAGCGCACTTCTTGAAGAAATTGAGTTCATTGGTAAACACAACATAAATATAGAAAATAGATTGTTCATTAGTAATAATGCCCATCTAATTATGCCTTATCACAAATTATTAGATGCGCTTCAGGAAGAAGCTCAGGGTAAAGATAAAATTGGAACAACAGGACGCGGTATTGGCCCCTGTTATAATGATAAATTTTCTAGAAAAGGAATTAGAGTTGGCGACCTTCTTAATTCTGAAAGTCTTAAAACTAAAGTAAGAAATAATATTAAAGAAAAAAATAAAGAGCTTGCCGCATTTGGTCATGAAGCTTTGGATGCTGATAAAGTTGTTGAAGAATATTTGGAATACGCTGATAAATTAAAACATCTTATTAAAGATACAGCAGTTCTGCTTAACAACGCAATAAATAATGGGAAATCAGTTTTAATGGAAGGTGCTCAGGGTGCTTTCTTAGATATAGATCATGGCACTTACCCTTACGTAACTTCATCAAATCCTACATCCGGCGGAGCTTGTACAGGCACAGGTGTTCCTCCTACAAAAATTTCTTCTGTTATTGGAATTGTTAAAGCGTATACAACAAGAGTTGGTAATGGTCCTTTTCCTGCCGAAGTTTATGGTGAAGAAGCTGAAAATTTAAGAAAACTTGGCGGAGAATTTGGAGCAACAACCGGAAGACCCCGCAGAGTCGGCTGGTTTGATGTTTTTCAAATGAAATATTCCAGGATGATTAATGGACTTGATAGAGTTGCTATAACAAAGCTTGATGTATTAGGTGAGTTTGATGAAATAAAAGTCTGTACCGGATATAAACTTGGTGATGAAATCTTAAAAAATTTTCCTACCGATTCTCAGACTCTTGAAAATGTTGAACCAATTTATGAAACACTGCCAGGCTGGAAAACTGATATTTCGGATGTAAAAGTATTTGAAGATTTACCAGAAGCAGCACAAAATTACCTTTCTTATATTTCACAAAACTGCGGATTTGAAATTAGTATTGTTTCTGTTGGTCCTAAAAGAGCAGAAACTATTGAGTTATAAATTAAAAGCTGGATTTATTCCAGCTTTTTACCCTGCCTTAATTTTTGGTTAAATACCATTCTTTCTTAAATTGTTTCATTAAATTTTATTTAAAAGGTGTATAAATGAAATTGTCCGGTGGCCCGGCATCAATGAACCTTAAAATAGTTCTCCTTATAATTGCCATATTTATATCTGTTTCAACTTTAATATATACACAACTGCTTGTGGAAAAGCTTCAGGTTAGAGAAAGACAAATTGTTGAGCTGTATGCGCGCGGATTAAAATATGTTGCAAACTCAACCAGCACTGACGGCGATTATACATTTTTACTAGATAATATAATTCAAAGAATCGATTTCCCCTTAATTCTGACAAATGCAAATAGTCAGGTTCCATTTTCTTCTATTAAGCGCAATGTTAAGAATCTTGAAATTGATTCAACATTAACACCCGGACAACAGGAACTGTTTATTTTAAATACAATTAATGATCTTGCATCTTTAAATGAACCAATTGATATTACACTTCAGGACACATTAATTTTGAGCAAAATCTATTACGGAGAGTCACATCTTGTTCGGCAATTAAGAACCTATCCTTTTTTTCAAATAATATTTGCCGTAATTTTTATTTTGATTGCATATGTAAGCTTCAGTTATTTAAAAAAAACCGAGCAGAGTAATATTTGGGTAGGAATGGCAAAAGAAACAGCCCATCAGTTGGGAACTCCAATTTCAAGTTTAATGGGCTGGTATGAGTATCTGAAATTAAGCTATCTCGATCCGGATAAAGTCCTAGATATTTCTGAGGAAATTAATAGTGATTTGTCACGTTTAAATAAGGTGGCGCAAAGATTTTCCAAAATTGGTTCAACTCCTGAACTTAAGAAAAAAAATCTCTATTTTATTTTAGATAATGTTGTTAATTATTTTCAAAGAAGACTTCCACAAAGTAGTAAAAATGTGTCTATAAATCTTATTGGCAATAAGGAGATTGAAGTCGATCTAAACGCCGAGTTGTTTGAGTGGGTGATTGAGAATTTAATAAAAAACGCTCTTGATGCAATGGGATCGAAAAGTGGAAAAATTGACATCGTAATTTCTCAAAACGATAAATACGTTGAAATTGATGTTTCGGATACAGGCAAAGGAATTGACATTAAAAGAAGAAAAGATGTATTTAGACCAGGCTACAGTACTAAACGAAGAGGTTGGGGTTTGGGTCTTAGTTTATCAAAAAGAATTATTAAAGATTATCATAAAGGTAAGATTGTAGTAAAAAATTCTGTTCCTGGCGAAGGTACAACATTTCAAATTTTATTGAAAAACATTTCTTAATCATTTTTAGCCACATGCTCGTATTCCTCATCCGGGCCAATTTTAGCCAACATTGTGTGTCTTTTTTTGATAATTTATTTTGAGTAGATGACTTAATCGTTTAAATCAAAGAATACTCTGTAAATCTTAGTTTACATATAACGACTTAAAATATTGATTTATATATATTTACGTAAATCAGCTAAGGTTAAAGGAAAAATATTTTACAATTGTCCGCTATTTTTTAGAATTTTAAACAAAAATTTACATTCCTAATAATTACTAAATATTATATTTTTATCTGGCATAGATTTCGCAACGTATTAAGCGAAATATAGAAATTTCGACCCTCCTTTCTATATCATTCCAGCTGCTAGGGATGTGCCCTCTGCCTTAGCAGCATTTTTTTTATCTTCAGTGTTATTTCCCGAAAACTATTTTACCATTGCAAACAGTTTTAATAACTTTTGTATTAATGATTTTCTCATGCTCAATTTCAAAAATGTTCTGATCGAGAACCACCATATCAGCAAATTTGCCAATTTCAATTGATCCGGCAGATTTTTCCATGAAATTTCCATACGCACCATTTATTGTGCTGCATCTAACAGCCTCCAAAACACTTATTTTTTCATCTTCCAAAAACACTTCATTATTTGCATAGGTTCTATTTACTGCCGCATAAATTGCTTTAATTGGGTTTAAAGAAGAAACAGTCCAGTCACTTCCAAAGCAGGTTCTAACTTCTGCATCAATTAGAGATCTAAATCTATAGCTTGAATTCACAACAGATTCAGATATCACATTTTTTATCCAGGGCGCATCATCTATTAAATGAGACGGCTGCACAGATGCAATTATATCCAACTCACGCATTTTTTCAATTTCTTTATTTTGTATATGCTGAACATGTTCAACCCTGGATCTTCTATCTCGTTTTCCGTTAACAGAAATAATTTCGTCATACATTTCTAAAAGAGCTTCAATTGCTTTATCTCCAATTGCATGAATAATTAGTTGCATTCCTTTTCTATCTGCTTCCAGAGCTAGTTTTTTTAATTTCCCATTCGAAAATTGTATCATAGGTAAACCGGAAAAATTTGGATTGTTTATATACGGTTCATAAAACCACGCAGTTTCCGATCCAATCGATCCGTCTATAAATGCCTTAACTGCATTTACTTTAATCATTTCCGAATTGATTTTAAGTTTCTCTACTTTTTCAATCTGATCTATTGGCAAAACACCATTTATTCTGCATGTTAATTTCTCTTCCCGCAATAACTCTTTGTAAATCTCAATTGATTTTGCATCGCAAATATCTGTTATTGTTGTAACTCCGTTTTTTGCTGCTTCAGAAAACGCATTTCTCATTGCTATTTTTAAATCATGTTTTTCAGGTTGTGGAATTAACTTTTGAATCAGTTTCATCGCCTCATCTTTTAACATTCCGGTCGGATTTCCTAATTCATCACGAACAATTAATCCTCCTTCCGGATCTGAAGTTGAATTGTTAATACCGGCTAACTTTAGAGCAGCCGAGTTTGCCAGCCCCATATGAAGATCTGTTCTGGTTGCCCAAAATGGTTTATCACCTGTAATTTCATCAATCCACTCTTTACACGGTAATTTTTTTTCACTGATTTTTTGATGATCCCAATTCCCGCCAAGTATCCAGTCGGCTTTATTCTCCGCAATATATTTTTCAACTTTAAGGCTAAATTCATTTTTAGTATAAATCTCAGTAAAATCAATTTTCCCTAATTGTAATCCGCCTTCCAAAAAATGGACATGACAATCGATAAATCCCGGGAGCATAAGTTTATTTTCTAAATCAATAACTTCTGTATTTTCTCCAATAAATTTATTTATATCAGTATTGTTTCCAACAAAGCTAATCCTGCCATCTATTACACCAACTGCTTCTGCCCGGGAATCTTTATTATCGCAAGTAAAAACTTTACCATTAATAAAAACCTTATCGTACAAAATCATTTTGTTCTCAATTTTATTAAAATAGGTTTTAGAAATAAAAAAATTTAACTATTTTATCAAGTTTGAAATCTATTTTTCATAAGTTAACGTAGGAGATGCAATGAGGCCAACCTGGGATGAATATTTTCTGAAACTTGCAATGTTAGTTTCTGAAAGATCCACTTGCCCGAGAATGCACTGCGGATGTGTGCTGGTAAAAGAAAAACAAATTTTAGCAACTGGTTATAACGGTTCTATTCCTGGTGACGAACATTGCGAAGATGCCGGCTGCATGGTTGTTGATAATCACTGTGTTAGAACTATTCATGCGGAAATGAATGCTATAATACAATGTTCATATCACGGTATTAGTTCGCATGGTGCAACTGCGTATGTAACAAATATGCCTTGTACAAATTGCGCTAAGGCACTTATAGCTGCACGGGTTAAAGAGGTTGTTATTTTTTCCGACTATCATGATACACTTGCAGAAGAGTTTTTTAATAAAGCCGGTGTTAAACTAAGAAGAATTTCGATGCCTTCTACAAGCATAAACTATGATTTGGGCAGTTATACTTCAGCAAAAAAATGTTAAACAATTTTATATGAGCATTATGTTAAAAAAAGAAAATCTTAAAAAATATTTTAAACCCGAAAACTTTTTTAATAGAGATATAAGCTGGGTGGAGTTTAATAGAAGAGTTCTTGATGAAGCTTTGAACCCGGAATTACCTTTATTAGACAGAATTAAATTCATTTCAATATTTTCATCAAACCTTGATGAATTCTACATGATTCGTATTTCTGGTTTAAAAGAGCAGATTAGGGCAAAAGTAATTGAGACTAAAATTGATGGTCTTAACCCTATTCAGGAACTTCAGAAAATTGAAAAAGAAGTTCAGCCTATGCTCAAAAAGATTTACAGTTACTGGCAGGAAACTATTATTCCGGAATTAAAAGAAAACAATGTTCATTTATTAAAATTAAATTCATTGCCAAAAACTGAACAGGAAAAACTTACAAATTACTTTAAGCGTGAGATCTATCCTGTACTTACTCCGCTGGCTTTTGATCCGGGAAGACCTTTTCCATACATATCAAATCTAAGTTTAAGTTTTGCAACTCTTGTGCAAAAACCTAGTGGAGAAAAACATTTTGCCAGAGTTAAAATTCCCAGCATCTTGTCGCGCTTATTGAAGATTGATGATATTATAGGTACTAATAAGAAAAAGGGAAACAGTAAATTTTCTGCCCGGTTTGTCTGGCTTGGTGATATAATTGAACATAATATGCATTTCCTATTTCCCGGGATGAAAGTACTTGAATCGCATAGATTTAGAATTACCAGAAATACAGATTTAGAAATACAGGAAGATGAGGCGGATGATCTTCTGGAATTAATTGAAGAGAATATAAAACAAAGAAAATTCGGTTCGGTTGTTAGATTAGAAATTGAAAAAAACATGCCCGAATTTATGATTGAAACTCTTACAGAAAATCTTCAGATAAAAAGCAGTGATATTCATATTCTTGAAACTCCGCTTGGTTTAAGCACTGTTATGAAACTGTACGATCTTCCGTTGCCAAATTTAAAAGAGAAACCGTATCATCCTGTTAACCCTATTACAATTGAAGAAGATGAAAATATATTTTCCCAGATAAAACAAAAAGATATAATTCTCCATCATCCGTACGATACTTTTTCTCCGGTGATTGATTTTATAAAAACCGCGACTAAAGATCCTGATGTACTTGCTATAAAACAGACTTTATACCGTGTTGGTTCAAATTCGCCAATAGTAAAGGCATTAATTGAAGCTGCCGAAAGAGGAAAACAGATTGCGGTTCTTGTTGAACTTAAAGCCAGATTTGATGAGGAAAATAATATCTTCTGGGCAAAAGAATTAGAAAAAGCCGGTGTACACGTTGTTTATGGACTGGTTGGTCTTAAAACGCATTGTAAAATGACTCTTGTTGTGCGCAAAGAAAGTGAAGGTGTAAAACGATACATACATTTGGGAACAGGAAATTATAACGCTACAACAGCTAAAGTCTATACAGATCTTGGTTTATTTACAGCCGATGAATATATATGTTCTGATGTATCTGATTTATTTAATTTCTTAACCGGTTATTCTTTGCAAAAAAATTACAATAAACTGCTGGTTGCACCGGTTAATATGAAAGATAAAGTTATTTCCCTTATAGAAAACGAGATTAAAAATGTTAAAGCCGGCAACAAAGGTTATATAGCCATGAAATTAAATTCGTTGGTTGATCCGCTTATTATTGCTGCACTTTATGAAGCTTCTGCAAATGGAGTTAAAATTGATTTAATTGTTCGCGGAATATGCTGTTTAGTACCAGGTAAAGAAGGGCTAAGTAAAAATATTAGTGTAAAAAGTATAGTTGGAAGGTTCCTGGAACATTCCCGTGTTTACTACTTCTATAATAATGGAAAAGAAAGCATGTATTCCGGAAGTGCTGATATGATGCCACGTAATCTGGAACGCAGAGTTGAGATTTTGTTCCCTATTGAAGATCAAAAATTGAAACAAAAAGTATTGGATGAAACTATTAATATTGGGCTAAAGGATAGTGTTAATTCAAGAACTCTGTTGTCCGATGGTCAATATATTACGGAAAAAAGTTCTGGTAAAAACGAAATTTCTTCTCAAGAATGGCTGATGAGAAACAATGAAAAAAGTAATAAAAAAGGCTAGTATAAACTAGCCTTAACACAAATCTAACTATTCAACCGGAGTACTTTTTAACAATACTTTATCTATAGCCTCAACCAATGCGTCTTTGGGTAATGCGCCCTGAGCCATTTGAGGTTTATCATCTTTGGGGCAGAATAAAATTGAAGGAATACTTCTAATACCAAATGCTGCCGCAAGTTCTTGTTCTTTTTCAGTATCAACTTTATAAATATTAATTTTACCTTCATATTCTTTCGAAAGTTCATTTAATATTGGAGCAACCATTTTACATGGACCACACCAGTCAGCGTAAAAGTCAATTATACAAGGTAAATCCCCTTCAAACTTCCATTCTTTATTTTCTTCATAGTTAAAAACTTTTTCCAAAAATTCTGATTTACTAATATTTTGTGCCATTTTAATCCTCTTATTTTTAATTATTTCTGTACAGTAAGATGTTCCATTTTTAAATTGGATTCAGGTTCTCTGAAATTGATATTCATACATATTTAGAATAAGTTTAAATAACGGATTTATATGTTTTCTACAGAGGATTTTCTTGACAACGCAAAATAATTCAGAAAAAAAATTTCACTATTCAAATGTAATACTGGTTTCATTAACTCACATGTTACATGATATATATTCATCATTTTTAGCACCGCTTCTTCCGCTGCTTATTGAGAAACTTAGTATATCATATTCTTTAGCCGGACTCTTATCAGTATTCCAAAGACTGCCTTCGCTGCTTAACCCTTTTATAGGTTTATTGGCAGATAAAGTAAATGTAAAATATTTTGTAATAATAGCTCCGGCAATTACAACTTTGGCAATGAGTTTAATTGGAATTGCTCCGTCGTATACTTTTTTAGCCGTGCTGCTGTTGGTTTCCGGAATAAGCTCCACAATTTTTCATGTCCCGTCTCCCGTAATGATTAAAGAATTTTCCGCTAATAAAGTCGGCAGAGGAATGAGTTTCTATATGCTGGGAGGTGAACTTGCCAGAACGCTGGGACCAATTTCAATTCTGGGAGCCGTTTCCATCTGGGGTTTAGAAGGTACTTACAGGTTAATCCCGTTCGGATTTTTAGCTTCCCTTTTACTTTTTTTAAGATTACGTAATGTTAAAGTTTCCAGCAATCATAAACATTTGGAATCAAAAGATTCTATAAAAATGTCAATTAAACATGCTTTACCTACGCTAACAATTTGTTTTGGAGTTATGGCTTTTAGAGCATTCATGAAAAGTTCACTTACTGCGTTTCTTCCCATATATATTACATCCAAAGGCAATAGCTTATGGCTTGGAGGAATATCACTTTCCATATTGCAATTAGCCGGAGCGGTAGGAACTTTTTTTATGGGCAGTATTTCAGATAAAATTGGAAGAAAAAACACGTTATATATTGCTACAATATCAGCTCCTGTATTCATGTTCATATTTTTAGTTTCGGAAGGAGTTTTATCATTAATTCTACTTATACTTATTGGATTTGCCATTTTTGCTACAGGACCCGTTTTATTAGCTTTTGTGCAGGATATAGAGTCAGAAAGACCCGCATTTATTAATGGACTTTTTATGGCTATGAATTTTTTAATAAGTGCTTTTTCAATTACGGCAATAGGAATTGGCGGTGATATTATTGGACTTGAAACTACATACCTGCTTGCTGCTTTATTAGCACTAGGTTCAATACCATTTGTGTTTTTAATAAAGAAAAAAGTGAAGTAATTTTATTATATTTATTATTGAAATTTTTATTGTATTGTTAGTAATACCCGGAGATAATAATGAGCAGTTCAAAAAACAAAAAAGTATATTATGCAGCTTCTCTTTACAAAATTTTAGAAAATACAAACGGCAATTTAAAATTACAATCTCTTAGAGATGAAACTCTTTTTATATACTGTCCTGAAAATTCATCTTGGTTAAAGCCTTATAAAAAAGAAGAAAACTAGAGACTATTTTAGGTGAAAATCTTAATTGTTGATGATAACGTATCGAACAGAATAGTATTAAGAAAAATATTAAGAAAAGCTGAATATGATATTGTAGAAGCCGAAGATGGTGTTGAAGCGCTAAAACAATTAGGAAAACATAGATTTGATGCTGTCTTAACTGATTGGCTAATGCCGCAGCTCGATGGCTTAGAATTAGTCTATCATATCCGCAGAAAAATAAAACCAGTTCCTGTATTACTTGTTGTTACCGCATTAGTTTCACCCGAAGCAAGAAATAAAGCACTTAATTCGGGTGCTGATGATTACATAGCCAAACCATTTGACAAGGATGATATTTTAGAAAGGCTGGAGAATGCAATTAAACTTTCTAAGATTGATAAAACTATTGAAAGCATTGAGGTTTCACCCAATGTAAAACCACCAAATTTTGTTGGTGTCTGTTTTGCTGCCAGTACAGGAGGACCTCCGGCTCTATTTGAAGTTTTTTCTAAATTCGAAGCTACAGACAAAGCAGCTTTTTTTATTGTATTACACGGTCCGGTTTGGATGTTAGAATCTTTTACAGAACGCTTACAAAAAATACAAACTCTTTCATTTAAGGTTGCCGAAAATGGTATGCCAATAGAGCCTGGTAATGTATATGTCTGTCCGGGCGAAAGACATATGGTAATAAAAGAAAAACCTTTAATAATTGAATTACTGGATACACCGCCAATTAATTTTGTAAAGCCCGCGGCCGATCCGCTATTTCAATCAGCGGCACACGTATTTCAAAATAAATGTATTGGTGTTGTTTTAACGGGAATGGGAAAAGACGGAACACTAGGGGCTGGATATATTTCAACCGTTGGCGGAACTGTAGTTGTGCAGAATCCTACAACAGCCGTATTGCCTTCAATGCCTCAGTCGGTTATTAACCTTAATCTGGCTAATATAATTTCGCCATTAGATAAGATTGCTTCTAATGTATTAAAGGTAGTTAATCTAAAATATTAAAACCCTCTTTTATGAAGTTCCCATATACGTTTGGCTTTTCCATCGCCTAAATGACCGGCACTTTTCAAACACTTAAGCATTTTTTTTGTATCGCCAAACTTTCTATAAACAATTGCCATATTAGTATATGCAGCCGCCAAAGGATACTGTTTTAACGATTTGCTGTATGCCTGCAGTGCCCATAAATACTTTTTCTTTTTTAAATGATAGTTCCCTTTGTTTATATATTTTGTCGCTATAATATAGTTTTTCTGTTTACCCGCAAGCTGTTGTTTGGTTTGCGCGGACAATTGGCTTGCAGATAATAAAACTAGTGTTAATATTAAAACCGGTATAAACTTCATTAAAATAATTTCCTTTAATACTTTAGATACACTATCGGATAAAATTCTGAAAATTATAGAATTTGATTCAAGAACTTTTTTGTTAAAAAAAAATATTCAATTATATTAGATTATTACTTTTTCATAAATAACTGCTTAGATAGAAGTGAAAATAACACAAAAACATCTTTTTAATTATGTCTATTATCCAGGTTCCCTTTATGAAAAAGAATATCTGTTTATAAAAAAGAATATTAAACTATTTGAAGGAAAAATTGAATTTTTAAGAGAATCGAAACAAATTGAAAATGCTCTGTTAGATGAAAAAGATGAAAATGAAATTCTTCAAAAAGTTTTAAAAAAGATTTCAGGAAAATAACATTTAAAGTCGTGCTAACCCCAATCTTTCAAAATTGCCTTTCACTATTTCATAGCGTATTTTTAGGGATTAAATTATTTACTATTTATGAGGGAAGAATGAAAAATTTCATCTTGTTGGTATTATTATTTTTATTTTCAAATCTGGCTACAGCACAAGAAAAACACGCACTTTCTATTGATGATTTGTGGACAATGAATAGAATTGGTTCTATAGATCTTTCTCCTGACGGAAAAACAATAGCTTACTCAGTAACAACATATTCTATGGAAGAGAACAAAGGGAACTCAGATATATGGGTAGTTTCGGCAGATGGCACAAATCCTAAATGTATTCTTAAAAGCAAAGAGAGTGAATCTTCTCCTCTGTTTATGAGCAACAGCAAAATATCGTTTATAAAAAAAGGACAACTTTGGAACTGCAATCTTGATGGAACAAATCAAATTGCAATAACTGGTTTATACTCAGGTGTTTCCGGTGTTGAATTTTCAAAAGAAAATGATAAAATTGTTTTCAGCAGCATGGTTTATCCTGATCTTGTTACCCAGTCGGAAAATAAAAAAAGAGATGAAGAAAAAGAAACCTCAAAAGTAAAAGCAAAAGTTTTTACAGAATTAATGTATAAACACTGGAACGATTGGCGGGGACCAAAAAGAAGTCACTTATTTTTATTCGATCTAAACAAAAAAGATTATACAGATCTTAATCTGAACAGTAAATTTGATGTTCCTACAATTGCTCTCGGGAGCAGCAATGACTATTCATTTTCGCCCAACAGTGATGAAATTGCTTTTACAATGAATGATTCTGAAGTTCTTGCAACAAGCACCAACAATGAAATATTTTTACTTAATCTGGCAGATGTAAAAAACGGTAAAAAAACTCCAATAAAAAAAATATCTGTGAGCGAAGGTAATGATAATCAGCCGGTTTATTCGCCAGACGGAAAGTATATAGCTTTCAGATCGATGGCCAGAGCAGGTTTTGAAGCCGACAAACAAACATTAGTATTATACAATCGAAATACCGGAGAGCTAAAAAACTTAACTGATGATTTAGATATTTCATTTGGCGAAATGGTTTGGTCGCCCGATTCAAAAGATATTTATTATAATTCCGCAAATGAAATTTATAATTCTATTTACAGATTCAACATTGAATCTGGTAAGAATGAACTACTTAAAGAAAAAGTAGTTTCATCAAATCTTATTTTATCCGAAGACGGTAAAAAATTATTCTTCAAACATCAAAGATCAACTTTTCCATATGAAATTTTTTCAATGAATCTTGATGGAACTGAATTAAAGCAGATTACTGCAACTAACAAAAATATTCTTGCAGACATTGATATGAATGAAGTTGAATATTTCTGGACAGAAGGAGCCAATGGCGCAAGAGTTCAGTCAATAATAGTAAAACCTCCTTTCTTTGACGAGAATAAAAAATATCCGATGGTTTTCCTAATTCACGGCGGACCACAGGGGCACTGGCAGGATGATTTCCATTTTCGCTGGAATTTACAAATGTTTGCCGCGCCCGGTTATGTTGTAGTGGCAACAAATCCGAGAGGCAGCGTTGGCTACGGACAAAAATTTACTGACGAAATTTCGCAAGACTGGGGCGGCAAAGTTTACACCGATTTAATGAACTCTTACGACTATGCAGTTAATAACTACAAATACATCGATAAGAACAAAACATTTGCAGCCGGAGCCTCGTATGGCGGTTATATGATTAACTGGATCGAAGGTCACACAGATCGGTTTACAGCATTAGTTTGTCATGCCGGTGTTTATAACATGGAAAGTATGTATGGTGTAACTGAAGAATTATGGTTTCCTGAATGGGAAATGGGCGGAACACCCTGGGAAAATCCTGAGCTATATAAAAAGTGGTCTCCTCATAATTATGTTGAAAATTTTAAAACACCAATGTTAGTTATTCACGGGGCTTATGATTTTAGAGTTCCCGAGGGACAGGCTTTTGAACTTTTTACAGCACTGCAAAAAATGAAAGTTGAAAGTAAACTGCTGTATTTCCCGGACGAATACCACTTTGTTACAAAACCGCAAAATGCTAAATTGTGGTGGAATTCTATTTATAATTGGTTCAAGAAATTTTAACTGGAGATTTTAAGTATGCAAGAACATGATCCTAAAACTGATCCGGAATATTTAGCTCAATTATATAGTACGCCGGAAAAGGTAGAAGAAAAAACTAAATATATAGAAGAGAATATTTGGGTTAAGCTTGAAAAGGCCGGCAAGAAAATTTCTTTCATGAAAGACATTAAAGCTTTAGTTAGATATTTAATGGATAGTAATATTGTCTGGTATAGAAAGTCAATTGTAGTGGCGGCTTTAATCTACTTTATCTCTCCCGTTGATGCTATAACTGACTTGGCTCCGCTTGTTGGTTATTTAGATGATCTTGGTGTAATAACCGCATTGCTTAAATATTTAGGAAGCGAGATTATTCCTTATTACGAGGAAAAGTAAAAATTTTTAGTCAGTTCGAGCTTGTCGAGAACTAAAAGCATTGGTTCATTTCCACACTTCGACAGGCTCAGTGTGACAACATTTTTATAAGTTTATAAAAGAGGCTCTGCCTCTTTTATTTTATACGAGGACAGCATGAATTACAAAGTAACAAAAAGTGATATAGTTTTTAAGGGTTATGTATTTGACATTCAAGTAGATCAACTTGAATATGATAGTGGGAATAAAGGTGTTAGAGAAGTAGCATTACACAATGGCGGTGCGGTAGTACTTCCTGTTACAAATGGAAATAAAATTGTTTTTGTAAATCAATTTAGATATCCGTTTCAAAAATTTCTACTGGAACTTCCTGCTGGTAAACTTGAAATAAATGAAGATCCGCAGCTTTGTGCTGGCAGAGAATTAACAGAAGAAACTGGTTATACAACTGAAAAGATAAGTAAACTTGGAGAAATTTATACTACCCCAGGATTCTGTTCTGAAATATTATACATATACTTAGCCGAAGACTTAACACCTGGCGAACATGCACGTGAAGAAGGCGAACATGGAATGGAAGTACATGAGTTTACGCTTAAAGAAGTTCAAGAAAAAATTAAGAATGGTGAAATAGTTGATGCAAAAACTATCTGTGCAATTCAATATTTAAGTCTACACGAGATGTTTAAAGAGTTATAATAATTTCTTTTACTATCCAGATACGACTTCGGTCATCGAGTGTTCAGCTTTACCGAACGTACCGAGATGCAAAATCACTGCACAGCAGCACATAAATTTTTTAGTTTCTAGTCGGATCAGGACCTCAGTCATTGACCCATAAAATATAGCGAACCAATAAAATTAGTTACAAATCTATTCAACATTGGAGAAAAGTTCTCCAATGTTGGAGCTATTTTCTCCAATTTATAGAAAAATTCTCAAAAGTTTAAGAAACTTTCTCCATGATTTATGAAGTTTTCTCAAGTTTCGAAGTTATTTTCTTCATATTTGTAGAAATTTTCTTGAAATTATAGTTATTTTCTCGAGGCCTTAAGAACTTTTCTTGAACTTTGATGTTATTTTCTGCAAAATTGATACAAATAGGTTTGAGATTGAATAAAATAGATTCAATTTGGACTTTTATTAATTTGAATTTGGTTTATAAAGGTCATCGATAGTTCCAACTTGTCGGAATCGAGATGAAAAATCATTCAACAACCAACATAGTTCATTTATCCCAGATTATGCGTTAGAAATTAACTGAATTATCATTAGCTTATCAATTACACTGTCATTTATGGCGGTGTAGATAAACACAAAATATAACTGGACTTTAGTCCAAATCATTTGGGTTAAAACCCAATATATTATTTGCTCTATTAATCACGGCGCTGAAGCACCGTGCAATTTTTTTTATTGAATAATTTGGGATCAATTCTTTCTGGGTCTCGATATGTTTCATTTCATGAAACACTAAACCACCTTAGTTAGCTCAAATCAGACAAAAATCATTTCTCGATAATATGAACTTCTAAGATTTATCCTTTTTACTCCTGTTTGCAAAACGTTTACTTAAATCTTCGTAAACAGTCTTAGCATTTGGAATATCCATATCAGCTGCCATTTTAACTGATTTATAATATGATAATGCCGATTGAAATGCTTCGCTGCCGGAATACATAATTGTGTCGTCAAGATTAGAATAAATTTGTGTTATAGGTTTAAAGATTCTGTTAAGGTCGTTAACTGCCTTAACATCAATTTTCATTTCATCTACTTTAAGATAAACTGGTGTAAACTCTGAAGAATCTTCTGCATAGCTTAAAGCCTTTTCTACAAAGGGAACTGATTTATCACTCATTTTGGGAATTGCCCTTCTCTCTTCGGGCGTTAGTGCTATTAGATACGGCTTAAGTTTTTCACTAATATTTTTTACCGATTCTTCCAGTTCATCTAATATTTCTGGCGGTATTTCTATTGATACTTTGTTTTGTTCCGGCATGCTGCTTCCCTTTTATTAGTTTTTGTTTTACCCTCTATCTGTATGTCCCCATATTAGAGTGTATTGCCCAAAATTCTAATACCAGAATCCCGCGATTTTAAAAATCGTGGGATTCTTTAAATATATAAGCTACTTCAGCAACAACATTTTATTAGTCTGAATAAAATCGTTAACTTGAATAGTGTAGAAATATACTCCACTAGCTAGATTTGATGCGTTAAATGTTGCAGTATATTTGCCCACAGTTTTGATTTCATCAACTAATTTAACTACTTCTTTACCCAAAACATTATAGACCTTTAATGTAACATGTCCCGCTTTTGGTAAATAATAATTTATTTTGGTTGTTGGATTAAAAGGATTTGGATGGTTTCCTACCGAATAATCTTCAATATTTTCTTCAACTTCATCTTTTAATAATTCAGCATCAAAGTTTTGATAAGAACCATTTTTTTTCAATTTACGATCATAAATTGCTAATGTGGCTTGTGCATTTAACTGACTTGAAAGATCTAGTTTAGATAATTCTTTTGAGATTTTTTCCGCTGCTTCACGATTATTACTCTTCAGATATAATTCCATTTCATCTAATAGTGAAGATTTTTTCAATTCATCAGATTCTTCAAAATTATTTTTCTTTTCTAGATAATAAGATAAAGCTTCATTGTATTTACCTTCATTTTCTAATGCGGATGAAAAAACTTCTAGATATATTTTATTTAGTTCTCCTTTAGGATTTTTAATTTGAGGTTTTATTATATCTTTTAAAAATTTATCTAGTCCTTTTTTCTTTGCCTTGTCATAACAAATTGTTAATCCGTTAAGCCCTAAAATTATAGTTTTTTCATTATCACTCTCTTCAATAATTTTCTCAAACTGCTTAATAGCTTTATCATATTCTTTATCATACATTGACTTATAAGCTAAATTGAGTAAACTCTCATTTTTGATTGATTTAAGTAGTGATGACCCGGCTGAAGGTGCAGTTGTTAAAAAAGATTGATAATTAAATGTAGATGTTGGTTCTAAATCAAATGCACTTGTATCTGGTGCACTTCCTCCCCAGTAGTTTTGATCTGCCCACATTATACAATTACCATAGGTCAGCAAATTATTTCCATTAGCATGTATTGTGTTTGAACCTTCAGCTCTAATATTTACTCCAATTTGGATATTAAAACCATAACTAGTATTACCCGAAATTAGGTTATAACCATGATTTCCTTGTCCCTCTCCCATATCAGGTGCTGAATATAAAGTAGTATTAATCCCATCACCACCATTATTAATAATTGAGCTATTTTTCATTTCAAAATGAGAATATCTTTGAGCAGTTAATCCAGTAGTGCTATTTCCAGAAATAGTAGTATTAATAATTGAAGGGGATGATCTTCTTATGAAAGCACCTTCAGCATTATTATTTCTTAAATATGTATCCGTAATACTACAGTTATTTGAAGCACTAACTGCATTACTTATATAGACTCCTCGTAGATTATCATGCACATCGCAGCTATCTAAAATTAAAGTACCATCATAATTTAAAAATGCTATCCAGGCATTTTGCACTTCTGTACTCTTCATATCTACTGTTCCGGTTTCTGAGATCCATATTCCGTTTCTATTTGTTGCGTCTGATGATACAAAATCCATTGAAACTTGATCTGTTGGAGTACCTTCAGCAATTAGGGTTCCATCAACATTAATGGAAGCACCATTTGCAAGTGTGATTTGAGTACCAGCTTCTATGGTTAATGTTTTTCCTTCTGAGATCGTTATATCATCATAAACAAACCAATTACCTTCAACTAAAGTTGTATCTTGAGATACAACGTTTGCATCTGCACCAACTTTTACATCTATATTTAATTTTCCTCCGCTCATATAAACATTATCAATTTTGAATCCAGATAGTACACTACGTGAATTATTCCCTCCTAATAATTGTCCATTTGAATTCGGATTTGTATAAAATGCATATTCCTTTGAATTAAATGGATTAAAAAAACAACTCTCATCGCCAACTCTCCAATCAGTATATGTCGGTACTCCAACATATATAGGACCCCCACTTGAATCATAGTTACCAGTAAATTGCTCATAGTAATATGAAAAATATGCTTCTAAACTATCTCTACCATTTAACGGATCTTTTATTTTTGAATTAATTGGTTTTCTGTCAGCTGGAGGTGGCGCAGATAAATCATTATTTGTCCAAGTCCATTTACCATGTGCTGATTGATTAACGACATTTATAATTCCTTTTAAACGACAATTAAAATTCCCGAAAAAAGTGGAATTTTAGCCATCCTAA
>JAEINS010000025.1 GCA_016342755.1 Melioribacteraceae bacterium | reverse complement strand
TTTGAAGAATGTTTTACAGACAATTTTAATACAAATGTTGCTTAACTTTGTGTCTACTTTTTATGGGGAAGATCACTCTGCAAGCCGGCGAATATAAGGTTAGTAAAAAAATGCTGTTAATTAAATAAATTTACTTGTAGGGGACGCAAATCTTGCGTCCCAATAAAAATTTGGGCAAAGCACTCTAATATGGGCTCCTGCAGAAAGAGTGAATTATAAACCAATCAAAAAGGAGGCAATATGCCTGAACAAAATGATGTATCTATAGTAATTCCACCGGAAGTATTAACCGAAGTACAGGATGCGGTTACACTAATCAAAACCAAACTAGAGCCTTATCTGGTAGCATTAACACCGGAAGAGAGAAAAACAATGGCAAAGATGAGCGATAAAACAGTAGCCTTTGTAGAAAAATCATTAAACTACACAGAAGCATCACCTGAGTTTGCACCTCCTTATATGAAAGTAGATGAATTAAAAATTGATGTAAAAGCTGTGGATGATTTAAACAGTATTCTAAAACCAATAGAGCAGATTTCTTCTAATCTTGATGATACTGTTATGGTTTGCGGAAGCGAAGCATATATTTCAGCTTTATCATATTATAATTCCGTTAAAGTTGCTGCTAAAATGGATATTCCAAACGCTAAACCAATTTATGATGACCTTCGCCAAAGATTTCCCGGCAGACCTAAAAAAGTTAAAACAGAGTAATTATCTATAAACCTTGGAGGTTTTTAAAACCTCCAAGGTTTCTTTACAAATAATAAATTAAACCTTAGAAACTCGACTTCTTCAAAAAGTCGGGTTTCGCTATGTAAATCTTCATCGGAACAAATTTTCAATTGTCAATGCGAACCTGTTCCGTGAAACGGAAAAAGGGAAGCAATCCCATACTAAAATGTGGGGATCGCTTTGTCATTTCATTTCTCGAGATGATATGAAATTTTGTAACATGTCTAAAAATATTTAATTAATACCTCGTAAGTCGTAATTAAATACAAATTTCATATAAAAGGTAGTTCGGAAATATTAAAAGGATTCTAAAAGAATAAACTTAAATTCTCTTAAGTATTTAAAGATACCTAAGAAAATATTTTTAATACTTCGGAAGTATCTTTTATATACTCAGAGAAATAAAAAGGTACCTCAAAAGTACAAAAAGGTACCTTGGAAGTACTTTTTAATATCTTTTATGTAGGTAAATGGGGTAAAAACGGACTTTGTGGAATTGTTGGAATTTTAAAAGAAAATTGCAGAAACAAAAAAAGCTGCTAAAATTAGCAGCTTAAAAATTTATTGAGCAGTTTTCTTTAGAGTTTCTGAATATTTATCAGCAACCTCTTTTACGGTTTTACTGGAAATAAGATTATAAATTCTATCGCGTAACTCAGACCATTCTTCGTGTAACGGACAAGGTTGTTCATCAGAACAATCTTTCATTCCGGTAACACATTTCAGATTCATTACAGGACCTTCAACTCTTTCAACAATTTCAAGAATTGAGCTTTTTTGCGCTTGTTCTGTAATCTTAAATCCTCCACCGCGACCTTTAAAAGAATCAACATATCCATATTTTGCCATTCTTTGCAAAATTTTTGCTAGATAATGTGATGGAATTTCTTCCAGTTTTGCAATTTCTGAAGACATTATTAAATTGTCTTTTGGTTGACGAGCTAAATACAAGATGGCTCTAATTGCGTATTCCCCAGTCTTAGTATATATCATAATTTCCTCATGGTTAAATCAATGGAGTTTTTTATCTTTTTAAAATTATACAAAATAATACATAATGTCAAGTTTAGAAATCTTTGAATTAAGGCTAATTTAAGGTGAAAATAAATATAAATTCTATCTAAATTAAAACGATTTTACTGGATAAAATAAATCATGTTTAATCTCAATTAACAGAATCAAATTATCCATTATAAAAGAATTATTGTTTCATCTACTTCAAGCTTAATTTGGTTATTTGAAGCGGCAGAAAAATCATCTGATAATTTTTCAATAAACTTAGGTCGTATCAGGCATTCAATTACAGGCTTTCCGGCAAAACTATCCCCGGTTATTTTAGCTTTATAGGTTTCTAAAAAATGATGAATATGTCTTGTATGGTTATAATCGTACAGAATTTTAATTTTATAGAACTCTTCTTTTTTGATTATATCGGCATTTTTAACCGCAAAAAACGCGGAATTATAATAAGCTTTACCCAAAGGCCCCACACCAAGTTTTACTCCGCCAAAGTACCTGATACTTATTATTAAAACATTTGATAAATTGAAGTGTTTTATAGCATTATGAATTCTAATTCCGGCAGTTCCATTTGGCTCACCATCGTCAGAATATCTAAATGAACCGTCAAATAACTGGAAAGCGTAACAATGATGTCTGGCATCGTAATACTTTTTTTTAACCGATTTTAGAATTTCATCTGCTTCTTCTTCACATTCAACATGAAAAACCTGTCCAATAAATTCAGAACCTTTCTCTTTAAATTTATATTCATTAAAACTTTCTACAGTAAAAATCTCTTTTTCTTCATTCATATCTAAATATTTTAAATCCTTAAAATTGATTTTCTAATATACAATAGCTAAAATTGGTGTTTCGACTTTAACAAATATATGAAAATGAAATTCCAAGATAAAATTGAAATAAAAGGTGCCAGAGAGCACAACCTTAAAAATATAAATGTTGATATCCCGCGGGATCAATTTATTGTTATAACGGGACTGTCTGGTTCAGGTAAATCGTCTCTGGCTTTTGATACTATTTACGCAGAAGGACAGCGGCGTTACATTGAATCACTTTCAGCTTATGCACGCCAGTTTTTAGATCAGCTTGAAAAACCTGATGTTGATTTAATTGAAGGTTTAAGTCCGGCCATTTCTATAGAACAAAAAGCAACTGCCGGAAATCCCAGATCTACTGTAGGAACTGTGACAGAGATTTATGATTATTTAAGACTTCTTTTTGCCAGAGTTGGTACACCGCATTGTGCAGAGTGTGGCAAGGAATTAAAAAAACAAACTTCCGAACAGATTATTGATACAATCTTGCAGAAAAATGAAGGGAAAAAACTTCATATTTACGCTCCGGTTGTTAGAGGCCGAAAAGGACATTACCGTGAACTTTTTGAAGATATTTTACGCGATGGATTTTTAAGAGTACGTGTGGATGGCGAAATTCATGAGATTGTTGATGGATTTAAAGTTGATAGATATAAAATTCATAACATAGAAATTGTAGTTGACAGGCTGTCTATAAAGGGAAACTCGAGACACAGATTAGGTGAATCAGTTGAAGTTGCGTTAAATTACGGAAACGGAGTAGTTATAATAAATGATTCTGAAAATGATTATTTATTCAGCCGCGATTTATCATGTAACGATTGTGGAATAAGTTATCAGGAAATGGCTCCCAATTCTTTTTCATTTAATTCACCGTACGGATCTTGTTCCGAATGTGACGGGCTTGGTGAAAAAAAAGAGATAGATCTTGATTTAATTCTTCCTGATCTTGAAAAGAGTATAAATGAAGAGGGAATAGCCGCTTTAGGAAAACCTAGAAATATCTGGTTCTTTAATCAACTGGAAGGTGTAGCTAAAAAGTATGATTTTACTTTTAACGATAAGTTAAAAGATCTTTCAGAAGAGCAGATGAATATTCTGCTTAATGGCAGTAAAGAAAAAATTGAATTCCTTTATACTTTTGGTGAAGGTAAAGCTGTAAAATATATGCATAAGTTTTCCGGAGTTCTTGGGTATATAAAACATTATTATAATAAAACTTCCTCTGTAAAAATTCGCGAATGGGCCGAATCATTCATGAATACAAAAACATGCTCGGTATGCGGCGGCGGAAGATTAAAAAAAGAATCCCTTGCCGTAACTTTCAATAAAAAAAATATTAGTGAAATTACTTCTCTTTCAATTGAAAGGGCAAAGGAGTTTTTCTCAGTACTGGATTTAACGGAAAGACAGGAATTAATTTCCAATCAAATTTTGAAAGAAATAAATTCCAGATTAGAATTTTTACTGAATGTAGGATTAGATTATCTAACACTTAACAGATCAGCCCGTACATTGTCAGGCGGCGAATCGCAGAGAATAAGATTAGCCACACAGATTGGTTCTCAGCTTGCAGGAGTGCTCTATGTGCTTGATGAGCCAAGTATTGGCTTACATCAGAATGATAATGTTAAACTTATTGAATCGTTAAAGAATTTGCGCGATCTTGGAAATACAGTTATTGTAGTTGAACATGACAGGGAAACTATTGAATCCTCAGATTTTATTATAGATTTGGGACCGCTTGCCGGAGAACACGGCGGTGAAGTTAGCCTGACCGGTTTTACAAAAGAAATTATGGATTTTAAAAATGAATGTAATTCCTTAACTCTTGATTATCTAAGAGATGAAAAACAAATAGAGCTTCCGGAGAAACGAAGAAAAGGTAATGATAAATTCATAAAAATTACCGGTGCAAAAGGGAATAATCTTCAAAATGTTGATTTGAAAATTCCACTTGGAACATTAACAACTGTTACGGGAGTTAGTGGTTCCGGTAAATCGACTTTAATTAATGAGACTCTGGTAAAAATTTTAATGAAGAAAATTTACAATTCTAAAGTTGTTCCATTAAAGTTTGAGAAAGTTATAGGTCTTGAAAACGTTGATAAGATAATAGAAATAGACCAGTCGCCCATTGGCAGAACTCCAAGATCAAATCCGGCTACATATACCGGCGTTTTTACATTTATAAGAGATTTATTTACCCAGCTTCCTGAGGCCGCCGTACGCGGGTATAAACCCGGCCGTTTTAGTTTTAATGTTAAGGACGGAAGATGCGAAGAGTGTGAAGGCGCGGGACTTAAAAAAATTGAAATGAACTTTTTACCAAACATATATGTTGAGTGCGAAGTTTGTCACGGAAGAAGATATAACCACGAGACATTAGAGATTCTATATAAAACAAAATCAATTTCAGATGTACTTGATTTAACAATTGAAGAAGCTCTTAAATTTTTTGAAGATCTTCCAAGAATAAAACGAAAAATAAAATCGCTTTATGATGTTGGCTTAGGATATATTAAATTAGGACAGCAGGCAACAACTCTTTCTGGAGGTGAGGCCCAGAGAGTTAAACTGGCAACCGAGCTTAGTAAAGTAAGTACCGGGAATACAATTTATATTTTAGATGAACCTACAACCGGACTTCATTTTGAAGATGTCAGAATTTTGATGAAAGTACTTAATAAACTTGTGGATAAAGGTAATACTGTTATTGTTGTTGAACATAATCTGGATGTAATTAAACTGGCTGACTGGGTTATTGATCTGGGTCCAGGCGGAGGAGAGCACGGCGGTAAGATCATTTCTGCGGGAACTCCGGAGAAAGTTGCGAAAGATGAAAAAAGTTTAACCGGGAATTATCTTAAAAAAGAGTTGTCAAGAAAAGTTTAACATAAATTTTTGTATATTAACGGAAGATTTAATTAACAAGATAATTTTAATATTATGCGAAAGAAAAAAATAGTTATTATTCCAAAGGCAATTATAACCGCAAATGATAAGGATGATGTACTTAGAAACTATGCGGTTGAAATTGAAAACGGTAAAATTATTAATATCTTTGAACGGGATAATGTTAAGTTAAAAAATTATGACGGGATGATTTTTTCATACCCGAATCACATCTTAATTCCGGGTTTTGTACAAACACATACACACCTCTGTCAAACACTTTTCCGCGGATTAGCAGACGATCTTGAGTTACTTGACTGGTTAACAAAAAAAATATTCCCGTATGAAAATTCTCATACAAAAGAATCATTAAGATTATCAGCCCGGCTTGGATTGTGTGAACTGCAAACTTCGGGTACAACTACAATTCTTGATATGGGAACAATAAATCATCAAGAGTCAGTATTCGAAGAGCTGAACAGATTCAAAATGAGAGCAATTGCCGGAAAATGTATGGTAGATAAAAATGATCTTTATCTCCCCTTTAAGCAAACAACAAACGACTGTCTGCGGGAGACAAAAGAACTTGCCGAATCATATCATAACAGCAACAATGGAAAGATAAAATATGGTTTTGCTCCCAGATTTGTTTTATCATGTACGGAATATTTGTTAAAAGAGACAAAAGAAATAATGAAAGATTTTGATGGCTCGGTTTATCATACTCATTCATCAGAAAATAAAAATGAAATATTAGAAGTTAAAAAAATGTATGGAATGGAGAACGTTGAGTTTCTAAATTCTTTGGGAATACTTTCGAATAATACTGTTCTCGCGCATTGTATTCATTTAAGCGATAAAGAAAAAGAACTGCTTAAGAATACTAATACAAAGGTTGCCCACTGTCCGTCGTCTAATCTTAAGCTTGGTTCCGGCATTGCCGAAATTCCAAATTACATAAAAGAGGGAATCTCTGTTTCGATAGGTGCAGATGGAGCTCCGTGTAACAATAATTTATCGATGTTAACAGAAATGCGTTTAGCTGCCTTAATTCAGAAACCAATATTCGGACCAACCGCAATGGATGCCAAAACTGTTTTTAGATTAGCTACTATTGAAGGAGCAAAGGCGTTAAATCTTGAAAACGAAATTGGAAGTATTGAAGTTGGTAAAAAAGCTGATCTGGTACTGATGGATATGGATAAAGTTGAAATGTCAGTTAGTGAAAGTGATGAAAGTTTATATTCAAATATTGTTTATTCATCTTCAAAAAATAATATAAGCGAAGTAATGATTGAAGGAGACTGGGTTGTTAGTAAAGGTAAATCGTTGTTAACAGACGAACTGGAACTGGTTATTAAAGCAAAAGAAGAATTAAAAAAATTATTGAAAAGAACCACTGTAAATTAGGGAGAATAATAATTGGTAACTGTTTTATTCGCGACTGGAAATGATGGAAAAGCAAAAGAAGTAAAAAATATATATTCTAAAACAAAATTTGATATTAAATCACTTAAAGATATTGGCGATTATTCTGATATAGTTGAAGACGGATTGACTCTTAAAGAAAACGCTCTAATAAAAGCCCGCTTCATTTATGAAAAATATAAAGTGCCGGTTATTGCTGATGATACCGGACTTGAAGTTGAACAGTTAGATGGCGCTCCGGGAGTTTATTCAGCAAGATACGCTGGTGAAAATTGTTCGTATGATGATAACAATAATAAACTAATTACAGAGTTAGCAGATAAGGATGAACCACATAATGCCAAGTTTGTATGTTATGCTGTTTATTTTGACGGGGAGAATGAAATTGTAGTTAAAGGTGAGTTTCCCGGCAGAATAATTAACGAAAAGGCAGGGGAATATGGTTTTGGTTACGATCCAATTTTTGTACCGGATGGTGAAAAAACAACTTTAGCTGAAATGAGTCTTGAGCAAAAAAATAAAATTAGTCATAGAGCTAAAGCTTTTAATAACTTAAAAGAAAAAATGATTCAATTATAGCTGTGTGTATTGAAATTAAAGGTTCATAATATTAAATTATCTAACTCAGATAAAAAGGTCTATTTTACTAAGGAGAAATATGAATCGGGAATTAGTAATCTTACTTGTTGAAGACGATGAAGGACATGCGACATTAATTCAGAAAAATCTGCGTAGAGCCGGAATTAAAAACAAATACCTTCATTTTAAAGACGGGCAGGAAATTCTTGATTATTTATTTTTTAATGGCGATGGCCCGCACAGGAAACCTGACCAGACTTATATGATGCTTTTAGATATAAGAATGCCAAGAGTTGACGGAATTGAAGTTCTAAAAAAAGTGAAAGCCGATAAGGAGTTAAATAATATTCCTATCACAATGCTTACTACAACCGATAATCCGGATGAAATAAATAGATGTCACTTTCTGGGATGTAATAACTATATAACAAAGCCGGTTGATTACGAAAAGTTTATTGATGTTTTGGCTAAACTAGGTCTGTTCTTAACAATTGTTAAGATACCTGACGCATAATTATTTTTGGGCAACAACAACTTGCACAATTCCAAAAGTAAGTTGTTTTATTTCTATTTTAGAAAATCCGCATCGAGAGAGAATTTCTTTCAAGTTTACCTTTTTATCGAACTCTTCCACAGAATCGGGCAAGTATTGATAGGCCGATTTATCTTTAGATATTATTTTACCTATAAGCGGCAGCATATATTTAAAGTAGAGTTGATAAACCTTTCGGACAAGTATATTTGATGGAAGTTTGAATTCGAGGATTGTTACTTTCCCTTTAGATTTTAGAACCCGGTTGAATTCGTTAAACGCATTTGGAATGTTATAAAAGTTTCTTACTCCAAAAGCTACGGTAATATTTGTAAAGAGATCATTTTTAAACGGAAGCTGTTCTGCCGCCATCTGAGTAAGATTTCCTTTGCTCCAATCTAACTTCTCAGAAAAGATCTTAAGCATGTTGAATGATAAATCAGCACCAATTATTTTTTCAACACCAATTTTTTTTGAAGTATTTGCAAAGTCGCCTGTTCCGCAAGCTATATCAAGCAATATAGAATTCTTTTCAGGTTTAGTAATTGATAATGCCTGTTTTCGCCAATAGATATCAATACCGGCACTTAACAAATGATTCAACAAATCATATCTATACGAAATAGAATCGAACATTTTTCTTACTTGTGTTTTTTTATCCATAAACCTGCTCAATATTTAATTTAGTATCTAAATAGTTTTTCATTTTTAATATTTTTCCACCAATTATAAATCTTAAACCCGGACCACATTGTAAAAATCATTAATACAATTCCGGCAAACACATCAATTACGTAATGATATCTTAAATATACTGTAGAAAAAATTAACAATGAGCCAAAAACCAGATTAAATGGTCTGGACTTGGTTCTAAATTTTAAAGAGAGAAACATAATTATTAAAGTCATTTGTGTATGTCCGCTTGGAAATACATCGCGCTGTACAACTTCAATTGGATTAATAGTCCATGGATAAATAGATTCTCCGGCATTTACCCAGTCACGCAGAAAATTTGTTATCCAAAGTCCGGGAAGTTCTGTATTAATTAAATTGAAATCATGCAATGTAAATCGCGGTCCAATTGCCGGAACCAGTAAATAACCTATATACGAAAGGAAAAATCCATAAACTAATGAATATATTAAAAAATGAAATTTATCTGTTTTTTTGTCTCTTATAAGTTCTACACCCAATAAAATCGGGAAGAAATAGAATAAATGGTACGAAAACTGCAGTAACTCGGTTAATGCCGGATGTGATATTTTATAAAGTACATGAGTCGGGTCGGTTCCAAATATATATCTATCGATAGCTATTAGGATGTTATCGTAATCAGAACCATGGATTGGTCCGTTTACAAGATATAATTCTTTAAAGGTTACAAAAATTAAGGGGATTAAATACCAGCCGTGTATTTGATGGACTAAAAACGACTTGTTGATTTTCTCGAAGTTTGCAATCCAAAATACAAATAAAATTACGGCAATATTAAAAACAATTAATAGATTCCAACTATCAATTTTATTACAAAAGACTAGATTGATTACTGTTAAAAGAACATAAAATATTACAACTAACAGATCAGTAGCAGATAAGCTTAAAAAATAATCTTTGATTCTGATCATATAAGCGGATAGAAAATTTGAATAATTGTTAAATAAATAATTAAGCCAAGTATATCATTTGAAGTTGAAACAAATGGCCCGGTAGCAATAGCCGGATCAATATTCATTTTCCGTAATAATATTGGAATTATTGAACCCATCATGGTCGCAACTATAATTACTATTATAAGCGAAGAAGATACAAGAAGTGCAATAGCGAATGTTTCCTTGAAAAATAATATAGTTGCCAATAAAAGTAACGAGCTTAAAACAAGTCCGTTTAACAAGGCTACAAAAAAATCTTTCCTTAAATTTTTGAGACTGTTTCTTAACCATATATCACCCGAAGTTAAACCCCTAACCATAACAATAGCTGCCTGAGATCCCGAACTGCCGCCCATTGCCATAACTATTGGAATAAAAACTACCGCGGTTGTAAACAGACTTAACGCGTCCTGATAAGAATCCAAAACAATTGATCCAAAAAACTCAATTACAAAAGCAATTATCAGCCATGGTAATCTAATTCTGGAAATTCTAAAAATTGAATCGCTGCTTTCCTGTTCTTCAGATAAACCGGCAATTTTTTGAATATCTTCTTCAGCTTCATCCTGAATAACATCCACAATGTCATCAATTGTAATCCGGCCAATCATAGTTTTACTTTCATCAACAACAGGAATTGCAACAAGATCATATTTTTCCATAATGTTAGCAACTTCTTCCTGATCAACTTCAGAAGTAACATAAATTAAATCTTCCTGCATTATGGAATCTACCTGTGTGTGAAAAGGGTGCAGCAGCAGTGATTTTAATGATACAACACCAACTAATTTATTTTCCCTGGATAATACATATATGTGGTATATTTGATCAAATTCAGCGGCGTTATTTCTTACTTCTTTTATGGCGTCTTTTATATCAGCATTTTCGTTTACAAAAACGAAATCACTGTTCATTATACCGCCGGCAGATTCCTCATCATATTTTAATAGTTCTTTTACACCTTCAGAAGAAATTTCATCAATGTTTTCAAGAACATGTTCGGCAACTTCATTTGGTAAATCGCTTATAATATCGGTAGCATCATCTGAGTCTAACGCATCAACAATTTCGGTTATTTTAACCGGATCAATAAATTTAAGTATTCTTTCCCTAAGATTTTCATCCAGTTCTGTTATAACTTCGCCGGCAGTTTCTGTATTAAGCAGGTTAAACGCATACGTCGCGTTTTCATGACTTAAATGATTAATTATTTCAGCAATATCAGCATGATGAAGATCATTAAAAATATTAAGAATACTTTTAGCTGCATGATCTCTTATTAGTTCTGAAATATTATTAGTAAGTTCTGCATCAACTTTAATAACAGGTTTTACTTCAATCTTATCTTTGTTAGCTTCTAACATTTATCTGCTCACTAAGAAATTGTGTTAAAATAATAAAATCATTTATAGTTAATTGTTCTGCTCTTTTTGATAAATCAACGGGCGAATTTTCAAAATTGCAAGTATTAAATATACTATTACTTAGCGAATTTTTTAAAGTTTTTCTTCTATTTCCAAATGCTGCCTTTACAACTTTAATGAATTGTTTTTCATCCAGATTAACGTTATCCCTCTTATTAAACCTAAAATGTACAATTGCCGAGTTTATCTTTGGTTTTGGGAAAAAAACATTTGGCGATACTTTAAAACAAAATTTTACATCGGCAAAATATTGCAGAAGTACAGCCAAAATACCATAATCTTTTGTATCCTTATTCGCGACAAATCGTCTGGCTACTTCATATTGTACCATCAAAACAGCATCCTTAATAAATTTTCTGTTTTCAATAAGCTTAAAAACTATTGGAGAAGTAATATTATAAGGAATATTTCCGGCAACCCGGATCTTCGATTCTTTTGTTGCTTCAAGATCCGCGAAGTTTATTTTTAATATATCCTGATTAATAATTTTTAGTGCAGGGTAACTTTCCGTTAAATCTTCAATCACACGTTTATCAATTTCAACTGCTGTAAGCGATTTAGATTTTTCAATAAGATGTTTGGTAAGCGCACCTTGTCCGGGTCCAATTTCTACAAAATTGTCGTCCATTGTAGGTGAAATTTCGTTAATAATTTTTAATATAATATTATTATCAACAAGAAAGTTTTGTCCGAATTTTTTTAAAGGTGCTACTTTATTCATAATTAGTCTAATTTTTGAGTAATAAAGATAAGGTTTTTACTTCATAATTAGTTTAATACTATATGAATTTTTATAATTTTTCTGTTTATTTCATAAGTGATTTTAAATAATTAGTTTTACAAAATAGAAGACCAATTTGTAAGAGGAGTAAAAAGTGACTAAAGAATATGTAATTAGTGTTGATTTGGGTGGTACAAAAATATTATCGGCAATTTTAGACGGTGAACTTAATATTGTAAAAAGATATAAAATTGAAACTGATGCAACAAAAGGAGCTGATTATTTAGTAAACTCGGTTGCAGAATGTGTAAGAACTATTCTTAGTGAAACAAACATTCCTCAGGAAGAGGTTAAAGCAATTTGCATGGGTGTTCCCGGTACGGTAAATCCTGAAGGCATTATTGGAAATGCTCCAAATTTGCAGATTAAATCTTTTAATATTAGAGAAGCTTTGCAGAAATTTTTTGAAATACCGGTTTTTATTGAAAATGATGTAAACCTTGCCGCTCTTGGCATTAAGAAATTTGAATTCAAAGATGATGTAAAAAATATGCTTGTAGTATTTCTTGGAACCGGAATTGGCAGCGGTCTTATTTTTAATGGACGTATGTACAGAGGTTCATCATTCTTCGCTGGTGAGATTGGCCATATGCTTGTAAATGAAAATGGAAGTTTTTCAGGCGATGCCAATAACCTAAGTACCTTTGAAAATTTAGCGAGCAGAACAGCAGTAGTTAAAGCAATTGAAAAAGATATTGCCGCCGGTAAAAAAAGCAAATTAAGTAAAATTTTAAATAAAGGCGAAAAGATAAAAAGCAAATCTTTAGCTAAGGCAGTTGCAAAAGAAGATGAAGTAACAATTAAACATATTGATAGAGCCTGTAAAATTACCGGAACAGTTTTAGGAAGTATAACTACTTTATTAAATGTTGATACCATAGTTTTAGGAGGCGGTGTAATTGAAGCTATGGAAGAATATACACTTCCGAAAATTAAAGACGCGTTTTACAAAGCTGTATTAAAAGAGCCTGGTAAAGATTGTAAAATTGTTCCTACAAAATTAGGTGATGATGCTGCTATTTACGGCGGTGTTTCTCTTGCGGATGAATTTTTAGCGTAAAATGATTTTATTTTAAGATGACATCTTATTTAAAAGATGTCATCTTTTTATTACTCAAACTCTTTTTCAATTTCCTCTAACTGCTCAGTTAATTCAGTCCACTCTAAAAATACAATATCTAATTTTTCCTTAATATCTTCATACTCAGAATTTTTTTGTTTCGATAATTCAGGATTAGAGAAAACTTTTTCATCGGCTAAATCATTTTCAATTTCAGATTTTTTTATTTCTAATTTTTCAATCTTAGCCTCAAACTCATCAATTTTTTTCACTATATCTTTAGTCGCTTTAAACTTTTTTTGCCTGTTTTCAGCTTCAATTCTTTTAAGATCTTTTTTACTTAAGCTCGCATCAGCCTGATTTGAAACTGTATTTTTTTCATCCCCAATTTCGTTTATCTTTTGTAGATAATATTCAATATCACCATGAAAAACTTTTAATTTTCTGTCTCTAATTTCTATTACTTTATGTACAATTGGTTCAAGAAAATCGACATCATGCGATACAATAATTAGTGATCCCTTAAACTCAACAAGAGCTTTCTGAAGAATTTTCTTCGATGCAAAATCCAAATGGTTGGTCGGCTCATCCAGTACAATTAAATTGGCTTTAGTTAAAAGAATTTTAGCTAATGCTACACGGCTTTTTTCACCACCGGATAATACCTTCACCTTCTTGAAAACATCTTCAGCAGAGAAGAGGAATGAGCCAAGCAAGCCTCTTAACTGACCGGGTGTGTGATCAGTCCCTATTGAATCCAGAGTTTCCAGTACGTCCAATTCTTTATCAAGATTTTCTGCTACTTCCTGTGCATAGTAAGAAACAGAAGTATTATATCCAATGTTTACTTCACCCGCATCAATATTGCTTTTACCGGCTATAATTTTTGCAAGTGTAGTTTTACCGGCACCATTTGGTCCAACAAATGCAATTTTTTCTCCACGCTCAATTGTAAGGTTATTACCCTTAAACACAATGTTGTCACCAAAAGCCTTGTCAATCTTTAATAATTCAATAGGGATTGCGCCGCTTCTGGGAGGATCCGGGAATCGTATATTTATTTCTTTTTCGGATGAGGATAGTTCAACTCTATCAATTTTTTCTAACTGTTTAACCCTGCTCTGAACCTGTTTAGCTTTTGATGATTTATATCTAAATCGTTCAATAAATTTTTCAGTTTCTTTAATTTTTTTCTGCTGCTGTTCAAACTGTGCTTCCAGCTGAATATCACGTTCTTCTTTAAATTTATGATAAGCATCAAGATTACCATTATAGAAGGAGAGCTGCTTATTAAATATCTCAAGAGTTTTGTTTGTTATTGCGTTAACAAAAAACCTGTCATGCGAAACAAGAAGTATACTGCCGCGATAATTCTTTAGGAAGCCGATAAGCCATTGAAGAGTATCTATATCAAGATGGTTAGTCGGTTCATCGAGAAGAATTATATCATTGTTGCCAAGAAGAATTTTTGCAAGTTCAATTCTCATTTGCCAGCCGCCTGAAAACTCTTCTGTTCTGCGAGTGAAATCGTTTACTTTAAAACCTAACCCTTCAAGTACTTTTTCAATTTGTGAATCAATACTGTAATATTCCACTTTTTCTTTTTCATGATTAAGTCCGCCAAGTTCCTCAACTAATTTTAAATGTTCATCTTCGGGTAAATCGGCGTTCAATAAACTATTTATTTCATCTTCGCGTCTGCTGATGTTTATAATGTGGGTTAGCGAATTTTTAACTTCGTCAAAAAGTGTGTTGCCATGAAGATTTGAAAATTCCTGAGGAAGGTAACCAACTTTAATTCCTTTCTGAATAAGGATTTTACCGGTCTCTGGCGCTTCTTGTCCGTCTATAAGTCTAAGAAGAGTCGATTTCCCGGTTCCGTTAGATCCGACAAGTGATATTCTATCACCCTTATTAATTTTCAAATTTACATTATCAAAAAGATATCTGCCTGTATATTGAATAGATAAATCAACTAAATCAATCATTCCGTAATTAACCTGCTTTAACTCAAAAAAAAGATCAACAAAAATACGAAAAACTTAAGTTTGTTCATAAGGAAAGTAGAAGTGAAAAATATATGGATTGGAAACCTCCGGGATTTATAAACCCGGGAGGTTTGAACTTTTTATGGTGAAAAATTTATTTTCTAATCACAGCAATTTTTGAAGAAGTGGAATTTTCAGCACCTTCATCGTAGGCAAGAATTATATAAATACCGCTGGCAACCAAACCTCCGGCTTCATTTCTGCCGTCCCAGTATGCTAATCCGCCGCCCGGAGTTTCTAATGTACGAACAAGATTCCCAGAAACAGTTAAAATTTTAATTATGCTGTTTTTTACAAGACCGCTTATTTTAAGTCTGTTGTCTTTGCTATTATCAATAATATACGGACTTGGATATGAAAACAACTCACTAAACTTTGTTGATGGTTTTTGCGCGGAGGTTTGAAAAGAAGTTAAACCAAAGTCAGTACCAAAATATATTATTCCGGTGTTATCATCAATTGCAATACTTTTGATGGCATCAACAGGCAAAGGACTATTCTCTGAATCAAAATTTTCTAATAGCTGAGAGCAATCAGAATTCATGTGATAAACACCTTCGTTAGTACCAATCCATTTTTCGTTAATGGCATCAACCGCAATACATGTAATTGGTTTGCTTTCAAAAAGCGTTTTACCTGTGTACGAAACATCTCTTATAATTGGATCGTTATCAGAGGGATTATTAATAAAGTTTAATCCGGAAGTTGTACCAATCCATAATTCTCCGTAATTGTCAATTGTAATCGCGGTTATATCATTACTGTGCAAACCGTCAGATGTTGTTAGTTTAAGCCATGTATCGTCAGAAGTATTTTCGAGTGTTCCATTTTCGTTAAATCTATATAAGCCTTTATCACTATAACCGGCTTCCTCACCAATAGATGTAAACCATTTACTATTATACTGATCGATAATTAATTTTTCGGTATTTATAATTTTGGAAAAATATGGAGACCCGAATTTATAATGAATCCATGTTTTATCCTTTGTCATAACACTTAAAGCTTCCTGATTGCCGGAAAGATAATTTAACACCCATGCATTATTATCGGCATCGGTTTTAATATCAGATATTACAAGAAAGTTTGTTGCACTCGGAATCCCGGTCATACCGGTGTTTTGAACAGTATAAGTCTCTAAGTTATCTTCAAATAAGGTTGTGAAGCCAAAACCCCATGAACAAAAATAAACTGTTCCATCATCAGAAGTATGAACATTAAAAAAATCATTTGTATTTAGTTTATCAAAATTTTCACGGGAATAGTTTATCCATTCATTACCATCGAACTTTGCAATTCCTTTGCCTTTGCCATTAAAGCCGGTTCCAATCCATACATTGCTGTTATTATCAATTGATATATTTAAAAAGGAATTTGAAAGGGGAGAGTCTGGCAGAATTATATTTGCCTGATTATCTATGATTGCAAAGAGTCCTTTATCAGTGGCTATGTAGAATTGATTATTAACCATCGTAAGATTATTAAATGTGTACCCGGAATTTGAATATATTTTTGTCGCAGATTGATTCTCAATTTTGTGAATTGAGTTTTGCAGTACCGCGTAAAATTCGTTGTTAAATATTTTTATATCTTTAACATTATAACCGCTAAACAGAAAATTGGACCAGACACCATTATCTTCAATTAGTAATCCGTGTTCTGTTGCCGCATAGAGTGTATTATTAAACTCTGCTATTTTATTTATTTTTCTTTCTGTGCTAAGTGAAATATTTTCCCATGCTTCAGGAGCCGATAAATTATCATATCCGCTTTTTTGTTTAGCAATTCCTTTATCTGAGCAGACATATAAAACATCTTTAAGAAAAACACTATTTACATTTGTCTCGGTTGTAAAATCACCAAGCTTTACAATTGTCTCAATAAAACTTAATGATTCAGTATTAACAAGTGAAAGACCAAACGCGGTCGATACAAAAGCAGTGTCACCGCTTATACTTATTTCATTTATTTGTTTAATAGTTTTATTAGAACTTTTTATATCCAGAATTTTTTGTATTAAACCAGTTTCCGGATCATAGATATTTAACACACCCAGCTTATCGCCAAGCCAGACAAATCCATTATTATCAATAGCCACCGATGTTATTTGATGGCTGCTTAAACCAACTGATTTATTTAAGGTTATAAAACTATTCTCGCTGTAATTAAACGAAAATGCTCCTCCGTTTGTTGCTGCCCAGATAACTTCATTATTACTTGTAATTTTATTTACGTTTGTGAATGAAGTGAAGCTGTTCCATTTGTCTAAATCTTGCGCAATTATGTTACTGAAAATAAATATTAGAATAAAAAACGGCTTAAGGTTTTTCATATAATCCCTTTTTAGAAGAGGTTTAGAAAACAATAAATTAAAATTAGAAAGCTTAAATTTAATATTTTTTTTAAATATCGGTAGGCATAAAATTGGTACATGTTTTAAAAGTTAAATATTGACTGCATGAATTAGTTTTACAACCGGTGTTTCATTGCAGAAATATTTTTTTCGTTTACAAAATATTTTCCAAAATTTGAATCATCATATTTTTTCCCGCCGTGAAAATCTGATCCGCCAGTTTGAAGAAGATAATATTCATTTGCTATACTTTTGTATAATCTGGTTTGTTCACGTGTATGTGACGGATGTGTAACCTCAATTCCGTCAAGTCCACAATCAATAAGCTTTTTTAACAACTCTTCTTTTATATCACCCGGATGCGCAATTGAAGAAAGGCCGCCGGCATCCTTAATTATATTTAAAGCTGATTGGGGAGATACATGTATTTTCTTTTGATAAGCGGGTCCGTCATCACTTAAATATTTTTCAAATGCTTCCCAAATATTTTTTACATATCCAAGTTCTGCTAAAGTAAACGCAATGTGCGGTCGTCCAATTACTGAAGATTTAGTCTGTTTTAAAACATCATCAAGTGTTATTTCTAAGCCGAGTTCATTTAGTTTTATAATAATTAATTTAGCTCTGTTGATTCGCTCGGCTCTAAAAAACTCTAAGTAATTAAGTAATTCTTTATTTGTGTAATCAATAAAATAGCCGAGTAAATGTATCTCCTTATCATCAATATCAGTACTAATTTCAATTCCGGGAATTACGGTTATGTTTAGCTCTGGCGCGAATGATTTTGCCGGTTCAATTGCTCCAATGCAATCATGATCAGTTATACTGATTACATCAATCCCTACAGCCTTTGCCCGTCTTAAAACGTCGAAAGGATGATGTTCACCGTCGGAATAATTTGTATGTACATGAAGATCTGCTTTAATCATAGATTACGTATACTGTTCTTTAAATTTTTCATAGTTTAAAATTCGCAATCTCGATCCTTCCAATTCAATCAATTCTTTTTTAGCAAATGAATGCAGTGTTCGGGAAATAGTTTCGCGGGAGGTTCCGGCCATGTTGGCTAAATCCTGTTGCAGAGGAAGTTTGCTTATCTCAACAATTCCTTTTCTTATTGTACCAATGTCATCGGCAAGCTGTAAAATTACCGTTGCAACTTTACCTTCGGCATCTTTAAGCGACAGAGCTTTAATTTTCATATCGGCATTTCTAAGACGTTTTGTTAATTCTTCAAGAAGCGCAATTGAAATTTCAGGGTGTCTTTTTAGCAAGTTGTAAAATTCATCGTGCTGTATCAAGAACAATTCAGAATCCTCAACAGCTATCACTGTTGCCGATCTGTTCATTCCATCAAGTATTGCCATTTCTCCAAAAAAATCTGATTCACCAAGGATAGATAAAATTACTTCACGCCCATCACCGCTTGTTCTGGCAATTTTCACTTTCCCGCTTATAATTATAAAGAATGCGGTGCCGTCTTCTTCTTCCATTAAGATTATAGAATCTTTAGAATATTTTTTTTGGTGACCAACTTCAATAATTTTTTCTAGAGCTGATTCATCCAAATCACTGAAAACCGGAACAGACGCAAGAAAATTTGTATTTGACATATTATCCTCTGTGTTTAATATTGTGACTCTAATCACAATGCAAATTTTAACTTCATAATATTGTCAAAAAATATCAAAATAGCAGGCTATTTTTTACATTTTTCTAAATAATTAAGTTCATAATTTATTAACAGTTATTAAATTGAAATTATATTGGTAAATAGTTATATTTAAAATCTTATAAAAAGACTTATTGAGAAATTTTTATCTATTTAATCAAATAAAATAATTGGAGGAAAACTTCATGGCAATTAAAATTGGTATTAACGGATTTGGAAGAATCGGAAGATTTGTTTTTAGACGTGCAATGGAATTAAATGATGTTGAAGTTGTTGGTATTAACGACTTATTAGATGTTGACTATATTGCTTATATGTTAAAATATGATTCAACACACGGGCGTTATAAAGGCGAAGTAAAAGTTGTTGATGGCAACTTAGTTGTTGACGGACAAACAGTTCGTGTATCTGCAGAAAGAAACCCTGCTGATCTTAAATGGAACGAAGTTGGTGCAGAATATGTTGTTGAATCAACTGGATTATTCTTAACTAAAGAAAAAGCTCAGGGTCATATTGAAGCTGGTGCAAAATATGTTGTATTATCTGCTCCGTCAAAAGATGACACTCCAATGTTTGTAATGGGTGTTAACAACAAAAATTATGCTGGTGAGCAAATTGTATCTAATGCTTCTTGTACAACTAACTGTTTAGCTCCTGTTGCAAAAGTATTAAACGATAAATTTGGTATTGAAAGTGGTTTAATGACTACTGTTCATGCAACAACTGCTACACAAAAAACTGTTGACGGTCCTTCAATGAAAGACTGGAGAGGCGGTCGTGGTGCTGGTCAGAACATTATTCCTTCATCAACTGGTGCTGCAAAAGCTGTTGGTAAAGTAATTCCTGAATTAAACGGAAAATTAACCGGTATGGCTTTCCGTGTTCCAACTCCTAACGTTTCTGTTGTTGATTTAACAGTAAACTTAAAAACTTCTACTACTTACGAAGAAATTAAAGCTGCAATGAAAGAAGCTGCTGAAGGTGAATTAGCCGGTGTTCTTGGTTATACAGAAGACGCAGTTGTTTCTAACGATTTCTTAGGCGAATCCAGAACTTCAGTATTTGATGCTAACGCTGGTATTATGTTAGATGACAAATTCGTTAAAGTTGTTTCATGGTACGATAACGAATGGGGATATTCATGTAAAGTTCTTGAATTAATCCAATATATGGCTTCTAAATAATTAGCAATATACTTTTAATTAAGGCGGCTTTAGCCGCCTTTTTTGATTAAAATAAAAATTGAGGAAATATAAAATGAATAAGCTTTCTATTGAAAATGTTGAGCTTAAGGGAAAAAAAGTATTAGTCCGTGTTGACTTTAATGTACCTCTTAATGAACAACAACAAATCACTGATGATATTAGAATTTCTGCTGCTTTGCCAACAATCAAAAAAATTGTTGAAGAAGGCGGGAAAGCAATATTAATGAGTCATTTAGGAAGACCAAAAGGTGAAAAAAATCCTAAAATGAGTTTAAAACCATGTGCGGATAGGTTAAGCGAATTATTAGGAAAAGAAGTTAAATTTGCCTCTGACTGTATTGGTGATGAAGTTACTGCATTAGTAAACTCATTGGTTGACGGTGATGTTCTGCTTCTGGAAAATTTAAGATTTTATAATGAAGAAACTAAAAACGATCCTGAGTTTGCCGAAAAATTAGCGGCTTATGGTGATGTTTATATAAACGATGCCTTTGGTACTGCCCATAGAGCGCATGCTTCTACAGAAGGTGTTACAAAGTATATTGATATTTGTGCTGCAGGTTACTTGTTACAGAAAGAATTAGACTATCTGGGCAAAGCAGTTGCTGAACCAGTACGCCCGTTTACAGCTATTTTAGGCGGTGCTAAAATTTCCGGTAAAATTGATGTGATAGAAAGTTTACTTCCAAAAGTAGATAATCTTATTGTTGGCGGAGGAATGGCTTATACATTCTATAAAGCAATGGGACACGAAATTGGCTCATCATTATTAGAAGCTGAAAAGATTGACGTTGCAAAAGAAATTCTTAAAAGAGTTAAAGATATGGATGTGAACTTTTTGCTTCCAATAGATTGTGTAGTAACACCGGAATTTTCTGCGGATGCACCATTCGAGGTAGTTGCTATAGATGGAATTCCTGCTGATAAAATGGGAATGGACATTGGTCCAAAATCTCAGGAGATGTTCAAAAAAATTGTTAGCGAAAGTAAAACTGTTGTTTGGAACGGTCCAATGGGAGTTTTTGAATTTGATAACTTTGCAAAAGGTACAGACGCAATTGCTGTTTCATTGGTTGAAGCAACTGAAAAAGGTGCTATAACTATTATTGGCGGCGGCGATTCTGCTGCGGCAATTAAAAAAGCCGGTTTAGATGATAAAGTTTCTCACGTTTCAACTGGCGGCGGTGCTTCATTAGAATTTTTAGAAGGTAAAGTTCTGCCAGGTGTAGCCGCACTTTCAGATCAAAAATAATCTCTATTGAAACTTAATTTTAAAGAAGCAGTCTAACACTCTTAGATTGCTTCTTTTTATTTAAAGAAAATTTCTTAATTTAATAGTTTAGATTGTTCACATAATAGGAATTTTAATGGGTTACGAATCTCGAGATTATCATAGGCCTACAGGATTTGGCGGATTTTCATTTTTCCCTCCGGTTATAAAAAAACTTTTGATAATAAATATTGCTGTCTATTTAGTGCAGATTCTGCTTTCTAATATAACTTTTGACGGAGTTAGAGGAAGCAGTTGGTTTAGTTATTGGTTTGCGTTAAACCCTGTTGGTGGGAATTTCCAGATCTGGCAATTGTTTTCATATCAGTTTATGCACAGTACAGTAAATTTCATGCACATCTTTATGAACATGTTTATTTTATGGATGTTTGGTATGGAGATAGAAAATATATGGGGTTCCCGTAAATTTTTATTATACTATTTATTATGTGGCGTCGGAGCCGGAATTCTTCAGCTTTTATTTGCCGATGCCCCTACAATAGGTGCTTCAGGAGCTGTTTATGGAATAATGGTTGCCTTTGCAATGTTTTTTCCAAACAGACTAATATATATTTATTTTTTACTTCCCGTTAAAGCAAAATATTTAATTGTATTCTGGATTGTTATAGAATTTATGTCTGTGGGCGATATGAGTTTAGTAGCTCATTTAGCGCATTTAGGCGGAGCTTTAACCGGATTTATATTTGTTATGTTTGATAGACGAAATTCTATAAATGTAGATAAAATATTTGATGCATTCAAAAATGCCGGCAAAAACGCAAAATCAAAAACCGAGCATACTTTCCGTAAACCATTTCATTCAACCGACCGATCAGCTGGTGTTAGAGACGCTGAGTTTTATGAGATCAATAAAAATGATAACGTATCTCAGGATGATATTGACCGAATTTTAGATAAGATTTCTGAAAGTGGTTATCAAAATCTGACAGAAAAGGAAAAAAAAATATTATTTGAAGCTAGTAAAAAGAAGTAATGAAAAATCTTTTTTATATCTTTATTATTATTCTTATGGCTGCGGGATGCCAGAAAGAGGAACTTGATAAAACAAAATTATCAAAATCCTATGTTGAAATTCTTATAGCTAAAGAAAAATATAGTAACAATTACTTAACTTTTGTAAAAGTAAAAGATAGTATATTTACCAAGTATAACTATTCAGAAACAAAGTATAACAAGGATCTAAATAGTTTGCTTACTGATAATGAAGATTGGCAAAGCTTTTATGATAGCTCTCAGGCTTACTTAGTAAGGTTAAGAGATAGTAAAAAATAGACTCATATAAGTAGAAGTAATTAATTTATTCAATTAACACATTTTTCAAAAATAACATGGGAGTTGTTATGAAAAGAGTTACTACTTTATGCATTTTGTTGTCTGTACTAATTAGTTTTTCCAGTTATAATTTTGCGCAGGAAGTTGATAAAGTTAAAAAGAAGGTTGATGTTGAAAAAGTTGAAGACAACCTTTTAGTTGGTGTAGATTCTGAGAATGATGGTTTGAGAATTAGTTCAGCCTATTATTTGGGAGAAGCTAAATCTGATAAAGCTGTTATTCCTTTAATGAAAATGTTGCGCGAAAATAAAGATGAAGGTGAAAGAATTATGGCGGCTCTTTCATTGTTCAAAATTGGCGACGAACGAGGAATGAACTTAATAAAAGGTATGTCGGAACAAGATGATAATAAGCACGTAAAAAAAATGTGTAAAATCTTTTGGGATATGCATGTTGTTAGACGCGAAATAAAATAGATATTAATACTTTAAACCTCTGCGGTTTTTAAAACCACGGAGGTTTATTAAACTACCGGGCATTTTTTAACTTAGCCGCGACAATTCTAATTTTTGAAAATGTTATATTATTTGGCAATACATTTTTTAGTTCGCTTAAGGTAGTATTCCCATTTTCAAATTCTTTAACTATCAGATTGTATTCACTCTTCTCAAATAATTTTGATATATCCAAATCAGTAAAATAACCCAGCAATGTTTCAATTTGAAGTGACGCAACAGATTCCGGCAGTTTTTGCAATTCAGAAATATCCTTAAAACTGTATCCTTTCTGAATTAAATTTAATGTTGTTTCAAGAGTTTTAGGAACAGATCTTTCAACTATTTCCTTTTTTTGTGTTTTTGTCTGATTATGTTTAACAAGAACTTCTAAAAAATCCTCACCCATTTTATTAAATTTCCTGTTATTAAAACCTTTTACCATCATAAGTTCTGAAGCAGTATTTGGCTTTTGTGAAGCAATATCCCTTAAAATATCGTCTGAACAAATTAGCTCCGGAGTTTGTCCAAATTTTTGGGAAACTTGTTTTCTCACTTGCCGCAGTTTATTAAAAAGCTCAAGTCTGTCTTCATAATTTTTATCATCCGGGATACTTTTCTTTTTGTCAGAATCTTCAGCTTTTGTTTTTGAAATGTAAATTTTATTTGAATGAGAATTAACAATCCCTTTGCTAATAAGCTCGTTTATAACTGATGAAATAATATTCTCATTATAATTTGTTAAAGCTCCGTAGGTTGGGAATATTCTCGCTTGTTCACCGTTTTCCAGACCAAGTAAAATATTTGTCAGTTTTTTCTGGGGATATTTGCCGTCGGCTTGTTTAATAGAATTTGTAATAATCTCAGTTAAATATTCTTGTTCATTAATCTGATCTTTATTTTGACCTCTGCAATTATCGCATTTTCCGCAAGTATAATTATCATCTTCACCAAAATATTCTAATATATCTTTAAATCTGCATTCTTTACTATAACATAATTTTATTATTGCGTCTAGCTTATGTTTTGCGGAGGCATGATTTTTATTTATTAAATCTATATTTACAATCAGTGATTCCTGACGGACACGTGTACCCAGAATTGAAACTGATTGAGAATTTAGAGGCTTCTCGAATTCAATAATTCCAATATTAGAAAGTTCATCCAGCGTTTCAATTATATCGTTTGCGGAAATTCCAGAAAGTTTTTGGATGTTTTTTATTCTTACTTTTACTCTGTTATTAAATAATTGATTTCCGTATGAACGCAGTAATAAAAGGAGAATATCTTTGTTCAAATTGTTTTTTATTGTCTTAACATATTTTTTTAACTGCTCTTGACCAAGATTAAATTCTATATAATAATCATTTTCAAAACCGGAGTTAACTTTAAGGTATTCAGCAGCAGCTAATATATTTAGTGCGGTTGATAAAAGTACGCGTGAAATACCATTTGCCGAAAGTATTCCCAATAACTGTTTATCAATGGGAATATATTTTGAATAAGCATTCCCAACAGCAATTCTTCCATAGTCACAAATTAAAGAGTATGTTAGTTTTATTTTTTCCAAACTTACAGTTGAGTTTTGAATAAAGAATTCCTGTATACGTTTATCCTTTGTGTCATAAAGCATATAAACATGAGAGTGGTTTCCATCGCGTCCGGCTCTGCCAATTTCCTGATAGTAACTTTCAATTGAGCCAGGCATGTTCAAATGTATTATCAGACGAATATCTTTTTTATCAATGCCCATTCCAAAAGCATTTGTTGCTATAATTACATCTATGTTATCGTTAAGGAAATCATCCTGAATCATACGTCTCATTTCTGAGCTGAGACCGGCATGATAAAAATTGCAGTTCACATTTCTAAGTTTTAAATAATCTGTTAATTCTTCTGCGTTTTTTCTTGTTGATGTATAAATTATAGCGGGGGAATTGTGCTGTTCAAGAAGTTCTAAAGTTCTTTCTTTTTTTTGCTGCGAGTATTCACAGTTTAGAAAAAGATTGTCCCTTTCAAATCCGCGGATAAAAATTATTGGGTCTTCCAGTTCCAGCTGATTTATTATATCCTTACGAACCTCCGGAGTTGCTGTAGCTGTAAAACCGGATATTTCTTTAACACCGACAAATTTACAGAACTGGGTTATGTTTCTATAACTGGGTCTAAAATTATGTCCCCATTCGCTAATGCAATGTGCTTCATCAATAAAAATTCTAGAAGGAGAAAGTGATTTAATCCGTTCAGCAAATCTGGTGTTCTCCAGTTTTTCCGGTGCCAGGTACAAAAGTTTTGTTTCGCCGTTAGAAACGTTTCTAAGTATTTCTTCTATCTGATTATAATCCAAAGTACTATTAATAAACTCGGCAATTTTTGTCCCTTTGTTTATTGCGTCAACCTGATCTTTCATCAATGCTATTAAAGGTGAAATAACAATAGAAAATGAATTACTCATTAATGCCGGAATTTGATAACATAATGATTTACCGCCGCCGGTTGGCAAAATAGCGAGAACATTTTTTCCTATATTTATTGCTTCAATAATTTCTCTTTGCCCGGATCTGAAACCGGTATAACCAAATTGTTCAAGAAGAATTTCATCTATATTCATTAAACGCGCGAACTTATTTTTATTAAAATCGTCATAATATCAAATCAAATTTACAAAATAATTAGTAAGACATTTTATTAAAATTATATTTTTCTTTTTGCGTCATTATCTATATGTTAATCTGGGTAATCAAAAAAAATAAATTCCATTTAGAGAAACTATATGAATTGTATTGAAATAAATAATCTCTCAAAAATTTTTAATCCAAATACTAAAAAAGCAGTTGCCGCATTAAACGACTTTAATCTTAGTATTCCTAACGGGACAATATTCGGATTATTAGGACCTAACGGAGCCGGTAAAACCACCTTAATTAAAATACTTCTTGGTATTACTTATGCTTCAACTGGTGACGCAAAAATTCTTGGTGAAGATATTTTAAATTATAAAGTAAAAAGGAAAGTTGGTTATTTACCTGAGAGTCATAAGTATCCGCCTTATTTAACAGGAGAGCAGGTACTTAAATTCTATGCAAAGCTAAGTGGTTATTCACATTCCGAATTGGATAAAAGAATTGAGCATTTGTTAAAACAAGTAAAAATGAATAAATGGAAAAACACTAAAGTGAAAGCCTATTCTAAAGGTATGATGCAGAGGTTAGGACTTGCACAGGCAATGGTTAACGATCCTGAACTGATTTTTCTTGATGAACCAACTGACGGTGTTGATCCGATTGGCAGAAAAGAAATTCGTGATATTTTATTTGAATTGAAAAACGAAGGGAAATCTATTTTCTTAAATAGCCATTTACTTTCTGAAGTTGAAATGGTAACCGACAGAGTTGCAATTTTAGATAAAGGTGTGTTGTTAAAAGAAGGAACGGTTGAAGAGTTAACAACTGATAAAGAAATCTATAATTTTGAATTTGAAAATTTTGTTAACGCTAATATTGATCTGTATAAAGAGCAATTTTCTATTATCGGGCACAAGGGTTCAAAACTTACTGTTACTGTAAACGATACAAGGGAGTTAAATAAATTGCTCGATAGATTTAGGAATGACGGTGTTTTGATTAAATCAGTTGTACCTCAGAAAAATACTTTGGAAGATATGTTTATTTCACTTATTAAAGAATCGGAAGAAAATAAATAATATGAAAAATATATTAATACTTACACAGTTTACTTTGCGTGAAGCATTTTCTAGAAAAATATTTATTATGTTTTCCGGAGTTACGTTATTTATTCTTGCTGTTGCGGCGCTTATATTTAGTTTTGTCAGTGTTGATGATTTTCAGGGTATGGTTAATGTTAATGGAAGTCAATTAGAAATATTCGATAAAATAGTAGAAGTATTAAAGCTTGTTATTGTTGTTCCTTTATTTGGTATAGGAATTTTCCTCGCTATTTTCTCAACCTCAAGTTTTATTCCGCACATGTTAGAAAAAGGCAGTATCGATCTGTTATTATCGAAACCGGTTTCCAGATCACAAGTTATATTGGGAAAATATTTTGGCGGTATTGCTGTTGTGTTTATTAATATTGCATTTTTAATTTTAGGGAGCTGGTTTTTGATCGGGATAAAATTCGGGAACTGGGACCCGTCGTTTTTATTAACTATTCCTACAATTGTGTTTGCATTTGCTGAGTTGTATTCGTTACTGATTCTTATTGGGATAATTACACAAAGTTCAGTTCTGGCAATGATGCTTACTTATTTAATTTATTTTATAATCTCGCCAATATTATCTTATAGGGATAACATTTTTAGTTTTATAGAGAGTAAAACTACAGAGTATATTCTTGAAACTCTTTATTATGTTCTGCCCAAAACTCAAGATCTTAGTACTATAAATAGCGAACTTGCCGCCGGTGGAAGTGTTCCCGACTGGATGCCGGTAATTCTTGCATTCACATTTATTATTCTCACAATTGCCACAAGTATTACTATTTTTAGTAAAAAGGATTATTAAACACTCTTAAACTGAAAAAGCAGCGTATTTATTTGGTGGCATAATTATTGTAAAATCCCACACTTTATTGAATATCCGTTCAAAAATTTCGATAATAATTTATTTAATTTATCAGGATAAATCATGAATGATGAAAATTTGAAACTTGAGGATTTGCTGTCTGCCAAATCTGCTAATGAAGAGTCAGACAGAATTGAATATGTTGCAATTATTGGTGCCGGATTAATGGGGCAGGGTATTGCACAAACAATCTCCTCCTCTGGTTTAGATGTTCTTATCATCGAACAAAGTGAAGACATAATTAAAAGCGCCGAATTGGCACTTAAAAAAACTATGGAAAGGGAAATTGCAAGATGGGCAATGACCAATAGCGAAATGAAATCAATTTTAAGCAGAATACAATGGTCTACCGATTTAAATTTAGTTGCTGAGTGTGATTTAGTAATTGAAGCCATTGAAGAAAACTTAGAAAAGAAACAGAATCTTTTCGGGCAGCTTGGCAGTATCATTAAAGAAGAGTGTATCCTGGTTTCTAATACTTCTACATTAAGTCTTACTAAAATTGCGGAAGCTACTGAAAGAAGAGACAATATAATTGGAGTTCATTTCTTAAATCCAGTTCCAAAAATTCCTTTAGTTGAATTGGTTAAAGGTTATGAAACATCTGAAAAGACTGTTGAAATAATGAAATGTTTTGCAAAAGTAATTGGAAAAACCGCCGTCGAAGTTTTTGAGTTCCCGGGGTTTGTAACAACTCGTGCAATTGTTCCTTTATTAAATGAAGCGATGCACATTCTTTTAGAAGGTATTGCCTCTGCAAAAGATATAGATACTGCTATGAAACTTGGGTATAATTTTCAAAACGGACCTCTCGAATTAGCCGATCAGATGGGCTTAGACAGAGTTCTGGATTGGATGGAGAACCTTTGGAATGCTTTAGGAGAACCAAGATACAGACCTTGTCCCATATTAAGAAAACTTGTAAGAGAAAGAAAACTTGGTTTGAAGACCGGCGAAGGATTTTACAAATATGGTGCTGATGGTAAAATAATAACAGAAGAAATTAAGCAGGTGATTAAATGAGAATATTAGTACTTAACTGTGGTAGTTCTTCAATTAAATATCAGTTTATTAATACTGAAGAAAAAATTGTATTAGCAAAAGGACAAGTTGAAAGAATAGGGATGAGTAGTGCAGTGCTTACTCATACACCGCATGGGAAAGAAAAGATTAGAATAGTTGGCGAAATTTTAGATCATACAATTGCGATCGAGTATGTAATCGCGGTTTTACTAAGTCCTAATCACGGTGTGATTAAAGATAAAAACGAAATTGATGCCGTTGGACATAGAGTTGTGCACGGAGGTGAAACTTTCTCCGGATCGGTACTTATAACTGATCATGTAATGAAAGCGTTAAACGATAACATTGAGTTAGCTCCGCTTCATAATCCTCCAAATATAAAAGGTATTGAAGCTGCCAAATCACATCTTCCAAACACTCCTCAGTGCGGTGTGTTCGATACAGCATTTCATCAGTCAATGCCAAACTACGCTTACCTTTATGGTATTCCGTACGAGCTTTACAAAAGATATAAAATAAGAAGATACGGATTCCATGGTACTTCACACAGATTTGTTTCCGAAAGAGCTGCCGCATTTTTAGGAAAACCGGTAGAAGATCTTAAATTAATAACAGCTCACTTAGGAAATGGTGCAAGTATAAGTGCAATAAAAGGTGGTAAGTCTATTGATACATCAATGGGATTTACTCCGCTTGAAGGTTTACTGATGGGAACCCGCGGCGGTGATATGGATCCTTCATTAATTCTTTACGTAATGGGAAAAGAAGGATTAAATTTATCTGAAGCAAACACACTATTAAATAAACACAGCGGTATTGTTGGTCTAAGCGGTTTAAGCAGTGATATGCGTGAGATTGAAGATGCAGTTATTGACGGATCACACAAAATGGCGGCAACAGCTTTTGATGTTTTTAACTATAGAATAAAAAAATATGTAGGTGCTTATATAGCTGCTCTTGGCGGACTTGATGCGCTTGTATTTACCGGCGGTATTGGTGAAAATTCTTCACTGGTTAGAAAAGCTGTTTGCAGCAACATGGAGTATTTAGGTTTAGAACTTGACTTAGAAAAAAATGAAAAGCCTGTTGGCGATGCTGATGTTGCAACAGAAAATTCCAGAGCCAGAATATTGCGTATTCCAACTGATGAAGAGTTAGTAATTGCTCTTGATACCGAAAAAATAGTTAATGAACAGATGATACAAAATTAGTTCGATTTTTAGCTGGCATCTTTTAAAAAGATGCCAGCTGTTTTTTAACACAAAGTTAACTCTCCTATATTATCCATAAAATTTTTAGTGCTATTTAAAGTAAATTTTCTAATTTTTGAGAAGTTCTTCTTCTCTCAAAAACAATTTCTACTAATTTTATCGAGGCTCTTTAATGGACTTAAATATAAAAGGGAAAACGGTATTGGTATCTGCTTCAAGTACAGGTATTGGCAGAGCTACAGCCGAAGGTTTTATTAAAGAAGGATGTAAGGTTGCTATTCTTTCTAGTAACGGAGAAAACTTAAAGAAATCAGCAGAAGAAATTAGTAAAAGTTTAGATTATGAACCTGTGTGGGTGGTTTGCGATATTAATAAAAGCAGTGAAATTGAAACTGCTGTAAATGTTATAAAAGATTCACTTGGTGATATTGATATTTTGGTTAATAATTGTGGTGGCCCAACTCCGGGAACATTCGAAACTCTTGGTGAAACCGATTGGGAAAAAGGTTTTGAACAGGTTTTAATGAGCGCTGTTAGATTTACTAAGCATGTTTTACCAGCCATGAAAAAAAAATCATTTGGCAGAATTATAAATGTAACATCTATTTCTGTTAAGCAGCCAATTGTTTCGTTAATGCTTTCTAATACTTTTAGAAGCGGATTAACAGCCTGGGCAAAATCTTTAAGCAACGAAGTTGGGAAATATAATATAACGGTTAATAATGTAGCACCAGGTTACACACTTACTTCCAGACTTTACGAACTTGCTGTAAATAAAGCAAAAGAAACAGATGAATCGCACGAACACGTTTTAGCATCAATGGCATTCGACGTTCCAATGAACCGGCTTGCACGCCCTGATGAAATTGCTTCTATGATTGTCTATTTGGCATCAGAACAAGCCGGATATATTACAGGTCAGACAATTTCGGTTGACGGCGGATACATAAAATCAGCATATTGATAATTAAATAATCTCTCAAATTTTTCCTCATAAGTAGGGGACTATCTATGTTTAAAGAAATTGAATTTACCGTTCATCCATCAAGAGTTAATGATGATCAGAAACACAAAAAAATAATTGCTGCAAAATTAGATTTATCGATAAAACAAATTACCGCCATTAATATTATCAGAAGATCGATTGATTCGCGGAGTAAAATTCCAATTTTCAGATTGAAGGCAGAAGTTTTTATTGATGAAAAACCAAAAAGAATTTCGAATACAGTTGAATATAAATCAGTATCCGGCGATAAGAAAGTTATAGTTGTAGGAAGCGGACCTGCTGGTTTATTTGCTGCTCTAAGACTAATTGAACTGGGTATTAAACCAATTGTTCTTGAGCGCGGAAACGATGTTAGATCCAGAAGAAAAGATCTGAGAAATATTCAGCAGAAAGGTATTGTAAACCCGGATTCTAATTACTGCTTTGGAGAAGGCGGTGCAGGTACTTATAGTGACGGCAAGCTTTATACAAGGTCTAAAAAACGCGGTGATGTAAATAGAATTATTGAATTGCTAATTCAGCATGGAGCGGCTGAAGATATTAGAATAGACGCGCATCCGCACATCGGTTCAAATAAATTGCCGGATATTATTAAGGCTATTAGAGCCAGAATAATTGCTAACAATGGTGAAGTTCATTTTAATTCCAGAGTAACAGATTTTATTTTGAAAGACAAAACTGTAAAAGGTGTTGTTATAAATGATGAAAAAGAATTCCTTGCTGATTCAGTAATTCTTGCAACCGGTCATTCGGCCAGAGATATTTATTACCTTCTTGATAAACATAAAATTAAAATTGAAGCAAAACCTTTTGCGGTCGGTGTTAGAATAGAACATCCGCAACCGCTAATAGATAAAATTCAGTATCATTCTGCAGAAAGGCATCCTAATTTGCCAGCCGCAAGTTATGCTCTAACCTGTCAGGTAAAAGATAAAGGTGTATATTCATTTTGCATGTGTCCGGGTGGAATTATTGTACCGGCTTCAACTGATCAAAATGAATTAGTTCTAAACGGAATGTCAATTTCAACAAGAAATTCTCCTTTTGCAAATTCCGGTTTAGTTGTTTCGGTTAATGAAAAAGATTTTAAAAAGTTTAGTGATAAAGGTGTTTTTGCGGGATTAGAATATCAAAAGATGATAGAGAATATAGCATGGGAAGCTGGCGGGAAAACCCAGCAGGCGCCTGCACAAAGAATTACTGATTTTGTGAATCAAAAAAAATCAGCCGATCTTCCTAAAACATCTTACATTCCGGGAACTGTTAATTATCCTCTTCATGAAATTCTTCCAAAGAATATATCTTTTGGTTTAAGAAAGGGAATTGAACAATTTGGAAAACGAATGAAAGGCTATTTTACTTCGGAGGCGCAAATATTAGCTGCGGAAACAAGAACAAGTTCGCCAATAAGAATTCCTAGAGATAAAGAAACTTATCAGCATGTTGAAATTAAAGGATTATTCCCCGCTGGTGAAGGTGCCGGTTATGCTGGCGGAATTATTTCTGCCGCAATTGATGGAGAAAAATGTGCTGAAGCTGCTGCTAAAATATTGGGATAAACCAGTTGCATTGATTTTTTGATAATTAAAATTTTTTTTAATACAAATAACTAAATGTTTATGAGGGTTTTGTAATGTCCGCTAATATTTTTAATGATATAATTAAGCCATATCTATTATTGTTTTTTTCTTTTTTTATAATTGGATTGTGCAGTTGTGATGAAGACTCTGCACTATCTGATTTAGAATTTGATGATCCGTCAGTTATTAAACCGACAGTTACTATTTTAAAAGAAGTGAACGGAAATAATATTAATCAGGAAGTTGAAGTATATCTTTATGATAAGAATCATGATCAGATTCAGTTGAAGAATGGTGATGTTTATTTAAATGGCGAAGAAATGATTTTAAAGGATAATTGGCTTACTGACGCGAAATATTATTCAGGTATAGAGATTATTAAAAATATTAGCTATCCTAAAAATTATTATTTTGAAGTTGAGTTTTACAATGGCGATAATTATGATATTAGCATTAGAACCCAGCCAAATGAATTTACTGAACTAAATGTTGCTTCCAGATATCCCAAGAATGAAAATATTTTAATCAGCTGGAATAAGTTTGATGTATATTACGCCATCTCTGCTGATATAACCGTCTATTATATTGAAAATGATAATGTAGAAACAAGTTCATTGAATATAAATTTCCCTGAGTATTCCGCAAAGAATGGCTCTTATGAGCTTTCAAAATCCTATTTTAATTTTGATGATTCTATTTATAAAATTGATATTAAACTAAGTACTGTAGCTGAAGGTTTGGTTGATCAAAATTTTATGAATGGAGCATTTGCTAAATCAATTAATTCAATTTCAGCAAGTGTTGAGTTATATTGAAATAAATTTTCAGTTTATAAAAGTTAGGAAAAATCAGTATTTAATTTGTATCAGTTAGTCCTATTAAATTACCTGCCTAAATTTATAACCCAAGTTCATATATCATCTTGAATTTGTATGTGTGCACAAAATTACTAACGGTTAAGTTTATTTAAAAATTACTTGATAAATATTCATAAATAAATTCCTAAAGAATAATATAACTATTGTTCTAAGTTATTAGTTTTATTACGTTATTATTTAGAATAAATTTTTTATTGCTTCAGCAAATAATAAAAATTAAGGTTTAATATGAACAAAGTAATCTACAAAGAACAACTTTCCGAAGATGTCTTCCTAATGAGACTAGAGGCTCCTTTAATTGCGGAAGAGAGGGAAGCCGGACAATTTATTATGCTTCAAATTGATGAAGATTTTGGCGAGAGAATTCCTTTAACTATTGCTGACGCTGATGAAAAAGAAGGATCAATTACAATTATTTTTCAAATTGTAGGTAAATCAACTAAAGAATTGGCTAAGTTCAAAGTTGGAGATTTTATTCCGACATTAGTTGGTCCTTTAGGAAAACCCACACATATTGAAAACTTTGGTACAGTTGTTTGTATTGGCGGCGGTATTGGTGTTGCTCCGCTTCATCCAATTGCGCAGGCACTTAAAAAAGCCGGTAATCATGTAATTACTATTATCGGAGCAAGAAATAAAGATCTTATAATTTTAGAAAAAGAAATGGACGCAATTGCAGATGAACTGATTATATGTACTGATGATGGTTCATACGGAAGAAAAGCATTAGTCACAGAGCCATTAAAAGAAATCTGTGAAAGAGATCCAAAACCTAATATGGCAATTGCTATTGGCCCGCCAGTTATGATGAAATTCTGTTCTGAAACAACAAAACCATATAAAGTGTTTACACAGGTTTCATTAAATACAATAATGGTTGATGGAACCGGTATGTGTGGCGGATGCCGTGTAAATGTTGGTGATGAAGTTAAGTTTGTTTGTGTTGACGGCCCTGAGTTTGACGGACATAAAGTGGACTTTGATAATATGATTACCCGGTTAGGTTCGTATAAAAAGATTGAACACGATAAAAGTGAATGTAATCTTGAAAAAGAAGCTGCAAAAAAGGAGGCTGAATTATGAGTTATCATTCTCCTGAAAAAATACAGAAAAGCGCGGTTGAAAATTTAAATGAAGTAAAAAAGAAAGAAGTTCTTAAACCTAAAGATAGAATGGCTATTCCTGCTCAGGAAATGCCGAATCAAGATCCTGTTCAAAGAGCAAAAAATCTTGAAGAAGTTTCAATTGGTTACAGTGCAGAGCAGGCACAACTTGAAGCAATGAGATGCCTGCAATGTAAAAAAGCAAAGTGTATAAATGATTGTCCGGTTGGAATTGATATTCCCGGATTTATTAAAGAAATAGCCGACGGGAATTTCCAAGAGGCAATTAACATTATTAAAAATACAAGTTTGCTTCCTGCAATTTGCGGAAGAGTTTGTCCTCAGGAAACTCAATGCCAAATGGCATGTACAGTTGGTATAGGATTAAAAGATATTGAAAAGGCTGTTGCAATTGGTAGATTAGAAAGATTTGTTGCTGATTGGGAACGTGCTACCGGTAATGTTAGAATTCCTCAGGTTAAAGCTGCAACTGGTAAAAAAATTGCAGTTGTAGGAAGTGGTCCTGCTGGTTTAGTAGTTGCTGCTGATGTTCGCCGTGAAGGTCATGACGTAACAATATTTGAAGCATTTCATAAACTTGGCGGTGTAATGCGTTACGGAATTCCAGAGTTTCGTCTGCCAAACGATATTGTTGATGAAGAAATTGAAACATTAAAGAAAATGGGTGTTAAAGTAGAAACTAATTTTGTTGTTGGAAGAACTCGAAAATTAGTTGACTTAATAAATAAAGACGGTTATGATGCTGTTTTTGTGGGCACCGGAGCCGGATTACCAATGTTCATGGGAATTCCCGGTGAAAACTTAGTTGGTGTTTTTTCGGCAAACGAATATTTAACAAGAGCAAATTTAATGCGTGCGTTTGATAAAGATCATGCAGATACACCAATATACGCTTCTAAAAAAGTGGCTGTACTTGGAGGCGGAAACGTTGCAATGGATGCTGCAAGAATGGCGTTGCGTCTTGGTGCTGAAAAAGTTTCAGTTGTTTATCGCAGAACAGAAAAAGAAATGCCTGCAAGAAATGAAGAAATTGAACACGCTAAAGAAGAGGGAATTGAATTTAATTTTCTACAGAATCCTAAAAGAATTATTGGCACTGATGACGGACGTGTAAAAGCGATGGAATGTTTGCGTTATCAGCTTGGCGAACCGGATGCTTCCGGCAGACGCAGACCAATTGTTATTGAAGGAAGCGAATTTATAATGGATGTTGATACTGTGCTTGTTTCAATTGGTAATGGTAGCAATCCGTTAATTAGCCAGACTACACCCGCTCTTGGTGTTAACAAGTGGGGTAATATTGTTGTAAACGATGAGCAGAAATCTTCGGTTAATAAAATCTATGCTGGCGGTGATATAGTTCTTGGTGCTGCAACTGTTATACTTGCAATGGGCGAGGGAAGAAGAGCTGCCGCCGCTATAAATAAACAATTGTCCGATGAGTTAAAGGCTTAATTAGTAATATATAGATTTTGAAAATCAGACTCCGGTTGATTAAATTCAACTGGAGTTTTTTATTATATTTACCCCGATAATTATATTTATTTCTTGACTGTGATTAAGGCTTTATTTATTTTTGAATCACGGTTCATTTTTGAACTAAAGATATTGATACATGAGAATAAAAGAAGGAAATAAAGAAAAAGATATCTTACAGGCTGCGGTTAAAGTTTTTGCTGAATATGGTTACCATAACGCTAAAATATCGAAAATTGCCGAATTGGCAAACGTTGCAACCGGAAGTGTGTATGTCTATTTCAAAAATAAAAAGGATGTTCTTTTAAGAATTTTTGAGGATCTGTGGGAAGTTCTATATAAGGAAGCAAAAAAATCTGTTTCCAGTAAATCTCTTACACCTGATCAAAAAATGGATAAACTGATTGATGTTTTGTTTGATGTATTTTCTGTTAATCCAAGTTTAGCAATTGTTTTTGTGAATGAACAAAATCATCTAATCCTAAGCGAAGAAGGGAAGTTTCAGATATTTTATGACAAATTTCTGGATTTAGGTGAAATTATTCTTCGGGAAGGAATAAAAGCAAAACAGTTTTCAAGTCAGCTTGATAGAATTATTTTTAGAGTATACATTTTTGGTGCTATCAGGAATCTTCTTCATCGCTGGGCACAAGATCCAGATCAGATATCTTTAGAAAAGATTAGACATAATGTGAAGCATATAACGAAATTTGGAATTTCAATTAAATAAATTTTTAGTAATATCCTCCTCTAATAGTAAACGGCAGGCCGCAAAGTTTTAATAAGCGACCTGCCGTTTTTTTAAATCTTTCCGATAAGCTTTTTGAACTCTTCAAGTTTATAACCCGAATGCGCTGAAGTCTCTTTAATAAATAAATTAATTTCATGAATAAATTTAATTAACTCAAGCAATTCAGATTTTTCAAGATCAGGTTCAACTATATAATATTTCTTAAGAATGTTTAAAACTGAGATTGTCATAAACCAGTTTGTTAGTTCTTCGAAACTTTCTTTACTGTAAAATGAAATATTCTCATGCGAATTAACACCTAGAAATTCGCTTATATAATCAATATCAAAAAGATCTATAAAGTTTTTCTTTTTTGACCCGGTTATATATGCCTTAACAGATAGTTTTCCCGATTTGTTATTTTCGTAATAATCAAATACATCAAAGAATTTATCGCTATGATAAATAAGAGTTTTTAGCAGTCTCATTTCCTTAAAGAAATCGTTTTCACCCTTTCCTAATCTGTACAAAATATATTTAAGTGGAACTCCAAGTGCCATTTTATCCATGAAATTGTTCACATTAATCTCTTCAGAATTGGTGAACAATCCCTCCATTTTAACAATTGAAAGGAGAAGCAGATATATTAAAGAATTTTCTCTATAGTTTGATTTCTCACTTATTGTAATAGAATTATGGATAGAAATAGATTTTAATTCTTTGTTGTAATCAAGTTCATTTTTTAGAATTTCGCTTAATGTTTTAACACATTCAATTGAAGGCTCAAATTCTTTAATAACATCATCTACATTCGCTTCTAAATGATAGTAGCTTTTAATGCTATTTAATAAATAGTAATATCTGTCAATCAAAAATTTGGAATCAAGATCGTTATCTGAATCAAGAATAAATTTGTTAATAAACAGATTTAAATCTTCTTCACTAAGGAAATTTTCAACCGCTTCATGAATTGGAGCTAAAGCTCTATCGCGTAATGCATGTTCAACCGATGGGATACCTCTGTTACCAAGCTCGTTTGCTAACTTTCCAAGTTCTCCGGTGTTGTCGTAAACTTCTTTAAAGTCTAGAAATACTAAATATTCAAATCCCTGAAGTTGTACATGAAATCCATCAGTTGCAAAACTTTTACCGTGTTTTATAAATTCCAGCCCGGAAGAATGTTCACGGAATACATAGTAGGCTTTATCATCCAAACTAATATTCAACGCATTTGCTAAAGTTTTTGTTTTATTTCCGTCACCATCAATTTTAGGAGTCGAGGAATATATTTTCCCGGAAGTTGAATCATATTTATTATTGTAAAAAACCAGAGCACGCTCATGACCAGTCATATTAGTGTAAGCAAAGACATTACTGTTTTTACTGCCGTGATCATCGTTGAAATCAAAGTACCAGAAATTTTGCACCTGGCTGAACAGATATCTTTTCTTCATTAATGGGAATATTTCTCTTTCGTGGCGTTCAATAAGCCAGTTAACCGGAGTTTCGTTGTAATAAGCTCTTTGGTATTCCATGCCGTATTTTTCTGTGTAGCCTTCAATTTGTCCATGAGCAAACATTGGAAGTCCGGGAAGCGTTATCATCAATGTACAAACACCAAAATATTTATCATCAGTTCCAAACTGCTTAATAGCAGTCTCTTCGTCAGGGTTACTCATAAAATTAACATAGCGTTTCAATATTTCAGGTTCAAATTCGAGAGTGTTTGTAATTAGACCTCTAAATTTTTTATTTTCTTCTTTCATTAACATGTGCATAAACGCGCTGTTATAAACGCGATGCATTCCTAAAGTACGAACGAAATATCCTTCCATTAACCAGAATGCTTCGGCCAACAAAAGTGTTTCGGGCATTTCACTATTTATTCTGTCTACAACTTCTCTCCAAAATTCTTTTGGAAACCAGTTATCAAATTCTTGTCGGGTTAAACCATGATCTGAACGTGAAGGAATATCGCCTCCTGTTCCGGGTTGGGGAAACCAGAGTCTTTGAAAATGTTTTTTGGCTAAAGTCATTGCTGCATCAAAACGAATTATTGAAAACTTACGGGCAACATGGAATATTTTCTGAATAACCGCTTCGCGAACTTCAGCTTTAAGCATGTTCAGCTGGGCAGTATCATTCCATGGCATCACAGTTCCATCATTTCCATGATAAATATATACTACCTCACCATTTCTATTATCAACTCTCTGGAAAACAACCGATGCATCCGAATGATTATAATAACCGTCTTCAATTCTTACTTGTATATCCGGATGATCTGATAAATCTTCCCCTGTAAATTTATATCCCGGGAATGGAGGAAAATCAGTCTGAATAAAATAGTCGGGATGTTCCGCAACCCATTTAGAAGAAATTCCAGTGTGATTAGGAACCATATCGCTTGCTAAACGGATACCGCGTTCTTTTGCTCTTTTGTTAAGGTTATCATAAGCCTCATCACCGCCAAGTGCATTTGCAATTACATAATCATCTAAAGAATAAGCCGATGCAACAGCATCCGGATTACCCATTTTGTGTTTTATTTTTTTTGATGCTTCACATCTTTCCCAAATTCCAATTAGCCAGAGACTATTAAAATTCCATCCTGCAAGCATATCAAGTTCTTCATTTGGCACCTGGTCTAATCTATGAATATGTCTCTGATATTTTTTTGATAATTGATCGAGCCACACATAAGCATTTTTTGCCAGAAGAACTACTTGCGGCATCCAGCCAATATCCTCAGTAAAGTTTTCCGGTTCATCATATTCCAGATGCGCGTCTACTGCATATTTGTATCCTGATTTCCCGATTGAGAATATATCTGCGTTATCAGTTAAACCTTTAAAACTTGGAACAACAGTCGGGGCACCGCCGCCGCCAAATCCGCCCAATAGAATATCTTCGCGGATTAAATCTTTACTCCTTAAAATTTTGTTTAAGAATTTATCTTCTATTAAAATGCCGAAGTTATTTTTAATGAATTCAAGTTGTCCCTCAATATCATCCGGACTGTTTAAGATTGGAGCTTTTAGAAGTGAGAAAATATCATGTTTAAAAGGGCCAAAGGTTTTTTCTTTTTGGAAAAATGAATCAAGAGCTGATATAATCTTTTTATAAGTTTCTTTATTAGAAAAATATTTTTCATCAAATAGTTCAATTATATCTTTGTTTGCGGGATTAAAGTTCGCGATATGGAGTAATAATAGTTCCTCAAGAGTTATTTCATAATTAGAACGATTTTCAGTTGAGCTGTTTAAATATTCCGAAGTGTTTAATTTGCCTTTGTACACTGCAATTGGCGGGAAGAGCTCGACAAATTCGGTTAATAACCATTTTAATTCCGTATTGCCAATATTTTGTTCAAGATGCAAAACTGCTCTGCTAAATACTCCCGGGTTTTCAGAGATCTCATATTCTCTTAATAAAAAGTGAAATATTTCATCCAGCAGGCCTGTCGCGTTTATTAATCCACTTTTCACTTTTTGATCATTAGCTCGTTTTTCATTTATTTTGCCAGTGAACTTTCTAATCTCAGTAAAATTAGCAAATATAACATTCCCGTTTATCGAAAATAAAGTTTCATCGATGGAATATTTTTCTCTTACATTCTTAGCAATATGAAATTCATATGTAGGAAAAGCTTTTGTTGAATAATCAAAATTACCCAATGATGATTTTAGATGAAATATACTTGATTTATTTATTGACATGGAGATTCTCCAGAATTATAGCTCAGTTTTTTTAATCTTTTAATATAAAAAAAAAGATTTTGAAATTCTCATTGCCTGGTTTTAATATTGAATAAGAAACATAATTGTACATGATAATATTTTCTGCTGAATACATAATAAATATTCATAATGGTAAATAATTAACCGTAAAGTGTAAATTGAATTTGATGTCTCATTAAACTATATTTTAAGTTTGAAAAAATTTAAGTGAATATGGCCAAAACACCACTAATGACCCAGTATTACAAGATTAAGGAAAGTAATCCAGATACACTTTTGCTTTTTAGAGTCGGTGATTTTTTTGAAACTTTTGATGAAGATGCAAAGCTGGCATCAAAGGCTTTGGGAATTACCTTAACCAAAAGAGCAAATGGATTAGCCAGTGAAACTCCGCTTGCCGGATTTCCTCATCATGCTATTGATACGTATCTTCCAAAACTTGTAAGAGCCGGATTCAGAGTTGCTATTTGCGAACAAGTTGAAAATCCTAAACTAGCCAAAGGAATTGTTAAAAGGGATGTTGTAGAAGTAGTTACTCCGGGTGTTGCCTTATCAGATAAACTGCTCGATCATAAAAAGAATAATTATCTTCTTTCAATAATTATTCAAAATGAAATTATAGGACTTTCATTTTGTGATATCTCTACCGGTGAATTTTACGCTTATGAAGTAAACGCAAATGAGATTACTGAGCAAATCGGACTTGTAAATCCTGCCGAAATATTAGTTCAGAAAAAACAAAAAAATGAATTAGAGCCCATTATTACTAAACTAAATTCATCGATCCGTATAACTAAAATTGATGACTGGATTTTTAATTATGATTATGGCAAGGATCTTCTTTTAAATCATTTTAAGACTAAAAACTTAAAAGGATTTGGAATTGAAAATTTAACTGCGGGAATTTCTGCTGCCGGGTCTACACTTAATTATCTAAACGAAACACAGAAGGCGAATTTATCGCATATCAATAAGATATCAAAGTATAATCCTTCCGATTTTATGCTGCTTGATTTTGCAACAAAACGAAATTTGGAAATTACTTTCTCGATGCAGGATGGCGGAAGAGAAGGATCATTAATTTCAATTCTCGATAAAACACAGACTGCAATGGGCGGAAGGATGCTTAAGAAATGGATTTCAGCTCCATTAAGATCTATAGACCCAATTATTGACAGGCAAAACTGTGTTGAGGAATTTTATAAAAATAAAAATCTGAGAGAAGATTTAAGAACTGAGTTAAAAGAGATTGGTGATCTTGAAAGACTGATTTCAAGAGTTTGTACCGGACGCGCAAATCCCCGGGAGATTGTTAATATTAAATCTTCCTTAAAAAAGATTCCCAAAATAAAAACTTTGCTCGAAAATGTGAATTCATCTTCAATTCAAAAAATCAATATTCATCTAGATATACTTAGAGAAATTGTTGATATAGTTGAACTTGCGGTTTCTGATACACCTCCTTTAAGTGTTACCGATGGTAATGTTATAAGAAATGGTTATAACTATGAACTAGATGAGTTAAGAGATCTTTCTATAAATGCAAAAACATGGATAGCCAATCTGCAAAAGGATGAAAGAGAGAGAACAAATATTTCATCGCTAAAAGTCAGTTATAACAGGGTTTTTGGCTATTACATTGAAATAAGCAATGCTCACCGCGGAAAAGTACCCGAAGAATATATTCGTAAGCAGACTCTTGTTAATAGTGAAAGATATATTACTCCGGAGCTGAAAGTTTACGAGGATAAAATCCTAAATGCAGAAGATAATATTGTTAAGATTGAATCAGAATTATTTAATGATGTTAGAATAAAAGTTGCGGAGCAAACAGAAGCAATTCAGAGAAATGCTCACTTAATAGCTATGCTCGATTGTTATTTATCGTTTGCGGAATCTGCTTTTGAATATAATTATATAAAACCAATTATCGATGAATCGGATGATTTAGATATAGTTGGAGGACGGCATCCGGTTGTTGAAAGAATTTTACCTCCCGGTGAAAAGTTTACTTCTAATGATTGTAAATTAAATAATAGTGAAGATCAGATAATAGTTTTAACTGGTCCTAATATGGCCGGTAAATCTGTATATCTAAGACAGATTGGATTAATAGTTTTACTTGCTCAGATAGGCTCTTTTGTTCCGGCTGAATCTGTAAAGCTCGGATTAGTTGATAAAATCTACACTCGTGTTGGCGCAAGTGATAATATAACTGCGGGTGAAAGTACATTTCTTGTTGAGATGCAGGAAGCGGCAAATATTTTGAATAATGCTACAAATAAAAGCCTAATTCTGCTGGATGAAATTGGGCGAGGTACAAGTACGTTTGATGGCATCTCGATTGCATGGTCTATAACTGAGTTTCTTCATGAAAATCCGAATGTGGCGGCTAAGACTTTGTTTGCAACTCACTATCACGAATTAAACGAGATGGCAACAATCTTTCCGCGTATTAGAAATTTTAAAGTTGAAGTAAGGGAATATGGCGACAAGGTAATATTTCTTCACAAAGTATCTTCCGGCGGTGCCGATCATAGTTACGGTATTCAGGTCGGGCAAATGGCGGGATTGCCGTTGTATGTTACTAATAGGGCAAAAGAGATTTTAGAAAATCTTGAGAGTAAAGAACTTACTCCTTACGATGTTAAAAAGGCTAAGATAGCTAAATTCAGAAAAGGTGATGATGAACTTCAATTCAGTCTTTTTGAAGTTAAGGATGATAAGATCAGGAAAGAAATTTCTGATCTATCAGTTGATAACTTAACTCCGCTTGAAGCACTTAATAAGTTAAATGAGTTAAAGAAAAAAGTAACCGAAAATAAATAATGAAAAGGACTCATGTGAACAATATCAAATTAATAATTGTTCTAGCATTGATGTTTATTGTATCATGCGGAAAAGATTATACTCCGGAAGAACAAGAATACATCAATCAGATTGAAGATAAAAGAACAGAAAAAAATGAAACTATGAAAAATGAATCCAGCTCGCCGTTTAATTATAAGGGGAAAGTAGAATTTCATCCTCTTAAATATTACGATGCTGATCCTGAATATGTTTTTAGAAGCAAGTTATACGAGTATGATGTTAAGGATACTGTAACTGTTTTTGGAACAAAAGGAGAGGAAAGAAAATCGGTCAGGTTTGGATATCTTAACATTAATTTCAAAGAAGGTGAAAGGAAAGTTAATGTTTATGAAAGTTCTCATAAGGGGGATATATATTATAGTATATGGTTTACGGATAAAACATCTAGCAAAGAAACATACGGTGTTGGCCGTTATTTGAATTTTAAGAAATCACCGGAGAGTGATTATGAATATAAAATCGATTTCAATTTAGCGTTTAATCCTTATTGTGCTTACAGTAAAGAGTATTCTTGTGCAATGCCTACAAAAGAGGATTATCTGGATATAAAAATTGAAGCGGGCGAAAAAAGTTTTCATGATTAATTATGGAGTAATAACGTGGTTGTAATATTAGAAAATAATGCTACCGAGCAGCAAATAGAAAATATAGTTAAGCATTTAGAAGATTATGGATTTCAGATCCACAGATCATCTGGTGTTCAAAGAACAATTATTGGAGCCATTGGTGTTAAGCCGGGTTTTGATACCAGAAAGGTTAAAATTTTAGATGGTGTTTCAGATGTTTATCGTGTAACAGCTCCATTTAAGCTTGCCAGTAGAAGTTTTCAAGAAGGAAACACAATTATTAAAGTGAAGGATGTTGAGATTGGCGGAACATCAATTGCAATGATGGCTGGACCCTGTTCGGTAGAAAGTGAAGATCAAATTTTCCGTTTAGCAAAAGTTGTTGCTGAATCCGGCTCTAAAATTTTAAGAGGTGGCGCATTTAAACCGCGTTCATCACCTTATTCTTTTCAGGGAATGGGAGAAGAAGGTTTAAAATTAATGCGTGCTGCCGCGGATGAATATGGTTTAATTGTAATCACCGAAGTAATGGAAATTAGTCAGATAGAGTTGATTGAAAAGTACGCAGACATTTTCCAGGTAGGAGCGCGTAACATGCAAAACTTCTCGCTTATTAGAGAACTTGGGAAAACTTCAACTCCAATTATGCTTAAGAGAGGATTATCCGCAACTATTGAAGAATGGTTAATGTCGGCAGAATATATGCTTGCACAAGGTAACAAAGATATAATGCTGTGTGAAAGAGGAATCAGAACTTTTGAAACATATACTCGTAATACATTCGATTTATCTGCGATTCCGGTTGTACATAAAAAAAGCCATCTTCCTGTAGTAGCCGATCCATCTCATGCAACCGGATTTAGAGATCAGGTTGCTCCAATGGCAAGAGCCGCTGTTGCTGCCGGTGCCGATAGTATTATGATAGAAATTCATGATGATCCGGAAAATGCAATGTCTGACGGCCCGCAAGCATTATTGCCTGAAGAATATAAAACTTTGGTTCAGGAATTAAACTTAATAGCAAATGCAATTGGCAGGAAGTTATTATAAAATGATCAAAAGCATTTCTATTATCGGATTAGGTTTAATCGGCGGATCAATTGCTAAAGCATTAAGAAAATGTGAAAGAGAGTTTGTGATTAAAGCTTTTGACCGGGAAGTAGTTTTAGAACAGGCAGAATTAGATTTAGCAATTGACAACAGGCTCTATAATATAGATGAAGCTCTTGAATCAGATCTGATTTTTTTATGTACTCCTGTGGATTATTCAATAAAACTTTTTAAAGAATTAGCTCCCAGACTTAAGAAGAACAGTGTTCTTACTGATGTTTGCGGAGTTAAGTCTGTTTTTCAGGATCTTTGGGATGAGCTTGAAAGTGAAGGATTATATTTTGGCGGACATCCAATGACTGGTAAAGAAAAAGGTGGCTATGATAATTCTGATCCTTTACTTTTCGAAAATTCCGTTTATATAATTTCTGAAGCAGCAAAATCAAATCCTTTAGCGGATGAATTTTTGAAAGTGATAAAGTTACTGGGTGCCAGAATTACTTTTCTTAACGCCAATACTCATGATAAAGTTGTTGCTAATGTTAGTCATTTACCTCAGCTTTTATCAGTATCATTAGTAAATACCGCTGCAAAAAATGATAACGAAATAAACTTTCTGGATTTTGCAGCCGGCGGTTTTCGCGACATGACAAGAATTGCGTCAAGTGATTTTAGTATTTGGGAACCGGTAATAAAAAAGAATAAAGACCGGATATTAGATTCATTAGACGAATTTATAAATGAATTAAATTCGTTAAAAGATAAAATATATGAGGGGAATTTTCCTGTAATTGAATCTAAGTTTGAAAGTTCAAGAATTAAACGTGATGAAATCCCAAAGAATACAAAGGGTTTTTTAAATCCGTTAGTTGATATTTTTGTTTTTGTAAGTGATGTTCCCGGAGTGATAAGTAAAATTTCTACTGCATTATTTAATGTAGGCATTAATATAAAAGATATTGAGCTTTTAAAAATAAGAGAGGGCACCGGCGGAACATTTAGAATGTCGTTCAACTCAGAAAGTGAAGCTGTAATTGCTCAGGAAGTTATGCATGAAATTGGCTTCGAGACAAAAGTTATTCAGGACGGGAAGTAAGTTTTTTCAGCTTAATAAATATTTACTGATTTCAAATGAAATAAAAACTCCGGCAAAATTACCGGAGTTCTTAATATGTAATTATTAAAGGCATTCTTCATGAATGTCTTTTTTTATTTAAGCAAAGTCATTTTTCTAACAGCAGTAAAATCATTAGCTTTAATTGAGTATAAATAAATTCCGGATGAAAGATTGGCGGCATTGAAATTTATTCTATGATAACCTGCGCTCATATCTTTGTTTAATAAGGTAACAACTTTCTGTCCTAAAATATTAAATACTTCTAGCTTAACATTACCGTTTTGTACAATATTAAAACTAATACTTGTTGCTGGGTTAAACGGATTTGGATAATTCTGATCTAATGAATATGCAGAAGGAATATTATTGTTATCATCAACGGCAGTAACCTGATCATCAGACATACTTAGATTTATTTTCTGAGTTAAGTTGTCACTGTAATCAACCGTAATTTCTGTAATTTCTTCCGATAAAAAATTAACGTCATCACTAACAACTGAGTAAGTTCCAGGCACTAATCCGGTGATCTGGTATTTCCCGTTTCCATCAGCTATGCCGTAGCTTTTAACTTGTCCGTTTTCATCAAGCGCATAAACATAAGCACCAAAAATATTTTGTTCCTTATTTGATCCGTTTTTTCCGCCATTGCGCGCAACATTTCCTTCTATAGTTGCAAATCCGGTATCAGGTCTTTCATAAAGTGTAAAATTAACATCTGCTATAATCCCGACTGAATCAACATAAACAGTATCAGCATCTTTCCATCTCATTGTCTGAATTTTGTCTGCAGTCCAGTAAGTTGGCATATAATCGTTTTCCGGTCTGGCAGCTAAAATATAATTTCCCGGAACAAGATTAGATAATTCATAGTTTCCTAAAGAATCACTATCAATACATCTAACAACTCTTCTATTCTGAAATATTCTTGTATCAACTTTTACAGCTAATATGTGCGCCATTACACTGTTTCCTGCTGTATCAGATAAAGTTCCGCTAATTCCATTTTCAAATAGCGGAGGATTTCCTAAAATGAAATCTATGTTTTCTTTATCGGCATCAATAACAATTCTATCAGCTTCGGCTAAAGTAAACTTATCATTATAAAATTCCGGTATATAATCTTTTAACGGAATTGGTCTTGCATAAACTACAAGAGTATCACCTTCAATAACCTGCATGTTATAGTTTCCGTCATCATCAGTTCGTGTTTGTTTAACTCTGTTATGAAAGGAATTAAATATTACTTTTGAGGCAAACAGGTGAGCTTTAACCGGATTACCAAGTGAGTCAGTAACTCTGCCGCTTAAAGTTTTAAAAACCGGTTCCTCAATTGATTCTAATTCAAAGTTGAATTCTAAAGAATCTTCGGCATTAAATGTTACAAAGGAAGCGTCTTGGATATTTAAAGTGTTTTCATAAAATTCGGGTATAAAACTTCTTGCCCCGACATACATAAAATATTCACCGGGATACAAGTTTAATAAGTATTCGCCGTTTTCATTTGTATGAATACTCTGTGTAGAAAAAATATTCTTGGCAATAAATTTAAGATGCGCATGTGCAACCGGAGTACCGTCAGTTTCATTTGTTACAACTCCAAAAGCAACCGCGTTTTTATTCGGGTTTAATTTACCATTTAAATTAATTTGAACATTATTAGAAGAATCACTTTCAACTCCGTTGGCGACTGCCGTTACGTAATATTTATATTTTCCTCCGGGAATTACCATTTTATCATAAAAGATTTTGCCAAACGGCATTACAAATAATTTTATGAATTCACTATCTGTTTCATTAAGGTTCTTTCTATAAATTGTAAAAGATATTCTGTTGAAAAGTGTGTTTTTCGAATAATCCCATTTAAGCTGGACAATTGGCATGTGTCCGTGATTAATTTCTTTTACAGTTAAATCTTGTGGAATATCGGTCTGGGCATTTAGAGCAGCACAAAACAAAAATATTATAAATATTGAAAGTAAATTTCTGAATTTCATTTTTTCCTCCTTAAGGTTAACAAATTGAATTCATTTCCCTTAATAATCATTAAAGATTGTGCCATAATCAAAAAACATTAAAAACCATCTAAAATCGAAGTATACAAATAATGTTATTGCCTGGAATATGTCTTAAAATGCCTGGATTAACTATTTCAGGTATTCGGTACATGTAAAACTATATAAATAAGTTGAAATTAATTCAGCTCTGGTTTCTAAATTAATGTATTCTTTGATCAGATGATTTTCAGATTTCCAAATTCGTAATTAAAAATATCATCAGTTTATTAACTAAAAACTTAAATCCTTAATATTTCAATTTGCAGGAAGAGTATAAATAATAAAAAATAATTATATTAGCCAATCGATTAAAAAGGAATGTTATTGAATTTTTCTGATTCTGGAAATATAATTGTAGTAGGTGGAAATGCTGCCGGTTCGGCTGCTGCCGCAAAAGCCAAAAGAGTAAATCCTAAAGCAAATGTTATTTTGTTTGAAGCTACTGAGTTTATTTCGACCGGAACATGTGAATTGCCTTATGTTCTATCTGGGAAAATTGGCGACTATAACGAAATTATATTTTTTACACCGGAAAAATTTTACCATGAAAAGGGTGTGAAAGTATTTAATTTTCACAAAGTTGAATCAATAAATAAACGGGCAAAACTAGTTAATGTAATTGATCTAAAAATCGGGGAATCAAAAACTTTTGAATATGATAAACTTATATTAACAACAGGTTCAAGACCAAAAGAGATAGAAAATATTCCCTCTACGCTCGATAATGTTTTTACAATAAAATCAGTTACTGATTTAATTAAGATCGAAAACTATTTAACCGATAACGCTGTAAAAAAGGCTGCTGTTTTTGGAGCCGGCTACATCGGAGTAGAAATTTCTGAAGCTTTGAAAAAATTGAATCTGTGCGTTTCTCTTTTTGATATTAATGAAATGCCGATGGCAGATTCTGAAGATGAGATTCAAAGTATTATCTTAAATCATATTAAAAGTAATGGTGTGGAATTTTACGGTAAATGTGAAAATCTTCAGGTATATAAAGAAAATAATAGATTAACCAAGATTAAAGCTGATGGATACTTAAAAGAATTTGATGTGTTTTTTTCTACGGCGGGAATTGAACCAAATATAGATTTAGCTAAAAGTTGCAAATTAGAAATCGGTAAGCTTGGAGGAATAAAAACAGATAACAGATGTAAGACTTCCGATCCTCACATTTATGCTGCCGGCGATTGTATTGAAGTAAAAAACAAAATCACAAATCGTCCTGACTATTTTCCAATGGCTACAATGGCACATGCACAGGGTCACGTTGCAGGCACTAATGCTGCCGGTGGATTTAATAAACTTAATCCGGCAATAAAAAATATTGCGGTTAAAGTTTTTGATAAAGTATATACTTCCGTTGGATTAAAAGAATCGGAAGCTTTAAAGTTTAATAGAAATGTAAAATCTGTTAGCGCCGAAATTCCAAATCTGGTAAAAGTAATGCCGGAAAGTTCATCTGTATTTGCAAAGATTGTATATGATGATTATTCAAAAAATATTTTAGGTGCTTCGTTTATCGGTGAAAAAGAAGTTGTTGGATATGCGGATTTAATTTCATCTTTAATTTATAATAAAAGTAGTGTGGAATCTTTGGCAGAGATGGATTTTAACTATACTCCGCCAATGTCTCCATTTATAAATATACTATCAGTTTTAGGAAGAAAAATTATAAGAGGATAAATATGAGTAGTTTGACAGTAGTAGATAATCCGTTAGTAAAAAGAGATATAACAATTCTTAGAAACCATAAGACAGAAGAGTATCAGTTTAGACTTGCTTTAAGAAGAATAGCTTATGCTTTGGTTAATGAGATAAGCAAAGATTTTACTTTGAAAGAAATTGAAGTTGAAACTCCGCTAGAAGTAACAAAAGGTTATGATATTGCGCATCAGACAGTTTTGGTGCCGGTTTTGCGTGCGGGTTTAAGTATGGTAAATTCATTTATTGAAATGATACCAAACGCAAAGGTCGGGCATATTGGACTTCAAAGAGATGAAGAAACTTTACAGCCAATTGATTATTACTATAAAGCTCCAAAAAATTTAGAAATTTCGAAAACAATTGTAATTGATCCGATGCTTGCTACCGGCGGCAGCGGTTCAGCAGCAATTTCATTTCTCAAAAACAAAGAAGCTAATGATATAATATTTGCATGTTTAATTGCTTCGCCCGAAGGAATAGCAAGAATTAGAAAGGATCATCCTGATGTTCCAATATACACTGCTGTTGTTGATAGAGAACTTAATGAACAGGGATATATTCTTCCTGGTTTAGGAGATGCTGGTGATAGGACGTACGGTACTTTTTAGTCTGCTATTATATAATTCTTTCAAATGTCAAAGTCATCCTGATGTAAGAGTAGATTCATTAATGGAAACTACTCTTACAAAGATTGTTAATCATTTTTATGATTCTGCATATTCTGAAATTAATATATTTAAAAGTGAGTATAGTGAAATTCCGATAGGTAATTTGTATGAAGCGGCTTTATTAATAGCCAAATCTATTGATTATGGAATTCCATTTGAAGAAGAAAAAATTGATAGTTTGTTGAGAATCTCAAATAAACAATGCGATAAATTACTCGAAAAAAAATCAACAAAACTGTGGACTGTTTATTACAAAGCTTTATCCACGGGTTATTATTCCTATTACAATTTATTAAACAAAAATTACCTTGCCGCTTTTTCATGGGCTTCGGAATCCAACAGTTATTATAAAGATTGCCTGGAAATAGATTCTACCTTTTATGAAGCTCAAGGGGCAATTGGTTCTTATCAATATTGGATGGGTGATAAAACAAGTGTATTTAACTGGCTGCCATTAATACCGGATAAAAGGGAACAGGGGATTTTAAATTTAGAAACTGCCTTTAAGAAAGTGCAATATAGCAGAGCATTTACTGGTGATCAATTATTCTGGGTTTATGTGAATGAAGAGCGGTTTGATGACGCATTAGAGTTATCCGAACTTTTAATTGAAGAATTCCCGGAAAGTAGAAATATCAGATTTCTGTATGCGCATATTTTATCTATAAAAAAAGATGTTTCAGCTATTGGTGAATTCACAAGAATACTAAATTCATATCCTGTATATGTTATAGAAAATAACCTGAAGAGAATTGAGCTGAAAAAGAAAATAGCCGAACTTCATTTTAGATTTGGCAATTATCAAGAGGCGTTTTCTGTTTGCAATAATATCTTAAGTATTGACAATCTCTCAGAATATGTTAATAATAGGCTTGAAAATAAATTGGTTGATGTAAAAGAGCTTAAAGATAGGGCTTTTGAGAGGATCAACAAAACGCGGAAAGAATAATTCATTTTTTGTTTTTAATAATTGGCGAAATAAAAGTTAGATATAGATGGAAGTAAGTAAAGAAAAATTGGATGAAATGCTTCAAAATCTTATTAAGGTTTGTGAGACAAATTTAACAAATGTTGATGTTGATCTCCTTAAGAAAGCTTTTAAGCTAAGCATTGAAGCACACAAAAATGATTTTAGAGCTTCGGGAGAGCCTTATTTTATGCACCCCTACGAAGTTTCTTTAATTGTAGCCAGTGAAATTGCGTTAGATGATATATCAGTTATAGCTGCTTTATTACACGATGTAGTTGAAGATACAGAGTTTAAACTTGAGTTTATTGAAAAAGAATTTGGTGCCGAAGTAGCAGAGATAGTTAATGGTGTAACAAAAATCGGCGGTGTTTTTATTGGACACGAGATTTCTCAGGCCGAAAACTATAGAAAACTTTTATTATCGATGGTTAAAGATGTTCGTGTTATTCTGGTTAAGTTTGCTGACAGACTTCACAACATGCGCACATTAGAATTTGTTAAGCCGGAAAAACAGAGAAGAATTGCCCAGGAAACTTTAGAAATATATGCCCCGTTTGCAAATAGATTTGGTTTGGGTCAGGTTAAATGGGAACTTGAAGATCTTTCATTTAAATACCTTAATAAAGAAGCCTATTCTGAAATTACAAGGGAAGTAAACGATAAAAGATTTGAAAGGGAAGAATACTTAAAAAAATTCAATACACCAATAAAAGAAAAACTTAAAGAACACGGTATTGAATATCAGTTAGGATCAAGAGCAAAACATTTTTTTTCCATCTATAAAAAAATGATAAAACAAAATACCGGTATGGAGGAGATTTACGATCTTTTAGCAATCCGTATTATCCTTGAAAATGACGATCCAAACGAGTGTTATTATGTGCTGGGTATTATAAACCAAATGTACAAGCCAATTCCCGATAGGTTCAAAGATTATATTTCTATCCCGAAAAAAAACAATTATCAGTCTATACATAACACAGTTGTGGGACCAGGCGGAAAATTAGTTGAAATTCAGATAAGAACCAGAAAGATGCATGAGATTGCAGAACGAGGTGTTGCAGCTCATTGGAAATATAAAGAAAATATGATGCAGTCCGATAGAGACATGGAAGACTGGGTTAACTGGATTCGTGATATTTTTGAAAATGTTAATAGAGACGAAGCTTCCAAAGAAATTCTGGCTAGTTTTAAACTGAATCTTTATCAGGACGAAATATATATATTTACTCCGCAAGGCGATTTAAGAAGACTGCCGGTTAATTCCACTTCAGTCGATTTTGCATTCGATATTCATTCGAGGGTTGGTCACCAATGTATTGGAGCAAAGGTAAATGGTAAGATTGTACCTTTGGATACTCAGTTAAACAGCGGTGATGTGGTTGATATAATCACTTCTAAAAATCAGCATCCAAACCGTGGCTGGCTTCGTTTTGTAAAGACACATAAAGCAAAATCGTATATTAGAAAATATATAAACAAAGAAGAAGAAAAATTTGTTGATGCCGGTAAAGAGATTTGGGAACGTAAGATTAGAAAGCTGAAGCTTAATTTTACTGCCGATGATATTGCTAAATTATCCCGCAAACTTAAATTTGATAATTCTGCCCAGTTCTTTAAATCAATATATCATGAAAAAATTGATCTTAATGAAATATTAAATCCGTCTGAAGAAGAAGAGAAAAAAGAAGAGATCAGAACCGGGGATAATTTTGATCAGTTTGCTGATATTGCAAGGAAGACTGCCGGCGGTGTTGTTATTGAAGGTGATCATAAAGGTATTGAATATAGTTATGCAAAATGCTGTAATCCAATTCCGGGAGATCCAATTGTTGGATATATTACAATTGGTGAGGGGATAAAGGTACATCGTAAAGATTGCAGAAATTTGATGAAGATGTCTAATCATAAAGAGGATAGATTAGTTCCTGTAAATTGGCCTAAAATGGATTCTGCCGATTTTGTTGCCGGAATAAATATAAAAGGGGAGGATTCACCGGGACTATTGACTGAAATATCAAATTCAATAACCAATTATAAAAGCACTAATATTAAAGCGGTAAATATTAATACACAGGGTTCTTTATTTTTGGGTACTATTGCGGTTTATGTAAAAGATCTTGAACATTTACAAAGACTGATTGAACGCCTAAAGAAATTAAAGGGTCTTTATTCAGTAGAACGTTATAATTTATTGAAGTAGCTAAGTGAAAGAAGAAAGAATTTTAGCAATAGATTATGGATTAAAAAGAGTTGGTATTGCTATAACCGATCCGCTTAAAATGTTTGCGTCTCCATTAATCACATTAAAAAATGATGATAGATTTTGGATAAATCTCTTAAAACTTTTTTCTGATTATGAAGTTTGTGAAGTAGTTTTAGGATATCCATTAAGAGAAAACGGCGAGAAATCGCATATAACAGACGATGTAATAGAATTTAAAAACGAACTTGAGAAAAAAATATCGCAGCAAGTGGTTTTTGTTGATGAAAGATATTCTTCTTCAATTGCTAAAGAAAGAGTAATTGCATCGGTTGTTTCTAAAAAGAAAAGACGCGATAAAGGCATAATTGATAAAAATGCCGCCGCCGTTATTCTGGAAGAGTATTTAAGGGAAAAGTTATTGTAAATTATTGATAATAAAGTTTAATTATAATTGACATTTATAGCTATATAGATTATTTTCGAAAAGAATTTTAACCAAATTTGGAGCAGATTTATGACTTTAGACGCACTTGGAATGATAGAAACCAAAGGCTTGGTTGGTGCTGTAGAAGCTGCGGATGCTATGGTAAAAGCAGCAAAAGTTGAACTTATAGGAAAAGAAACAATTGGCGGCGGATTCGTAACTGTAATGGTTAGGGGAGACGTTGGTGCAGTAAAAGCAGCAACAGATGCTGGTGCAGCCGCTGCACAAAGAGTTGGTGAACTTGTATCAGTACATGTTATTCCACGTCCGCATACAGACGTAGAAACAATTCTTCCAAAACGCGCTTAATATATTTTATGAATGAAGCTCTTGGATTAATTGAAACCAAAGGGTTGATTAGTGCTATTGAAGCTGCTGATGCTATGGCTAAAGCAGCTGATATAAAAATAGTCAGCAGAGAAAAAAGTTCTGCAGCCCTTATTACAATTAAAATTACTGGTGAAGTTGCAGCCGTTAAAGCGGCTTTAGATGCTGGTTCTGCTGCGGCTAAAAGAGTCGGGCAGCTAGTATCGGCACATATTATACCTCGTCCTCATGATGATCTAAAAGGATTAATTGAAAACAAAAAAAAGGTTTGGGCTCCTCTAAAAAAAGATATTAAAGAAATTGCTTCTGATATTATTGAAGAAATTAATGATAATGAAACTGAATCTGATGAAGAGATAACAGAGATAAAATCTCCTGAAGAAGATTCTGCGGAAGAAGAAAATAATTTTGAAGAAGAACTTGATGAATCTAAATTTACCACAATACCTGCTGTAAAACCCAAGACTGTTAAAAAGGAAGAAAATTCAATTCCGTCTCTTTTTGATAATGATTTTAATGAGGCGATAGAAGAAAACATTGATGACGCGAAATCTGATACAAAACCTGATGATGGATTTGTAAATGATATTATTGATGAAGTTCTTGACGAAGATGAAGAAATTATTACTCAATTGAGTACTGAGGATGAAGCCGGTGAAATACCGGAAGAGACAGAACTAAGTGATCTTATTATTGAAGAGGAAATTGCGGAAGAGGAAATTATTCATAATCGGGAAGATTCTGGGGATAATTCTGAATTAAATGAAACTTCAGAAGAAAAGATTGAGAATGAGACTGAGTTTGAAAAATCTGAAGATTTAGGATCGATTGAAAAAATTGATGAGGAAGATATTCCTGTTGAGGAAGAATTAGTATCTATTTTAAAAACAGAGGATATTGGGGAAACTGAGGAACCAGAGGAGGAAATTGTAGAAGAATCAGTTGATGAAGAAGATATTGAAGATTCTGATTCAATTGAAGATGATGAAACTGATTTAGGTGAAGAAAAAATAATTGATACGGATCTGAATTCGATTTCATTAGATGAATTGCAAAAAATGAGTGTACCGGATTTAAGAAGACTTGCAAGAAGTATTGAAGACTTTCCAATTAAAGGGCGGGATATTTCGAAAGCAAATAAAAATGAACTGCTAGATCATTTCCGTACTTTATGACATTTTTATAAATATTACACAGAATTAAACTCCGCAAATGTGGAGTTTTTTTGTATCTTTCGGGTATGAAGTCAAAAGTTATTTCAATAGTATTAATAAGTTTATTCTCAATTTTACTTTGGGGGTATATTTCCTTATCGGGAGAGTACAGAACTACTATTACTCCTGAAGTGAGAGTATCAAACGTACCAGAGAATTATGATATAGCCGGTATTTCATCATCCGATATAACTATCAGAGTTAAGGGTCAGGGATGGGATTTAGCCAAGTTAGTCTGGGGCCCGGATTTTAATTATGATATTTCTGCAAAAAATGACAGTGGCAGGCATGAAATTTTTTTGAGGGATGAACTAGACCGTAATTCCCGATTACCTTCAACTATTCAGGTAATTGAAATGCTGCCTGAAAGAATTAATTTTAAGGTTGATAAAGTAAATTCAAAACTGGTCCCGATTTTCCCAAATATTTTACCGGGTTACAGAGTTGGTTACGGAGTTGTTTCAGATATTAAAATTGTACCCGATTCTATTTTAATATCAGGTACAAAAAACGAATTAACTAAGATAAACTCTATTAGTACTATATTAAAAGAATTTGAAGACCTTGATAAATCTGTATCAGAATATCTTGAGTTAGAACAAATTGATAATATAAATTATTCACTAGATAAAACATTGCTTCAATTTGAAGTAGAAAAAATTATTGATTTAACATTTGAAGATGTTCCGGTTGAGACCAGAGGAGTTCCCTATTTTCAATATCTTCAATTGTATCCATCAACTGTAGATGTGATTTTAAGAGGCGGAATTAATAAACTTTCCAAGTTAGAAAAAGAAAGTATAACAGCATATATAAATTATAAGCAAGCTATTGATGACTCATTAGGTGCAATTCAACCTCGTATTATTTATCCCACCTTTACATCACTTGTAAGGACTGAACCCAATAAACTAGAGTATATAATTAAGAAAAAGAATTAAAATGTTTATAACTTTTGAAGGCCTCGATTTTTGCGGAAAATCAACACAGGTGAATTTATTAAAAGAGTATTTAGAATCTAAAAACCAGGTCACTAAAATAATACGTGAACCTGGCGGTACTATAATTTCTGAAGAAGTAAGAGATATCCTGCTTAATAAAAAACACAGTAAAATGGTTAAGGAAACGGAACTGTTGTTGTTTTCCGCAAGCAGAGCGCAATTAGTACGCGAAATTATTTTGCCTGCATTAGGAAAAGGGATATATGTTATATCGGATAGATTTCATGATTCGCTGACGGCATACCAGGGTTACGGACGCGGAATATCGCTTGATTTTATAAATGACTTAAATAGTTTTGTCCTGGAAAAAGCTGTACCGGATTTAACATTTTTTATAGACATACCGCTTGAAGAGGTTGCAAATAGAAAAGCGAAAATGGAAAATCTTGAACTTGATAGAATTGAAGTTTCCGATAATTCCTTTTATGAAAGGGTTAGAGAAGGGTTTATACATTTTTCGGAAACAAAGGAACGATTTGTAAGAATAGATGGTTTAAGACCGGTTGAAGAAATTCATTCTGAGATAATTGGAAAAATTGAAAATTGGAAAAAATAAAATGAGTAGAAAAAGTTATAAATATTTATTGTTGCCACTGATATTAGTTTTATTTAGCGGATTTATAAAAAGCGATTCGGATTTTTATTTTAAACTTTCTAAAAGTATTGATGTATTTGGCAGAGTCTATAAAGAGATAATGCTTAATTATGTTGATAATATTGATCCCGAAAAATTTATGCAGGCCGGAATAGAAGGAATGTTATCATCGTTAGATCCGTACACAAATTATATAGACGAAAATCATCAGAAAGATATAGATGTTATAACACGGGGGAAATACGGCGGTATTGGAGCTTCTATCGGTTTAAGAGATGAATCGGTAACTATAATCGACTTAATTGAAGGTTATTCGGCTCAAAGGCAGGGTTTAAGAGTCGGCGATATAATTGTGGGAATTGATTCTGTAAAACTAAATAGCGAAAATTATAATGAACTTAGTGCTTTTGTAAAAGGTGATCCGGGAACAACAGTTACATTAACTATTAAAAGAGAAGGTGTAATTGATAATTTAATATTTAATCTTGTTCGTGAAGAGATTGAGCTTAAAAATTTAACCTATTACGGATTTGAACCTGAAAACTCTAACAATGCATACTTAAAATTAAGCGGATTTTCCAGAACAGCCGGAGAGGAAGTAAGGAAAGCTTTAAAAGAACTTGCCATGCAGAAATCAATTGAATCGGTTGTGTTTGATTTACGCGGCAACCCGGGCGGATTACTTGACGCGGCAATTAATATTTGCGAAAAATTTCTAAAAAAAGGTGATTTAATTGTATCGGTAATTGGACGTGATACAACCGAAGTAAAACACTCATATTCAAATGAGGAGCCTATTGCCGGTAATACTAAGTTAGCAATATTGGTTGATAATGGTTCAGCTTCAGCATCTGAAATTGTTGCAGGAGCAATTCAGGATCATGATAGAGGAATAGTTGTTGGCAGAAAATCGTTTGGAAAAGGTTTAGTTCAGACTGTAATTCCTTTATCATTTAATACATCGCTAAAAATTACCACAGCAAAATATTACACTCCTAGCGGAAGATGTATTCAGAAGATTGACTATTCTAACAAGGAAAGTATTTTTAATAAAAAGTATACTAAAGAAGATTCAACTTTTACAACCGAAAACAGCAGAGTAGTATATTCCGGCGGCGGAATTGTGCCCGACACATTAGTATCAAATTTACCCGAATCTAATCAGATTTTGGATTTACTTGCTAAAGGAATGTTTTTCCAATTTGCGAGTTATTATTTTAATACACACGAAAATCTTGTTTTAGATGAAATAAATAAAGATAAATTATTTATTGAGTTTATGACATATCTGGAGTCACAGGAATTTGAATATAGATCAGAATCTGAGAAATTAGTTTTGCAGCTAAAAACTGCCATAAAAAAAGAAGGTTATAACGGGCATTTAACTTCTGATATTGAAAATCTTTTAGAAAGATTTAATAAAGTTAAAACTGAAGAATTGAATAATAATAAAGATGTTATTATTGCTTCAATTGTTAAAGAAGTTGCTTCCAGAATTGACGGTAAAAAGGGTAGAATAAAGGAATCGTTAAAGTACGATAAACAATTTAAAATTGCTCTGGAACTGCTTAATAATAATCAGGCGTATAACAAAATGCTGTCGATTGTTAGTGAATGAAATAATTAGTACAATAATCTTTCTTGTTATTGGGTTTGTTACAGGAGGGTTATCGGGATTATTAGGTATTGGCGGCGGAGTTATTTTTGTGCCGGCCTTAATTTTTTTATTACCGTTTACTGGTTTAGAAATATCTCAGCTTACATATGTAGCGCTTGCTACTTCGTTGTTTGCCGGCAGTTTCTCTGCTTCTGGTGCAAGTTATAATCATTTTAGAATAAGAAATCTTTATTTTAAGGAAGCACTATTATTAGCATTGGGCAGTTGTAGTGCTGCTGTAATTCTTCCTAAATATGTGGTAAAAGTTTATCCGGAAACACTAAAGTATATTTTACTTGTTATTTTGATTTTGGTAGCTATTAATATGCTTCTAAATAAAAGTGATAATAGTGATAGTAAGTTTAAAATTCCTGCAAGTGTTTTACCGGTTTTGGGATTTTTAACCGGAACCATGGCTGTGTTTACCGGACTTGGCGGCGGTGTTATATTTGTGCCGGTGCTTTTTTATCTGTATAAAATGGATATTAAAAAAGCCATTGGAACAAGTTCTTTTGTTGTAGCCGCTACCATGTTAAGTTCTTCGTTTATGTTTTCAAGAATTGAGTCAGATATCTCATCAGGATTTTATATGGGATATATAAATATATATGTAGGATTGCTTTTAGGAATTGGTGCCTTAATTGGTTCGTTTACCGGAGTAAAACTTTTTAACAAAGTAAAAGCAATTTACATTAAGAAGATATTTTCCGTATTTTTAATAATTGTAATTTTAATAATATTATTTAAACAATGAAAAATTTAAGAATTTTAATTCCGAAAGATCCGGCAATAGAAAATTGTCCTAATTGTAATGCATCAGGCAGATTAAGACGTTCCAGGAGACGTACTAGTCTTGAAGGCTTTATTAAAACATTTACAATGTTCAATATTTATCGTTGTAAATCATGCGACTGGCGGGGATACAAATCGGGTTACCATATTACAAAAACATCTTTTAAAACTTTGGGCATTTATTTACTTGTTGCTTTAATATCCGGGATGATTATTAGGGTTATTATTTCAAAGTTTGTAGTTAAGTAAATTTACTAATGTTTTCTTTAACTGATTTGTTGCGATAATTCGGTTTAGGGAATTTAATGTGCTGATTAAAATAAATATAAATATAAATTAAATGATTGGAGGAAAAATGAGTAAAGAAAATCTTTCAGGACATCATGAGTTTAAAGCTGAAGTAAAACAGCTTCTAAATATTCTTGTTCACTCATTATACACAAACAAAGAAATATTTTTGCGCGAACTTGTTTCTAATGCATCCGATGCTCTCGATAAACTTAGGTTCGAATCGAATAAAGGTTCTGAGATTATTGATAATGATCAGGATTTAGAAATTAAAATAGCGTTTGATAAAGAGAAAGGTACTTTAACCATTACTGATACCGGTATTGGTATGACCGCGGAAGAAATAGTTAAGAATATTGGTACAATTGCTAAGTCAGGCTCGGCTGATTTTATAAAACAGCTTTCCGATAGCAAAGAAGATGCTAATAATATAATCGGTAAGTTTGGTGTAGGATTTTATTCAGTTTTTATGATAGCTTCAGAGGTTACACTTAAAACTAAGTCCTTTAAGAAAGATGAAAAAGCAGTTATGTGGACTTCGGACGGCTTGGGAAGTTATGATCTGGTTGAACTTGAATCCGATAAAAAACGCGGAACGGAAGTTATAATCACTCTTAAAGAAGAAGAGAAAGAATTTGCCGATAAACATAGAATTGAGCATATAATTAAAACACACTCTAATTTTATTTCATTTCCTATTAAAGTTGAAGACGAAGTTGTTAATACAGTTTCTGCAATCTGGAGAGAGCCTAAATCATCTGTTACAAAAGAACAGTATGATGAGTTCTATAAATTTTTAACTCTGGATTATACTGAACCTATGGAAACTATTCACAGATCAGTTGATGCTCCAATTCAGTTTAATAGTTTATTGTTTATACCAAAGAAAAACATGGATATGTTTGGCTTTAACAGAGATGATTATGGTTTAGACCTTTATGTACGCAGGGTTTTAATTCAGCATAAAAATAAAGACTTGCTTCCTGAGTATTTAAGCTTTGTTAAAGGTGTTGTTGATTCTGAGGATCTTCCGCTAAATATTTCCCGCGAAACTCTTCAGGAGAATCTTGTATTCACTAAAATTTCCTCAAGCGTAACTTCAACAGTGTTAAATTATCTCGAGAAATTAAGTAAAGATGACAAAGAGAAATTTGCTGAGTTATGGCGCGAACATGGTAAAGTCTTTAAGCTTGGTTACAGCGATTATGCAAATCAGGAAAAATATTCTGCCTTGTTAAGATTTAACTCTTCCAGATGTGAAGATGCCAAAGGACTTGTATCATTCGATGAATACATTGAGAATGCTAAAGAAGATCAGAAGGAAATTTATTATTTAGCCGGAAGCAGCAGAGAAGCTGTGGAACTTGATCCGCATTTAGAGATCTTCAAAACAAAAGGTATAGAAGTACTATTTTTCCTAGAACCTGTTGATGAGTTTGCTGTAAGTGCGGTTCCTAAGTATAAAGAATTTGAATTGAAATCTGTTGATCAGGCTGATCTTTCGAAACTTGATAAATTTGAAAGTGAAAAAGTTGAAGATAAATCTGAAGAAATGACTAAAGATGATGAAAAATCATTTGATAAATTATTAAAAAGAATTCAGAATATTTTAGGCGACAGAGTTACTGATGTTAAGGAATCTAAGCGATTAAAAGATAGTCCTGCGTGTTTGGTTAACCCTGATGATTCAATGTCGGCAAGCATGCAAAAGATGATGCAGATGATGAACAAAGATGCTTCAGTTCCTAAAAAAATATTTGAAATAAATAAGAACCATAAACTTGTTAGAAATCTAATAAAAATTTATAATAAGAATGCTGAAGATGATTACATTATAACGGTGGTTGAGCAGCTATATGAGTCTTCATTATTGTTAGAAGGATATTTAACAGACCCTCATAAACTTGTTGGAAGAATAAATAAACTTCTTGAAAATTCTTCGGACTGGTACACAGAGATAAATAAATAATATTTTACAACCTTCGGGGTTTTTAAACCCCGGAGGCTTAAGTAACAAATAGATATAAACAGTTTAGGTATTGTAGAATACCTGCACGGCATTAATAATTTGTTGTCACACTGAACTTGTAGAAGTGTGAAAATTTTTGAAAAAATGAAAGCCAAAACTATTTGAAGAAACTTATAATCCTCATATTACTTCTATTCTTATCGAAAGAAAATTTTTCTCAGGTAGTTAAAATTCCATCCTATGGATTAAACGATGTATCGTTCAAAGTTAAGATTTCAGAAATACCGGATACATTAGATATTATTAAACTATTATTTGTTAAGAATGATAATACGCGGATTATAAGTTTAAATGTTATTAACAATAAAGTTGATACAACATTATCTATCAGCGGAATTGGTACTCACCAAATAGTTTGTGGAAATCATAAAAGTGAAATTAGAATTATGCCCGGCTGGTTTAGTGTTCTGCCGCCGTTTATAGCTATCTGCCTTGCCTTACTAATTAAGCAGGTTCTTGTTTCTTTAGCTGCCGGAATATTTGTAGGAGCTTTTTTTATATACGATTATAATCCATTTATAGCTGTACTTCGTCTGGCAGATACATTTGTATTAAACGCTTTAACCGATCCTTCCCACATTTTAATAATGTCTATAACACTTTTAATTGGTGGTGTAATAGGAGTAATTTCCTACAACGGCGGAACAGCCGGACTTGCAAACACCATTACAAAATATGCAAAAACTTCCAGATCCGGGATGATCTCGAGCTGGGCAATGGGACTGGTTATTTTCTTTGACGAGTACGCAAACACACTTATAATTGGTAATATGGTAAAACCAATTACCGATAAGCTAAAAATATCTAGAGAAAAACTTGCTTTTATAGTTGACGGAACTGCTTCCTCAACTGCAAGCATTGCAATTGTAAGCACCTGGATTGGTTATGAAATTGGTCTTATTGAAGAAGGATTAAAAATAATTGGTCTTGATCAGAATGCTTATGATGTTTTTATTCAGACTATCCCTTCAAGGTTTTATCCGATAGCCGTTTTATTTTTTGTTTTTATTACTTCATATCTGCGAAGAGATTTTGGCCCGATGTACACTGCCGAAGCCAAAGCCAGGAAAGGTGAGAAGTCGAAAGAATTTGATACAAAAGATGCTGAATCGATGGACGATGAAAACCTTTTTGCAAATGAAGACAAAGCTAAATGGTACAATGGTGCTGTTCCAATTATGATATTTTTATTTGGAACTATGATTGGACTTGTTTTAACCGGAATTGAAAATATTGATAAAGCCGGCAGTACGGATTTTGGCTTGCAAAATATAATAAGTAATTCTGAATCAAATCTTTCATTGTTCTGGGCATGTTTTATTGCGGGTGTTGTTGCTATAATTATGTCAGTAGTTCAAAAAATAACAACTCTTAATCAGGCTGTTACTGCCTGGCAAAAAGGTTTAAAATCAATTGTATTTACCTGTGTTATTTTAGTTTTTGCATGGGGAATTAGTTCTGTAACAACCGAGCTTCAAACGGCTGATTATTTAATTTCACTTGTTGGTGAATCAATTGATCCTCACTTTTTACCGGCAATTATTTTTGTTATTTGTGCCTTAACAAGTTTTGCCACCGGTACAAGCTGGGGAACTATGGCAATTGTAATGCCGATTGCAATTCCTCTTACATTTACACTTTGTGCTGATTTTGGTTTTTCGCAAGAATTAAGCATCGATCTTTTATACGGAGTTATAAGTTCAATCTTAGCCGGAGCAATATTTGGCGATCACTGCTCGCCAATATCTGATACAACGATTCTAAGCTCCATGGCTTCAGGGTGTAATCATTTAGATCATGTAAACACACAAATGCCTTATGCAATCTTAATAGCGGTTGTATGTCTATTATTTGGAAGTCTGCCAACTGCCTATGGAGTTCATCCTATTATAGCTAATGTTATTATTTGTGTATTGTTAACAGTAGTTTTAATTGTAGTTGGGAAGAAACTGCCAAGGACTGATTTGGGATAATTTATAAATTTGATACTGTGTACATACTAATAATTAACTGAATTCTTTTGATGAAAAGACTTTATTAACTATTTCTCATTTATTATATTTGTGAAGTTCTGGGTAACAAAGTCATCACAAAAAAAATAATTTCAATAAAAATCTGTAAACGAAAATCTTAAAAATGTATTAGAACATGTAAAGTTGCAGATGTTGAAAATTTGTATAAATATTTTTTTTGCCGGATTACATTTTTGTATATCTTGTTTTTAAGTCGGTTAATGATGTGTTATGTTGCTATTAAAAATAATTCGTTAAAGGATTCAATTATGGCTAAAAGTATAAACCCAGTATTTTTAAGATTTTTCGTCCCACTTATAGAATCTCTAAATCATTTAGGTGGTTCGGGAATACCCTCAGAAGTAATTGATCTTGCTATTGAAAAACTAGAAATTTCAGAATCTGAACAAGAAGAAACATTAAAAAGTGGTGGATCAAAGGTTAGAAACCAAGCTATGTTTGCTAGGTTATATTTAGTAAAAGCTGGTTATATTTCCTCATCACAAAAAGGTGTTTGGAGCTTAACTGAAAAAGCTAGAAAAGAAGGATTAACAAGAGAACAAGCAAAATTAATAATTCAAGAACAGCGCAAAAAATTTAGTGACGCTCGTAAAACAAAGATAAGTGATGATGTTGATAATGAAGAAATTTCAGTTGCAGATTCGCAAGATGATATTGAATTATTAGATATTCTGAAAGATTTACCGCCTGACGGATTTGAAAGAATATGTCAAAGATTATTAAGAGAATCTGGATTTCAAGAAGTCAAAGTAACCGGTAAAAGTGGAGATGGAGGAATTGATGGTTATGGTGTTTTACAAGTAAATCCTTTAGTGAGTTTTAATGTTTTATTTCAATGCAAAAGATTTAAAGGCAGTGTAAGCCCAAGTATAATTAGAGATTTTAGAGGTGCAATGCAAGGTAGGGCTGATAAAGGTATTATTATAACAACTGGAACATTTACTGCAGAATCTAAGAAAGAAGCTAGAAGAGATGGTGCGCCTCCCATTGAATTAGTAGATGGAGATAAACTTGTTGAAATGTTTCAAACTTTAGAGCTAGGTGTAATACCTAAAACTGTTTATGAAATTGAGGATTCCTTTTTTGATGATTTTCGAGGCGCAATTTAAACTCTTAAATTGGCAAAAGAAACGGCGGATAAACAAAAGGATTTAATTTTAACAGTCAATTGTATGTTAACATAATACAACGTATACAATAAAAACAGTTTCGTTTTTTTTAATATTAGAGGTGAATTATGAAGTGGGAATATAAAACTTTAAAACTTGCAGCTTCAGGTTTTCTAGGTGGAAAGTTTGACGAAAAAGAATTGGATGAATTTATGAATCAGCTTGGACAACAAGGTTGGGAATTAGTTTCATCATTCGATACAAATCAATCACATGGTTCAACAAGAGATATAGTTGTAATTTTCAAAAGGGCGAAAAATTAGTATACCTATAGATTGTTAAATATTAAATACGGTATAAACATTGACCGTGACTTTACCATTTGGCGTGGTAGTGTAAAAAGTTTTGTGTAAATGGAATAATTTATCTGAATCGGAGCGGAGTTTACGCAGCGTAGCTTCAGAT
>JAEINS010000005.1 GCA_016342755.1 Melioribacteraceae bacterium | reverse complement strand
TATCTGAAGCTACGCTGCGTAAACTCCGCTCCGATTCAGATAAATTATTCCATTTACACAAAACTTTTTACACTACCCCTCTCCGCTAAAATCGTAACTTAATTTTTTCTGTATACTAATGATCTGTGAAAAAATATTCTTAATAGTTTTTTGTTCAATCTGAGTTAGCTTGCTTGGGTTTATATAATTATTTGCTTCCAGATTTTCCATCTCTAATTCGGATTGATGCTTGAATCTTAACTGCATTAGATAGTTATATGCCTGCTTCAATTCTTCATAAGAAGTTTTGTTTATTATTCCTTTCTCAAGTAATCCATCAAGTCTTTCTAAGCTGTTTGTATTACTAATACTGTTTTTGAGTGCGTATATTCTACAGAAATCACTTATAGGCATTGTAGCCGCTTTAATATCGAAGGTTTCAGAATGCTCACCTTTTGATTCTACAACAATATTTCCAAGAAGTCCTACCGGCGGTTTATGAAGTAAGGAGTTTTTTGTTAAGTGCTGGAAGAAGCCAGCCTGTCCTTCAACTTTTTTAAACAAATATTTTCTCAAATTTTCGGTGAGATTTTCATCCCCATATATAGAACGGAAATCAAAGAATATGCTAAGATCAATTAAATCCTGCTGATCGGAGTTTGTAATCCATGTGTAAAAGTATTTTTCCCATTGGGTAATTGACTGGCACCATTTCGGATTTTTTGCCATTGCCTCGCCTTTGCAATAAACATATCCGCAATCATTTAACCAATCACAAACTTTTGTTCCCAGCTGATGGAAATACTCATGAACTAGTTTCTCAGATTCTGGCGGAACCTCTTCATATATAATAGCATTATCCTGATCAGATATAAGTGTTTGTTCTTCACGCCCGACACTTCCTAATGCTATAAAAGAAAATTTAACCGGAGCTTTTCCAATCTCCTCAATTGCAAATAAAATTAATTTACCGGTTATGGCTTCAAAAACAGATGTAATAATATGTGCGATAATTCTGCTTCTTGCACCGCTATCAGTTAAAACTTTAACCAATCTTGGAACTTTTTCTCTTGCCGAGATAAGTTCATCTACTGTCTCAGCCTGTTCAATTTCCTTTAATAAATAACTGGTAGAATGCCGTTGAACTGTTAAAAGTTCTTCACTGCTAATTATTCCAACAATTTCGTTGTGTAAGTTTTTTACTGCTAAATGTCTGGTTGAGTTTTCATTCATCATCAAAAATGCTTCAAAAACTAAAGTAGAGCTAGTTATAGTAATTAATGGTGAACTCATAACTGAATATATTGGAGTATCAAAATCAGTTTTATTTGCTACAACTCTTCTTCTAAGATCCTGATCAGTTATAATACCAATATATTTATTGTCATCCGATTTTATTAGTGCAGCACTATACTTTTTCTTTGTCATTTCTTTTGCGGCAATATGAACCGGAGTTTTATAATTGCAGGTTACAAAGTGTTTTAAAAAATGCTCTATCGGCTGATTAAGAAAGCGAAGAGATGTTTGAAGTTCAACAATCAGATTTTCGCGTTCCTCTTCAAGTTTCATTTTATCAGTAATGTCATCTATGGTTCCATCAAAAAATTTGTCTGAACCATAATTGCTATTTACTATTACTGCTGAAATTGAGACCATGGATGTTGAGCCGTCTCTTTTTTTTATCTGAACAATTGAGTTTTTAACTGAATTGTTTTCTTTCAGTTTATTAATGAAAGAATCTTTATCGGAGTAATTGTGAAATAAATCAAAAAGATTAATTGAATGAATATCTTCATAGTCTGAATAACCAAATATATTCTCGGCAAACTGATTAGCCTCAACAAATCTTCCGTTCGAATCTAGCGCCGCACGGAATACACCAATATTCATGCTATTAGTTAATGCTAAATATTTTTCTTTATTTGAGTCAAGCTCTTCTTCAATTTGTTTATGAATACTAACATCTTTTATTATAATTGTATAACCTTCTTTTTCTCCAAAATTAATTTTAGATGTAAACAAAATTACATCTATTAATGAATTATCATTCCTTTCAAGCCGGGCATGATATTTTTCTTCCGGCTTATTATTTGCGGCTAAGTTTTTAAAATAATCTGATCCGGTTGTGCTTTGTAATTTACTCTTGAACAGGATATCATCTAAGTTAATGCCCATATAATCTTCAGATTCATATCCCAGTATGTTAAGCAGAGCCTGATTCGAGTAAATATAATGTCCATCAAGTAACATGACCAAACCATCAGTGGAAGCTTCAACAAGTGCTTTATATTTTGCTTCAGATTCTTTTAACCCTGATTCAGCTTCAAATCGTTTTTGTTCAAGTATTAAACTTTGTTTACTAATAAAAAATAAGATTAAACCAAGAATAAGCAAGATGCCAAGTGAACTATAAAATAAACTGTTTGTTAAAGATGAAATTTCATCGTTCACATCTTCAATGTAAATACCAGTGCCTATAACCCAATTCCATTTCCCGAAACCTTTTACATAAGATAGCTTTGGAACTATCCTTGTCGAATCATCTTTCCATTGCCACATATAGTTTGAGTAGCCTTCACCATTTTGTTCTACAATGTTTTTGAAATCCACAAAAAGTTTTTTGCCAGTTGGATCTTTATAGTCCGAAAGGTCAGTATTGTTTAACTCATCTCTATATGGATGCATTATCATGTAAGGCTTCATATCGGTAATCCAGAAATAGTCTTTTCTTCCATTACCGTAGCGCATATTCTCAATTCTGTTTATGGCTTCTTTCTGGGCATCTTCAAGTTTTAGTAAACCGGATGAAACTTCCAGATCAAATTCTTCAAGAACACTCCATGCAGAGTTTGTTAACTCTTTTATCATTTCACGTTTACCGTCAAGCATATAATCTTTTATTGACGGAATGATGACAGCAAAAATTAAAACAGTAAACAATGTGAAAATTAAAAAGGTGGGAAGAATAATTTTATAACCGAATTCTTTATTTATAATTTTGGTATTCATGAAATACTCAATTATCCATAGAAATATTTATCTAAATAATAAGAAATATCATTTATAAATTCTAATATTTAATTTATTCAATTAAGAATACAAAAAAAATCCCCCAAAACATGGGGGATAGTATTTCTGTTTTTATTCATAGTTATGAACTTTCTGAGCTAAGAATTTTTTTATCTCTAATGGAGTTTTATTTTTCGAAAGTTTTGAAGCAACAATATTACTGATTATAGCTAACGGTGCTCCTAACCAGGCAAAATACCAGGCGTTTAAATAGTAGTTTATAAATTCCTGATAAGGCAGACTGGCACCAAATTTCCCTCCGATAAAATAAACCAGCGCAATTGCTGTAACTGATGAACCCGCAATTAAACCAGCCCAGGCACCGGTTCTGTTAGAACCGCTCCACCAGATACCTAATAGAAATAGCGGGAATATTGTACATCCGGCTAATGAAAAAGCTACCGCAACTAATTGAGCAATTAAGCCCAGATTTAATAGTGCAACAATAGCAACACCCGCTGCCATTAATATGGTTCCTAATCTGGCCATTAGCATTTGAGTTTTTTCTGTGGCTTTAGGATTTATTACATTGAAATATAAATCGTGTGAAAAAGCTGATGCGCCTGCAACTAATAAACCGGATACAGTTGAAAAAGCAGCCGACACCGCACCGGCAGCTAAGAATCCTATTATTAATGGATACAGATCGCCAAGCTGCGTTGTATAAACAACTATAGCGTCTTTCGATAATTTCCCGACTTCGGGATTAGAGGATAATATTTTTCCAAACGCAGAATAAACCGGAGCACTCCAATACAAAATACAGATAAAAAATAATCCCCATACTACTGACCATCGGGCATCTTTAGCTCTGGGTACAACGTAGAATCTTTGTATAACATGCGGTAATCCTGCTGTTCCTATCATTAAAGAGAAACAAATTGCCAACCACTGAAAAGCTGTTTGTCCGGTTGCCGGATCCCAGGGCATGGCAAACTCCGGCGAGGGGAGTATTGCAAAATCGTGTCCCACCGATGATAAACCACCTCCGGGAGCAATACCATTTACAATGTCACTTATTACTGCGCCATAACCAACCTGAGGCAGCCAGTAAAAATATCCAAACTTATATGTTAAAATAAAGAGAGGGATTACAAATGATACAATTATAATTACGTATTGAATCTGCATGTTTTTAGTTACACCAAGCATTCCGGAAATAAGTGTATATATTAAAACTACTGAAGCTCCAATAATTACTGCCCAGGTAAAATCGATTCCAAGAATCCATTTAAACATTAAGCCGATTCCTGCAAACTGACCAACGCAATATGAGAAGGATATAAATATTGCAAGCCCGGCACCAACACCGCGTAACCCTTGTGAGTAATAACGGTCTCCAATAAAATCGGCTGCTGTGTATTTTCCATATCGCCTTATTTGCCCGGCCATCAATATAAGTAATAGAACATATCCGCCAGTCCATCCAACTACGTATGAAAGACCATGATATCCTGAACCATACATTATAGCTGCCATTCCAAGGAACGAAGCGGCACTCATCCAGTTAGACGCAATTGCCATACCGGCGCCAATTGGTGAAATCTTTCTTCCGGCAGCCCAATATGTTTTTGTATCTTTAGCCCGGTTAAAAATTCCTACAAGAATAAATGTTAATAATAATACAATTAAAATAATTGCGGGACCAAGTTTAAATTCACCTTCAAGTTGTGTTGCTGACTGTGCATATATGTTATTGCTAACAGTTAAGAGCAATAATAATGTATAAATTAATTTCAATATCTTATTCACAATTCCTCCATTAAAAATTCTGGTTTAAGTTTCTTCTACAAAATCATGTTTCTTATTCATTTTATCTATTGAGACGGCGTAGAATAGGCACAGCAATACAAATAGTATCAGTAAAAACTGTGCAGTGTACCAATAGTGAAATGGGAATCCAAGAAACTTAAAATCAGTTAAGAAACTTTGATTGTGAACTAGATACAGATTCATAACATTGGGTAATTCTGTTTTTACATTTTCGCTTAACAAATTGTTTTCAACTTTAACTAATGAGTTGGGAATCAGATCGATCATGATTTTATCAAATCCTTCATCACTCAATCCAAAGTTTAAAACGGCTGCATTAGTTGTTTCTTCATTGGGATCAGATTGAATAATGTTTTTCAGCGAATCAGACTGCATGCTAAAGGCAGTCCAGCTTAATGATTCTTTCAGCACTTTTTTATGATCATCTTTTAGAGCAATGTTTTTGCCAAGTACCATTAACAATGATTTAGCAAAGGTTTGTTTCATTTCGATAGTTGCGGATGAATCTGTTGCAACCTGAGGCCAAACTGATTCAAATTCTGTTAGGGTTTCTTCCGGGGTTGGTGTTGTTACATAAATTAATAAAAAATGGAAACCAAAAACCGCAATTGCCCAAATTAGTGCCAGGGTAGAAATAAGTTTTTTGTTATCCTTGGCATGGCTGGAAATAGGCCTAAAAAAGTTAACTTCATATTGTTCATGTTCCGTCATTCTTTCCTCTCATACAATGAATAAATATAATACAGTGGTTTATTTGTTAATTTAATAAATGCTTTAAGAGAGATTATACCCGATGTTTTCTGGTTCATATTAATAAGTAAATTTTGGGAGCTGTGTGGGGCGATCCTTTGCGGGCTAAAACTTTATGTTGAATAACAATAGTCGGCAGAAAAAGTATTTCAACTTTCATATATATTCCTAATCCGTTGTTAGTTGCTGATCAGAAAAAAAGAAGAACATTTACATTTGTAAAATATTATTGCTGAAAAATATAAAAAGAAAAATTTATTAATGCTCATTAATAATAAAAGTAATTTATTGTAATAAAAATTGGATAAAACTTTTTAATCATTTAAGTTTGTATCTCTAAATTAATATGAAAGCTTACAATAAAAAATATCGACCAATTCATTTGCTGCTGCTAGTTTTTTATGTAGTATCATTGCTTGTTGCGCCAATGACTCATCATCATCACAATGATGAAATACTTTTAGAAAGTGAAGATGTGACTCTAAGCAGCAGTGAAAAATGTGAATGTAATCATGAAAGCATATTCACTGAAGCTCATCATGAAGGTGATCATAATAATCACCTGTTCTGTTCCCAAAATTATTTTATTACAAATAAAGTTTTAATTAAAAACTTTAAAAAAACTATTTCTGTTGATCGGAGATTAGTCCCGATTATTATTGAAGATAACGAGTACCGATCCGCTTCAAAATGGTCAGATATTGGTCATTCCATAAAAATAAAATCCAATGAGTACATTTGTCACATTACAAATGTATCACCCCCGTTAGTTTAAAATTCCTTCAAAATATTATTAACAAATTTTAAAACAAATTTTGAGGAGGTGTCGTGAGACTCACTCATCTCTTGATTGTGCTTATTTGCATAACCAGAATTACATTTGCGCAATCTGCTATTACCATTGAAGAAGCTATTGAAACGGCTTTAAAACATAATCTAAATATTCAAAGAAGTTTAACTGATCTTAAGATCAGCGAAACAGAGCTTCAAGAATCGAAACAATTACCTAATCCGTTGTTTGCATACGAGCGGGAAGACTTAAAATATAATGAATCAAAAGTAAATGAATGGAGCGCGACTGGTTCATTGCCATTAAACTTTCTGTGGAATAGATGGAGTAATATCGGTTCTAAAGAAAAAAATCTTGAAGCTCAAAAACTATCATTGCAAAATCAGAGACTAATTACAGAATACGATGTTAGAGAAGAGTATTTCTCACTTCATAAATATTCAAATTTGATTAAATCACTTGAGATAATTGATAATAAATTGAATGATATTTATGAGTTCTCTGACGTGCGATATAAAAATGGAGATATATCAGGATACGATAAACAAAGGATCTCAATAGAGCTGAATTCTCTTAAATCATTTATAGCTGATACAAAGATTCATCAAATTAAACACGAAACCAATTTGGGCATTTTAATTGGGCAGGAAATACCGGATGGAATGTTAACATCTATCAGTGAAAACAATTTTGACGGTGAATTTGATGAAAAGAAGAGTATTAATTTCGCCTTAAAAAACAGACCGGATTTAAGAGCATTAGCTAAAAGTTTAGAAAGTGAAACGGAGTTTTTAAGTCATAATAAAACAAATATTATACCTAATATAAATCTTAGCGCAGGTTATAAGGAAAACTCAGAGCTTTATAAAGGTTCCATTATAGCTGTTGATTTTGAAATACCGCTTTTCAACAGAAACCAAAAAGAAATTGATGAGAGCGAAATCAGAATTAATTTTCTGAAGAAAAAGAAGAACTTATCTGAGCAGAAAATAAAACGGGAAGTGATAGAATCTATTAAAGATTATAATATTAATTTGAGTGTTTTTAATGAGTTCAAATCTATCCATCCTTTTGAAATTTTTGATGTATCTACAACATCTTATACAGAAGGTGAAATTTCACTTGTGGAATTTATAGACGGCATTAAAGCCTCTGTAGAGGGTATAATATTGAAATCCGATTCTGAACTTAAACTATATGGAAGTTATATGAGTGTTCATAGAGCTATCGGGAAATCATTGTTGAGCGATAATAATTTAGGAGTTGAATAATTAAAATGATAAATCTTAAAAATATTTTATTGATGATTAGTGTATTGGTTTTAGTTTCTTCATGTTCAGACGATCACGATCATGAAGCCGATATACTAAATGAAGAAGAAGATGAGCATGTTCATCATATAAATTCTGTAACACAATATACTGATGCTTCCGAAATTTTTATGGAGTATCCTGCTCTTTTAATAAATAAAGAAGCTGGGTTTTTAATTCACTTGACTAATATAGCTGATTTTAAGGCTGTTACAGAAGGACAATTGAAAATAAACTTTATATCTGAAAGTGGTAATAAGTTAACTATAGTTGAAGAAAAACCAGTCAGAGATGGAATATATATACCAAAAGTAACATTCCGGGAACCGGGAGTTTACAAAATGATTCTTGACCTGAGCGGTAAACAATTGTCTGATCAAATTATAGTTGAGGATATTGATGTTCACGTTTCTCACGATGAATTACATAAGCACGATGAATCGGAGGAAGAACACCCGGATGGAATTTCGTTCTTAAAAGAACAGCAGTGGAAGATTTATTTTGCTAATGAAGAAGTGGTGCTTAGAAAAATGCAAGGTTCAGTTTCCGCGACTGGAGAAATATTAGAGAAACCGGAGTTATATTCTAAAGTCATTTCTCCGGCTGAAGGAGTAATTCTGAACAAGAATAACAAAAAGATATTTACTGTTGGAGAAAAAGTAAAAAAGGGTGAAACACTTGTGGTTATATCTGCATCGGCTGACGCAAATACAAATCTTCAAAAAATTAAAAATGATTATTTACTTGCAAAAGCAGAATATGAGCGTGTTGAAAGGCTGTTTGAAAAAAAAGCAATATCAGAAAAAAGATTATTTGAAACCCGATTAGAATATGAATCGAAGAAAATAAGTCATAAGTCAATTCTTGATCAGATAGAAATTGTTGAAAATGGATATGCTGTGATTGCTCCAATTGATGGGCATATTGAAAGTATCAACTTCGATTTAGGCGATCAAATAAGTTCCGGGCAAGAGCTTTATTCAATCTTAAATCCAAGCCGTATAATACTAAAAGCAAATGTACCGTCTGTTCATTCTGCTGCTGCTGATAATTCAACTGATGCATGTTTTTTAGTTGAAGGATTTTTACACGAATACAGAATAAGCAATTTGAATGGGACTAAATTAACAACATCTGTAAGATTAAATAAATCTAACAGAACAATTCCGGCATATTTTGAATTTGATAATCCGGATAACAAAATAAAAGTGGGAATGTTTGCTGACGTACATGTAAAGATTGGCGAAGAACAAGAGTATGTAACAATCCCGGAAAAATCAATAGTAAATGAGGATGGCTTAGAAACGGCCTATATTCAGGTTGAAGGTGAAATGTTTGAGAAACGTATTGTAGAAACGGGTATTCGTGATGAAGGATATGTTCAAATTATAAATGGAATTAAACCTGGCGAAAGAGTAGTAACAGAAGGTGCTTATATAATTAGACTTGCCAGCCTGGCTCCTGAATCAGCAATTGGTCACGGACATGTTCATTAAATATTAAGGAATTAAAATGTTAGATAAATTAATTTATATAGCACTGCAGCGAAGACTTGTAGTTGTGGTACTGGCAGTTGCATTACTGATTATCGGGTCAGTAATATCGCTCCGGTTACCGGTTGATGTTTTCCCGGACTTAACAGCGCCAACTGTTACTATTATGACCGAAGCTCATGGAATGGCAACGGAAGAAGTTGAAGTATTGGTAACACTGCCGATTGAATCGTCTGTTAATGGTGCTACAAACGTAAGAAGAGTCAGATCATCAAGTGCGCCGGGCTTTTCAGTTGTATGGGTAGAATTTGATTGGGGAACCGATATTCTTACTGCAAGGCAAATTGTAAATGAAAAAATACAAATAGCAATTTCGGACTTACCTAATGAGGTTGATGAACCTATACTTGCTCCTATCTCATCTATAATGGGTGAAATAATGCTTGTAAGTTTAACAGTTGATGAAGACAACAATCCAAATAATATTTCGAAAATGGATGTACGTACATTAGCTGATTTTGATATACGCAGACGATTGTTAGCTATAAATGGTGTTTCACAGGTAATCCCAATTGGCGGTGAAGTTAAACAATATCAGATATTTGTTTCACCAAATAAATTGTCGGCTTATAACATTACTTTAAATGAAGTTTTGGAAGCTGCCAAAGAGACTAATATAAACTCATCGGGCGGTTCATACATGCATGCCGGCAATGAGTACTGGATACGCGGCTTGGGACGTGTAGAACAAATAGAGGATATTAAAAAAAGTGTTGTTGCTGTAAAAGATAATGTGCCAATTTTATTTGAAGACATTGCTGATGTAATGATTGGTGCTGCTGTAAAATTTGGTGATGCGTCGGTAAACACCAAACCGGCTGTCTTATTAACAATTCAGAAGCAGCCTGATGCAAACACACTTGAGTTAACAGAAGAGATAGCTGAAATACTTAATGAAATGCAGAAAACTTTTCCGGAAGGTGTGGTAATTAATTCAAACATCTTTAGACAATCAGACTTTATAAAAACCGCCATCACCAATGTAATTGACGCTTTAAGAGACGGAGCAATTTTAGTTTTAATTGTAATCTTTTTCTTTTTGTGGAATGTGAGGACAACATTTATTTCTGTTATTGCTATTCCAATTTCTTTGTTCATAACAATATTAATATTTCAGCTTTTCGATATTATGATAAATACAATGACGCTTGGCGGAATGGCAATCGCGATTGGAGCCTTAGTTGATGACGCTATAATTGACGTTGAGAATGTATTCAGACGATTGAAAGAAAACAGACAAAAACCAGAGGATCTTCAAGAGAGCCCGATTACTGTTATTTATAACGCTTCAAAAGAAATTCGCGCGCCTATGGTTAACGCTACATTTATAATTGTAGTTGTTTTTATTCCGTTATTCTTTTTATCCGGTGTAGAAGGGAGACTACTAAGACCGATGGGATACGCGTATGTCACATCAATTTTTGCTTCATTAATTGTCGCGTTAACAGTTACTCCCGTTATGTCTTATTATTTGTTAGGCAAAGCCAAATTCATGAATAATGAAGGTGATTCCTGGCTGGTTGAAAAACTGAAAAATATTTATTCAAAAGTTTTAGGTTATACAATTCATCATCCTAATACTATTGCTTTTATATCTATTGTAATGTTAACCGCCACATTAATTTTAATCCCGTTTCTCGGCAGATCTTTTTTACCTGAGTTTAATGAAGGAGCTTTTACATTAAGTGTTGTAACTTTACCTGGAACCTCAATTGAGGAATCGAACAAAATTGGGAATCTGGTTGAGACGGTTATATTATCGCATCCGGAAGTTGTATCAACTGCGCGAAGAACCGGCCGGGCTGAACTTGATGAACATGCGCAAGGTGTTAATGGTGCTGAGATTGATGTGAAGTTTAATCTGGCTGATAAAAGTAAAGAGGAGTTTGTTACTGAACTAAGAACCTCTCTAAAAGCTGTACCCGGAACTAATGTTACAATAGGTCAGCCGTTAAGCCACAGAATAGATCATATGCTTTCCGGCACAAGAGCAAATATAGCGGTTAAATTATTTGGCGATAATTTACACATGCTGCGTTCAATAGCACAGTCTGTTAAAGTAGAAATGGAAAAAGTCGGAGGCGCGGTTGATGTTTCCGTTGATCAGGAAGTTGAAGTTCCCCAGACTAAAATTAAGTTCAATAGAGCGGCAATGGCAAAGTATGGTGTAACAGTTGGCGAACTTGCGGAAGCAGTTGATATAGCGTTCAACGGCGAAATTGCATCTGAAATTTTGGAAGGGCAGAATAATTTTGATCTTATAGTCCGTTTCGATAAGGATAACAGGGGCAGTTTAAATAAAATTAAAAACGCGCTTTTTGATACCAGGATTGGCGCTAAGGTTCCTTTAAGTCAGTTGGCAACCGTTGTAAATGAAAAAGGTCCAAATAGAATAAGCCGCGAGAATGTTCAAAGAAAAATTGTTGTACAGGCAAATGTTTCCGGTAGAGATTTGAGAAGTGTTATTGATGAAATGAGACAAAATATTGAAACAAATATAAAACTGCCGCAAGGATATTTTGTTGAGTTTGGTGGACAGTTTGAAAGTGAACAAGAGGCGACAAGAATAATAACGCTTTTAACAATCGTTTCAATAGGTGTAATATTTTTGATTTTGTATTTACAGTTTAACGAAATAAAACCGGCACTATTTATTTTATTAAATCTTCCTTTGGCACTGATAGGCGGCATTTGGTCTGTCTATTTTACTGACGGAATAATAAGTGTTGCTTCATTAGTCGGCTTTATTACACTGTTTGGTATAGCTACCAGGAACGGGATTTTAATGATATCCCATTTTAAACATTTATTAAAAGAAGGTATGGATTTTAAGGAAGTAATTATAAAGGGATCATTAGAAAGACTTAACCCTATATTAATGACTGCTATTACTGCCGGATTAGCTTTAATACCTTTAGCAATTGGTGCGGGAGAGCCTGGAAAAGAAATTGAAGCTCCGATGGCAATTGTAATTTTAGGCGGATTGATAACATCAACAACTTTGAATATGATTGTTGTACCAAGTCTTTATTTTAAGTTTGGCAAAACAAAATAAAGACTAATTGAAGTTAGAAACACACCCGGTTAGAGTTAATTTACTTTAATCGGGTTTTTTCATTTAAAATTTATAATCATTTTTTTTAATCACAATTTAATCTAAACTTAAAAATTTGTAAGTTAACAGAACACATCATTTTAACTAGCGGAGTTAAATTTGAAAATTTTTTTAGCTGGCGGAACCGGTTCCATTGATCCTTATGCCGTACTTAAATTAGAAATACCCGGGCAGGAAGTAACAATATTGGCGCGTAATAAAAACAAAGTTTCCGTATTAATAAATAATTCTGATTTAGATACAGGTGTTAAATAATTGAAAATATTCAATAGAGTTTGTTGATAAACATATTACTATAAAAAAATGAAAATTATGTCAGTCCGGGCTAAGTTGGGAACAAGCTATTTCAGAGTGACATCATAAATTTGATTGTACATTTTGTAAATAGTCTGAATTGAACATATTAAATATTATGTAGAACCGGAACCACAATTAAATTATAAGGAATTATTATGAACAAGAATTTACCGTTTATATATTTTCTAATTATTATTGTATCAATCGCTTGCAGCCAGAATTCAATAGGGATATTTAAGGGTAATAATGATATTGGAAAAACCGGTCTTAAAGGATCTGTTATATACGATTCTAAGAATGAAAGTTATACAATAAGCGGAAGCGGTGAAAATATGTGGTTTGATAAAGACGCGTTTCACTATGTCTGGAAAAAAATAGAAGGAGACGCGGCTATTTCAACGGAATTAAACTGGCAGGGAAACGGAGTAAATCCTCATCGTAAAGCCGGTGTAATTATCAGGCAAAATTTAGAACCGGGCGCAGCCTACGCGGATGTTGTTGTTCATGGCGATGGATTAACTTCACTTCAATATAGAGAAATAGAAAACGGACAAACTCATGAGATTCAGGCAAATATTAAAGCTCCCGACAAAGTAAAATTAGAGAGAACAGGCAATTACGTTTATATGTCTGTTGGTGTTAAAGGCGAAGATTTAAAATCAGCCGGTGGATGTTTTAAGTTGGAACTGTCGGAGCCTTATTATATCGGTCTTGGCGTATGTTCTCATGACAGCACCGTTAGTGAATCGGCAATATTCAGCAATGTAAAAATTAAGCAATTGGATAAAAATATTGTAGGAGAAAAAATGGTTGAAAGCACATTAGAAACCATAAATATCGAATCAACTGACAGGCGTGTAGTATTCAATACAAAATCACATATAGAAGCTCCAAACTGGACATCGGATGGAAAAACCCTTATATACAACAGTAACGGACTCCTTTTTAAGATACCGGTTGAAGGTGGAGCTCCTGAAAAAATTAATACAGATTTTGCGGACAAGTGTAATAACGATCACGGCCTCTCTCCTGATAACAAACAGATTGTAATTAGTCATCATACAAAAGATGATAGTAAATCGAGAATTTATACTCTTCCAATTGATGGCGGAATTCCGAAGCTGGTTACAAAAAACGCGCCCAGCTACTGGCATGGATGGTCGCCTGATGGAAATACATTGGCTTACTGTGCCGAAAGAGACGGGCAATATGATATTTATACAATTCCCGTTAATGGCGGAAAAGAAATTCAGTTAACTGATACTGAAGGATTAGACGATGGACCTGAATACTCTCCGGATGGTAAATTTATTTATTTTAATTCTGTCCGTACCGGGAAAATGCAGATTTGGAGAATGAACGCCGACGGCAGCAAACAGACCCGGGTTACAAATGATGAGTATAACAACTGGTTCCCGCATCCTTCACCTGACGGGAATTGGATTGTATTTGTTTCTTACGAAAAAGATGTTGAGGGTCATCCCGCAAATAAAGATGTAATGCTAAGAATTATGCCTGCGGCGGGCGGCGAAGTAAAAACACTTACTAAATTATTTGGAGGTCAGGGTACTATTAATGTGCCTTCATGGTCGCCCGATAGTAAACAAATTGCTTTTGTAAGTTATAAACTGGTTTCTAAATAATTATAAATTTAATATCAAAGGATTATCAAATGAAAGAGAAAACCATATTTTTACTGCTAATTTTATTCCCGGTAATTATATTTGCCCAGACCGGAAAGGTATTTGATGAGTTAACTGTTGAAAGTAAAATTCTTAAAATGGAAAGGAAGTACGCAATTTATCTGCCTCCCGATTATGAAACATCAGAAAGATCGTATCCGGTACTCTATTTATTGCATGGAGCCGGAGATGATCATACAGGATGGGTTCAATTTGGTGAAGTTCTTCATATAACCGATAAAGCCATTAAAAACGGCAGCGCGACACCAATGATAATTGTTATGCCCGACGCTGACACAAAAAAAAGAGGTTATGTAAATTCTGTTACTGAAGATTGGAGATATGAAGATTTTTTCTTCGATGAATTAGTTACTCATGTTGAAAAAAAATATAGAATCAAATCGGCAAAACGTTACCGTGCAATTGCAGGGTTAAGTATGGGCGGCGGCGGAACTTTCTTTTACGCGCTGCACAAAACTGATTTATTTTCATCAGCTTGTCCTTTAAGCGCAAGTTGTGGACCTTTATCGCTCGAAGATACTAAAAATCAGTTGAAATGGAGAAATCCCGGGACAGAAGATTTTACAGCCGGACAAATAGAAAAATTTTATGATGAGTATAGTGTACTTAATTTAATAGAAAAACTACCTGCTGAAAAGTTAAACTCAGTTAGATGGTTTATAGACTGCGGCGATGATGATTTCCTTTTCGAGGGAAATTCTTTAGTTCATATAGCTATGAGGAAAAAGAATATTGCTCATGAATACAGAGTTAGAAACGGAGCGCATAACTGGACGTACTGGCGGGAATCGTTACCGGAAGTATTAAAGTTTGTTTCAGACGCTTTTCATCAGCATTAGAAATAAAGACTAGCAATATGAGTACTTTTTTTAAGGTTAAATATTTATAAAAGAATTCGATAGTAAATAGTATTTGAAATTTATTTTTAGGATTAAAAATGTTAATTCTTCTAATTGAAGACGATCCGGGCATAATCAAATTAATGACAAAAAATCTTAATGCTATGAACCACACTGTGGTTCAGGTTGAAACAGGAAAAGAAGCGATATCTAAAATAATTGATTCTGATATAGATTTAATTCTTCTCGATTATAAACTGCCCGATTACGATGGAAAAGCCTTCATAAAAGAATTAATAAAAGTTAAAGAACAGATTCCTCCTTTTATAGTAACTACCGGCGGCGGCGATGAAAGAATAGCGGTTGAAATGATGAAACTTGGTGCAAGAGATTATATTGTTAAAGACTACGAGTTTTGGGAAATAATGCCGCGTATTATTAATAGAATTGAACATGAGATTGAAAGCGAAAATAAAATAAGTAAAGCCGAAGAAAAGGTTAAAAAAGGCGAATTGCTTTTAAGTAAGGCACAATCTTTAGCTAATTTGTGTAGATGGGAATATGATGTTGAAAATGACAGGCTTATTTGGTTTGATGAATCATATAAACTTTTTGGTGTAGATGTTAGAGAAAAAAATCTTAATCTTCAGTCGTTTATGGATTGTATACATCCTGAGGATTTAGAAAAAGTTAGCGACGCATATTTAGGTTCTTTGGAAAAAAGAGCTCCCGGTTACCGGGTTGAGCACCGTATTATAAGACCAAATGACGGTGAAGTTAGATATGTAATTGAAAAATGTGATCATGTTTTTAATGACGAGGGGAAAGTTGTTAAATCATTAGGGATGACTCAGGATATAACGGAACGAAAGCTAGCGGAAGAAAAAATCAGCACTAGCGAAGAAAGATTCAGTGTAATTTTTAATACAGCACCGCTTGGAATTGGTGTAACTATTAATAGAGAAATTTCTGAGCTTAATAAACATTTTCTTAATATGACTGGCTACAATAAAGAAGAACTGATTGGGCAAAGTGCTAGAATTCTTTATCCTTCGGATGAAGAATTTAAGCGTGTTGGTGATGTAAAGTATAAACAGATTGCTGAAACCGGGGTAGGTTTTATAAATACTAAATTTAAGACCAAGGATGGAAGGATTCTTGATATTGCCATGTATTCCAGACCTATTGATCAGGAAGACTGGTCTAAAGGAGTTATTTTTACTACAGAAGATATTACATCATTTAAAAAAATGGAAAATGATTTAAAATCGAGTGAAGAAAAATTTAGGGCACTTTATGAAAATGCTCCGTTGGCATATCAGTCATTAGATATAGACGGCAATATGCTGGATGTTAATGTTCATTGGCTAAAAACTCTGGGTTATACAAAAGAAGAAGTTATTGGAAAATCATTTGGCAGTTTTTGGCCTGAAGAAGTACAAGAATATTTCCCTCAAAAATTTTGTGAGTTAAAAGAGTGCGGATGCAAAAATGATTTGCAATTACAATTAAAACGTAAAGACGGTAAAATTCTGGATGTATCGTATGAAGCTGAAGTTGGTTATAATATAGATGGAAGTTTTAAACAAACCTATTGTGTATTTAAAGATATTACCAAAGAGAAAAAATTTGCGAGAGCTTTAGAAGAAAGTGAAGAAAGATTTAACCTTGCAATTAGCGCTACCTCAGATGGTATATTTGACTGGAATTTAGAAACAAACGAAATCTACTATTCGCCAACATGGAAAAAAATGATCGGTTATGAGGATGATGAATTGAAGAATGATTTTAGCGTCTGGGAAACATTAATACACCCGGATGATCTTAAAAAATCATGGCAAATGTTAAATGAGCATATTTCCGGCGATAGAGCCAGATTTGAAGTTGACTTTAGGATGAAACATAAAGACGGCCACTGGGTGGAAATACTTTCCCGTGCTTCGGCTATTTTTAATGAAGAAGGGAAAGCGGTAAGAGTTGTTGGAACCCATGTTGATTTAACTGATAAAAATGAAATACTAAAAAAATTAAAAGATAGTGAATCGCTTCTTAATGAAACCCAGAAACTTTCTAAAATTGGCGGCTGGGAATGGGATCTTAAAAAAAGAATTATGACATGGACAGATGAGACTTATAGAATTCATGGTCTGGAACCTGGTTATTCTGAATTTGCTTCGGAAGAATTTATTGGGGAAAGTATAAAGTGTTATGATGAAGGGGACAGGGAAATTGTCTTAAGTACTTTTAATAAATGTGTTTTTGAGGGAATACCTTATGATCTGGAATTTCCGTTTACAACATTTGAAGGTAAAAGGATCAGAGTTAGAACAACCGCTAAAGCAATAAAAGAGAATGGCGAAATTATAAAAGTTATTGGTAACCTGATGGATGTTACAGAAATTACTAAATTACAAACAGAACTAAATAATTTTTTTAATCAGCCAATAAGTTTAAATCTGATTGCGTCATTTGAAGGGATAATAAAAAAGACAAATTTAGGATGGGAGAATGTCCTTGGATATAAACCTGACGAATTAGAAGGCAGACCGGTACTTGAATTAATACACGAATATGATATTGAAAAAACTTTACATGAAGTTGAAAATCTTACACAAGGGGCAACAATATTTAGTTTTGTTAATAGATATAAACATAAAAACGGGTACTTTAAAACAATAGCATGGTCCGGAATTGCAAATTTAGAGGAACAATTAATTTATTCTGTCGGGACTGATATTTCGGAGAAAATATATCTGGATAGTGTAAATAATGCCAGATTATATTTATATAAATATGCTGTTGAACACACTTTAGATGATCTGTTGGAAGAAACACTTAATGAACTTGAAAAGTTAACTGAAAGTAAAATTGGATTTTTCCACTTTGTTGAAGATGACCAGGTTACTATAACTTTACAAAACTGGTCTATCAATACAAAAAATAAATTTTGTAAAGCTGATATCAAAGGTCATCAGTATTCCGCCGATAAAGCGGGTGTCTGGGCTGATTGTATAAAAACCAAAGCCACGGTAATCCATAACGATTATGAATCGTTAACATCTAAAAAGGGTTTGCCTGAAGGACACGCTGAATTAATAAGAGAACTTGTTGTTCCTGTAATGCGGGGAGAAAAGGTAAGAGCAATTTTAGGTGTTGGTAATAAAGATTATGATTACAACAAAATAGATGAAGAACTGGTTTCTTCATTCGCAAATTTGGTTTTTGAAATTATTGAGAGGAAAAAAATTGAGGAGAATCTGTCCCTTTTAAATAAAGCTGTTGATCAAAGTCCGCTAAGCATAATTATTACTAATAAAGAGGGAATAATAACTTATGTTAATGAATACTTTTGTTATAGATCAGGATATAATTCAGCGGAAGTAATAGGTGAAAAACCGACTATTTTAAGTTCCGACTTACATAATGTTGAATTTTACGAAGATATCCGGTCGCATATGAAGAATGGTGAAATATGGAAAGGAGAAGTTTGCAATAAGGAAAAAAACGGCAGCCTTTATTGGGAAAGGTGTATTATTCATCCAATAAAAAACGAACATGGAACAGTTGAAAATTATTTAGCACTTCAGGAAGATATAACTGACCAAAAGAATGCACAAGAAGAATTAGAAGAAAAGATAGAAAAACTTGAACGCTTTAATAACGTTGTGGTTAATAGAGAATTAAAAATGGTTGAGCTTAAAAACGAGATTAATGAACTTCTTGTAAAACAGGGTCTTCCTAAAAAATATTCAACCAGGAAATAACATTATGTTAAAAAAAGAAAAAAATAAGTCTGAAAATAGATTAAAAAACATTAACAGATTTAAAAAATATACTAATGCTATTATACTATTATGGATATTAATCGTTTCTATTTCAATGATATGGAATGTATATTTCGAGATTAATCATACCGAAAGACTGGTAAGAGATTTTGCCAGAGGACAATTTCAGAAAGATCAGGCAATAAGGTTCTGGGCATCAAAACATGGCGGTATTTATGTTCCTAAAAATGAAAGAACTCCCGGTAATCCTTATTTGTCTCATATTACTGACCGCGATATTATAAAAAACGGAAAAGATACTTTAACTCTTATGAACCCGGCTTATATTATAAGACAAATGTTTGATGAATACCCTGAAGATTACGGGGTTAATGGAAGAATTGTAAGTACTAAAGCTTTTAATCCAAACAATCTGCCGGATGAATGGGAGCGCAGGGCTCTGCTTGATTTTGAAAAGGGAACAGAAGAAGTTTTTGAATACTCCGAAATTAACGGGAAAAAATATTTAAGATTAATAAAACCTATGATGACTGAAAAATCCTGTCTAAAATGCCATGGAGAGCAGGGTTATAAGGTTGGCGATGTTCGCGGCGGAGTTGGTGTTTCCATTTTAATGGAACCTTATACAGCAAGTATGAACGCAAATAATTTTAGGATTGTACTGGCTCATGTAATTTTTATGGTTATTGGGTTTGTGGGAATTAAATATTACAGTTCAAAACTTTCGTATTCAATAGAAAAACAAATTGAAGTTGAAAAAGAACTCCATAGCCAGGAAGAAAAAACCGGGTTTGTTCTTGAAAGTATAAATGACGGAACCTGGGAAATAGACCTAAGAACAGGTAAGAGTAAACTGAGCCCTAAACTTGGTGAAATGTTTGGTTATACAGTTGAAGAACTTTTGCCGCTGAATCGAGACATTGTAACTAAAAATATACACCCGGATGATATTATAAATTATAATCTGGCTTTTGATGAACATCTTTCCGGCAAAAAAGATTTTTATTCAGCGGAATTCAGGGTGAAACATAAAAACGGCAGCTGGATCTGGATATTAGACAGAGGAAAAATAATTGAGCGTGATGAAAATAATAATCCTCTTAAAATAATTGGAATTACGTCTGATATAACAGAACGAAAAAATACCGAATTAGAAATACTTGAATCGGAGAAAAAGTTATCTCAGATTTTTAACGGTACTCATGAAACCATTGGTTTAATTGCTATTAATTCTGACGGTAAATTTATTCTAGAAGAATTGAATCGGAACATGATTATTGAAATGTCAAAAATAGGAAAAATTATTAATCCGGAAGAAGTGAAAAACATGGATTATGAAAAATTTTTGACGGAAAAATTGCATTATGAAAAAGAAAAGTGTTCTGAAATTATAGATTTGTACAAGAAGGTTGCCCAGACTAAAGAAACAATAGTTTATGTAAGAGATAGTTCAATTAGTGGCGGTGTGTTAATCTCTGAAAATACAGTTACTCCAATTTTAGATGATAATGGCAATTGTATTAAAATATTAGTGGTTGGCAGAGATATAACAGAAAAGTATGAACTTGAAAATAAACTCCTTACAGTTTACAGCTCAATTGAAAATTCTGTAACCGGATTTGCAATTGTAGGTAAAGACGGAAAATTAACTTATGTAAATGATTCTTATGTAAAAATGTGGGGATATAGTTCAAAAAAAGAAATACAAAATGTAGGTTTTGCCGATCAGTGTGTTGATCCCGCCATTCCCGCCATAATATTAAATGAAGCGGATGAAAAAGGTGAAGTTAAAATTGAATTTAAAGCTAAAAAGAAAGACGGCTCTGCTTTTATAACTCTTATGTCGGTCTCCTCAAATTATGATCATTTGGGAAATGAAATTTATCCGTTGTTTTCTACTGATATAACCGCGCTTAGGGAAAATGAACGAAAACTTAAAGAAGCCGAAGAACTTTACCGTACAGTTTCTGAATATACCTATAACTGGGAATATTGGAATGACCCTGAAAGAAATCCGATATTTGTATCACCAGCTTGTGAAAAAATAACCGGCTATTCTGTTGATGAATTTATGAAAGATAAATATTTATTTAAGAAAATAGTTATAAATGAAGACATGCCAATTTGGGAGAGACACAGCCAGAGAACGAGCGGGACTGATATTGTTGAGAAAGAAATTAGATTTAGAATTAAAAACAAAAAGGGTGAAATACACTGGATTGGGCATATTTGCAGACCGATTATTGATGATAATGGAATTTTTATTGGATATAGAGGAACAAACAGAAATATAACCGAAGAAGTTAAAAAGGATATTATTCTTAAAGATGCCTTAAATGAAAACAAGCGAAAAGTTGAAGAATTAAAACAGCTTTATAAAAAAATTGCGGATGAACAGAACGCTTCTCTAAATCTGATGGAAGATCTGCAATTAGAAGTAGTTGAACGAAAAGAAAGAGAAAAACTACTGGTTGAAAGTGAAACAAAATTTAGAACAATTTTAGAAACAGCACAAGACGGATTCTGGATTACCAGTATGGACGGGGAAATTCTGGCGGTTAATGAAGCATATATAAGTATGAGCGGTTATACAAGAGAAGAACTGCTGAAAATGGGAATAGCCGATGCAGAAGCAATTGAATCTACTGCTAGTGTTAAAGAACATTTAAATAACATTGTTAAAAATGGTTCCGATTCATTTGAATCCGTTCATATAAGAAAAGACGGCAGCCGGTTTCATGTAGAAATTTCTGTAAAGTATGTTAATTTAGACGGCGGTATTTGTGTAGTATTTATTAAAGATATTACCGAACGTAAAAAAGCTGACGAAGAACTTTTGAACAGTGAAAAACGATACCGTCATTTATCAAAATTATTTGTTTCAATGAGCGACAATCTTGAGGATATGCTCTGGGCAAAAGACCTTAACAAAAATTATATCTTTATTAACAATGCTATGGCCCGCAATTTATTGAACGCAAAAGATACCCGGGAACCTATTGGTAAAAATGATATGTTTTTTGCAAAAAGAGAACGTGAACAGCATCCTGAAAATTTAACATATCATACATTTGGCGAATTGTGTATGGATTCGGATGATGTTGTGCTTAAAACAAAAAAAGGTACACAGTTTGATGAATGGGGAAATGTAAAAGGCGAATTTATATATCTTGATGTTTATAAAGCTCCTTTATACGATGAAGAAGGCATGTTAATTGGAACAGTTGGAAGTGCCAGGAATGTAACTAAAGAAAGAGAAATTAGCGCAAAACTTAATGAAAGTGAAGCTAAGAACAAAGCTGTTGTTAAGGCAATACCCGACTTGCTGTTTGAATTTGACCAGTATGGTAAACTTTTAATTTATTATTCAATGGATACAGTTTTTCCGCTTCCGTCCTTTAAGAAGCTGGTAAATAAAAATATTAATGAGATATCAAATAGAGATGTCGCAAAACTGTTAATAGACAATATTAAAGAAGTTTTTTTATCGGGTGAAATGAGGGAGTTTGAGCTTGAATATCCTATTGAAAATATAATCTACTATTTTGAAGTAAGAATGGTACAAAAAGACAGTGAATCTGTAATAGCGTTTGTACGTAATATAACAGACAAGAAAAAGACAGAACTAAAACTTATAACCAGTGAAAAAAGATTTAGAAGAATATTGGAGGATATGCCTTTAATAGGAGTTATATTAAACAATGATGCCAGTATAGCTTATTGCAACAAATATTTATGCGAATTTACCGGCTGGACTTCTGAGGAACTTTATAGTAAAAACTGGATGGATACTTTTATCCCGGAAAAAATAGGCGATTATATTAATAAAATATTTAATAATGACACTAACTCGATAGAGTTTTTGGATAAAAATATAAACGAAATTTTATTGAAAAACGGAGAAACCAGAATTATTCAATGGTCAAATTCAACATTAGATCAGGAAAATGATAAAATCCAGATTGCTAGTATTGGACGCGATATAACCGAAGAATATATTGAAAGCAACTTTGCTTCACAGCTAATTTCGTTTTATGAAGAAATGAACAATTGTAATGAATTTGAGGAGGAATTAAGAATAATATTAGATAATTCAATTAATATTATTGGTATGGATGGTGGCGCAATTTATTTGGTACACGAAATAAAAAAAGAATTATACATTGCAGTTAGTAATAATATCAGTGAGGAGTTTTTAGAAAGTGTTAACCCCCTTTCAATAAATGATCCCCAGATTGAACAAATTACAGTAAATGATAACCCAGTATTCCGGGATTTCGACAAAATTAAAGCAAATGGTTTTGGAACAGCATTAAAAGAAAACTTAAAATCTTCTATATTTATACCTATACTAAAGTCAGATAAGTTTGTAGCACTTTTAATAGTTGGCTCTTATAAAAAAGAAAACTTTAACGCTTACCAAAAAATTATTACTAATAAACTTAAAAATGAAATCAATAAGTTTACAGTTGGGATAATTGCTGAAGCCAAAATTAATGAAAACAGAAAACGTTATGAAATGTTATTTAATAGTATGTTAAACGGCTTTGCTCTGCACGAAATGATATATGATAAAAACGGAGATCCTGCCGATTACAGATTTATAGATGTGAATCCGGCTTTTGAAAGACTTACGGGATTAAAGCGTGAAAATATAATTAATAAAACTGTTTTGGAAGTTATGCCGAATACAGAAAAATACTGGATTGATACTTATGGCGAAATTGTAAAAACCGGGCATCCTAAAACTTTTGAAAATAATTCAAGAGAATTAGGCAAGTTTTTTGAAGTTCTTGCATATTCACCACAGGAAGGTCAGTTTGCGACTATTGTACAGGATTCAACCGAAAAAATTATGTCCAGGGAACACTTGAAAAAATTAAGCCGTGCGGTTGAACAGAGTCAGGTGGCAATTGTAATAACTTCGGTTGACGGACTAATTGAATATGTAAACCCAAAATATTGTAAAGTAACAGGTTATAGTGAAGAAGAATTAATCGGGCGAAATCCAAATATTCTAAAATCGGGTATGCATGAAAGTAAGTTTTACGAAGAAATGTGGTCTACTATTAAAAGCGGCAATGAGTGGTCCGGAGTATTCCGTAATAAGATAAAAGACGGATCTTTAATTTGGGAATCCGCTATAATTTCTCCTATTAGTAACGCTAAAGGGGAAATAACCCATTTTGTTGCTGTTAAGGAAGATATTACAGAAAGAATAGAAACGGAGAAAGAACTTAAAAATTATAGAGAAAGTCTGGAAAATCTGGTTGACCGTAGAACAAAAGAACTGGTAGGAACTAATGAGTTGCTGAAAATAGAAATAGATAAAAGCCAGTATGATGAACAGCAGGCTTTAACCGCATTAGAAAAGCAATCGGAACTTTCTGAAATGAAAACAAAATTTATTTCTACTACTTCGCACGAGTTCAAAACTCCTCTTACAACAATTCTTTCTTCCATAGAATTAGTAGAATTGTTTGTAAATAAAAACGAAACAGAAAAAATGCATAAACATGTAGACAGGATAAAACGTTCAATTGATTTTTTAAACGGTCTTATAAATGATGTATTGCTTCTAAATAAAACTGAAACCGGAAATATTAAATATGAACCGGAAATATTAAATATAAAAGATCTTGCCCGTGAAGTTTTTTCTGATATAAAGGTTTCTAACAACTATAAACATAAAATGGAATTTACCGATAGTCTTAACGGAAGGGAAAATTTTCTGCTGGATAAAAGACTTATAACCTTAATTTTAACAAATCTTCTATCAAACGCGGTAAAGTATTCACCGGGCGGCGGTGAAATAGTTCTTAAATTGTGGATTGAAAGAGAACAATTGTTTTTTGAAATTAAAGATCATGGAATTGGTATTTCTGACCTGGATTTGAAAAATATTTCTGAACAGTTTTACAGGGGAGAAAATATACAAAACATACCGGGAAGCGGACTGGGACTCTCTATTGTGAAAAAAGCAATTGAACTTCATGATGGACAAATGACCGTTAAAAGTGAATTAGGAGAAGGAACAAGATTTAGTGTTATTTTACCTATAAAGGAAAAATAAATGAAAAATATATTATTAGCTGAAGATGACCCGTTTATACGGGATAATTTAATGGATCTGTTAACAGAACTTGGGTTTAACGTTACTGTAGCGGTAAACGGTCTGGAAGCGTTAGAAAAGGTTAATATCTGTTCTCCGCATATTATTATTTCTGATGTTAGAATGCCTAAAATGGACGGGATTAAATTTAGGAAAGAAATTTTGAAATCAGAAAAAACAAAAAAGATCCCTTTTCTTTATATCTCGGCATTAAATAATAAGGATAATGTTTTGGGTGCTCATGATCTTGGGAAATATGATGTAATTCCCAAACCATATAAAATTGATGATATAGTTAATTTGGTTGTAAAAAAATATGGCAGTTTATAGAGTATGAAAAAAATTGTTGTTATTGAAGATGAAGAAGCTCTTAGAGAAAATATTTTTGAAATACTTGACGATTGGGGTTTTGATGTTTATTCTGCCGATTGCGGTAAAAACGGTATTAAACTGATTAATTCGATAATGCCGGATCTAATAATCTGTGATATTATGATGCCCGGATTATCAGGTTATGAAGTTAAAAAAGCACTTTCCATGGAAGAAGATACATCAATTATTCCGTTTATCTTTTTAACCGCAAAAGCTGATTCTTCGGATGTAAGAATGGGAATGAATCTTGGTGCTGATGATTATATTTTAAAACCTTTTAAAATGAATGATCTTGTAGAATCAATTGAAGCAAGGTTAAATAAGGTTCAGATTTATAAAAACCATTTTGCTAAAGGCACACCGGCAGAACCAAAACAGACTCAAAGAAGATATATAACTATAAATAACAGTCCCGATCTTATTGATACCGAAATGATTACATATATTGAATCGGAAGGGAATTATACACATCTCTACTTTTCGAATAAGAAAAAACTGCTGGTAAGGAAACTGATTAAGGATTGGGAAGAAATTTTACCGGCCGATAAGTTTTTAAGAATTCATCAATCTATAATAGTTTCTATCTCAAGAATTGAAAAAATTGAAAGAATATCAGCCAGGAATTATACACTTAAAATCCGTGACTACACAGAATTTTTACCGATAAGCCAGCGATACTCACGCTTAATAAAAGAGAAATTTAGCACCTAAAAACCACTACGCGGATATTTCGCCCTATACTCGAATTTACCAAGCTTATACCTAATTTCCCATTTCACTGGAATAGTATACCCGCATACCGATAATTTGCTATAAAAAAGGTGTTTACTATGGCAAATATTTTAGTAGTTGAAGACGAAATTTCTGTAAATGAAAATATCTGCGAAATCTTATCAATTGAAAATCACAACTGTATATCGGCGCATAACGGACTAGAGGCGTTAGAAGTCCTAAAATCAAACCAAATAGATTTAATTCTTTCTGATATAATGATGCCGCAAATGGACGGTATTTCTCTTTACAAAAATATTGTTGATGAGGGTAAATTCTGGAACATCCCGTTTGTATTTTTGACCGCAAAATCAGAAGAAGCTGATTTTAGAGAAGCTATGAGACTAGGTGCTTCAGATTATTTACGAAAACCGTTTAAGATGAAAGATCTTATTGATGCTGTAAATGTAAGGCTGAAAAAATCGAAACAGATACTTAATAGAATTGATGTAATAAAAAGTAATATAAGCAAATACATACCTCACGAATTACGCACGCCTATCGGTGTTATACTCGGTTATTCAAATTTAATACTGGAAGATTATAAAGAATTAGAAACTGACGAAATTATTTCGATGGTCGGGCTGGTTGAGGAATCATGTTTAAGATTAAAAGACAGAATAGAAAAGTTAATTCTTCTAACCGAGATTGAACTTGATATTGATTCTAAACATGAAATTAATAGTGTAATATCTGTTGATGAGAATTTGATAGTTGAGTTATGCGCAAATCCGATTGGGTATTATAATAGAAATAAAGATCTAAAAGTAACCGCGGAACCGGTTAAAATTAATATTCCTAAATATTATCTGGAAGTTCTAATTCATGAACTAATAGATAACGCCTGTAAGTTCTCTAATCCGGGTAATGAAATTAAAGTTACCGGAAAGAAAAATACGGACTTATATTATTTGGTTATTGAAGATAAAGGCATAGGGATAGAAATGGATGAAATTGCTAAGCTTTCCGCCTTTATTCAAATAGGCAGAGAAAGCAAGCAGCAGGAAGGTAACGGATTAGGCTTAACAGCTGTAAATAGAATTCTGGATCTAATAAACGGATCAGTTTCTATTAATAGTTCTAAAGGAACCGGTACTGCAATTGAAGTTAAACTGCCAATTGAAAAAGAGATTTCTGAATAAATTAAAAAATAATAACGGTGTAAAAAATAGAAATGAAAAGAATTTTGATAGTAGACGATGTTAAGGCAAACCAATTATTGTTACAGGCATATACTGTGAAATTGTTTGAGCAGATTGAATTTGCGGATAACGGCTTAACCGCTTATGAAATGTGTAAGCAGAAAGAATACGACGCTATTATAATGGATATTCAGATGCCTGTAATTAATGGTATAGACGCTACAGAGCTTATTAGAAAAAAAGAGAATTCAATAAACCAGAAAACTCCAATAATAGGTATAACTGCTTCATCACAGTTTAATTACGAAATGCAGTGTTTGGATAGAGGTATGGACGCGGTTTTATTTAAGCCTATATCAAGAAAAATTTTGGTGCAGGAGATTGAAGATTTAATATCGGGGAATTATAAAAAAACTGAGAATCAAAGTTCATATAAAGAATACGAAAATTCTTCGGCTCCGTTTAATTTTGAGAAAGCACTAGACGAATTTGCCGGAGAAAAGAAAATACTAATAGAAACCCTGACTAGATTTGTGGAAGATCTTGAAGCACAAATTTTTGAATTGGGAGAAGAAATTAAGAATGAAAATTTAATTACAGCTAGAAAAATAGCACATAAGATTAGAGGTGCGTCAATAAACTTAACAGCAAAACCTTTAGCTGATATAGCCGAGTTAATTGAAGAATCGGATGATGATACACCAAATGATATTCTTGAACATTACCACTTTTTAATGAAAGAAAGAAAAACAGATTTTGTAAATACAATCAGTACCATTTTGTAATAGGAGAAAAACAATGAGAGTTCTTGTTGTTGATGACGACAATGTAAGTCTGGCTAAAATGAAAGCCATTATGTCTAAGTATGGAAGTGTAGAATTAGTAGATAACGGTTTAGATTCCATAAATCTGGTAAAAAAAGCTTATGAAAACGGTACTCCTTTTGATCTTTGTACAATGGATATTGAAATGCCCAATTTAGACGGTACTGAAACTGTTGAAAGAATAAGGCAGCTTGAGAAAAATTTCAGTTTCAAATATGAACCGTTAAAAATTATAATGGTAACAGTTAAAGGGCAGGAAAACAATATTATTTCATCTTTCTATAACGGATGTGAGTGGTATTTAAAAAAACCGATTACACCTGGTGATATTGAAAACGCTTTAAAGAAAATTAAAATAATTTAAGACTAATTAGGTTTGAAATGCAAAATAGTCAGTCGGGCAATATAAAATCAGTATTACAGCGAACGGTTAAAACTCTTTATGCCGTTTGCGGTGAAATAAAAAGTCTATCCGAAGATTCTGAAAAGGATTTTCTGGAAACCGGAACCAGATTGTTTGGCATTTCCGATAAGGCTAATGAAGTTGCTGATTTTGCGCTGCAAAATGCTGAACTTTTAATGGGCGAAAAAACAAGATCAATTATAGGTGATCTTAGAACAAAATTTAAGAACCTCGAATCATACTTTGTTTTCAGTATGGATAAAGTTGATGTTGATAAAACTCTGTTAGACAAAGTGCTTGAGGATTTCGATAAAATAAAAACTCCTTTTTCAGTATTCAAAAAAATTGTAAAACATTTAAATCTGTTAAGTGTATCAATTAGAATTGAAAGTGCCAGACTATCAGTAGAACAGCAAACTTTTGAAGTATTGGCAAACGATGTTTATAATCTGGCAACATCAGCCGAAGAAATGCTTTCTGATATTGAGAAACTAATAACAGAGATACAGCAGCGTATTGACAGGCTTTTTATAGAAATTGATCAGTTGAGAAATGAAGAATATTTAACATCGCACAAAAAAATTCAGCCTGTAAAAAATGCCTTAAACGAGTTTTGGATAGAACAGCAAAAGTATTCGGAGTTAAATCAGATAAATTCTGAAAGGATGAAAGAGAATTCTGATAGTATAAGCAGCATAGTTGTATCATTGCAATCGCACGATTTTGCGAGACAAAAACTTGAGCATGTAAGTGAAATAATAGAAGAGCAAATTTTAAAGCTTTATGAAGAGGGACTAAAAACTGATGTTCATATGGCAACAAGAATTTCAATTTTAACAAATATGCAGAATGACCAATTATTAGCCGCAAACAATTCTATTCAAAATTCTGTGCAAAATGTAAACGACGGCTTACATACTATTTATCAAAACTCGGTTGAAATTAAAAATGATTCTGCCGGATTAAAAGATAACAGCGCGGGTAGTTTAAATGTTCTTAGTGAAGCGGGAAAACAGATTAAAGAAATTTCTTCATCATTAACAGAAACGGCAGAAATACATTATAAGGTTACTGTTGATATTAGAGAAACATTAAATCTGGTCAGCAAAATTATAGTAGCGCTAAAAAAAATTGATAAACTTGATGAAACTATAAAAGTACTGGCTTTTAACGGATTAATTCATGCATCCAGAATTGGTAACGAGGGGAATGCTTTAAGAGTAATTGCCGATAATATTCAGAGCTTATCAAGTGAATCTCAAAAACAGGTCCGCTTATTCGAAAGAATATTAAGCAATGTTGCTGAACACGCTAACGGTATTAAAATTGAATCTGATCATACTGATTCCAACTCAACAAAAAATATTGTTTCAAATATTACAAATAATTTATCCGATTATTTTAGAAGGCTGATAACAACTAACGAAAACATTGAACATAATACAGCAAAGTATGAACATACAAATAACGAGTATCATAAAGATTTAATAGATGTAATTAAAAGTATAAGCGTTGGCGATTTATTTGAGAGTAAAACAAATATGATTTCGAAGAAGCTGGAAAATGCCAGAATGAATGTTTCTCCGTATGTAGATAACTATTTACAAAAAGAGATAGTGGATGAAGTTAAAAATCTGGATATAAAATTTACAATGGATAGCGAAAGACAAATTCATGAACACTCACTTTCTGGAAGTACATCTAAATCAAATGTTAGTGATGATCTTGAAGATGATAACATTGAACTTTTTTAATAGGGAATTAAAATGATTGAATATGATGAAAACAATGGAAATTCAGTTGTAACAATTACAGATCCTTCGGGAGTTGCGGACGGAGCTGAATTAAAAGAAGTATTTGTTGCCGCCTTAGAAAAGAAAGGCAATATAAAACTATTAGTAAAAACTGAACAGCCAATACATGTTTCCTGTTGTCTCCTCATTTATTCAATGTTCATAAACAAAGGAACTGATATTGAGAAAACTATTGAAGATGAAAATAATTTGTTATCTAAATCATTTTCCGATTTAGGATTAAATATAGAGTATGATAAAATAAATAATATAAATTGATTAATAAGGGAAAGTTATGTCAAAAACAATAATGACGGTGGATGATTCGATGAGCATTAGACAAATGGTGTCTTTTACCTTAAAGTCTGCTGGTTATAATGTTCTTGAAGCAAAAGACGGCGTTGATGCTTTAAGTAAAATTAAAACTCAAAAAGTTGATATGATGTTTATTGATCTTAATATGCCCAACATGGATGGTATTACACTGATCAAGAATCTGAGACAAAATCCCGCGTATAAATTTGCGCCGCTAATAATGCTTACAACAGAATCGCAGGAATCACGCAAGCTTGATGGCAAAAAAGCCGGGGCTACAGGCTGGATTATAAAACCATTTAAACCGGAACAATTATTAACAATAATTAAAAAGGTTCTAAGATGATGGATCGTCATTTTCAAGTATTTTTAGAAGAAGCAAGAGAACTGTTAGTTGAGTTGGAAAACACACTAATAGAGCTGGAAGATAACTCTGAGGACAATGATTTGCTGGATAGAGCATTTAGAGCTATGCACACAATAAAAGGTTCCAGCGGTATGTTTGGGCGCGAAGATGTTTCAATGTTTACTCATGATATAGAATCGGTTTACGACTTTATACGAAACGGCGATTTATATATTAATAAAGAGATAATCAATTTAACTCTTTCAGCAAAGGATCAAATTGAGCTAATGTTATTTGGCGAAGCTTCGGGTAAGGATATTAATGAAGATGAAAGTGAACGCATTATTACAGAGTTCAAAAGAATATTAGGCGAAGTTAGCAGTGTTGAAGAAGATAAAAATACTTCTGAAGAAAAAGATGAAGTTAAGGCAGGCACCGATAAACTGGTTACATATTTAATTGATCTAAAACCGGAAGAAGAAATTTTTATGACCGGAACCGATCCGGCACTTTTAATTGAAGAACTAAATACTTTAGGCAAATGTGTTGTTATTGGCAACTTCGAAAATCTGCCCGATTTAAAAGAAATTGAGCCTGATAAAAATTATACTAATTGGAAAATATTAATATCTACAAATAAAGCTGCGGATGATATTAAAGATGTATTTATCTTTGTTGAAGATTCATGCGAGTTATCTATAGATAAAGTTAAAGACTCCGATCTGCCGGAAGATGAAGAAATTATAAATAATATTTGCGAAAGTATTAAAGGTAACTTTAATGCCGATCTGAGGACTATTAAAAAGATAATTGAAGAAAAAACAACTTCAATTGAAAAAATAAAAACTGTAAAGCAGAAACAGCCATCCACACCATCATCATCTAAAGAAGCCGCGGGAAGCAGTATTAGAGTAAGTTCCGATAAACTGGACGAACTTGTTAATCTGGTAGGCGAACTTGTAATAGTTCAGGCCGGCTTAAATCAGATGGCAGATAAAAATCATGATGCTGAATTAACTGCTCTTGCTGAACAAATAGAAAGATTAACAGGAGAACTAAGAGACAGCACACTAAATATTAGAATGTTGCAGATTGGAAGTACTTTCTCAAGATTCAAAAGGTTGGTTAGAGATCTTTGCAACGATCTTGATAAAGAAGTTGAACTTGTAACTTTTGGCGGTGATACAGAGCTTGATAAAACTGTCTTAGAAAAATTAAACGACCCACTGGTACATATCATTAGAAACTCTGTTGATCATGGAATTGAAATTCCTTCTGAAAGAGTTAGTAAAGGAAAGAATCCCAAAGGGACAGTTACTTTAAATGCTACACAGTCGGGCGGTAATGTTATTATCGAAATTAAGGACGATGGAAAAGGATTAAACAGAGAAGCAATATTAAATAAAGCCATAAAAAACGAAATTATTCCAACTGGGGCAGAACTATCAGATCAAGAATTATTTAATCTAATATTTCATGCCGGTTTTTCAACAGCGCAAACAGTTTCAAATGTATCTGGTAGAGGTGTAGGAATGGATGTAGTTAAAACGTCTATAGAAAGCCTTAGAGGATCTGTTACAGTTGAAAGTGTAGAAGGTAAGGGAACATCCATATTTCTGAAGCTGCCTCTTACTTTAGCCATTATTGACGGTCTTTTAGTTGATGTTGGTGAAGAATTTTTTGTTCTTCCGCTAACAGCGGTTGAAGAATGTATTGAGCTGTCTGACGAAATTGTAGCAAGGCATAATGGACGGCACATTGTTAACATACGTGAAGAAATAGTGCCATATATAAGGCTTCGTGAACAGTTCGATATTAAAGGCATTAAACCGGAGATAGAACAGGTTGTAATTGCTAATATAGATAACACACGTATTGGATTTGTAGTTGACGAGGTTGTGGGTCAGCGTCAGACGGTAATTAAAAAACTGGGAAAAGCTTTTGAGAATGTTGAAGGAGTTTCCGGCGCGACTATATTGGGCGATGGTACAGTAGCGCTGATTTTAGATATTATAAAACTATCGCAGGATCAGGAAGTTAAAGAAAACGAAATTTTTTGTAAGGTGTAATAATGGCATTTACTTTTTTCTTTAGAGATATAAATACACTTGAAAATGGTGTTAAACAATTACTGCCAAATGTAGTTGGCAAAAGCAAAATAAAAATATGGGATGCCGGATGCGCTATGGGACCGGAACCATATTCACTTGCGATAATTTTAGCCGAACAAATGGGAAAATTCGCATTTAAGAATGTATCGATAACTGCTTCCGATATTGACGGAAGTAATTTGTTCGATAAAATAATTAGCGACGGAGTTTATTCGCAAACTGAATTGGGACGAATTCCAAAAGAGTTGTTCGAGAAGTATTTTACTAAAGTTAACTCTGATGAAGATAAGTATAAAATAGTTGATGAAATAAGGCTTAAACTGAAGTTTGTTAAACATGATCTTTTAACCTTAAAACCAGTCGATTCAAATTTCAATTTAATAATATGTAAAAATGTACTTCTCCATTTTAATTATGAAGAACGAATTGAAGTTATAAAAATGTTTCATAATTCTTTAGATACAAACGGAGTTTTTGCTACAGAACAGACACAAAAAATTCCTCAGGAAATTGAACATCTGTTCGAAAGATTAATCCCGAACGGTCAGGTTTTTAAGAAGGTTAATGTGTAATGCGGGTTTTTAAGTTAAATACAAATCCCGGGTTATACTCTTCTAATGTCTATCTGGCGTTAGGTAACTGGGCAACTATTGAAGACAGAAATGTTCTTATTGATACAGGTATTGATGATTACATAATGAAATCGCTGGATGAAATTTATACAGGTGTTGGTAAAAAATCAGTTGATAAGGTTATCCTTACTCATAATCACTTCGATCATACAGGCGGTCTGAAGTATATTATTAAAAAATATAAACCGGAAGTGATTGGCTTTAATAACGCAGTGTATGTTACTAAAACTGTTGAGGATCAGTCGCAGGTAAAAATAGGCGATGAATACTTTACTGTTTACCATATGCCGTCCCATTCATACGATTCCATAGTGCTTTATAATCATGAACACAAAGTTTTGTTTTCCGGAGATACAAATTTTGATATAAAAAATAGTGACGGAAGTTTTTCACAGCTATTTGTTAATAATTTTGAAGCGTTGGCTAAAAAAGGTGTAAATATAATTTATCCGGGTCATGGCAATATTATAACAGAAAATGTTGATAAAATATTATTGAATTCTATGAATAAACTGAATTCGAGTATGATTACAAATAAAGAAACAGTCTAGAGTAAATTATTTTTTTAATAATAAGGAGAGTGAAAATGAAGCAGTTTTTTGACAACCTAAAAATCAAAAACAAAATCCTGAGTGGGTTTTCGTTAGTTCTGGTCCTGCTTGTTATTGTATCAGCTGTGTCCTACTATACAATTTCCAGTGCTGATTCCGGTTTCTCGGATTATCGCAGTACGGCTATTAGTACAAATACGCTTGGAAGGGTTCAGGCAAATCTTTTGGAAGCAAGGCTTCAGGTAAAGAATTTTAATGATACAGGTTCGGAAAAATCTCTTGAAGACTTTGGCGAACGTTTTAAAGCTTTTGATGATATTCTTCATAATAGTGTGGAAGAATTAAAAGGTACAGAATATGAAAAAGCATTAAACGAAGTAAATACTCTTTCAGAGGAATATCACGAAAATTTTGACAAAGTTGCGGAGTTTAGAAAAGAACGTGATAAACTGGTAAATGTTGTTTTAGCGAACCTTGGTGTAGAAGTAGTCGAACAATTATTGCCCAGAATGAACGCAGGTAGTTCTGTTGCCGGTAACGCAAGTATACATATGCTGCTAGCCAGATTATACGCGGTTAAATTTATGGAAGATAATTCGGAAGCTAGTAAAAACAGAGTCTTTGATGAATTTGATGAAGTGCACAGTTATGTGCAAAGACTTAATTCTAACCAAATAACAACAAGTGTAAATAATTACAAAAAGAACTTTGAAAGATTAGTAGAGCTTATAAAAGAAAGAAATGATATTATAGATAATAAACTCGATAAAATTGGTCCTAAAATTGCTGACGATGTGGAACAAATAAAATTAGGCTTAAAAGCACAACAGGACATAATTGGTCCGGCAGTACAAGCCCAAAACGCGACCGGTAATTTAATTGTGATTTTTGCGAGTCTGGCAGCTTTATTAATAGGTGTTTTAGCGGCGTTTTGGATTGCCAAAAATCTTACAGCCCCAATTTTAACAATTGCTGAAAGGGTAAAACAGCTTCAGAGTGTTTGTATAACTAATCTGGGTAACGGTTTAGTTGCTATGTCTAAAGGAGATCTGAATGCCAAAGTTGAAAAGGCTACCAAACATCTTCGGTTTACTTCTAAGGATGAACTTGGGGATATGGCAAACTCAGTTGATGAAATGATTACTTTGGCACAGGGCGGAATTGATTCTTATGAATTAGTAAGGGAGAAATTAGGCGCGCTTGATAATGAAACTGAAAAACTTATTGACTATGCTAAAAATGGTAAGCTAGACAGCCGTGGTGATACTTCAAACTTCGAGGGTGTTTATAATGATATTATTCAGGGTATTAATGATACTTTAGACGCTGTAATAGGACCTCTAAATGTTGCGGCCGAATATATTGACAGAATTTCCAAAGGCGATATACCTCCAAGAATTACAGATAATTATAAAGGCGATTTCAACGAAATCAAAAATAATCTGAATCTTTGTATCGATTCTGTTAAGGCATTAGTTGATGATGCTGATATGTTAGCAGGCGCGGTTGAAAAAGGACAACTTACAAAACGAGCTGACGCAGCCAAACACGAAGGCGATTTTAGAGAAATAGTAAGTGGTGTAAATAATACACTCGATTCATTTGTCGGTTTCATTAATTCTATACCAACTCCGGTTATGTTAATTGATAAAGATTATAATATTAACTATATGAACAATGTAGGTGCCGAAATTGGCGGAAAATCTCCAGAGCAATTAATAGGTACAAAGTGTTATAACCATTTCAAAACCGGTGATTGTAATACAGAAAAATGTGCGTGCAGCAGAGCAATTGCAAGCAGCCAAAAATCTTCAAGTGAAACTTACGCTAAACCAGGTAATAATAATTTAGAAATAGCGTATAACGCTGTTCCTACAAAAGACAGAAAAGGTAATATTACCGGAGCTCTTGAAGTTGTTACAGATCAGACAGCAATTAAAACTGTTATGAAAAAGGCTGATAAAATAAAAGAATATCAAAATATAGAAGTACAAAAGCTTACACAGACATTAGAAATGTTAGCTGTTGGAGATATGACGTTTAATTTAACAACTGAGCAAGGTGACAGAGATACTTCCGAAACTCAAAAAATATTTGACGCAATTGCGGCGGCGGTAATGAATTCTAAAGAAGCTTTGGAAGAAATTATTAAAGTAACAGAGCAAATTGCAACTGGTGATCTAACAGTGAAAGTTGAAGCACGGTCAACAAAAGACGGACTGATGCTGGCTCTTGCTGAAATGATTTCTAGTATAACAGAAGTTGTTGCTAATGTAAAAGACGCGGCGGATAATGTTTCATCCGGCAGTACACAGTTAAGTGCAAGCAGTGAGCAGATTTCCGGCGGTGCAAGTAAGCAGGCAGCTGCTGCGGAAGAAGCTTCTTCATCGATGGAAGAAATGTCTTCTAACATTAAACAAAATGCTGATAATGCTTCCCAAACTGAAAAAATTGCGTTGCAGTCGGCAGAAAACGCGCAAATAGGACAAGCGGCAGTTGAGAAAACAGTTTCCGCAATGCGCGAAATTGCAGGAAAAATTAAGATAATTGAAGAAATTGCAAGACAGACAAACCTTCTTTCACTTAATGCTTCAATTGAAGCTGCCAGAGCGGGTGAGCATGGTAAAGGATTTGCTGTTGTTGCTTCTGAAGTTAGAAAGCTGGCTGACAGAAGTCAGGAAGCTGCCGGTGAAATCAATAAACTTTCAGCATCAAGTGTTGAGGTTGCCGAAAATGCGGGCGAAATGCTTTCTAAACTTGTTCCTGATATTCAAAAAACATCTGAACTTGTTCAGGGAATTACGGCTGCTAGTAATGAGCAAAATACTGGTGCAAATCAGATAAATCAGGCAATACAAGAATTAGATAAAGTAATTCAGCAGAATGCGTCGGCCTCAGAAGAGCTTGCGTCAACTGCCAGAGGATTAACAAATCTATCTGAAGATTTAATTGAGAATATAGATTTCTTTCAAATTGAAGGCGGTAACGGGAGAAGTAAAAAACTAAGAACTGCTTCAGCTAAACCAATTGAACGAAGAAAAGAAAGTCTAAAACAGATTTCTGAAACAGCTACTGATGCCGGTTATGAACTGGATATGGGCGGTGACGATAATCTGGATAAAGATTTTGAAAAGTTCTAAACATTATTGATAAATTAGATTTATAAGCGGGATAGATTCTATCCCGTATTATTTCTGAAAATTATAATTGGAGATAAAATGAGTGTAGCTGAAATAAATGAAGTCAGACCATATCTGACTTTCACATTAGAAGAGGAATTGTTTGCTGTTGATGTTGGAAAGGTGAGGGAAGTGTTAGATTTAACAAAAATAACAAGAGTACCCCAGACACCAAAATATATGAAAGGTGTAATAAATCTGCGCGGCAATGTAGTTCCGGTAATAGATTTTAGATTAAAATTTGGAATGGAAGAAGTTGAGGCAACAATAGATACTTGTATAATTGTGCTGGAGATTGATGTAGAAGGCGAATTTCTTGTAATTGGCGCATTGGCCGATTCTGTACGCGAAGTTTTTGAATTGGAGCCTGATCAAATTGATCCTGCACCTAAGCTTGGTACAAAATTTAATGTAGATTATTTATATGGAATCGGGAAAAAGGATGAAGATTTTTTGATGATTCTAAATATTGATAAAGCTTTTTCTATTGATGAAATAAATTTTGTACAAGAGTTAACTGAAAATAATGAAGTTGCTGAAAAGTAGTTTGTTCATGAAGGTATATTATGGTTATTGAACGCTCGAAGATTTATGAAAATGAAATGACGATTACTCAGTTTTCTAAACTGAGTAATCATATAAAAAATATATGCGGAATAAATCTATCGGGCGATAAAAAAACGATGGTAGAAAGCAGGTTGCGCAAAAGAATTAAACTGTTAGAGTTCAATTCTTTTCGCGACTATATAAACTATGTTTTAAGTTTTGAAGGTCAGAAGGAAGAAACAAGGATTCTTATTGATCTGATTTCTACTAATAAAACTGATTTTTTTAGGGAGGAACAACATTTTCAGGTTTTACAAAATGATCTGCTCCCAACTTTATTTGGAAAAGGTATTGGCAGAGACAATAAGCTTAGAATATGGTGCGCGGCAAGTTCATCCGGAGAAGAGCCTTATACAATAGCGTTTTATCTAAATGAGTTTCAGACAGCTAATCCCTCATTTAATTTTGAATTTATTTCCTCCGATATTTCAACACGTGTATTAAAAAAGGCTGCTCTGGCAGTTTATGAAAAAGAAAAAATTGATCCGATACCTGCTGTATTTAAAAGAAAATATTTACTTAAAGGAAAAAATAATCAGCAGGGATTATATCGTATTGTACCGGAAATTAGAAAGTTAGTTAAGTTTTTCAGGCAAAATCTTATTCACGATAGTTATAACATTGAGGATATACAAGACATAATATTTTGTAGAAATGTTCTAATTTATTTTGATAACCCGACAAAAGAAAAAATAGTAAATACTATGTGCAAGTATCTTAACAAAGGAGGATACTTATTATTAGGCCACGCTGAAAGTTTAAACGGAATTAAAGCACCGCTGGAAAGAATTCAATCAACAATTTATAGAAAATTGTAATGCAGTATGTAAAGAATAAAAACGATAAATTCCTTCATCCGGATAATGCTTTAATGACACAGCTAAATAACGGGAGAATTACAACTGTACTTGGATCATGTATAGCTATAACAATGTATTGTGAACATGATAGAGCCGGAGCCATTTGCCATGCGTCTCTTCCAATATGTCCTGACCTAAAATTAAATCTGAATATCAATTCTCCGTTAGTATTTAAATATGTTGATAGTTCTATTTACAAGATGATTGAATGGTTTGAATCAAAAAATATTGATATAAGAAAATTGGAAGTTAAAATGTTTGGCGGCGCAAATTATTTATTAAGAGCTGCCGGGGATAAAAGAATTTTTAATGTAGGTAAAAATAACATTGAAACAGCAAGAAAAATATTAAAGGAATTTAGGCTTAATCTTAAGTCGACTGATATTGGCGGTTCGGATGGGAGAAAAATTATTTTTGATGTTTCGGATGGGGTAGTATTGTTAAAAAGGATTCCTCATTAAATTATTGAAGGACTAATTATATGTCAAAAATTAAAGTATTAATTATAGATGATTCATCAATAGTGAGGCAGACACTGGCCGATATTATTGCCAGCGATCCGGAACTGGAAGTTATGTCAACCGCATCTGATCCCTATATTGCCGCAAAAAAAATGAGTGTAGAATTGCCGGATGTTATAACTCTTGATGTTGAGATGCCCAAAATGGATGGGTTAACATTTTTAAAGAAAATAATGTCGCAAAAACCAATTCCGGTTGTGATGTGCTCCAGTCTTACAGTTAAAGGTTCCGATACAGCTTTACGTGCTCTGGAACTGGGTGCTATCGAAATTATTCAGAAACCAAAACTTGGAACAAAGCAGTTCTTAGAAGAATCGAGAGTTACAATTTGTGATACAGTAAAAGCTGCCGCAAAAGCAAGGATTAAGAAATTTTCAGAAATGAAAATTGAGCCCAAGTATTCGGCAGATGTTGTGTTGAGAAAACCGACTTCGAATGCAATGATAGAAACTACAGAGAAGATTGTTGTTGTTGGTGCTTCAACCGGTGGGACTGATGCGCTAAAAGTATTCTTGCAAAGTTTGCCTCTTGATTCTCCAGGTGTAGCTATAGTTCAGCATATGCCGGAAAATTTCACAAGATCCTTTGCGCAAAGGCTGGATTCACAATGCAAAGTTTCTGTTAAAGAGGCCGAAAACGGAGACACAATTGTACGCGGGACAGCTTTAATTGCTCCGGGAAATAAACATATGCTTGTTAAAAGAAGCGGTGCAAGATATTTTGTTGAAGTTAAAGATGGTCCATTAGTAAGCAGACACAGACCTTCGGTTGATGTATTGTTTAGATCCACTGCCAGATATGCCGGACGTAATGCAGTTGGCGTAATAATGACTGGCATGGGAGACGATGGAGCTAAAGGAATGAAAGAGATGAAGGAATCCGGAGTTTATACCATAGCTCAGAATGAGGAATCCTGTGTAGTTTTTGGAATGCCGCGTGAAGCCATTGAATTAGATGCGGCTATGAAGGTTCTTCATCTAAATAATATTGCCTACGAAGTTTTAAAACATTGTTAATTGAATTATGCTGAATATTAAAAATATTGAATATGAACTTGTATTAGCCCAATCCCTTGATTTAATGGATGATGCTATAATTATTGCAAATAACTGCCAGGAAGTAATTTATGTAAATAAGCAGGCAATAAATCTGTTGCTAATAAATAGGGATAATATTATAGGAACAAAATTAAGTGATATTTATAATCATGTTTCAGATTACGATAGTTCTCATTTAATCAGAAATTTCACATCACTTTTAAAAGTGAAAAACGGAATTGATGAAAAAATTATTCAGCTCAATAATGGTGATAATATTTCAATTCTGGAGAAACGAAAAACAATTTCGATAGATGAAAAAAACAATTTTACCCTTTATATAATTAAAGATGCAACCGATAAAAGGGAGCTTGAAGAGAGAGCCATTGAATCTTCCAATGTTTATTTGAAAATATTTGAAGAGTTTCCCGCATTAATTTGCCGTACTAATAACGAAGGATTATTTAATTATTTTAATAATTCATGGCTCAGTTTTACCGGAACGGAAATTCATGAAAATATACATATCAATTGGTTCAGCCTAATTCATAAAGATGATTTTGATCAATTCTATAAACTGTTTAATGAAAATTTTGATAGATTAACAGAATTCCATACCGAAATAAGATTAAAAGATAAAGACAATAAGTATAAGTGGATATATTTTTATTTTAAGCCGTTCGAGGGCTTGAACGGAAAAGTTGCTGGTTTTCTGGGGATGGGGCTTGATATAACTGAAAGAAAATTAAGTGAAGAGAAGATGCGTGAAGCTATGATTGAAGCTCAGAAAGCCAGCGAAGCTAAAAGCTCTTTTTTATCTAACATGAGTCATGAACTAAGAACTCCGCTTAATGGTGTTTTAGGTATGACTGAAGTACTGCTCGATTCGAATCCGACTAAAGAACAGAAGATGTTTTTATCTGTACAGAAGAACTCTGCAAATTCTCTTTTGGCTATTATAAACTCTATACTTGATCTGTCAAAAATAGAATCGGGTAGTCTGGAAACGTATATTCAAAGTTTTAATGTTAAGAATTTTATTAATGATTTTGTTCAATATCAGAGACCAATTGTAGCTTTGAAAGGTTTAGAACTAAACATCAGCATAAGCGAAAATGTGCCGGATAATATTTCAACTGACTCAATAAAACTAAAGCAGATATTAATTAATCTAGTTGGCAACAGTATCAAATTTACAGAGAAGGGAGCTATATCTATAAGTCTCGATTTTTCTAGCGGGCAAAATAAAAGTGAATTTTTATTTGCGGTTAAAGATACTGGTATTGGAATTAAAAAAGAGTTTTTTAATTCTATCTTTAATAGTTTTGAACAAGTTGATAATACCTATACCCGCAAATATGATGGAACCGGATTAGGGCTTGCAATAAGTAAACAGATTGTACATTTACTGGACGGAAGAATTTGGGTTGATAGTATAGAAGGAGCCGGAAGTACTTTTTATTTTACAATTCCGTTAAACGAAGAAAAATTATAGGATGAGGAATAAACATGAAAATATTAATTGTTGAAGACGACTTTGCAAGCAGACTGGTTATTAAGACTTTTCTAGAAAAATACGGCGATTGCGACATAGCGGTTAACGGTGAAGAAGCAGTTGAAGCCGTAAAAATATCTTATGATTCCGATAGTCCGTATGAATTAATATGTATGGATATTATGATGCCGGGAATGGACGGTCAGGATGCTCTGAAATTAATTCGTGAGCACGAAGAATTATTGTCGGTTAAACCAAGGAAACGATCTAAAGTAATAATGACAACCGCGCTTAGCGACCCTAAGGATGTTATGAAAGCTTACCATAACGGTGTTTGTGATGCTTATTTAACTAAGCCAATTGAAAAGAAAAAATTGATTAATTTATTGAAGGATTTTAATTTAATAAAAGAATAGCTCTATTTTATAAAACAATAAATGATATTATTTATTTTGAGGGCTTTTTTGTCCGGAAATTCAGGGTAATTGTAGTGCCTTTGTTTTTCTCGGTTTCTACATCAATTAACGCATTATTTATGTCGCAACATTTTTTAACTAAACTTAATCCAAGTCCGCAACCATCGTAACTTCTTGTATAACCCTGCTCTTCTTGTATAAAAGGGTCAAATAAAAATGGCAGATATTCATCAGATATTCCAATGCCTGAATCTTTTATAGATACAGATAATCCGGTTTCATTTTCTCTTAATATTACTTCAATAAATCCTTTGTCGGTATATTTTGTGGCGTTATCAAGCAGGTGAAGAAATATTTGTCGGGTAGAATATTCATCCAGAAACAACTCAGTATTTTCAGTATTACAATGGAATGACAGATCAATATTCTTTTGAAGAGCAACTGGTTTGTATTCATTAATAACATCGTTTAGAATGTTTTTCTTAAGATCAATGTATTTTAATTTCATCTCATAAGTATCAGTTTTCATTTGCGACATATTAAGTATAAGTTCAACTGTTCTTATAATTCGTTTTCCTGAAGTTTCTATCGAGTTAAAACATTCTTCAACATCTTTTTCATTATTGTTTATTGACATTTTTAATAAACTGGAAAAACTTAGTATGGAATTAAGAGGAGTTCTAATTTCGTGGGACATCTGCATCAGAAATTCAGTTTTTAAATTATCACTTTTTTCCGCTTTCTTTTTTGTTTCCATTAACTGTAGATTATTTTGACGAAGTCGTCTCTGCATCTTGTAGGAAACAAGGAACAGTGAAGTTACTATTGTAGTTGTAAAGACTTCATATTTGGCAGATTCAATAATAATTAAATAAGCATCGAGGAATGAAGTTTCCTTTATAATTTCCAGCAGTTTATATAAAACCACCAAAATAGGCATTAGAATTACATAATAATTCAGCAGTACTCCTACAACCCATGTTATAACTGATAGAACATCATTCTTAATTTTTTTAATTAAGGAATGATATAAATAATAAATGAAAATAGCTGATCCAATATGCATTATTACTGTTGTAATATATGAACCATCAGAGGGCGTAGCAATTGAAGTTATTAAAGAAATTCCTATGAAGTAGATCCAATGCGGCAAATAGAAAATACCTAATAAAAATCCGACCTCACGCAGATCAGTTGTGCCGCCTTCAACACCCGGCATAACAAACTTTATTTCTCCAAGTACATATGAAAGGAGACCAAATCCCAGCATAAGGAGAATGTTTTTTACGACTCTATTTTCAATGAATTTATTGAGCATCTATTTATAATTTTTTATTGAGTCCGGTTTAATTGAAATATTATAATTCCCGCATACAACTCAGAAGTTCAATTGCTATTATCGTAAAAATAATGATTTTCTTTATAAAGATATGGGGAAATAATAATATTAAAGCTTTATTAAATGGAATATTTTATAAAGGGTTGTATAATTAAAACTATAATTGCTAAATTTGAATTGTTTAAAATTAAACTCTGTATAAAATTTTTATATTTCAGGAATAATATTTATGAGTACTGATAATATTTTCAAAGAAAAAGCTGAACATGTTTCAGATTTTCAATTTAATTCTGATGTAGTAAATGTATTTGATGATATGGTTTCACGTTCTGTTCCATTCTACTTAGAAATTCATAGAATGATGGCTGAGATTGCCGGAACACATGCTAAGCCAAACACTTCGCTGTATGATTTAGGTTGTTCAACGGGTACTAACTTTTTATCGTTAAGTTCAAAAATTGACAAATCGGTTAAACTTGTTGGTGTTGATGAGTCTCCGCAGATGCTTGAAAGTTGTGAAAAGAATTTAAATGAACATAAAATTGAAAATCCATTTGCATTAAAGAATTTTGATCTGAATAAAGAAGTTATAATTGAAAATGCTTCAGTTGTAGTACTATGTTTAACACTGCAGTTTGTAAGACCGCTTAACAGAGCTAAACTTATTAATTCAATTTATAGTCAGTTAAATCCTGGCGGCTGTTTAATTTTAGTAGAAAAAGTTATTGGCGAGAAAAATCAGTTCAATCGTGAATTCATTGAGTATTACTATGATTTCAAAAGACGTAATAATTACAATGATATGGAGATTGCACAAAAGCGTGAGGCGCTTGAAAATATTTTAGTCCCATTTAAACTAAGTGAAAATATTGATATGATATTTGAAGCCGGTTTTGCTGAGTGCGAAACTTTTTTTAAGTGGTATAATTTCACCGGTATTGTAGCAATTAAATAATTTTAAAAGAGAACTATTATCTATGCTGATTAAACTTGGAAACTGGGTATTTCACTACCGAAATTTTTTGTTCATATTTTTTTACGCTACGCTATTTATTCCGGCTCCCCAAGTAATTAACAACAGCAGTACTGCTTTAATAATTGGGGCAATAATTATTTTTTTAGGAATGATTATCAGAGCAGGCACTATCGGCTTTGTATATATAGTACGGGGCGGTAAAAATAGAAAGATACATGCTGAAAAGCTTGTTACAGAAGGCGTTTATAGTGTTTGTAGAAATCCGATGTACTTAGGAAATATTCTATTAATACTGGGTTTTGCTTTTTTTACAAACTCCTTGTTTTTCTTAGTTGTAATGTTTCCACTCTTTTGTCTTTTTTATATTGCAATAATCAGTGCCGAAGAAAATTTCTTAATATCTAAATTCCCTGTCGAGTATCCTGAATATAAAAAGGATTCCAATGCGTTATTTCCAAAATTATCAAAGCTTTGTTCATTTCATAAAGGATATAAATTCAATTTTATAAGAGTGATAAAAAAGGAATATGGTTCAACCTTTTTATATGTTTCAGGCATGTTGCTGTCACTATTATTTCAATCATTTATTACAGCTATACAATTCGCAATTTATTTTCTGATAGCATTAGTTTTATATCTGATTATTAGAGTTCTAAAGAAAAAAAAGAAACTTGTTGAATAAATAATAGCTTTAGTCAATCACAAAAATAATTTGTAGCAACCTTTTCCAGACAATTCATTTCTTAAAATATTTATTTGTACAAACATTAGCACAGAATAATAAGTCTGAAATTGGTATAGAGGCAACAATTATCCTACTAAGTTTAATGATTTTTATGTGAGCAATATTAATTGCAGTAAAGTTGAAGGAACAGCTTTTAAAATTATTGGTGTTGAATCAGAAAACATCAAAAGGGTTTATTTGAAAAACTCTAATATTATTAAAGCTGAAATAGATTTTGAAATCAATTTTACCGAGGATATTGTATTTGATGATGTGATAATTAATTAACCTTAATCTCAATCTTATTTTTTTTCTAATCAGCCAGATCAGCTAATATAATTAGGGGTTTTACCAGGGTCATTAATAGAACTTGAATATATAACTGTATTACAAATTATTCTTCGAATAATCTTATGATAAAGCTAATTTAACACCATAAAAAAATGCTATAAAAATGAAGTCCATTGGGCAATAATATTTTAAAGAGTTTATTAGAATAATAAAGTTTTATTAAATTGATAAAAAAACATTAATTAAAAGCCCGCTATTGTTAAAAATAGCTGGCTTTTTTGTGGCATTATTTATGTTTAAATATTCAGTTAATATTGCCTGTAATTGTATTGAAGCTGGAGTTTCATATTAAGAATTAATTATCAGTATAATTGGAATTATGAAGGTTTTAAAATAATGAGAACTTAAATTTATTTGGTAAAATGTAATTTAAAATATTCAAATATAACCTGTGTACTTTTTAAGAATATGGATAAAAGGTTACGGCGCTTACACATTTATAACTGACCATCTTGGGAGTGTAAGGCTGTTGTAAATACGGCAAACGGCAGCGTTGTACAAAAATAGAATACGAAGAGTTGACAAATATTGAAAAATAGATTTTGAGATTATGGAAATAAAAGTACTTGAAAAATTTAAAGCCTCAGCCAGTGATATTCTGGAGAATAATATTTTATCCTACTGGATAAACAATACTCAGGATAATGACAACGGGGGATTTTACGGACGAATTACGGATAATGGAATAGTTGAGAAAGATTCTCCAAAAGGATTAATTCTAAATTCTAGAATTCTCTGGACATTTTCTAATGCTGCTGCGAAGTATCCGGGAGGAGAGTATTCGAAAATTGCGGACAGAGCTTACAATTATCTAATGGACAAGTTTGAGGATAAAGTATATGGCGGTTTTTACTGGATGCTAGATTCCATGGGAAATCCTATTGATGACTGTAAAAAGATATATGGGCAAGCGTTTACAATTTATGGGTTAGCCGAATACTTTAACATTACTAAAAATGAAGCTGTGTTAAAAAAAGCAATTGAACTTTTTCATAAAATTGAAGAACACAATTATGATAAAATAAACACTGGTTATTTTGAAGTTTCATACCGCAATTGGAAATTGGCAAATGATGTTCGTTTAAGCGAAGTTGATATGAACGAGCAGAAATCGATGAATAATCATCTGCATATTATTGAAGCCTATACAAACCTTTATAGATACTGGAAAAATCCGGTTCTTAAAGAAAAAATAATTCAGCTGATAAATAATTTTACCGATCATATAATAAATTCGGAAACACAGCATCTAATCTTGTTCTTTGATGAACTTTGGAACAGACGGTCAAAAGCAGTTTCGTATGGGCACGATATTGAAGCTGCATGGTTATTGTGCGAAGCTGCCGAAGTAATTGGCGACAAGAGTTTAATTTCAAAAATTGAAAATACAGCAATAAAGATTAGCGATGTAATTTTGTCCGGTGCTATTAAAGAAGATGGCAATATTTTATACGAAATAGATAACAATGGAAAACTGCATGATTACACCGACTGGTGGCCACAAGCTGAAGCTGTAATTGGATTCTTAAATTCATATCAGATTACTAATAATGAAAAATATTTAGAAGCATCGCTTAAATGCTGGGAGTTTGCAAATAAATATCTTGTTGATAAAATTGAAGGTGAGTGGCATTATAAGGTTTTGCCAGATAAGAAAATTGATACGTCGGTTCACAAAGTGTCCGAATGGAAAGGTCCATATCATAATGGAAGAGCCTGTATGGAAATTATAAATAGAATAGAAAAAATAATCATGAAAAAATAAGAAGACGATTATTTTTAAATAGGGCAATTATAATATTGCCTTAAGGCTTTAAAAATAAGAACCGGAAACTTCTTTCCAAAATAGCTATCAAAAAGAGTAATAATCAGTTGTTGAAAAGTTTTATAAGATAAACGTCGTTTCAATTCTCCCTAATTTTGAATATTTTTGCATCGTAATAAAAAACTTTATTTTATTATTTGTGCGTTTGTAATAGTATTAAAAATTAAAGATGCTATTATTGTGAAATAATAAAACTGATTTATATAAGATTCCGAAAAATAATTTAACAGTAATTTTAAAATAACATTCAATTATAAAGCTTATATGGTTTCAGAAATAAAAATAGAAGAAGCACTTTCACTTAACCTGCCCATTATTGATGTTCGTTCGCCGGGTGAATTTGAGAAAGGTCATATCCCTTCTGCGGTAAATATACCGCTGTTTTCTAATGATGAAAGAGCGCATATTGGAACAGTTTATAAGCAGGAATCAAAGGAAAAAGCAGTAGAACTGGGTTATAAATATGTGAACCCAAAATTAGACCATTATATAAAGAGCTCATTAAAAATAGCACCTGATGGAAAAGTAATAGTTCATTGCTGGCGCGGAGGAATGCGCAGTCTGGCATTTGCCCGGCATTTATCTGATAATGGATTTAGCGATGTAAAGCAGGTAATTGGAGGATATAAATCTTATAGAAATCTTGTTTTAGAAAATCTGTCAATTCCCGTAAATCTTAAAGTTTTGGGTGGCTATACCGGAAGCGGCAAAACTTATATATTAGATCAATTAAAGGAACTTGGTCATCAGATCCTCGATCTTGAAGGTCTTGCAAACCATAAAGGATCGGTCTTTGGCGGAATAGGACAGCTTGAACAGCCTTCCTGGGAGCAATTTGAAAACAATCTGCATAAAGAATTAATTAGTCTTAATTTGAATAAACCAATCTGGGTTGAAGATGAATCACACAAAATTGGAAGGATACTGATACCTATTCAGTTTTTTGAGCAAATGAGAAATGCTAAACTTTATTTTATAGATATTCCCAAAGAAGAAAGAGCAAAACATTTAGTAACAGGATACGCAAACTGTGATAAAGAGTTATTGGTTAACTCTATTAATAAGATCGCAAAACGGCTTGGCGGATTAAATGTAAAAAACTCTATCAAATTGCTTGAGGAAAATAAATATTATGAAGTTGCAATAATTACACTTAGCTATTATGACAAGTATTACTTAAAAGGTATGAACAAAAGGGAAAGCGAAAGTATAATTACAATTCCGCTGCCATCAACTAACCATTATGAAAATGCATTAAAAATTGGAAACGATTATAAAATATGAATGAAATTAAATTAACACAGTATAGCCACGGAGCAGGTTGCGGATGCAAGATTTCTCCTAAAGTATTATCAACAATTTTAGAAACAAATATAACTCCTATAAATGATGCGCACTTACTTGTTGGCAATGACAGTAGGGACGATGCGGCTGTTTACGATATGGGAGACGGAACCGCAATTATAAGTACAACAGATTTTTTTATGCCTATTGTAGATGACCCGTTCACCTTTGGGAAGATAGCAGCAACAAACGCTATAAGTGATGTTTATGCAATGGGCGGAAAACCTCTTTTAGCTATAGCTATTTTAGGCTGGCCATTAAATAAATTATCGCCCGAAGTTGCCCGGCAAGTATTAGAAGGCGGTCGGCAAACATGCGCTGAAGCCGGAATTTCTTTAGCCGGAGGTCACAGTATCGATAGCCCTGAACCTATTTTTGGATTGGCTGTAACCGGTCAGGTTGATCTAGCTAAATTAAAGAGAAATGATACGGCCGAAGAAGGATGCAAACTGTATCTTACAAAACCTCTGGGTGTCGGCATTTTTACAACAGCACAGAAACAAGGTAAACTGCTGCCAGAGCATGAAAAAATTGCTCCCGATTCAATGTCGAAACTGAATAAAATAGGATTAGAATTAGCAAATATTGAAGGCGTAAAGGCTATGACTGATGTTACCGGTTTTGGTCTGCTTGGACATCTTACAGAAATGTGTGAAGGAAGTAATCTTTCTGCTGAAATTGAATTCGATAAAATCCCGACTTTCGAAAATGTTGAGAAATATATTAAACAGGTATGTATGCCTGGCGGTACAAATAGAAATTGGGAAAGTTACGGACATAATGTTCAACTAAAAGATGAGAGTAAAAAATCGATTCTTTGTGATCCGCAAACAAGCGGGGGATTGTTAATTGCCGTTGAAAACAGTGCAATAGATGAAGTTGAATCGTTATTAAAAGAGAATAATATTGATCCGGTTGTGTTTGGTACGCTGTGTAAAAAATCAGAAGTATTGATTAAAGTTACTGAATGATAATTGTATTCTTATTAAATGGAATAGAAATAAAACCACAATTACTACGAAATAGAAAAGCCGTTCAATAAATTTTAATGAACGGCTTCTTATAAACAAACAATTTGTATTTTGAATGTTTATTATCTAAGCAAACTGAGAAAAACTCCGGCAGTAACAGCAGAACCAATAACTCCGGCTACATTAGGACCCATAGCCTGCATTAACGGATTTACTTCGCCATCTGTATGTTCAGAAACAAATTTCTGTACAACTCTGGCTGACATAGGTACAGCAGAAACACCAGCGGCTCCAATACATGGATTTATTTTGTTCTCTTTTTTAAGAATCAAATTCAATGCTTTTGCAAGCAAAATTCCTCCGGCTGTACTAAAACTAAATGCAACCGCACCCATCACTAAAATCATAAGAGTCTGCATGTTTACAAAATGTACACTGTCCATTGTAGCACCGACTGTAACACCAAGAAAGATAGTTACTATATCAATTAGCGAAGTTCCCGCGGTTTTACGTAGCCTGTCTGTAACACCGCTTTCTCTTATCAGGTTTCCAAACATCAACATCCCAATTAATGGGGCACTGGAAGGAATACTTAGCGATGAAACAATTCCTGTAATTATAGGAAATAAAATAACAGCGGTTTTTGATACAGGTCTTGCCTGGGGCATATCAATTGCTCGCTCTTTCTTAGTTGTTAGCAGTTTCATAATAGGAGGTTGAATAATAGGCACTAACGACATATAACTGTAAGCAGCTACTGCTATGGGACCTATTAAATGGGGTGCAAGCTGACTTGCCAGAAATATTGAAGTTGGACCGTCGGCACCTCCGATGATTCCTATACTTGCCGCTTCTTCAATAGTAAAACCAAATAGATAAACTGCACCTATTGCGGCTACAAATATTCCAACCTGAGCGGCAGCTCCCAACAAGAATGTTATTGGGCGGCCGAGTAATGGACGAAAATCGGTTAGAACTCCTACTCCTAAAAATATAATTGGAGGCAATAATTCAGTTTTTATTCCCATATTATAAATTAGCCCAATAATACCTTCATCGTAGGAACCCATCATTCCTAAAGGCAGATTTGCCAGGATAATACCAAAGCCAATAGGAATTAATAATAGCGGTTCATATTCTTTTTTGATAGCTAAGTAAATCAGGATTCCTGCAACTATAAACATTAAATAGTTGCCAAATTCTAAATTAGCGAAACCGGACTGTTGTAATAGTTTTACAAATGTATTCATACAACACCTTCGCTATTTAATTGTTAAGATTGGTCTGGAGGAATCCACTTCATCACCAATTGCGACAAAGATTTCTGCTATTTCACCACTTCTAGGAGACTTAATGTCAAATTTAGCTTTCATGGCTTCAATTTGGGCAATAGTATCGCCTTTCTCTACAGTATCACCAACCTTAACTAATATATCTACAATATCAACAGAACCGGCAAATGTTGAATAAACTTTTCCTTCTTCGCTAGAAATTTTTGGTGTTTCGGTTTTTACTTTTGGAGCCGCAGATCCTTCTATTGGTTCAATAGTAACTGTGAAAGTTCTTTCAACACCTTTTTCGTTAACTGTACATTTTGAAGTAACAGGCGCGCTAATACCGGTTGTTACTATTGGTTTAGTTTCAGTTTTAACAGTAGTTGGTTCCGCCTTTTTTAAAGGAATATCAACTTTTCCTTTCCCAGTTAAAAATCTAATTCCTTCGTTAGCTTCCATTTTTTTACCTGGAACCATTGCGGAAAGTACTAAGAAAATATTTTTATCGGTAATTGGTAATTTTCTCTCAGCAAGTGCTTCTCTTGCGGCACCAATATTATTTGGAGCAGCAGCAAGCGGTTCACCTTCGAAGAAAGGTAAATTAAGCTGTTCTGAAGCTTTTTTAATAACTTTTGGATCGGCCGCGAGTGGTGTTCTGCCAAAATACCCAAGTGCTGATTTACCAAAACCGGGATCAATTTTTTCCCAGCGGCCAAACATAACATTGTTAAATGCCTGCAGCCAATATTGCTGACTTCCTGGTGTAACACTTGTCCATGCACCGCCAGCTTCAACAACAACCGGAAATTCGGCAAGTACTTCGCTGTATTTTTCAAGAATACCGGCTTTTTCCATCATGTGAACATTTGGTCCAATTGCGCCGCCAGGCATTGGGAATCCCAATACTCTTGCATCGGCTGTTGTAGTTGTAGGATTAAAAGCATAATCTTTTAAGCCATCAGTTAAAACTCTTTCAATTTCAGCCATTTTTGAAACTTCTATATCAAGTGAATAACCGGTTCCTTTTAGCGCGTGAGCCAAAGAACGAACATCGGCCTGAACTGTACCGCTGGCCATTGGTCTTACGGAAAGATCAACACCATCAACACCGCCCGCAATACCAGCCATATAACATGCTACAGCCATACTTGCGGTATCATGGGTATGCATCCATAATTTCATTCCCGCCGGCATAATTTTCTTTAAGCCAATTGCTGTTTCGTATACTGTTTTAGGATCGGTAGTTCCGCTGGCATCTTTTAAACAAAGACTATCAATATGAATATCGCTTTCTAGCAGCTGTTTACCAACACTAATATAATATTGGGCTGAATGAACTTTATCTGAATGGAACGGCAATCCCATTAAAGCTATACAAACCTGATGATGCATTCCTGAATCAACAATAGGCTGACCCGTTTTAACCAGATTACGCACGTCATTCATAAAGTCAAAGTTACGGTCATAAGTAGTACCGTGTTCAAACATCAATTTAGCCTGAAGCTGTAACGCTTCAATAGACTGTGTTGTAAGTGTAACGCCGGATACTGATCTTGTAAGAATTTGTAAATCCACATCTGGACCTACTTTTTCTCTAATAGTTTTCATTGTTTCAAACGGATCTTCATTCAGATAAAATAGAGGAGCCTGATATCTTGCTCCGCCTCCAAACTCCATGTGTCTAATTCCGGCTTTTGCTGCCATTTCCATAGCAGGTAAAAAGTCTTTTAATCTTACTTTACCGCCAAAAGAGCTTTGTAAACCATCTCTAAAGGGAGTAAAGTGGACATTGATTTTCTTCGGATCTTTTGTAAATATCATTTTATTTTTTCTCCACAATTCCGGTTACTTTTGTTCCCGGATATAATGTTTGATAAGTTGTTGAAATGGCAGCATAAAGAGCCGCATCTGTATTACTGGAGGTTAATGTCTGCTTTTCATCTTTCTCTTTTGGAAAGAGGATAACTATAAAATGCATAATAAGAGCCAGAAGAGGTAACACAATAAAAATAGCTATAAGTGCAGAAAAGCATATTGAAATAATTGTAGGTTGTTCCATAAATTGGTGCCGTTTTGTTAAATATGAAAATTGTTTTTTTATATGTAAACTATGAAAATATTAAATTTCTAAGTGTTATTCCATATAAATTAGTCTTCCTTTAGAAATAGTTCTGTTTTTACCGTAAAAATTTAGTTGCAGATTTTCGCCAATATGTTCTACCATCCCTTCTATAACTACTTCGTTTTCCCCATGTAAAGGATCGGTTATTACTCTTACTTTTTTACCAAGTATGGCAGACCGCTTAATATATTTATTATAAATCAGATCAAAACCATCGCTTAACAGCAGCTCATAATTAGTGTATAAAATTTCAGCCAGGTTATTAAACACTTTATAAACTTTAATTGATTTTTTATTTACAGCTTCCTGGTACAAAGAGGTTGCAGTTGGTATTATAGAATCCGATTCTATTTGTGGTGTTTTCATAACATTAAGCCCAATACCAATCTCAATATTTTTAACTGTCTGTTTTTCGAGCTGGGCCTGTGTAATAATGCCGCCCACTTTCGAGTTATTAATAATTATATCGTTAACCCATTTTATAGCTGCTTTATTATTTAATTCTTTTAAAGAATCTATAGTTTCTACCAGAGAAACAGCCGATAACATTATTATTGCTGAAGATATATTTTCTAGTTCCATTTTCGGACTTAATAAGATAGATAAATGAATATTCCCGAAAATGCTTTCCCAGTTTCTGTTTCTAAAGCCATGGAAATTATTTCCAGAACCGGCAACACACAAAATATTTTCAGTTATATCTAAGTTTTTTTGCCCAATTTCCACTAATAGATCAAACTGAGAAAAATTTGAACTTTCTGTAATAAACAGGTAATCCCAGCCGGTAAAATTATCTACAGCTGATTTATAAATGTCTTTTGATGGAAATATTTTTTGAGATAGTATTGATAAATAATCAGGCATTTCTTCAAGGTTAACATTCTTCCAGTCAAATTGCCGGTTTAAGAATCCTTTTGTAAATTCAGTGTTATCTGTGTATATATACATTTTATATCTCTAGGTAATATCTACTTTAAAGAAAGACCTAATTTCCAATAAAATTTAAATTAGATATATCAAATTAGGAAAATTATCTAAAAGCTACCTTTAATTTGGCAGGGAAAACTTCATTATTACTACTCAATTATAAAATGCTTGAGTTGTACAGATTTAATAGAATATATACAAACTGTTAAATTACATTGTAAAAGTTGAGGTTTAATATAAACACCCGGCTTCATAAAAAAGCCGGGTTAAATTCCGGATTGATCAAAAAAATAAACGGTTATTCAAATCCTCTTTGATAATTTCCTCTTGTAACAGATCCAATGATTCCTTTTATCGACTTTAGCTCAGTCTGATCAAGTTTCTTAAGATCAATTGTCGATTGGAAAAATCTGGTTATCCTCAGTTTTTGTTCGCGTGTTAATTTCGAAAACGCAAATTGTCTAAAATCCAGAAGGAAATATTCTGCGTTTATATCGTTAATTGCTTCGGGTAAAAACAGCAAGGCATCGTTAAAAATTCTGTTAATGTGACCGTAACTTTTAACTATGTGGAATGGAATGTTTCGTTCATCAAAATACTTGGTGTAATTATCACATCCTTTTATACAGCTAATATCTGTTTTGCTTTTATTAAACGGACAAAGATTCGGCTTTAGAAAAAGACATTGTCTTGTAGTCATTAGCAGTACATTACCAAAAACATTATAATATGTATTAAAATTATCCGGCACAGAAAAATCTTTAATCTGATTTTTATTGATTTCTGTGGAATAAAATCCGCCGGATGCATTGGCTAATTCTTTGTAAGTATCAAACGAATACCCGTTACTGCTGTTTAATTGCGGTCCGGCAATCCAGTTTTGTCCATTATTACCGCACCAATTTCCCAACCCGCTATTCTCGCTTACTACCAGGTTTGGATTTAATTCTGTAATTAAATTCTGATAATAAGGAATTTCTTTATCAACAATAAAAGGGGGAAGCCATAGATTTATTCGGCGGTTCAATTTTTCAATTTTAGTATATGTAGTAGTTTCAAAAAATATTTGCCCGTCAAAATTATTTGAAAAATATTCTATCTCACTTTCATCCGAAATTAACAGAGCTAGTTTTTTTGTCCGCTTAACTTTTCCGGGTTCTTTTTTCTTAAATATAAATTCCGGTTTTACAATAACAAATTTATCAACAGCATAACGCCGCATATTGTTAAGTTCTTTAACAGGTATAAATAAACTATCTTCAAGCTGGGAAACATCAATATCTCCTAACTGAAATTGTGTTTCGCCCAGCCTGCCAAACTGTTTAATTAACGTTTCTTTATTTAAACCTAAATTTTGGGCGGCGGCAAGAACCGATTCACTTATAACTTCAATCTTTTTATTTCCCGAACTGAATGTTGCCCGTAATGGTTCGTTAATTTTTCCGGTAACTGTAACATTCAATTTATCCGAAATTGGCGCGAGTTGATCAATATTTGATTTTAGAATTTCAGCCTGACTTTGATCTGACAAAAACATAACCAGCTGACCTTTAAGAATTTTTCCTTTTAACTGATTTTCAATTTCAATATTAAACGTATTTTGTTTTAGTGATCCTTTAATAATAGCACCGCAAATAAATTTATTTTCGGGTGTGTATATGTTTATCCGGTCTCCATTTTTAAGATCGGTTTTTCTATCAATAAAAAGTTGTTTAGTATTTGCGGTATAATTTTCAATTATGCCAATCTGTTTTAATGACTGATCGAGAGGCGAGGTGATAAACATTTTATCGGAAACTGAACCTTGAAAATAGCCTGTAGAAAAATCGCGGTTAAAAACCTTTTCAACTCTTTTAAAATCTGCCGATTTAGAAGAAAATAATTTATCAACTGTTTCGCGCCAGGTATTAGTTACTTCGTAAACGTAATTATAACCTTTAATGCGGCCTTCTATTTTCAGAGTATCGGCACCCGCTTCAATTAATTCTTCGGCATGCGGAAGAGCATTATTGTCTTTAAGACTAAGTAAGTAATCTTTTTCAGATTCTTCGTTAGTGCTGTATTGCCTGCGGCAAGGCTGAAGACACGCGCCTCTGTTTCCCGGCTGGGCAGCAATGGCAGCACTCATATAACAAATGCCCGAACATGAAATGCAATAAGCACCGTGAACAAAAAATTCAGTTTTTATTTCGTTATTATGTGAGCATTTGATAAGTGGTTTAAGTTCGTCTGCCGATAATTCTCTCGAAAAATTAAGCTGTTTAACACCAAGTTTTTTTAAAAACTCAATCTGTAGAAAGTTGTGTGTTGTCATTTGGGTTGAGGCATGAACTTCTAAATCTGGAAATTCTTTTTTTAACAGGTAACAAAGTCCGGCATCCTGAACAATAAGAGCATCTATTCCCAAATATATAAGTTCATCTACTATTTCTAATGCTTCCGGGATTTCTTGCTGGGTAAGAAGAATGTTCATGGTAATATATATTTTTACATTACGGGAATGCGCAATATTAATAAGGTCTGCTAACTGCTGATTATCAATGTTCTCAGCTCTTTTACGGGCATTAAATTTTTTCAATCCAAGATAAACTGCATCAGCACCAGCAAGAATTGCCGCTTTTATCGAATCTGGATCACCGCCCGGTGCAAGTATTTCAATATTATTTTTATCTATTTGTGGCATAAAATCCATTTTAGTTTTGAATTGTAAATTTATGAAAAGAATAGAAAAGAAGTTAAAATAAAGTGTGTAAAATAATTTCTGTTATGATGGTTTAGGGAATTACTCTTATAAAATCTTTTATTATGTTATTTGATAATTGGGATATTAATAAGCCGGGCTGGGGAGAATGTGTTTTTTAAAATACTAAAATCAGATTAAACGAAATGATTTTATTGACTTTATATTAATTAAATTTTATTTTCAAACCGTAAAATTGAACCGTTTCGAATTCCAGGTGGAAAATGAAAAAAACTACAATAATAGATGTTGCTAAACGTGCCGGGGTTTCTAAAGCTACTGTTTCAGCAGTAATTAATGCAAAAGAGTCAGTGAAATCTTCAACGAGGGAGCATATTCTAAATGTAATGAAAGAACTCAATTTTAGACCTAAGGGAATTGCCAGAAACCTAAAAAGTGGTGATGTTGATAAGACAATTGGACTAATTATAAAGGATTTACAATATCCCTTTTATTACTCGATAGCTGCAGGTGTTAAAGAATATGCTAATAGTAAAGGATATTCTTTAGTTATTACAAGTTCTGAAAATAACCATGAAACTGAAAAACGAATTTCCCATTTGTTCTCCCAAAAAGATATTAAAGGAACTATTATTGCTCCGTTATTAGAGGGAACTGCCGAGATTGAACATTTATTTAGACTTAAAATGGTTAATTATCCTTTTGTTCTTTTGGAAGATGTTAAAGGAATACAGGCTAACGTAGTTGCCATTGATAATATTAGGGCAATAAAAAAAGCTGTTAAATACCTTATTGATAACGGTCATACAAAAATTGTTCATTTTACCGGGCCTCCCAATTCCTCGCACACGCAAGAGAGAATTGAGGGATTTAAATATGCTTTTAGCGAAAGAACTTTGGTTTTTAATAAAAATATGGTTGTCGAGATTGGTTCAAAGTATGAAGAAAGTTTTACTAAGACAAAAGAGTATTTTAAGAATACAGCTAAAAAAGATTATCCAACCGCCATTGTATGTTTTAACGATCAACAGGCTTTAGCTGTGCTTACAGTCTTAAAGGAATTAAACATAAAAGTTCCGGATGATATTTCTATTATTGGCAATGATGATATTTATTACGCAAAAAATTATCCAATACCTTTAACAACAATTTGCGCTCCGCAGCATGAAATTGGGAAAAAATCGGCTGAAATTCTTATTAGAAATATTGAAGCGACAACTTTGCTGCCAGTAGAAAAAGTTGTTTTTGATACTGAGTTAATTGTCAGGGAATCTTCGCGGGTACTTAGTAAATAATTACTGACAGAGGAATACTGATTTTCAATTATTATTCTTGTCATAACTATAAAAATATATCTTTGTTCGGATGGCATATTTATCAAATTCAATAGATTATATAATGTTTATGCTTCATTTCTACGCTTTTTTATCGTGAATAAATAGAATTGGTACGAAAGTTTTGCAGATAAAGTGAATGGTGGAATTGGAAAGCTATAATGAAATTCAATCATACATGACACTTTCTTTTGTTGGAATATCGAACTATATAAAAGTATTGAAACGGTTCAAAAAATAAAACATATCAAATCTTTGAGCGATGATAAGCAATAAGTAATGAATATTTGAAATTAAAGATGAATGACAGTCACCATGTTAAAAAGAATGAGTTATAAAGAATATAAATAATACTAAATGTAATCAATCAAATTTGTGGCTAAATATTTGTTCGCAGATTTGAGGGGATGAATAAAAATGAAAGATATACCGCATAACGAAACTGTACTTAAAAACAACTTTAAATTTAAGAATAGTAGTTTACCAATTAATGAGAGAGTTAAGGATTTAATAAATCAAATGACTCTTGAAGAAAAAATTGCTCAGATGGTTTGTATTTGGGCTGAGAAAGCTGAATTATTGTTAGATGAAAATAATGAGCTTGATTACGAAAAATTAAGGAAAAATTTAAAGAACGGTATGGGGCAAATTGGCCGGTTAAGTGATACTGGCGGTCATATACATGATATCGGTTTAGGACAGAGTGCTTTGGGAATGGCAGAATTATCAAATGCAATCCAGAAATTTTTTATTGAAGAGACAAGATTAGGAATACCGGTAATTTATCATGAGGAATGTTTACATGGTTTAATGGGAAGAGAAGCAACAAGTTTTCCACAGCCAATAGCAATTGCTTCGTCTTTTAATCCGGGCTTAGTTGAAGAAATTTATAGTGTTATAGCCGAAGAAACCAGAGCCAGAGGAGCGCATCAGGCACTTACGCCGGTTTTAGACGTTGCCCGTGATGCCAGATGGGGCAGAGTAGAAGAAACTTTCGGAGAAGATCCATATCTTATTTCCCAGCTTGGAATAGCCGCTGTAAAGGGTTTTCAAGGCGATTGTACTTTTAAAACTAACGATAAATTAATTGCTACACTTAAACATTTTGCAGCTCACGGACAGCCGGAATCGGGCACTAATTGCGGACCTGCAAATTATTCAGAACGGTTTTTACGCGATACATTTCTTTATCCATTTAAAGAAGTAATTGAAAAAGCCGGCGCAATGAGTGTAATGGCTTCATACAACGAAATAGATGGTGTTCCTTCACATGGTAGCAAGTGGCTTTTACAAGATATTCTTCGTGGCGAGTTCGGATTTAAAGGTGTGGTTGTTTCAGATTATTTTGCTGTTACTGAGTTATTTACAAAAGAAGGTACCAACGAACATTTTGTTGCCGGAAGTAAAGAGGAGGCAGCAGCTTTAGCAGTTAAAGCCGGGGTAAATATAGAACTGCCTGATCCGGATTGTTATCCTGCTTTAAGTAAATTGGTTGCTGAAGGAATTATAGATGAGTCTGAAATTGATTTATTAGTAACCGAAATATTACGGCATAAATTCCAGATCGGCCTGTTTGAAAATCCTTATGTTGATGTAACAAAAATTAATAACGCGGAAAAGCTGAAAGCAAATAGAATCCCGGCTTTGCGTGCCGCCCAAGAATCAATAACACTAATTAAAAACGAAGAAAATTTACTGCCTCTTAATTTAGAAGAGATTAAATCAATTGCTGTTATTGGGCCAAATGCTGATAGAGTTTTATTAGGAGGTTACAGCGGTTTACCTGAATATAATACAACTGTGCTTGAAGGAATAAAAGCTAAAGTCGGCGATAGAGCGGAAGTTTTATATAGTGAAGGCTGTAAAATAACCGTCGGTGGGAATTGGTTTAAAGATGAAGTAGAATTACCAACTCTGGAAGAAGATAAGAAAAGTATTAAAGAAGCAGTTGAAACGGCAAAAAAAGCTGATGTAGTTATTTTAGCTATTGGCGGTAACGAACAAACATCGCGCGAAGCCTGGAGCAAAGAGCATCTTGGTGATAGAACAAGTCTCGATCTTTTTGGACGGCAAAATGAATTGGTTGAAGAACTATTAAAAACCGGCAAGCCGGTAATTGTAAGTTTATTTAATGGACGTCCATTATCAATAACTAATTTAGATAAACATGTACCTGCAATTTTGGAATGCTGGTATCTGGGTCAGGAATCCGGGAATGCGGTTGCTGATGTTATATTCGGTGATTTTAATCCTTGCGGTAAACTTCCAATTTCATTTCCTCGTTCTGTAGGACATATTCCATGTCATTATAGTCATAAACCGTCATCAAGAAGAGGTTATGTATTTGATGATAAATCGGCACTTTATACATTCGGATACGGATTAAGTTATACTTCATTTGAGTTAAGCAACGTTAAACTTGAAAAAGATATAATTGAAAAAGATCAGTCCACAATTGTTTCTGTTGATGTTAAAAATACAGGTGACTGCAAAGGTAAAGAAGTAGTTCAGTTATATATAAGAGATTTAATTAGTTCAGTCGCGCGTCCGGTTAAAGAACTAAAGGGATTTGAAAAAATTGAACTCCGGCCAGGTGAATCAAAAACTGTGAGAATACCAATTATGCCGGATCATCTTTCTTTTACAGCTATTGATATGAAATATAAAGTTGAACCGGGGCAATTTGAAATTATGGTCGGAAATTCATCCCGGGATAAAGATCTGATAAAAGTATTACTAACAGTTAAATAACATTTAATATTTGGAGTAATTAATGCAGCATAGTCCTATAAGAATTTCATTAAAGGAGAAGATTGGGTATAGTGTCGGTGATACTGCGTCAAATTTATTCTTTCAAACTTTTATTTTGTTTTTGCTCTACTTTTATACAGATGTATTTGGGCTATCGGCAGCCGCAGTTGGTACAATGTTTCTGGTTACAAGAATTTGGGATGCTGTAAATGACCCTGTAATGGGAATGATTGCAGACAGAACAAACACACGCTGGGGTAAATTTAGACCCTATTTATTATTTCTTGCGGTTCCTTTTGGTATAATAGGAATTTTAACATTTACTGTACCGGATTTTGATGCTAATGGTAAATTAATTTATGCGTATATAACATATACTTTAATGATGATGTTCTATACCGCAATCAATGTACCATATTCTGCTCTTATGGCAGTTATAACACCAAATTCAATGCAGCGGACTGTACTTTCTTCTTTTAGATTTGTAGCCGCGTTTTTTGGCGGAGTTATTGTCCAATCTGCTACTATGACATTGGTTGAATATTTTGGCGGCGGTGATGAAGCTCTTGGATGGCAATGGGCAATGGGTCTTATTTCTGGTCTGGCAATTATTTTATTCTTCATTACATTTTTCACTACAAAAGAACGTGTTGTTCCTCTACATGAACAAAAATCAGATTTCAAACAAGATATAAAAGATCTTTTTACAAATAAACCATGGCTGCTTATTGCCGGTGCAACTGTATTTCAGTTGACTTCAATAGTAATGAGAGGCGGAACTATAGCATATTATTTTAAATATTATATTCAGGAACAGTCATTTACTCTGTTTAATTATAACATCGATTTATCAACGGCAGTATTTACTTCATCATTTATGCTTGTTGGAACAATAGCAACAATTATTGGAGCAATTTTAACAAAATGGATTTCAAAAGTATTTGATAAGAAAAACACTTATTCCTTTTTCCTTATAATTTCCTCGGCTCTATATACAGTATATTTCTTTTTAACACCAGAAAATGTGATTCTTATATTTGCTTTTAACATAGTATTATCATTTTTCTTAGGCCCTGTTTCAGTACTTCAATGGGCAATGTATACAGATACAGCAGATTATTCTGAATGGATTAATGGAAGACGTGCAACAGGATTAGTTATGTCGGCTTCGTTATTTGCGCTTAAACTTGGCTTAACATTAGGCGGAGCACTTGCAGGCTGGATATTAGCATATTATGGATTTATAGCTAATCAGGATCAGACTTTAGAATCGATGGAAGGAATAAAAATGCTGATGAGTATTATTCCAGCAATTATAGGAATTATAGGAGGAATAATAATTATCTGGTATCCATTAAATAATAAAAAAATGGAAGAAATTGAATTTGATTTAACTGAAAGACGATTACATGAATCAGTATAAAATTGGTTACAGTATTATCTCTTTTAATTAGAAGTTATAATATTTAATTGAAAACTATAATAGAAAATATTGCATATAATTCTTAAGGAAGAAGTAAGAATGAAAATAAAAGATCGGGTAAAATTAGTTTAGCAATATTTATTTTATTATCTGTGTTTCTGCTGCAATCTGTTACTTTGGCGCAGACAGGCAGAATAAAAGGTGTAATTACCGAAAAGGAATCAGGTAATTCTTTAACCGGCGCAAATGTTATGGTAAAAGGAACTACACTTGGAGCTGCCACGAATTTTGACGGGAATTAAACCATTTTTTTAACTATCAGTTTGGAAGAAGGGATTAATAATTAAAAATAACCACCATTCGTCTGATACAGCTGATTTAGCCGCTGAATATCCGACTACTCTTGTTATTGCTCTAAAAGTGGTCATCGAAGAGATATTAATAATTGATCCCGATTTTTGATCTGCCATCTTTTTACCAAATACCAGTATCGGTAAAACTGTGCCTTCGAAATTTAGATTTGTAACTTTATTAAATTCTTCAATTTTTAAGTCTAAAATAGTTTGACATAAACCAATAGTAGCGCCTGGCATATTTCCGCCGACAGCATTTACAAGAATATCAATTCTTCCAAATTTGCTAAGAATTTTAGCCGTAACTTTTCCATTAAGGTTAAATAGATTATTTAAGTAGTTTATTTTATCTGCTTTTATTTTTGATTAAATTAGTGCCTGTTAATTGTGGGAAGGGCTAGCTTAAATGAAATTTTATTGATAATTCAGTGGCTAAATTGCGGGAACAATAAAATGCATTATTAGGTTTGTATAAAAAAAAGTCTAAGCTGTACATACTTTTTTTTTGAATAGGATTAAATTAATTAACGGCAAATTTATAACAGCAGGAGTTTACAAACCCAAATTAATAAGTTACACAAGGACATTTTCACCTTTATTTATATACTTTTTCGTTGTTAAAATTACCAAAAAACAATATACTTGATAAGTGTAAAAAATACAATAAGGTTATTGTAAAATAACACTAAGAGAGGTGATGGAATTGACAAATGTTTCAAAACAAATTATAAAGAATTTATCAGTCGATTGTGTAGTATTCGGATTTGAAAATTTTGAACTCGAAGTGCTATTAATAAAAAGAAAACTTAATCCGGGTAAAGATAGTTGGGCATTACCCGGGGGATTCATTTTAAAAAGCGAAACTTTAGATGATGCCGCAGTCAGGCTTCTTGAAGAAACCAGTAATGTGAAAAATATTTATCTGGAACAGGTGCATACATTCAGTAAAACAGACAGATTTCCTTTAAGGAGAGTTATTAGTGTTGCGTACTTAGCCTTGGTGAACCCGGAAAAACATTCATTAAAACCGGGTATTGATGCAACTGATGTGAAATGGCAAAAAGTTAAGGATCCTATTGATTTCCCATTCGATCATCAGGAAATATTTGACAGGGCACTTAATCAGCTAAGGAAAAGAGTTAGAACTAAACCAATTGGTTTTGAATTATTGCCGGAAAAATTTTCATTAACCCAATTACAGAATCTCTATGAATCGATCCTTGGAGAGGAAGTTGATAAAAGGAATTACAGAAAAAGAATTTTAAGCTTAAAAATGTTAGTTCCGTTAAACGAGTATCAGAAAGGTGTTTCGCACAGAGCTGCCAGATTATATAAATTTGATTCTAAGGCATTTAAAAAACTGAAAGATGAAGGATTTAATTTTCAATTGTGATGAGAGAAAATTGAAGATATAATTATAAAAAAATCATATCCGGGAAATTGCTGAACCAATATTTTTGAAGTATAAAACTGATTTCACTGGATAAGGATTAGTTTTTGTTTGGTAACAGGATGTGAAATTGTTTTTATGAAATATTAAAAGTGATTAAAACCATGAATGTAAAAGTCGGTTATTATTTAATATTATATAAATATATAGATTGAATAATCTTAAAAAAGTAATATTACTGGTAGAAACTTCCCGTGCATTTGGACGTGACTTGCTTAATGGAATTGTCAGATACTCTGGAATACATAGCCCCTGGACTTTTTACAGAGATCCTCGCGGATTAAAATCTGCAATACCCAATATAGAAAAATGGGATGCTGATGGAATAATTATGCGTGATGTTCCTATTAGCAATGAGTTAAAAGCAATGAAGCTATCAATAATAACTGTTCTTCATTTAAAAAAGGGAGTCTCACGTATTCCATCCGTTATTACAAACTTTAGTTTTACAACAAATGAAAAACAAAATTTTAATACTTTTTTATAAGGGATTTTAAGTATGAAGAAATATTCGAAACAAATTATTATGGCATTAATTTTAATCATTTCACCAATATTAAATTCTTGCCAGAAGGAAGAATTGAAACCAGCAGAAGTTGAAAAAATTTCGTGGGGTAAAACCGGGGATGGAAATAATGTAGATCTTTATACGCTTAAGAATAACAAAGGGTCTGTAATGCAGGTTACAAACTATGGAGCTATAATAGTTTCTTTAACTATGCCTGACCGTAATAATAAATTTGAAGATATTGTTTTAGGTAATGACAGTCTGTATAAATATTTAAGAGAAAGCCCGTATTTTGGAGCTATTGTTGGCAGATACGGAAATAGGATTGGAAACGGGAAATTTAAAATTGATGATGTACCTTATCAACTGACTATTAATAATGGCGAAAATCATCTGCACGGTGGTTTAAATGGTTTTGATAAAGTTGTTTGGCAGGCAGAGCCTGTTAAAGTTGAAAATGGATCAGCTTTAAAATTGAGTTACCACAGTTATGATGGCGAAGAAGGTTATCCGGGAAATCTTGATATTACGGTATTCTATACTCTTTCAAATGAAAATGAATTAATAATTGAGTATTCGGGTAAAACAGATAAGAAGACAATTTTTAATCCTACTCACCATTCTTATTTTAATTTAACAGGCAAAGAAAGTTCTATTCTTGATCACGAACTAATTATAAACGCAGATCAGTTTACTCCGGTAGATAGCGGATTAATTACAACCGGAGAGTTAGTAAATGTTGAAAATACCGCATTCGATTTTAGAACGGCTAAAGCTATTGGGAAAGATATAACTAACGATGAAGAACAATTGAAATTTGGTCTTGGCTACGATCATAACTGGGTGCTTAATAATTATGACGGAACTTTAAAATTAGCTGTAACTCTGTATGAAAAAAATAGCGGCAGAGTTATGGAAGTTCTAACTACTGAACCTGGATTGCAGTTCTACTCTGGCAATTTTCTGGATGGTTCAATTACAGGTAAAAATAATGTTGTGTATAATTATAGAAGCGGTTTATGTCTTGAAGCTCAACATTATCCTGATTCACCAAATAAAGAAAATTTCCCATCAGTTATTCTTAAACCAGGCGATACATATTCCCAGAAAACAGTTTATCGTTTTTCAGCAAAATAGATATATAGAGCTTTAACATGAGCAAATACGCAATAGGTTTAGATTACGGTACAAATTCATGCCGGTCGTTAATTGTTGATCTTTCGAATGGAAATGAATTAGCAAGTTATGTATTTCCATACTCAACGGGAGAACAAGGTATAATTGTAGATTCGGCTGATTATATACTGGGAATTGAAGTAACAATTACTGAAGCAATTAAAAAAGCTAAAGAACTAAACAGTGAGTTTGATCCGAAAGATATTATTGGAATCGGTGTTGATACAACAGGCTCAAGTCCTTTACCAGTCGATCCAGAAGGTATGCCGCTATCATATAAGGAAGAATTTAAGGATGATAAAGCAGCTTACGTGTGGTTATGGAAAGATCACACTGCTCATGAAGAAGCCGCGGAAATACGACCTCAGTATTTAGCAAAAATTGGAGGAGTCTATTCTTCAGAATGGTTTTGGAGTAAAATATTAAAATGTAAAAGATCTTCAAACCAGGTGTTTAAAGATGCTTATAGCTTTATAGAAATATGCGACTGGATCTCAGCAAATTTATGCGGAGACTTAAAACCGGAAAATATTAAAAGAAGTATCTGCGCTGTAGGGCATAAAGCAATGTTCTGTGATGAATGGAACGGATTGCCTGATAAAGATTTTTTATCGCTTTTATCGCCTGAACTTGTTGAGCTAAGAGACAGGCTTTATACAAAGGCTTATTCTGCCGAAGAAAAACTTGGCAACCTTTCGGCTGACTGGGCAGAGAAATTAGGACTAAGCAGAGACGTTGCGATTTCTGTAGGAGCTTTTGACGCACACATGGGAGCTGTTGGTGCCGAAGGTGACTGGAAAACTTCAGCCTTAGTCCGTGCAATAAAAGTTATGGGAAGCGACTTAACAGGCGGTACATCATTTATGGGAGATTATACCTATCATTTAGATCCATCAGGAATGAAAGTTCTGGGAGCTCACATGTTAGAGGTTTGTCCCTCAATTGCCGAAGGAAAGCCAAACTTAGAAGTCCATCCCTTAGGAATTGGCGGTAAAGATGATCCTGCGCGTTTGGTTTTCGATACTGCGGCCGGAGCCGAAATAAATGTTTCGTTAATAGATATGGGAAACAGATTCAGAATGGTTGTTAATGAAGTTGATGTTGTTAAACCCGATGCTGATTTCCCAAATTTACCTGTTGCAAGAGTAATGTGGGAACCAAAACCTAATTTGCAAATAGGAGCCGCTGCCTGGATACATTCGGGTGCTGCCCATCATTCAGGTTTCTCACAGTCAGTTACAACGGAGTTTATTGATGACTGGTGTGCTATTGCAGGTGTTGAAATTGTGGTTATTGACGCGGATACAAAAATCAGAAGTTTCAAACAAGAGTTACTTTGGAATTCTGTGGCGTATAAATAGATTATTAGTAAAGAGGTTTTTTAAAACAAAATTAGAAATTTATAAAAAAGGTCTGGAGGTTTAGTTGTCATCATTACACGTTGTTGACTGGTTGATTATTCTCGGTTACTTTGGAATAATCCTTGGTTTAGCCTGGTGGGTTATCAGGCAAAGAAATCAAAATTCAGAAGATTATTTTTTAGCCGGGCGTAATTTAGGCTGGTTTGTAGTTGGTGCGTCAATTTTTGCATCAAATATCGGATCAGAACATTTAGTGGGATTAGCAGGTTCGGGTACAACAGATGGTGTTGCAATGGCACACTATGAACTACACGCCTGGTGTTTGCTGGTGCTTGGCTGGGTTATGGCTCCGTTTTATATGCGGTCAAAAGTATTTACCATGCCGGAATTTTTGGAAAAAAGATTTTCGCCGGCTTCAAGAACAGTATTATCGGTAATTTCGTTAGTTGCCTATGTAATAACAAAGATAGCAGTAGGTATTTTTGCCGGAGGTATTGTATTTGGAGTTTTATTACCGGATGTAAATTTTATGGGCTTGGATAGCTTTTGGATTGGTTCGGTACTGGTTATTGTTTTAACCGGGATTTATACAATTCTTGGCGGACTAAGAGCTGTTGCCTATACAGAAGCACTTCAGACAATTATTTTAATAATCGGTTCAATAATGGTTACATACTTTGGACTTGAAGCTTTAGGCGGCTGGGACGCATTTAGAGCATCATTAGATTCTGAAATGTTTAATCTCTGGAAACCGCTTGTGCCAGAAGGTATAGAATCTACCTGGGTTCCGGTTAAAGAAGCCGGTAAAATGGCGTGGTATTTTAATGATAACTATCCATGGATAGGAATGCTGTTTGCGGCACCTATAATTGGACTCTGGTATTGGACAACCGATCAATATATTGTTCAGCGTGTTCTTGGTGCTCCAAACCAAATGGAAGCAAGAAGAGGAACAATAGCGGCGGCATTCTTAAAATTATTACCCGTGTTTATTTTTATTATTCCCGGAATGATAGCTTTTGCAATAGCGCAGCAAGGTATTTCGCCAGAAATAGCTAAAGAATTAATTGGTCCTGATGGTGAAGTAATTCGTGTTAATGCGCAGAAAGCATTCCCTTTATTGGTAACGCAAATATTGCCAATTGGTATTAGAGGTATTGTTGTAGCCGGATTGTTAGCCGCTTTGATGAGTTCGTTAGCAGGAGTGTTTAATGCATCGGCAACATTATTTACAATGGATTTTTATCAAAGAATCAGACCTAATGTTTCTCAGGAAAGACTGGTCTGGATAGGAAGAGTTGCAACAGTAGTAATGGTAATAATTGGATTAGTCTGGATTCCGGTAATACAGGGTAGCAGAGGATTATATGATTATCTTCAAGGTGTTCAGGCATATTTAGCACCTCCAATATTTGTAGTATTTTTCTTCGGAGTATTCTTCAAAAGATTAAATGCAAAAGGAAGTCTGGCGGCAATGTTATCCGGTTTTGCCTTAGGTATAATAAGGTTAGCAATAGATACTCCCGTAAAAATGATAGAAGGATTTACATATGATCAAGGTTCGTTTTTATGGATAATAAATAATATTTTCTTCCAGTATTATGGACTTATTATCTTTATTGTTTCGGCAGCAGTAATGTTTATAGTCAGTTATATGACAGAAAAGCCGGATTATAAAAAAATAAGCGGACTGGCATTTGGATTAGTTTCTGAAAAGGATAAAGAGGAAACCAGAAAAAGCTGGACTGCAATTGATGTTGTTACATCAAGTATAGTTGTAGTGCTTATATTAGCTGCTTATTTGTATTTTACCGGCTGATAAAATGCTAATCAAAAAATAGATGTTTGTTAGATAAGTCCTTTGCTTAAAGCTGGGACTTTTCTAATTTTAAAAACCTTTATTCCAGATTTTTATGAACATATCTTCGAATGAAATCAAAAGTAAATGTTTAATTATTTACAAGTAATCTTAACTCCAAAATTCATCCAGATTTTAAACTTATATTTAATCCTTGTAATTAAATTATTCCGGTTGGTATTATATTGTTAACCAAATAGTAATGAGCTTTTGTCACAAGAAAATCAATAGTTTGTAATATTATTAAATGTTAATGTTTAATCAAAAAAAAAAATGTAACATGAGAATACTTTTAGTTGAAGATGAAATTGATTTGTTGGAATCAATAAAAGCCTACTTAAAAAGTGAGGATTTTATCTGTGATATGGCATCCAATTTTAATGAAGCTTTAGATAAAGTCGGGGTTTATGAATATGACTGTGTTATTATAGATATAATGCTGCCCGATGGAAATGGAATTGATCTTATTGATGAAATAAAAAAAACAAATGTAAATTGCGGTATAATAATAGCTTCTGCTAAAAATTCTTTGGATGATAAACTGAAAGGTTTAAAGATTGGCGCTGATGATTATCTTGCAAAACCTTTTCACATATCCGAATTATCAGCCAGAATACAAGCTGTTATTAGAAGAAGAAATTTTAATGGAAACAGTGAAATATTATATAATGAAATTAAACTGGATATAAATTTAAGAGACGCATTTGTAAATCAGCAGCAAATCTGGTTAACAAAGGTAGAGTACATTTTACTCTCTTTTTTTATGAGTAATATAAATAAAGTTTTATCGAGAGAAGCAATTGCCGAACACCTGATTGGTGAGCAAGACGAAACACTCGATTCTCTGGATTTTATATATAGCCACATAAAAAATCTTAGAAAAAAAATTATTGATGCTAAAGGCGGAGACTATATTAAGGCTGTATATTCAATTGGATATAAGTTCGGGTAACTATGAAATTATTAAATAAAATAAGCCGGTACTTTTTAGCTTCATCAATTATCATCTTTATTGTAGGCGGATTTTTATTAAGTACTATTCTGCGTTTAGTAGTACTCGAAGAATTAGATGAATCTTTATTATTTGAAAAATCCCAATTTAATATGAATATACATGACTGGAAAAATGATTCGGAAAAATTTAGAACTAATTCCTTAGATATTTTTCAAGTTGAATTAGATTCAGTTAAGGAATTAGAATTTAAGAATATCCCTATATATATTGAGGAAGAACATGAGTTTGTTCCTTTTAGGCAGCTGAGCTGGTTCGAAAATATAGACGGGAGTAATTACAAAATAGTAATTCGTAAATCTCTAATTGAACAAGAAGATCTTATTGCTTCTATTTCGGCCGTTTTTATGGGCGTTTTCATAGCGGTTTTAATAGCATTAAACCTAATTAATTATTTTCTGGGAAAAAGAATATGGGATCCGTTTTATAAAAATCTAACCAGACTAGAAGGTTTCGAATTTTCGAATGATTTACCAATTAAACTTGAGCATTCCTTTATTTTAGAATTTGAAAAACTAAACTCAACAATTGAGAGAATGGCTAATAAAATTCAAAATGATTTTAAGATACTGAAAAATTTTAATGAAGACGCTTCTCATGAAATGCAAACACCTTTAGCCATTATTAAGGCCAATTTAGATCAGCTAATACAGGATGAAAATCTTTCTGATATACAGGCTAAATCAATAAAACCAATTTTTGGAGCAGTAAAACGTTTATCCGGTTTAAGCAGGGGATTAGGTTTGTTAACTAAAATAGAGAACCATGAATATAGTGACACTGAATTAATTAATTTTGATGAAGAAATTAAAATTCAGCTGGAAAATTTTACTGAACTAATAAATAGTAAAAAAATAAAGATTGTTACGGAGTTTAATAATAAATCGCAAGTTGCAATCAACCGGTTTTTAGCGGAAACTATAATCTATAATTTACTTTCAAATGCTATTAAACATAATTTGGAAAACGGATATATTAAAATAGTAACAGGCAAAAATGCTATTAGTATCTCAAACAGCGGGAAACCACTAAAATTAAAACCTGAAGTATTATTTGGACGATTAAAAAAAGATGATAATAAAGGCGGATCAAGCGGACTTGGTCTTTCAATAGTAAAAAAAGTTTGTGAACAAAACAGTATAAGTATTACTTATTTATACTCGGATAAATGCTACCAAATAAATTTAAAATTCAGTTAGCAAATCCTAAATTCATCCAGAATTGTTACTTATTTTAATAATGACAAAAAAATATTTTTTAATTTTGAGGTAACTATGAAAACTTTAACAATAGTATTAATCGCGTTATTCACTTGCGGAATATTTGCTCAGGAAGTAAATGTGCCGGAAAATGTTAAAACAAAGCTTAATTCATTATTCCCAAAAGCAACTGATGTTGAATGGGATTTGGAAGATTCAAATGTCTGGGAAGCAGAATTTACTTCTGAAGGTAAAAATTATTCAGTTAGTATCGATAATACCGGGAAATGGCTTGAAACTGAGTCGTCAATGGAAAAAGAAAATTTACCGCCCGAAGTTTTTAAATCTCTTTCATTAGAATTTGAGGGTTTTGAAATTGAAAGTGTGGAAAGTATTATGCGTCCGGAATTTGAAGGTTTTGAATTACTGTTAGAAAAAGAAGATACTTCAGTTGAAGTTTTAGCAACAAAATCCGGTAAACTTACTATTAAAAAAGTTGCTCTCGAAGATGAAGACGATGATGAAGGTAAAGATGAAAAAGAAGACAATGAGAGAGACGAAGAATAGTGAATTATAAATTTCTTTTTATACTGATATTAAATTTTGGGAAATCTTCTATTGTGTAATAAAAAACTTCACTCTTCCTTTTAGTAAAATGAGGGATTAACAGTAGACTTTAGACATGTATGGTAAACGATTACCAGCAAAAACTTTTTATATTTAAATTAAATAATTAATGGATAGTTATTGAGAAAGCTTAAAAATTTGAAACTTATATTTATATTATTGATAATACTTGGAAATACTTTTTACGCGCAAAAGAGTAATGTTCAAATAGCCGGCGATTATGTACAGATTTTAATCCCGGTAAGTGCTGCGGCATCCACTTTTTTTAAGGATGATAAAAGTGGAAGAATAGAATTTATTGAAGCGTTTGCAACTTGTTTAAGTGCAACATACCTTCTAAAATTTACAATTAAGCGCGAACGGCCTGATGGCAGCAGCAGTCTGTCGTTCCCCTCAGGACATACATCCTCTTCATTTCAGGCTGCTTCATTTATCCATTTTAGATATGGATTTGAATACGCGATACCTGGTTATTTAGCTGCCGCTTTTGTCGGGTATAGCAGAGTTTACGCAAAAAAACATTATACTAGCGATGTTTTAGCTGGAGCAGCTTTAGGAATTTTAAGCAGTTATGTTTTTACAGATAAATATGAAAAAGTTAATATTATTCCTTCTATTGAAGGAAATTCTTTTGGCTTTAACTTATCCTATAAATTTTGAGTCTGGGAAAATGAGTATTCGAAGTTTTTTGTTTTGTATTCTATTAATCTTCGCTTTTAATAATATAAAATCCCAGGTAGTTATAAATGAATTTTTTGCCGATAATGTTACAATTAATCCGGAGATGAAAGATTTTGATGACTATTCTGACTGGATTGAACTATATAATAGAAGTGAAAATACTGTCGATTTAAGCGGTTATTATTTAACCGATAATCTTTCAAATCCAAATAAATGGCCAATTCCATTTGGTACTAAGATTGCCGCTAAAGGATACCTCGTTATTTGGGCAGATGGATATAATACGGGAACAGGTGTAAATTTTATACATGAATATTGGCCCTGGGAATATTTTGATACAAGGAATTATCATTCTAATTTTAAGTTAAGCAGTCTTGGCGAAGAGATTGGACTATTTAAAAGCGGTAATATTAATTATGAGCAAATTATAACCAAAGGTGACAGCTGGCGATATTTAGATAATGGCTCCGATCAAAATGAGTTGTGGCGGAACCCTGTGTTTGATGATAACAATTGGAAAGTAGGAAAGGCAAAATTTGGCTATGGTGATAATGATGAAACAACAACAATTGGCTATGGACCGGATTCCGGCAATAAATATGTAACTACGTATTTTAGAAAAACTTTTGAATTAGCTAATGCGGCTGAATATGATTCTATTTCTATTAATTTGTTAGTTGATGACGGTTGTGCAATTTATATTAATGGAGATGAAGTCCTTCGGACAAATATGTCTTCAGGAACTCTTAATTATCAGTCATACGCAAGCTCGGCAATTGGCGGAAATAACGAATCAAGTTTTAGTAATTATATAATCCCTAATAAATATTTACTTGACGGTGAAAATTCAATAGCTGTCGAAGTTCATCAGAATAGCGGTAATAGTTCTGATTTGGGATTTGATTTAGAAATGCTGACATATTCTTCACAAGATATTTCTTCATCAGTTCTAATCGATTCAGTAGTTTTCAAAAGACAAAGCAGCGATATTTCTTTTGGCAGAACAAATGAAAATTCTGATAATTGGTCTTACTTTGGTGAGCCAACTCCCGGATCCGCAAATAATACTTATTCAACAGATCAAATAAAATATTCCGGTGTAGTTGAATTTTCTTTAGAAAGCGGATTTTATAATTCGGTACAAACATTAAACTTGTCTTCGGAAAATGAAGATATCTTCTACACAAAAGATGGATCGGTACCTACAGTTAATTCAGAACCTTATCTGGAACCAATTATAATCGACAAAAATTGTGTAGTAAGGGCAAGAACAATTACATCCGGTTTAATTGACGGTCCGGTAAAATCAAAAACATATTTTATTTCCCAAGAAAAATTTACTCTTCCGGTTATATCATTTATAGCCGATCCATTTCTTCTTTGGGATGATGATATTGGAATTATTGAAAATAACTATAAGCAGAAAGAAATTTCCGTAACATTAGAATACTTTGATAAAAACTCCGCATTTCAATTTAATGTTAACGCAGGCGCTAGAATTGGTGGTTACAACATTTGGCGGTTCGATCAGAAACCCTTGAATATTTATATGCGAAGTAAATATGGTGATGATCTAATTTCTTATAAATTGTTCGAAAATAAACAGATAGGTGAGTTTAAAGGTCTGCGGTTAAGAAACGGCGGCGATAATTGGGCAAAATCATTTTTAACCGATGCAATGTCTGAAAGTTTGCTAAAAGGTCAAATGGAAAATGGTATTCAGGCTTTTGCGCCTTCTATAGTTTTTATAAATGGAGAATACTGGGGAATACACAATATAAGAGAAAAATCAGATGTTCAGTATTTTGTCTCAAATTTTGATGTTGATCCTAATAATTTTGATCATATAGAATACAATTTTCTGCCGCCCGATGGAAGATTCGGGATGCAGGTTATTGAAGGAAGTTTAAACGAATATCAAGAGTTTCTTAATTATGCGGAAAATAACAATCTGGAAATTTTTGAGCATTATGAATTTGCAGCATCACAAATGGATATAGATAATTTTATCGATTTCATTATTGCTGAGTTATATGTATGCAATACAAGCTGGAAACATAATAGGGAATGGTGGCGGTCTGGTAAAGAAGGTGCTAAATGGAAATGGCTTTTACCCGATATTGACAGAGGATTTAATTATAGTAATATTTCCAGTAATCTGATTGGCAGTTTTATTTCTGATTATGGATTATTTAATTCACTTTTAAAAAATGAAAAGTTTTATAATAGATTTATCCAAAAGTTTGCCGCGCATCTTAACAGCACTTTTTCTTCAGAAAGAGTTAATAGTATTGTTGACAGTTTAAGTTTAATATTAGCGCCGGAAATTCCTGGGCATGTAAACAGATGGGCATCCGCGGGCGGAATTTCATCCGTTGAAAGCTGGTATTCGCATCTTAATGATATAAAAAGGTTTGGAAATAAGCGGGACGAAATTGTCTTTGAACACTTAAAAAGCCAGTTTGGTTTGAAAGGAATTATCAATTTAGAAATAAATAATAATGATCCGGGTTTATCAAAAATACTTATAAATAATATTCCTATTACAAATTTTGAAAACCCGCTTAAATTTTTTGCTGATATTCCCATCGAAATAAAAGCTGTTCCAAGATCAGGGTATAAGTTTATTGAATGGAAAGATCTATCCAATTCAGATTCACTGGAAATGGAATTAACAAGTGATACAACTCTATTCCCGGTATTTGTGAAAAACCTTCAGTTAAAATTAGAGCAGAATATATCTGTCAGCACAACTTTAAAAAAGGGTAATACATATTATACCGAAGGCGATGTTAATATAAGTCCGAATACAACTCTAAATATTGAAGAAGGCGTTGAAATAAAGATGGCTGAAGGAGCAAGTATTTATGTGAATGGGAAATTAATTATAAATGGAACCCTTGCTAATCCAGTAGATATATCGGGGAATAAAGAATCCGGTGTAAAAAAGTGGGGAGCTATATGCTTTAAAAACGCAACGGATACCTGTTTCCTAAAATATGTTAATATTTCCGGTGCAACTAACGGAAATGATCCTGTTAAACAAAAAGCGGCAATATCATCAAATAATTCTAATCTTGTTCTTGAAGGACTTATTCTTAAGGATGTAAAATTTCCTATTTATGCAATTTACGGAAGTACAATATTGCGTAATTCCTCTATTAAAACTGATGTTACCTGTGATTATATAAATATTAAATATGGAAATGGATTAGTTGAGAATAATTTTTTCTATGGAAATAAATCGCCTGATACCGATGCAATAGATTTTGACGGTGTTAGTAATGGAAAAATACTAGGGAACAGATTTTATAATTTTGAAGGTTATAACTGCGACGCAATTGATATAGGTGAACAATCGGAAGATATATTGATAAGCGGGAACTTAATTTTTAATTCAAAAGATAAAGGTATTTCTGTTGGGCAGCAATCATCAGTTATTATTACACTAAATGTTATTGTAGGCTGTAATAATGGTGTTGCAGTTAAGGATTATTCAAGTGCTTTATTAGATCAGAATACATTTTTTTATAATGATTATTCAATTGCGGCTTTCGAAAAAAATTATGGCAATGGTGGCGGATATGCTAAAATAACAAATTCACTTATTTCCGGTTCTAAAATTAGTCCGTTTTTAATTGATTCGCTCTCATCAATTAAAGTTTCTTATTCCTTATCCGATACCGATATTCTCGAAGGTGAAAATAATATTTTTGCCGATCCTTCATTTATTGATCCGTTTAATTACAACTTATCCATTAGTAATTATTCCGCTGCTGTTGATACGGGAGATCCTTTGCATAAAAAGGATGATGACGGATCGATTGCGGATATTGGTGCTAATTACAATTTTAATATTGAAGATTACCCGGAAACTGTTCGTAAGATATTTGGAAATGAAATTATTATTAATGAGATAATGTATAACGATGGTAAAAATTATAAGAGTGGGGATTGGATAGAATTGTACAATAATTCTTTGGAGAAGATTGATTTAGGCGGCTGGTTTATTACTGATGCTGATAGTACACACAAGTTTATTTTCCCTTCTGAAACTTTTATTGCGCCGGATGAATATCTTATTTTCTGCCAGGATAAATATAGCTTTAATAGTGTATATCCTGAGGCTAATAATTTTATTGGCGATTTTGATTTTGGGCTTGGTACACATGACAAAATATATTTGTACGGCAGCGGTAAAGATTTTATCAGTTGTATAAGCTATACTAATTCTGAACCCTGGCCAGATAATGCAGATGGAACCGGCGCAAGTTTGGAACTGATAAATCCGTTAAACATAACAAATAGTCCGCTGGTGTGGTCTTCTTCTAAAACAGAAGGCGGTACTCCCGGCAAAATAAATTCAAATTTTATTCCTACGTCTTTAACGGAAAAGAACAAATTGCCTACGGAATATTCAGTCTATCAGAATTACCCTAATCCGTTTAATCCGTCTACAGTAATAAGTTACACTATTCCTAGTGCCGGAAAAGTTAAGATATCTGTGTATAATATTCTGGGTGAATTAGTGAGGATTCTTGTTAATACGAGACAAGAAGCCGGATTTTATAAGGTTGAGTTTAACGGATCAGAATTAGCCAGTGGAATTTATCTCTACAGATTACAAACGGGTGATTTTGCTGAAACCAGAAAGATGATTCTGCTTAAATAGTTTTTATGATAAAAAAGAAAGGCTTATGAGAACGATATTGAAGAAGCTAAAAACTTAGGAAAGTTACGATCTTTTTTTAGACCGGTTAAATTATAATAAAAAGAGAATACATAACTTTTAAATAATACATTTATGTTATATCTTAGTCGTAATAATAGGGTCGTTAGAACGAAATAAAGAATAGATTGTCAGGACGAAATATTGCCGGGCTAACGTTCTAAATTTCTTCTGTTTCCGTCGGGTTAATATATGGTAATACCACCTAGTGAGTAATTTTAGGGTTATTGTTTTGTGCAATATAAAGTACATTTTAGCGTACAATAAAATTTCGGAGTTAATTATGCATAAAATACAGTTTAATGAAGATATTCAGCCACTATCTACATTTCGTTCAAAAGTTTCATCTTATTTTGATCAAGTTAAGAAAACAAAGAGGCCTTTGATAATAACACAAAACGGAAAAAGTTCTGCGATTTTATTAGATGTTGGTGAATACCAGCAAATGATTGATAAAATAGAAGTCCTGGAGGATATTAAGCTAGCTGAAAACCAAATAAGTGATGGCTTAGCTATTTTACACAATGAGGTTAGAAAGAAATTTGAAAAGAAACCATAGTATGGAAATACTTTGGTCTCCCCTGGCTGTAGAAAGATTAGAGGAAATATATGATTACATTGCAAGAGATAATGTTTCAGCTGCTCAGAATTTGATTGAAAATATCTTTGTTAAAGTCGAATTACTTAAAAACAATTCAGAAAGTGGAAGAAAAGTTCCAGAATCAAATAGAGAAGAAATACGGGAACTATTTGAGGGTGAATACAGAATTATTTATAAACTTGGGACTAAAAAAACTATATTCTTACGATTAGAAAGTTCAAGCAACTATTACCAGATAAAGATTTAGAACAGTTCTAATGGCGGTATAAAAAAAGTCCCGCCTAAAAAAATGGCGGATAAACAAGAGGATAAAAAAATATCCATAGCCAAATAATATCGAATAAGATTGTCAACAATGACAAGCCAAATCAGCCATTAGAAAACGCTTAAATTCAACTCAATACTGTTACTACATTGTTAATTGTATTTTACTAAGTGATTGCAAAACAGTGAGTTGTAGAGATATGCGTATTTAAAAAAATCTCCATTGTGAAATTACCTTCCAACTTTTTTAGTCTAAATTTTAAGATTACTCTTTTCTTCCGGGTGTTTACATTTTGTGTAATATGGGAACCTGAAAGTTTTATTATCCTTAATTGGGAACTACCCGGACAAGTCTAATAACAGCCTCATTATAATCCATTATTAATAAATAATTTGAAGCTTAAATAATTGAATTTGTCTATCGCTAAGTTTATATTTAAACAGTATATATATAGATGCGTGTATGTGCCTAGAGATATATTAACAATAATTAGTTTTATTTATTAATACAAAATAAATTTTGTTTACTAATTAACTATTCAAAAATAAATAGTGAAATAACCATGAAAAGAAACCCATTTAAATTCATTAAAAAACATTTGTCTTTTTCGTTAGTTCTATTTTTGTTCCTAACAATTGCATGTTCTCAAGAGAATTATAAGCAAAATCTTAGAGCTCCGGCAACACCGCTTATTACAATTGATCCATACACAAGTTTATGGTCAATGACTGATACACTCTATAATGATGTTGTGCGTCATTGGACAGGAACCAGGCAGAGTATTATTGGTGCTTTGCGCGTTGATGGTAAAGTGTACAGATTCCTTGGTAAGGAAGAATTACCTCTAAATGTTCTTGTTGCAATGTCTGATAAAAAATCATGGGATTGTAATTATACATTTAACGAACCTGATTCAGCCTGGGGAAATATGAAATTTGATGATTCGAAGTGGAAAAAAGGGAAGTCCGCTTTTGGATCAAAAGGAACTCCAAATATGAGTACTTTGTGGGAAACACCACATGTATGGCTAAGAAGAGAATTTACAATCGATAAACCTCTTTCAGACGCGCCATTATATCTTGTTTATTCACACGATGATGATTTAGATTTATACCTAAATGGGAAAAAAATTATAGCTACGGGCAACACATGTTTCAAAAATGTATTACTTCCTCTGGATGGAGATTTGCGTGATCTCATTAATGAAAATGGTAAAAATGTAATTGCCGCCCATTGTTTTAACCGGGTAGGTGAAGCGTTTGTTGATTTTGGTATTTTACAGGCTCAGGATGTGGAAGAGTTCTTTAAGACAAATGCTGTTCAGAAATCAGTTGAATTGACTGCTACACAATCCGTTTACAATTTTTCGTGCGGCAAAGTTGATTTGAAATTAACATTTACTTCTCCGCTTTTACCTGATGAACTTGATATTTTATCAAGACCAATTAATTATATGAGTTATGAACTAAACTCTAACGATGGAGATGAGCATGATGTTCAAATATATTTTGAAGCTACTCCGGAACTGGCAGTTGATAATTTATCACAAGAAGTTGTTGTTTCAAAGTATAAAAAAGATGGTTTTGAATATTTAAAGACCGGAACGGTTGATCAGAATGTTCTTGGCAAAAAAGGTGATAATGTAAGAATTGATTGGGGATATTTTTACTTTAGCGGAGAGGAAAGAGAAAATTTAAGTTATAGCATTGGTTTATACGATGAAATGAAAAAAGAATTTCTTAAAAGCGGTAACTTAAAAGGAATAGAAAAAAATGAAATAAAAACTGAATTAAATGAAATAATGCCGGTTCTCGCATATAGCCATTCGTTGGGCAAAATTAATTCAGAAACTGTTTTTGGTAAATTGATGGTTGGTTATGATGATTTATATTCTATTCAATATTTTGGACAAAATCTAAAACCCTGGTGGAAGAAAGTTGAAGGTTTTTCAATTGAGAATGAATTTATTTCAGCATCTGGTGAATATAAAGAGATAATTAATAAATGTAATAATTTTGATAAACAATTTTATGCGGATGCAGTGGAGTCGGGAAGTGCAAATTATGCTGACTTATGTATCTTAGCATTTAGACAATCAATAGCTGCTCATAAATTAGTTAAAGATACAGAAGGCGAAATTCTTTTTCTTTCAAAAGAAAATTTTAGTAATGGTTCCATTGGTACTGTAGATGTTACATATCCTTCAGCACCATTGTATTTATATTATAATCACGAGCTGTTAAAAGGAATGCTTAATCCAATATTTTATTACACTGAAAGCGGGAAGTGGATAAAACCATTTGCTCCGCACGATGTTGGTACTTATCCAATAGCTAACGGTCAGACATATGGCGGCGATATGCCTGTTGAAGAAACTGGCAATATGCTAATCTTAACAGCAGCTATTGCTAAAATGGAAGGGAATGCCAATTATGCCGGGAAACATTGGGAAACTCTTACTATATGGGCCGATTATCTGCTCAGTAACGGGATGGATCCTGAAAACCAATTATGTACTGATGATTTTGCGGGACATTTTGCTCATAACACAAATCTTTCGGTTAAAGCTATTATGGGTATTGCCAGTTACGGTAAACTTGCAGAAATGTTAGGTAAATCAGATATAGCTGATAAATATTTAGTAAAGGCAAGGAAAATGGCTGGTAAATGGACTGAGATGGCGGATGACAAAGATCATTATCGTTTAACATTTGATAAGCCGGGTACATGGAGCCAAAAATATAATTTAGTTTGGGATAAAATACTTGGCTTTAATATTTTTGATAAGAATGTAATAGAAAAGGAAATTGCTTATTATTTGACAAAACAAAACAAATACGGATTGCCGTTGGATAACCGTCGTACATATACAAAATCGGATTGGATTATTTGGACTGCATCTCTGGCGGAAGATAACGAAACATTTAATAAATTTATTGCTCCTTTACACAAATTTGTAAACGAAACTCCAAAGCGTGTTCCAATGACTGACTGGTATGAGACAACTGATGCATCGCAAGTAGGCTTTCAGGCCCGCTCTGTGGTTGGAGGATATTTTATAAAAATGTTGAAAGATAAAACGTTGTCCGGTAAAAATTAGTCTAAAGTATTTAATGGTATAATCTTTTTTTTAATTAGGCAGCTCAAAAAAACTATGAGCTGCCTAAATCTAAACATTTTATTTCTATCTATTCTTCGTTACAAATCAAATTCATTTTCTTAATACTGGTAAATACAAATATATTTTTTTTAATAAAACATATTTGATGCTATTTTAATACTAGAAATTTTCTCGTTGAATTAAAATCACCTGTCGACATTCTGTAAAAATAGATTCCGGATGTTAACAAATCCGGCATTTTTAATCTCATTTACAATAATAATTTCTAGCAAAACCTGCAGCCGGAAAGCAGGCGAAGTGAATAAGAGAAATCTTATTTGTAATCAAAGACCTAAGTTCTTACGCATGCCGTTAGCAGGCAGGCGTAAGAATTACAAACTGGTAGATTTTTTTGGCAGCTCCATTTTTATAATTACTGTAGCAGAATCATTTTTTTTACTTGAACATAATTGTTAACTGATAATTTGTAGAAATAAATTCCCGATGGAACTTTTATTCCATTATCATTAACACTATTCCATTTGGTAATATGAAATCCGCTATTCATCTGATTATCAATTAAAGTATTTACCTTTTCGCCTATGGCGTTATAAATAGTTAGTGTTACATAACCAAATTCTCTAGTATTAAAACTGATATTTGTTTCAGGATTAAATGGATTAGGATAATTTTGATTCAGCGAATAATCTTCAAGAATTATAACTTCATCAGTGTTATTCTCAATTGAGGTTATTTCATAAGTTATTTCCGGGAAATCTGATTGAGCTTTTAATAATTGAGCTTCATATTCATCAGTCCAGCCAAAAGCCTTTGTAGCCTGGTCTTTTAAACTTACTCCTGCAGCGCCACTGTAAAAATGCACAAATTCTCCATAGTTCATTCTTCTTGAGTATGATTCACTTCCTTTGGGAAAATGTTGCGATAGTAATTTGAAAAACCCGTTTAATAGCTGGTTGCCTCCGTATTGATCATAGATAGGGTAGAACCAGTCTCTAAACCAATGTGTACCATTGCGGGGAAAATTATCAGTTGTTTTTATATAAGTCTGGTAAAGTCTGCTGGCTTCATTTTCCATTCCTATGTGTTTGTAAACGTCATAAACAAATATTTCGGCCCATTTACTATCTTTCCAAATATCCCATGCTGGCGATTCGTGTACGCCATGCGCAGAACCTTCCACTATATGGCATACTTCATGAGCCGTTGCATCTATATTCCATCCGGTTTTACTGTTCCAGTTGTTTGTGCCAAGATCAATTACATTTTTATGATTAGTAACAGCGTCAAAATAACTAAAAGCAGTTCCGCCGCCATATTTATTTTGATGGAATATAGCGTGAAGCCTCGGATCCATACCAAAATTGCCATAAACACTTTTGGTATATTTCCATATATCGGTTACAAAGGACTGCATCCATGTTATTGATGAATACATATCTTTATCGTAATAAACAGCTACATCCTCGTTATAATAAACAAGCGATAATTCCTGCTTATGTTCGTACCATTTTTCCTTCCAGTTTGTTACCGGCCGGGTAACAGCATAGGCTGAATTTGAAAATTCTGAATCGCCTGTTGAATTTCTCGCAAGTACACGGAAGTAATAAGGATATTCCAAATTTAAATCCGCACATAAATATTCTGTTGTACCTTTATCAACAACATTTAATATAGACCATGCACTATCGTCATCCGAAACTTCAATAATAAATGAGTTTTCATTATCAGAGTTATCTTCCCATGTAAGCTCAATTGATGAAACAGATATTTCAGAAGCTGTTAAATTCAAAGGTACGTTTGGCAGGGAAGTACTTCCGTCATTTTCAGGTTCACCTATAAGTTCAAGCTCAGATAATTGCAGTATAATCCCGCTTCCGTTGGTCATTGTAATTTTATAATACATATAGCTTACAGTATTATCCAAATCAAAGATTTTTGTTTCTAATCTATTCTCAAATGTCTGATCTGTTTTAATATCTAAAGTATCCCACACAAGCGCGTCTTTTGAAGCTTCCAATGTCCAATTTTTTGGATCTCTGTTTGGAGAATTTTCTGCTGATGAAATTGAATATTTGCTGATAACAAAAAATCCTAATGCCTGGTATTGAATCCATGAAGTGTTGTGGTAAGTTATATATTTAGTATTTAGATCGTCATCAAATAATACTGTATCCTGATTATCGTTTGGTGAATCAGAATACTGCGAAGTTATAATTCCATTAGAATCAGTAATATCAGTTTCATTCTGGGCGTATGATGACAAAGTAAATGTATAGATGAGTATTAACATCATAATTAATTTTTTCTGCATTTATTTGATCCTGTTAAATTTTAATAATTATTTTAATTGAAATAAGCTTTATTTACTTTCCTCTAAAGCCGTTGGAATACTCTCATTTGTAATTCCCCAATTTTTATTTGGTTTATTTCCCATTATAAAAATTAATTCACCGCCTTTTTTTACTTCTTCAACTGGTAAATATGTTTTATCCCAGTTCTTACCGTTAAGTGTTACTGACTGAATAAACATATTTTCATCTGAATAATTTTCAGCGATAGTTGTAAAAGTTTTATTTTCGCCAACTTTCATTGTAACCTTTTTAGCACAAGGTGTTCCAATCATATAATAATTAATGCTTGGAGCAACAGGATAAAAACCCATGGTATTAAATAAATACCAGGCCGACATTTGTCCGCAGTCATCGTTTCCACAAAGCGAGTTTGGTTTATTTCCATACTGTGTTAACATAATTTTTCTAATAAGATTCTGTGTCTTCCATGGCTGTCCCGCAAAATCATACAGATATGCTACATGATGAGCCGGTTCATTTCCATGCCAGTACTGACCAAAACGTCCCCAAATGTCTTCAGAACCTTCCGCAATTTCATCCGTTTCTGTTTCCATAAAAAGTGTATCAAGCTTTGCGGCAAACTCTTCTTTACTGCCGTACAGCTTTATTAATCCGTGTACATCCTGCGGAACGTACCATGTATATTGCCAGTTTGTACCTTCAGTTATATCTCTTTTATTCATGTCAGCAATATATCCGTGCGGTTCAAAAGGAGTTCTCCAGTTTCCGTTAGAATCTTTTCCTCTCATCAGTTTTGTTGCCGGATCAAAAATGTTTTTATAAGACATTGCGCGTTTCATGAAATATTTATAATCTTCATCCTTACCAAGTTTTTTAGCTATCTGGGCAATACAAAAATCATCATACGCATATTCCAGTGTTTTAGAAACTGATTCATTTTCCTGATCGAAGGGAACATACCCAATTTCAGCATATTCAGCTACTTCATCGTAATCAGGATTCATTGCGGTTGTTTTACACGCTTCGTATGCGCGTTCGTAATCAAACCCTTTTAAGCCTTGTATAATGGCATCCGCAATAACCGGAACCGCGTGGTAACCAATCATACACCATGTATCATTATTATTAAGGGACCATATTGGCAGAAGATGATCCGCACTTTGATCGTAATGAGCAAGCATCGAATTAATCATGTCTACGTTTCTGTCGGGCTGAATAAGCGCAAACAAAGGATGAGTAGCTCTGTAAGTATCCCATAATGAAAAGATCGCATAGTTTGTAAACCCTTTAGATTCGTGTATATTCTGATCAAGACCTCTGTATCTGCCGTCTACATCTTCATAAATTGTTGGTGTAAGTAAAGTGTGATATAATGAGGTATAGAAGGTTTCTTTTTCATTGTCAGTTCCTTCAACAGTCATACGCTGCATTTCATTATTCCACTTCTCGCGGGTTTCATCTACAACTTTATCAAAATCCCAATGTGGAATTTCTTTATCAAGATTCATTAGAGCGCTTTCTGTACTAACAGCAGAAATCCCGACTTTAACCATTATTACTTCGTTTTCATCGGTAGAATAGCTTGTATAATATTGCAGATCTGAATCGGCTGCTTCTAATTTACTACGGAATCTTGTAGTGTTATAGATTACTTTTTTGCCTCTCTGCATTATTCCAAAATCGTCATATTCTCTAGAATATCTGGCGGCAAAATAAAGATATCTCTCTTTTGCCCAGCCTTTAACAAGATGCATTCCTGTTATTAAAGATTTATCTTCAGCGCGCACATTCGAGTAAATTACATTCCACTGTAATACATGACTAAGATCCATCATTATGTTTGAGCTATCCGATTTAGGGAAAGTGAATTTTAAGATTCCCGCACGTTCGGTTGCAGTTAATTCAACAAGTACATTATGTTCGGGAAGTTTTACTGAGTAATAACCTGCTTTTACAACTTCATCCTCATGAGAATATTTTGTACAATAGCCTGCGTCAGGATCCTGTATATAATGTTCTCTTCCGTTCTTCTCTTTCTTTTTTACTGTACCTGGTTTAAACTCCATTTTACCTACGGAAGGCATAAAAAGAAAGTCACCAAGATCCGGTATTCCTGTTCCGCTTAAATGCTGCATACTGAACCCGATTATAGCGGAATCGCTGTATTCATAACCCGAAGCCGTTTCCCAACTTTTTTTATCAGTATCCGGTCCTAATTGTACCATACCATGCGGAGCAACCGGTCCCGGGTATACATTGCCTTCGCCCTGTGTGCCTATAATGGGCTTTATATAATTAACCAAATTTGGTTTAGTGGTTGTCTCAGATGAATTTGAACATCCGGCTATTAAAATTGATACAGCAAAAATTAAAATTGAACTTATTTTTTTCATGAATTTTTCTCCAACTTGAATTTACTTTTTCATTGAATAGGGAAGAGACTCTTTTGAAACTGCCCAACTTTTATTAGGCTCTGATGCCATGATAAATGTCAATTCACCGCCATTAATTATTTCATCATGTTTGATATAGGATCTATCAATATTAGCACCGTTTAATAGAACTTCTTTTATATAGATATTTTCTAAACTTAGATTTTTTGCGCTAATATTAAATGTTTTGCCATTCTCTAAATTTATTGCGGCCGATTTTACACACGGGCTGCCTAAAACATACTGGTTGCTTCCGGGTGCAACCGGATAAAATCCTATTAAACTAAATATATACCAAGCCGACATTTGTCCGCAGTCATCATTACCGCATAGACCGTGTGGTTCCGGCTTATAAAGTGTATTAACAATTTGATGTATTCTTTCCTGTGTTTTCCAGGGTTTGCCGGCATAACAGTACATATAAGGCACGTGATGACTCGGTTCATTTCCCTGTACATAATTTCCTATCATTCCAACTTTAGTTACATCTTCACTTTCACCAAAATATTTTTCAGGTAATTCAAAAGTGAAAAGTGTATCAAGCCAGTTCACTAATTTATCTTCGCCGCCTAACAATTCAATAAAGCCCGCTATATCGTGTGGCACATAAAGAGAATAGTTCCATGCGTTGCCTTCAATATAACCCTGATGGGCAACACTTAAAGGATCGAAAGGTGTTTTCCATGATCCATCCGAGTTTTTTGCGCGCATAAAATTAGATTTCTCATCATAGATATTTTTATATGAGGCTGCTCTTTTCTTAAAAATTCCGGCTATTTCCTGATTCCCGATTTTTTCGGCCATCTTATATATTGTCCAGTCATCATAAGCATATTCTAAAGTTTTTGATGCTGAATTAGAGATCATATCTTCCGGAACAAATCCATATTTTTTATAAGCGCCAATTCCATCGAATGAATCGTAATTTGCACTGGAAAGTACAGCTTCTAAAGCCTTAATATTGTCGAAACCGCCAATCCCTTTCATAAATGCGTCTACAATTACCGGTACGGCGTGATAACCAATCATACACCAGTTTTCATTGGCCCAGTGGGACCATACAGGTAATATTTTATGAACACTCTGATCGTAATGGGCAAGCATTGAATTTACAATATCTTTTGTGCGTTCTTGCTGAATTATAGTATATAAGGGATGTAATGCCCGGTAAGTATCCCATAAAGAAAAAGTAGTATAATTTTTGAATTTATCAGATTTATGAATATTCTGATCTAACCCTCTGTACTCTCCGTTAACATCAGAGAATTCACTGGGATTTAAGAATGAATGATACATGGAAGTGTAAAAATTTACTTTCCTGTCTTCACTGGCTTCAATTGTTATTTTAGATAATTCATGTTCCCAGCGTTTTTTTGCCTTCAATTTTGTTTCTTCAAAATCCCAGTCTGGTATTTCGGTATTTAGATTTTGTATCGCGTTTTCGGTACTAACGCCAGAGATAGCAAATTTTACAAGCAGTTCTTCGCCGTCTTCAGTTTCAAAATCGAAATGGCATTTTATATTTTGTCCGGCTCTTTCAGGAAAGTTTTTATCTTCATCCCATCTTCGCCAGAATCCTTTGTAAACAAGTTTTTCATCATTTACAAAACCATAGGATTTAACCGGCTTGGAAAGAGCCATAGCAAAATAAACATATCTGGTTCGTGCCCATCCGTTTGTCTGATGATACCCGGTAATTAAAGTATCATTTTCCATACGGACAAATGACCATACAACTTTACCTTTATAATTATAGATACCCGAAGTTAAATCTAAAATTAAATGCGAATCTTTAGATTTAGGGAATTTATATTTGTGGAATCCGGTATGAGTATCTGTTGTTAATTCTGCGTCAATATTATAATCTTTAAGATGTACAGCATAATATCCCGGACTTGCTTTTTCAGAATCATGAGAAAATCGTGAACGGTATCCTTCATTTGGATTTTCTTTTGTTCCGGCTTTCAATTTTAGTTCTCCAACTGTAGGCATAATTAAAAAATCACCTAGATCGGAGTGGCCTGTTCCGTTGAAATGAGTATGACTGAAACCCACAATGGTTTTATCTTCATATTGATAGCCTGCACAATATTTATAGGTTTCAGGATTGTATCCATTTCCTTCACTGTAAAGTTCAACATCAGTTTCAGGACTTAATTGAACTAAGCCAAATGGAACTGTGGCGCCCGGGAAGGTATGTCCCATATCATCAGTTCCAATAAATGGATTTACGTAGTCATAAGGTGTTTTGTCTTGTGCTATCATGCTTATACTCGATAATAATAAAAGAAAAAAAAACTTTACTAATTTCATTTAAATTCGTTCCCTATATTTAAGAGATCAGTTTTTAGAATCTGCTGTTTCTCAAATAAATTATATATAAGAAACAGCAGAAAAATATACGTTTATAAAAAAATCATTTCACATTAATTTTATTTTAATACAACAATTTTTTTCATTGCCACATTTTTACTAGTTTCCACACGTATAAAATAAATTCCGCTGGCTAGTATTCTGCCCTGGTCGTTAGTATGATTCCATGCTACTTTATGATCACCAGCGGCAAATTCAGAATTACTTTCTAATGTTCTAACTTCCTGCCCAAGCTGATCGTATATTTTTATCTTAACATTATCTTGTATTGGAAGACTAAAAGAAATTATTACAGAATTATTTGAAGGATTTGGATATGGCGCATTTAATCTGAATTCCTTTAAATAAGTTTCATTCCCATTATTAACTGAAGTAGTTAAAGTATTATTCAGTTTAACAAGAAATGTTTTTGGCTGATATGGAGTTAGATCAAAACTAATAGAGTTTGCATCTGTGCTTACACCTCCGACAGTTTCTTCCATTCCGTTTGTTTCTTCTGAAGAGACAATTCCGGTAGCAAAGGTTAGTTTTACATTAGAACTGCTTTTACCTGCTGATTCACGCACACGAACTATGTATCCTGATTCATCTTCAGATTTTTTTAATGCCATAACTGAAATCTTTGATGGATCTGCTGAAACAAATGAAATTGATTTTCCAAGTTCACCAGCATGAGAATTTGTCTGGAATGCCATTAATGGCTGATTTAATCTTTCGGCAGCCGGAACAACTAATCCTTCTGCCCAGTTGCCTGTATGACCATAAATTCCATACGTGAAATTATGAACATATTTATCGCCTTGATATGTATAGTTGCCGCCCACCGGCGAATGAATAAGTGTTAATTGTATTATGTTATCCCATGGTTTATCCCAGCCGTATTTACAGTCATTAAGTATCGAAACTCCGTAACTATTATCATTCTCAGTTATATCAGCCCATTGCTGTCCGGGAACTTCATACAGTTGCGCGGTATTTAATCCTCTTTTAATTGTTCCAAGGCCAAGATCGTATGTTGTGTTTATATTTGAAACTGATAGAGGAAAAGAAACTTTTAATAGCGATCCGTTTGGATTATTAGGTTTCCAGTTAACTATATTCTCAACTTTTAAAAATCCGTCGTCCTGTGCGTTTAATGAATATATATGCGTAAAATTTGATCCTTCATTTGAACGTGTTACTTTTATTGAAACTTGTGCTGCTCCGCTATCCAGTACAGTTTTATAAACTGACTGTTCTACATAAGAGCGGGGAGGCGATACAACATCATTGTAATAAATTTCCCATGCCGGGAATCTTGCGGATTTATTATCGCGCAATTCAAATTTTGAAGGAGAATCAAAAAGTTCTCTATCATTTAATTTATCATATATACTTGATACATCGCCCCAGTCGTCTATTGTAACAGTATAGCGATCATTCTCTAGTATTTCATTGTTAACATTAAGACCTGTTTCAATTGCGCAGGGTACCGAAGATTTTTTTACATAATAAACTTCATGACCAACTGATGGAACCGCGGCCATAAACATGACTGTTATTTTATCGCCATATTTATCAATTATTTGTGAAGGTACTTCATCCCCGTTTTTATTAAACACTTTTACATTAGCAGGTAAATCGCCGGAGAACTTAACTGTTGTCTCAACCGCATCAGTTCTGCTAACAGCAAGCGGATTATATACAACAACTGGAATTGAATTGGAATCATCAACCCGTGTATCAAGTTTTGATGACAGAGAATTATTTGCCTCAGTTTCAGTATTTTCAAAATACTCTAAAGCTTCTTCATAATCGGGTATTGAGTAATAATCATAAGCTGGCTGTATGGATGTTCCGGTTAAATCATCGTGAAAAGCATGTGCAATAAATTTAATCCAATTTTCAGTCAGTTCCGATTTAGGATAAGGTTTTCCAGCAAATAGTTCAGCCATAACAGAAACCCGTTCAGCCGAGTTAGCGGTTAATTCATTTTTACGGTTAAGCAGTTTAAGATCGGCATGAGATGTATAACAGCCCGATCCGTGCAAAGTCATTAAAAATTCGCCATTGTAAACAGGCAGATTCGATATCTGGCTTTCTGTAAGGTCTCTGAAAATCTGATCGGAAGAAGCAGCTATTACTTCTATCTCGGATGTTCCACTGTTATTCATGAGTGATAAAAAATTAGTAACCTGACTTTCATCCGGAGGTCCGCCAATATCACCTCGTTTTCCATAATAATCATAAGCCACATATAAGCCGGTTTCATCACCAAGTTCGTTTAAATCATTTTCTCTAATAGTTGCGTTATCATCATAAGCTCCCGGTTTCATTACAGCGGTAATTCTACTTCCGTCAACACCTTCCCATTGTCCAATTGAAAAAGGAGTTGGAAATGATCCGCCCCATCTGTCAAATTTTTGTGTCGAAAAACCTTTTAATCCGCAATGTACGGCAATTGTCGGAAGGGAATAAGCAAATCCGAAACAGTCGGGTAATAATATATCGACACTGGTTTTCCCAAATTCTTCCTTAAAAAATCCGTTCCCGTATAAAATCTGGCGCATAAGTGATTCAGGACTTGGTACAATTACATCAACGGCTTCCACCATACTTCCGGCAACGTACCATTTTTCATCAGCTATATATTGTTTTAGTTTTGCATAATCATCAGGGTAGTTTTTCTTAATTATCATGTAACGATAAGCGCCTTCAAAACTAAATCTGTAATCCGGGTACTTTTCGAATAATTTAAAATTACCTAAAAGAGTATTTGGCAGATATTCATTTATTGTTGTTCCCATTGTCCAGTTCCACTGAAGATCGAGATGACTGTAACCAACAATATATACTTTTTTATGTGTATTGGTTCTGACAGTTTTGGAATCATTATCCGGCATCAAATCAGAATTCAATTCTGTCTCTGCTGTTATTGTGTAAGTAACATCTTCAGTTGGTATAAATTGGGGAAAGGATATTGTACGTGTATTACCTGATGTTAGATTTCCAACATTCATAGACTGGTTATAAACTTCGGAACCGTTTTCTTTCTTAATAATACAGGTTACAGAAAATGATTCTGTATTAGCACCAAAATTACTGACTGATATTTTTGGTATAACAGGAGTATTCATGGATTTTACTTGCGAAGAAATATTAGTAACACTAACATCATGCTCTAACATTAGTGTGAAAAGTTCTAATTCAGAAAGCTGTAAGATATTTCCGCTTTTTGAATTGAGAATAAAGCGGAAGTATTTATATTCACTGCTATTGTTAAACATATATTCTTTTGTCTGGAATCTATCAGAAAAACTTTCGTTAGATCTTGAATCTAATGTTACCCAACTGGAAAGATCGTTAGAAGCCGATAAAGTCCATTTAGAAGGATCTCTTTCGGGAGAATCATTTGCCGAAGTAAAGGTATATTTATTTACTACATATGCGATTGGTGTATAAAACTGCACCCATCCGTTACTGTGAAATGTTAAATATTTTGTGCCGGAACTATTATCAATAAGTTTTGAAATATTTTCGTCACTTGGAGAATCGTTATGCTGAGAAGTGATTACTCCGTCCGCAAGATTTGTAATATCACTTTGTGCTATAATATTGTTGGAGAATATAACCAATATTAACAGAATTATTCCCCGGTATAAAAAACTTTTTAACATACTTTATCCTTTATCTATAATTGATTTTTATTTATTAATAATAATTCTTTTATATGGATGCCAGTTCCGGATTTTTTAAGTATTCTTTCCAAAGCTGTTCAATTGTTTTACCTGTTGATTCCATCCAAAATTCGGAAGTATATTTTTTAGATCTCATTTTAGAATCCAGGTTGTTAATTAAATCCTGGTTTTCATTCAGCTCTAGCCATGCAAAAAACCTGGCGGTAATCCGGTAGCTATTATCAAAATTCTGAGTTGAATCAACTTTTGGTAAGATCCAGCCTCCGCCTTCATTATCAACTCCGAATTTATATCGGGCATAATCAGCTATTCCTTCTGTAATCCACCAGGGACCGCTATTATTTGGATAAGCCTGTACAATATGCATAACCTCATGTGTTACAACATCAATATCACCCGGACGTTTATGAAACCAATTTGAACTGAATCTCACAGTATCATTTCCAGTCGCGGCAACTCCTATGAAGTCGGGATCTATAATAAATGTAACTTCACCGGCAGTATTTTTATTAAAACGTTCCGCAAGTTTTGGATATACCTCATAAAATGTATCTACTAATTTTTTACAGAATTCCGGTGTTGTAGTAGAATCATTATTCACAAAATTTAGCTTATACCCAAATTTTGAGTATGAATTCTCTTGCGAGGTTATTGAGTTTGAAAGTGAAAATATTAAAATAATAAGTAAACAGATTTTCAGACAGTTTTTCATAAGCTACTCCCTTATTTAAATTAATTTTTTTTTAGTTTTATATAAAATCTTGTAATTAACTCATATTTCTATTGAGAATATTTAGTTTTCTTCAATTGTATATATATAGTATGTCAAAAATACAAATTTTTAAGTAACATAGTAGGAAAAAATATTAAAAAAATTAGAAAACTAAGTATTATACTATCACGGTTTTACGAATATCCGTAAATTTTGTAAAATTTTTGTTTAAAAAACTTTGCAGTTTAAAGCGTCTTATGATAAGTTTATAGTGTTAATATACTTTAATAATGTTTTCTTGTGTAAGAGTATATATAATGTATAAAATAATTTTCGATTTTATGAGGAAAATATGAAGCGAATTATCTTTTCAGTATTTCTAGTTCTATCCGTTTTTACAAATGACAGGGTATTTTCTCAATCAAACGGCAGTCTTGTAGATTATGTTAATCCTTTATTGGGTACAGACTCTGATGTTGCTTTATCAAATGGGAATACTTATCCGGCAATTGCACTTCCATGGGGAATGAATTTTTGGACTCCTGTTACAAACAAAAATCGTAAAAGCGGTTGGGCATATATGTACGATGATTATAAGATATATGGATTTAAACAAACTCATCAGCCGTCGCCCTGGGTAAATGATTATGGTGTTTTTTCTTTAATTCCTATGACAGGCGAGCTAAAGATTAAAGACGATGAAAGAGGTTCATGGTTTTCTCATAAAGCAGAAATTTCTAAACCATACTATTATAGAGCATATTTAGCAGATTATGATCTTGTAACAGAGATTGCTCCTACAGAAAGAGCTGCGCAATTTCGTATAACATATCCTAAAACCGATAAATCTTATTTAATATTAGATGGTTTTGGAGGTGGAAACGAAATTAAAATAATACCTGAAGAACAGAAAATTATTGGGTACACAAAATATGCAACCGGTTCTGTACCAAAAAACTTTAGAACATATTTTGTCCTTTATTTTGATACTCCTTTTGAAGAAAGTTTTACCTGGAAAGACGGTTCTTTTTATGAAGATGAGAATGAAAATAATGGAAACAGAGTTCAGGCGGTAATTAAATTCAGTACAAAATCAGCTCAAAAAGAAGTTAATGTTAAAGTAGCTTCATCCTTTATTAGTAACGAGCAGGCTGAATTGAATCTAAAAAGGGAACTTGGCGAAAATACTTTTGAGCAGACAAAAGAAAATGCAAAACAGGCGTGGAATAAAGAATTAAATAGAATTGAAATTGACGGAGCTTCCGTAAGACAGCTTCAAACATTTTATACGGCGTTATATAGAGTTCTGCTTTTTCCAAGAAAATTTTATGAGCACGATGCTGATAATAATATTGTTCACTATAGTCCGTACAACGGAGAAGTACTTCCGGGTTATATGTTCACTGATAACGGCTTTTGGGATACATTTAGAGCTGTATTTCCATTTTTCACTGTAATGTATCAGGAAATTAACAGTAATATTATGTCCGGTCTGGTTAATACTTATAAAGAAGGAGGCTGGCTGCCGGAATGGGCAAGTCCCGGATATCACAATGTAATGATCGGTTCAAATTCAGCTTCAATTATTGCTGATTCTTATTTAAAAGGAATTAGAGGATATGATATTGAAACACTGTTTGAAGCAATTTTGAAAAACTCTGAGAACGAAGGTCCAATTACATCAGTCGGCAGATATGGAGTTGATTATTATAATTCTCTCGGTTACATCCCTTATGATTCCGGTATAAATGAAAATGTAGCGCGTACACTTGAATATTCATACGATGACTTTACAATCTGGCAACTGGCAAAAGCACTTGGCAAAGATTCTAAAACCATAGATCTGTTCAAAAAAAGAGCTTCTTATTATAAAAATGTATTTGATCCTTCAACAAATTTTATGAGAGGGAAAAATAAAAATGGTAACTGGCAAACTCCTTTTGTACCCGAGAAATGGGGCGATGCATTTACTGAAGGATGTTCCTGGCATTATACATGGGCGGTTTTCCATGATCCTAAAGGTTTAATAAATCTTATGGGCGGAAAAGAACAGTTCAGCAACAGACTTGATTCTCTATTTACAGCGCCCCCAAAATTTGATGATTCATATTACGGCGGACAGATACATGAAATTACTGAAATGTTAATTGCAAATATGGGTCAATATGCGCACGGAAATCAGCCTATTCAGCATGGAATTTATCTTTATGATTATGTTGGTGAACCCTGGAAAACACAGATGAGAGCCCGTGAGGTTATGGATAAATTGTATACTCCGGATCCTGACGGATTATGCGGTGATGAAGATAACGGTCAGACTTCGGCCTGGTATGTCTTTTCAGCACTAGGAATGTATTCAGTGTGTCCGGGAACAACACAATACGCGTTAGGCTCGCCATTGTTTAATAAAGTTACTCTACACCTGGAGAATGGTAATAATTTTATTATTGAAGCTCCTAATAACAATAGCAGCAACGTATTTATAGAAACTGCTACGTTGAATGGTGAAAATTATACACAAAATTTTATTGAACATGATGTTATAATGAACGGCGGTAAAATTAAACTTAATATGAGTGATAAGCCAAATAAACTTCGCGGTATAAATGAACAGGACAAACCTTATTCAATGACAGAAGGAGAATTTACTTCTCCACCGTTCGCAAAAACTGGTGAAAGATATTTTGGCGGGAAAACTACTGTTGAACTGGCTTGCAAAATAAAAGGTGCCGAAATTAGATATACACTTGACGGATCAGTTCCTAACGGGAATTCGCTTTTATATTCAGCTCCAATTTCAATTAATAAAACAACTACTATAAAAATTACAGCCTTTAAGGACGGAATGGAGCCTAGTCTGGTTACATCAGAATATTTTGAGAAAATTGCGCTAAGAGAACCAACTAAAGTTGAAGGATTAGTACCCGGATTAAAGTACGAGTATTATGAAGACAGAGTTAATAGTGTCGAAAAACTAAAGAATCTTGTTAAGACCGGAGAAACTGCAACTGTAGATATTTCCATGATAGAAAAAGAGGATGAATTTGGAGTTGTTTATTCAGGTTATATAAATATTCCTTCCGACGGCATGTATACTTTCTACTTAACTTCGGATGATGGCAGCAAAATGTATCTTGATGATGAAGTGTTTATAGACAATGACGGTTTGCATGGTGAATCAACTGTTCAAAAAGTAGCCGCGTTTTCTAAAGGATATTATAAATTTAGAGTTAAATATTTTGAGGGTAGCGTTTCTAATACACTAAAACTTGAGTGGGACGGATCCGGCATTAGTAGAAGTGAAATTCCGGCAGATGCTTTTTTTATGAAAAAATAATATTAAATATTTAAGGTATTGATAAAGATGAAATTCTATAAAGTTGTTTATTCAATTATAGCTGTACTTCTGCTTAATTGTAGTTCTAGTGACGGAACTATAAATCAAAGTGATACCGCAAAAGAATCCGGTTTTACTTCGGATGACGCTACTATTGCATTTGAAGCTTTTAATAAGGTTTTTTACAATCAGACTGCTAACCTATATTATCATTCATCCGATCAGGATAAAATTGGAGCCATATGGACACAGGCAATATTCTGGGATATTGTAATGGACGCGTACGAGCGTACTGAGGAAACTAAGTACAGAACTATGATTGATGATATGTATCTAGGCGGTTTTAACGAATACGATGGTTATAACTGGGAAAACCATGTTGAATGGTTTATATATGATGATATGATGTGGTGGATAATTTCTTTAGCCAGAGCTCATGAAATTACAGGTAATAGAAAATATTTAGATGCTTCAGTATCCGGATTCTATCATGTATGGAGCGAAGGGCGTGATGCCGATAACGGCGGAATGTTTTGGGCGTTTGATCATGGTTCAAAAAACTCTTGTATCAATTTCCCGACTGTAATAGCTGCTTTAAGACTATATAAAATTACAGGCGACAATTCTTATCTGGAAAAAGCAAAAAGTATTTATGAGTGGTCTAGAAATAATATTATTGATCTTTCAACAGGAAGAGTAGCGGATCATAAAAACATGAACGGACATATTGGCTGGGATGATTATACATATAATCAAGGAACATGTATTGGTTCTGCCGTAATGTTATATAAAGCTACAAACGAAAATAAGTATTTAGAAGATGCTGTGCTTGTTGCGGATTATACAAAAAACATTATGTGCGATAGTAATCAGATATTACCCAAAGAAGGGGATTGGAACGAACAAGGAGTTTTAAAAGCTATATTTTCCCGATACATTATGATGCTGATAAATGACTGCGGCCAAGCTCAGTATTTGCCATGGATACAGAAGAACGCGGATACAGCATGGAAAAACAGAGATAAGTCCAGAAATATTACTTATAGAGACTACTCCGTTAAATGTCCTTCTGGAACTGTGCAATCCTATGAAGCCAGCAGTGCTGTCGGTTTAATGCAGATTTGTCCGCCAACCAGATAACGGGAAAGGATATAAAATTTGGCTGAATTTTTTTGTAATTGAATTAAATTAAAAATAATAGATGGAGAATCTAAATTGAAAAAAAATAATCTTCTACTTGTTCTGCTGCTCTATATATTTTTTGTAATTGGCTGTAGTGATGATTCAAATCCTGTTGATCCGCCGGCAGACAAAAACCCTGATACAGAAGAACCATCCAGCGTCTGGGATAGTTTTGTTAAACCTGAGTTAAGTTTTGTAAATGCTGATTCATTAGGTAACGGTAAATATTATACTTTATATTTTGATGATCCTGTTAACCAGATTGATACTCTTATATTATTAGTAAATAAAATATTATATAAAGATCCATCAGAGGTTATTGATATAGCCAAAATTGAGTTACGGATTGAAGAGTATGAAGGCGGTGTTGCTTATACTACCGGATTAGGCGCGGCAAATAAGAAACGGATTGTTTTCAGCAGCGATTATTTAAGTAAAATTATGCAGGGAAAAACCAAGAGGGAAGTTCAGGATGAAATTAATGGTGTACTTATTCACGAGATGACACACGTATTTCAGCAGGCTTGTGAATATAAAAACGATGGATGGAGTTGTATTGAAGGTATAGCGGATGCGCTTCGTTACTTATCGGGTGCGGATAAAATTACCAGAAGACATTCAGGAGGCAGTTATACTGACGGCTACACTACAACCGGATTTTTTATTGTCTGGCTTATGGAAAACAAAGATTCTGAATTCTTATATAAACTGAATCAGTATGCCGGAAAAAATTATGATTTTAAATGGTCTTCGGCAGCTTATTCATTATTGGATGATTCAATTGAAAATCTTTGGACCGAATATCAGGACGCGCTATAAAATTACCGAAATCAATTATTATCAGGCTTCCAGATGGAAGCCGCCTTTATTATTAGGAATAACTAATTTAGGCTCAATCCGGTATTTTATAATTTCTTTGTTTTCAATATTATTGATTTTATTAATCAATATTTCAGCAGCTTTTCTCCCAACTTCGGTATTAAATTGTTCTACACTCGGGAAGGCAGGTTCATCATAAACGTTGTTATAACCAAAGAGGTGAATATTCTCCGGCATTTCTTTTCCCTGTTCACTTAGAATATTTAAAAATTCAGTAACAAGTTCATCATAGTTAAAACAAAGACCAATATTATCATAAGACTTAAGTAATTCACTATAATTTGAAACTAATTCGTTTAGCGAAATAACCATTTTATCATCTTTGCCAAAAAGTAATTTGTTTGCAATGGCAAATCCTTCAAGTTTTTCTTCAGTGGAAGTTACACCCTTTGGATCATCACCGGCAATCACATAAAATATTGAATCGCAGTTTCTATTATATTTTAGGTAAGAGCATATTCTAACCATTATATCTTTATTATTTACAATAACATAATCTGTTTCTAATTCGGGGATGTATCTGTCAATTAAAATAAATGGGAAATCTTTATCTTTGAGATCAGTAATATGGTTATAGTCATTTCTATAATTGCTTTCCATAAAAATTATCAAACCATCCACGTTTTTAGAAATCAGCATTTCTATAGTTTCTTTTTCTTTTTGATGGTTTAAATCGGTGATAGAAACAAGCATACCAATTCCGGCATTCTCAAGTTCGTTCCTGACTCCATTAAGCAAATTCATAAAAATTTTATTCTCTGTGTACGAATCTGGTATTACTAAAGCAACTTGTTTTACCTGTTTCGGAATTTCGGTATTTTTAACAAATAAACCTTTCCCTTTTTGTTTATCTATAATGCCATGTTTTTCAAGTTCAAGTAAAGTCCGGTTTACAGTTGAATAACTAAAACTCCATTTGTCTATTATTTCCAGTACAGTTGGTAATTTGTCTCCGCGTTTCAAATTGTTTTTTTTGATATAAGACAAAATTTCGTCAATTAGAATATTATATTTTTTGGATTTCTGAACTTTACTCATAAAGTTATTCTCCGCGCCTTATCAATTAAAACATGAAACAAATTTTTAGTATAATTAACTGTAATTATTTATTAAAACTTAGTTCCTTTATTTTTCCATTACCAGATTTCCAGTCTCTTCCGGTATAATTAATTTAGGTTCAATCTTAATTTGGGAACTTTCTAATATTTCTGCTGAGTTTAGCTTATTTATCAATAGTTCAGCAGCTTTTTCACCAACTTTTTCGTTAAATTGTTCAACAGTAGGATACTCTAATCTGCCGCTGTTATTATAACCAAACAAATGGAGATTTTCCGGCAGAACTAAATTTTGTTCTTCTAAATTTTGAAGGAATTTTGTTATCATTGCGTCATGATTAAAACTAATACCAACCTTTTCATCAGATGCACTTATTTTTTCTAAATTACTAACTAGTTCTTCTAATGATATAATTCTATTAATATCTTCACCAAATAAAAGCTTGTTAGCATCTTTTATTCCCTCAAATTTATCCTGGGTAGAAGAAATATTATCCGGACTTTCATCGCTTTTAACAAAATATATTTTATTACATCCTTTGTTATATTTTAAGTATGAGTAGATTCTTATCATAGCACTATGATTATTAACTACAACAAAATCTGTTTCCAATTCAGGTATAAATCTATCAACTAAAACAAATGGGAAATTTTTAGATTTTAGTTCCTTAATATGAGAATAATCGTAAAGATAACCGTCTTCCATAAATAAGATTATTCCATCAATACTTTTAGATATAAGCATCTCAATAGTTTCTTTTTCTTTTTGATGACTCATGTTAGAAATTGAAACAAGCAGACCAATATTTGCGCTCTCTAAAGTTCTGCGTACACCCGATAAGATATTCATGAAAATTTTGTGATCACTAAAATGAGCAGGAATAATTAGAGAAACCTGTCTTAAAATATTACTTGCTTTTACTCTGTTAACATAAAGACCTTTGCCCTGATGTTTAGAAATAATTCCCTCATTTTCCATTTCTATTAGAGTTCTGTTAACAGTTGCATAACTAAAATTAGAGTCTTTTATTATTTCCTTAATGGTAGGAAGTCTGTCATTAGTCTTCAAGCCATGTTTATTGATGTAGGATAAAAGTTCATTTCGTAAAATTTCATACTTTTTTAAAGATCGTTCTTTACTCATAGTTTTCCCTTAATGTTCCAATTAAATGGAAGAGTATTAATCTTCCTATTTAAATAAACTGCTACAAAAATAACAATTTATTTATTAATGACTATATTTTTGGTGGCAGGTTTCTGTACCACAACATATATATACAAATTAAACAAATTATAAATATTACAGAGGTTATCCCTAAATCATGATAAGAATTTATCATTAATTGCATCGGAATTAAAAAAAGCGAGACTTGCCAGCCAAGAACAAAGGGAACTGAAAGAATTTCAAATTTGTGTTCACGCACCATTTGTTTTTTTACTTCCGGGGCAAGCTTATTTTTAAAGGGCTTCCAAAAACCAAATGGTCTGGTAGTTTTATAAAAATTGTCAATTACTTTTTTGTCTGTCGGTTTAGTTAAAAATGTACCTATTATGGTTGCCGCTAAAGAAATAATTGAAATGATCAAAAAACGTTCCCATTCTGTATGTTCAGGAAAATTAATTATCTCTATTACAGCGGTAATTATTCCTGTAGTTGTACCAATAGCGTACCCGCCGCCATTATAACGCCACCAATAAAATTTTAATGCTGAAGGAATAGCTAATCCGCCGCCAAGTCCCATCACAATCCATCCCCAAATTTGGTTAATGCTTTCAACCTGATAAGCAAGAATGTAACCCAAAAATACTAATACAGCTATGAAAGAATAAGTTGCAGTAAGAAGCTGTTTGTTTGTAGCATTTGTAGTTAAGTATCTTTGAAAAATATCGCGGGTAAAATAACCTGCTGTTTTATTTACACTTGCATTAAAAGTTGATAAGGCTGAAGCAACAAACGCTACAAAAAAGAATCCTTTTAAGCCAGCGGGAATATTGAACAATAAAACAGCCGGTACAATGTTCTCGGTATTTACAGTACCGTTAAATGATATCAATTGAAGTTTTGTCTGCCAGTCATTTTGTAAAATACTTTCTAATCTCGTTATAAACTCAATAGGAAATTTGTCATAATTATTTATAATGTTCGAAATATTCTCCGGCCAGTTTTGCAGTGTAATTTCCGGGTTATACATTTTTATAAAGTTTGCCGCTTCATTTAATACAGCCTGATCCGGGAAAAAATTATTAACCATTATAATTCCAAGTACCGCAAAACCCATCATCATCGGCCAGCGGAACATCATTAATGAAGTCCAGAGAAAAGTTAAAGTTCCGCATTCACGTTCACTTCTTGCACCAAAATATTTTGGATCAGCACCGTCGGATGAAATTCCGGTTAACATATTTCTTATAAAATAGAATGAAGCAAGTAAAAATAGATCTGAATAGGCTTCGTATCCGGCAGGCATCGATACTTCCATTTTAATTGATGATTTAATCCATTCACTATTTCCTGTTACTTTTTCTGCTAGAAGAGCAATATCATCAATCTGGGCAATTTTTGTTAACGCAAGAACCGATATTATAATAATGGTTGTAATTATTATAACTGATTGAAATAAATCTGTATAAACAACACCATAAAACCCGGAAATAATTGTATAAACTGTTGCTATCGATATCATTATTAATGCGCATACCGACGGCGGGAAGGGTAAAAACATTGACATGAAAAGTCCCAATGCTTTAATTAAATAAGCAAGCATCCCAATTGTTGTAATAATAACAGCAATTGAAGAAATTATCCGTGCAAACTGACCGCCCCAACATTCTCCAAATCTATAAATCATCCATTCAGCTCCTGTCATACATTTTGAGCGATAATGCCACTTACCGGACCACAAAAGCATAAATGTTAAAATTAATACAGCCCCACCTCTAAATTCTATATATAGACCTCTTGGTCCCAGCATATATAAGAACGAAACTATTAACATTGTACCAGCCATATCTAAAAATGAAGACATACCTGAAATACCCATTGCCCACCAAGGCAGTTTATTTGCTCCTAAGAAATAATCTTGAATACTTTTCGAAGACTTTTTCTTAAAGTAGAAACCAAGGGATACAATTACAATAATGTAAAGAGAAATTGAGCCCAAATCGATATAATTAAATGTAAACATAATAATTCAGCATAAAGTTTTATGTATCAGTAACTAATAAATACAGCGATAATAAGAAATATATTGTGTAAATCAAAATACATTCTAGCGAAAATCACATTAAAATCCCAACAGTATATATATAATAAATATAAAAATACTAAAAAATAGTGTAAGTATATAAAAAGATGCTAAAAAGTATTGACACTCTGTTATAAAAAATGTAATTTTTATATGCAAAAGATTTAAATAGCGTAACAATATATATAATGTAAAAGGAGGTATTAAGACGAATTAGAAATAACAGGCTTTAATTATGTTTTTGGTATTTGAAACACTAAGAGTAGTTAATTTAAATCTTAATTGTAAATATTCTTTAAAAAAATAGAGATACAGTTAATGCGAAAAGTAAAATTATTACTAACATTGTTAGTTCTTGTAACCTTAATTTTTCCTTCAAGATTATGGTGCGGAACAACGGGGAAAATTTCAGGTAAAATTGTAGATGCCGAAACTGGCGAATTATTGATTGGTGCAAATATTATGATTATGGGTACTAATCTTGGAGGTTCTGCCGATATTGAAGGAACTTATTATATAATTAATATCCCTCCGGGCGTTTACGATGTTAAAGCTTCATTTATAGGTTATCAGTCAGTTGTTAAAAAACAAGTTGTGGTTAATGTAGACAGAACAACTAGTATTGATTTTGAATTAACAATTGGCGACTTGCAAACTGAAGTAATTGAAATAATTGCCAGCAAAAAGGGAATTATTAAAGATTTAACTGCTTCATCAGAACAGATTAGTGCTGATGAAATTCAAAAAATGCCGGTTGAAAGTATTGGAGATATCCTTTCACTGCAAACAGGTATTACTCAGGATGCCGGAGGCGGATTACATCTAAGAGGCGGCCGTTCAGCAGAGATTGAATATATGGTTGATGGAATTTCGGTTTCTAACCCATTTGGCGGCGGAATGGCGGTATCAGTTCAGAACAATACAATTCAGCAAATGGAAGTTATTAGTGGAACCTTTAATGCGGAATATGGTCGCGCAATGTCAGGAATTGTCAACATTGTAACTAAAGAGGGAACTGAAAAATTCAGAGGTTCAATATCTGGTTACACAGGGGATTTCCTAACTACACACGATGATATGTTTTTTAATATTGATGACATTAATCCTCTTTCGCAAAAATATTTTGAAGGATTTGTAAGTGGTCCAATTCCGTTTGTTAAGAATGCAAACTTTTTCCTTTCTACACGTATTACAGATGTTGAAAATTGGTTATACGGACAAAGAAATCATTCGCCTAGTGATTCAGCCGATTTTAGCAGCACAAATCCTGAGAATTGGACAATTCAATACGGCGGCGACAGCAGCATTGTTGAGATGAATCCTTCACAGTCAAGAGCTTTACAGGGAAAGCTTTCTTTCAGATTGTTTAACAATTTGAAAGTATCTTACAATTTAATCTCAGACTATTCTAAATGGAGAGGTTATAATCATTCCCAGAAGTATAATCCTGATCATGACGGTACAAGCAAATCTTGGGGTATAAACAACATTTTATCTTTTACACATACCTTAAGTCCAAGTACAGTGCACGAGTTACGGATTGCAAATTATACATACAATTTTGAAAGTTCAAAATATAAAGATCCTTTTGATCCAAGATATGAAAAAGAAATACACAACCAGGCAAATACACCTTCCGATATATTTGCTATCGGTTTGGTTTCAACCGGATTCTCGGAAAGATATAGTAATACTTTAGCCATAAAATATGATTTAACAAGTCAGATTCACAGATCACATCTTGTTAAGATGGGTGTTGAATACAGACAGAATAAATTGGAAGATGAATATTTTGTTGTTAGAAGAGATGAAGGTACAAACTGGCAACTTCAGGTTGATGATGTTTCTTCAATGGCTCATAATTATTACAAAAAGAAGCCAATTGAAATTTCGGCGTATATACAAGATAAGATTGAGATAGAAGATCTTATAGTTAACGTAGGTCTGCGTTTCGATTACTTTAATGCAAAAAGTTATGTTCCAAAAGATTTTACCAATCCGTCAAATATTTCAACAGGTTCTTCTGAACCAAAATCTTTTGATGATGCTTATGAAGACGTAGATGCTAAGATGCAGTTAAGTCCAAGATTAGGAATGGCATTTCCAATTTCTGACGAAGGAACACTTCACGCTTCTTTTGGACAGTTTTTTCAAATTCCAGAATTAGGCAGACTTTATGAAAATCCGGATTTTGAAGTTATTGGTACATTCGAATCTTTTATAGGAAATGCTGATTTAGAAGCGGAAAGAACCACTATTTATGAAATTGGTTTACAGCAGATGTTAACTCCAAATATAGTTCTTGATGCTACATGTTATTATAAAGATGTTAGAAATTTGGCCGGTACAAAACTTTATGAAACATTCGATCAGGTTTCATACGGTAAATATACTAATTATGATTACGGTAGTGTTTGGGGATTTACTTTAGCTCTTGATCTGTTACGTGCCGGTATTGTATCCTCAACGGTTGATTATACTTATCAGGTTGCCGAAGGTAACGGTTCGGATCCTAAACAGGCATTTTATGATGCGGGTAACAATGATGAATCAACTAAAACTCTTGTGCCATTAAATTGGGATCAGAGACATGTATTTAACTGGGTATTAAATCTAAATGGTAAAGACTGGGGTATTAGTACAATCTCAAGATATCAATCCGGCTATCCGTTTTCACCTTCAACCACATATATTCAAACCTCAAATGTTCAATTGAGAAATATGGGCAGAAGAAAGCCAAGAGTTAATGTTGATGTGAGACTATATAAAAACTTAGAAATTGCCGGACTTTCTACAACTTTCTTTATGCAGGTCGAGAATTTATTAGATGAAACTTTAAGTGAAAATTTTCCTGAATTGAAGCAAGATGATATAGAAGGTCACGAATCTAAAGAATATATAAATACTCTATACGATTATAGATATAATCCTGCTTCTCAACCGAGACCACGACTTGTAAAAGTTGGATTATCGGTAAACTTTTAATAGAAGCTAATAAGATAAGAAATTGAGGATAATAGTATGGTAATTAAAAAATGGTTTATTCTCCACTTAATGACAATTATGGTCTTAGGTTTGTTTGGGAAAATTTATGCTCAGAATGGCAGTATTTATATTGATCCTAATAAAGGTGAAAAAAAATACCGTAAAGAACAGATAATGAATGCAAATAGAGCTGAATCTATTTTTGGAAACTGGGGAATGTTTGGTAAACGAGATGATCCGTATTCTGGTGTTTGGCCAAAGGGTACAGGTCACGGTCATATTCATGAAATGACAATGCTTGTTTCTGCGGAAGTTGTTGGTAAAGATGGTGATTTATACCAGATAGCATCAGATTCATATTCAGAAGGATCTGACCGTTCTCCCGACGGGAAAGAATTTTGGTGGAATCCTTTACCAGGTTACGCAAATGATGATAGAAGATTTGTTAATGCATCGGGAATGGTTGATACAACCGCAAAAGTTGCTGCAAGTACCGATGAAAGTACATGGCCTTCAAACTGGCCGGGTAAAGACGCTTCGTGGGATGGTACATGGAACGGATATTTTGGACAGAATCAATTTACTGCCGATAAAGAAGCAGTTTATGTAATTGATGATTTTGAAAATTCTGAATTCCCTTATTATCCTATTGCCTCTGACAGTACTAAAAGAGGATTAGGAATGCAGGTTGAAACCAGATTATTCCAATGGGCGCATCCTTTAGCGCAAGATCAAATATTTATTCATTTCCAGGTAACCAACATATCAAATAATGATTATAACAAAAATATTTACTTAGGTGCCTTTGCCGATACTCATCCCGGCGGACTTGGAAGTTCTAATGACTTAAATGATTATTCAAACGGCGATAACATGGTTTTTGCCTGGGCAAAAGATAATAAAGGTCAATGGGCAAGTTCACGCGAAATATTACCTGGCTATATGGCTTGGAAATATTTAGAGAGTCCGGGACAGTTAGACGGATTTGATAATGATGAAGACGGTTTAATTGATGAGAGAAGAGATAATGATGCCGGTATATGGATTGAATCCGGTGATATTGGTAATTATGGTGAAAATAAAGATCACTGGAGTGGTGATGAAGATGGTGATTGGGATGCATTAAGAGATGATGTTGGTACCGATGGAATTGGCCCGTTAGATCTTAATTATGTAGGTCCAGATTTTGATGGTACTGAAGGAAACGGAATGCCTGATCAGGGTGAACCTAACTTTGGTAAAACTGATAACGACGAATCTGATCAGATTGGTTTAACTTCTTTTTATGCTCCTCTTTATGGTGCTTTAACTTCAAGTAACGATCAGTCGATTTGGCAGTATATTCAACCTGGCAATTTTGAAAAGCCGGAAAACGATGGAAACAGACTCTGGATATTTGCTTCCGGACCGTTTAATCTTTCACAAAATCAGACAGAAAGATTTTCTGTGTGCTGGTTATTTGGTGATGATGAAAGACAAATATTTAGAAACGCGTATACATCGCAGCAGATTTATGATAACGATTACAGATTTACTAAACCTCCGTTAACACCTACTGTTAAAGCTGTTGCCGGTGATGAGAAAGTAACTATTTACTGGGATAACTTTGCTGAAAGATCTTTAGATCCTGTATATGGAAAGGATTTTGAAGGATATAAAATCTATAAAGGTACCGATCCTCAGTTAACTGATGCACAGGTAATTACAAACTCGTACGGAAGTTTTGCTTACTATAAATCAATTGCTCAGTTCGATTTAATAAACGGGATTAGAAATTTACATCCTGTGGCATTAGGTCAGGAAATAGGAAATGAGTATTCGTCCGGTATACATTATGATATGGGAGACGATACTGGTTTAAATTATTATTATGAAGATGATGATGTAATAAACGGAATGACCTATTACTATGTTGTTGTCGCGTACGATCAGGGATATTATCCTGGTATGGATGATAGAAACCTTGTTAATATGTCTCCTGCTGAATCTCCGTTCGAAATTACTTATCAGTATGGTGCTTTATCGGCAATAAGCAGAAACGCGGTTATAGTTATACCAAATACATTGGCAACTGATTATAATAGCGGATATACTGATGCTGATGAACAGGGTAGAATTACAAAATTAGATGGCTCGCCAACTACAGGTTCGGTAAAAGTACAGGTTATTAATCCGGAAGAACTTGTAGATAATAATAATTATGAAGTTACGTTTATAGATGAGCTTAATAATGTAGGTGAAATACATACAATGTCCTATACCGTAAAAAATATTAGTACAGCTATGGTTTTATTGGATGAAGTTTCGATACCTACAGACACTATAACAACAAAAACACTTTCATGGATTTCTCCTGTATTTGACGGAATGCAGCTTAGATTTCAGAATACAGCGCCGGATCCAATAAAGATAAATGCTTTATCGGGCTGGACTGATAATAGTAAAACTAACCTTAGAACCAATGTTTCACAAGGTGGATCAGGACTTATTTCTAAGGACTTTATTATAGAAGTAACTGATGTACCAAGTCATAAGCCATTCAAGAAAACTGATCCGGTATACTTCAAAGTATATGATAGAAATACTCTTGATACACTGGACTTCCAGTTTAGCAGAGATCTAAATAAAGATGGGAAAATAAATCCTGGTGATATAGTAACTGTACTGCATTATACATTGGATAACAGAATAGTTAAAGCATGGAATATAGGTTTCCTGGCTCCTGCTGATCCAAACGTAGATGCTGTTGAACCAGAAGATGGTGATAGATTTACATTTATCTGTGATAATCCATTTACCGCAAATGATTCATTTGAGTTTACAACCACTGCAAGCGGTACAAAAGGAGTGGAAAAAGAATCATTGAATAAAGTAGCTGTTGTTCCTAATCCTTATATGTTAACTGCTAGTTGGGAAAGAGGATCAGATCTTTCCGGTAGGGGTGAAAGAAAAATATCATTCATTCATTTACCCTCCAAGTGTAAAATTAGAATCTTTACACAAAACGGAATATTAATTAAAACAATAGAACATGGTGGTTCTAACTCGGACGGAAGTGAATTTTGGGACATTACAACAGATGAAGGTTTAGAAGTATCATTTGGAATTTATGTCTTTCATATCGACGCTCCTGGTATTGGTCAAAAAACCGGTACGTTCGCAATAATTAATTAATCATGGGAGAACAAATGAAACTTAAGCGAATATTACCTATAACAATAATATTACTACTATGCCAGCTTACAACCTGGTCTCAGGAGGTTTCAAAAGTTGGAACCTCGGCCGCGCCGTTTTTACAAATTGGTGTCGGCTCTAGAGCAGCAGGTTTAGGTGAAGCCTATACTGCAGTTGCTAACGATGCTTCTGCTATGTACTGGAACCCTGCCGGCTTAGATAGATATACATTAAATGATGCGGCGTTCAATTATGTTGATTGGTTTGCCGGAATGAAGTTCGTTAATTTTGGTGCCGTAATACATAGTGGTGAATTAGGAAGTTTTGGACTTTCGGTAACTTCTTTTTCAACTCCTGAAATGGTTGTTAGAACTGTTGAGGAACCTGAAGGGCTTGGTACCCGTTTCGACGCTGCGGATTTAGCACTAGGTCTGAGTTATTCTAAAAAGCTCACTGACCGTTTTTCATTCGGTATGACTCTTAAATATATAAACCGAAGAATCTGGCACATGAACGCGACTTCTGTAGCAATGGATTTCGGTATTATGTATACACTTCCTTGGGATAAAATAACCTTAGGAATGTCTATTCTTAATTTCGGACAAAAATTACAGATGCAGGGTGTTGACGCAATTGTATTTACAGATATCGATGAAACAATTACTGGTAACAATACTCAGATTATGACCAATTTATATACAAAAGAATGGTCGCTGCCACTTAGCTTTAGATTCGGTCTTGCTTACAGGGCTTTAGAAATTGAGAATAATAAATTACTTATCACGGCTGATTACATTCATCCTAATGATAACTTCTCTAGCATAAATGTAGGCTGCGAATTAACTGTATTCGACTGTTTTGCCCTAAGATCTGGTTATAAATCTATCTTGATAGATACAGATATGAGCGGATTAACATTTGGTGCCGGTATTAAATATGATTTTGTGGGTATTGATTATTCTTATACAAAAGTGGAATACTTAGACTATACTCAACAAATATCAGTGAAATTAAATTTTTAAGAGATAATAAAAACTGGAAAGGTTTAGAGTTGAGATCCATACAAATAAATAATCAATTAAGAAATTATCTTAATTAACTAATCACTCAAAATTATCAGGAGAATTTCGAATGAAAAAATATTTATCTTCTTTATTTATTTTTCTATTTCTGTTGGTGGGTTATGTTGAAGCCCAGGAAGTATACAATCCTCTGTTCCGTTTTCGTGTTGGTGATGAAAATGCCGCTGAAATGGCTTCCCTAATAGAACCAGGCCAGCAATCGGGTAATCACAGATATGCAGATGAAAGCACAATTTTAGAATATCACTTTGATTTATCTCAATACTCTGAAATCTCAAGTGATAAAATTTATTTACGTACTTTTTTATGGAACGAATATTTAATTAAGTTTTCTGATATAGCTATAACTGATGTATCTCAAGGTGAGCAAGTGGCTATATATTCGCAGAATCCTGATGTAGATGGTGTACACAGTGGCGAGAACCAGGGTTGGATAACAATTCCGTTACAGGATTATATCGATTTTGGCTGGACTGATCTTTATGTAAGTATTTTTGATGGTCATCCGTCTGATGGATGGGGTCCTAGTGTAACTGATATGGGTATTTATGTTAAGCAGGATTTATCAGAAATTTTAGATAATAATGTTAACGCTGTTCTTGGTGAATTAGATTTTATTACTGTTGATGACGGTCTAACTGATGAATGGCCTGAAGAAAATGAATGGATCTCAATTGCCAAAGATGGTGAAGGTATTGTTACTGTAGGTCAGATTGATGATAACGCTGATTTAAGTGCAAGTGCTACTATCGGATTTGATAAAGACAATCTTTATTTAGCCGCAAATGTAACTGATGATGATGTTGTAATGGATGGTGACAAAATAGTATTTTATGTAGGATTATATTCACTGCAAGAAAATACACCTAATTTTGGTCATACAGCATTACCTGGTTTAACCGGTTATAGAAAACAAAGAGAGCCTGATTACCGTGTAGAAATACTTATTAACGATTCAGCACCTACAATTTTAGAAACTAAGATTGTAAACGGATTATTACCGGATGCTGTAGTTGGTGTTACAAAAACTTCAACCGGATATTCAGTAGAAGCTAAAATTCCATATTTCTCTTTTTATGTAGCAGATACTGTTAAAAAAGCATTTAAAATGGGTCCAACTAATTTCCCCGATATTTATAATGTTGATAACGTCGAAATTCCAATTATTCCATTTGCATTCCAGGTTGAAGATTTTGACGGCTCGGCTGTTGATGGTGCTTTAATAACTGGTATTGACGAAAATGTTGATGATAATCCTTCTTCTTGGGGATTAAAAACTGAAATTACAGATCTTAGAGCAGCTGTTGATGCTGAAGAAACACCTAAAGGTCTATTAAAAATAATTAGTGTTGGTACTGAAGATGAACCTTATATAGTTGAAGGATATACAGGTTCTGGTAATAGCGGTTCACACCGTTGGGCTGATAATAGTGATACTTTAGGATATCGTTTTAATTTAACTGATCTTGAAAGTTTAGCTCCTGGTGTTGATCTTTATTTAGATTTCCATACTTGGAATGAATTTGTTGTTGATGTAAGTGGTTCGGTTTCCGGTGAAAAAACTAATGTTGCTATGTGGTCTTCAAAAGATGAACCAGCAACTACCGGCGAGAACGAAACAGATGTTGAGATTTCTGTAGCTCAAATGAGAGAGCTTGGTTTTGAAGACGTTTATGTTTGGTTTACTGATGGTTTACCAGCAGCAGGCTGGGGACCGGGAATTAATACTATCCGTGTTTATTATTTAGGCGATTATAATTCAGTAGAATTATTATCATGGACTCCTGGAACAAGTGTAGATAATGGTGACAGCGAGTATTTAATTTTAGACGATGGTTCTCAGGGTGGTGATTCTCACCGTTATGTTGATGGAACTACTTCATTTGCGTATAAATTTAATTTAACTGAATTACAGGGATTAAAACCTACAGATCATGCTACTGAGTTATTCTTCAATATGTGGGGAAGAAATGAATTTGTAATTACTTCTGCCGCAGACGAGAATGTATCGCGCGAAGAACAAGATACAGTTAAGATATGGAGTGAAATTGGTGAGCCATTACATGACGGCAGTAACTATGGTCAAATTAGCATGTCACTTCAACCTTATATAGATGCTGGTCTTACTAGTGTAGTTTTCTTCTTTTATGATGGAATTACAGCTGACGGATGGGGCGGTGACTATTGGGGAGCAAGCATAACTTATCGTGAACTTTTAGCTTATTACCCGGTATTAGATTTTGTTCCCGGACGTGCTGGAACAGCAGAAGTTGATTTTATAGTTTCTGGTCACGAAGGTACTGGCTTTGATGATAATCATAGATGGGCAGACAATACATCTGATATTACTTATCACTTTAATAAAGCTGATCTATTAGGGAGAACTGGTGGTGCTGATAATATATTATTCCAGGTTGGACTTGTAAATGAGTATGTTATTTCAGTTACACAAAACTTAGACAGTGCTGCAACTCAGGTGCATACCTGGAGTGCAATAGGCGAGCCTCATCATGACGGACAAAATTATGAAGTTAAAGATATATCATTAAAAGAATATTTTGACCAGGGCTGGGAAGATGTTTATATAGTATTTACAGATGGTATTTCTACAGATGGATGGGGACCTTCATTATACTCGGTTGGTTTAAGCAGCCTTAAACCTGTTGTAACCGATGTTGAAGATGTTAATGTTAATATTCCTACTGAATTTACATTAAGCCAAAACTATCCAAATCCATTTAACCCTTCTACAACTATAAATTATACGATTCCAACTACCGGGAATGTTACTTTAAGAATATATGATATGCTAGGACGTGAAGTAATTACATTGGTTAACGATGTACAATCTTCAGGAAAATATACATATACATGGAGAGGTGAAAACAACTTCGGAAGAAAAGTAACAAGCGGTGTTTATTTCTACCGTGTATCTTATAATAATGCACAGCAATTAATAAGAAAAATGGTACTCCTAAAATAGTTAGTTAGGTAATAGTGAGAAAGTGGGCGGGGATAAAATATTATCTCTGCCCGCTTATTTTTTATTTAGTGAGAATTTATTTATGGTGATAGTTAAAAAGAACCAAAAAAAAAGTAATTATAGCCTTTTAATATTGCTAATTACTGCAGTTCTAAATTTATTTTACGGATGTTCCGAAGATTCTAATGTTGTTGATTCTGGTAAGAACGGCAGTTCTATTGAATATTCTGAGCCTACTAGATTACTAGGCAGTCCGTATCCCGCTTCCAGTAAACCTGATACTCTATATATTATTGAGGATCCTAATTTTACTGATTCACAATTAATTACTATCCAAAGTTTGCAAGGTTTACTTGCACAAACTAAACCCCGAATTTACAGACTTAGTCCGGGAAGTTACTCAGATTGGCTTTATGACTTGAAATCTAATTACGGTGTAAAAACTATCTATACATATAGTGCTGATTTTGAAGGACTATTAAAACATTTTAAGAATGAAATTGATGGTTATATTTTAACAAAACCGGGACAGACTTCAATTCATTATGCGTTTTCTTTGGCGGGTCTTGTTAACTCAATAGTAGTATTGGATAATGACGAAGCAATTATAAAAGAAACGGGTATTTCCTTAACTGAAGATGTGAGAAATAAGCCTTACGAGGATTTTATTACACGATACGGCGATCAGGTTAATAAGGATTTTTTGTGTTATCAGACAGCTTCTAAAGCTAAGTTCTTATCTGATTATGCAGTTTTTGGGAAAGGATTTTTCTTTTATGACGGTATTAGAAGCAGTTTAACTTCAAAAGTATTTTCCGAGATGAATAATAATGCAGTACTGCTTGGCTGGGGAACTAGTGAAGATCAGCTTGTAGAAGTAGCTTCTAGTAATGCAATTATAGTTGATGCGGCAGATTGGGTTGTTAATCTTTCTACTCTGTCAAATTTTGGTGTTGATACAAAACAATTGAATTACAATAATAATCCTGATGTACTCGAAAAAGTTCATACAGTTTGTTTTTTAATGACAGACGGTGATAACATACAATGGACTGTTGGAGGATTTAAGGAAGGTTCTAATTGGTATGGAAGTCCAAATAGAAAAAAAGCAAATATTGGCTGGACAATGGCTCCTGCTTTAACCGAATTAGCTCCTACAGTTTTAAAAAAATTTTATGATACTGCCGGAAGGGAAAAAGGAGGAAAAGATTATTTTGTTGCCGGACCTTCGGGAATGGGATATATTTTTCCAGATCAGTATAGTGATCTGGAGAACTTTGCCGTTAAAACTGCCGAGTATATGAAAAAAGCAGATATGCGTATACTTAATATTATTGGAACAACAGTTAAAGAAGATTATCTAAAGCCATTTTTGGAACAGGAACAGATAGACGCAATATTTTTCTATTACTATTATAGCTATGTTGGCGGAGAAGGTAATATATATTGGGTAAATGATAAACCTGTTATAACCGGCCGCTATCAGTTATGGGGCGGAGAGTTTGACGGCCCGGAAACTTTGGCTGATAAAATTAACATTATGTCTAAGGACATTACATATTCAAAAGCATACAGTTTAATTCCGGTTCATGTCTGGACGGAATCTGTAGACGATGTACTTACTACAATAAACCACTTTGATGATAATGTGCGTGTTGTAACACCTGATGAATTTGTAGCCCTCATTAGAAAAAATATTCAACATTAGTAATACCGGGGATTTATAATTATGAAGAAATTTTTTATCGCGATCTTATTATTTACTGAGTTTTTATTTTCACAATCAATTAGCCGAATTCCCGGGAGCCCTTATCCCGTTTCAGAAAAGCCTGATACATTGTTCAAAGTATACGATAAACATCTTTCGAAAAGTGAATTGTTAACTGTTGGAACCTTGCAGGGTATTTTAGCCCAGACAAAACCAAAAATATTTAGAATCAGTTCTAATGAATATGAAATGTGGCTGGATGATCTTGAAAATAATTATGGAACCGTTGTAAATTCTGATTATATGTATAACTTCGATGGACTGATTGAACATTTTAAAAATGATATTGATCATTATATATTATGTAATCTTGATGATAATTCCGTAAGTGTCGCTATTTCATTATGCGGTATTACTAATTCCATTGCTGTAACAGGTGCTTCAAAAAAGATTGTTGAGAAGTATGGAATAACAATGCTGGAAGATGTACGTGAAAGAGATGAAAACTGGTTCTTCGATAATTATGGAGATCAGATCAATAAAAATATTTTGTGTTTTCAAAAAGATACCATGCCGGAATTTTTAGCTGATTATGCGTCATTTGGTAAAATGATAAGTTTATATAATGGTGAGTTTACTACATGGACTGAAAAAATATTTAATTCGTTCGAACCTAATTCAGCACTGTTTGGATGGGGCTTTGATGAGCATGGCTTAGTTGATGAAGTTTCAAAGTACGATATATACGTTCACGCAGCAGATTTTGCTTCAAATTTATCAGTGTTATCAAATTATGAGGCTGAGGTAAAACAGAAGGAACCTGTTAAACGGGTTGAACCGAAAGAAAATGCGCATTATGTCTGCTTTTTAATGACTGATGGTGATAATATTCAATGGACACTGGGGGGATTTGCTTCTAATCCGGGATGGTATGGAAGCAGTAAACGCGGGTTAACAAATATTGGCTGGACAATGTCTCCGGCTCATGCAGAATTAGCTCCGACAGTTCTAAAATATTTCTATGATAATGCGGCTAATACTGAGGCAGGACGAGATCATTTTGTTGCCGGACCTTCTGGTGTAGGTTACATGTTTCCTGAACGGTATAATGATGTGGAATCTTTTGCTTCATTAACAAATAGTTTTATGAAAAAAGCGGATTTAAGGATTCTAAACTTATTAGGAAATAATGATGCTGATCAGTATATAGAACCATTTCTTGAACAGGATAATATAGATGCGGTATTTTATTATTACTACAGCAGTTATGTTAGAGGCAACGGTAAAATAAAATGGGTAAACGATAAACCGGTAATTTACGGAAGATATCAACTGTGGGTTCCGGAATTTGATGACGCAACTGAACTAGCCAGAAAATTAAATAAAGCTTCAAAAGATGTTTATTCATCGGCAGCATATAGTTTAGTGCCTGTTCATGTATGGTCTGAGAACGTTGATGATGTATTAGACTGCGTAAGTAAACTGGATAGTAACGTAATTGTTGTTACACCAGATGCTTTTGTGGCGTTAATTAAAAAGAATTTAGGTCCCAGAGAAAATATAATAGAATTTATTCCTAATAATGGCGAGATAGAAAAGCAGTATCTGGTAACGGAATATCCGGGAAGTGGTTCTGATTCTCTTCATAGATGGGCTGATAGCAGCGATGTGATAATTTATCATTTCAGTAAAGAAGAAATTCAAAAGCTGAGTGATTATCCTGACGAACTTATGATGAATATTTCTGTAAGCAGTGAATATGTAATTAGTGCTTCAGACAGCCTTAATGGTGACTGGACACAAGTTGAAAGATGGAGAGCCACCGATACACATGTTCACGGATGGAATTTGACTGATGTGAAAATTAGTATAAATGATTTCTTTAAAAACGGATGGGATGATTTTTACCTGAAGTTTGAAGACGGAATTCTTTCGGACGGATGGGGACCAAAGATCTTTAGTATTACTATTTCAAAACCGAAAGAAATTACAAATATTGAAAATGATTTAGACGTAACTCCAACCGGATATAGTCTGGAACCGAATTACCCAAATCCGTTTAATCCCGCAACAACAATACAATATTCAATTAGCAATAGAGAATTTGTTGAGTTAAAAGTTTATAATATTTTAGGGAATGAAGTTTCTGTATTAGTAAAAGAAGAAAAAGCTGACGGTAAATATAATGTTAAGTTCGATGCTTCTAAATTAGCGAGCGGAGTATATTTTTACAGATTGCAAGCTGGTAATTATACCAAAGTGTGTAAAATGTTATATCTTAAATAATTGAAAATAACATTAAACATTTTGAGAGTTTAGGAAAATAATGAAAAAGCTATTGAGAAAAAAAACAACCATTTTAAATTTTAGTATTCTATTATGTCTAATATTAATAACGTCATGTGCGGATAAAGATTCCGATACGGTTATTAAAATTGATGATAGAAAGATTAGCTTCGAAGAGTTTCAGAGCAGACTGAACAGTATACCGCAGACATTAAAATTGCCAATACATGAATTAAAACAAAATTTAACGGCTACTTTAATTGCCGAGACAGTTTTTTCTTGCGAGGCACAAAAAGAAAAGTTAGATACGTTAAAGAGGGTTTCCCTGTTAGCTGAAGAATATAAAAATGAAGCTCTTTATGAAGAATGGATGAACAAAGAAGTAAGAGCAAAAATTAATGTATCAGAAAAAGAGATTTTAGATGCTTATCCAAAATTTGTAGAAAAAAGATCTGTTAATTTTTGGACAGTAAAAAGTTTAGCCGAAAGCGAAAAATTGAGAAAGGGTTTATTAAAAGGGAATAAATTAGATATACAGCCGCAGTTTAAGGAAATTGAATATTCAGTTTCGTTACCAGAGATTGAAAACGCGGTTTATAATCTTAAGTCAGGTGAAATTTCTGATCCTATATTAGTTGACAGCCTTTATTACATATTTAAGTTAGTTACGAAAGAACCTGTAGCGGAGTTTAAAAAATATTCTAGAAATGAGTTGCTGCCGGAAGTAGAAAAGAGAGTTAGAGAACGGAAAGAAAAATATTCTGTTGATCAAAAGATTAGCAGCCTCATGAATGACAGATCATTCAGTATAAATAAACAAGCCTACAATTTTTTGCTTCAGCAATTGTATCCAGTTATATATAACCGTAACGGACTTAAGTATAAAAACCCAGAGTCTATACAGTACGAATTACTGGTTAGCGAAATTAGAAAAGAAAATTCATTTAAACAGACTTTAATTACCTTTGATGATAATAGTAATTGGACAGTAGAAGACTGTTGGGAAATGATTTCTGTATCTCCTTATCCGCTTAATTACGAAAATCCTAATGACCTGGAGAAAGGTCTTTTTGATGTTCTGAAAAGAATAATTCTTCTTAATTCAGTTTCGCAAGACGCATTACAAAGGGAATATAATAATACAGGTTATGTAAAACAGCAATCTGCAATGTGGCAAACTAATATACTTGCGCAATCATATATAAGTAAAGCCAGAGAAGAAATATTTATTGAGGATGAAAGACTTATTCAAATTTACGATTCTACAAAATATGATTTTATGCAGCCTGAGAAATTCAAAATAATTCCATTAATAGTTAAGGATAAAAAATTATCTAATAAACTTTACAAAAGAATTATTGCTGGTACCGATATTGTTAAAATAACTAAACAATACAGTCTTAATAAATTAGCGGTTAATTCTAAAGAACCCGGCCTTTATATTACTAGAAATATGTGGGGTAAAATAGGGGAAGCTTTAGTCAATATGAAACCAGGTGATATCAGCAAACCGATTGAGAATAAAGACGGAACGTTTGCGATAGTTAAATTATTAGAGATAAAACGTCCTGCCCCTTTTGAGTTTGAAAAAATTAAAGATAAAGTTTATTCCCTGGCGGTAGATAAACAACTTCAAAATAGACTTAATAATTATCTTAGGGAAGTTATAGCTAATTATAAAATATCAATTGATCAGAAATTAATAGATAAGATTGAATATTTTGGAGGTAATATGGGTATTAAGAAAACTCATTTTCCTATTAGAAGTTCTGTGCCAATGTTTCCTTTTTTCGATCATAAAGCTAAATGGTACAGAGATATTGCCGGTTTATAAAAGAGTTTTCGGAGTCTTCCTTGAATAAAAAAATATTTTTTGCAACTATTATATCAGCCTTAGGAAGCTTTCTCTTTGGATTTGATACAGCAGTAATATCAGGTACAACAAAGTTTATTTCTTCCTATTTTAATTTAAGTGATACGTCACTTGGTATAACAGTTTCAATTGCCCTATGGGGAACCGTAGTTGGTTCGATAAGTATTAGCAAATTGGGTGATATTTACGGCAGAAAAATAATACTGATAACCTGTGGAGCTTTATATTTTATATCGGCACTTGGCTGCGCAATGGCAAGTGAATGGTATATGCTTTTGTTTTCAAGATTTATTGGAGGATTAGCTATTGGTGCTTCATCTGTTATGGCACCTATGTATATTGCCGAAATCTCACCAGGTGCTTTAAGAGGCCGGCTTGTTGCCGTTGCTCAGTTTAATATTGTGTTTGGAATTCTGATCGCTTTTTTTTCAAATTATTATCTAGTGGATATTAGCATAGATAGCTGGCGGTGGATGTTTGGTGTTGAAGCAATTCCGGCGGTACTATTTTTTATTTTAATGATGTTTGTTCCGGAAAGCCCGCGCTGGCTTGTTAAAAGGGGACTAATTGAAAATGCCCATTCAGTGCTAAAGCAAATTGGGTCTGTTAATGTTGAAAATGAATTGTCACAAATTGTTGAATCACTAAAAGAAGAAGTTGGAAGATCATCAGAAAAATTGTTTCAGGGCAAATATAAATTTGTAATAATGTGTGCTGTACTACTTGCCGTATTTAATCAATTATCAGGTATAAACGCAATCCTTTATTATGCGCCAATGATTTTTGAAGAGACAGGCGCTACTACTTCTACAGCAATGTTTCAGGCTGTTGCAGTTGGAATAACAAATATGATCTTTACAATAGCGGCTATGTTTTTTATTGATAAAGTCGGGCGGAAAACATTATTACTGATTGGTGCAGTTGGAATGTTTGTTTCTTTATCGGGTGCCGGATTACACTATTATAACGAAAATCTTTTTGGAGACACCGGTGTTCTATTTTTATAATCAGCTTTATCGCGTTTTTTGCCTTCTCACAGGGAGCGGTGATCTGGGTTTTTCTTGCGGAAATTTTCCCTAATAAGATTAGAGCTAAAGGTCAATCTTTAGGATCATTTACTCACTGGATTATGAATGCCGTAATTGGTCTTGTATTTCCCATAGCTCTTACAATATTCGGGGGCGGTCACATTTTTATTTTCTTTGCCGTAATGATGATTCCATTTTACATTTTTGTCTGGAAAGTAATGCCCGAAACAAAAGGTAAATCGCTGGAAGAATTGGAAAAGATTGTTGTTGTAAACAGAAAAAATTAAAGAGGCAGTAAAAATGGATGTTTGCCAGGTTTAACGGAATAGCTGTGAGTAAAGCTATTTGCTCTGAATGGTGAAGAATGCAAATATGAAAGTAAGATTATGATATTTCAAAACTAATATTTATAAATTAAAACTTACACAATTTATTTGGAGAATTTAATGAATAAGAAAGCCTTCCCTATATTTCTAGTATTTTTATGCATGGGTTTTGGTGATGTAGTTGGACCGCTTGTCGGACTTGTAAAAGATACATTTCAGTTATCCTATACAATGGCACAATTAATTCCTTTTTCAGGCTTTATTATGTTTGGGTTACTTTCAGTTCCAATGGGAATATACCAGGATAAAAAGGGTAAGAAGCAAGTTCTTATTTTGGGTCTTGCTGTGGCGCTTATAGGTCTTCTTATTCCAATATTAAACGGGATGTACGGTTCTCCTATTGAGTTTAACCAGGGAGAGTATTTTAATTTTTATGTGGTTTTAATTTCAATATTTGTTTTATGCGCCGGGGCAACTATTCTGCAGGTTGTCGGGAACCCGATTATGAGGGATGTTTCACCGGAAGGTAAATTCTCCAAGAATTTATCCTTTGCACAATCAATTAAAGCAGTCGGTTCATCGCTGGGCTTTTTAGTTCCTCCGCTTTTAGCAATTTATTTTGGACTGGAATGGAGTATTTTATTCCCAATATTTGCCAGTTTAATTGTAATCACCTTGTTTATGGTTTCACCGCTAAAAATCTCAGAATATAAAGATCCCGATTCAAAGCCTGCATCAATCAGTTCTTGTTTTTCACTTTTAAAAAATGGTTATGTACTAATGATGGTGGCGGCAATATTTATATATGTGGGTGCCGAAGTTTCAATGAGTTCGGGTGTGCCAATTCTTGTTAAAGAAAATTTTGGAGTTGAAGGCTTTAGTTTATGGGTATCATGGGCATTGTTTTTCTTGCCAATATTATTAGGAAGATTTTTAGGATCGTTAATATTAGAGAAGATTTTACCAAAAAGTTTTTTAATTCAGACTGTAATACTTGCCATAATTGGCGTTCTGCTTATGTTCACTGGAAATCAGGTTATTACATACATCGGAATTATTTTTGTCGGCTTAGGATTAGCAAATATTTTTCCATTAATATTTTCTATTGCGATAGACGAAATGCCGGAAAGATCTAATGAATTATCGGGTCTTATGGTAACAGCCATTGCCGGCGGAGCAATTATACCTTTGGTAATGGGGCAGGTATCCGATTTAACAAATATTTTAACCGGATTTGCCGTGCCATTGTTATGTTTGTTATATATATTAGCTGTTTCTGTTATTCTACTAAAAAAGACTTCAAGTGAAAATGAAATGTTAAAAGAGGTATAAATGAAATATAATGAAGATAAACGAACTGTAATGACACTTGATGCAGGAGGTACAAATTTTGTATTTTCCGCAATTAAAGGAAATAAAAATGTAATTGAAAATATTGTTATGCCGTCGAATGCAGATGATTTGGATAAATGTTTGTATTCAATAATTTATGGATTTGAACAGGTTAAGTTGCGTCTTAACGAAAATCCTGTAGCAATAAGTTTTGCGTTTCCGGGTCCGGCCGATTATCCGAATGGAATTATTGGTGATCTGCAAAACCTTCCTGCATTTAGAGGCGGTATTGCTCTTGGTCCAATGCTGGCCGAAAAATTTGGCATTCCGGTTTATATTAATAACGACGGTGATTTATACGCTTATGGAGAAGCACTTTCAGGTTATTTGCCAGATCTAAATGAAAAACTGGAAAAATCAGGCAGCCCCAAAAGGTTTAAAAATTTATTGGGATTAACTTTAGGAACGGGCTTTGGAGCAGGTATTGTACGCGATGGTAATTTATTATTAGGTGATAATTCTATTGCCGGTGAAATTTGGCTTTCAAGAGATAAATTGTGTCCCGCCACAAATATAGAAGAACATGCCAGCATAAGAGGTATTAAGAAAATTTATATTCGTGAATCCGGGATAAGTGCTGACGTGGTTCCTGAACCAAAAGATATTTATGAGATTGCTCTTGGAAAAAAAGGAGGTAATATAAATGCCGCAAAAAAAGCTTTTGAAGAAATGGGCGAAGCTGTTGGAGATGCCATTTCAAACGCTATTACATTAATTGACGGGATTGCGGTTATAGGCGGCGGATTATCCGGTGCTGCCGAAATTTTTCTGCCTGCGGTTGTTAAGGAGATGAACAGTAATTTTATTAATCCCGATGGCACTGAGTTTCCAAGGTTAGTTGCTAAGGTTTACAATCTGGAAGATGAGGATGACATGCAGCAATTTGTAAAAGGTTCGAACAAAAAAATTAAAATACCCGGAACTGAAAAGACAATTCAATATGATTCTGAAATGAGAGTTGGAATTGGAATTTCTAAAATTGGTACCAGTTCTGCTATTTCACTGGGTGCTTATGCATTTGCCTTAAATTCCCTAGATAAATGATGATAGATGAATTTTTGAGAAGATTGGACGCGTTAAAAATTGTTGTTTATATTTTTCTTATTCCTATAAGTTTATACTCGCAGGATTTTCAGATTAACGAATTGCTGCCGGGTAACACTTTGGGTATTGTTGATGAAGATAACGATTATACAGCTTGGGTTGAAATTTTCAATAATTCAGGTTCATCAAAAAACTTAAGGGATTATGGTTTATCTAACGATAAATCTGATCCCTTTAAGTGGAAATTTCCCGGAATGCCGGTGAAAACGGATGAATATTTACTCCTATTTCTTTCCGGGAAAGAAAATCGTTTAATCCCGTTCAAATGGAAAACACTAATTGATAAAGGAGACGATTGGAAATATTTTATTGGTAATAAAGAACCGGCGGCTGGCTGGAATAATCCCGGGTTCGACGATTTGTTGTGGGCAACTGGAAACAGCGGCTTCGGTTATGGTGATAATGATGACGCGACCTATATTGGTAATGCCAATTCGGTTTTTATAAGAAAGACTTTCAATGTTAATAATTTGGAAAATATAATACAGATAATATTAAACGTTGATTACGATGACGCATTTGTTGCATATATAAATGGTATTGAAGTTGCAAGGGATAATATTGGAACGGCAGGTGTAATCCCTAATTTTAATGAGGTTGCTGATAATAGTGACCATGAAGCAAAGTTATATAGAGGTATAAAGCCGGAAACATTTTCACTGAAAAATTTTTCCGCATATCTTAAGGAAGGTGAAAATTTAATAAGTTTACAAGTTCATAACGCCGGAACAACTTCCTCGGATTTAACTGTTATTCCAATATTAAATATTGCATACAAGAATAACCCCGATTTGAATTTAAGTTTATCAGAATACATACCTAATATGCCTTCGGGTATACATGCCGATTTCCAATTAAGCAATGAAAAGGATGTGTTATATCTGTCCGATCCTTCTGGTGAAACAGTTGACGAAATATCCTACTCTGAAATCGCATTAAATAAATCCGTTGGAAAATATATCAACGATCCGAAAATGACAATGGTTTATACGGATCCTACTCCGGGTGCAGCCAATACTACTCCGGGAAGCACCTATTTATTATTCAGCGAATCGAAACTTCCTTTGATTATTATTGATACAGAAGGCGCCCGGATTAAAGATGAAGAGAAGATAAATGTTAGAATGGGAATAATTGATAATGGAGCCGGGAAAGTTAATTATGTTAAAGATAGTTTTAATGATTATGATGGAAAGATAGGTATTGAATTTAGAGGTTCTACATCTCAGAGTTTCCCAAAAAAACAATATGCAATTGAAATAAGATCCTCTGGCGGTGAAGATTCTACGGCTTCATTATTAGGATTGCCAAAAGAGGAAGACTGGATATTACATGCTCCGTATAGCGATAAAACCTTAATAAGAAATGTTCTTGAATATACAGTCTCAAGAAAACTTAATAGATATGCTTCACGGACAAAGTTTTGTGAACTGGTATTAAATGGAGAGTATCAGGGAGTTTATGTATTAATGGAAAAAATTAAAAGGGATAAAAACAGAGTTAATGTTTCAAAATTGGAAGAAGAAGATATTGAAGGTGATGATGTAACTGGCGGTTACATTATAAAGCTTGATAAATTAACCGGAAGTTCTAATGATGGCTGGTGGTCTAGTTTCCCAACTATATCAAGCCACGATAATATACTATTCATACAGTATCATTATCCAAAGCCGGAAAATATTATTGAAGTTCAGAAAGAATATATTCAAAACTATATTTATCAGTTTGAGAGTTCACTGCTTAAATCTAGTTTTAATGATCCTGAAATAGGATATAGAAAGTACATTGATGTTGATTCTTTTATTGATCACATGATTTTAATTGAGTTAAGTAAAAGTGTTGATGGTTATAGACTTAGTACTTTCCTTTTTAAAAATAAAGAAAGTAAAGGCGGACTCTTAAACATTGGTCCGGTTTGGGATTTTAATATTTCGTATGGAAATGCGGATTATGACGATGCACAATATCCCGAGGGATGGCAGTATAACTGGCATGGCGGAAAAGAATATGGTTCTATACCGTTCTGGTGGTCTAAAATGCTGCAGGACGACTTTTATAAAAACCGGCTCAAAACAAGATGGGCATCTTTAAGAGAAAGCACTCTTAGCGATGAATCAGTAGAGTTCATTATTGACAGTCTTAGAACTGAAATTGGTGAATCAGCTATTACTAGAAATTTTTTGCGGTGGCCTATACTTGATGAATATGTATGGCCGAACGCAATATGGGATATAACGTACGAACAGGAAATTGAATATTTAAAATACTGGGTTAAGAACCGGTTAGAATGGATGGACGATAATATGCCGGGTACAGTTGTAAGTAATGACAAATCAAATTTAAGTGCTGAGGTTAGTACATTCTCATTAAAGCAAAACTATCCAAATCCTTTTAATCCGTCTACAGTAATAGAGTTTTCCATCCCGGTTCGTAAATCGGTGGTACAACTAAACATATATGATGTTTTAGGAAGAAAAGTGAAAACAATTATTAACGGTCATTTAGGATCCGGGAATCACAAGGTAAGATTTGATGCCGGTAATATGACAAACGGAATTTATTATTATCAATTGCAAACCGATGAGCTGACTGAAACGAAAAAAATGATTCTGCTTAAATAGTTTTACCGCAGTTATAAATTTAAAGTGAAAGAAAAATATAAGTTCTATTTGATAAAGGAGAAAAAATGGTTTCCAGAAGAGATTTTATTAAGACATCAGGAATATTAGCAACCGGACTTACATTCGGATCTAATATTAATTTTGCGAAGACTACTAATGTAAATGGTTTTGTAACAAACAGACCTCCGTTAAATGATAGAAAATTTGTCAGCAGTGCTGTTGAAGATGTTATAACTGAAATAAAAAATAATGTTGGCAACAACGAACTTTCATGGATGTTCGAAAACTGTTTCCCTAATACTATTGATACAACAGTAAATTATAAAACTGAAAATAATAAACCGGATACTTTTGTTATTACCGGCGATATACACGCTATGTGGCTTAGAGATTCTTCGGCGCAAGTCTGGCCTTATATACAATTATGTAATAAGGATAAGGAATTAAAGAAGCTTGTAGAAGGAGTAATTAATCGTCAGACCCAGTGTATTCTAATTGATCCTTATGCAAACGCGTTTAACGATGGACCTACCGGAGGTCATTGGCAAAGCGATATTACAGACATGAAACCTGAATTGCATGAGCGGAAATGGGAGATTGATTCGCTTTGTTATGCTGTAAGACTTGCGCACGGTTTTTGGAAAGAGACAGGAGAGACTTCATGCTTCGATAAAAACTGGCTGGAAGCAGTAAAACTTATTTATAAAACTTTTATTGAACAACAGCGTAAAGAAGGGAAAGGACCTTATCATTTTCAGAGAGAAACTGCTGTACAGACAGATACAGTTTCAAATAGCGGTTATGGAAATCCTGTTAATCCGGTTGGATTAATATGCTCAATTTTCCGCCCTTCGGATGATGCTGCAATTTTTCCTTTTCTAATTCCCTCTAATTTATTTGCGGTAGTTTCGCTTAAACAGGCAGCAGAGATTTTAAGCAAAGTATATAAAGACAATAAACTTGCGGATGAATTTCTTTCACTTGCCGGTGAAGTTAAAAATGCGGTTGAAAAATACGGAGTACATGAGCATCCTGAATTTGGAAAAATTTATGCGTTTGAAGTTGACGGTTATGGCAGTATTTCATTTATGGATGATTCAAATATACCAAGTTTATTAGCTCTGCCTTATTTGGAATCAGTTGAGCCGGATGATAAAGTATATAAGAACACAAGAAAGTTTGTACTTAGTAAATCTAATCCTTATTTCTTTAAAGGCGAGTTTGCCGAAGGTATAGGCGGACCTCATGTTGGAATGGATATGATTTGGCCAATGAGCATTACAATGAGAGCTTTAACAAGCACAGATGATGAAGAAATTAAGCAGTGTATTAAGACTCTTATGAAAACACACGCCGGCACCGGATTTATGCATGAATCCTTTCATAAAGATGACCCGGACAATTTTACACGAAAGTGGTTTGCATGGGCAAATACTCTGTTTGGTGAGCTAATATATAAAGTGTATAAAGAAAGACAGCATCTGCTGAAAAATATCTGATCTAATAATTTTTGGAATGCGAATTTGAAATTTTAATGAATCTGCCCGGAATAAAATTAAAAATATTGAATAGTTATCATCCTTATTTTAGCAGCTATTTAATCTGGTTCAAATATATCGGGATACTCTTACTCTAAATTTATAGGCTAATTATGCGAAATATAAAATTGCGGATTCATATCTATCTAATGCCGTTTTTTTTCGTTTTTTTTATCTCATGCGGATTAGATGAAAATATATCGGTTGTAAATAGACCGGATACATCAAAAACTAATAGTAACTATGTCAGCAATCGGCAGCCATTAAAATCAAGCATGTTCATAAAACTGCCTGTAACTTCTGTAAAACCGGAAGGCTGGTTAAAAGTCTATTTAGAAAAACAACGTGACGGTCTGACTGGCAATTTAGGCGAAATAAGCGCGTGGCTTCAAAAAGAAGATAATGCATGGCTGGCAAAAGACGGAAAAGGGAAGTTTGGCTGGGAAGAAGTGCCCTACTGGTTAAAAGGATATGCAAACATCGGCTATATTTTAAACGATGAGAAAGTAATTAAAGAAGCTGAAGTCTGGATAAATGCCGTTATAAAAAACCAGCGTACTGACGGAAGTTTTGGCCCGATTCAAAGATTTGAAGACGGTTCTATCGATTTTTGGGGCAACATGATAATGTTGTACTGTCTTCAGTCTTATTATGAATTTAGCGGTGATGAACGAATAATTGATCTGATGACAAAATATTTTAAGTATCAGATTAGAGTTCCGGATGAAAAGTTTTTAACTCATTATTGGCAAAATATTCGCGGCGGCGATAATCTGCATAGTGTTATGTGGCTTTATAACCGGACTGGCGACAAATTTTTATTAGAACTTGCAGAAAAAATTCATAGAAATACTGCTGATTGGATGAGCAGAGGAAATAGTTTAGAGGCAGTTAGAAATTTTAAGGAAGTTAGAGCCGGATTAGAATGGCCCGACTGGTATGGAGATCAAATTGACTGGCACAATGTTAATCATGCACAGTGTTTTAGGGAACCTGCACAATATTATTTACTTAGTAAAAATGAAGATCACATAAAAGCTGCATATGAAAATTTTAGTATAATCCGCGAACATTTTGGTCAGGTTCCTGGCGGAATGTTTGGCGCAGACGAAAATGCCAGACCTGGATGCGATGATCCCCGACAGTGTATAGAAACATGTGGTATAGTTGAACAGATGAATTCTGATGAACAGATGCTGAGGATAAGCGGTGATCCGTTTTGGGCTGATCATTTAGAGGAGGTTGCGTTTAATATGTATCCATCGGCAGTTATGCCCGATTTTAAATCTTTACATTATTTAACCGCGCCAAATATGGTTTTATGTGATAGCAGGAACCATCATCCGGGAGTTCAAAACAGAGGTCCTTTTTTAATGATGAATCCTTTTAGTTCAAGATGCTGTCAGCATAATCATGCACAGGGATGGCCTTATTTTACAGAAAATTTATGGATGGCAACTCCGGATAACGGAGTTCTTGCGGCTGTATATTGCGCAAGCAGTGTTAATGTTAAAGTTGGAGACGGAGTTGAAGTTAATATTAAAGAAGAAACAGAATATCCGTTTGATGATAAAATTAAATTTACTGTAAATACAGAAAGCAGTGTAGAATTCCCTTTATATATAAGAGTACCGTCGTGGTGCAATAATGCAATTGTTAAAATTAATAATAAATCAATTAAAGAAAATATTTTGGCGGCAAAATACGTTCGTATTGAAAGAACCTGGAATGACGGTGATATTATCAGCTTAGAATTGCCAATGTCTATTTCCGTGAAAACCTGGGAGAAAAACCATAATAGTGTCAGTGTAAATTATGGACCACTAACTTTCTCGCTTAAGATAAAGGAAAAGTACATAAAAAAGGAAAGTGACAAAACCGCAATCTATGATTCTAAATGGCAAAAGGGAGCCGATGTAACAAAATGGCCGTCGTTTGAGATACATCCGGATTCTCGTTGGAATTACGGTTTATTTTATAATGCAGCAGATATGGAGAAAAGTTTTGAAATTGTAAAACATAACTGGCCGCAAAACAATTTCCCGTTTACTCATGTAACAAATCCAATCTCAATTTATGCAAAGGGAGCTATACTTAATGATTGGAGCCTTGATGAAAATTATTTATGCGGGGAACTTGTTGATAGTCCAATTAATGTTAATACAAAAATTGAGCAAATTGAATTAGTACCGATGGGAACTACAAGATTAAGGATAAGTGCTTTCCCGGTTGTTGTAAAAAGCAAATAGCCAGCATTTTAAATTCCCTTTGTAAAGATGATAAATATAATCTTTATAAATTGCTGAATGTAAAAACATATTAAGTGAACTGATATTTGTTTTTCGAAGTGAGAATCAAATTTAGCGTGGTAATAAGTAGATAACTGGTATTAGGAATTATAATAGTATTTAATATTACAAGTTTTAAGGAAAACAATTATGCGAAGTGTGAACATTTTCTTGATCTTTATTTTGATATCATTAGTATCATGTACAAACGAAACTAATGAAGATCCCAAATCTTTTTCAGGAAATCCAGTTGTTAAAGGCTGGTATGCGGATCCGGAGGCAATAATATTTGGTGATGAATACTGGATTTATCCAACTTACTCAGATCATTATGATATTCCTGATGTATCAACAGAATTTAGCGAAGAACAGTTGAATGCCCAAAAGAATACAATTAATAAAGAATACCTTAAGCAGACTTTCTTTAATGCGTTTTCATCTAATGACTTAGTAACTTGGGAAAAACATTCGCACGTATTGGATATTAAAGACGTTAAGTGGGCTTCATTTGCTCTTTGGGCTCCATCAATAATTAAAGCAAAAAATAAGTATTATCTTTTCTTTGGCGCAAACGATATTCAAAGTGACGGTGAGTTTGGCGGTATTGGTGTTGCTGTTGCCGATAAACCGGAAGGCCCTTTTATTGATGCCATTGGCAAACCATTGATTAATAAATTCTATAATGATGCCCAGCCGATTGATCAGTTTGTTTTTCGTGATGATGATAATCAGATATATTTATATTATGGCGGATGGAGACATTGCAATGTTGTAAAACTTAGCGAAGATCTGCTGAGTCTTAAACCATTTGATGACGGGAAAATGTTCAAGGAAATTACTCCGGGAAATTATGTAGAAGGACCTTTTGTTTTTAAACGTAAAAATAAATATTATATGATGTGGTCCGAAGGAGGATGGGGAGGACCCGATTATAGCGTGGCTTATGCAATAAGTGATTCTCCGCTTGGTCCTTTTACCAGGATTAAAAAGATATTAAAGCAGGATCCTAAAGTTGCAACCGGAAGCGGACATCATTCACTTATAAATATTCCAAATACTGATGACTGGTATATAGTTTACCATAGAAGACCGCTTGACAGAACAAATATTAATCATCGTGTAATATGTATTGACAGAATGTATTTTGATGAAACCGGATTGATTAAGCCGGTTAAAATAACATTTACTGGAGTTGAAAAACGTTTGCTGAAATGAGATATATTAAGTTCCAACATCAGTGTTTAATATGTTAAATGAAAATAATAAAATGTTTATCAATATTTAGATCCTGTTATTTTAATTGAGTTGATTATACTTTTTTGTATTTCAACTTTAGAAAAATAACGGGATTTCTTATAAAAATACTTCCGCGTACTAAAAATGATTTTTTCTTTATGAGCTAATTTTATTTGAAAATTGAATTCAAAAGTTTAAATTCAACCACACTTATAATTTTAATCGATTCAACTATCTTACTAATCGGAAGATATATGTTTAGACTAAACTTGTTTTTATGTATTCTATTATTATCTGCAACTTTACTGTACTCTCAGGCAGAACGTAAAACATATATTTACGGAGGAGATTCAAATTACCCGCCTTACGAATATTTAAATGACGAAGGTGTCCCGGACGGATTCAATATTGCTGTTATAAGTGCAATTGCTGAAGAATTAAATTTCAACGTCAAATTTAGACTTGATAATTGGTCGGTGATTAGAAAAGAACTTGAACAGACCAGTAATATTGATATCTCTGATATGTTTTATTCTGATATGAGAGATTCATTAGTCGATTTTTCAATTCCCTTTACCATAGCTTACGATGAGATTTTTGTTAGAAAAGGTGTTAGCAATATAAATTCTCTTGATGATTTAAAAGGGAAAAGTGTAATTGTACAAAATATGTCCTTTGTTTATGATAAACTTATTGATCTATATCCTGAATCAAAATTAATTAAAGTTGAAAATGAACCTGAGGCATTAATTTTATTATCAAATGGTATTGGTGATTGCGCAGTATTATCCCAGACAGTTTCGCGTAATATATTTAAGCTAAATGAATATAATAATATAATAAGGGTAGGTGCGCCCATTTTTCCTAAAGAGTATGCCTTTGTTGTTAAAGAAGGAAATTCTGAATTACTGAGGATCTTAAATAAGGGATTAGTAAAATTAAAAGATACACGTAAACTTGAAGAAATTGAAGATAAATGGTTTGGGCAAAAAGAGGAAGCTTTTGAAAGCATAAATAGTATTCTTCATTATATTAGTTATCTTCTTATTGTACTGATTATAATAATTGGCGTCATTTTTATTTGGAATAGGGCATTACAAAGACAAGTCAGATTAAAAACTGAAAAATTGATAGATACTCATAAAAAACTTATTGATACTCTTGAAAATATGGATGAAGGTTTTTACTGGCTGACTAATGACTGGGTATTTACAAATGTAAATCATCAGGCTGCATTACTCTTTGGCGGAGATATTGAATCGATAGAAGGGAAGAATATTTGGGAAACATTTCCCTACTTAAAAAATCATTTGTTTACAGATTTTAAAAATGCTGTTGAAACTAAAAAAACAATTAGACTAGAATTCTTTAAAGAGGAGTTAAATCAATGGCTGGAAATTAGAGGAATTCCGTCTAAAAAAGGTCTTGCTGTATTTATTAAAGATATAACTCATGTTAAAGATCACTTTAGGGAATTAACAATTGCAAAAGAAAAGGCAGAAAAATCTGATAAATTAAAATCCGAATTTCTTGCCCAGATTTCACATGAGATTAGAACTCCTGTTAATAATATTTTAAATTATACGGGACTTCTTATTGAGAACTGTTCTGCCGATGAACCTGGTGAAAAAGAGGACAGCGATTATATATACGAGAGTATAAGTGCATCGAGCAAGAGAATTATGAGAACAATTGATTTGCTTATAAATATGTCTGAGATTCAGTTAGGTTCTTACGATACTATTATAAAGACTATTAATCTTGGAAAGGAAGTAATAGAACCTTTGTTAAAAGAGTATAGAAATAATGCGGTAAAAAAGGATATTGAACTTAATTATATAAATAAAACAAATGGAACGGCAGTTAAAGGTGATCTGTTCAGTATAACGCAAATTTTATCAAACCTTATAGATAATTCCATAAAATACACGCTAAAAGGATCTGTGGTAATAGAAGCAGATAAAAATGAAACCGGCAAAATAATTATTACGGTTAAGGATACCGGAATAGGAATTTCTAAAGAATTTTTACCGCATATTTTTGAGCCTTTTAGACAAGAGGAACAGGGTTACACAAGAAGTTTTGATGGAAATGGAATTGGTATGGCTCTTGTTAAAAAGTATTGTGAACTGAACGATATTGATATTAAAGTATCTAGTATAAAAAAAGAAGGAACAATATTTAAACTTACTTTCAACTTATCTAATATTCTAAATTAATAGTTTGCTAATTACTTCAGAAAACCAATCTATTTGTACCATTAATATGTTTTATAATTTAAGATTAAATTAGTAGTTTTATATCTGTAATAAACTGACAATAACTTTATTGTGAAATTCTTTATATGCTTAAAAATCTTCTTATAGTTTCACTCTGCATTTTTATACAATTGACGGGACAGATAAAAGATAATTATTTTATTCACCTTGATGAACCAATCTCGCAAAACACAGTTACAACAATTATAGAAGACAGTAAAGGTTTTTTATGGTTTGGAACCGCTTATGGCTTAAATAGGTTTGACGGTATTCAGATACTGGTTTACGAACACAACTTCAGCGATAGTATTTCAATTTCGAATAATTATATAAGAAAAATTGTTGAGGATAAAAATGGTGATTTATGGATTGCTACTGAACATGGATTAAATAGATACGACAGGACAAATGATAAATTTATAAGATATTTTACTGTCCCGGGTGATAACAAAAGTTTATCGAGTGATAATGTAAGTGATGTAATTGTTGACAGATTAGGGCGAATCTGGGTGGCTGCCGGTGATCTCTGTCTATTTCAGCCTGAATCTAATGACTTCGTAAGATATGAAGCTGTTCCGGATGAAGCAAAAACAAACAGGGTAACCTACCACAATTTTATTTATGAAGATATTTCAGGAACAATTTGGTATGGCTACTGGAACGATTTATTCAAATTCGATTCCGGGAAAAAAGAACTGCAATTATTTATAAATGGCAGTAAAGAAAAACTTGGTGAAGAAGGCTGGCATTTTCATGAAATGCTTCAGGACAAGGATGGTTATTACTGGATAGCGACTAATAGAGCCGGACTAATTAAGCTTACATTAAATGATAATAGTTTTAAGCTGGAAAAATTTAAGGACAACTTTAAAGAAAATACATATTTCAGTAATTACAGGTTATTAGCTTTATTTCTGGATAAAGACGGAAATCTCTGGGTAAGCTTAGAGAACGCCGGACTTGTAGTTATTGATGCCGATAGAAAAATCAAGAATCATATTTATAATAATCCCGATGATCCAAAATCTATTAGCGGCAATTCAATATGGTCTATATGTCAGGACAGTTATAACCGTATTTGGTTTGGGATCTGGAATTCCGGCGTAAATTATATAGATCCGTTTAGTGTCCGGTTTGATAATTATCAGAGTACAAAAGGACTAAGTCATTTATCGAATGATATTGTTACCGATTTTCTTGAAGATAAAAAGGGTAATTTATGGATTGCTACGGATGGCGGAGGCTTAAACTATTTCGATAGAAAATCTCGTAAATTTTCAGTATTTCTGCACAACCCGTCAGATCAAAACAGCATTAGCAGCAACGGTATTTTAAGTTTATGTTTTGATGATAAAGACAGATTATGGATAGGAACATGGAATGGCGGAATTAATATCTACGACCAGAAGAAAAATAAATTTACCAGATTAAATACTGATAATAGCCGTCTGGCTAGTAATGATATTTTTGATCTGTTGTTTGATGGAAAAAATAAAATATATGTAGCTACATATCATGGAGGATTAAACATATTCCATCTTGATGACGGAACATGGGAAACATACAAAAACATACCAAATAATCTTAACAGTATTTCCAGCAATAATTTATTTACTTTGTATCAGGATAGCGAAAATAAGATCTGGATAGGATCATTAGGAGACGGATTAAACAAATTAAAGGAAAAAGAAAACGGCGAAGTTGAGTTTTGGCGATATCAGTATTATCCGCAAATTGAAAATGGGATAAGCAATAACGTAGTACATTGTATACATGAGGATCTTTCGGGCAGATTATGGGTTGCTACATCTAACGGATTAAATTTAATGGATAGGGAAAATGGTTCTTTTAAAGTGTTTGGAAAGGATGACGGATTGCTTTCTAATTATGTCTCGGCAGTTACGGAAGATTCCAGCAGAACATTGTGGATAAGTTCGCTAAAAGGAATATCCAGTATAAGTCCCGATTTAAAAGAATTTAATCATTATGATCTGACTAACAATATTCAAGGATATAGTTTCAATAGAAATTCTGTTTATAAAACCGGGAAAGGGGAAATATTATTTGGAGGTTCTAAAGGTTTTAATATTTTCGATCCCAAAGAAATAACTGTTAATCCATTTCCTCCCAGAATTGTATTTACCGATTTCAAAATTTCAAATAAATCGGAGATGATTGGTGAAAATAATGTATTAAAAAAACACATTAGTGAAACAAAACAAATTGAACTTTCCTATTATCACACAGTATTTACCTTAGAATTTACAGCGTTAAATTATACACATCCCGAAAAAAACCAATATGCTTACATGCTTGAAGGATTTGAAGATGATTGGATTTATTCCGGGAACAGGCGAAATGTAACATATACAAATCTTGATGCAGGCGATTATGTTTTTAGAGTAAAAGCGGCTAATAACAATGGAGTATGGAATAATAAAGGAATTGAACTGCTAATTAGGGTTCATCCGCCATTTTGGAAAACGTGGTGGGCTTATTTGTTTTATGCCGGTACATTTTTCTTAATACTGTATATTGGAATGAAATATTACATTAAGCAGGAAAAACTGCGTCATGAACTGGAACTGGAGCATATAAAAATTGAAAAATTATCAGAATTAGATAAAATAAAATCCCGTTTTTTCAGTAATGTATCTCACGAAATCCGTACTCCGATTATGCTTATAGTTGGTCCTCTGGAAAGGCTTCTTAAATCAGGTAAAGTAAATGAAGGAACAAAAGAAAAGGTTAGCCTGATAATTAGAAATGCCGAACGTCTTTCAAGAATGATGGAGCAGCTTATCAACTTTTATGAAACAGAGGCGCCGGAGATAATTCTTAATCTGGAAAAAAGTGAGCTTATTAGTTTTATAAAAAACATCTATTTATCCTTTAAGCAGTATGCTCTCGATCATAACATTAATTTTTCATTTAATACAAATGTTAATAATGTTTATACCTGGTTTGATAAAGATATAATTGATAAAATTATCTATAATATACTTTCAAACGCGTTTAAATTTACTCCGGATGGCGGTGAAATTGGTATATCGATTAATGTAGTTGTAAAAGATGTTAAATTGCAAAATTATATTGAGATACTAATTAGTGATTCCGGGATTGGAATACCTGAGGATCAGAGAGAACGTATTTTCGAAAGGTTTTATCAGGTTAGTTACGGTGAATCAACACATTCCGAAGGAATTGGCATAGGATTAAATCTTACACATGAACTAGTTGAGTTGCATCAGGGAAAAATTTCTGTTGAAAGCGAAAAGGATAAAGGAACATTATTCAGAGTGATTTTGCCAGCAGATATAGTTGAGTTTGATAAAATTGAACATGATAAAAATAGTCAGTTAGAACCTAATGTTTCTGAAAACAAGGGGATTGAGACAATTCCGTCCGTTTCTATGCCTATTGATAGTTCGCTTATTTTATTTATTGATGATGAACCGGATATGAGGCATTATGTTAGAGATTTATTCAGCGACAGGTTCCAGGTTTTAACAGCCAAAAATGGCCGCGAGGGATTTGAGAAAGCAATCGACGCTGTCCCGGATATAATCATCAGCGATATTATGATGCCGGAATTGGATGGATATGAACTTTGCCGGAAATTGAAGAGCGAAGAAAAAACAAGTCATATTCCAATAATTTTATTAACAGCACACTCAGAAGCCGAAAACAGACTTAAAGGTATTAAAGTTGGAGCTGTCGCCTATCTTCCCAAACCATTTGATGATGAAGAATTATTTGCCAGGGTTAATAATCTGCTGCTCGAAAATAATAAGATAAAAGAGAAATATCGCCAGCAAATATTATCTGAACCGGAAAATTCTAAGGTGTTAAGCCTGGATGAAAAGTTTATGATTAGAATTAAACAGGTTGTTGAAGATGATATATCGAATTGGAAAATGGATGCGGACTATCTAAGTAGTCAGGTTGGTATAAGCCGTGTTCAGTTATACCGTAAATTAAAAGGGCTAACCGGTCAGACTGTTCATGAATTTATACGTATTATCCGATTAAAAAGAGCAAAGCAGCTTCTCGATCAGCGAAAAATGAATGTAACAGAAATTGCGTACTATATTGGATTTAAAGACTTAAATTATTTTTCAAGATGTTTCAGAAAACAGTACGGAAAATCACCTTCAGAATACCTTTCTCAAAATATTAATTAGTTAATTAATAGGTTTACTAAAACCAAATATTAATAGAAAAACTGATCTTAAGAAACACCAGAATTTTAAGATCTGAGAAATTTAAAATTACCTCTGTCAGGGAAAACCCTCGAAAATAGACCGTTTTGATCAAAATGATACTATTGTGCTACATTTTGATACTATCTTATGAGACAAAATTAATCTTTGTGTTTAATTTCAGATCAATATTTTATAGATAATCTGCGAGTTATAGCTAATGAAAATTATTGATATCAGAAAAAAAATATTCCAGTCAGTAACACTTATTGTAATTTTGGTTCTTCTCTGTGTTCAAGATGTCTATCCACAGTCAAATGAAATCTTATCACCAAATGAAAATGTTAAAGTTAAATTTTTAATGGATGATGGAATTCCGTATTACAGTGTAGAATATTCGGGCAATATAATTATAGGTAAATCGAAACTGGGTTTTGAACTTAAGGATAATACAAATTTTCCTAATAGATTTTCAGTTGGAAATTTAGAGCGGAATTCATTTGATGAGACATGGAATCAGCCCTGGGGAGAGGTTAAATCCATAAGGAATAATTATAATCAGTTAACAGTTGAATTAACACCAATAGACAAAAATAAATGTGTGTTAAAAATAATTTTTAGGGTTTATGATTATGGTCTGGGTTTCAGATATGAATTTCCGGAGGAAGATGAAGTTAATAGTATTAAAATTGCGGATGAATTAACTGAGTTTAATTTAATTGAAAACCATAATGCCTGGTGGATTGATGCATATCAGGAAAACCGATACGAATATCTATATAATTCGGGATACTTAAACGAAATAAAAATTGCCCATACACCTTTAACATTAAAGACAAAATCGGGTACTTATTTAAGTATACATGAGGCCGCGCTGGTTGATTTTGCAAGTATGACGCTGGAAGTTAAAGAGAATAATGTACTAAAAGCAAATCTTGTCCCATGGTCTGACGGAGTAAAAGTAGTTGGCAGTTTACCTGTAAAATCACCGTGGCGGACAATTGAAGTGGCTGATTCACCTGGAGAATTAATTACTTCATATTTAATTCTTAATCTTAATGAACCAAATAAGCTTAAAGATACAGAGTGGATTAAACCAGGAAAATATGTAGGCATCTGGTGGGAATATCATTTAGATAAATCAACCTGGAGTTCCGGTGCAAGACATGGTGCGACAACAAGTAATACTAAGAAATATATCGATTTTGCCTCAAAATATGGTTTTGACGGTGTATTAGTAGAGGGATGGAACTACGGCTGGGATGGTGACTGGATTAAAAACGGAGAAAATTTCAGTTTTACAAAAGCTTATGAAGACTTTGATATAAAAGAAATTGTAAAATATGCTGCTGAAAGGAATGTTAGTTTAATAGGGCATAATGAAACCGGCGGTGCTGTTCTAAACTATGAAGAACAATTAAGTGATGCATTTAAATTATATAATTCTTTAGGCATAAAAGCTGTAAAAACGGGTTATGTAAATTACGGGCGTTCTATTAAAAGAATTGATGAAAACGGAAAACCTCAGTTTGAAACACATCACGGACAATTTATGGTAAGGCATTATCAGAAAGTTGTTGATGAAGCTGCCATGAATAAAATAATGATAAATGCGCACGAACCTATAAAAGCCACCGGATTGCGCAGAACATATCCAAATATGCTTTCAAGAGAAGGCGCAAGAGGTCAGGAATTTAATGCGTGGTCGCCCGATGGCGGTAATCCTCCCGATCATACAACAATCTTACCTTTTACAAGATTGTTAGGCGGCCCAATGGATTTTACACCCGGAATATTTGATCTGTTATTTGAAAAGGAGAAACCTAATAACAGAGTAAATACAACTTTGGCTAAACAGCTTGCATTGTATGTTGTTTTATACAGCCCGCTGCAAATGGCGGCAGATTTGCCGGGAAATTATGAAAAAAATCTTAAACCGTTCAAATTTATTATTGATGTTCCTGTTGACTGGGAAGATACAAAAGTACTAAACGCATCAATAGGGGATTATGTAACAATTGTACGTAAAGATAGAAATAGTGATGACTGGTATCTTGGAAGCATTACTGACGAGAATAAAAGGACCTTTGAAATAAAACTTGATTTTTTAGAACCGGGTAAAAAGTATAAAGCAGAAATATATAGTGACGGTAAAGATGCGGACTGGGAAAATAATCCTTATCGAATTGATATTGAAGAAAAAATTGTAACCAATAAAACAATAATTGAATTAAAATTAGCCGCTGGTGGAGGTCAGGCAATCCGATTCAGTTTATATGATTAAAAACAATCAGGTAGTTAAATTAAAAATCTGGAGGAGTGAAATGAAAATTTTTAATGTTGCAGTAAAGTTCTTTTTAGTTGTAGCTCTTTTATTTACATCATCTATAACAGCCCAGGATGTTTCCGTAACAATGGCAAGTCCGCTGGATAATGCCAGCTATAATATTGGTGATGATATTCATATTGTTATTGATGTTAGCAACTCAGGCAGCGGAACAGTAACCAATGTTCAGTTATACCAAAATGGATTCTGGATGACAGATCTATCGCCCGATACAACTGAATATGTAATTGAAAATGCCCCAAATGGTATTTTTAGTTTTTTAGCGGTGGCAATAGTAGATTCGTTAACATCGTTTACTTCGGATGCGGTAACAATAAATATTGGTAATACCGAAGTAAATAATAAAATAACAAATGGCGAATTTAATAACACTACATGGCCATGGCGATTTGATAATTATGGTACTGCTGAATCAACTTTAGAGATAAAAGGAGATGCCGGACTTACAGATGATGCTTCTGGAGCAAGTATAACAGTGCAGAATGCCGGAACACAGTTTTGGGAAATACAATTGATGCAGGAGTTTCAATTAAAAGCAGGACATACTTACAGCGTTACATTTTCAGCATCGGCAACAGCCGAAAAAGCAATTCAGATAGCTTATGCAATGGATTATGATCCATGGGCATCTTACTGGTGGAAGGATATTGTTATTACTTCAACACCTAAGGAGTTTGGTCCCTTTATATTTGAATGTGAAAATGATGATCCAAAAGTTATGTTCAAATTTATATTAGGCGGTAATGATATACCAATGTTACTGGACGCGGTTAAAATAGTAGAGACTTCTAATAATGCGGGAGTTTCGGAAAATATCTCGCTTAATATGAGCAGCCCTGCTAATAATTCAAGTTATGAAACCGGAGATGATGTTAATGTTTCGGTAGATATTATAAATACTGGCGATGACAGTGTAGTTTCGATGCAGCTTTTCCAAAATGGTTTTTGGATAGCCGATTTATTGCCTGATAATACTAATTTTATTTTTGAAAATGCTCCAAACGGAGTTTATAATTTTTCTGCCTCGGCAATTGATAATAACGGAAAAACAGTTTTATCGGATACAATAACAGTAAATGTTGGCGGAACAGAGTGGAATGATAAAGTTATAAATGGCGAATTTAATAATACAATATGGCCTTGGCGTTTTGATAATTATGTAAACGCAGTTGCTTCTTTCGATATCTTTGCAGAAGCAGGTCTTACAGATGATTCATCATCCGGGTATCTTCAAATACAGAATGTAGGTGATGAGTTCTGGGCAATTCAATTAATGCAGCAATTTAAATTGGAAGCCGGACATACTTATGATGTATATTTTACAGGATGGGCTACAGCCGAAAAAGCAATTCAGGTTGTATTTGCAATGGATTATGATCCATATGCATCACACTGGTGGCAAGATATTGTAGTTTCAGCCGAACCTCAGGAATATGGTCCATATACATACGAATGCGGAATTGATGACCCTAAGGTTATGTTTAAGTTTATACTAGGCGGAAATGACATACCAATGTTTTTGGACGCGGTTAAAGTAATTGATAGAAATGCGCCAACAGATGTTGAAGAAAAAACTTCAATGGTTATAGATGAATACAGATTAGAGCAAAATTATCCTAATCCGTTTAATCCTACAACAACTATTGGTTATCAGCTAAAAGAAACTAGTAACGTAAAATTATTTGTTTACGATATACTTGGCAACAAAGTTGCAAATCTTGTTTCATCTAAAAAATTAGCAGGATATCATGAAGTAAACTGGGACGCAGGCAATTTTGGCAGCGGAGTTTATTTCTATCGTATTATTACGGATAATGGTTTTATACAGACTAAAAAACTTACTTTGTTAAAGTAGTAATAAAAGCACTTTAGTTTATTTTTAATATTAATAAACGGCGGCAGATAATAATTAATTCTTTAAATATTATCTGCTGCTAATGAATAATAAATAGAATAGAATTTTAACCCGTATATAATTCCGAAAAAAAATAATAGATGGTATTTAATTATGCAAGTTATTTTCAAATCAATTACCAAAACTATGGAATCATTTATAAAAATTATTTTTCTCCTTTCAGTTGTTATTGGCTGTTCAGAAGAAAGTACTTCTCCGCCAAAAGATGATTTTAAAATTGTAGAGTATGATCCTGTTAGTGTGCCTAAAACAAATCAGACAAAAATTTATATGCATTATATGCCATGGTTCTCATCACCTGAAGAAAATGGCAGCTGGGGAATACACTGGACTATGGCAAACCGAAATCCTGATATTATAGACAGCGACGGCAAGAGGGAAATAGCTTCACATTTTTATCCTTTAATTGGTCCGTATTCTTCAACTGATAAAGATGTAATTGAATATCATCTGCTTCTTATGAAATTATGCGGCATAGACGGAGTTTTAATAGACTGGTACGGATCATTTGATGTTTATGATTTTGGACAGAATTTAGTGAATTCAGAAGCGCTAATTGACAGACTTGATGAAACCGGTCTCGATTTTGGAATTGTATACGAAGAATATACTTGTGAAAGCGTGGCAAAACAAAATAAATCTGAAACTCCAATTCAGGCTGCCAAAGCTGATTTGCTTTATATGGCCAATAATTATTTTTCTAACAGTAACTATATCACTATAGACGGAACTCCTTTGCTTTTAACCTTTGGGCCAAGATTTTTTAAAAAGGAAAGTGACTGGACACAAATATTTGAAGATATAAATCCTAAGCCGGTTTTCTTAACCTTAATGAATCAGTCCGGAGATGCCGGAATTAATGCTGACGGAGAATTTGCCTGGGTAATTAGAAGTTATCTTATGGAACTTAGCTTTTTCTATTCCAGCCGTGCGGTTTCATTTAAGAGCTCAATGTCAGCGGCTTTTCCCGGATTTTATGATTTCTATTCTGAAGGCGGATGGTCTGATCACCATTTAAACTGGGATATAAATTATAACGGAACTTCAACACTTTCAACTACATTGCGGCAGGCGGAACAATCGGGATTAGAAATGCTACAGTTAGTTACATGGAACGATTTTGGGGAAGGAACAATGCTTGAACCGACTTTAGAGTTTGGCTATACTTTTTTAGAAACAATTCAGCAGTTTGCCGGAGTATCTTATAATAAAAATGATCTTGAAATGATATTCAGATTATACAAATACCGCAAACAGTTTGCCAATGACGAAGAACGTCAGCTTAAACTAGATCAGGTATTTTATTATCTGGTTTCGCTTCATATAGAGGAAGCCGGAAATCTGCTTGATGAAATTGAATAATTAATGCGATAAAACTTAAAAAATAAAATGAATAGTATTTTAAACCAATGTTAGGAAAAAATATGATAACTGTTTCAGGGAGATTATAATGAGAATCAAATTTGTATCTTTTCTAATATTTTTAACACTTATGTTAAATACTAACCTTGATGCAGGTACTACCGGAAAGATAACCGGAAAAGTTGTTGATGCTGTAACGGGTGAACCATTAATTGGTGTAAACGTAATGTTAGAAGGTACTTTCTACGGAGCATCTACTGACGTTGACGGGGAATATTTGCTCTTAAATATACCGCCCGGCAGATACAATATTAAATTCAGTTATATAAGTTATCAGTCGGTTGTTGTCTCAGATCTGATGGTAAATGTTGATTTTACTACGAGACAAGATATTGAAATGACAGAGAAAACATTAGAGTTGGGAGAAACTGTTGTTGTTACTTCAGGTCGGGAAATTATTCGTAAAGATCTAACATCATCTCAGGCAATTATTACCACAGACGATATTAAATCATTACCGGCAGAAGATTTTGTTGATATACTTCAGATTCAGGCGGGAGTTACACGCGGCGATGATGGTCTTCATATAAGAGGAGGACGATCCTCGGAAGTGTCTTTTAAGGTTGACGGACTTTCGGTTACAGATGTTTTTGACGGTACAAACGGAGTTGAAATAGAGAATAACGCGATTCAGAGTATGCAGGTTATTAGTGGTACGTTTAATGCTGAATATGGTCAGGCAATGTCGGGCATTATTAACGTGGTTACTAAAGACGGCGGAAAAATATATAATGGGGAAGTATCGGCATACATGGGCGATTATATTTCGGATGATAAAGAAATATTCATGAATATTGACGATGTTAACGCTACGGCTATTTACAATTACAGTTTTAGTTTATCAGGCCCAATTCCTTTAACAAACGATGCAGTAACATTCTTTGTGAATTTTAGAGAAAACAACGATGACGGATATTTTTACGGTAAGCGTGAATATAATACTGACGGTTCTATAGGTGATAATGAATTTGTAACAATGAATAGAAATAAATGGACAAGCCTTCAAAGTAAAGTTACATGGAATCTTATCCCGACTTTTAAGGTCAGATTTGGATTTAATTATGAAAACAGAAAATATAATTTATACGATCATTTTTATAAATTTAATCCGGATGCAAACCTCAACAGATTTCAGAAGGGATATAACGGCTCAATATCCATTAATCACACTTTAAACCAAACAACTTTTTATACAGTTAAATACGGCAGATTCGAAAAAGAGTATGAACACTATGTTTATGAGAATCCTGCTGATAAAAGATTTGTTGATAATTCCGATCCGCGGTTTGCCGTATCTTCTTTTGAATTTTCAAATGGCGGACAAATAAACAATCACTTTCTAAGAAATACTCTTACAGATAATATAAAGTTTGATATAACTTCTCAGATTACTTCCGTTCATTTAATTAAATTTGGTGTTGAAGGGAGATTACACAAACTAAACATGCTTAATTATAATACAATTGACGGCAGTCCGTCCGATACAAATTTTACTCCGATTATACCTCAGGAAAATCATATAAATTTTGGCAAGTATGAATTTACACCGTTCGATATCGCAGCATATATTCAGGACAAAATAGAGTTCGAGGATTTTATTATTAATGTAGGATTACGATTTGATTATTTCGATTCGAAAGGGAATATACTTACGGATCCAAAAGATCCAAGCAGATATACACCGCTAAGAGACGAATATGTTGATAAAAACCCAAATTCACTAACAGATATCTGGTATAAAAAAACTAAAGCAAAATATGGGTTTTCTCCACGATTAGGAATGTCGTTTCCTATTAGTGACGCGGGTGTAATTCATGCTTCGTACGGGCATTTTTTACAATTCCCGCAATTCCGGCTGCTTTATGAGAACCCGGGTTTTAAAATTAATAGAGGACAGTTTAATTTATTGGGTAATGCCGATTTAGATCCGCAAAAAACTGTTATGTACGAAATTGGTCTTCAACAGCAAATATCAGAATTAATTGCTTTTGATATTACAGGTTTTTACCGGGATATTAGAGACTGGGTAGGAACTTCATTACTTCAGGAAACATATCGTCCGGACGTGTTATACTCTCAATATGAAAACCGTGATTATGCAAATATACGCGGTATTACACTATCACTTAAAAAAACTTTTGCCAATCATTTTGCCGCAAATGTATCTTATACTTTTCAGGTTGCCGAAGGAAGTGCTTCTGACCCTATTGACGGATACAACGATATACAGGCAAATAAGGAACCCCGAAGGAATATAATCCCGATGGATTGGGATAGATCGCATGTTATTAATGCGAATGTTTTTGGCGAGTATAAAGGTATATCGGCTAGTATTATTGCGCGTTTTGAAAGCGGACTTCCATACACTCCAAATCCGGTTCAGGGTACACAGCGCGGTGCCGATGTAACAACGGGATCTTTGGCATTAACAGAAAACAGTAAACGCAGACCAAATCTGTTTACAATAGATTATCAGATGAGTAAAGAATTCAGTTTTTCTATCGATAAAAATAAAACCAGTGTTACTTTATTCTTTAAAGTTTTTAATCTATTAGATACCAGGAATGAGCAGGGAGTCTGGGATGACACCGGGCGGGCAACGTACACACTTCAAAGTTCTGTAAGCGGAGCGGATGCTGATCCGAGATATATAATCAGACCCGATTTTTATTCATCTCCTCGCCGTGTGCAGCTTGGATTATCATTTAATTTTAACTAGGGTATTTTTATGAAGAATAATTTTAAATACATAGCAATTCTTATTACAGCAATACTAATAATGCCTGTGTGTTCTTATAGCCAGTATTATAAGACCATAAAGGGAAAACCAACTGCTAGAAAAAAACATGTGCACAGCGGTAATCAGGTTAGAACAACATTTTTTAATTATGGTTTAGTCGGGCGTGAAAATCCGGCTGAAGATTTTGGCGGTGAATGGCCTATTAACTCGGGGCATTATTATGTTGGCGATATAAGTGTTATGGTTGGAGCCGAAATTGAAATTGACGGATCAACCAAAATTACACCGGTTACTGTTTCAGATGGTCCCAGAGGGGATAATGATTATGATCCTAATAACTCTACAGTTTTTTGGGGCTGGGAACCATTGCCGGGATTTGATAATCCCGACGGGGAATCTGTAGCTATGAGCCATAAAAAAAGTTCGTGGCCAGAATATTGGCCGGATCGTGAAACCGATGTTAATGATCCCGGATGGTCTAAACAGTGGAACGGCTTTTTTGGGAAAGATCAATTTAATGCTGATCAGGAAAGTTATTGGGTTATGGATGACAGCCGCGACCAGGAATTTATAAATGCATACGGATTTTATCCTGATCCGGATGACAAAGCAAGAGGCGGACTCGGTTTATTAGCAAATGTGCGCGGACTACAATGGTCGCAGACTTTAGCTCAAAACACAATATTCTGGATTTACGATATAACAAATATTAGCCAGAAAAATTATGATAAAACTGTATTTGGAATGATAGTTGGGACAACCATAGGCGGTGACGGCGATACACAGGATGATAATTCCCGATTCGATGCAAGAGAAAATATTACATACTCATGGGATTCGGACAATATAGGTAATACAGGCTGGACTCCAGTTGCCTATCTGGGTTATGCATTTTTGGAAAGCCCCGGCAACGCCTTAAACGGATATGATGACGATAATGACGCGGTTAATGGTCAAAATCTGATTGATCAAAGTATTTTAGCTTCTAAAACTGCAAGTGCAGGAATGGAAATTATTTTAATTGATTATTCAAACCCATCATTTCCAAGAACCAAATCAGTAATGCCGGCTGAAGGAATTACATTTAATGTAAATGATAAAGTTATATCCATAGCACCAAACGATATACTAAAGGAAATTCCGTATAATAATATAGATGATAATTTGAACGGCTTAATTGATGAAAATACGGAAATACCAAACGATAGAATAGATAATAATGAGAACGGCTTAATTGATGAAGAAAATCCTCATATAGGTCTGGCCTACAATAATTATTTCGCTGATAATTTATCAGACGCAATGATTGATGAATCGAGAAATGACGGTATTGATAATGATAACGACTGGAACGCTGACATTGATGATGTTGGCTTAGATGGAAAACCAGGCACTAACGATGCTGGTGAAGGTGACGGATTACCAACCTCGGGATATCTGATTGGGGAAGATGGAAAAATTACTGATACCGGATTGCCAGGCGAACCTAACATTGATAAGACTGATATTGATGAAGCTGACCAGATAGGATTAACCAGTTTCTTTTTCTTTGAACCGTATGATTTTATTCGTCTTCAAAATGATGATCAGCTTTGGGAAACATTACAACCGGGCTTTTTTAATGATGCGGTGCAGAATGTTGACGGTGATTTTATTTATGGAACTGCTTATTTTCCTTTGCGTGCAGGGCAAACAGAACATATTTCTCTCGCGTTCTTTTTCGGAAATGATGAACAGGATATATTTAGAACAAAAAATACAGTTCAGTTAATTTATGATAATGATTATAATTTTGCTAAAGCGCCAAAACTGCCTACACTTAAAGCTTTTGCCGGAGAAAATAAAGTAACGCTTTATTGGGATTCTAACTCTGAGGAAAGTTTTGATAAACTATCGGACATAGTAACAGGTGATGGTTACGACTTTGAAGGTTATAAAATCTACAGAGCCACTTATCCTACCTGGGATGAAACAGGCATTGTAACAAATGTATTTGGCAGTAAGGTGGCCGATGTACCAATTGCGCAATTTGATATTGTAAATGCAGACAGCGGATTTTTTAGCTCAATTGATGAACAGCTGGGAACTATTTTTTATCTTGGCGATAATACAGGATTAAATCATACCTTTGTTGATACAACAGTAAAAAACGGATACACATATTTTTATGCTGTTACTGCATATGACAGGGGATTGAATGCTTTTGATCCGTCTACCGGTGAATTAAAAATTCTGCAGCCGGCCGAAACTGCAAAATTCGCAGCAATAACAGCGGGCGGTGTTGTAGAGCTTGGCAGTAATGTTGTAAAAGTAAGACCGGAATCACCTGCCGCGGGATATATACCGGCGGGTAATTTAATGAAAGACATTAAACATACTTCGGGTGATGCCACAGGCAAGATACTGGCCGAAGTTATAGATCCTTCAGCACTGCTTAAAGGGCATACATATAAAATTACATTCGAAGACAATCAAAAAATTGAAGCAAAAACTACTGCTCTTAATATAATTGATAATTCAAGCGGAGTAGGTTTCCCGGATACGTTATTCAAAAACGATTCTAATATTGATTTAGATGCGTTTCTTTTCGACGGTATAAAAGTATCGATATTTAATGACTGGATGACAAGAGCAGACGCGCAAAATGTTAAATGGCAGGATTCTACCCGAAACATATTAATGCCGGACTTAGCCTCAGGTCAGGGATGGACACGTGTATCGCAAGGGTTTGCACAGGGAAAAGCATATCCGGCTCATTATCAGTTAGAGATTGGTGAAAAAGGAGTTGATACTTCTGCAGGCATAGCCATATTTACTTTGCCAAATGATCTTAAACAGCCGGTTAATTTTAGAGTGAAAAATTTAACTGAGAACCGTTATGTTAAATTCAATTTCTATGAATACAAATCAGGTGAAAAAACAGCCGATACCGAAGAGGAAAAAGGATTACTAGATGAAAATGATATGATATTATTATTTGAACCTGATGGCAGCAAACTGACTCTTACTTATCAAATTAAAATAGTTAGTTCCGATGCTCTTTCCGAACTTCCAAGGGCTGGCGATGTTTTAAATCTTCCTATAATAAAACCGTTTCTAAAGTCCGATTCTTTTGAGTTTACTGTTTCAGTTCCCAAAATAGACAGAGTAAAAGCAAACGAAGAATTGGAAGATATAAAAGTTGTTCCAAATCCATATATTGCCGCGGCATCATGGGAAGCAAGAAATACTTATTCAAGCGGGCGTGGCAATCGTTCCATACACTTCATTAATTTACCCGGCAAGTGTACTATAAAAATTTATACTGCCCGGGGAGAACTAGTAAAAACAATTTATCATGATTCCCCTATAACAAACGGTACGGCAGATTGGGATTTAATGAGTGAGGAGCAATTAGATGTATCTTACGGAATTTATATATATCACATAGATGCTGAGGATATAGGAGAAAAAGTCGGGAAGTTTGCTGTTATAAAATAAACAGGTTCTTAAGAATTTTAAGAAGGATTAAATAATGCAATTACGTATTCTAAAGATAAGTTGTTTTATCTGCTTGGCCATTTTTAATATAAGTTTTGCGCAAAATATAACAAAGGTTGCAACTACAGCCGCGCCGTTTCTTACAATAGGCATTGGTGCAAGAGCCCAGGCTATGGGAGGCGCATTTACAGCAGTAGCTAATGATGCTTCTGCTATGTTTTGGAATGTTGGCGGTGCAGCGCAATTAAATAATACTGAAATTATTGTTAATCATTCAGACTGGATTGCCGATATTGATTATAATTACGGCGGGGTAGTTTTCCCAATTTCTAATATTGGTAATTTTGGCGTTGGTATAATGCATATTGATTATGGTGAATTTGAGCAGACTACAGAGAATAATCCGGAAGGAACCGGAGTATTATTTTCGGCAAAAAGTATTGCAATCAATTTATCGTATTCCAGAATGTTAACAGATAGATTCATGATTGGATTTACCGGCAAATATGTTGAAGAGAATATTTATAATTCCAGTGCGAGCGGAATGGCCGTTGATATTGGATTTCTCTATGAAACACCTTTTCCCGGTTTAAGACTTGGTATGAATATTTCAAATTTTGGGACAAAGATGCAGATGTCTGGCGACGATCTTCTGGTTAAGGTGGATATTGATCAGACAATTAACGGAAATAACGATCAGATTAATTCCAGAATTGAAACAGGCAGGTACGATCTGCCCTTATTATTCCGTTTTGGATTATCTTATGAATTGATAAATAATGAAAATAGTAAGGTTATAATAGCTGCTGACGCGCTTCATCCTAATGATAACGCTGAAAGTGTTAATGTCGGGACTGAATTTAGATATAAAAATCTATTAGCGTTTAGAGCCGGTTACAGATCATTATTTTTAAAAGACAGCGAAGAAGGATTAACACTTGGCGGCGGATTACTGCTTGAGAGCTATGGAATTCGTTTAGATTATGCTTATGAATCATTTGGTAATTTTAATAGTATTCAAAAGTATACGCTGCACTTAATTTTATAGTTAATATCTTGTGATGTTAATTTATTATATTTATCGATTTATAACAGCATTGTAAAATTAAAGGATTATTTAAATGTTAAACAATATACAGATAAAACTTAATTCAAGAATTTCACGTTTTCTATTAATACTCTTATTGCCTATTGCAATAGTTTTTAACTCTTGCGGCGATGATGGGGGAGTTACACCTGTAAATGATGGTTCCACGCAGCCTTTTGAAAATATTCCGGCAACTGAAGATATTGTAATGTATGAAGTTAATTTTAGAGCTTTTAGCAGTTCCGGTGATTTTAAAGGTGTAACAGATAAACTGGATCATATTAAATCATTGGGAGTTAATGTTATTTGGTTAATGCCAATACATCCAATTGGTAATGTAAATTCAGTTAACTCGCCATATTCAGTTAAAAACTATAAAGAAGTGAACCCGGAATTAGGTAATCTGGATGATTTTAAGAAGCTTGTTAATGAATCGCATAAAAAGGATATGGCAGTAATTATTGACTGGGTTGCTAATCATACCGCATGGGATAATCCCTGGATACAAAATAAAGCATGGTATACACAGAATGCTTCGGGCAATATAATTATTCCACCGGGAACAAACTGGCAGGATGTAGCTGATCTGAATTTTGATAATGAAGAAATGCGTCTGGAAATGATTGATGCCCTAAAATACTGGGTTACTGAATTAAATGTTGATGGTTTTAGATGTGATGCCGCTGATTTTGTACCCTATAGTTTTTGGAGACAAGCTATTGATTCTTTGGAAAATATTGATGACCGACAGTTAATATATCTTGCCGAAGGAGCCAGGACAGATCATTATAATGCCGGATTTCAAATGACCTATTCATGGGACTTTTACGGTAAGCTAAAAAATGTATTTATAAATAAATATAATGCGAGTTCTATATTTTCGACACATACAAATGAGTATAAGATTGTACCGGAAGGGAAGCACAAGTTAAGGTTTATTACCAATCATGATGAATCGGCATGGGATGAAACTCCTGTTGATTTATTTGGCGGCACAAACGGTTCTTTTTCCGCATTTATTATATCAACATATCTTGGCGGAGTTCCGCTTATTTACGGTAGTCAGGAATTTGGAATAGAAGGTAATGTTTCATTTTTTGATAATGTTCCTTTTAACTGGTCATCAAATCCAGAATTATTGAAAGATTATCAAAAGCTTATGTCAATTTATAATAAATCGGATGTTTTAAGAAAAGGGAACCTCAAAACTTTTTCGGATCCGGATATTGCCGCATTTACTAAAGCAATAGGAAATGAAGAATTTCTGATCTTAGTAAATGTTAGAAACAGATTTATTACTTATAGTCTTCCAAACGATTTGAAGGGCACTAATTGGACTGACGAATTTAATGGTGAAAGTATTTCACTTGATGCAGATTTGGAATTTGATCCGTTTCAATTCTATATATTAAAGAAATAAATTATTAATGCTAAATAGAAAGTGTTTTGAAATTGTTCACGCAAAAGGTTTTTATGAATTATTGTCTTGTGTATAAAAATAAATATTCTGTAGTAAAAATATTATTTATAACTCTGATATTATTTTATGTTCTGGGATGTTCAGCCGGGAAAAGTGAAAATGAATTCCTGATAAAAGTTAATGAAAATGTTATTACCAAGGGAGAGTTTTTTAGGCAGTTTAATCTTTATCCATTGTATAAGAACAATTCCAATTACAAAAGTGCTCTATTACAACAAGCTGATAAACTTACTGAACAACTCTATTATTTAGAAGCATCCAGATTAGAAAAATTTGATACTCTTCAACACATTCGCGATCATTACCAGTTTATTCATAACTCTGAAATGCTTAAACAGCTTTATAAAAAAAATGTTTTAGATCAAATTAATGTGTCGGATGAACAAGCGTGGGAAGAATATAAAAAACAGAATATATCTTTATCAATAAGACACCTTTTTGCAAAAGGGAAAACAGAAGTTGACTACATATATAAGAGTCTTAAGAACGGAAATGATTTTCATACATTAGCGCCAAAAGTTTTTACTGATTCGGCTTTAGCAGCTAACGGCGGATATTTAGGTTTCATACGATTAACCGATTTTGATCCATTATTAATAGACAGTATTTATAATCTTAAAATTGGCGAAATATCTAAACCGTTATTATCAAGTTTTGGTTATCATATTTTTAAAATTGAGGATGTAAAACAATCAGTTTTTTTGGATAAAAATTATTTTGATCAGAACATTGATGAGTTAAAAAAAAATTTGCGTAATAGACAATCGGCAAAGGAGAGCGCACTTTATGTTAAAAAAATATTAAAGGGTAAATCGCTTAATATTAAGGGTAATATACTTAATGAAGTTTCGCGGATAATAGAAAATGAAGTGACTGAAAAGAATTCGCAAAATTTGATGTTATATCCTAATGTTACTGATATTGAAATTATAAAAATAAAAAGAAATCTCAATCAGATTGCTGATAGTATTTTAGTGCAATTTAGTGATGATTCATGGACCGTGGATGAGTTTATTGCAATGATAAAAGTAATGCCGCCATTACAAAGACCAGATATAACTGGGCGTAATAAGATTCAAAAAGTTATTATAGACAAGGTGCGGGATAAATATCTTTTAGAGGAATCTTATAGAACAGGGCTGGATAAATCGGGCGAAGTAAGAAAAAATGTTGATGCATTTTACAAAGAAGTTCTGGCAAATGAATTTGAAAAATCGATTTTATATTCGGCAGAAAAAAACAGAGACGCTAATAATTGGAATAGAAGGAAGGATTTATTAAGTGGTCTGAAAACTAAATATCCAGCCTTAATTGATACAAGTATGTTATTAAGTAATCTATCATCAGAAGTTCTTGAAAAAAAGACTCCGCTCATAAAATTTGTTGTCAGGGAACAATATAAATGGTAAAAGGGAAGTAAAGACAGAAAAAAATCTTGTGTAAATTTAGGGAAATAAATTTCATTTTAACCATTTACACAAAACTTTTTCACTGTTTAGTAATTTCTACCTTCTCAATGATGCTTTAGATAAGATATAGCTTGGAATTTTTTTGTCAAATTCAACTTCTTCAATTATCATTTCGGTTCCGTCACCGTCTTTAAGCATATCCTTGTAAGTAATATTTTTTGCAACCCATCTTCCGCTAGCTTTCATAACTTCATGGATGAGAACTTGTTTTAAAAGTTTGCCACTTTTTGCATAAAGGTCTTCTTTTAAGATTATATTTCGTTCTTTATCAACCCAAATTTTTCTGCTATCGTAAGCAATATTATCTTTTTTAGATTTCAAATCCAGAACCCAGACCTGCCGATTTATAACTGTATCTTCTCCGACTATTTCGGCAGTGTACATGTTTTGCAATAAAGGATCTTCCATCATATCTTCATAAGAAAGGTCAGAACCCATCACCGGCTGGCGAAGCATGTGTCCGCTTATTAAAATTGTTCTATCGGTAGAAGGCGTATAAGTCCAAAGCTGATCGCCAAGTTTTAACATTTTTGTACCTTTTTCGCGAGCAGGCGCAAGGTATTCGGTAAAAGAATCGTCGGTTCCTTTTTGCCAAGATTTAGCTTCAACAGTTCTTGATCCGCGTCTTCCATGAATTATCATTTTAGATGTTCCGATTTGTGAATCTGAAAAAGTATTTGCATCAACTTTTTTTAATATTTCATCAGCCGATTGAGTTTGCGAAAAAACGATTGTCGAAAAAACAATCAATGTAAAGATCAATTTATTTATCATACTTCAAGTTCCTTAAATAATTGTGCGGTTTCTCTTTTATAAATCCCAATTCCGGCAATTGCGGTTCCAAATACTGTTGCTAAAATTCCGGGAATAAATCCTATAAACATTGTTGTTGGTGTAACTTGCGCGTGCAAAACACCGGAGATCATCATTGTAGAATTCTCAAAAAGGAAACTCAAATCTAATCCGTAAATCTGCATTAAATATGCGGGTATTAAGCCAATTACAGTTCCAACAAATGACCCGATAATTCCTATCATTATTGATTCTAATATTAATGTTTTGTAAATGTGACCTTTCTCTTCGCCAACGGCAAGGCGAACGCCCATTTCTCCATAACGGCGTAAACTGCCCATTAAACCAGCATTCCATAATACAATAGCCATTGCAAGCAGGAAAATTCCAACGATGAAATAGGCTGCAACATCCATAATTGCCATATAATCTTTAAGTCCGGCTTCATCCGGTAAAGCACCCATAATTGGAGAAAATTGATCTTCCGGATTTTTATATTTTTTATTGAATGAATCTGTAATTTGATACGCCTTCTCTTCATAAAAATTATCATCTGGGAAAAAACCTAATATTTCTCCGGCTGTGTCATCCATATCAAGCGCGATTTGTATATCAGAAATATCAGCCATAATTGCGCCTCTATCCAATGCAGCAATTCCAAAACGGACAGTTCCGGCAATAATAATATTGGTCATAGCCATACTTCCGTACATCGTGGAACTAAGCAGAGTTGCGGTATCACCCGGAGCAACTTTTAATCTTTTTGCAAAGTCATCCGCGATTAATATTTCATTATGATTTTTAGGAAGCTCACCGCTTACAATGGCTTCTTTAATATTTAGCAGTCTTTTTTCCGGGCTTGATTCTGAAAACAAATCGATAGCCATTCCGCTAACCGGGCCCTGTATTCGCGTTTCTCCATTTGCATCGGGAATATCAATTAATCCGCCAAGTTTAATTCTTGGTGTCCAAATCATTTCGGGATAAGTTTTTTGAATATTCTGAATCAGCGTATCAATGCCTATCAAAGCTAAATCATTTGGATTTTGATTTGACTCTTGAGCATAAGCCTGACTCATTATGCGCACGTGTCCGGTATTATAATGCGCACTTGATTTAATCATATCCGACATAAATCCGTTTAAATAAGAGTATAGAAAAACCGATAAAGTTACTCCAATTGCAACAGTAAGAATCGGAAACAACGAACGAGATCGATCGCGAATCAAACCTTTAAATAAAAATTTCAACATATTATTTTCCTTATTTTAACGTAGGAAAGGGGAACGGAGAAAAGCAGAATGAAATATTTCATCTTAATTACTTTCAGTCTTTTGTCCTTTCTTGCATCCTGCTTTCTGCATTATTTTACGTCTATTTAGTAAATTTTTCTTTTCTCAATTTAATTAAATTAAAAAGCATTGCTGATATTTTATGAGTTCTTTCGATTAAAGAATTTCCTATTTCTTTTTCAATAATATCTAAAGCAATTGATAAATAAATTTGAGTTCTTAATTCAGCACAAGAATCTTTGGCTATAAATAAAAATTGTATAAACTCTTTATTAGTCTGACGACATATCCTTCCGCAATATTTGATGGAATTGAAACTGCTGATCTTTGGATTTGATCTTTAAATCCATAGTCCTTAAAATCTTTGAAAAGCTTGTAAATATCTACAGTCAATTGCATTGATTCTTTTTTTCCCATTCCTCCATTACTCCTTTTTTTCGCTCCTGCGTTCTGCTTTCCTCCGTTCTACTGCTCTTCAAGTAAGTTTTCCTCTTAATGCATCTGTTGGTTTTAATCTTGAAATTTTTCTTGTTGGGATGTAACTAACAATTGTAGTAATCAATAAAACAATAATTATTGTCCCGACAATTAAACCAAATGAGAATAATGGATAAAGTACATCTCCCATCGCGAAACCCATTTCAGCAGTTGCCTCAGGTAAACCAATTCCGTCTGAAGCCAAATAAAGAAACAATGGTGTTGAATAAATTGCGGCGAGTATAGCTGCAAGTATCGCGTGCATTGATCCTTCTAAAGTGAAAAGCTGAATTAATTTTGTGCGGGTCATTCCCAGTGCCATTAAAGTTCCCATCTCTTTTCTTCTTCTATAAAGAGAAAGAATTTGTGTGTCAAAAATTGCAAGCATTGCAAGGAGTAAAAGCACAATATAAAAAAGACTATCGCCGGCGGCTTCAACTGCCATAGCGGCGCGTACATCTTCCAATAAATAATCTAAATCTTTGTGCTGCCATTTTCCAACAGTTTTATTAAATGCTGAATTCTTTTCTAGAACAATCATAGTTGATTCATCCGGCATTGAAGTCATTTGGCGCATTCGTTCAAGGGGAATCCAAAGCTGACCGACATCAATTTCAGCAGAATTTGTTTTCATTATTTCAACAATCTTAACATCGTTCGCATCAAACTTTCCCTGTGCGTCGCGCCATCTTACAGTAAGATAATCGCCTTTATTTATGCCCATACTTTTAGACATCCTTTTTCCAATTAAAGCAGGAATGTAGCCGTCATCATTTACTAAAACGAATGAAGGAATTGTTAAAATATTTTGATCTGTTTCTATTCCTTTAAGCAAAGCATTCTGCATTCTTCCCTGCGGATAAATTGTTGCCTGTCTTATCAATATTGGAAGTGCTTTTTTTTCATCAACTAATTGCTGAAGTTCTGTTGGAACTTTACTATGCGCGTCATCTAAAGTAAGCGGATCGTATGGATCATATTCTTGCTGCCAATATTGTCCGCCGCCATATTGTGCATTTATTGAAAAAGTTTCCATCTGATTGCTCATCCCGTCAATCATACCCTGCACAAAAATTATTGCTGCATAAGCAAATGAAAGAGCCAGCACGTTTAGCCAGGTTCGTAAACCGGCTCCCTTAATATTTTTATAAGCTAATTTTAGTATTAACATTTTTCCTCCGGGAACGGGGAAATGGAAAACGCACGAAGGCAGAAAGGGAATTCACATTTATTTATTCTTTGTAGTTTTATTTTTATATCTCTAATATTTTTCATCAGTAATTATCCGCATTCATTTATTAAATTATTCTTTTCTCCCGTCTTGCTTTCATCCGTTGTTCAAGTAAGTTTTCCTCTCAAAGCATCAGTCGGTTTTAATTTTGAAATTCTTCGTGTTGGCAAATAACTTACAATTGTTGTTACTGTAAATACAAGCACGATAGTTCCAACAATTAAACCGGCAGTATAAATCGGGTAAATTCTATCACCAAGCGCAAAACCCATACTGTCAGTTGCTTCGGGCAAACCATAACCGACTTTTGCTACATATGCAACTAGCGGCGCGCCATAAATTATTGCAGCAACTGCCGCAAGAACAGCGTGCATGGCTCCTTCTAAAGTAAAAAGCTGAATTAATTTTGAGCGGGTCATTCCCATTGCCATTAAGGTTCCCATCTCTTTTCTTCTTCGGAAAAGAGAAAGTATTTGTGTATCAAAAATTGCAAGCATTGCTAAAAGCAAGAGTACAAGGTAGAAAATACTTGAACCAACTGATTTTGTTGTTGCAAGCGCGCGTAAATCTTCAAGCAGAAAATTTAAATCTTTATACTGCCATCCGGATATATTTTTATCAACTTTTGAATCCTTTTCCAACACCACCATTGTTGCTTCATTTGGCATTATTGTCATTTCACGCATTCTATCAATAGGAATCCATAACTGTCCGTTATCAATTTCGGAAACTTCAGTTTTCATTATTTCAACAATTTTAATTTCATTTGCATCAAAAGTTCCATTTGCATCGCGCCATCTTACTGTAACAAAATCGCCAATATTTAATTTGGAACTTTTCGCCATTCTTGTTCCAATCAATGCGGGAATGTAACCACCATCACTTATTATTTTTGATGTTGGAATTGTTAAAACATTTTGATCAATTGTAATCCCTTTAAGCACCGCATTTTGAATTCTGCCATTTGGATAAATTGATGCTTGTCTAATTAATATTGGAACGGCTTCTTTTTCATCAATTAATTTTTGAAGCTCATCAGAAACTTTAGCGTGCGCGTCATCCAGAGTGATTGGGTCATACGGATCATAATCCTTTTGCCAGTATTGTCCGCCGCCGTATTGTGCTTTTATTGTTGAGGCTTCCATCTGATCATTCATTCCGGTATAAAGTCCTTGCAGAAAAATTATTGCCACATAAGAAAAGGATAACGCAATCACGTTTAGCCAGGTTCTTAATCCGGCACCGTAAAGATTTTTAAAAGCTAATTTTGGGATTAACATTCTCCCTCCGGGAACGGAAAAAAGGGAAACGCAGGAAAGCAGAACGAAATATTAATTATTTCAAACTGTGCTGATGTTGTTGCTAATCCTTGCATTACTTCTTTCCAAAAAATAAAATTTTCAAATTTTTTAATATTTATTCTCATGCAAAATGCTTCTTCAATTATTCGTTTTATTCCTGCGTTACTCCTTACTCAGTTCATGCTTAATTACTTCATCCTTTACAATTTTTCCATCGTCTAGATAAACTTTTCTTCTCAAATACTTCATTACTTTTTCATCGTGAGTTGCAAAGATAAAAGTTGTTTCTAAATCTTTATTCAGCTTTACCATAGTTTCCATGATATTGTGAGAATTTTGCGCGTCAAGATTTGCAGTTGGTTCGTCGGCAAGAACTAATGCGGGCTTTTTAACTATTGCCCTTGCAATTGCAACACGCTGACTTTGACCGCCTGAAAGCTGTGTCGGTCTTGAGTCAGCCCGGTCCGAAAGTCCAACCCATTCAAGTGCGTCCATAACCATTAAGCGTCGCTCTGATTCTGATATATTCTGTAATAAAAGTGGGAATTCCACATTTTCATAAACAGTATAAACCGGGAGCAAATTAAAAGTCTGAAAAATAAATCCAATATGATTGTTACGCAATTTTGCAGCTTCTTTATGTTCAAGATTTTCAACCTTTTCACCTAAAACTTCAGCGCTTCCTTCCGTTGGTGAATCAAGCGAGCCGAGAATATTCAATAAAGTTGTTTTACCGGAACCGCTTGGTCCGACTAATCCGGCAAATTCTCCCTTTTTAAAATTAAGGTTTACATTATCCAAAGCGACCAAGGTTGTTGGACCCATGGGATATTTTTTATAAAGTCCTTCTGTTTTAATTAAATGTGAATTATTCATACTACCTTCTGCTTTTTAATTTAAAAAGTAATTAACATTTTAAGCTTTGTTTATTCTCTATTTATAATGTATTACTACCAATTAATCTGTTTCCCGTTATTGCTCACTTTTTTATCCATAAGATATCCGGCTAAACCACCAATAAAAGAACACAAAAAAATACCAGCTAAGATCATTAGCCAACTATCAAATTTACCCGATAATATAACTCCAATACATGGTCCAAAGGCAATCATTCCTAAAGCTGTCCAGTTTTGTGAAAAATATTTTTTAGGATAAATACTTTGTTTTACCCGTATATTTTGCAAAATCAGTTTTCTTTTTTTACGTAATATTTTTATAAAATCCTTGGTTAAGGCGGAACAGTTATTAAACCGGGTAATTTCAATATTAATTAAAGTGATTACCTCCAAAGACAATTCTTTCATTTCCAATTGAGCAATTAAATTTTTAAATGAAATTATTTCTCTCTGTATGTTTTCATTTGATTTATTAAAATCTTTAATATTTAGATTTACCATCGTCAAGATTTTTTTATGAGTAGTTAACATTATTTATCTTCTTTTATACATATTCTGTTTAATGATTAAACACAACCATAATTTGAAATCCATTACCCGCCATTGCATTATTACCTGCTTGTGTCTGGTTAAGATTAACTGTCTTCGGATTAAAAAACCCCAAAAAATAAACTATCCAGTTATCATAAGTGCGCTGCCAGTTTACTGTAAAATAGTTTTCCTTACTTGTTAAATCTCTGTAATAAATGGCTGAAACGTTATCCAATAATCCAATTGGATAATCAGCAGAAAAACCTAAATAATCAATCCCTTTGCCTGAGTTAAATAATTTTTCCGAATTTTCCGAACTAAAATATTCAGTTAAAACTTTTAATCCGTTCCCGACATCAAGTGTATAATCAGCACCAAGAGTCCACTGTCTTTGGTATTTCATAAAATCAATATCAACATCCCTGGTTACTATTGAACCTTCGAACCAGACACCAATTTCCACATTCCATTTGCCATCAAACGCAAAACGGTTTTCATCAAAATATCTTTTGTTTGATAAAGATAAGAGAGAAGGATTTTTAGCAAGGTCTGCATTCCGATGATGGTATGTTAAGCCAGCTTCGCCAGTAAACAAAGGCGTTTGAATCCGGCCGCCAAACTCAACGCTGTTATTCTTAGTCGGATTAGTTTCCCAGCCTTTTAAATCTTTATTATCATAAAGTCCCCAAAGCCAAATATTTGTATTGTCCTGAAAATAGTATCTTGTAAGTAATCCGTAAACTCCGTCTGTAAGTTTTAGCGGATCGCGGGGATCTATTTTATCGAACCACATAAGCGGACGAAATAATGTTGCCGAACCGAAATTGATTTTTTGTAAACCAGCACGTGCTTCAAATTGATTTGACGAAATTCTAAACCAGAGTCTGTATGGTTTAATTTTCGCCGATTCATTATGTGTTTTAAAATCATTAACATTTGCCGATAAATAACTATTTAGCGAAAATTCAGCATCGGCATAAACATAATCGGAGAGAGGTTTTTCAATAAACATTTCCGGTATATATCTAATACCGGCTTGCGAGATAAATGATTGTTCGGGATTTCCAGTTAACCATGAGGAGGCTTGTCCGCGAAAACTTAATGACTGACCATTTACCAAATTGAAACTGAACAATAGAATTATTACAATATATTTACTAAATAATTTCATAGTCATTTTATGTAACATTTTTATTGGATAATATTCCATAAAAGAAAACATTTGTTAATTCCATTATAAGCTCGTTTGGTGTACTGTAAAGTTTAGATAGATTTTCATCTTCCGCCATTAATTGAATTCCATTCAAAAAGTAAAAAATAAAGTCCGGTTTTATGTTTTTACGCAGTTCACCTTTTTTTTGAGCTTTCTTTAAGTCATTCATTATTTCTTTAATTGAATCTTCATGAAATTGTTTCATTAAGCCGGCAATTTCTTCAATTGGATTTTTTGTTAAGTCATTGAAAAACTCTTTACTAATAAATTCAGTTGATTCATGTTTCATCAAAATTACTTTTTCAATTTTTTTCTCAAATGAAGTTTTTTCTTTCATTATGTTTCTATAAACTTTCATCTGATCATTAAATATTTTATTAAGAACAAATTTTGCCAGTTCAATTTTATTTTTAAAATATTTATAGAATGTCATTTTGCTTATTCCGGCTTCCTGACAAATTTCCTCTACCGAAATACGTTTAATACCATGCCGCATAAACAAATTATAAGATGTATTTACTAATTGTTCATACTTCGTATTTTCTGGCAACTTTATAATTTCTTTTTTTTTCATAACTTACGAATAATGATAAAATATACAAATATCGTACATTAAAATATAAAATGTTTTTTAAGAATACAAGCGTCTTTTATTTAGATGAATAGAGAATATTTAGGAATACCGGATAATTTATTAGATTAACTTTTTATGCTGATATTTAATTTCAATTAAAATTAAAGTATAGAAGGGAACTGCTTTGCAGTTGGAACATTATTTATTTTAGATATTAAAAATTTTCACTGCCAGTGCAGCCGTAAAAAAACTATCAGTGTTTCTCATTGCGCAAGTAAACAGTACGATGTGGAAAGGGGATTTCAATACCTTCACGGTCAAATCGTTCTTTAATCGATTTTAAAAGATCACATTTTAATTCCCATGCTTTATCAGTATTTTCTGCCCATGTATAGGCTCTAATTGTTACAGCAGATTCATTAAGCCCAATAACTCTGATTTTAACAACAGGTGAATTTTTTGCCTTTTGTTCATCCGATCTGTTATCAAGAATATTAGGATGATTTAGCGCTTCTTCTTTTATAATTTTCATTGCTAAATCAATATTAGAAAAATAGGAAATCCCAATGTTAATATGGTTACAGATTTTGGGATCGGATATAGTAGAATTTAAAATAGTTTTACTGCTAATAACCGAGTTTGGGATTATAATTCTTCTATTCTCAAAATTCTTAATTACTGTATGTCTTAAAGTTATATCTTCAACAATCCCGTGATATTCAATTCCAATATTTACATTATCACCGACTCTAAACGGATGAAAAATTACAATAAAAATACCTCCAACAATATTAGAAAAAGCCTGCTGCGAAGCTAACGCAAATATTGCGGTAATAATACCGGCACTTGCAAACATTGTAACAGCAAATGAACGGAATGAAGGGATAGAATAAAATATTATAAAGAGTGCTAAGAGATAAATTATTGCGCTGCTGGCATTTTTTATAAAGTTGTATTTAGTAACATCAACATTAAGTTTTTTTGCGGAACTGATAAAATATTTATCAATTGAGTGTTTAATCATTTTCTTTAAAATTAAGGCTAATATAACTGTAATTAATATTACTATTACATAAAATATCACTTCATTTTCTATTAGTAGAGCCGCTAATTTATCTTTCATATTAAAACTCAATGCCACTTAAAAAAAATAATTGAATAACCTGTGCAATTTTATAAAATTCCCATGTAAAAAAAAGTATTATAATAAAAAAAATATTATTGCATATATTCATATAAATCAATTATACTTATAGCTTGATATTTTTTATGGAGAGAACTATGCTTTTAATAATCGATAACCAGAGTAGTTTTATCAAGAAGTTCAAAAGGAACTTTTTAGCTGAACAGGATTTTGATTATGTGTTTTTTGATCACAACCAGCCAATAGTCTTATCTGCAAAGACAGAAATCTCTGGTATAATTTTATCAGGCGGCAAAGGGAATCCATACGAGCCTTTAAATCTGACAGCAAATTTTGTAGCTATGATGAATTTTGATGTTCCTACAATAGGTTTTTGTCTGGGTCATGAAATTTTAGCCGTTGCTCATAGAGGAAGAATTAAGAAACTTCCCGAATACACGGCCAAGAAAGAAGAAATTAGGATTCTTAAACCGGAAGATCCTATTTTTAATGGCATTTCAGACGAAACTATTTTTATGACACGAAGACATTCTTTTCACGTTGCAGAAATCCCACCCGATTTTGAGAGTCTGGCAGAATCTTCCATAACGCCAAATGAGATAATAAAACATAAAGAAAAACCTATTTATGGATTTCAGTCACATCCGGAAGTTTCGGGTAAAGAAGGCATTTTAATGATTAAGAATTTTTTACATATGTGCGGATTATTATGATAAGGATTATTTAAAATGAAAGTTGCAATTATTTACAATAAAAATGTTTCTAAAGTAATAAATAAATTTGGGATGCAGAATAAAGAGATTTATAATCCCAATACAATAAAGCGGGTGGCTAAAGCCTTAGAAGACGGCGGGCACAATGTTTCTATCATTGACGGTGATATGCATGTAATTGAACGGATCCAGGATTTTATGCCTCAGGTTATGGAAGGCGAAAAGATGGGTATGGTTTTTAACATGGCATATGGAATTCAGGGTGAAAGCAGATATACTCATATTCCTTCGATGTTAGAAATGCTTGGTATTCCGTATGTTGGTTCTTCTCCTACAGGACATGCGTTAGCTCTTGATAAAGTTGTAGCCAAAATTATTTTACAAAAACATAATATACCAACACCAAATTTTTGGGTTTTGTCCGATCAGGATTTTGAAGTGGAAGAATTTGATTTCCCGGTAATAGTTAAACCGAAAATGGAATCAGTTTCATTTGGATTAAAAGTAGTTGATAATATTCCTGATCTAAGAAAAGCTGTAAAATATATTTTAGATGAATTCCAGCAGCCTGCCTTAGTTGAACAGTTTATTCCCGGACGGGAGTTTGCAGTCGGTTTATTGGGAAATAATCCAGTTGACGCGTTCCCGGTTTTAGAGATTGATCTGGAAAATGATCCAAACGGGATTCAGACATTTGAAGATAAAACAGCTAAACCCAAAGGTAAAATATGTCCTGCAGATCTTCCTGCTGAAAAAGCTCTGGAAATGATTAACCTTAGTAAAGAAGCATTTAGAGTTCTTCAATTAAGAGATTTTGCAAGGGTTGATTTTAGAATGGATAAGGACGGAAATGTTTACATTCTTGAACTAAACTCAATGGCAAGTTTAGGACCTTCAGGTTCATATCCGTTTGCGGCTAATGTTGCCGGCTATGATTACAAAGCACTTGTAAATAGAATGCTGGATGTTTCTGCGTTAAGATATTTTACAAATACACCTTTTGAATCGGATGCTGAAAAAGTATATAAAAAAGTTTCTCTTGATACAAAGATTAGAGGATTCTTACGCAATAGACAGTCTAATATAGAAAAACTATTAGAAGAAATGGTTAACATAAACAGCTTTGTCCGCAATGTAGAAGGTGTAAACCAGTTAGGTGCGTTAGTAAAAAAGAATTTAAGTCAGCTAGGTTTTTCACATCAGGCATTTCCCCAGGTTGAAGTAGGCAATGTACATTATTTTAGTAATTCGGAAAGTGAGGAAATTGATATCCTCCTTTTAGGAAGTCTCGATACAGATATTAAGAGAGCTAGTCATGAGTATTATTTTGATTCTGAACAAAAGCTGTTTGGAACCGGCATATGGGAAAACAAAGGTGGTCTGACTGTTTTAATATCAGCTTTACAGTCTTTAAAATTCACGAGATTATTAAAGAAGTTTAAGATTGGAATTTTACTGACCAGCGATGAATCACTTCAGGGGAAATTTGCAAGCGGAATTGTGAAAAACATTTCTAATAACGCAAAATATGTTTTAGGATTGCATGGAGCCTTTGTAGATGGCGGTTTGGTTACCTCACGCTCTGGAGCCGCTTTGTATCATTGTCATGCTAACCTGATTAAAAATGATGATGCAACTTTAGTATCAGATGCGGTTAGTTTCTTAACAAAGTTAGTTGCAGCCTGGGTAGATCTATCCGATCCGGACAAGGGATTAGTAATTGCTCCTAGAAAGTTTAATATTGAAACTAACATAACAGATCCTTATGTAAACGCTTCGGTTAATCTTAGTGTAAGATTTAATGAGCTTAAACAGGTTGATAAACTCGATTCCAAGATCATGAAAGTGATTCCAAAAAAATATAAAAAATATATTGATCTTCAACTTGAAGGCGGACTTCGCAGACCTTCTATGATAAAAACGGAAAAAGTTGATCAGCTTTGGAAAAAAATTAAAAACATTGCAGAGCGGCTGGATATTATTTTAAGAGAAGAACATCGCTGGAGCTCGGCTGACATCTGTTATGTTGACGAACGGATATTTCAAATTGACGGTCTTGGTCCGGCTGGCGCAAAACCTTCTAATAAATCAGAGTATATTTTAAGGCATAGCCTACTTGAAAGAGCTGCATTGCTGGCAATTATTATTACTGAGTTAAATGGAGAAGTTGCAAAAAAATAAATTTAGTAATTATGATTAATACGAACAATTTTAGTCGGTTTAATTAATAAAAAAAAGTCCAATAATATCAGTTATTATAGGACTTTTTTGTTTTAACTATAATTATCAATTAGAAAACAGCCAGGTATTATAAAGCAAATAAAGTAATAAAAAAACTATTCCTTCCCATCTGTCAATAACTCTTTTCTTCCCAGTAAACATTGAGAAAAACAAAAATAAAGAAGCGGTAGTCATCACCAGTAAATCAAAATTCATAGCGGAAAAAATAGGGATTGGTGATATTATTGAAGTTGCACCAAGAATAAAAAACACATTAAAAATATTTGACCCGACAACATTTCCAACTCCAATATCCATTTCACCTTTTTTAACAGCAATCACTGTTGTAAAAAGCTCTGGTAGAGATGTGCCTAATGCCACTAGAGTAAGTCCAATTATTCTTTCACTTACAGAGAAGAAAGCAGCTATATTTATAGCGTTATCTACTACTAATTTGCCGCCAAGCATTAATCCGGCTAATCCGCCTAAAATAAACAACGAAATTTTAAGATTGGAAAATTGTTTAACTTCAAAATTAATAACTGTTTCAGCTTTAGAAATTGAAAATACATAAACTATAAACAGCAAAAATAATAACAAGAGAATTATTCCATCACTCTGCGAAAGTACATTTGAAACTGGCGAAAAATAACTATCATTACAAAGCACAAGTAAAACTAGTCCGGCAAGCAGTGTAAAAGGGATTTCTTTCCAAACAGTATTTTTCTGGGTACTAAGAGGTTTAATAATTGCGGCGACACCAAGTATCAAAAATATATTCGCAATATTACTGCCAACAATATTACCAAAACTTACACTTGTTGATCCTTCGAAGGCGGCAAACAGATTTACAATAAGCTCCGGTGCCGAGGTTCCAAATGATACAATAGTTAATCCGATAACCAACTGCGATATATTCCATTTTGAGGCTAAAGCTGACGACCCGTCAATTAAAATATCAGCTCCTTTAATCAATAATAAAAAGCCTAAAATAATAAGCAGTATCGAAATAAAGAGTTCCATTTTATCACTATCAAAAGTTGAAAAATATTTATTTTAAAAATGTTTTAATTTGAAATAGTTCTATTTAATAATTCTTTAGAACCGGCACCAAAACTAAATATAGTTTTCATAGCTCTTTCCACGGGATAATTAACTAACTCTACACTTTCCTTTTTTAAATGATATATAAAACCTGCTGTAGGAGCAGGGCCGGAAGGTACAAATACAGTATACGAACCATCAGTATGGATCTCTGTAACAAATGCTGTAAGCCTTGTATCATTACCATAAAGCTTTACTAATGCAACATGTTTAAATAAAGTTTTATTACTGCTTACTAATTGAATAGTAGTTTCTTTAATAATATTATACAGAGGTATTTTTGAAAAAAAACTTTTCTCAAAATACTCAAATAAAAATTTCCCAATCTTAGTCTGTACTACCAAACCAACTAAGAAGAAACACAGAATAATTAATAATAGAGCTAAACCGGAAGCCGCAAACTCCTGCATCTTTGTAGTTTCAAGAATTATGTCAGTTATAGGGCGTATTTTATCAACTATAAATTCGAATAGCCATGTAAAAACTAAAATGAGTATTACCAGCGGTAAGACCACCAGCATACCGCCCAATAAGGTGGTTTTAATAAACGATTTAATTGCACTCATTTTTTTATTCCTTCTATTAGTAATTACAAGATTTAAACTATATCTTTTTACGATAATATAAAATTAAATTCTGTTGATTAAAAATTTAATAATACTATTTAATGACTAAATAAATTTTTTAGATTAAAAATAATTTTATTGGAAATATAGAAATAATTCAATTATAATTGATTATTAATAATTCTGTTAAAATTATTAAATTAAAATAAGCAGAGGGAACAGTTTTAATAGAGATTATTTTCACACAAATTAGTGCCAAATAAATTTAATAGTGAATTTGTATATTAAACAATAATAAATAAGATTAGATTTATAACAAAAGCTGTCTTTTATTTAGGAAATAAAAATGATTCCGATAATATCTGTTATCCTTGTAATAATATTTTCTGTCCTGGTAACTAAAATTGCTGCGATAGCAATGGTGCATACTGGTTTATCAAGGGAAACAGCGCGGTTCCAGGCCAGGTCTGCTTTTACAGGTGTCGGGTTCACAACAAGTGAAGCTGAAGCTGTAATTAATCATCCGGTAAGAAGACGAATAATTCTTTTATTAATGTTATTTGGAAATGCCGGAATTGTTACTGTGATAAGTTCTTTTATTTTAGCTTTTCTGCCGCAAGAGCATTCAAATCCGTTTGGAATAAAAATTCTTGTTTTATTTGTTGGATTAGGAATTATCTGGTTTGCTGTACAAAGTAAAGTCGTTGATAAATATTTATTTAAAGTTGTAAGTAAGGCATTAAAAAAATATACAGATCTGGACGTAAAAGATTACTCAAGTTTACTCCACTTATCGGGGGCATACAGAGTTACAGAATTATACGTTGAAGAAGATGACTGGATCTCAAATAAAACACTGATGGAGTTAAAATTATCTAAAGAAGGTGTTTTGGTTTTGGGAATTAAAAGAAAGGATGGTAATTATATTGGTTCACCAAAAGCAAATATAGTAATACTACCGGACGATGTTATTATTTTATACGGCAGAATAACCAGTCTGGAAGCTTTAGATATAAGGAAGAAAGGAGAACAGGGCGATATGGAACATGAAATAGCTGTAAAAGAACAGAAAAAAGTTATTGAAGTTGAAGATAAACAAGAGTAGTTTAAAATAGTTATGAAGGAGACTGTTATTTATGAAAGATTTTTGGAAGATGAATGTAGATAAAGTTGGCGAACCTCCCGGAAGTTTAGTTTTTATTGGAGACGCATCCGATCCTGAAATTCCATCTATTACTGTAAGGCAATACAATATGGAAAGATTTGATGAAGACATTATTGAAAATATAGAAACTGTAGATACAAATAGTGAAGCAAAAACAAACTGGCTTCATATTACAGGTTTAAGCAATTTAGATATCATTAGATCAATTGGGAATAAATTTGATATACATACATTATTACTTGAGGATATTCTAAATACAGAACATCTTGCAAAGTATGAAGAGGCTGAAGATTATATAGCCTTTTTACTTAAATCTTTTTACAGAGACGAAGAAGACGGATGTCTGAAATTAAATCATAATTGTATTATTCTTAAAGATAATAATGTAGTTTTATTTCAGGAAAGAAAAAGCAGTTATTTAAGTGCTAAAATTGAAAGAATAAAACTTGGACAGGGAAAGGCTAGAAAGAAAAAAGCAGATTATTTGTTTTATGTTTTGATTGATGCTTTTGTCGATTCATATTTTATTGCTTTCCACGAACTGGAAAATAAAATTAATGATCTTGAAGAAGATCTGTTATGCGAAGCTCACATAAATAGAATTGAGGATATTCATTTATTAAAAAAACAAATTTTAGAGTATAAAAAATACCTTTTTCCTTTAGAAGACGCGTTTAATCTTATGCTTAAAGAAATACCGGATATTATTGAAGAGGAAAATTATAAATATCTTCGGGATATTAAGGATCATATTCTTCTGCTAAAAGAGACTTACCATTCATGCAATGAAATGATAAAGGAATTAATTGATCTTAACGAAACAAACATAAACAATAGCAATAATTCAGTTATGAAGGTTTTAACAATAATTGCAACAATCTTTATTCCTCTTACTTTTATTGCTGGTTTATATGGAATGAATTTTAAGAATATGCCTGAACTTGAATGGGACTTTGGATATTTTTTAGCACTGGGTGTTATGTTTGTTATTGGTATAGCTACAGTTGTAATAATGAAAATTAAAAAATGGATTTAGATAATATATCTGTCAACTTATTTAGGAATTTAAGATATGAGTAATAACAGATTAGGAACCGCTCCTGTATTTTTTACAGCAATCTCAACTATTTTAGGAGCTATTCTTTTTTTAAGATTTGGTTATGCTATAGGTGAATTAGGGTTTTACGGAGTATTTTTAATTATTATTATTGGTCATTTAGTAACCTTGCCTACTGCACTGGCACTTTCCGAAATATCTACAAACAGAAGAGTTGAAGGCGGTGGAGAATATTTTATAATTTCTAGATCTTTCGGACTTAATATAGGAGCCACAATTGGTATTGCGCTTTATCTATCGCAAGCTATAAGTGTTGCATTCTATGTTATTGCTTTTTCCGAGGCTTTTACACCGGTCTTTGACTGGGTTCTTAGGGACTATGGATATCAGTTATCTAAACAGGTAGTTAGTATACCAGCTATGCTTATTCTATCGATATTGATTATAAAAAAAGGGGCTAATATTGGAATTGCCGCGCTATATGTAGTTGTTACTATTTTATTTATTTCACTTGCAATGTTTTTTCTTGGCGGTCCAATAAATACCGATCTTGAGACAGTTAACTTTTCGAATTTTATTTACCGTAACCCGGATAATTTTTTCATAGTGTTTGCAATTATTTTCCCGGCCTTTACAGGAATGACTGCCGGAGTCGGGTTATCAGGTGATTTAAAAGATGCTAAAAAATCAATCCCGGTGGGAACAATTCTGGCAACTGTTATGGGAATGATAATTTATGGTTTCATAATATGGAAATTATCAATATCAGCGGATGAACTTTCATTATCAAGCGACCAGTTTATAATGAGTAAAATTGCGCTTGGCGGTGCATTCATTATTCCTTTAGGTTTGGCTGCTTCAACAATTTCCAGTGCTATAGGTTCAATATTAGTTGCTCCCAGAACTATTCAGGCAATAGGAGTTGATAAATCGTTTCCAATAAAATCATTAAACAGTTTTTTCGCAAAAGGGAAAGGTGACGCAAACGAACCAATAAACGGATCAATTGTAACATCAGTAATAGCTTTTCTTTTTGTAATTATGGGCGATGTTGATGCCGTTGCAAAAATAATTTCAATGTTCTTTATGGTTACTTACGGTGCTATCTGTCTAATATCGTTTCTTCACCATTTTGGTGCCGATCCTTCGTACAGACCAACATTTAAATCGAGATGGTATTTCTCTTTTATTGGCTTTTTAATGTGTTTCTATTTGATGTTCAAAATGGAAATGACTTACGCGTTTTTATCTATTTTAGGAATGCTAATTCTCTATTTTGTTATCTCCACATATCACAAAAAACGTGGCGGATTAGAGTCTATTTTTCAAAATGCAATTTTTCAATTAATAAGAAATGTACATGTTTATATACAACAGTCCCGAAAAAGCCGGGGAACCTGGAGACCTTCTGCTGTATGTATATCGGAAGATTCTTTTGAAAGAGAAAAGGCATTTGAGTTATTGAACTGGATATCATACAAACATGGTTTTGGAACATACATACATTTCACAAAAGGGTATTATTCTACAACCACAAATTTGGAATCGCGTAAAATTTTAAATGATCTTATTAAACGGACTCAGACTCACAAAGGAAATATGTATATAGATACAATTATTTCTCCTTCGTATACATCTGCAATAGCGCAGGTTTTGCAATTGCCAAGTTCATCGGGGATGGAGAATAATATGATTATTTTTGAGTATGAAAAACATAGTGAGGATAAACTTACGCCTATTATTGAAAACATATCGCTAACACAGGCCGGAAGTTTTGATGTATGTGTATTAGCGTCATCATCCCGCAGTATTATTCCGGAACGGGGAATACATATGTGGATCAGAAATCTTGATGAAGAAAACGCAAATTTAATGATACTTTTAAGTTATATAATTTTAGGACATCCTTCGTGGCATAATAGTTCACTTAAAATATTTAATGTCTGCGAGGAATCTAAAATTGAAAATATTAAAAATGAAATGAAAGATTTAATTCTTACAAGCAGAATTCCTATTACAGAAAAAAATATTTCAATAATTAAAAGAGATGAAAGCAGAAGTTTTAAAGATATTGTTAATGAAACTTCGAGAGAAGCCGGTTTAACAATAATTGGTTTTAAAGTTGAACAGTTAAAAAATGAAGGAAAGGAAACATTCCAGGGTTATGATAATATAGGTGATGTGTTATTTATTTTAGCTAACGGAGTTAAAGATATTTACTAATAGAAGTTTGCATGATTGATAGAATAAAACAGGAAAAATTCTTTTGGGATTTGCCCTTACCGGCAGCTTTGTTTAATGATAAAGGCCAATTAATGTATACAAACATGAATTGGAACAAATCTATTTGTGCAATAGAAAATTATTCTCTGACGGGTGAAAAACTTCTTATTGAAAATGATTACGGCGAGATAATAGAAAGAGTATTAAAAGGAGAAATTACTTTACGGACAAATCCGATTTTCTGTTCTAAAAGTAATTCTCTGCTTGCCGGTAATTTTACAGGTAAATATATAATATTTAATGTATATCCAATTTATGATAAAAGTGATTATATAATTTGCTGTATAATTGAAGAATTTTCTGATCCGTTAGACACAGAATTTCATCAGGTTGAATCTAATATTCACGCAATTAATTCATTTGAAATATTTAAAATGATTGAGAATGAAAGAAAAAGAATTGCCTGCGAATTACACGATGAAATTATTCAGAAACTATTATTAGCTAAACTTGAACTTGATATGGTGCAAAAAAATTCGGGTTACGATTCTGATAAACTTGATGAGGTTAAAGTAAAAATTCTTGAAACAAGCAAAGATATCCGTTCCTTAATTCAGGCTTTACATCCTGTAATTCTTGAAGAAGAAGGACTTCCAAAGGCTATTGAGTTATTAGTATCAAAATATAATCTAAATAGTTCCGCCGTAGTAAATTTGGATGTATTTGGGGAATACATTAACACCGATAAAAACATTGATCTTAATATATTCAGAATTATTCAGGAATCATTATTAAACATAAAAAAACACGCATCTGCTAAAGTAATTAATGTACAGCTGCATTTTAACGAAAATGTAATTATCGGATCAGTGCAGGATGACGGAAAAGGATTTAATGAGAAGCAGAAAAGATCATCCCATTGTTATGGAATTACCGGAATGAAAGAAAGAGTAAAATCGCTAAACGGAGATTTAAGTATAGAAACTGAGCCCGGCAAAGGCACAAAATTAATTTTTCATATTCCAATATCGAAAAACTATTATGGAAAAAATTAAAGTAATATTAGCAGATGATCATAGAATGGTAAGATCAAGTTTTGCAAAAGTGTTAAGCGAGGAAGAGGTTATACAGATTGTTGCTGAAGTTTCTAATGGTTTTGAACTAATTGAATATATAAAGGATAATCCGGTTGATGTAATTATTCTAGATTATAATATGCCTGAAATGGATGGTATAGAAACTATTTCGAAATTGAGAGAACTTAATTATAAAAAAGCAATAATAATGCTTACAATGCACTCGGATGAAAATGTTATTATTGGTGCGCTGGAAGAGGGTATTAACGGTTTTTTATTCAAAGATTCAGAAATTGAAGAGCTTATAGCTGCCATAAAAATTGTGGATGCCGGTGGAGAATATTTTTGTGAAGAAGTGAAAAATAAACTTATTAAGTATCATTCAGGAAAAATGCACAGAAGATATCATCCTTTAAATCCGCAAAAAATACCCGTCTCAAAACGTGAAATAGAAATTATTCGTTTAATTGCTGATGGTTTTAAAAGTTATGAAATAGCCGGAAAACTTTTCATAAGTGAATCAACCGTTGTAAAACATCGCAAAAATATTATTAGAAAACTTGACCTGAAAAATACAACCGAAGTTGTAAAGTATGCAGCCGAACGCGGTCTTCTTTAAAAATACCCCTTAAGGGGTATTCCGTCTGTCCCTCAAAAATCCACCTATATGGTAATTTACTTTCTTTTAATAAACACTGAAATTTGATTTAAACATTCTAAAAAGTATCTGATTTGTGCAACTAATATTTGTCTTTTGAAAGTATTTTAAAATTTAGACAACAGGTGAAAAAATGAAAAAGAAATGTTATAAAGTTTTTACAAAATCCAATAAAATCGTCAACTTTGATTCTGGTGATGAAGTAGTAAAATTTTTAGGAGATTATTATGGTATCAGTAAAGAAAAATTAAAATTAGTTGAAGTTTTTGATCCGGTAACTGGCTGGGATTATGCAGATACATGGCTTCAAATTCATAACCGAAAAAAACAAAATCTGGAAAAAGAATTAACTTATTGAGAAAATTAAAATTTACAAAGGAGAACAAAATGCAAAAATTCAAATTAGTAAAAGTTGCCTGTTTAATGGTTTTATCCCTAAGTCTTGTAAGTTTTTTATTAACAGAATCGTTAAATACTGAAGTGAAAATTATCAATAATTCTGATTTTGATATTGTTGAAATTTTAGTCTCAGCGGAATCTGTAGAGCAGTGGATTCCTTTGGATTTAAATGATCAGATTCTAAAAGCGAATGACAGTATGTATGTAAATATTGAATTAAATGAAGAATGTTTTTGGGACATAATGGTAAAAGATAAAGATTTTAACGAGTATGTAATTAACAGCATCGATTTATGTAATGAAAAATCAGTCTCCATCTTCATAGAAGATAATTCTGATGAAGAAACTGATGAAGATGAAAATTAAGATATAGTTAACAAAGATAGAGGTTCTAAATGAAAATATATGTTGAGAATATATCATCAGAAGTTACAGAGTTAGAAATTAAGAACTTATTCTCAAAGTTTGGTTTTGTAGAACTTATACATATTTCTAAATATTTCGATAAATATGGAGCAATGGCAATAATAGAAATGCCCGAAGATAAGAAGGCACTGGAAGCTATAGAAAAACTTAATGGCACTAAATTAAGTGGAAGACAGATTACTGTATACTCATCTGTAATGGAAGGGGTAGAATAATAAATTGCACAGTTAAAGCTGTGTTAAAAAACATCAATTCAAGTTTATTGATATAAAGCAATAATTATAATTACGATTATTATGGAACCTTAAATATTAAATGAGAAGAATATGAAAATTATTGTTGAAAATATTGCCAGGGAAATTACCAGACATATTCTAAAAAAATATTTTTCAAGATATGGTGTTGTAGAACATGTAATTCTTTCAGAATATAATGATATTTATGGAGCATCGGCAATTATTAGCATGCCGGAAGAAAAGCAGGCTTTTGAAGCAATAGATGAACTTGATGGAAAAATTGTTGCGGGAAGGGAGATTAGTGTATTTCCCTCTTCCGCTGTTTTTAATTAAATAATTCTATTTAGTAATCCATTCTTTATATCGGTTAAATAAATTGTGAGCTGCCGGATAAACAGAATGCGGACTTAGAAAATGAGAGAATTCAAATGTTATAATTTTATCAACACCTACTTTTTCTGCCACTTCTAATTTGTATCTCAGATTATTCCAATTTATAGGTAAAAAGTTTATGGGCATTCCCCGTTCAAAGGTTTCAACATTTGACCATGAAGTAATTGAATATTTATCAGCTAGTTTTTTATTAATCTCCATAAATGCCTGTAGTTCAAGAAAATCCACCTGACCGTCCTGAAAAGCACATATATCTACTTTCCCTTCTAAAGAAGAAAAAATTTGAGACCACATTTTTTCATGTTCCATCGGAGTTATAGGTTTTTCAAACTGGAGGCGGCCTTTTATATATGGCGACATCATAATTGAACTTTGATTAAATTCTTTTAATCTAACAGCCAGTTTTTCATAAAGACGTAACTGTCCTTCATTGTATTCTTCAAACTCGTGACTTAAGTACCAGCCTTTAAATGCTTTTCTATGACCATATTTTTCCATCACTTCTTCAGCCAGAGCAAGATTTAAATCAATTTCTTTATCATGTTTTCCTTCGTGCCAATATTTACCAGAATCGTACATGCCAAAATAAAAGTCCATTGAATTTTTTTCTGCCTCATTTAAAAATAAATCAACAAGGTCAGTATAAGCTGGTCTCATAGCCTGGTGTTTACTTAAAGTTTTTGAATTGAATGTTATTTTATCCTTATATCCAGATCTGATCAGTATCACAGTATCAATGCCAACACTTTTCATAACTTTAAATTCATTTGCCCAATCTTCTTTACCCCAGTTAGCAGAAGGGATGTCGTGACTTATTTCATCTAAAAAAGTTCCGGTGATTTTCATATCTGCGTCCTAATTTTCTTCTGTAAGTTTTTCGAGTATGTTAATAGACAACAATAAAGCTCTGGGTACATGAAAACATCCTTTATAGGGTCCGCCCTTAAATCTGTGAGTAATTTCTCCACGCCTGTTTAAATATCCAAACCATTCACCATTTTTCTTATCCGGAAATTTATTGAATGTATATTCCTTCACTTTTATGAAATTTTTCCAATCATCTTCTCTTTTTGTAATGCTGTACAATAACAAAAACGCGTAGAGCGATTCACAGTGAGGCCACCATAATTTCATATCCCACTCAAGCTGAATCGGTGATTTTTCCTCGATATCGAGAAAATAATAAATTCCTCCGAACTCATTATCCCAGCCTCGTAAAAAAGTATTACGTATTATATCAGAAGAAAAATTTAGTAATTCCTTGTTTTTTAATTTTTGCGCCCAATGAATCAAAAACCATCCTGCTTCTATTGCATGACCGGGATTCAATAATCTGCCGGAAGAAGAATCGTGCAATTTCCCGTCTTCACCGATATTTTCTATTAACATTCCCTCATAATAATGGAGTCTGATTTTTTTTAAACATGAATCTATTTCCTTAGAGTATGATGAAAAATCATTTTCAGCAATCTCTTCAATTAGATTTAACATAATCATTGGTATTGCAAGCGAGCTTAATTTAGGAGTACCGTTATAAACCGGGCGACCCAATTTTTCAGGCGATTCAATTAATTCCCAAATATTTCCCATCATATATTTAGCTTCTTTAATGAACCGGTCGTCTCCCGAAACTTTTCCATACTCTGATAATCCAAGGGCATAAAAGCATTCTGAAAATATTTTTCTTTGAATACTTACCGGAGCTCCTTTTTCAGTAAGCGAAAAGTAAACTCTGCCTTCATTTGTCTTTGCGTTATTTAACAAAAAATCCGCACCAATTTTTGCTATTTCTAAATATTTTTTTTCAGTTTGGTTTTGTCTAAATAACTTACTGAACATCCAGACTTGTCTTCCTAAAAGCCAGGTATTCTTCGTTTTATCGTATATGCTTCCATCCTTATCCAGGTGATTGTAATACCCGCCATTAACATTATCAATGGAATGATTAATCCAGAAGGGAATGACCGAACCATAAAGTTCATTTTCAAATTCATTTTTTAAAGTTACAATCTCAGTTTTATTCATATTGAATAGTCTTATTCTTTAGTTATTATTTTTTAATCTCTATTTTTTTGCCATGGTTTATATATAATATGAAACAAAGCAAAGGAACCAGAACACATAGGTGATTCATTTATTTTAGCAAAGCCATTACTTTTGTATTTGAATAATCTCCAATATTAATTCTATAGAAATATAATCCGCTGGTTAATCCTGACGCATTAAAATTAATTGAATAGTCGCCTGCGGATTTGTATTCATCCACTAATATTTTTATTTCTTTACCAAGCATATCAAACACTTTTAAGTTTACTCTGTTTCCTTTGAATACAGTGAACTTTATTTTAGTTGAAGGATTAAAAGGATTAGGATAATTTTGAGAGAGTCTGTGTTTAAAGGGAAGTGATCTATTTTTTTTCCCAATATCAGTAACATCAATTTCTTCGAAGGATACAAAGCGAACCGCATCGGCAACAATGAAATCTCCCTGAGTTCCAAAATCTGAGATTATAACTGACTCTGATGAATCCCCATTAAAATTATATGAGCCAATTAATGTCCATGTACTTCCGTTTATTGTCTGATCAATAAAAACAGTATCAGTTCCATTTGCATGGTTTATAATGTGTGGTGTGTCTTTGCATCTATTAGATGAAGCAACCCACCATCCATAAACTTCGTATTTGGCAGATCCCGGTAAATTAGGTTTTATTTCAAAATAATTATCACCGTTTCCTAAAGGGTGCAATAAAGATTTTGTTTCGCCATAGAAGCCGGCATTCGCGGTTTCAAACCATCCCGAACCAGTTTCAATTGCGTCGTCATCGCCGGTATCAATAACTTTTTCAAAAGTTTTTTCTTTTGGTAAGTTTAATGAATCTTTATGTACAATAGCCAAAATTGTCGGGACAGGTCTTTCTGAAGGTATACTAACATATTCATCTCCGGCTGCAAGCTGACTTGAACCGCCCCCATCAAGATTCATCGCTTCAATACATCCAAGGCCAAGCATAATTTCAGCAAGTTCTGGCAAACTAACACCTTGTGATTCTCCGGATCTGCCGTTTGCAACAATCATTATAACATGATTATTAGCTGTATAACCAACAGCTGTTCTCGGATCACTGTTAGTATTTCCAACTCCGGAACCCCACATTATTTCTTCATTATAAGTTACCATTACTGAACTGTCTTTCACCAAAGTTGGTGCTCCTCCAATTCCAAGTAATAAGCTGTCGTAAGGTTCACCGTCAGTTTTTTGTGGCGCGATTTTAGGAGTAGGATCATTATCCACGTAGTTCATTGGTGTATTAAACTTGTAAATATCACTTATATCAGCTCCAAAATGATAAATCCAGTCCACCGATAATGAACCGTTTTTTTTCATACTAAAGAAACTTCTCATTAACGGATATGATTTAGAATTACGTGTTAACGATTTTACATTTTGAGATTTCACTTCTCCTGGATAAACCACAGAAGAAAAGGAGTTTGAAGTTCCGGTAGCAAAATAGCCTCCGTTAACAGCTCCGTAAGCGCCAACTGATTTAACAAATTTGGGTACAGTCTTAATTGAACTGCTAATGTAAGGTCTGATTGCTATATCAGGATTATTTAAATCAACATCGTAGTAAAATATTTTTAGTGAGGGTGAACTTCTTTCACCTTCATATAATTTAACGCCGTCTGGCAAGTTATAATCCGGTGTTATTTCAGACCAGTTTATATTCTGCGCAGACGATAAAGTGAATCCTATTAAAATAAAAAGTAAAATTTTCTTCATTTCTTTTCCTAGAATTTTATTCTATAAGTTTTTATTTCTTTTTTATTTAACTCAGTTTTAAACGAATTTTTACTATTTAGTATAACTTCATTCTTATTTAGTTCTTCCAATGATAATTCCGTAACAGATTTTATTTCAGTAAACATTGAAATTATTCCATCTGCTTTTTTATCGGTTGGGTTAAATATTCTTAATATATAGCTGTCTTTTGTTTCATCTTCCGGTTTTTTTAACGAGCTTATCACAATGTTTTTATTATCAATTTTTAAGAATGATAAAGTTGTTGGAAGCGTGCCTTGCGCAGCTCCGTGCTGTACTAAACTAATATGGTTATTAAAGTTTAAAGCTTCTTCGTAAACACTTCCTTTTATCCAGTTTCCACTATGAGGATAAAATGCCATCTCAAATTCTTGGGAGCCAAGACATTGAGAGCCTTTCTGATGTGTGTAATCTTGCCGGGAACTTGGCGCAATTATAAATTCAAAGGATCTGAAAAGTGTAATTGCAATTGTTTTCTTTGCGTCGGCTAATACTTCATATTCCTTTAAGCCATTGACTAAAACAGCCGCACCATGTTTTTTGTCAGTAATATCAACAAAATGATGCATAGGATAATCATACATCGGCTGCTCAATCCAGTCCTTTGTATCCGGTCTGTTTAATGTTCTTTCTACTACATCAAATTGTCCCTCTCCATACGAAAATTTTGCATCAAGATTTGTAGGGAACATAATCCTCAACCTGTGACTTTCAGCTTTATTATCAACTGAGACTTTGAGATCTATTCGCTTAGAGTTTTTTGCTAAAGTTAATTCAAGCTCAATTGGGATTTTAACTTTTTTCTTCGAATTTAATTTTCTTTCCTGTAAAGTTGGCTGAATTTCAATCACATGTTTTATTCTGCATTTTGAAATCAAATTGCCAGATTCTAATATCTCAATTTTCGCATCTGATTTTAGTGTAGTAATAATAGGTTTTACAGGTTCATTAACCCATGCATGTCCGGCTTCACCTTCATCATAAAAATATCCAAGATTCTTAAAGTGGATATCATTTATTTTGTCTGATAAATTAAAAGTCCCGTTTTTATTAATCTTTATTTTAAGATTTTCATTTTCAATTATTACTGATTTTTTTATCTCTTTTATAAGAATATCAGAATTATTTGTTTTTATATTTTTTGGAATAACTTTAAAAACCTTATATCCAACATTAGGAATGTTTTTTAGATTTAAATAAGCCTTATATCTAATCATCTCAAAATACATTGGTCTGTCTATCATTTGCTCAAGTACTGGTTGTACGGGAAACTTTCCGACTAACTGATATTCAATTTCATTTCCATCTTCATCAATTATTGAGAATGATTTTTTATCTAAATCTTTTGGGATATCGATGAATGCTTCAACAATTTCATCCCTCTTAAAATTATTCGGGTTTATTGCCGTGACGAAGATTTCCTCAGTGCTGGACGGATGTTTTTCACTTAGGCTACTTGTATCTATATTATTAATAATGTGTTTTGCGGATCTTTCAAAAACACCTTTAGATATTTCTATAGATTGTTTATATCTGTTCATCATGTCGTCATGAATTTCATCCAGGCTGCATCCGCCGATAGAATCATGTGCCGAGTTCTGGATGACATATTCCCAAGCTATATCTAAGTAATTGTCTATTATATCTCTTCCTAATAAACCTGAGATTACGTTAAACGGTTCAGCATAAAACTGAAGCCATTTTTCGCTCGCATAATTTTTTTGTTTAAGGTACATCCGTGCCGAAGTAGTGTATCCATACATGTTTCCACTTCTTAGATCGAATTGAGCACTTCGTCTTTCACCTTTTACAAGTTTAAGTTTTTCTACATCAACAGATTCATAGATTGCCTTTGCATAATCTTCTAAAGTGCTGTGAACAACATTTACTTCCGGCATCATTTCTTTAATATCTTTTATGATTCTGGCAGTTTTAATATTAGGACCGCTGGAATCATGTCCTTCCATCCATATTACATGATCAGTTGTAAAGTCTTTAACCTGATCTTTAATTATTTGTTTAACCTGCGGTTTTATATTTTCCTTAAAATACTGGTCAGCCGGATTGATAATGAAATAATCCTCATTAACTAATTGATTGTCAGAAAAATGAAATGGTGTACCGCCACGATCCCATTTATACTCTACATCGTAAAATCCTTCGTTATGAATTACCGGGCGGTAGATATAGAAATAAAAATTATATCTTGGCATTGTTGAGAACCTGGAAGTGATAGCTTTTGTACCATCCGCGCCTTCCCATAAAAACTCAGCTTTTTTACTGTCTTTAGAATTAACACCTCTATAAAACATTATTAAATCAACGCCAAACTCTTTATAAAGCTGGGGTAATTGAGCAATTTGTCCCCATGAAAAAGGGGAGTATCCAATTTTAGAAACTCCGCCATTTTCTTTACAAACTTTATGACCAAGCAATAAATTTCTAATTAGGTTTTCACCGCCAACCTGAAATTCTTCCGGTAGAATATACCAGGGCCCTATTAATAAACGTTTTTCTTTAACTAATTTTATGATAGTGTCTTTTTTATATGGTTTTATTTCGAGATAATCTTTTAGTACAATTGACTGACTGTCCAAATGGAATGCTTTATAATCAGGCTCTGCTTCTAAGATCTCAAGAACTTTATCTATCATATCAACAAGCATTTGCCTGTTTCTTTGAAAAGGGAAACGCCATTCACGATCCCAATGTGTATTTGATATTACATGAAATACTTTATTTTTCATCAATAAATCCTTAAAAGATTTTTACAAAAATAAATTATAATTTAAGAGAACCTCCGGTAATCCACCTTTGCAGATGTAAGTAGCTGCTTCAAGATTATGCCCGGAAGTTTCAGCAAAGGGAACAGCAATACACATGCCTATTCCGGCAGCCCTAATTGCAATAGTACCACTCTCACTATCTTCAAAACCCACTACCTGGTCAAATTCATTTTTAGCTATTCCAAGCTGATGAAGTGCCATACTATAAAGGTCTCTGTGGGGTTTCAATCTAATTTCACTTGAATCAGACGCCGTTATAAATCCATCGTAGATATTTTTATAATTAGAAAATTTATCTTTCAAAAACTTAATCTTCTCATCAGATAAGTTATAATTATCAATTTCAGTATTAACAACTTTTATCATTTCAGTCATAACAATGTTTGCTTCGTACGCTATAGAAGAAGTTACTATCGCGGTTTTAACCGGGTTGATAACAAAATAATTTGAAAGCTCAATAAGCTTTGAAGTTACATTCTCAATATTTGCGTCAAATTTCTGGTGAGATTTTTTTTCATATTCTTCTATCAGAGTTGGTACTAAGTTTTTAATTTCATCTCCAAGCCAGCCCTTAACAAGCGAAAGAAATATAAAGACACCCTGTACTGGTTCTATTAAATGCTTATCGGGCTTGTCAAACAATTTAGCGGAAACTTTAGAGCTTTCACCATTACTAATCTGGCGTAGAATTTCGTGGTACTTCTGATAATAAATATCTATGCCTATTCTAACAAAATCATTTATACCATTTAGATTTAATTTATTGCCAGCTTCAGAAGAAAATTTGTTTGCTATTGAATTAAGTTCAAGCACACCATCACTTTTTAAGAGCTCAATTTTTTCTCTTGTAATAATTTTATTTAAACCGAAGTGTGATAAATTTAATATTACTTCTTCTTTTCTCTTTTCATCTTCTCCATAAAGAATTGTCCAGACAGAGGCATAAATAAATGACTTTAAAATTTCGGAAGGCTGCATGAAATCTGTATACCTTGTGATTAAGTATTCAACATGCTTTGTTGTACTGTTGCCAATTATATGGGGATAATCTATTATCTTATCGATGCCGCACCAGTCAGAGCTTTCCAGTTTGCCACTCATTTTTCTTATCATAAATTCTAATGAGTAAATACAAAGTTCTTCCGTTGTAGTTGTTGTACCATCCATATCCGTTACTATTGCTTTTATTGCCTTTAATGGTTTTGGCAGCTTCATGGCCAAAGGAACAATCTCGTACAATGGATAAATGTAATCCGGATTATTAATTATTGTAAAATCATTACTCTGTGATTCTAAAAGATTTTGTGCTTCACGTTTTGAAATGAATTTTTTATATCCTGACATCATTGTTTCCTTTTTTACTTAAATTTCCCACTAGCTCTTTTTCCAATTCATTATAATCTACATCTCTAATTGTGATGTCTTTTTTATTCGCGATTCCGGCAAGAGCACCACAAGCTTCTCCAGTTGCAGAGCATGTTGGCATTATACGGACTGCACTTTGTCCTTCTCTGGTTGAGGATATACACCTTCCGGCTACTAAAAGATTTTCAGCATCTTTCACAATTAATGAACGTAAAGGAATTTCGTAATATTGTCCTTCCGGTAAATCTTCCATTCTGCTTTTTTCATCTTTTTGTCCATGAATATCTATGCCATAACAGCCTCTTGCAATTGCGTCTTCAAATTTTTCCCCATTTTTAATGTCATTCCCCGAGATTGAATATTCTCCAATGGCTCTTCTGGTTTCTCTTACGCCAACCTGAACTGCAGTTTCAAGAAGATAGCTGTTTTCAAAACCCGGTATTTTATTTTGAAGTAATTTAACTACTTGTTGAACTTGTGTCCGACCAATAAATTCAGCCTTAGTTAAATCTTCGGATGAAGTAGCATCAAGATCCAGAATATTTGTAGTGTTAAAAGAGGCTTCGCCTGAATCCGGAAGAGTTGTATAAAATATATATTCAACCGAAGGATGTAATTCTCCATTTTTTATTGCTTCTTTAACGACGCTAAAATAACCGGCGACAGAAATTATTTTAGTCAGATCAAAGTCATACTCCATCCATGCAAAAAAATCTTTTTTATTCTCTTTAACAAAATCGGTAGCTTTCCTTAAATCAACTCCTCCTAATCTAAAGAAAAGAGTTAGAGCCTGCAGATAACCTGTTTCATCATCACCTTTCTCAAATGGGTATTTGCCCAGATAAAGTAATTGCGCGTCACCGGATGTATCGATAAAATATTTAGCTTTAATATTTTGTTTGCCATGCGGTGTCATTAGAGTTAGAGATTCAATATTATTTATGTTTTTTGATACAGATATAACTTCTGTATTTAATGCTAACTCTACTTTTGATTGAAAGAGTAAATTAAATGCCGCTGAACGAAATGAGTTTGCATAAAATCCATTATCAATCATTCCATTATTGAGCCGCATTTTTTTTTCTAATTCTTCATAAATACCTTTTACAAGAACTTCATCATTTATAGAGTGTTTCATAAAAGGGGATACCATTCCGGCGGTAGACATTCCTCCAACAAATCCATAACGTTCAACTAAAAGAACACTTGCACCTTGTCTTGCGGCTTTTACTGAAGCGGAAATTCCGGCTATGCCAGCTCCCACTACTATTATATCGTAATTATTTTTCATCTGTAGTTTCATTAAATCAGTAAGTTATTAAATGTTAGTACTTAAAATGTGTTCTGCCTCGATAAAAATTTCATCCGTCTTATATAAACGATTTGTTAAATCATATTTTGTAAGAAGCCGGGATTTCTCCGGGTTATAGAATTGCGAAAATGTATAAATATATTCTGAGGGAAGTAATTGGATTCTTCTGTTACTATTTAAAAGAAGTTTGGAAAAGTTATCAATTATTGTCTGAATATTTTCGTTAGTTGTATCCTTCCCGTCAATCTGAAGCGATACCCAGAATCTCCCATCATTTAATTTTACTATTTCCCGGATGTGTTTAAATTCAATAGGATTTTTTTCTTCTGATTTATTGATGATGAAATTTATTTCAATAAATTTTGTTTGAACTGAATTTAGGGACATCGATTTATAGAGAGACAAATTATCTGTCATATCAATTAGTTTATTAAACTTAAACTTTTTTATCCCATCTTTAAGGGCAACCAAAAGTGTATTATCATTTTTTATTTCAACTGGTTTAGCATGAAAAAGAATCTCGAGGTCTGAATCCTGAACAGACTTTTGAAGTTGAAATTTAATTGTTTCAGGATTTAGAACACAATGGGTTTCACACTCAGATAGTATTCCATGTTTATCAAGTTTAATATCGTTAATAATTTTTTGTACTGAATTGTTTTTTATATTATTGATTGTCTGAAGGCAGTTTAATCCTTCTGTTAATGAACTTCCGGGGAACCCAAAGTTATTCAATAATAGGATTTTTTTCCCTTTCGCAGTCATTTTTTCAGCTAATAAACATCCGGAAAGTGAAGCTCCATAAATTATATAATCAAAATCTGTATTCATATTTTCTTACTTTTTTGGTGATGCAATTAATACAATGTTTTCATTTGGTGCGGCCTTAGATAATTCAATATCAACCAATGCCATAATTTGAGATTCTTCTATAAGTCCTGTTAAATCAATTATCTTTCCGGCAATAAGTAAATATATATCAGGTAATAATGCTCCTGCATCTCCAAAGGTTGTTAAAGTTTCAATCATTTCTCTAATTTCGGATTTAACTTCTTTAAAGTTAGTAGATTTAACCAGACAATCACTTAACTGTAATCTTATGGTTCCTTCTTTATCAACCACTCTAAGTTTTTGTGTTTCGGATTTTAATAGTCCTAACATGTGTTTCTTTACTTCACGTTTTGTAATTGCCAATAAAAAATTTGTTCTTCCGGTAACCGATAATACTTCTCTTCTTGATTTTAGTGATAATGCGCAGATATTCATTAAGGTTTCTTCAGAGAGTTCTTGTATCTCCAGATCTTTAGTGCGTAATTCACTTGTACCCAAAGCAGTTGCAATTACTTTTTTGTTCTTATTGTCAATTTCTACCGTCACTTCAACCGAATCCGGGATAGCACCCATTTTAATAACCGAATTAACTGCTTCCTGTCTAAGTTGTATAATATCATTTTCGGTTGGGGTTATAATGTTTTTTTCAACCGAATCTCTTATCATTCCTAAAGCCGCTCCTATAGCAGATACAACTTCGGTATTTTCTGAAATTTTATAGGGTACATTCAGATACTCTGCTGTAAATGGTACTATTGCAGATGCTCCGCCACCTCCGCCTACAAATTGGATTATTTCCTGATCAAGTTTATATTCCCGTGCTAACTGCTTTATAACCGGCTCTATCTTCTTCGATGAAATTTTCAATATATCTTCAGCAATTTTTTGCGGATTACTACCAAGTATTTTTGATAAAGAATTAAAACATTCCTGAACAGCCTTTGTATTAGCTTCACCATGACCGACATTTTTAACCAAGCCTAAATAATTTGAAGCTCCGGTTGGTGTAACAGTATATTTTTTACTATCGTTTTTTACAGAGATAGAAAGGTAGTCTGCCGGATCACCTTTCATTGGCTGTACTTTTTCAATTTCTATATTTTCAAAACTTGTTCCATTCGCAAAAGATGTATACGAAAGATTAGCTATATGGGCACTTCTTGGTCCAACATCAACAATATGTTTATCAGATATCCTGGGCACAGAACCTCCGGCAATTCCTAAAGTTCTTACATCAAGCGTTTTAAGGTATAATCTGTTTTTACCAATCTGAGCACTTTTAACCTGTGGTTTTCCATTTTTAATTACCGATATATCGGTAGATGTTCCGCCAACTTCCAGAAAAATACCATCAGAAACTTTTGCGTACATTAGAGCCGCTGTAACGCCTGCTGCCGGTCCGGAGAGCATAGTTAAAATTGGACGTTTCCGCATTTCATTTATGTCCATAATTCCGCCGTCAGAACGCATAACCATAAGAGGAGCTTTTATACCGCTTTCACGAACAGATTTCTCAGTCATATTCGCTGTTTCAAGCATCTTAGGCATCATGCTCGCGTTTATAACTGCTGTTCTGGTTCTTACCCGCAAACCGTAAAGTTTAGAAATATGGCTTGCCGCTGTAGCAAGATAACCCATTTCTTCCGCAACAGCTTTAACAAACTCCTCATTTTTGGTATCATCAACGCCAAAGGCTTCAGAAGCAACAATTACTTCAGCTCCTTCACCAGCAAGTTGTTTTATAGTATTTTCAACTAATGCTTTAGTTAACTTATTTGAAGTATCAATAAATCTGAATTTTGTATTAAGAAATTTACCCGGAGACAATTCAATATTTTTAAGATTAGTTTCTTTTTTTGCTCTTCTTCCTTCAAAACCTTTTCCTAATCCTATTATACCAACAGTTGCAACATCTCCTTCTAAAAGAGCATTTGTTGCCTGTGTTGTTGAATGTGCAATTAAACTAACTTCATCCGTAGAAATTGACGCGCGTTTAAGTAAGTTGGTCATTGAAGCAACAACTCCTTCGGCAACTCCAATTTTCGAATTATGAGTTGTAGGTACACAGGATTTTCCAACTATACTAAAATTTGAAATATTCACTGCAACCGCGTGTGTGAATGTTCCGCCAACATCAATTCCAATTTTTATTTTTCTCTTCATTTCTTCCTTTAGGAATGCCAAATTTTCAAGTTTACATAAATAAAAGAGCTGAAAGTATTAAACCTAATAAGGCTAATATCCATGTATATGGAAGTGTATTCCATAAAACTTTTTGTACATCAACTCTCATTTCATTAGCCAGCCATACATTGTGAGTATTTGTCGGATCGCTTATACCCTGTATTTGTCCGACTGCCAGTAATAATCCCATTACTGCTCCCGGATTTAATCCGCTTGCCAAGAACACGGCTGCTAAACCATATCCCATTCCCCACACATTTAATGGTCCTCTATATAAAGCTAACGGAGCTGCTAATGTGAATAACAACACATAAGTAAAACTGTTTGTTGGTACAATTTTTAACATCAGAGGTTTTAATAAGCCAAGTACAGGCCATCCGTTTGGATAATTTTCTAAATGTCCGCCTGGTCCCATAATAGCAACAAGCAACATCCCAATTCCAAACATTAAAACTACAGCGGGCATTACAACTGCGCCTCCTTCAAAAATAGACTGAATAAACATATTCAATCTTCCTTTTTTGTAAGTTGAGATGAATGCGTATACAAGACCCACAACAAACGCGGCAATAAAGTTTAGATCGTATAATAGGATTAAAAAAAGTGGAATAATTGGCGAAAAAAAAGTTATCCAATGTGGCTCTTTTAATGTTTCGTTCTTTCTAAAAATCATTCTGTAACAAGCAGTAATAATAAGTGCCGCAATAGCTGCACCGATAATCCATTTTATTAAAATACCCAGGAATGTGAGTGATGTTATTAAATGCAATTTAATTTCACCGCTTAGTACAAAATTATAGATATAAATAATTCCGGCAAGCAAAACAAAAACAAATATACTTTTAGTAATAATACTTTTCGAATTGAGATCGTGCCCGTCTCTATAAAGCTGAATAGTGATATAAACTAAAGCCGCTATAAAAGAGATCCCAAACATTATTAGCGCAAACGGTCTAATTTCTTCAACACTTAAACCCATAACACTAATATAAACTGCCCAGTTTCCAACGTTTAATATTCCACCAATGCTCAATCCTATTAAGAAAATTCCAACGATTGTCATAGACCCAATTCCTACAGATGACATAATAGGCAGGACTATTGTTGCAACCATTATAATTGCACCTAAACCACCAAGGGTTGTAAATAGCATTGTTATAAGGATTAACATTATTACAGCAATTATCCATGGATTATCGCCCGAAAGCTCAGCACCTTTTTTGATGAAGTTTTCAGCCACGCCGGTTTTCTGAAGTATAATACTCAGCATACTTCCGAACATTGCAATTGTATAAGCGCTGTGCAATTTTAGAGAACCCGCTCCAACAACATATTCAATTGTATCTGCAAAGGAAACTCCGCCCAAAACAGCTATCATAATCGACATTATAGGCAAAGCTAATAATGCCGGCAGCTTTCTTAAAAACATTAGTAGCGCCATCAAAATAAAAACGCCGATTAAAGAGCAGATCTGAATAATTTCCATAGTGTTTCAATGTCTGATTGTTTTTTTAATGAAAGCTAACTTAAAGAAAGAAAACTTTTAATAACACTACATAATAGGGTAGTGGCAAAACTACTCAATGATGTAGTTGTAACTAGTGCGATTTATCTCAAATTTAGCATCGACAAATTTTGTGTAATTGAAAATAATTTATTCAATTTTATAAAGAGGATCAGATGAAAAAACTATTACTAATTCTATGTTTATTTACATTTTTATCAGCTGATAAACTACTAGCTCAGGATGATTGGACTTATGCTTATAAAATATCTTTTCCCGTTGAAGATAGTATTGTAAGACCTTACTTGTGTGATGTAGATGAAAACGGGCGTTTGTACATTACTTCATCAAAAGCAGTCGGACCGGCTCCTATTAATGCAATTTTTTATGCTGAACCGGATGATACATTGTTTACAAAATTAATTGATTATGATAGAAATGGAGATTCTGATACTTTAACAGGAAATGTTGGAGCTATTAGAGGAATTTCAACTTTGGGAACTGATGTATTTGTAAGTATGAATCAGCCTTATCCCAAGTATAAACCAACAACTGTTGCCGCAATGTACAGATACATTAATGCGGATACCGCTAATGTTGAACAATATGGTGCATACATTAACTTTGGCGGCACTGGTGGATATGGTTCTTATATACATGGTTTGGCAATGTCATCCGATACCATTGCATTTACCGGTGTTGCTTATGGTACATCAATAAGAACTTACAACTGGTCTCATAAATATGATGGTACTGATTATGCGTCATATATTCCTCCGTATCCCGGCGCTGAGTGGAATGTTGATAATCCAACTGAACCCGGTGGCGTACATACTGATGGCGCTGATATTATTAGAGATGTTGCTTTAGTTCCTGGCGATGATTATTCAACAACAACTTCAAGAGTTTTTACATCACGAAATTCTTTATCTATAGATCAGACAACCGGCGGTATTGCTCTTTGGCAGGGTGGTGTTCAAACTGAACCATTTAATTATACTCCTGAAAGGATAGTAGATTTTGATGGCTATTTGTCATTTATGGATCAGATGCCTTATGGTATAACTGTCGACAAAGATGAGCTGTTATGGGTAGCCGGAACCGATTCAACGAGATTGTGGGTTAAGGCGTTTGAATTAGACGGTGTTAACGCAATTGAAGCTTATGATCTTCCAAGCTCAAACAGTAAAGATTTCCCAGTTGTGGATGGTGCTCCAATGACAGGACCTGCTGATGTTGCTCTAAACAAAGATGCTACAGTTGCGTATGTTGTTGATTTATGGGCAAAGTGCGCGTTTGTTTTTAAAAAGGGAATGGTAAGTGTTGATGATGATCAAGAAGTTATAAACAAATTTAAACTTGAACAAAATTATCCGAATCCATTTAATCCCACAACAAAAATTAGTTTTAATCTGCCCAAAGCAACCAATGTTAAATTAGTTGTTACAAATGTATTAGGAAAAGAAATAGCTACAGTTATTAACGATAGAATGAGTGCTGGAAACCATTCAAAAGTTTTTGACGCTTCAGGACTAAATAGCGGCGTTTATTTCTACTCCTTAATAACAGAAAATTTAAAAGTTACTAAGAAAATGATTTTAGTAAAATAGTAGTGGATTAGAAAAATAACCACTTGCTGAGAACGGGAATGTCTTATGCCGACATTTCCTGCCTCATTTCATAAAATAAAATTAACTAACTAATAAAGTGCAAGCATACTATGTTATATAATAATATAACTGCCAAAAAGATGATCAAATGTTTTCTAATCACGCTGTTTTTAGCGGCACAGGTTTATGCTCAGAATGGAAAGATTACCGGAACAGTTTACGACGCAGTAACAAACGAAACTTTAATAGGGGTAAATGTTTTTCTTGAGGGAACCACAGTTGGTTCAGCAACCGATGAAAAAGGCAGATTTATAATTCTGAATGTTACTCCCGGTAAATATAATGTTGTTGCAAGTATGATAAGTTATGGGAAAGTTGTTCAGAAAGGTGTTGTTGTTAATATTGATAGAACAACCGAATTAGAATTTGAATTACAGGACGAATCTGTACAGATGGATCAAGTTATAATTACTGCTAAGAAAAAGGCCATAATAAAAGACAGAACCGCTACGGCAACAAATATTGATGATGAACAAATTAAAGCTGCACCTATTGAAGGATTAAGAGGTGCTTTAGATTTATCAGCCGGATTTCAGAAAAACGAAAAAGGTGATTATTCAATTCGCGGCTCAGGTTCGCATGAGGTAAATTTTCAGATAAACGGAGTTGAGCAGACAAATTCTAACACAAGTGTTCCTGGTTCTTTTGGTGCTGAAAAAGCCAACAACTCCTGGAAGTATGATGTTAATCCGCTTGGTGTTGCGCAATTGCAAATGATCTCGGGCGGTTTTAATGCCGAATATGGAAATGCCCAGGCTGGTGTAGTAAAAGTTGTGTTAAAAGACGGCGGCCCTAAATTTAATGGCGAATTTAGAGTAGAGTACAGACCATCCGGTCAATACCATTATGGGGATTACATTTATAGCAAAAATAATTTTGAATGGCAAAAATGGGGTAATCTCAATAGCTGGATATCTGATGAGAACAGAGAATTTCTTATTACGGATCTTAAACTGGATGATAAATATGGCCATTTGAAAAATTCAGATCCGGAAGAATATGAAAGACTTATTACCCGCGATCTTACCTGGGCACATGATGTCTGGGTAGATAACCATGAACCTTCAGATGATAATCCATTAGGTGTTTACGATTACAGGGATGAATCATATACCAGATATTTATTTGGTTTTGGCGGTCCGTTAGGAAAAGATCATAACCTGCTTAAGTTTTATATATCGGGTGAATACAAAAAAAATCCAACCAGATTACCAACACCTGAAAAGAATCAGATAACCCAAAATTATATTCTTAATGTTACATACAAGCCTGCAATTAAACATAAAATTAAAGCGATGGTAAGTTATCAAGATTACGTTGGCGGTATTTGGTCGGGATCTTCGGATATTAGATGGTCCGGTCTGGCTTTTACACCTCCCGGCGTATCAAAAAAATATCTTGTTAATTTTGATCCTGTACGCGAAGAGCAAACTGTTGCGCAGAGTATAAACTGGGTTTATACAATCAATAACAATTCATTTGCCGAAGCTACTGTATCACATCAAAATGAAAAATATGAATTGCCTTATAAATATCTTCCGGGATTTGGAATGGAGATAGACAGGCTGGACAGCTTAAATGATCCGATGGGAACAATATTAAAAGATGGTATCTGGTGGGAAAAAGATTATTTTTTCCCTCCTCAAAGCTTTAGTACAAATTATTACCAAGATCAAAGAACCGAAAACTTTGCCGTTAAAATTGATTACTCAAATCAGATGAATCAAACTAACTTTATTAAAACCGGATTAAGCTTTACGTATTGGGATATGTTCAGTAACGGTGTAAATTCAAGTTTTCAGGCCAACAGTTTAGTTGCAAGAAATGGTTTTGCTGAATACTATAAAGCCTATCCTTTCAACTTTGCCGCGTATTTTCAGGATAAAATGGAATATGAAGGTATGATAGCCAATATTGGGTTACGTGCTGAAGTTTATAATTTTCAGGCAAAAGTTCCTGTTGATAAACATAGTGTATTATATACCGGTATAGACGGTCCGCCGGAATTAGGAAATGAAGAAACAAAAGAATCTGAATTGCAATATATCTTGTTACCAAGGGTAGGAGTGTCTTTCCCTATCGGAGAAAATACCGCGTTCAGATTTTACTACGGTCACTTTGCTTCGATGCCAATTTTTTCACAGGCACTTTCTAATAGAACTTCGCGCGGATGGTCGGGTATTGGCAATCCTAATCTTAATCCAAAAAAAACTATAAACTATGAATTTGGATTACAGCAGGTAATTGACGACAATCATAGATTAGATGCCGTTCTATATTATAATGACAGAGCAACACAAATAGGCACACAGAAAATGGTATCCTATACAGGAAGTACATTTCAGACAGCAGGATTTAGCGGCGATAATACTCCTCTCTACTATTATAATACTTATGCAAATAATGCGTTTGGAAGTACAGTCGGCTTTGAGCTAACGTTTGAATCGATTAAATCGGTAAACTGGGCATATAGATTAAGCTATAGTATTTCTCAGACAACTACCGGCAATTATGGCTCTGAATATATTTATCCCGATGATTCCAGAGAATTTTCGGAAAGAACATTTACAGGCGAATTTATTGCATCGTGGGATAGAACCCATAATTTAAGAGGATTATTGCAATATAGTGTTTCTGAAGGGGAAGGATTTGAATTGTGGGGATTTAAACCCTTTGAGAACAGTGTTTTTAGTTTCACATATTCGGCGCAGTCAGGAATTCCTTATACCTACATTACAGAATTTTCCCAGGTAAAAGATGTTGTAAGGAACAAAAGATATCCAATAGAAAGCAATGCCGATTTTAATTTTACAAAGGATATTAGAATTGATGATGTGAAAGTTATTTTTGGTGTAAGAGTAATGAATTTATTTGATAATAAATGGCTTACTCCAATGTCCCAGTCAGAAGACATAAGAAACTGGGTAGAGGATGGAATTACAGTTGCGGATGCCGGTAATGATCCGGGCAGACTTGCTTATGCCGTTGCTCCTTACACAGCTTACAGAAATATTCCCAGACAAGTGTTTTTTACCCTTGGGATAGGGTTTTAAGAAAATAAATTTTAACTAAACTGAATTTATAATGAAACTAATTTTTAGAAAAATATTTATAGCCGCACTTATTTTGCTTTTATCTGATACACTTTTTGCCCAGGTAGAATCATCGTCTCTTATTCTTAACAGAGGAAAGTTGTGGCATACATTAAGCTATACCAGATCGGGTCCTCCGTTTTCTAATTGGAGTGATAAAGGAATTGGACTTGACTGGCCTGGTTTTGATCCGACTTTAATAAGTGAAAACATCGGTGGCGCGGCTTCATATTTAACAACTGGCGGATTGATTGTTGGCGCAAAAAAATATCGTGACAGTGTTTTAACAGTTGAAGACTGGTCTTTATCCGAAGGATCTGTTTCAGAAGCCGGAAGCAAATATAAAGTTACTTCTCATAGAAAATTATTTGGCAATAATGGAAACAACTGGTTAAAAGAAGACCCGAATGTTGGTGAGGAAGTTATTGAAACTGTATGGGAATATAATTTGAATTACGATGTAGATGAATATCAAATTGCAAGAATGCTTCCTGTACGTGTAAAAAGAAAAGTTCATCAATGGAGTGGTTCTAAGCTGGATGAAAACTACATTATACATGAATATGTAATAAAAAATATTTCTAATGAGTTAAGAGCGCAAATTAATGATGAACGCTTTTTAGCGGATACTTTATATGGATTTTATGCCGCGTTAAATTACGGTATGCATTGTAATTCAAGATCGTGGGGAGTATTATTTCCGTCATTAACTTCCGGCGCAAGAAATACACTTTTTACATATGATAAAAAAAGAAACCTGATTTATGGTAAAGCCTGGGATTATCCAGAAACACCGGAAAATGACGAGTCATTTGGTAAAGCTTTATCAATGGGACCATTAGTAAGGCAGGCTGACGGATCTTTAGATCCAACGGGAGAATATCTTGCACCTGCATTTGTGGGAATTAAATTATTATATGCGTCTCCAAACTTAAACGGTGATGTAACATCTATAAGACAAACAGCATGGTCTGCCGGAAGCAGTTCGGCTGACTGGAGCGGTCCATTTACGGGAATTGGCGCTACAGAATCTAGATACAAAGTTTTAGAAGACCTTACACAAGTTGCAAACTATGTTGAGAAAAACACCCATGAACTAATGCGAAAATCACGCATGTGGTCTCTTATGTCGGTTGGACCGTACGATATTCTGCCTGGTGATTCAATTAAAATTGTGTTTGCTGAAATGGTTGACGGTATTCCATATAGAGAAGCTATTGATGTTGAAAATAATCCTATTAATACAGTTAACAAAAATAGCAGAGACATATTTTATGCTACTGCTGATAGAGCTAAATTTACTTATGATAATAACCTTAATCATCCTGACCCTCCGGCAGCGCCGTCATTTAGCGTAGATTATAACAGAGAAAATGAAGTGGTGGCAAATATAATTACCTGGAACGATTCTGAAGAAGGAGTAGCTGATCCTGATGATGGAGAAATTGATCTTGAAGGTTATATACTTTACAGATCATCATATTTGCCTATTGGACCATGGGATATTGTTGATACAGTTTTTGTAGGTGATTCAGAATTTTTGTCCGGTAATAAATATATCTATACCGATAGCGATGTAGAAATTGGGAAATCGTATTATTATGCTTTAACAGTTTTTGATTTAGGTCGTGATTCATGGTCAATAAATACATCAGCAAGATTTTCGGCAACAAATTCTAATGTAGTTCCGCCAATGGAAAGTTCAATTTTTGCAAATAGAATGAGCGAACCATTTGTTGCTACATTACCTCCAAAAGAAACTCTAGATGAAATTCTTGTTGTTCCAAATCCATTTGTTATCGGGCAGGGAAGTTCACGCCCTGGCGAAGGTGACCAAATACAATTTGTTAATATTCCCAATCCTTGCACTATTAGAATTTATACTGTGCGCGGCGATCTTGTTAAAACTATTGAAGTTTCTAGTGGTGACGGGGCAATTGTTTCGTGGGATCAGATAACAGATTTTGGACAATTTGTAAAAAGTGGTGTTTATATATTCCATGTTGAGTCGGACTTAGGTACTAAAATTGGTAAACTAGCTATTGTCAGGTAAATGAAAATGAAATTAATGAATACAATAAAAACCCTTTATATAAGAGTACTATTTATAGGCGTAATAGTATTGGTCAGTGTTAATCTTAACGCGCAAGAGTTTAAGAAAACCGCAACTGCCGGATTTACTTTTTTAGAACTTCCGGCATCAGCAAGAACTGCTGCTTTAGGTGAAGCATCAATCGCCTTGTCCGATATAAACTCGGACGCGGTATTTCAGAATCCGGCGGCATTAGGTTATTCAAACCAGAAACATTCATTCTCAGTTTCGTACGCGCCATGGTTAGCAGATATAAAACATTATACTATGAGTTATTCATACGAGTCCCCGTATGGAATTATTGGTATTGGAGTCATAATGTTAGATTATGGCTCCATGCCAAGAACTACAGTTGGCGGTGGTCAAAAAGTGTTTAATATATTAGGCGATTTTAACGCAAACTCTCTGGCTGTTGGTTTAAGCTATTCAAGAAGACTTACGGATAAATTTTCTTTTGGAGTTACATTAAAATATGCCGAAGAAAAAATTGATATTTATAAAGCAAGCAATATTCTATTTGATGGCGGAGTGCTTTATTATACAGGTCTTTCATCATTAAGAATTGCAATGAGTATACAGAACTTTGGTGTTGATGCAAAATTTATAAATGATGAATTTAAAATGCCATCCGTATTAAGATTAGGTGCGGCAATGGAACTGTTTGGCGATATGGAATCTGAATACAGAGTTACATTAGTTATGGAAGCGCTTCATCCTAACGACACAGATGAAAGACTAAATATTGGCGGAGAAGTTTCGTGGCTGAACATGATTACTTTCCGCGGCGGTTATAAATTTTTCTGTGATGAAGAATCTTATAGTGCCGGCTTTGGAATTAATCCTAAACTAAGCTACCCAATTAATTTCGATTTTGCCTATTCGGATTATGGAAGATTAGGTGATGTTTCAAGATTTACAATTCAGTTGGGGGTTTTATAATGCAAAGAAATGAAAGTCTGATTAAACGGAATTTTTTGAAATCTTTATTACCCTTATTGTTTTTGATTTGTGTTACAGAAACTTTTGGGCAGCTTCAAAGCATTGAGCCATATATGAGCTATAGCACTGTAATGTCTAAAAGATTAGATCTTAAAGATGCGGCGGCGGTTGGCGGCGGAGTTAAATTGAAATTTAATTTGTACAACAATTTATCAATAGGTGTTAATGCCGGTTACAGTCTGTATACAATACATCAAAACGATGCAATTGATAAATGGGGATGGTTCTTTTGGGACGCAAGATACAAAAATACAATCCAGTCAAACTTAAATGCTTTCCCGGAACTTTCCGCCAAAATTGGTAATATTCAGAAGATGGATTTAATACCCGTTTTAATTGACTTAAATTATAATATCGATATCTCGGATAAGTTTACTGTCGCTCCTGTAATTGGCGGCGGAATTTATTTTTATACACGCCGGTTTTATATAACTGAATCATGGACAAAAAGTTTCGAAGAAATAGATTATCAATTCAGTTATAATTATAGAAATATTGCTCCGGTTAAAAAAGGAAATCCGCTTGTGTTTTTTGGCGGATTGTTAATCAATTATAAAATATTTGAAAATTTTCATCTGAAAACCGAAATTAACTATGTCTACATTGCGGAAACAAATGGCTTGGGATATAATAATTTCCCTTATTCGGATGAACTAACAGTGAAATTTGGAATTAACATACAATACTAAATCTTATGAAAAAACTAACTTACAAAGTACTATTTACAATATTATTAGCCACTTCAATTCTGCAAGGTCAGGGAAATGATTATATAATCGGGGCTAGCGGGAATTACATATTTCCTTTAGGCGAAATGTCAAACAGATTTAAGAATACAGCAGGCGGATCAATATATTTCGGCAAAAGGATTTCCACTTCGTTTTCGTGGATAGCTAAATTTAATTATATGAAATTTGATGAATTAAATAATGAAAAATTAACAAAAAAAATATCGGCTGAAATTGATCAAAAAAAAATGATCTTTGATGTTCCGTTAAAAGAAATTGGAGATTTTTCGATGGACTTTGAATCGTTTGGTATTTCAGTTGAAGCTAAAATGGATATCATTAATTCAGAATTTATTAATACTTCGTTTTTAATGGGATTTGGTTTTTATAAATGGGAATTTAACAGATCTGCATTAGCTGGGAATGTTTTTGTTGACCCGGATAATGACGGCTCGCAGATAAGTATTAATGAACTTAATGTTCCAGGCAGTTTCCAGGAAGATTGGAGCGGACAAATAAATGCCGGGTTAGAAGTTAGTATAAAACTAACAGGCAATTTCTGGCTTAACTGTAATGGCAGCTATACCTTGGTGCTTGGCGAATTATGGCCAGCGTTATCTTTGGATATGGGAAATGTTAGCGGGATTCAGATGTTAGAAGCTAAAGCAGGTTTAAGATATTGTTTCTAATTTTTTCAATTTGCATTAATAAGATTTTTACAGAAGGATTTATGAAATTAAATTTACTACTTGTCGGATTATTGTTTACTTCAGTTTTGTTGTTTTCCTGTAATAATACTGAAATAGTAAATGAAGGAAAAAAAAGTGCAGTCAGAGGTGTTTGGCTGACTAATGTTGATAGTGATGTTTTGTCATCCAGCGAAAATATTAAAGAAGCTGTAAGCTTAGTTGATGAACTTGGAATGAATACAATTTTTGTTGTAACATGGAATAAGGCAATGACAATGTACCCGAGTAAAATAATGAAAAATTTTACCGGAGTAGAAATTGATCCGGCATATGATGGTCGGGATCCTCTGCAAGAATTAATTGATGAAGCTCATAATAAGAACATAAAAGTAATAGCATGGTTTGAGTTTGGATTTTCTGCTTCCTACAACGCAAATGGCGGAATATTATTAGAGAAAAAACCTCATTGGGCATCAAAAAATTATGATGGAAATCTTGTAACAAAAAACGGATTCGATTGGATGAACGGATTTAATCCCGAAGTCCAGGATTTTATATTATCAATAATTTGTGAAGTCGTAGAAAACTACAATGTTGATGGTATCCAGGGCGATGACAGACTTCCGGCAATGCCTTCTGAAGCTGGTTATGATGATTATACTGTTGATTTATATAAAAACACACATAATGGAGAAGAGCCGCCAGAAGACTCAAAGGATTCTGAATGGCTTAATTGGCGTACTGATATTATGAATTCGTACATGACAAAATTATACACAACTGTAAAAGCTATAAATCCGGATATGATTATCTCAATGTCACCCAGTATTTTTCCATGGAGTAAAGAAGAATATTTACAGGACTGGCCAACCTGGATTAAAAATAAACAGGTTGAAATAATTTGTCCGCAAATATATCGCTACAGTGTTAAAGAATATAGCGAAACCTTAAACGAAACAGTTAAGTACGCAAAGGGATTTGATTTTGATATGATGGCTCCAGGTATTTTACTTAAGTTAGGTGATTATTACGCGCCGGAAGAGTATCTGACTGAAGTTATAAAGCAGAATAGGCTTAACGGAATAAATGGTGAAGTGTATTTCTTTTTTGAAGGATTAAAAAAGAATTCCAAGTTTTTTAAGAGTATTTATAAAGATAAAATTAATTTTCCAGTTATTAACTGAGGTTATTTTAAGTGAAGAAATATATTGTCTTATTTTTTGTAGTTGTTTTTTCAAATATTGTTTCCAGTCAGGTTGAAGAGTTTAGAGGTGTCTGGATTACAAATGTAGATAGCAAAGTATTGGAGACAGATGAGAAAGTTGCCGAAGGGATGGATTATCTTGCCTCGATAGGAATAAATGTAATTTTCCCGGTTGTATATAATAAAGGTTATACACTTTATCCAAGTGAAGTATTTGAAAGTCATTTTAAGGTAAAAACACTTCAGGCAAATGGTTTTATGGATCGTGACTTTCTGGAGCGTGTTATAATTGAAGCACATCGGAATGGTATTGAAGTTATTCCGTGGTTCGAATTTGGGTTTTCCACTTCTTATAGTGAAAACGGGGGACATATAATTAAAAAATATCCTGACTGGGCATTAAAAGATAGATCCGGAAACCTGGTTGTTAAAAACGGATTTGACTGGATGTCTGCTATTCATCCGGAAGTTCAAGGATATATGACATCATTAATTTTAGAAGTAATTGATAAATACGATATTGATGGAATACAGGGAGACGACAGACTTCCGGCTATGCCTTCAATTGGGGGATATGAAGATTATACAGTTGAACTTTATAAATCAGAAAATGGCGGACTAGAACCGCCCTCAAGTTATACAAACCCAAGCTGGAAAAAATGGCGTGCTGATAAATTAACGCAATATCTTTCTGACTTACGCGATTCGATAAAAGCGCGTGATGAAAACATTATAATATCTTCATCGCCAACTCCTTATTATTGGGGTTATAACGAGTATTTGCAAGATTCAAAACAGTGGGCAAAAGAAAAACTGGTTGATAATTTAATTCCTCAACTGTACCAATATTCAATGACCGATTATAATTATGCTTTGAATACAACCGTAAGTCAGGTTAGAAGTGAATATCCCGAAGTTTTTTTTGCAGGTATTTTATCTAAATCTGGAAGTTATGTTATAGACACAGATTTGCTCGGTAATATGATTGAGGCAAATAGAAATAAAAATGTAATGGGCGAGTGTTTTTTCTTTTACGAAGGTTTAAGAGCAAACAATAACAGACTTGGTGATTATTTAAAAGAAAATTTTTATTCCGAAAAAGCTCTTATACCATATAGAAAAGGTAATGTAAGAAGACCTAAAGCAGCTATTGTTAACGAAACAGATGAAGCCGTTACTTTAATTGGTAATTGGGCTGAATATCCCATGAAGGGTTATGAAGAAAAAATTTATAGAACAAACGATACATCGGATTATGCGGCAGCCGAATACAATTTAACTGTCTCTGAAAATGCGTTTTACGATGTTTATATTTATGCGGTGCCTAATACTCCGTGGCATGATAAAGCCCGATATACTCTGTATTCTGATAGCACTACATTTAATGGAGCCGATTCACTGGTGGTTTTAGTGGATCAGAGTAATACACAATTAAAAGGCTGGCAGAAGATTGGAACTACTTATTTGAAGTCGGGGACAAAAAAAGTTTTTAAGCTGGATAATAGCGGTTTGCAAACTGATAAGTATATTTTTACTGATGCAGCAATGATTATGATAAACAGAAAGATAAAACCCAGTGTTGTTTCCGGTGTTCATGAAAATAAAAAAAAAGAGCTGCCACAGTCATTCGAACTTAGTCAGAACTATCCAAATCCTTTTAACCCTGAAACTACAATCGAATACAGTATCGCAAATAGAGATCATGTAAAGTTATCTGTTGTAGATATATTAGGACAAGAGCTAAATGTTTTGGTTGATGAAAATAAATCTGCCGGAAATTACAAAGTAAAGTTCGATGGCAAAAACCTGCCAAGCGGAATTTATTTTTCCAAATTAAATTTCGGAAACAAAAGTAAAATTAGAAAAATGATGCTGATAAAATAACTGTTAATTGTTTTGAAACCCCGAATAATCAAAAAGTCCGAAATATTTCCGTTCATTAAAAGTCCATGTTGCAATTTCGGATTTTGTTTCTCAACTCCATTTATATTTTGAGTATTCTTATGAAAAAAATAACATTTTTTTTAATTCTTTTTACATCCAATATATTTTTGTCGCAAGAACTTGAAGAATTCCGTGGTGTAAAAATTACTGATATCGATAGTAGAGTAATGTATACTGATGCAAATATTGCTGAGGCTATGGATTACTTAGCATCAATCAATATAAATGCGGTTCTTGTAGTTGTATTAAATGGTGGTTACACGCAATATCCAAGTGCCGTAATGGGAAATTTATTTGATGGTAAATCAATTGATCCTGAGTTTGCGGGGCGTGATCCGTTAGAGAAAATTATTCTTGAAGCTCATAGAAACGGGATAGAAGTTTATCCATGGTTCGAATATGGATTTGCATCATTTTATTCCGGTGGCACTGCACCTTTTGGCGGGCATATATTGGATAAATATCCGAATTGGGCATTAAGAACAATTGATGGTAATATTTGTACAAAAAACGGATTTGACTGGATGTCAGCTATTAATCCTGATGTGCAAGATTTTATAAATTCACTTGTTATTGAAGTAATAGAAAAATATGATGTTGACGGGATAGAATTCTCCGATAGAATTCCCGCATTACCTGTAGAAGGAGGATATGATTCTGTTACAGTTTCAATTTATAAATCAGAGCATAACGGTGTGGAACCTCCGGATAATTTTTCCGATGTAAACTGGAAAAGATGGCGGGCTGATAAAATGAATCAGTGGTATCATAATATTCGTGAAATTATAAAATCAAATTCAGAAGATATATTTGTTGCTTCAAGTCCCAGCATTTATCCATGGGGATATCATAACTATCTGCAAGATGCCCAAACGTGGATTGATGAAGGAATTGCTGATCACTTTATTCCCCAGTTATATAGATATAATTTAAGTGAATACTTGTTTGAACTAAACCAGGCAATTTTACAAACTGGTGACAAAAAGGAAATATTGTTCCCCGGACTTTTACTTAACATTGGAACAGGTTCAAATGAATATATTATGTCTGCCGATTATTTGATGAGTGCTATAAAAGCCAATAGAGAAAGGGGTATTAATGGTGAAGTTTATTTCTTTTATGAAGGACTTAGAAAAAATAATAATCTAATTGGGGATTTACTAAAATCGACTCATTATAAAAACCCGGCAGCGATCCCTTTAAGAAATAATAATATATGGCGGCCAAAAGCAAAAATTGTAAATGAAACAGATGAAATGGCAAGTATAATAGGGAAGTGGGATGAATATAAAATGCGTGGTTTTGAAGGCGGAATATTCAGGACAAATGATCATGCTGCTAAAAAGTATATTGGATATAATTTTAACATTGAGTTTAATGCTAATTATGATTTGTATTATTATTCCGTTCCTAATACCAATTTAACCGATGCAGCCACGTATAAGGTTTATTCATCCATAGATTCCACAGAATATGTTATTGCACAAAACAATATGGAAATAAAAGGCTGGCAAAAACTGGAAAGTATTTATTTAACAAAAGGAATTCATAAAGTTTTAACAATTGATAATTCCAGAGTTACAGATGAAAAATATTTAGCGGCGGATGCTGCAATGTTAATGATAAATAGAAAGCTATCTCCCGAAGTAATAATAACGGATGTAAGTGACAATATGGCGCAAGAAGAGATTCCACGGGCTATACAGCTCCTTCAAAATTATCCTAATCCGTTTAATCCAACAACCACAATTGAATATACAATCCCATTTGTAGAGACGGAGCATGCCTCGATGGTAAGTATAATTGTTTACGATATATTAGGGAATGAAATCAAAACATTAGTAAATAAAGAACAACCAGCCGGAGTTTATAAAATTGAATTTGATGCAGCAAATCTTGCAAGTGGAATTTATATTTATCAGATTAAGCTAAATGATTTTTCTGATTCAAAAAAAATGTTATTACTAAAATAGATGAAAATACAATTATTCAAATATTGCCTTTGTTTAATATTACTAATTTCTAGTGTAACAGTTACACAGGAACGGGTGTTTTCAGAAAGAACTACACAGATTGAGAGAAGTAAATTCTATAATAATCTGATTGAAAACACAATTGAGAATGCACTGACTCTTGAATTTGATTCATTAAGTGAAGCTAAATGGGGCGGTGCATTTTGGGCAATGGAGTTAAGCGGCTATAAAAGTGAACGTACATTTAACTCAATAAAAAAGGCTTTTGCTGTAATTGATAAAACTTCTGATTCATTTAAACGAGGAATATTAGAACTAATTTATACTATCTATCCAAATGAGTTTTTAGTTGAAGCAGAAACACTTTACAGAAAAACTGCTAATCATAAAGTTTTTGCCATGGCTGCAAATTATCTTTTAAAATCAAACCAAATTGAATTAAATGAGTTTAACGCATTATTAAAGAACAAATTTATTGACTGGGAAAAAAGTCCGGTTCTATCAGCTTTATACAAACACATTAATCTTAGCAGACCGGCAAATATAAATCTGAATGAATTTTTCCTGACCGGATTAAATGGAAGTCCGACTATCATTTACTGTCTGCAAAGAAAAAATAGAGATTATGAAGGACTGATAATAATTCGCAAATCGGACAGGATGTTTTTACGAGATAAGAGCGGTCGGATTTTTAGTGTACCGGCTTTAGCAAGAAGTGTTACAAACCTGCCATACTATTTAACAAATGGAAATACACCTCAGGGCATATTTTCTGTTCTGGGACTTGGGAATTCTTCGAATGTTTTTATTGGACCTACTTCTACAATTGAGCTTGGAATGCCGTTTGAAATTTCACCCGAAGATTTTTTTCATAGTAATTCGGTGAAGACTAAATGGGATGAAGTTTTATATAACAATATAATTCCGGTTAACCTTAGAAAATATAGTTCTCTTTATGAATCATATTTTGCGGGTATGGCTGGTCGTTCTGAAATTATAGCGCACGGTTCAACAATAAACCCTGAGTTTTACAAAACTGAAATTTACTATCCAAATACACCATCGTTAGGTTGTATTACACTTTCTGAATTGTGGGATCTTAAGACAGGCGCACGGGAAATTAGTAATCAGAATAAACTGGTTAATGTTTTAAAGGAATTAAATTTGTCCGACGCTTTTTTAATACTGATAGAAATTGATAATAAAAATGCTCCTATTCATCTTGATGAAATAGAATGGCCTAAAGAAAATAATCTTGTTAAATAATACCTTTCTTAATGGCTTCTGCAACTGCTTCAGCTTGAGAATGAACATGAAGTTTTTTATAAATTTTCTTTATGTGAAACCGCACAGTATCCGGGCTAATATTTAGTGTCATAGCAATAGCGTAATAAGTTTTTCCTTTAATTAGCTCACTTAAAATTTCATGTTCGCGCGGAGTTAAAAGAGTTTTATCAGGCGAAAGTTTTTTATCCATTTGGAAAAAAGTAGTAACCTTGCGCGCAATATGAGAACTCATGGGCGCACCGCCTTCATAAGCTTCTTCAATGGCTTCCAGTATTTTCTCCGGATGAGTTTTTTTTACAAGATAGCCACAAGCACCGGCACATAACGCATCAAAAATTAAATCATTCTCTTCGTGAACTGTAAGCATAAGTATGCTAATTGAGGGTAGTTTTACTTTAACCTGTTTTACTCCTTCAATTCCATTCATCCCGGGAAGTTTAATATCCATTAACATAATGTGCGGCATTATTTCTTCAATCACTTCAAGCATATCTTCACAATTGCTATAATTCCCTACACATGAAAATTCTTCTGTATTATTAATAAGTGTTTTAAGAGAGTGATTTATTATTTCGTTATCTTCAACTATAGCTACTTTTATCATATTCTGCCTCTAAACTGAACCATTGTACCAGAAGTTTCTGATGAACTGATTCGTAATTCTCCGTTAATTATTTCTGAACGATGATACATGTTTTGTAATCCATTGCCAGATGATTTTTTGTCAAGATCAAATCCATTTCCATTATCATACAAGGTTATTTCTAAGATTCTGCTTTTTAGATGAGTGTTAATCGATATTTCGGAACACTTGCTATGTTTAATACTGTTATTCAGTGCTTCTTTGAAAAGTAAATAAACATGTTTCCGGTATTCCATTGGTAATCTGATACCGGATAAAAATTCAAAATCATTTATGTAAAGATAAATATTTGAATGAGAAAGCATGTCTTCGTAAGTATCTTTCAATTTTAAAAATAGTTCATAAAGAGAATCACGTTTGGGATTTATTAGCCAGACTATATCACTCATGTTATCAATTAATTGCCGCGCAATCCCGCCAATACTTTTAATCGTTTTTTTTGTCGGATCATCGCAAGAAGATTTTGTATGATAAACCATATCACTTAACATTGAAATTTCAGTTAATCTGGTACCAATATCATCATGCAAATCTTCAGCAATTTCTATTCTTAATCTTTCTATTGCCAGCAAATTTTTTGTGCGGTAATGAACAAATGTAAATGTTAATCCAATTATTGATGTGAGTGAAAGTAAAATAAACCACCAGGTTTTCCAGAAAGGGGGAGTGATAATAATTCTAATAGACGACCCCTCGTTATTCCACACACCATCGTTATTAGACGCAATAACTTTAAATACATATTCTCCCGGATCTATGTTTGTATAGTTTGCAAATCTCCGCCCGCCCGATTCAATCCAATTCCCGTCTATACCAATCAGTTTGTACTTATATTTATTTTCCTGCGGTGATGAAAAATGCAAAGCCGCAAAGATAAATGAAAAATAGTTTTGCTCGTATGATAATTTGATCTCTTTAGTAAGTGAAATAGATTTATGTAAAGGGGAATTGTCTCCTAATTTTATAGATTTATTTTGAACCAGAAAATCGGTAATTACAACCGGAGGTATTATTGTATTTTTTATTACATCTGATGGGTAAAATGAATTTAGCCCGTTTATACCGCCAAAAAACATTTGTCTGTTTTCTGATTTGTAACTTGCCCCGCCGGTAAATTGGTTACTTTGAATTCCATCACCGATAGAAAAATTTTCGAATGACAAATTAGTTTTATCAAACTTAGAAATACCATTATTAGTACTTAACCAAAGATGATTGTTCTCATCTTCCTCAATACCAACAACCGCATTGCTTGGCAGTCCGTCTTTTCCAAAGTAATTATTAAATTCATTGCTAGATAAATTTAATTTACTAAGTCCGCCATTAGTCCCAATCCAAAGATTATTTTCTTTATCTACATAAAGATCAGAAATGAAATTATTTAATAATGAATTTGAGTTGTTCCTATCAACGAAATAACGTGTAAACTTTTTATTGTCCCTATCAAACTTGTTTAATCCGTTGCTTGTTCCAATCCAAAGGTAACCGGATGAATCTTCTACAATTGAAAAAACATAGTTGTTGCTTAAACTATTATTGTTTTTAATATCGAGAAGAAATTTTGTTATTGAGTTTGTCTTCCTGTCCAGCAAGTTAATTCCACCAAGAGATCCAATCCATAAATTTTCTTCAGAATCTTCCAGAATACATGTTACGTTATTGCTGCTTAGACTATTAGAATCCGTACTGCTTTCAGAATAAACTTCAAGACGGTTTGTTTTTATGTCTAATTTATTAAGTCCGCCATTGGTTCCTATCCATAAAATACCCTTTTGAGAAGGAGCTTCATAAATTGTCCTTATAAAATTATTGCTTATTGCGTGCCTTTTATTAGATGAGTTAAAATGAATAAAACTATTGACATGGGAAGTACTCTTATTTAATCCGTCTCTGGTCCCTATCCATAGGTTATTAAAACTATCTTTAAAAATTGAAGTTACTTCATTATTACTTAAACTGTTTTCATTATTCGGGATATGCTTTAATAAATTAAATTTGAATTTTGTTCTGTCATATTTACTTAAACCAACATCTGTACCTATCCATAACACACCTGATCTATCTTGGAATAAAGACCAGACATAATTATGACTTAAACTATTTGGATTATTAAGATCCGATTTGAAATTCTGAAAACTAAAGGATTTGTCTTTGTGGTTAACAAGTTTATTTAATCCGCCGCCTAAAGTCCCAATCCACAAATCCTGGTTCTCATCTTTCAGAAAAGACCAGACTTTATTATGGCTTAAACTATTTGGATTATTATTATTAAAAAAACGTGTAAAATTATCATTGTTTCTATTATAGATGTTTAAACCGTTATCGGAACCAACCCAAAGATTATTATCCGCGTCTTCGCATATAGCCCAGATATAATTGTGCGATAAGCTATTTTTATTATTTGTACTGTTGTATTGTTTAAAGCAAAATGGATTTTTAGAAACAATTTTATTTAGTCCGTTATATGTGCCTATCCACATTGTGTTTTTAGAATCTTCATATATAGACCATATATTATTATCACTTATACTTGAAGAATCGGAGGGATTGTGCAAAAACTGTGTGAAGTTTTTTTCTGCGAGATTAAAAACATTTAATCCATTGTCAGTCCCAACCCAAATAGTACCCTCAGAGTCTTCCATAATACAGCGAACGTTATTATTACTAATACTCATCGGGTTATTTTCATCATTAACAAAATGTGTAAAAGATTCTGTTACAGGATTAAAAATATTTAATCCGCCGCCAAGAGTTCCTATTAAAATTTCGCCGCTTTTAATTTCAGTAATTGAAAATATTGTATTGTGTGAAATACTACCTAAATAATCCGGATCATTTCTATAAATTTTAAATTCATACCCGTCATATTTATTAAGTCCGTTTTGAGTACCGAACCACAAAAATCCTTTTGAATCCTGGTGAATCGCAAAAACAGAACTGTGAGATAATCCTTTATCAACCGAAACTCTTTCGAACTTAACCTCTTCTCCTTTGGAAAATGAAGTTAACATGATTAGTAGAAAAATTAAGAAATGATATTTTACGATTTGTAATCTCATGCGAATTTATTCAATTATTCCTAATCTATTGATAAAATATAACTTATAAAACTACCCTATTGTGTAGTTGTTTTTAGCTGTCTATAATAAGAATTTAATGCAGCAGTAAAAATTAGCATTAACACAACCTGATTAATTTGTCATCTAAATATACATTAAAAATAATTTTCAAAAATAAGTTTAATGGAATAGTATTTATTCATCGGTGATCTCAAATTAAATCAATCAATTTAGCTAAGGTGAAAATTGAAAAGCAAAGAAAAAACTTCAAGAGCGTTTGCATTAGATGCCTTGCGCGGTATTGCAATAATAGGGATGATACTTTCTGGAAGTATTCCGCACGGAGGTTTATTGCCTAACTGGATGTATCATGCCCAGGTTCCTCCTCCCAATCATATATTTAATCCAAATTTACCGGGTATAACATGGGTTGATCTTGTTTTCCCGTTTTTCCTATTTGCAATGGGTGCGGCATTCCCACTGGCATTAAACGGCAAACTTGAAAAAGGAATTGTAAAGTGGAAACTAAGTCTTCATTCTATTCAAAGAGGATTGCTGCTCGCGGTTTTTGCAATTTATATTCAGCATATTAAACCCTGGTCAATTAATTCAAACCCAACAACATTAACCTGGATAATTTCTATAGTTGGATTTTTATTGTTGTTCCCAATGCTTTTAAGATTATCGGATAGTTATAGCAATAGTTTTAAGCGGATTGTAAAGATTGGCGGTTATGTTGGGGGGATTTTAATACTGGTAATTTTTGAATTAATTAATGAGAAAGGATTTTCGCTTTATAGAAGTGATATTATAATTCTCGTGTTAGCTAATGTTGCAGTCTTTGGATCAATTATATGGTTATATACTAAAGATAACCTTTTACTTCGATTAGGAATTTTGGGGATAATATTAGCTCTAAGATTGTCTCATTCGGCGGATGGCAGTTTCACGCAGATTATATGGGACTTCTCTCCATTCCCCTGGTTATATAAGCTTTATTACATGCAGTATTTATTTATTGTTATCCCGGGAACAGTTATTGGTGATTTAATTCATAAATGGAAGAAAGAATCCAAAAGCGAATATTCCCAAAATACTATTTACAAACCTTATATAAGTGTATTATTGTTATTTGGTTTTATTGTAGTTAATCTATACGGATTATTTACAAGATCCGTAAATGTTACTCTGATACTAAATGTTATTTTAGTTTTGTCCGGGTTGCAATTATTTAAAGGAAGTACTACTGCTACTGATAAATTATATAACAGTCTGTTTAAATGGGGTGTTTACTGGTTAATACTTGGTTTCTTTTTCGAAGCATTTGAAGGCGGCATAAAAAAAGATCATCCAACGCTTAGTTATTATTTTGTTACTGCAGGACTGGCAATTTACTGTTACATGTTTTTCTCAATTATAATTGATTATCTGGGGAAAGGTAAATTTGTTAACAGTATTATTGAGAATGGGCAAAATCCAATGATAGCTTACATTGCGGGGCACACTTTAATTACACCTGTACTAGCTTTAACTAATCTCAATTCACTCTTAAATTATTTAGCAATCAATCCGTTACTTGGTTTTTTGAAAGGAGTGATTTTTACATCATTTGTTATAATGTTTACTTCTTATTGCACAAAAAGAAAATTGTTCTGGAGAACGTGATTATCTCTAAAGGAAAATGAGTATGGCATTTTTAGATTATTTAATTGTTGTAATTTATTTGTTATCGATGGTTGGTGTTGGTTTATATTTTCAAAAAAAAGCATCAGACGGTATTAACTCATATTTTTTGGGAAATAGGAAAATGCCATGGTGGGTGCTGGGCGCTTCCGGCATGGCTTCAAATTTGGATGTTAGCGGTACGATGATAAATGTAGCACTTCTGTATGCATTTGGCGCAATGGGCTTTTTTATTGAAATACGCGGCGGACTTGTTTTGGTAATGGCGTTTTTTATGATCTTTATGGGCAAATGGAACAGACGTTCTAAAGCTATGACTCTGGCAGAATGGATGGAATTGAGATTTGGTGATGGAAAGGAAGGGAAGATAGCCAGGTTAATAACAGCTATTGCGGTTATATTTAGTTCCGTTGCAATTGTTACATATTTTGCCGTTGGAACTGGTAAGTTTATAGGAGAATTTCTTGGATTTCCTCATTTGCTTGGTTTCCCTCCAGAATTTTGGGCAGCTTCTTTAATGATAGTTCTGGCTATGATTTATACAGTTACAAGCGGATTGTACGGTGTAGTCTGGACGGATGTGTTTCAAGGTGTTTTAATACTCAGCACAATAATAATAATCTGTTATATCTCAATTACAAAATTCAGTTTGCCCGATAACTTTACTATCTCGGTTCCTGCTAAAGGAGGAGGCTTTATACCAATTGAAACAAATAAAGATCAATGGACCAGTATAATTCCGCAATGGAATTTAAATATGCCGGAGAATTCCTCCTATTCAATATATAATCTTTTTGGAATTGCGATACTTTTCTATATTATTAAAGTAATTATAGAGGGTGCCGGCGGAACCGGCGGATATATGCTGCAAAGATTTTTTGCTTCCAGAAGCGATAGGGAAGCTGGTCTTCTATCATTGTTCTGGACGTTCCTTTTGGCCTTCAGATGGCCTTTTATTGCGGCTATAGCTATTATGGGCATTTCTTATGGCGCAGCATCTGGTGTAATAATTCAAGACCCGGAAAAAGTATTGCCAATTGTTATTTTGGAATTAGTTCCAATCGGGGTAAGAGGTTTATTAGTTGCCGGACTTATGGCAGCCGCAATGTCTACTTTCGATTCTATTGTAAACGCGGGAGCTTCATATTGGGTTAAAGATATTTATCAGGCGTTTATTAAACCAGAGGCATCACAGAAGCAACTAATGAGACATAGTCGCGGAGCATCTGTATTAATGGTACTTGCCGGATTATTCTTAACCCTGAATGTTTCAAGTATCAATGATATTTGGGGTTGGCTTACAATGAGTATTGGAGCCGGATTAATTGTCCCACTTCTTATAAGATGGTACTGGTGGCGGTTAAACGGATATGGTTTTTCAGCCGGAGTAGCCGGAGGTATGATTGCGGCGATAATTCAAAAAATAGTATTTCCTGACATAACTGAATACTATGCGTTCATGTTTGTTACAGGTATATCACTAATAGGAACTTTAATTGGTACATTTACAACAAAACCTACCGACGAGAAAATACTTTTAAACTTTTATAAAACTACCAGACCATTTGGTTTTTGGTCTAATGTTAAAAGCAAATTAGTTGAAAATACATTATTAAAAATTGGTAAAGAGAATAGAAGGGATCTTATCGCCACATTTTTTGCTCTCCCTTGGCAGTTAGTTTTATTTTTATGTTTAATGACAATTGTTCTTAAAAGATGGGAGTCTTTTCTAATTCTTTTAGTTGTATTAGCAGTTTTATCAATTGGCTTATATTATTTCTGGTACCGCCATCTTTCAACAGAAGTTAAAGTAGAGGAATAAGACTACCTAATCGTGTAGTTGAAAATGGAAGCACATAATTAGAACTTTTACTGTTCAGAAAAACGGAGTAATATTCGAAAACATAAATTATTAACAACATTCATATTGGGGACTCAGGGTGCATTCGCATTGTATGAATTAGATATTTAATTAATTCGTGGAGGAATGTATTTATTCAGCTATAACTAACTATTAAAGTCAATTTAATTATTTATTCAAAACCGGAGTTCAATATGAAAAGAGTTCTTATAACACTTTTTTTACTTATTTCAATTAGTACAACTTTTGGACAACTCACAAAAGTATGGGAAAAATCTGCATTAAATAACAATTTACCATCCTGGTTTGATACATCAGATCTTACACGCGGATTTGCTTACGGCAATATTGATGGGAATGATAGAATATTAGTTGCAAGCAGAAATGGTGGAAATAATATTTATATACTGGATGGCGAAACCGGAGATTCACTTGGTATATTAGATGCTACCGGAGTTAACGGCGGAATATATCACATAAGTGATGTTGCTGTTTCTGAGGACGGGGTTATTTTTGTTTGTAATCTTTCTATTAACGGGAACTTAAAAGTTTATAAATGGGAAAGTGAATCAGCCACTGCGGTAAATGTAGTTGATGAAGCTTTAACTGGCCGGTTTGGAGATAAATTCTCTGTATCAGGCTCACTTTCTGATAATAGTGCCGCATTATGGTTTGCGTCATCAAATTCAAACGATGTTGCAAAGTTTACTACCGATGATAACGGAGCCTCATTTACAGTTGAAACTATAGACGTAGGTATAACTGGCGGAAGTGCTTCTGTAGGGGCTTTAAATGATGGCAGTTTTTATTATAATGCGACTGGCTTAAATCCTAAGAAATTTGATACTGATGGTAATGATTTAGGAACAGTATCAGGCGAAGTTGTTTCTACTTCCTCCAATTCAATTAGATATATAACAGATAATTTTGGTAATGAGTACTTTGTTTCATTCCAATATGGCGAAGGAAATGAAAATGCAAAAGTGGTTAAAGTTATTGGCGGCGTTTTAGAAAATGCGGCAACTTTTGTTATTACTTCTTCTATGCGGGTTAATAATAACGCTAACGGAACTGGTGATGTTGCTGTTAAGGATAATAAAGACGGTACTTTTCAAATCTTTGTTTTGAGCACTAATAATGGCATACAAGCGTTTACATTTTCTCCGGATCCTATGGATAATGTAGAAGCATGGACTTTAACGGATTCTGCAATTCCTTCATATTTTAGCGGAAATACAGAAAGAGGAATGACATACGCTAATGGAAAAGTTTATGTTGTTTCAAGAAATGGTGAAACTCATAATATTTTTGTTCATAATGCCGCAACAGGCGAATTGACTGATACAATTTCAGCACCATCTGTAAGAACAGGATATTTCCCCGTTAATGCTGCTGAATCAACTGGAGAAGGAGATTTACTGGTTTGTAATATGACGTTAAACGCTAATGAAGCAGCACCTTTTATGGTTTACAGTTATAATACAACAGAAGCTAAATGGGATACGCTGTTAAGTTATGCCGGCGGTGACAGGTTGGGAGATATGTTCAGTGCTTATGGAAGTCTGGCTGATAACTCGTTAGCAGTTTATGCAGCGGCTTCCGGTACTAACAAAGTTGTTAAATTTACTACATCGGATAATGGTGCAAGTTTTACTGCTACAGAAATTACATTGGCAGATATTACTTTAGGATCGGCTCCTAATGTTGCTCAGGCAAATGATGGAACAATCTATGTTAAATCTTACGGAAATCCTCTGGTTCAATTCAATCAGGATGGTTCTAAGGTTGCAGAAGTTTCAACAGATGTAGTTGGAACAGGAATTTCCAAGATAAAAATTGCTGAGATTGATGGTGTTGAATATTTATTTGCATACCTGCCTGATGTAGGAGGAAATGGCGGTCTTGAAAAAGTTGCATTAGTTAATATTACTGAAGGCGCTGAGAAAGCTGAAATTCTTTATTATACACCTTCAATTGGAAATATTGTTAATGGTAACGGAACCGGATCTATTGATTATTATCAATTAGCTGATGGGACATTAATTATTTATCTACTTGGAACAAACAATGGAATAGCGGCATTTGATGATTCGCAATTACTAAAGTTTGATCCAATGGTGGCGTTTACTCCATGGTCATTAACTGGCGAAAATATTCCTTCATACTTCGGTTCAAATACTGAAAGGGGAATGGCATATGGCGATGGTAAAGTATATGTCGTATCAAGAAACGGAAGTGAGCATTTTATTCAAGTACATTCAGCTATAACCGGAGATAGTTTAGACGCAATTCCAACACCAGCAGCTAGAACAGGATATTTTCCGGTTAATTGTGCAGAATATACAGACGATGGTAAATTATTAGTTTGTAATATGACGTTAAACGCTAATGAAGCGGCACCTTTTATGGTTTACAGTTATAATACAACAGATGCTAAATGGGATACACTGTTAAGTTATACCGGCGGTGCCAGACTGGGAGATATGTTCAGTTCTTATGGTAGTTTGGCTGATAACTCAATAGCAATTTATGCAGCAGCTTCCGGTACTAACAAAGTTGTTAAATTTACTACAGCGGATAATGGTGCAAATTTTACTTCTTCAGAAATTACATTGGCAGATCTGACATTAGGATCAGTTCCCAATGTTGCCCAGGCTAATGACGGAACCATATATGTAAAATCTTATGGTAATCCTTTAATCCATTTTAATGCTGATGGAAGCCTGATTGATACAATTGCAACTTCAATAGTTGCTACCGGAGCAACAAAAGTTGTTTATAAAGATTATGGTGACGGGGAAGTTCTATTAGCTTATTTACCGGATGTTTCCGGAAATAGTGATCTTGAAAAAGTTGCTGTAATTAACCTAACAGAAGAAGGCACTTCATTGGTTGGTTACACTCCTTCAATTGGTGTAACAGCTAATGGTAATGGAACAGGATCAGTCGATTATAAATTTCAAGAAGATGGAACACTTATTATATTTATACTTGGAGCAAATAATGGGTTAGCTTCTTTTACAGATGCCGATCTTTCTATGCCAATATTAGCATTATCCGAATTGAATGAGGATTTTGAAGGCGAATGGTTAACAGAAGGCTGGGTAACATTTGCGGCTAATGTTGAAGCGGGTAATCCGACAGAACCATGGGCACAAAGCTCCTATAAACCATATACTGGTGCTAACCATGCTTATATGGCTAATTACAATACAAAATCGGATTGTTACCTGGTTACACCTGCATTAAAATTGGATGGTGATTTGTCCGCGTTACATTTCTTTGTGCAGGACGATTGGAATACGCCGGATAATGATTTTGGATCAATGTTAAAAGTTATGGTATCAACCGGCAGTCAAACGGATGCTTCGGATTTTGTTGTTATCGATTCAGTTAAAGAATCAGATTGCTACGATGTTGTATTAAATAAAGTGATAGATCTTTCTGCTATAGAGGGTAAATATGCATACATCGCATTTGTAGTTCCTAATTTTGGTGATCCTAATGATGAATTTGCCGGCGGTGACAATTGGATTATAGATAATATTAGAATGGATAGTACATTTACTGATATTTCTAATACAAACAATTTACCAAATGAATATGCGTTGGAGCAAAACTATCCAAATCCTTTTAATCCTGCAACTGTTATAAAGTTTTCATTAAAAGTGAACGCAAATGTAACTTTGAAAATTTATAATGTTATAGGTCAGGAAGTTAAAACATTAGTTAACCGGGATATGGCAGCAGGAACTCAATCAGTAAATTTCAATGCGCTTAATTTATCAAGTGGAATGTATATTTACAGATTGGAAGCGGTTGGTATTGATGGTTCTAAATTTATGGATGTTAGAAAAATGATGCTTCTTAAATAAAGAAATATTTATTTCTAGAATTAAAAAGGTCCGTTTATCGGACCTTTTTTATAAGTGATGTGAGCCGTAAAAAGTGGACATAAAGAAATAGTATAATGGTAAAAGGCTTATCTCGATAACCAACTGAAACTAACAAAACTCCAACAAGTCCGTATTATCTCCCAATCCAGCAAGTGATTCTTAATAATCCATGGAATCAGTTATGTGTAACTCTGAATATTTTTAAAATAATTTACCAACCGGGGCAACTTTTCGATAGTTTAGTTATCTATATTAAAGTAGATCACACATAATAATTGGGATAGTCAGATGAGACAAATAATTATAACTTTTTACTCACTAATGAATTTACAAATAAGCTATATGTCATTTACAAAACTTGCAATTTTTTTATTGTTAATAGTAAATACTCATCTGCTTTGTAAATCAAATATGGAAGAAAATAAATATAATGTCGGTTTCAGATATTATGAAGAATATGATACAACACGTTTTTATGTTTATAACCAGGATACAATTTTTCGTCCTATGTTAATAAATTTCTGGTACCCTTCAAACGAAGAATCTGAAATAGTTAATATGAATTACAAGCAATACATCGACTTAATTTCAATTAGGGAAGATTTTTCAAAAACGAAAGATTTAGTAGAAAATGATAGTTACAATTTCTTAAATGCATATGCTCAATTTGCTCAAAAGCAGTATGCTATTGGATTGAATATTAATACCCAAGAAATCCTTGAGTCTCCTGTAAAAGCATGTTTAAATCTTCCAATTGAAAAAGGTGAATTTCCATTAATCATTTATGCTCCATCCAACAGTAAATCACCAATTCAAAATCATATTATTTGTGAATATTTGGCAAGTCATGGTTTCTATGTTATTTCGGTTCCTTCAGCAGGCCCTAATTCAATTGAACGTAAAGATTTAGAAAAAAGTATTTTAGCACAAGTTGAAGACATGGAGTTTATTCTCGATTACGCCGAAAAGAGTATTAACATCGATTGTTCAAACGTTGGGTTACTAGGTTTTAGTACCGGTGGATTAGCAACCTCTATCTTTCAAATGAAACATAATAATGTAAAAGCTGTTTTTAGCATGGATGGCAGTCATGAATATTCACTATTTATTTCTCTTTCAAAATTAAAAGATTATGATATATCCAAAACAGAAATCCCATACTTTCTAGCGGGCAATTATAGCAACCAATCAATATATCCTTATTTTAATTCAATAAAATCAAAAAATAAATTCTTTTTTCGAATGCAGCATCTATCCCATTTTGGCTTCGTATCGTTTTGGACATATTTTGATAATTGTAACCCCGATACAATAAGACATAATTTTTCAACTAGTTATCAATTTATTTGTGAGAGTGCTTTTACTTTTTTTGATGCAACTTTAAACAAGAATTTAAAATCGAATAACAAACTATTGAATCTGAGTTCACAGAAAAATAATTATGCGGTAAATGAGAGATTAAATTATTCAGAACCAACAAAATTATTACACACATTTTTACAGGACAACATCGATTCAGCAATCTCAACCTACAAAAATCATAAGGATACTAATTTTAACAAATATGATTATAGTGAAGAGGAAATAAGTGCCTTGGGCAGAATGTTAATTGATTATGATGCAGATGCATCGGAAAAATTATATTTATTCAATCAGAAAGAGTACCCTGATTCGTGGCATGTTTATTTTGATTTAGCGTTCTCATATAGATTAAAAGGGGATGTAGATTCAGCTAAAAAAGCTTTATTGAACGCACAACAATTAAATCCTGATAATAGCGAAATATCTGAATTATTGAATGAAATTAATGAATCCAAGAAATAGAGATTTTTGTCTGATGTAATCCTAAAAGATGAACATAAAGTAGTAAGAAAAGGGAACTGTTGCCTGACTGCCTAGGCTGTCTAATCATTTCCCCATAAACTAAAAACAGAATGGCATACAGTGAATAATATTAAATTTTTAGACTACTGAACTTGTAATATTTCAATACCTAGAATAATTTTATAATACCTGAAGACTGCATTCTGCTATTGATTATTTATCACCGAAAGAAATGAGATACAGGTTTGAACTTAACAATACATATTAGTAGTTTAGTGTCTAATTTTTAGGTGCAGATCACTAGTTGATCAGACTTGAATAGGAACACTATGAGGATACAATAATTGAAATTTACTCGTTTTTATATATCGGTTTTCATTTTTGCATATTTAATAATGGGGTGCAAAGATAATTTAACAGAACCATCCGATTTTATCCAGCTTAACGCTGATATAAGAATGGAAGTTCAAATCCTGGATACTACATATCAGTTTTATTCAAGACCGCATACAAAAATTTACTTTACAACTTATAAAGTAGGATCCGACAATGTTAAAACCGGATTACAAAAATCGGATACAACTTCTTGTCCGAATGGCTGGGGAGTAAAATTACTAAATTATACTTTTAATAATGCTGAGGAAAAAATTATTCTTGGAGCGGCATGTGAAGATTATAACGGGAAAAATTATAAAGAAATCATAATCGGTTATAATGAAGCTGAGGCGAGAATTGATACATTAAATCACTCATCAATTATTAAGACTTTCTCAATATTTTACAAGTAAATAATTACATTTAAAAATGATTGTGATGAATACTTTGAACTAAACTAAAATAAAAGAAGTATATAGATCACTTCTTTTATTTTAATCATTTTTTTCGCAATTCACATTTTAACATTTTGTTAAAATTCTGATTATTCTAATTCATCTTGATCATTATCAGGCATTAAAATTTCCAAAATCCTATCAAGCTTTTTATTTAATACCGCGAATTCTTTTTTAAATTGATCAGTGTTATTTCTGTTTTCCGATCCTTTTTCATTTCCAAAACATTTATCACAATAAATTGGTTTCCCTTGTGTAGGACGGAAAGGGACTTCACAATCTTTTCCGCAACTATCACACACTACATTATACATTGCAGAATCTCTATCATTAAAACTTCTTTTTCTTGAATCTCCGCTCTTAAACTTTCTATCGCCTCTGTCTCTGCCTGATTTTCTTGAATCTTCATTTTCATGTTTATCAAAACAATTGCTGCAAAAAATTGGCTTGCCACTTGTAGGGGCAAAGGGAACTGTACAATCTTTACCGCAACTACTGCATGTGGCTTTGTGCATAGTAGATTTTCCCGAACGTTTATTATCCCTTTTCTTAGAATCTTTTGATTTTTCAGATCTACTGCTTCCAGCAAAATTTCTCATGATTTTCTTTTCCTATAATGTTAATTTCTTTTTATAAAATTTACTAAATAAATTCTTATTACTTAATTGTTGTTTTCAAATTTAGATTAAAATATTTTTTCTAATTCATCATACAATCTAATCAAATAAGCTATTTATTCTTTCTTTTAATTTAAGATATTTATTTTAATAAGTGGATTGATTAGCGACATTATAATTTCCGAAAAACAAGAATGGCTTTACAGAGAGGGAATTTCTAATATATCTAAGGATTTTATAATATCAGGAAATTGCATTCGGCTATTGGGTATTTAACACCGAAAGAAATGAGACACAGATTTTAAATTAACAATACATATTACTAATTTTATATCTAACTTCTTTGGGACAGATCAGACCTTTCTGTCAGCGGTATAATTTCTACCAAAATAGAATAGATTATTAATTTTTTCTTTAGATTGATATTTTAGAAGTTAAGCATAAATGTCTCCGGGAAATCAACATATTTTTATATTCATTATCGACTTTTAATATGTTTTTTAATTTTGATTTTTTATTATAATGTCATCTATATTTTAGGTCTATCGAACCCTTTTTGATACTTTCGCATCATATAATCTTAAAATGTGAGTTTTATGTGGATACTAATAAAAATCACTGGTACGATGGTTTGTTTTATGATTTTGTTATTGCGCCTAACCAGGATAAACTATTTGCAAAGATAAGGGATTTAATTAAAGCAGACTCTTCTCTGCTTGATATTGGCTGTGGTACGGGAAGAATGGCGTTTAATTTAGCTGATAAATGCAGTTTTATTAAAGCTATTGACCTATCTGAAAAAAATATTACTCTTGCTAAAAGCAGATTATCTAAAAATCATTCAAATATAGAATTTGAACATACAAATGCTTTAATGTTAAATAATAGTGTAAAGTATGATTATGCAGTGCTTACATATGTGCTTCACGAAATGAATTCTGCTGAAAGGATAGAGTTGCTGCAATCTCTGTTTAATGTTGCTAAATATGTTATTATTGGGGAGTATTTGGTACCTCATCCAAGAAACCTATACGGATTTTTAGACTATATTATCGAATTTTTAGCGGGCAACGATCATTTCAATAACTTTAAAAACTTTATTGCAAACGGAGGTGCTGAAGCTCTTGCCCTAAAATCTGGCTTTAGAATTAAACAAAAAATTGTAAACAAATCTGGCACCTCTTGTCTTTTATTGCTTGAAAAGTAACCATAAAATAATAGCGTGCAATAAAAATTATTTTCAAGGATATTTATAATGCACAAGGAACAATTTACTGTTAGCAGATTGAAAAATTTTTCAATTTCATTTTTGGCTATTTGTCTGGGTTTAATTGGCTTTACCCTGGCATGGCAAAAGCTGAAAATATACTTCATCTGCCCATTGTTATAAGTAATTATCTTTTAATTATTTCATTAGTTGTAATTTTTACTGTTTTGGTGCTATATCTGGCAAAACTAATTAAATACCATGAAGAGGTAAAAAAAGAATTTGATCATCCGATTAAGTTAAATTTTTCCCGATTATTGCCAAATTATTTTTAATAACAAGTTAAATATTTTTAGGAAAAGATCTGCCTGTGTCAGAATACTTATGGTGGGGCTGAGTTGTTGTCCAATTTGTTTTTACAATAATTATAATGTCTGCCTGGATAAAGCATGAAAAATTTCAGATTCATCATATAAATCCCTCTTGGTTTATACCCGTAGTTGGAAGTATAATGCCGGTGTTAAGCATTTTGATGCCGAACTCTCTTGATTCTTCTTCAGTATTGGATTTTTCTGGTGGCTTATCCTGACAATTTTAGTAATGAATAGAGTAATATTTCATAATCCAATTCCGCAGAAACTTTTGCCAACTCTTTTCTTTTTGTTTGCTCCTCCGGTAATTGGTTTTATTGCGCTAACAAAACTTCTAGGAGGGTTAACTCCTTTTGGGAATATTCTTTACTATTTTGGATTATTTTTATTCATTCTGCTCTTATTTCAGGCTAAAATGTTCATTAAGCTGAAATTTAATTTGCCATGGTGGGCGTATTCAATTCCTCTGGATGCTTTAGCAATAGGCACCCTTTTAATGTATGAAGAATCCGGGTCTCCATTTTTTAAGGTTTTATCATGGACAGTTTTTATTTTCCTGAATATTATGATATTAATACTAGTGTTAAAAACTACTTTTGCAATTAAGAATAAAGAACTTTGTGTTGAGGAAGTTGAATAATATTAGTTGAAAAATGGCTCCGGTTCCGCTGGATTCTGGAGTGGTTTCATAAAAATCTGATCGTATTTTAATATCAATTAAAAGATTTTTTTCCCAATTTTATTAGTTGTACAAAACTAAATCAAATAATTTTAGAAGTTATTTATAAATTTGGATATTAAAGTAATAACACGAAAAGAAAAAGCAAAAAAATAGTAAGATTAGCTATAATTGTAGGAGTTTCAGAAGGCATTACCGTAAGAAAATGCCCTAAGTTGTTATAAACAAAGGGCTTTTGCGGAGAGAGAGGGATTCGAACCCTCGATACCCGTAAAGGTATACTCGCTTTCCAGGCGAGCCGATTCAACCACTCTCGCACCTCTCCGAAAACAAGATGACAAATATATCAAAATTAAGACTAAGTTAAAAGTTATACTTAAGTATAATTACTGAATGTTGATTTAATATCATCAATTGAAGATGCCTGCTTAGGAAGATATTTAATATCTCCGGTATAATAATTATCAGGCAGCTCGTCATTCAGTAATTCTTGAGGGATAACAATAGTCGATTCCTGTCCGCCTGTACCTTTAAATAAGAATAAAATTCCTATTAGAATAACAAGAATCACCAGAGCAGTACTTATAAACTCATATGATAAGAGTAGTGTTAAAATATCATTCGACATATTTAATCTTTTCTTTGTAATATTTTTGTAACCAGGCTGGGTATTACTTTTTAATATTAGTACAAAAATAATTATTTCTGAGAAAAATGTAAATAAAAATAATACTATCGTAGACTTAATAGTGAGCGGTTCAAAAAAAAATAATATTAGCTTTTTTGAAGAGAGTAATTCTGTCTTAAGAGATTCATTAATTAGAAGAAATTAGATTAAAAGGAAGCTGTTATAAATATAATTGAATTTGTTATTCTGTTATTTTTCTTGGATTTGTCTATTGATTGAGGGAAAGATCAGGGACTCATAAGAGTCCCGTAAATAAAATTTAATATTGCTCTAATGAAGAACTATGATGTACTAAGCCTTCTTTTTCAATTGTGAAACTGCTAATGAGATCACCAAGGTTCTGGGTTAATCCATGTAGGTTTTCAGCAGAACGTGCCACATTTTCAATTGCGTTTGAAGTTTCTCTGGTTACATTATTTATCATTTCAATACTTTTACTAATTTCTTCGGCCGTGCTCGATTGTTCTTCACTTGCAGTCGCAACCTGCTCAATTTCGGCAGCAACACTTTCAGAATTATTTAAGATTTCCTGTAGCGCGTTCGATACTTCATTAGTTCTTTCCATACCATTTATAACTGATTTTTCGGCAATTGTCATGGACTGGTTAGCTTGTCTGGCTTCATTTTGAATATCTTTTATTGTTTCCGCAATTTCTTTTGTCGCCTTAGTTGTTCTTTCGGCAAGCTTTCTAACTTCATCGGCAACAACCGCAAAACCGCGTCCTTGTTCACCGGCACGGGCAGCTTCTATTGCAGCGTTTAACGCAAGCAAGTTTGTCTGATCAGCAATATCATCAATAACCTGGGCAATTTCACCAATCTGTTCAGTTTTACCTGTCAAACTTTCAATTACTTTGCCGGTTTGTTGTGTGGATGCAACAATTTCTTCCATGCCGCGCTTTGTTTCTTCAACTTTATCATAACCTACTCTGGCCTGTTCGCTGGCGTTCTGAGAAGACTGAGCCGCATTACTGGCATTCTGGGTAGTTTCTATAATTGTTCTGGCCATTTCCTCAACTGCCGCCGCAACATCATTGGTCTGTGCACTTTGTTCAGCAGCACCTGCCGCCATTTCTTCCGTTGCCGATGTAATATCGTTACTAGAAGATATTGTTGATACAACAGCTTGTTTTACTTCGAGAAGGAGATTTCTAACATTATCTATAGCAGAATTCAGTTCACTTGATAATTTGCCAATTTCATCTTTACTGTTAATATCAACCTGGACTGTTAAATCACCGGAAGAAAGTTTTTCAACTACCGCTAAAATAATTTCAATACTTTTTGATAGATAGTTTTTAGTATTTTCAGATTCTCTTACAGCATCTTCAACTTTCTTTTCAACCTGGGATTTTTCTGTTTCAAGTGCCTCAGATGAAGCTTTAATTTCTTGCAGCATCTTTTCAAATGCCTTAGAGAGATCGCCAACTTCGTCTTCACCCGATGTATCAATATCTACATCAAGATTACCCGAGCTTGCTTCTACAGCCGCGTTTCTAAGCGATATAATATTGTTGCTGATCATTCTTGACAGTATAAAGATTACTACAGTACTTATTGCCAATATTGTTAATAGAATTATAAGGGAAATTATTAAATTACTATTAATTTCGGCGTTAACAGTTTCAAGTGAATAGAAAACACCAATTTTACCATACTCAGTATCAGCATAAACTATGTTTAAGCTTGTTTTAAATAAATTGGTTTCTTCATCAAAAAGACTCTTTGGTAAATTAGCATGATCAACATTTAATTTGTTCGGATTATGTTCAATTAATACTTCACCGCTATCATCAATAATTACAATGTAATATGTATTCTGATCTTTTTTAGCCCAGTCAAATGCGGTTTGAACTAACTCAAAATCACCGTTGCTTAATCCGGCTCCAACTGAAAACGCAAGCATTTCGCTTAAAGTGTGTACTTTAGCCCCTGCATCTGTAATAGCCTGGGTCTTCATTTTACTTGGATAATAGATTGAAGCAAAAATTACAATTGCAAGTAAAGGAACAATTGCCATCACAAGTAATTTTGTCTTAATTGAGGTTTTAAGTAATGTTAATAAATTTTGCATCTAATCTCCTAATTATTTTTCCTGCAAACCTATCTTCGGATAAACATATAATTTGTTAAGTAATTATCCGGTATTAATATTAAATACCGGATATAAAAACATATATTGTTAAAATGTTGCCAAAACCTTTACCTGGTCATTAACTTTACTGCTGCTAATAAAACCTATTGCACCCGGAGTTGAAGCTATTTTATTAATCATTTCATCTTCCGAACCAACTGTTGCAGGTGGGTTACCTTTTCCGGTTAATTTTGCCTTTAACCATGCTTTTTTAAGTTCCAGGCTCGATTTACCGATGGTTCCAAGAAAGCTGATTTTTATTGAATTCTCGATAGAATAATCAAAAAGTTTTACTTTAGTACTTCCCAAACTTGATGATTTTAATAGAAATATATTTTATAATGTATTTTTATCTATACTGCTTTCTGTAACTGATTTATTTGCAATAATCGCAACCTGTGCCTGACTGGTTATATTTAACGCAAATATAAATAGAAGAAACAGTGGTAATAATATTTTTATGTTTTTCATTTTATTCTCCTATTTAAAAAATTACACTTATAGCTAAACTTATATTTGTAAAATCTAATTCTATGTTTGCATCTATTGGCGGAATTGCAGGATCTATCATTAGTGGAATTGTTGTTCCTTCAGAAATAAAATAATTTCCATATTCGGCTTTTATTACAATTCCAAAAGTTGGTCTATATCCCGCACCTATAACAATACTTTTTAAACCATCTTTTAGAAAATTAACCTGCTGATCTTTGATTGTACTATAAGTAGCATAACCAAAAAAATCTTCATTAAAATTATAACCTGCTAAACCGTAATAAAATGATTTATCTATATCCTCTTCATCATAATCGAGCATAACACTTATATATTCACCTTCTAGGAACATATTCCCAATACTATATCAAATATCAAATCCAAGTCTGGTTCTATTAACATCATCTCCAGGAGCCATATCTTTTTGATTGTCTTTATCCGTTGTAAATGAGGTTCCAATTCTCAAGTCTGAATATAAAATCCCAACTCTGCCTCCAAAAGTTTTGAAGTTTGTAGTATCAACGCCCGGAGTAATGGCTCCATCACCAACATCATTTGCAATATAATTATCCTCTGAAGGCCCCACAAATGCTGAATATTCAAAAGTTAATTCATCGGAAAATACTGAACCGGATATTTGTAAAAATGCTTTGGTTGGCAAATAATCTGTAGGATTAACAATATTTGTTAATGAAGCTTCGTATACTAACGGTCTTATTAAATAGGGTAGAAGCGGGGTTTTATTCTGTATTTCGTTAAGATAATTAAACTTAGGAATCAAATAACCTGCTTTAACATTAAACGCGTCGTTATATTGATAGTTTACCCAGGCTTCTTCAAGACTAAATGCGCCCCACATATTTTTCGAATTAAAATTATTAACTATCTGTAAATTTACAAATGATGAAAAAGATGGTGAAATGTTTTTTTGAAAGAAAAGATTTAATTGCTGAACCTGTGAATCAGTAAAATCGTTTGTTTCTTTCTGTAAAACCTGATCTTCAAGAGTGATTAAACCAAGCTGCGGGTGAAAGTAAGGAACATCTCCCGTTACTTTGAAATCACCATCAACTTTTCTGGCATATGCCTGATAAAACCCGAAGATGTTTATATCGGATTGTGCCAAATAATCTTCCGCAAGAAAGCCTGCTAAAATGAAGATTATAGAAAATATTCGTACTGCTTTTGTCATAACTTCTCCTCATAATAATGATTAATTAAAAAATATGTTAGATTTATTATCGGAAATAATTATTAATATTAAAGACCTAAACTCTTTTTTTAATAATAATTATTACTTCAAAATGTTTATTTTAAAATGTTTATATCTATTTTATTATAAGTGACAATAAATCTCTTAATATTTCTTTTCCGGTTTTAGAATAGTATCAAGATTAAGGAGTACATACACCGATTTTTCGGTTTTTACGACTGCTAAAATATGGTCTTTATTATCTTTTTCGCCAAAGCTTGGAGCAGCATCAATTTCGCTGGCAACTACATCATGTACAGAAGCAACATTATCAACTATTAATCCTACACGCAGCAATAAACCGTCTACTTCGTTTTCAACAATAATTATTCTTGTTTTGTCAGTGTAATCAACCGATTTTAGATTAAGCTTGATTCTCAGATCAATAACCGGAACAACGCTTCCTCTTAAGTTAATAACACCTTTTACGTAATTATTGGTATTTGGCACCATTGTAACCGGCGGTAGTTTAATTATTTCAACTATTTTTAATATATCAACACCATATTGCTGTTTGTTAAGTTCAAACTTTAGGTATTTCCCTTCAAGATTTAGAAGTGCTTTGGTAGACTGATCTGCCGCAAAGTCTTCATCCCGGTGCATCAGATTTCTAGCTTTAGATGTAAGTTCTTCAATAGTTGTTTTTCTATTTGCTTTTTTGTCGGAATCGGTACACGCAGAATTGGCAAACTTCATATCTACAAATTTATCGATGTCTATAATTGAACCAACACCCATTTCATTATGCATATATTTTTGTATCAGATCCAGATCGGATTTATTTGGATAAAGATTATTGGTCTTTATTCCTTTAGGTTCTGTAAGTACGTTTCTTAACACAGGTACTTTTAATCCTAATTCTTTTTTAGGATCAAGAAATTCAACAGCTATTTCTGCCGCAAGTCCGGGTTTTTCTTCTATAAATTTTCCCGCATGAACTAACATTTTTGTAAACTCATCCAATGCTTCCGGGAAGTCCTTTACAACATCCTGCTGAACAGCTAAAACACAACACGGATGATCATGCCATAATTCACTGGATAAAAATTGAAGCTCAGCATTACCGGCCGCAATGGCTTTTGTGCCAAGAGGTTCAGCAACAAGGTATCCGCATGCATCAGAATTTTCTGCTAAAAACTCGGGCATTTTAATGGGGGCTACTACTTCAAACTCAACATCAACATCTTTCTGACCTGTGACGCCTGGTTTTACATCATTATTACTAAAGAAAATATGACCAAGCATATTATGAATTGACATTGTGTGAGGTATATAAAAAGATTTTTCCTTGAAAAAATCTTTTTGCATTTCGCTAAAATTGCCTCCTTTGCTATTCCTGACACAACAGCTGCCATTTTTATGGGCAAAAAGGATTAAATTTATCGGAGTTCCATCATTATATAAATCCATTGCTAAAGGTGCTAAAATAAAAGCTGCTTCGGCTGAACCATCTTCCAGAGCTTTTGCAACAGTGTTCCAGCTCGACATACATTCTGTTTCAAGTTCAAAATGTGCCGGATTAAGATCGCCTTTAGAAATCAAATGTTTTAAAACGCCTAAAGTTAAGTGATCGGTAATCTGAATATGCGCCGCGTTTATTTTTAATTTACCATTGCCCGAAGTTCTATCAGCCTTAGTTCTTACAACTTTTACTTCTTCTTCTTTTAATCCAAATGCTTCTTCAATTTTTTCTAATAATTCATCTTTATTAAATGGTTTAGAGATAAAAGCACTAACACCGGCTTCTTTAGCCTGTTTGGCTTCTTTTTTCTCACCGCGTCCGGTTGCCATTAAAAAAGGGATTTCTTTTGTAGCTTTATTTGTTCTAACCCATTGAAGCAGTTCGAATCCATCTTTTTCAGGCATATTCCAGTCACTTATAATCAATTTCACATCAATGTGTTTATTTAATTGATTGATAGCATCATTCCCGTCAACAGCTTCAATTATATTTTTGAAACCAAGTACATTCAATGTTTTGATTTCCATTTTTCTCATAACTGAGGCATCTTCAACAAGTAGAATTTTGATATCTTTTGTGAGTCCCATTTGAATATCCTTATTATAAATTATTAAAAGAATGAATCCAATAACCATAATCGGGAGAAGTAAAAAATATTTAACTCTTTTTTTTGAAAAAATTAAGATAAATAGCGAAAATTATTTTGAGGGGATTTAATTAGAGTTGTTTGTACTGTTTTATCCGATCTTCAATGAACTTTAACCAATTGTCTGTTGGCTCCCAAATGTTATAAATTAGATTAAATCCATCTGGCTCAGAAATTTTGTTTTTAATAATTAAATAAGCAGCAGTAAATGCCGATACTCTCTTGTTTGCTTTACAATGTATAAAAATCTTTTTACCGTTGTGCTGAGTTAATAATTCATAAAACCTGTGAAAGGAATCTTCTCTTGGATTATCCAAACTCATATTAATTTGAAAATATTTCATCCCTAATGATTCAACAATATTTTTTTCATCGAACAGGGAATCCATTTCCTCATCAGTTCTAATGTTTATAACCAAATCAAATTTGTTTGCAGCAACAGTTTTAAACTCTGTTTTACCTGGCTGACCAGCTATTGAAATAAAATTATTTATTTTATGAAATTTGAATATGCTATTTAACGAGTTCAATAATCATCCGAATAGTTGAAAATTAGAGTCAGCAAGATAAAAAAAGAATACAAAACATCATTATAATTAATAAAAATACTGCTTAAGATTTAGAATAAGCCATATCTAAAATTTATAAATTGGATTAAATATCATGAAATAATTAATTTAATTATTTATTAAATTTGCATTAAAATTTAGTAGGAATTGATTTAGGTATGGAAGTTGATAATAATAATTCATACATTTTTTGTCACGGCTCAGTATTCTTGGCATTTGAATCCTAAAAATTAACTTAATCAAAAAATGTTGATAAATAGTTATTATGTTTTTCCCGATAATGTCTTAAAAGAAAACAATTTTACATGTAGATATTACATATATATATAAGTTTAATATTATTTAACTAGTAGAAAAGGATAACATATGAAAAACTTGAAATTTGTTTTGCCTGTATTAATATTTTTGTTTGCTACTTCAATTTTTGCGCAGACTAATGTAACACTGCCAAATTTGGAAGATCTTACTGTTGGAGATGAAGTTGTTATACCAGTCACTTCCGGACCTCTTCCGGTAGTAGCTTCCGTAACATTATTTATCTCTTTTGATAAAAATGTTCTTGAGTATGTGGGTGTTGAGAATAACCCATTTACCGGAGCAACAATAAATGATAATGGCGGTAAAATTGGTGTTGCCTGGTTTAGTCTTTCAACAGTTGCTATAACTGATAAAATATTCGATATAAGATTTAAGTATCTGGGGGGAAATACAGATCTTGAATTTACCGGAACAAACCAAATTACTAATATGAGTGCGGCATTAGATATTAATTATGTTAACGGTAGTATAATTGACAATTCAGTTCCTCCGGCGCGTGAAATTGAACTAATTACACCTAATGGCGGTGAATCTTGGGAAAAGGGAAGCAGCCATACTATTTCATGGACAGATAATTTTACTGAGAATGTAAAAATTGAACTATGGAAAGCCGATTCTTTTTTGGAAAATATTATTGAATCTACCGAAAGCGACGGAAGTTATTCATGGACACTTAATAATAGTTTATCTGAATCATCCGATTTTAAAGTAAAAGTTATTAGTGTTGATAGTGCGGATGTTTCTGATATGAGTGACGCTGATTTTACAGTGGCGCCTGCTCCGCCTTTATTTATTACCTTAACAAATCCTAATGGCGGAGAAAACTGGGAACAATCAACTACCCACAATATTACCTGGACTGATAATATAGATGGTAATGTTAAAATTGAATTGTTAAAAAGCAGTAGTTATGATTCGGATATAACTGCTACTACAGAGAGCGACGGAAGTTTTGCATGGACAATACCTGGCGATTTAACAATAGCTGGTGATTACAGTGTAAAAATTACAAGTATAGACAGTGTAGAAATTAATGACGCAAGCAATGCAACTTTTTCTGTTATAGAATTTAACAATCCTCCGGTTGTTTCCGATATTCCAAATCAGACTATTAATAAAGGAGACTCTTTTGCAACAATTAATCTTGATGATTATGTTGAAGATCTAAATAATGTTGATACAGAAATTACTTGGACAGTGAGCGGTAATTCTAATCTTACTGTTACCATAACTAATAGAGTTGCTACCGTTACTTCTCCAAATGCATTATGGACTGGCTCAGAAACAATTACTTTCACTGCTAAAGATCCACAAAATGCCGCTGATACAGATCAGGCTGTTTTTACAATAAATTCAGTAGTAAATCCGGATGATCCAAATGTTACTATCCCGGATTTAATTGCGGTTCCCGGGACCGAAATAACAGTACCTGTTCTTTCTGCTCCGCTTGCCGAAGTTGCTTCTGTAACAATGTTTATATCGTTCGATTCTAGTGTATTAGAATTTGTTGGATTTGAAAATAATCCTTTTACCGGAAATTTTTTAGCAAATGATAATGGCGGAGAAATAGCAATATCATGGTTTAGTTTATCTCCTGTAACAATTACAGACAAATTTTTCGATATCAAGTTTAATTATATTGGCGGAAATTCTGATATAGAATTTACCGGAACTAATCAGGTTACCGATATGTCATCTGCAATTTCTATGAATTTTGTTGATGGCAGTGTAAAAGTAGATCCTTTTAATCCAAATAATCCTTCATTAACAATTTCTAATGTTTATGGTGTTGTTGGAAATGAAGTGACTGTACCGGTTTTATCTGATTCACTTGCTGAAGTTGCTTCATTAACAATGTTTGTTGCTTTTGATACAGACGTTTTAGAATTTGTTGGTGTTGAGAACAATCCATTTACCGGGAATTTTTTATTAAATGATAACGGCGGAGAACTTGCTATCTCATGGTTTAGTTTAAGTCCCATTACTATTACAGATAAATTGTTCGATATAAAGTTTAACTATCTTGGCGGAAATTCTGATATAGAATTTACCGGAACTAATCAAATAACAGATATGTCATCTGCAATACAAGTTAACTTTATAAATGGAAATATATCTCCAATGGTTGCTCCGGTTCTATCCGAAATACCAGATCAGACAGTTATTGAAGGAGAAGCATTTGCTCAAATAAGTTTAGATGATTACGTAACAGACGCAAATACAGCTGATGCAGATTTAATCTGGAATATTAGCGGACAGGCCGAATTAATTGTAGTGGTTGATGAAAATAGAATAGCTACTGTTACAATTCCTAATTCAGAATGGAATGGAAGTGAAACTCTATTATTTGTTGTTTCGGATTCGGAAGGCGGAACTGACTCTGCAAATGTTGTATTTAGTGTTACATCTGATAATGACGCACCTGTTGTAAGTGCAATAGGAAATAGAACTATAAGCGAAGGCGGAAATTTTGAAACCATAAATCTTGATGATTTTGTTGAAGATGTTGATAATACAGATGAAGAAATTACCTGGAGTTTTGAAGGTAATTCTGAATTAGGAATTACAATTGAAAATAGAATTGCAACCGTAACTGTTCCTAACGAAGACTGGTTTGGTGTTGATACTGTTAGCTTTATTGCTGCGGATCCTTCAAGTATGAAAGATACTGCTATGGTTATTTTTACTGTTGAAAATGTAAATGATCCTGTCGTGATTACTGAAATTCAGGATACTGTAAAGTATGATATTGAAAGTCCGATTGAAATAAACATTTGGGATTATGTTTCTGACAGTGATGATGAAGTTAACACTTTAGAGTATGATTTTTCAACTTCTAACGATTCATTAATAATAACTTATGATAATGAAACCGGGATTATAAGTATTGATGAAATTGACGGATTTCTTGGTGAAGTTGAAGTTACCATTGAAATCTCGGATGCCAGCGGAGAAAAAGTTATTTCAACATTTAAGGTTAATATTTTCTTAAATGTTTCAGTTTATGATGAAAAAGAAATTCCAAATGAGTATTCTTTGTATCAGAATTATCCAAATCCGTTTAATCCAACAACAAAAATAGCTTTTGGTCTGCCGCAAAGTTCAAACGTAAAAATAGAGATTTTTGATATTCTTGGAAATAAGATAAGTACAGTATTAGAATCGCAAATGTCTGCCGGTAATCATTCAGTTCAGTTTAATGCAATAAATTTACCCAGTGGAACTTATTTTTACAGAATTGAGACTTCAAAATTTGTTGATGTTAGAAAAATGTTATTATTAAAATAGTATTAATTAAAAAGGCACATTCTTTAATGTGCCTTTTTAGTTTAAACATTCCTGCCCGGAAAAGATGCTAATCTCATTTTTTATATTTATTATTCGAAGTTGAATATTTTTCTAATATAATTATTATATTAAAATTCAGATGAATTTAACATAATTAGGGTTGAAAAAAATTGTAATGACTTCGGTAAAATTAAATAGCAAAGAAAAAACTTCCAATTTGGTTCCTGATATTAGTGAATTTATATTGAATCCCTCGTATAACAAGAAGATAGATATTAATAAGGATAATTTTCGGAATATTCTGGATATAGAATTTTCGAATGAAAATGTGCTACTTATCTGCCCATACTGCAAAGAAAAAAAAGAATTTGTTTTAGATTTTAAAGAATCCAGAGATTTGTTTAAGATCATTAAAAAAGGGTATAATGAAGTTAATGAGGAGTTTGATGATTTTTTGTACAAACATGTAATTACGGATAGAATTTTTGAACGAAAGTTAAAATGTACAACTAAAAATTGTGTTGAATATTCAATTTATTTTGGTGTGCACGATTGTCAGTTCTATAAAATTTGGCAAAAATCGAACTTACCAAACCTTAAATAAATAATTATGGGTTAAAAGAAAAAAGCTCTGTACTAGTAAAAGTGCAGAGCTTTTTTTTTATAAAAATCTACAAATTAACTATTTCTCTTTGTTTCCAAGAACCGGTCTTTTTTCAAGAACATTATCAATAATACAATATTCTTTAGCTTCAGCCGCAGTCATATAATAATCCCTGTCACAATCTTTACTAATTTGCTTCATAGTTTTTTTTGTGTGTGTAGATAAAATGTTGTATAAAACATCACGACTTTTAACCATTTCTTTTGCATGGATTTCAATGTCGCTTGTCTGTCCCTGAAGTCCGCCAACCCATGGCTGGTGAATCATAATCTTAGAGTGGGGAAGTGATGAACGTTTTCCATCAGCACCACCGGCTAAAAGAACAGCTCCCATACTGGCAGCTAATCCGACACAAATTGTTGAAACATCGGGTTTTATATATTTCATAGTATCATAAATTGCCAGACCTGCCGAAACACTTCCGCCCGGAGAATTTATATATAAATAAATATCTTTTTCAGGATCTTCAGCTTCTAAGAATAGAAGTTGGGCAACCATTAAACTGGCAACATGATCGTCAACAGCAGTTCCTAAGAATATAATTCTTTCTCTAAGTAAACGCGAAAAAATATCCATTCCGCGTTCGCCGCGTCCGGTTTGTTCAATAACATAAGGCACTAATTGATTCATAATTTCTGGTTTCATATTGAATCTTCCTTTTTATTCTTCCGATTTTTTAGAAGTTTTAGTTGTATTTTCTTCTTCTGTTTCTTCCGATTTCTTTGTAACGCGTTTTTTAACAGCTTTTTTAGGGGCTTCGTCTTCTTTAGTTTCAGCCTTTTTCTTTTCAGTACTTTTTTTAGCTGTTTTCTTTTTGTTTTCAGCTTCCATCTTTTTAGCCTGTTCCTCAGCATCAATTTCTATTGCCGGATTTTGCTCTTTTAGGAAATCGAAAACTTTTTCATCTAATAACTGTGCTGCACGACCGGAAGATTTATAGTATCCCATTAGTTTTTCTTTAGAAATACCAATTTTTGCAGCTTCTTTTTCCGCTAATTCTTCAAGATCTTTATCTTCAACTTTTATCTCTTCAACCGCTATAATATTTTCAGATATTATTTGCCATTTTGCGGTCCAGAGAGCTCTTTGACTTAATTGCTCTTTATATTGTTCATCAGTTAACGCGGGCATATTCTGACGTTTGGCTTGCTCTTTTTCCTGCTCAATCATGTTTTTTAGTAGATTATCAACATAACCCTGAGGAGCTTCAAAATCATTGTTTTCTACAATTCTGTTTAATAAAGTATTTGTGTAGATACTATCAGACTGAGAAGTGAAATATTGCTCATAGTTTTCTCTAATAGTAGCTTTGAACTCATCAAGAGTTTTAGCTTTATTTTGAGATAATTCTAAAAGAAGTTCTTCGGTAGCTTCTGGTAAAACCATTTTTTCTATCTTATTAATAAGACCTTCATATTTGAAAACTTCACCGGTTTTTTCTGGAGCTGTAGAGTGTTCGTCTGTGAAAGTAAATTCAAATTTTTCGCCAACTTTTTTACCTATAGTATTTTCTTTAATCTGAGGATTTATTTTTTCTTCGGAAAGATCTAATACCATATCTTTACTTATATTACCTTCAATCGGATTATTTTCTTCATCCATTCTTTGAAGGTCAACTGTAACTCTGTAATCTTCATTTTCAACTTTTTCAGCTTCAGCAAACTCAGATTTAGATTTTAAGGCTATTTTAACTTCACTTTCAATACTATCGTCTTTTACAGTGAAAATAGGTTTTTCAATTTCTAAACCTTTATAGTCTTTTAGTTCTAATTTAGGTTTAACTTCAAATTTAACTTTGAAAGAAAGTTTTTCACCCGGCTGGTAATCAAGATCATTCATCGAAGGAGTTGAAATTGGTTCTAACTTTTCTTTTTCAACAATTTTCCAAAAATGGTCATTAGCAATCTTTTCAGTTGCTTTATACTCAATTGCATCACCATATATTCTTTTAATCATAGCCAGAGGAGCTTTGCCTTTTCTAAAACCGGGAATCTGAATTGTTTTTCCTTCTTCCTTATATGCTCTGTCTATATCACCTTTAATCTCATCATAGTTTAAAGTAACTTCTAACTCATGTTCACAATCTGTTAAAATGTTAACTTTTGATTCCACTCTGTACCTCTTAAAATAAGTTTTGGTTATTAAACTGAAGTTGCTGGTACGAGAGAGGGGACTCGAACCCCTACATCCTTGGGATACTAGATCCTAAATCTAGCGCGTCTACCAATTCCGCCACTCTCGCATAGAAATGTAATTCTTTAGTGCGCACATCAATAAAAAAATATCAAGAACAAAAACTTAATAAATTTCAATTTAATTTCAAAATAGTTGAAGCAAAAAAATGAAAAAAAAATTAACTAAATAATATTCTAAGATTTCTTATATTGGAGCAATTACAAAAACTTCTTTAAATAATACTTCAAAAATAATGCAGAATAAAACAATCGAGAATTATAAAATTATATCTCTGCTTGGAAAAGGCGGAATGGGTTCTGTTTATAAAGCTTATGATATGAAACTAGATAGATTTGTGGCTATTAAGATTCTAAATTCTAAGATTGTTGATCAGCCTCATTTTATTGAAAGGTTCAAAAGGGAAGCAAAAAACCAGGCTCAGTTAGTTCATCCTAATATTGTAACTGTTTACGGATTTATTGAAACAGCCGATACTCTGGGTATTGTTATGGAGTATGTTGAAGGTGAATGTATTGATAAACTAATCTATGACCGTGGAAAGATCCATATATTCGATGCGGTTTATATGATGCGTCAAATTCTTGCCGGTATTGGATACGCGCACTCAAAAGGATTTGTTCACCGTGATATTAAACCATCTAATATTATATTTAACCGTGAAGAGGGAATTACTAAAATAATGGATTTTGGAATTTCTAAATCGCTTGTTGATAAAGGAATGACAAAAACCAGCGCAAAGGTTGGAACAGTTTTATACATGAGTCCCGAACAGATCCGCGGAGAAACTATATCTCATAAAACAGATATTTATTCTCTTGGAGTAACTTTTTACGAAATGCTTACCGGAGCTGCACCGTTTGAATTTGACAGTGAATATGAAGTTATGGAAGCGCATGTAAAAAGTGAATTCCCGAAGCTGGAAAATATTAATGGAATTCCTAAAGAAGTTAATGAAGTAATTGAGTGGGCTGTAAGAAAAAATCCTTCAGAAAGATATTATTCGTGTGATGAGTTTTATAAGAAATTTGAAATTCTTGATCCATATCTGGATAAAATTCGTGATATGCATAGAGGAAAAAAGAAAGAAAGAAACCCGTTTTTGGTTAAAACATATTCTGTACTTTCGTTTGTTGTCTTCTCTATCCTTTTTGTTGTTATGGCGTATTTTGTATACGGTAAAGTGCATCAGATGTTATCGGGCAATGAGCTTGATAAATTTAAAAAGTACAGTTTTGATATATTATTTGAAGATGATATAAAAATGTTCTCTGAACGTAAAATTTTGAAAAGTGGTGTAAATTCATCAATAGAAAAGTTGTTTTTTAATGATTCTTATTCTGGAACGGCTATTTGTAAAGACGGTTTATTAATAAAAACAGTTGATGGCGGACAGACGTGGGAAAAGGATTCAATAGAAAATAAATCTGTTATTAGAGATTTTGTTAAACTTAAAAACGGTAAAGAATATATAGTTGGTGAACAATCTACCTTCCTTTCCAGAATAGATGAAAAATCTGACTGGCAAAAAAGAATAATTAAAGGAAAACAGACTCTTAATAGAATTTATTTTAAGGACTCAAGAATTGGTTTTATTCTGGGAAGCAAAGGGTTTTTATTAAGAACAGAAGATAGCGGTACAAGCTGGGAAGAAATTCATTCAGGATCAGAGGAATTTCTATATGATATTAAGTTTGCCGGCGAAAGAAATTGTTTTATTGTTGGCTGGAATGGAACTGTTCTAAAATCTACAGATAAAGGCAGATCCTGGTCTAAAATAGAAAGTTTTACAAATAAATATTTGAAATCGATCTGTTTTAAGGATAAAGAATTAGGAGTTATTGTTGGTGCCGGTGGTGAAATATTTAAAACATCTAACGGCGGCGATAACTGGACTTCAGTAAAACTTGATCAAAATGTACCAATGAATAAAGTAGTTCTTCATAAAGGACATTTTATTGCTGTTGGCGATAAAGGCGTTGTTTTAGTCTCTGATGACGGACATAAATGGATGAAATTTGAATTAGGTGTTTTTGTTAAGATAAATGATATTTTTGTAACTGAAAATGATAAAGTATATATAGTTGGTTCAAACGGAACCATAATTAAAATGTAGGGAAAAGGAAATTGGATAAGTTTATAATTAATGGTGGAAAGAAACTTTCCGGGACTGTAAAAGTTAGCGGGGCAAAAAACTCATCGTTAGCAATTATGCCGGCAACTTTGTTAAATAACGGCAAAAATGTTTTAACTAATACTCCGGAAGTAAATGATATTTTTACAATGATTAAACTTCTTAAACATTTAGGAGTTAAAGCTGAATTTAATAATCATACGCTGGAACTTGATACAACCGATATTATAAGTCAGGAAGCTCCGTACGATCATGTTAAGAAAATGAGAGCTTCGGTATATGTACTTGGACCGCTTTTGGCAAAATATGGATATGCCAAAGTTTCGCTTCCCGGAGGATGCGCATGGGGTCCTCGGCCAATAAATCTTCACTTAGAAGCTATGAAGAAACTGGGTGCGGAAATTGAGCTGGAAGGCGGTTATATAATTGCAAAAGCTAAAAAACTTAAGGGAGCAAATATACATTTTGATATTTCTTCTGTCGGGGCAACCGGAAATGTTTTGATGGCAGCAGTTTTAGCAGAAGGGAGCACGACAATTTCTAATGCTGCAATTGAGCCTGAAATTGTTCAGTTAGCTGATTTCCTGAAAGATATGGGAGCACAAATTGAAGGTATCGGAACTTCAACACTAAAAATTGAAGGTGTTAACGAATTACATCCGGCTAATGTAAGAACTATATCTGACAGAATTGAAGCTGGTACTTTATTGATTGCCGGAGCATTAACGCGTAGTAAAATCACATTAGATTATATTGATCACGAACATATAAACTCTGTTCTATGGAAACTTGAAGACAGCGGAGCTAAAATATGTAAAGACAACAATTTAGTAACAATTAACGCAGAAGGTTTATCGATTAAAAATGTTGATGTAACAACAGCTATTTATCCTGGATTTCCAACCGATATGCAGGCACAATGGACAGCTTTTATGTGTCTTGCCGAAGGTGTTTCCTCAGTAACAGATAATATTTATCTCGATAGATTTAAACATGTTCCGGAACTAAATCGTTTGGGAGCAGATATTGAAGTAAGAAATAATACGGCTGTAGTTCAGGGTGGTAGAAAGCTTTTGGGAGCAAAAGTTATGTCGACTGATCTTCGTGCAAGTGCTTCTTTAGTTCTTGCGGGATTAGCGGCAAAAGGAGAAACAGAAGTTTTAAGAATTTATCACATTGATCGCGGTTACCAAAGAATTGAAGAAAAACTTCAGGCCTTGGGAGCAGATATTAAAAGAGTTCCCGGCACTGAGTTTTAGGAATAAAATAAAGATGACATCTTTGATAATATTATTTGTCATTTCGATGAACGAAGTGAGGAGAAATCTTATTGAAGTTGAAAAATTCCTCACAAAAACAAGTTCGGGATGACGAAACAGAAAAATAAAGTTACAAGGAAATAAAATGAACAAGATTACAAATGTATTAGCCGAAAGATACGCATCCGAAGGCATGAAGAAAATATGGTCGCCTGAAGGAAAAATAGTTCTTGAGAGAGAGTTGTGGATAGCTGTAATGAAAGCTCAGAGAGAACTTGGATTAGATATTCCGGAAGAAGCCATCCTGGATTATGAAAAAGTAAAAGAAAAGATAAATTTAGATTCAATTGATGAAAGAGAAAGAATAAGTCGGCACGATGTTAAGGCAAGAATTGAAGAATTCTGTGAACTTGCCGGACACGAACATATTCATAAAGGAATGACAAGTCGTGACTTAACCGAAAATGTTGAACAGCTTCAGGCATTTAATGCAATGAAATTATTGGCTGAAAAAAGCACTACAGCATTAATTAAGCTGGCTGAAAAATCTGAAGAATTTGCTGATCAGGTTGTGGCGGCAAGAACTCATAATGTGGCGGCTCAGCCAACCACTTTTGGCAGAAGATTAGCAATGTTTGGTGAAGAATTGCTTTATGGACTTCAAAATTTAGAAAAAGTTATTGAAGATTATCCTGTTCGCGGAATTAAAGGCGCTGTTGGAACTCAAGTTGACCAACTTACACTATTTGACGGAAATTCTGAAAAAATTGCTCAATTAGAAGAAAAAATTCTTAAACATTTAGGAATAAATAAAGTACTTAAAACTGTCGGACAGGTTTATCCGAGAAACATCGATTTTAACACTGTTTCAGCATTATTTACACTTGGAAGCGGATTAAGCAGTTTTGCGACAACTTTAAGAATTATGGCCGGAAATGAAACTGCTTCGGAAGGATTTGCAAAAGGGCAGACCGGATCATCTGTAATGCCGCACAAAATGAATAGCCGTTCTTGCGAAAGAATTAACGGGTTCCAAAAAATACTTTCTGGATATGTTGCAATGTTAACCGGATTAGCAGGTGATCAGTGGAATGAAGGTGACGTTTCATGTTCAGTTGTAAGAAGAGTTGCTCTGCCGGACAGTTTTTACGCAATAGACGGAATGCTGGAAACTTTCTTAACAATTATGGATCAGATTGAAGTTTATCCATCTGTAATTGAAAAAGAGAACACACACTATTTCCCATTTTTATCAACAACAACTATTTTAATGGAAGCTGTTAAAAAGGGAACTCCAAGAGAACAGGCGCATAAAGCTATAAAGGAACATGCTGTTCAGACAGTAAGAGATTTGAGAAACGGTATTGTAGAAAAGAATGATCTGCTTGAAAGATTAGCTGCTGATGAGAGATTAACGTTAAGTTTAGATGAACTTAAATCGATTATAGCCAGAGCGGAAGAATTAATTGGAAACGCAAAAGTTCAGATAAAAATGTTTACAGAACAGGTTGAAGAATTAAAAGACAAATATCCATCTGCAAAAGATTATATTCCCGGTAAGATTTTATAAAACAAAATCGTAGAGACGAGGCATGCCTCGTCTCTACGCTGAAAAGAAAATATTCCCGAATTGAGTGAAGTTTTTGGTTAAAAATCCCTCATGGAAAAAATATTCGGGATGACAAAATCAAAATGTCATTTCTAACCGAACCAATCGAGTGCGAGGAATCTAAAAAAAGATCCCTTTGAAATAAAAAAAACTGTCATCTCTGAATCCCAAACATAGTAGAGACGTTGCTAGCAGCTTCACACACAATCAGTTTTCCAACTCAACATATTGTTAAACTTGCCCTTGTTTTATTAAAAATAGTTATATTTGTAATTATTTCAGTTGAATAATCTTAATGAAAAAACTAACTACTATAAATATTCTTCTTTTTATACACATTGTATTCAGTCTATTTCTTCAGACAATTCCAATTACAAATGTTTTAAGTTACGACTTTGCGGCAATCAATGGAATTTGGCAGGCAATTCTTGCTTCAATAATTACAATTGAATTATTGAAGAATGCTCCCGAAATGGGTAAATCTTTTCGTGAACGATCCTTCATGGAAAAGATATTCGGGATGACAAAATCAGAGTGTCTTTCCGAACCGAACCAAGCGAGTGTGAGGAATCTAAAAAAGATCCCTCACGGTAAAAATGTTCGGGATGACAGATGGTTTTACTTAATTCTTATACCACTGCTGCCATTAATTATTTCAGTAATCTCAACAATTTTTGTTCAAAATTGTCCAATTTGTTTAGGAATTTCATTTTATTTTGCGGTTACAATCCCGGCATTTATTTTTGGAATATTTTGGGGAATTATATCAAATTATTTAAGTGAGAAAAGAAGATACATCTTGTTGTTAATAATATACTTAGCGTTGGTTTTATCACCAATTTTAGAACTATATTTTAATCCGCAAATATACTTTTACAATCCATTGATAGGTTTTTTCCTCGGAACCATATATGATGAGGATATTTCTGTAAGCGGAATGCAGATTTTATATACTTCTATGATTTTAATATTTAGCGGGAGCATATTTTTTCATATTAAAAAAGTTGAAAAAACAGCAAAAAACAAAGTATATCTTGCGGGAGCAATCCTTGTTGTTGTCGGAGTTTTCTCATTTTTCAAAAGTGATTTGGGATATTCTACGGATGAAAATCGGATAGAAAATGTTTTAGGCTCTAAAGTAATTTCAGAACACTTCAAAATATTTTATCCGGAAAGTTTAAGCGCAAAAGAATTGAAATTTATTATTGCGGAGCATGAGTATTATTATAATTTGCTGGAGCATGAATTAAATATTTCTCCGAAAAAAATCACATCGTTTGTATTTGAAAATCGGGAGCAAAAAGGGGAATTATTCGGAGCACGGAATGCTGATGTCGCTAAACCATGGCTTAATCAAATTTACATTGATGTTAAAGATTTTCGTAATTCTCTTAAACATGAGCTGGTTCATGTATTTTCTGCTGAGTTTGGTGTTACGCCTTTTAAGATTGCTGAGAATTTTAATCCGGCAATGATTGAAGGAATTGCTATGGCAGTTGAAAATGATTTTCAGGGAATGCCGGTTCATCAGGCGGCAAAACTTGCGGAATTCAGCGGTTATAAAATTCCCTTAAATCAATTGTTCTCCGGGTTTAACTTTTTCGGAAATGTTTCAAGTCTGTCTTACATTTATTCCGGTTCGTTTATAAAATATCTGATTGATAATTATGGAATTGAGAAAGCAAAAAATCTTTATGGCGATATTGATTTCCAAAAATATTATGGAAAAAGTATAGATTCACTGCAAGTTGAATATTCAGGATTTTTAGAAAAATATCATTGTGAAGTTAATAAAAATAAAGCGCAGATCTATTTTGGACGAAAACCGATAACAAAGAAAATTTGCGCAAGATATGCTGCCGAAAGAATTAAAAATGCCGGGAAGTTCTATTCGGAAAAGAAATATAAGAAGAGTGAAGAAATTTATAGGGAAATTTTCCAGAAGACAAATACTTATAGTTCGTTCCGTGGATTAGTAAAATCTTTGGAAAATCAGAATAAAGTTAGTGAATGTATAGATTTACTAAATCAGCATTTTAGTGATTATGATTCAACATCTTATCAGTATTCATGTGAAATTTTGTTTGCCGATATTCTAATCAAGAATAATGAATTTGAAAAAGCAGATTCGCTCTATTCTCGTTTATTAAGAGAAAAACCGATAAACTATTATAAAAATTTTGCATATTTACGATTAGCTTTTTTGCGGAATAATAGAGAATTATTGAATAAATATTTAATTGGAAGCCTTTTTGACAAATATTCTTTAATTAAGCAACTGAACAAAGAAGGTTTCGTAAATGAATCAATTTCAATAATGTTGAGTTTATCTGAAGCCTTAAATGAGAATCTGGATGAATTTGTAAATTATATTGATCAGAGATTTTTAATTGAAGATGTTGATGATGCAGGTATTTGTTTCGAGATAATTGATTATTTGATTAAAAAAGGTGAATTGGAAAAGGCGTTGGAGTTTGCGGATAAATGTAAAGTTTTTGATGATTTAAGTATTAAGGAACAGATTAATAATAGAGAAAAGAAAATTAACTGGATGATTGAATATATAAATTAAAGGAAAGCTTCTCGCTGAAATGACATACAATAATTTGTCATTCCGAAAGAGCGCAGCGACTGAGGAATCTTAAGAAAAAGATCCCTCATGAAGAAACTATTCGGGATGACATTCAAAATTTTTGTCATTCCGAGCGAAGTGAGAGATTTAATCTTTTTGGGAAAAGTTTCTCGCTGAAATGAAGTGCAATAATTTGTCATTCCGAAAGAGCGCAGCGACTGAGGAATCTTAAGAAAAAGATCCCTCATGAAGAAACTATTCGGGATGACATTCAAAATGTTTGTTATTTCTAACAAAGTGAAAGATCTAATCTTTTTGGGAAAAGTTTCTCACTGAAATGACGTACGATAATTTGTCATTCCGAAAGAGCGAAGCGACTGAGGAATCTTAAGAAAAAGATCCCTCATGAAGAAACTATTCGGGATGACATTCAAAATTTTTGTCATTCCGAGCGAAGTGAGAGATTTAATCTTTTTGGGAAAAGTTTCTCGCTGAAATGAAGTGCAATAATTTGTCATTCCGAAAGAGCGCAGCGACTGAGGAATCTTAAGAAAAAGATCCCTCATGAAGAAACTATTCGGGATGACATTCAAAATGTTTGTTATTTCTAACAAAGTGAAAGATCTAATCTTTTTGGGAAAAGTTTCTCACTGAAATGACGTACGATAATTTGTCATTCCGAAAGAGCGAAGCGACTGAGGAATCTTAAGAAAAAGATCCCTCATGAAGAAACTATTCGGGATGACATTCAAAATTTTTGTCATTCCGAGCGAAGTGAGAGATTTAATCTTTTTGGGAAAAGTTTCTCGCTGAAATGAAGTGCAATAATTTGTCATTCCGAAAGAGCGCAGCGACTGAGGAATCTTAAGAAAAAGATCCCTCATGAAGAAACTATTCGGGATGACATTCAAAATGTTTGTTATTTCTAACAAAGTGAAAGATCTAATCTTTTGAGAAAAATATGAAAACATATTACGTTTACATATTAACAAATTGGAATAACAAAGTTTTATATGTTGGTATGACGAACGATTTAGAAAGAAGACTTTATGAGCATAAAAATAAATTAACAGATGGTTTTACAAAGAAATACAATCTAAATAAATTAATATATTTTGAACATACAAATGATGTGAATTCAGCTATTAAACGTGAAAAAGAAATAAAAGGTTGGCGGAGAGAGAAGAAAGTAAAACTAATTGAAAGCAAGAACTCTAAGTGGGAAGAATGTATATTGTAAAGGAAAAAGTTTCTCGCTGAAATGAAGTGCAATAATTTGTCATTCCGAAAGAGCGCAGCGACTGAGGAATCTTAAGAAAAAGATCCCTCATGAAGAAATTATTCGGGATGACATTCAATATTTTTATATAATAAAGATAAAAAATGATAAACTTAAAAGAACACATAGAAAACTATAAATTCCTAAAAATCGCTTCAGAAATTGCGGCGGAGCAAAATGTTGAAATATACATAGTCGGCGGTTACGTTCGTGATATAGTTCTGCAAAGAGAACGAAACGATATTGATATTCTTGTAATTGGAAATGGGCCGGATTTCGCGAAATTACTAGCCGCTAAATTAGGCAGTAATAAAGTTGTTGAATATAAAAATTACGGAACGGCTCATTTTAAGTATGATAATCTTGATCTGGAATTTGTTGGTGCAAGAAAAGAATCTTATAACCGTGAAAGCAGAAATCCGAATGTTGAAATTGGAACCTTTGAAGATGATATAAACCGTAGAGATTTCACTATAAACGCAATTGCTTTATCATTAAATAAAGATAGTTTTGGTGATGTAATTGATAGATTTAACGGCATGGAAGATATTGAGAAGAAAATAATTAAGACTCCGCTTAATCCAGAAGAAACCTTTGATGACGATCCTTTACGTATTTTACGGGCATTCAGATTTGCGGCACAACTTGAGTTTGAGGTTGATGAAGTTTTAATGAAATCCGCTGAAAATTTAGCAGAAAGATTAAAAATAATCTCTGTTGAAAGAATTACAGATGAATTTCTGAAAATCATGGCATCGCCAAAACCGTCAGTGGGTTTGAAACTTCTTTACGATACAGGAGTTATGAAAGTAATTTTCCCAGAAGTTGCAAAACTTGGCGGAGTTGATCAGAGAAAAGATTTTCATCATAAAGATGTTTTTTTGCATACTTGCGAAGTAATTGATAATCTTTCAAAAGTTAGTGATGATGTCTGGCTTAGATTTGCGGCTTTAATGCACGATATTGCTAAACCAAATACCAAGCGGTTTGATGAAGAAATTGGCTGGACTTTCCACGGTCACGAAGAAATTGGCGCCAGAATGCAAAAAGGGATTTTCAGACGATTAAAACTTCCTTTTACAAAACTTGAATATTTGCAAAAACTTGTGCGGCTTCATCTTAGACCAATTGCTTTGGTTAACGAAGAAGTTTCCGATTCTGCGATTAGAAGATTTGTTGTTGCTGCCGGAGAAGATCTTGAAGATCTTATTAAACTTTGTCGTGCGGATATAACAAGCAAAAATGAAAGTAAAGTTAAACGCTATTTAAATAATTACGAAGTTGTAATGCAGAAAGTTCGCGATGTTAAAGAGAAGGATAAACTGCGCGAATTCCAATCTCCGGTAAGAGGCGAGGAGATTATGTCTGTATGCAATATAAAACCCTGTAAAACAGTCGGCTTAATTAAAACAGCAATTGAAGAGGCTATTCTTGATGGAGTAATCCCAAACGAATATGAAGCCGCTTATGAGTATTTTATGAAAATTAAGGATGGGTATTTATAATCTTAACCTCCAAGGTTTTTAAGAACCCCGGATTAAATATACATTTATCACGTAGAGACGAGGCATGCCTCGTCTCTACTACAATAGAAGAATTTTTATTTCAGTTCAAAAGTATGTTTTAGTTTATATTCGCCGCCATTTGAATCATCTCTGTAAACGTCAAAAGTAAGATGATCTTTAAATACATGAAACTTTAGGAATGTACTCGGAGCACCTTTGTCACCAATTCCCCGACTGTGTCCGGCATCAATCTGCGTAATACCATTAATATTACCGAATGAAAAATTTCGTGTATGTCCGCAAAGATACGCCAAAACATTATTGTCTTTTAATAACTGCTGGAATCTATGGCTGTTTTCTGGGTGAGCGTCAAGATTATCTCCTTTATGCCGGTGGCGCCCATTATCATAATCCGGCAGTGAAACCATCGGTTCGTTGCCTATTACAAGTTTTATGGGTTCTTTAGACTTTGCCAGATCTTTTTTTAACCAGCAAAAAGTTGAATCGCATATATCACCTTTACTGCCAACGTCTGAATTATTATCAAAATGTTCGTTTATAACGGCAAAGTGTACGTTTTTATAATCGAATGAATATGTTGTTTCGGTACAGTTTGTCGGGCCTTTTCTAGTTAGATTTTGAATATGCTGTTTGCAATAATCCCTTAACCAGTGCATATCTTTTGGAGTTTCAGAGTCATGGTTTCCAATTACCGGATACCATAAATATCCGTCGCCAAAAGTCTGATTAATTAAATTGCAGACAAACCAGGGCGGATCAATATCACCAGGACTAATCATAAACTTTCCGTGACCAATTTTTTTTATAGCTTCCAGAGCACCTAAAAAATATTGTGAGTTTTGATATTCCGTTTTAGCAAATCTTCTCATATCGGCTGTTACCTCGAATGAAAACAACTCAGTTTGAGCGAAGTTGGAACTTGTAAAAGCAAGTAAAAATATTAGAAATAGTTTTTTAATTTTCATTATAATTCCTCCCAAAACAAAATAGAATGATAAAATATAATGAAATATTGTCTCATTTTAATATTTTTATGTTTATAAAATTATAATATCATTTTTTGTAAATTATTCAATGTTAAATTATCTGATAACGGATTTATTCTTATTTTAACCGAAAAACAATAAAAATGGACATCTAAAAAAACGAAATTACAACTGTAGGGAGTTTTGTCTCTGATGGTTTTTATACCAGTGGATAAATCCATTGGTTAACGCGAAGAACTGAGGAAAGATGTTGTCTTTCTTTTTGCAAAGCTATTAGGTTAACGTGAAGACCCAAAAACAAAATTTGTAAAATCTTAATTCTTAGAATATATTTGAACTTTCAATTAAATATCATGAGATATTAATGGAAGTAAATAAAGATTCGCATCTTACCCTGGAAGGGCGAAAATATAAACGGCTGCTGCACTATTTAACTGATTACATTTACACGGTTAATATTAAAGATGGAAAAGTAGTTGATACTGAACATGGAATTGGGTGTTTTGCGGTTACTGGTTATAAATCGGGAGATTATAAAAAGGATCCGACTTTATGGTACAGTATGGTGCATAAAAAGGATAGAGATACTGTTATCCAGCGTGCAGAAGCTGCTTTAAACGGTGAAAGAGTAGAACCTCTTGAACATCGTATAATTCACAGAAACGGATCAGTCCGCTGGGTAAGAAATACAATTGTTCATGATCTAAATATTAATGGCCCAATTGATTTCTATGACGGTTTAATTACCGATATTACGGATAGAAAAGTTGCGGAAGATAGAGCGGAAAGCAGACAGCAGCAGCTTATTCATGCTGATAAAATGATTTCTTTAGGTATTTTAGTCTCCGGTGTAGCTCATGAAATTAATAATCCAAATAACTTTATAATGCTAAATAGTCAATATATTATAAAACTTTGGGAAGAAATTCAGCCAATATTAAATGAATATTACGAAGAAAAGGGCGATTTTGTTGTTTCCGGGATGATGTACAGTGATGCAAGAAACAAAGTTGTTCCTTTATTAAAAGGAATTTTAAACGGTTCAAAAAGAATTCAAAAAATAGTTGGCAGCTTATCCGAATTTTCTCATAAGGATAAAGGCGAGCTGGATTCCGAAGTTAATATTAATAGAGCTGTTAAAAATGCGGCAATAATTGTTGGGAATTTAATCAAGAATTCAACTGATAAATTTAATGTTGAGTATGGAGAATCTTTACCTGCATTTTTGGGAAACGAGCAGCAGATAGAACAGGTAATAATAAATCTAATTGCAAATGCATGTCAGTCTTTAAATGGAAAAGACAAAGCAATAAATATTTTTACTTCTTACAGAGATGATAAAAAAAGTATATATTTTAGAATTGAAGATGAAGGCAGGGGAATTGAAGATGAAGATCTTCAAAGAATAATGGATCCGTTTTTTACAACAAAACGTGATTCTGGAGGAACCGGATTAGGTTTGTCAATTTCATACAACATAATTAAAAAACATGGCGGCAAAATTAAATTAAAAAGCAGAATGGGAAAAGGGACAAGGATTTCTATTAGAATACCTATTAGAGTGACTGAGGAGAATAATTAGATGAAGTATACTAAATATCCAAATGATCCAATTTTATTTGTTGATGATGAAGAACAGTTTTTGCTGAGTGCGGAAATGACAATGGCATCTAATAGAATTACCAATACAAAAACCTGTTCAGACAGCAGAAGAGTTATGGAATTATTGGATCATGAATCATTTTCTTTAGTGGTTCTTGATATAAATATGCCCGTTGTATCCGGCTTAGATTTACTTCCCCAGATAGTTGAAAAATATCCTGATATTCCCGTAATAATTATTTCCGCAATTAACGATGTTGATAAAGCGGTTGACTGTATGAAAATGGGTGCGTTAGATTATATGGTTAAACCTGTTGACGGAACCAGACTTGTTACAACCATAAGAAAAGGTCTTCATTTAAAAGAAATGTTTGATGAGAATTCCAGATTAAAAGAATATTTACTTAAAGATAATATTTTACGTCCCGAATCGTTTTCGCATATAATTACTAAAGATTCATCTATGCGCTCAATCTTTAAGTATATTGAAGCAATTGCCGCAACTCCGCTGCCAATTTTAATTACCGGAGAAACAGGAACCGGAAAAGAATTAATTGCTAAAGCAATCCATCTTTCAAGCGGAAGAAAAGGTGAATTAGTTCCCGTTAATGTTGCAGGTGTTGATGATCAGTTTTTCTCTGATATGTTATTTGGGCATAAAAAGGGAGCTTTTACTGGAGCCGAAATTGAAAGAAAAGGATTAATTGAGCAGGCGGTAGGCGGAACTTTATTTCTTGATGAAATTGGTGATCTGGCTATGGAATCGCAAGTTAAATTATTGCGTTTGCTTCAGGAGAGTCAATATTATCCCTTAGGCTCTGATATTCCAAAATTATCTGATGCCAGAATAATTGCCGCGACTCACAAAGATATTCATGTTATGCAGGAAAATGACAGATTTCGTAAAGATCTGTATTATAGATTAAAAGCTCATCAGATTCATATTCCGTCATTAAAAGAAAGAAAATGTGATATAAATATATTAGTTAACTATTTTTTAGAACTTGCCGCGGAAAAACTTGGAAAAAAAACACCGACTCCGCCAAAAGAATTATTTACTTTACTTCATAATTATAATTTTCCGGGAAATATTCGGGAACTTGAAGGAATAGTTTTCGATGCGGTAAGCAGACACACTGGTGGAATACTTTCGATGGATATTTTTAAAGAGAAGATTACAGTTGTTCCTCAGAGTAATAACACAACTTTACACACAGAGTTAAATGATAAACTTATGTTTACTGAGAATTTTCCCAGTTTAAGGGAAGCGGAACAATTAGTTATTGAAGAAGCATTAAAAAGATCTGACGGCAACCAGACAATTGCGGCTGAATTGTTAGGTATGACCAGAAGAGCGTTAAACAATAGATTAGTAAGAGCAAAGGAGTAAAAAAGTACTGCCACAAAAATGTTAATTGCCACAAAAGTACATTTGCATAATCTTTTATAAAATAAGAAGTTACACGGAATTGTACATTTTCTTTGCTTTTATGTGGCACCCTTCTAAAATTTCCACAAAGTTCTAGAAATTCCTTAACATCATATAAAACAATACTTTATACAATAACGTGTTGTTTGGCACAAAAGGTGTAATAATATAGGCGTAACTAAAAATATTATAGAAAAGGATATAAAATGTTCAAAAAGTTAGTTGGTTTCGTATTGTTTGCATTAGCAATTAATGTTTTGGCTGTAAACGGAGAAGGTGTAAGTTTAGAAAGCAAAACACTTAAATTATTAGAAGAAAATTGTATTGAGTCTTTAGAGCAGGAGTATGTAGGTGTTCTTGAAGCAACAATATACAATACAATAGTTTTCAAAAGTAAATTCCCGGATTATAAATTTGATGAAATTTTAAGTTCGTTAAAAGAAGTATCACAAAAAGAAATTAGCCCGATAATTAAATATGAAGCACAATTAGCTATTCTTTTTATTGAAAATTACTCTCTGTTTGAAAATGTTAAAATTTCAAATCAATTTAATCCTGAATTATTTAAAGAGATAAGCAGTACAATACATAATAAAATGTTAGCTCTAAAATAGTTTTATATAGCTCTAAAGAGCAAAAAAAAGTTTGAACTCCAAACAATGTTAGTTAGTTAGAATACCCCAAATAAGTCCCGTACTGCCCTGTGCGGGATTTTTTTATACCCAATAAATAAAAAAGATTTTTAATATTTCTAAATATATTAGTTATATTTACGATAATTACAATTGTAAATTATTGGGAAACACTTGAACACTTTACGTAAAATTGTATTCATATCTATTTTTATTCTATTTGCAAATAGTTTATACTCACAGACATTTATCGATAGCGTAAATGTTAAGTTAAACGAATATAAAACCCTTAATGAAAAAATTGAATTCTTAAATGATTACAGTAATTTTTTAAGAAAAAGATATAAAATACAGCAGGCTCAGGATGTTAGTCTGTTAGCTGTTGATTTAGTTGAAAAAAACGGAATAGAAGAACTCTACTCAATAAGTTATAGTTATTTAGGTTTAACCTACCGTGATCAATCAAAATTTAATGAATCTGTTGAGTATTATAATAAAGCTCTTAAATATGCTGAGCTATTAAATCAAAAAACGCAGATGGCATACGGCTATAATAACATAGCTACAATTGAAAGAATACTTAGTAATTATACCAGTTCAATTGAGCTTATATATAAGTCGTTAAGTATATTTAGAGAAATTGGAGATATAAAGGGCGAAAGTAATTGTCATGTAAACTTAGGTATACTTTTTAGATATCAAAAAAAGTATGACAAGGCAATTGAGCATTTAACTTCGGCGGAGAAAATAAGAATTGAAGTTAAGGATACACTTGGTCTGGCCCAGGTAAATTATTTACTTGCTGAAACTTATTTCCATAATAAAGAACTTAGTACATCAATTAAATATTATAAGAAAGCCGAAAGTTTATATGATTATGTTTATAAAGATAATACAACCAGCAAAACTTCAATATATATGGGTTTAGCCGGTGCTTATTATGAATTAGGGAAATATGAAGCAGCACTTGATTATAGAAAAAAAGCACTGGTTCATATTGAAAAAATTGGAGACAACAATAGTCTTGCAAGAGTTTATCTTGGAATTGGAAAAATTTATACAAAGTTAAAAAAATACCGTCTTGCAGAAACTAATCTGTTAAAAGCTTTAAAAGAAGCAGAAGATGCCAATATTAAAACAAGAATTTTAGACATCAGCAGATCTCTTGCGGAGCTTTATGAAAGCTGGGGCAAAATTTCTAAAGCATTGGGCTATTTTCAAGAGTATTCAAGTTTAAAGGATAGTGTTTACAGTAAGGACACTAAAGAAGAAATCGCAAAAATTGAAGCTCTTTACAAGGGAAAACAAAAAGATAAAGAAAATGAACTTCTAAATACAAAATTAAATTTGGAAACACAGAAAAGTTTTTATTCAACCTTAGTTTCGGTTCTTTCGGTTTTACTGATTTTGCTTTTTTACATTCTTTATAGAAAAACAAGTAAGAATAATAAATTATTAAAAGAGTTGAATGATTCTAAAGATCTTTTCTTTTCAATTATTTCGCATGATATAAAAAATCCCTTTGCAAGAATTATTAATAATTCTGAGTTATTGATTTCCAACGAAAATAAATTAGATGAAGATGAAGTAGTTGAACTTACATCAAGTATTCATAAATCAGCAAAACTTGTTTATGATCTTCTTGATAATTTGTTGAAGTGGTCGCAAATACAAAGAGGAAAACTAAGATTCGAAAGATCAAGAATTCATCTAATTGAAATTGTAGAAGAAGTGTTTGAATTTTTAAGAGTAACAGCCGATAATAAAAATATTTCGTTAAAAAGTAATATCCCCGATTCACATTATGTATTTGCTGATCCGGTTTCAATTAAGGCGGTTTTTAGAAATCTAATAAACAACGCTATAAAGTTTTCGAACAATGGAAGCGAAGTTGTTATTAGTTCTAAAAAGATAAATGACAGAATAATTATTGATATATCGGATAACGGAGTTGGAATAAAAGAAGATATCATAAAGAATTTATTTAAAATTGAAAGCGAGCATTCCTCGGTTGGAACTTCCGGTGAAAAAGGTTCAGGACTTGGGCTTATTATTTGCAAAGAATTTATTGAGCGAAATGGCGGAGATATTTCAGTTAAAAGTGAGTTGGGAATTGGAAGTACATTTAGCTTTAGATTATTATCAATTTAATAGCTATATTTATCTCTTGTAAATTGTTGAGAATCCCATAAACCAAAAGGGCTAGTGAGTATTAAATTCAACTATATACTAATATTGTCTTTTTTTCTTCTAATCAATGTTTCTGCAGGGCAAGAAATTAGTAGAGAAGATCAGAGTTTTATAAATTCTTCAGAATTGGATGAATTATCGGATAGTTCTAAGATGATGTTTTATAAAAAACTTTGTTGGGATAAAAGAAAATATGACAGGGAAAATGCTTATATATATGGAATAAAGGCTTTAGAACTTGCACAAGAACTAAATGATTACAAAGAAATTGCCGGTATAAATAATTATCTGGGTGTTGTTCACAGAGTATCTTTCGATTATCAGCTTATATATCCCTCTGCCTTAGAACACTATTTTGAAGCACTAAAAACAGCTGATGAACATGGTCTTGATTTGGAAAAGGCTTATGCGCTGAATAATATTGGCGAAGTTTACAGACTTGAAGGGAAATATGACGAAGCATTAGAATATGTTAGCGAAGCTGTTTCCATAGCAAAAAAATTAAATGATAAAAAACAATTGGCATATATTTATTTCCAGGTCGGGCATATTCATGAAGGATTAAATCAATTAGACAGTGCGTTGTTTTATCATCTTGAAGCTTTAAAACTAAGAACTGAAATTAAGGATATAGAAAGAATACCTGCCACTGCTTTAAGTTTGGCGGAATTGTACGAAAAGCGAAAAGATTTTTCTAAGATGAAAAATATTTTGTTCGATAACATTAAGTATTCTAATGATATAAAGGATGATGATATTCTTCTTACAACTTATGTTCTGATTGGCAGTTATTATTTGAATGCCGATAATCTTAGTGAAGCGAAAAAATATCTTTATAAAGTAATTGACGCAGAAGGAGACGGAAATCTTTGGAAACCTAAAATGAAAGCCGCTCTTATGTTAAGCGATATTTTTAAAATAGAAAATAAATACAATAGTGCTTTTAAGTATCTTAATTTATATAATGGATTAAGAGACAGTCTGGCTGAAACTGAACTGGTTGTAAAGGTTCAAGAACTTTCACTTAACTACAAATTTAATAAAGAAAAAAACAATTTAAATAAACGTCAGGAAGAAGAAGTTAACCAAACCCGGATAATTGTTGTTGTACTTTTTATAATAATTTTAATTATAACATTTTTGGTTATTATTCTTATTCAGAAAAATAACCTTAAGAAAGAAATAAATGAAGACCTGGCTTCCAAAAATAATCTAATCTCAACGCAGAAGAAAGATCTTGAACTATATTCTAATAAACTTGAAGAGTTAAATAAATCTAAAGATAAATTCTTTTCAATTATTGCGCATGATCTTAGAGCTCCGTTTAATTCCATTCTTGGGTATTCCGATGTACTTCTAAAGCAGATAAAAACTGAAAATTATGATGATATAGAATTGTTTAGCGAAATGTTATATAAGGTTTCTAAACAAAGTTTTAATTTGTTGGTGAATCTGCTCGAATGGTCAAGAACTCAAATGGGGCAGATTGAATTTAACCCTGCTGTTATTAAACTTAGACCCCTAATTACCACTGTAATCGATTTAGTTAGAAATTCGTATAATCAAAAAAAGATTCTTATTTCTGTAAATGTTCATAGAGATTTAGAAGTATTTGCTGATGATAACATGCTTAATACTATTCTTAGAAATTTAATTACAAATGCTTTTAAGTTTTCAAACGATGGCGATAAAGTTGTAATTAAAGCTGAAAGTAAAAATGATGCAATTCAGATTTCAATAGTTGATAAAGGTGTAGGGATTGAAAAAGACCGTATTGATGACCTTTTTATAATAGGAAACAATACTTCAACTTTAGGTACAAATAAGGAAAAGGGAACCGGACTTGGACTTATTTTATGCAAAGAGTTTATAGAAAAACATAATGGCGAAATTAAAGTTGAGAGTAAAATTGGAGAAGGAACAACTTTTAGTTTTACATTACCTAATAAAACCAGCTAAAAAATAGTGCCACAAAACTTCATTCAGCCACAATAATACTGCTTCGTAACTATCAATAAATAAACAAGTTAACGTAACTTGTTCTTGTTCACAGTAATTCTGTGGCACCATTCCATAAAACACCATGTTTATATAAACAGACTATAACTTATTAAAATATAACAAGTTATAGAAATAATAGCTTGTTGGCATAATAGGTGTATAAAGTAGATTGTATTTTTATTAAACAATGTAAAGGAAAAAGAAATGTTAAAAAAGTTTGCTCTAATAATTATAGTACTAATAACAATTTCTTCATCAATATCCGTTGCTCAGGGAAATGACAGTCTAGATAAAAAACAAAAACTATATGAAGTAAATTGTATTAAATCTTTAGAAGTACAATATGAAGGAATTGTAGAACATACAATCTATAATGCAATTGTATTCAAAAGAAAATATCCAGCGTATAATTTTGAAAATATACTTAAATCATTAAAAAATGTATCTCAAAACAAAATGAATCCAATAATTAGATATGAAGCTCAACTAGCTATCCTTTTTATTGAGAACTATTCGTTATTTGAAGAAGTGCAAATTTCTAATAGATTTTCGCCTGAGTTATATAAAGAGATAAGCGGAAAAATTCATAATAAGATTTTAGCCTTAAACTAAAAGCAATAAAATTGTAACTCTAAACAATATTAGTTAGTTATAATACCCCAAATAAATCCCGTACTTTGCGCGGGATTTATTATATCTCTTTAGTCAATTCCAAAAATCTTTTATATGGTATTGCCGGCCAGCTTTCAGCAATCTGCGCTCCATTTGCTAAACTTATCATACTTATTTTAGCGGCGGTTTCTTCATCTCCGGCTTCATAAATATCCATAAAATCATATTTACCTAATAGAGCGTAATGAGCAATAAATTTAACATCAGGGCATTTTGTCTTTACATGTTCCAGCCAGTCATGTCCAACTTCGGGGCGCATTCTCATTTTGCCTGATACTTCTGTGGAAAGTTTTGTCATTAAAATAAATGTTTTCATATCTTATCCCATTCTAGATTAAGTATTCATTAAAACAGATGATTTTGAATATACAATTAATGCCATAAAATCTCAAAACCATTTTAAGTACCAGACCAAAGGTGTTTCCCTCTGCTGACAGTGGCAATTGAGAGAGAACATGAAGTTTTGGGCTTTTGACATTGACAACAGGCTATTACAATTAAAAAGTTTCTTAATATTGTGCTATTATAAGATAAAATGAGTTTTTGTACTTTATGAATTATTAGAAAGTATTAAGTTATACTCTTTTTTATTTTGAATATAGAGTAAAATTAGATATTTTCTTCTGGGGATTTTTAATTAATTAAAATGGGACAATTAACCTATGAATAATATCTGGAATGCTATGCAGAACCATTCAGTATATTATTAGGTTATAAGCTAAGTGTTATTTTTGATATAAGTAATAATAAATAGTAACTTAAACTCAATCTCTAATAGCGGGAAATAATTTAAAAATGTTTCTTACAGAGAAATTATTATTAGAACTTCAAAACCGACTTAAAGTTGGTAGCCGTAGAGGTGTTCACTTAAATGCAATTCCAGCACGTTCAAGATATAAGTTTGACTTAACAAGGCTTTCATATATTGACGAAAATATTCCTCAAAATTTTGTAAACTCATTACTCACAGAATTACCTTTAAAATTCAGAATAAGTTGGAAAGATAATGTTCCGGATTTGAATTCACTTTTTGAAGAAGACCAAACCCAATTAGTGAAAATCACAAAATCATTTGAGAATCTTATAAACCAAACTGATGCAATTGAATCAGAGAAAGGAATCAATACTTTCGGTTTTGGTTTTCCTATTCTCGTTCGCAGAGACCAATCTGACAATAAATTAACAGTTGCTCCAATTCTAATTTGGTCATTAAGAATCAATAGGACAAAAGAATTTAATACTTGGGAAATACAACGAAACGAAGATGACCCAATCTATGTCAATGAAGTTTTAATAAACCATTTACAAAACGATTCAAAAATTGAAATCTCCCAAGTATCTAGCGAACATTTAGATGATGGCTTGATTGATAGAAATGAACTTTTAGAAATATGTGAAAACATAATTGAAGCAATAAATAGTACTACACCAAATGATTTGCATGAAACATTTGACAAAAAATTAAAAGAAATAAAACCTATTGGGGAAAAGAAATATTATGAGAAACTACCATTAACATCGAATAATTCTTTTATTGATTTTGGTGGTCTATTTTCAATTTTTGAAGTTCAAAAGCAAAATATAATTAATGATTACGGAAATTTATTAGAACTTAAAGGTACTGAAATAGACCTTGAAGATATGGACGAACATTCTTTTCAACCAATCTCATCTGTCGAAACAGACCCGTCACAACAATGGATTTTGCATTCTTTAAATACTTCGAGAAACATTCTTATTCAAGGTCCTCCTGGAACTGGAAAAAGTCAATCTTTGACAGCTATTTTAGTTAATGCTCTTGAAAACCATAAAAGAACAATTGTAGTTTGTGAAAAACGCACAGCTTTAGAAGTTTTATACAACGGTTTAAATGAAAAGGGACTTAATTATCAAACTATATTAATCAAGGATATTGTAAAAGACAGAAAACAAGCTGTTGATTCAGTAAGAGATAGAGTTGATAATTCTTCTTATCGTCGATACAGATATACTCATTCGAAAGAAACTTTAGATAATATAATAGCTAAGTCAAAAGCTCTGATTGATTCAATTAACAAAAGACATCAAAAACTTGATAAAAAACTTATAGGAAACAAAAACTGGACTAGCGTAGTCGGTTCTCTTCTATCAGAATTAAAAGACAATTCGGAGGATTATAATCTTGAACTTAGTAAAGATATTTTTTCGTATGAGTCATCTGAACTTAATCAGTTGCTTGAATTAATCAGAAAAGGGCAAGATTTATATCGTGAATATAGACCTTTTAAAAAACTATCTTTTTTAAATTCGGATAAGTTAATTGGAGAGAATCCGTTCATCATAGAGCAATCTATTGAAGAAGATTTTTTAAACTACAAAAAACAAATCAGAGCAATTCACTATTGTATTTTAGAATATGAGAAAGAATACTATGATATTAGGAATGAACAACTAAAATTTCAGAAAACTGAAATTGAATCGAATTTAAACTCACTTTCTAATGTGTTTTCAAAATATGAGAAGTCTGATGATTTTTATAATGAAGAAAAAACAAATGGCTTCTTTTTTAAAACAGCTTCTTTATTTTCCAAAACGAAGAAGTCAGTTATAAACGACCAATTACAAGTTAATTCGATATTTTCTGAACTCTTAAACAAAACAAATATTTTCAATGATTACCAAGTTATTTCATCAGCAAGCACTATTTCTGATATTGTACTAAGTATTAAAAACTATAAAGGCGTAATTGAAAATACTGAAAACAACTTTCAAAATAATATTGAGGCAGAATTTAGTGAATTAAATTTTCTTCAATCTGGTGCTGATGAATTTGAAACTAACACATTACATTCAATACAAACTCAACTTTCTGATATAATTTCAAAAATACAAGATGACAGTTGGAGCAATTTAGAGCTTAATTTTCAATCACATAAATTTCTTATTGAAAGCATTGAGAATTTAATTAGTGCTAAGGAAGTATATTTTGGAAATGAAAATGACCTTTTTACTGTTGAATTTAAATGGTTCCAGTTTTATATTGTTCTGACAACAAATGAAAAACTAATTGTCATTCAGTTATTAGAAAAAGAAAACTGGCGAAAAACCTTCCTAATTTTTTATTTAAACTCATTACTTGTAAATTCTGCAAATATGGATTTACCAACAAATGATAATGACCACGTCGAATTAGGAAAATCATTATCAGAACTTGAAAAAGAGCAAATAAAGTATATTCGAGAATATTGGTTCTCTAAACAAATTGATGCCACAAGGTCATTTGATGTAAAAAATCCGAATATTGCAGTTGAAAATCTTTATAATAAACGTTCAAGTACTAAACACAAAAGACTTTCTTTACGTGAGATTGTGAAACTTGATACTGATTTGTTTACAACCTTTTTCCCAATTATTCTTACTACACCTGATGTTGCAAGTAATATATTCAAAGGTCAAAACAAGTATTTCGATATCGTTATGTTTGACGAGGCAAGTCAATTAAAGCTAGAAGACAACTTGCCCGCACTTTTAAAAGGTAAACAAATAATTATTGCTGGAGATGAACATCAGATGCCTCCATCAAATTACTTTAGTAAAATTTTTGATGGCACTATTGAAGATGAAGATGATTTTGAAGACGAAATAGAAAGAATAAAAAGTGACGCAAGTAACTCGCTTCTTGATTGTGAATCGCTTCTTGAATTTGCTTCTGAACTTGGATTTGAAAAAAGGTATTTAGACTTTCATTATCGTTCAAGACATCCTTATTTAATAGATTATTCGAATTATGCATTTTATAATCAAAGACTAAAACCTTTACCAAATAGTTTTGAATATATACCAATTAAATACATTAATGTAAACGGAACATATTCAGATAATTCAAATGATTCTGAAGCTGAAATAGTATTATCTATTATAGAAAATAATATTTCCAGACTTCCTAATGGAAATTATCCGTCCGTTGGTGTTGCTACATTCAATATTAATCAGCGTAACTTAATATTAGCGAAAATTAATGATAGGCGTAAGTTTGAGCAATATAAAGACTTCAATGAAAAGATTATTGAACTAGAAGAAAATGGTTTTTTTGTAAAAAATTTAGAAAACATACAAGGCGATGAAAGAGATGTAATTATCCTTTCCACAACATACGGAATAAATAAAGATAATAAGTTTGCTCAGCGTTTTGGTTCAATAAATCATCACAAGGGATATAAATTATTAAACGTAATTGTCACAAGGGCGAAATATAAAATTTATGTATGTTCCTCAATTCCTCAAGAAGTATTTTTAAATTATAAGGAGCATTTAATAACAGAAGGTTCAAATAATAGAAGAGCTGCCTTATATGCTTATTTAGCTTACGCAAAAGCTGTTAGCGAACAAGATTACGAAGCAAGATTGGCTGTATTAAATGTCCTTGCTGAAAATTCAACCACAAGCAGTTCAATTGATAATTTCAATGCAGACTTAGAATCTCCATTCGAAGAAGAAGTTTATGCGGTGTTGACTGATTATTTTGACGAAAATAAAATTATACCTCAATTACAATTTGCTGGTTTTAGAATTGATTTGGTTTATGATACGATGCAAGTAGGATTACCAAAAATTGCAATTGAATGTGATGGTGCTTCATATCATTCAAGTCAAGAAGCTTATTTATACGACAAACACAGACAAAAGATATTAGAAAATCACGGATTTGTATTTCATAGAATTTGGAGTACAAATTGGTGGAGAAATCCTAAAAAAGAAACACAAAAATTAGTTCAATTCATAAAAGATATAGAAAATAGTTCTCCTTCATTGTTTGAGGATAAATCAAAAACCAGTTTAGCATTTAATGATGATATTTCAATTTTTGAGAGCAAACGTTACACGGTAAAAGATGGATTACAAATTGAATCTGATGAAAATGTTGAAAGTGTTATCAAAAAGGAAATTGAGTATTATATAGTTCAACGAAATGTTGTGATGTCAAATAGTATAGTCCAACGAAATGTTGTGATGTCAAATAGTATAGTCCAAGTCAAATACTTAAATACTGACAATATAATATCAGTAAAATTAGTTCCCAATGTAAATGGAAACAATAATCTTTCTAAGAATATTAAGGAAATTAGTTTGCAATCACCTTTAGCAATTTCTTTAAAAGGTAAATCGATTGGAGATACTGTTAAAGTGGGGAACTTGGATAAGTATGTTGAAATTATGAAAATAGAAAACGAGCATAATGTTAACTAAAGTTTCGCTTATAACCAGCCAATCAAGCGGACGCCGTATTCGCATTTGGCATTATAGTAATTATCTAGTTTGTTGTTCCGTTTCGGTTAACTTGTTAAAGGTAGTTCTATTAAATAACATTGTTGCAAACTGCGCTTACAATAAAAGTTAAGCACAGTTTGCTAAATATTCGGCAGTTGTTTTTTATGCGGTATTCCTGTTTTGGGGCGCCGCTTATCGGCAACGCCGTTAGCTGTACTCATAAAATATTGGAGGTATTATTGTTTCCGCATTATTGTCCAACCTATTCTGAAGCTGAAAAATGTGCAGATGAAATTGCCAAGTCTCACGGTCTAATAAACAAAACAATTATAGAAGAAAAAGAATTTTCTTATGAAAATGAAGAATTAATCTTATTAATTCGGATTTTTCCCGATAATTGGCACGGCTCTACCTCTTGTTATTCGTTTTCTGGTGGCGTTGCAAGAAAGGATATTTTAACTCAAGAAGGCCTGCCATTTAATAAATTTGAGAGGGGTCAATTTTCACGACAACAATGGAGAAAAGTTCCATCTTATTTCGCTTCAGATATTAGTCAAGCAATAATAAACTTAAACCAATTTGACAAAGATGGTAAAATTGAAGGAGTATTGTACGAATGGAGAACAGAACGTGGATTTGGATTTGCGAAGTGTCATCTTGTTTCAAAAGTATTTCTCCACATAAAGGATTTTTCTTTTAAAGATAAGATTAAAATCAAAGAGGGAGTTAGAATTAAATTCAATTTATTAGACGAAGGTCGAGGTCCAAAAGGATCAAATATAGTAGTACTTTAAATAATTATTATACACTTAATTCGGTAACATTTATGGCATTACAAATTACGCTCAAGGGCAATACTCAGACCAATGAATACAAGGATGCATTAAAACTGAAAGAAATTTTTGAAAAAGTTGATTCACAATTTGAAGGAAATATTTTAATTCATTCCAACGCGACATTATTTGGGCAAAAAGTTAAAGATGTTGATCTAATTGTTTTGGCACAGTTTACTAGAAGTTCAATGACAATTCAATCAGCATCTCATAGCGACAACGTGATTACAAACCGCAAATGTTGGCTTAACAATTTTTGTTTTTGTATAGAAACCAAACATCATAATCCACGAGATATAAGATTGCAAGGGACGACGCTATCAGTAAAATATAGTAGTGGTTGGAGTGACACAACTACACAAAGCGAAGAACAAAAATATTCCTTAAAAAATTTTTTTGAAGATCGGCTGGGATATTCTCCTTACATTTACAATTTTATTTGGTTATGCAATTTAACACAAAACAATATTGATCAATTGACTAATAATTATGCAAATAATTATTTGCCTAGCGAATTTACTTTCCAGCATCTTATTGAACAAGCCTGCATTCAAAGACCGCCATTTCAACCTAATGGAAAAGATTTTGTTGCACTTAGTTCAATTGCTAAGGATAGAAATAGCGATCCTATTTTAATTCAAAAATGTTTTGATCTTTTTGAGGGCGTTAAAATTGCAGTTGGTGAATTGACACGTAAAAAAATAGAATATATTACAAATCAAATTTTAAATACTCAACAATACGCAAAAGCAATAGGAAACGAACTAGTTGTCATTTCTGGTCGAGCTGGTACTGGTAAAACAATTAAAATTCTACGAATAGCCTGTGATTTGGCTTTGAATAGTGGTCGTCGCTGTTTAATTCTTACATACAATCACGCATTAGCTAGCGATATTCAAAGAATGCTAGCTTTAATTGAAATTCCCGACACAGTTGATGGTCACACTGTAAATATTATGACATTACATAAGTTCTTCTATGAATTAATTTTAGGATTTGGAATCAGTACTGAACCAGAACAAGAAAAAGAAAAGCTAAGAAACAGAAAACATATCGAAGATTATATTTCAAATTATGAAAAATATTTAGATCTATTAATTGACTATATAAATTCTGGTTTAATCGAAGACACGGACATTCAAGATATGATGTTGAATAGATATGATACAGTAAATTGGGATTATATTTTAATTGATGAATCTCAAGATTGGGAGGAGAGAGAAAAGGAAATTCTTTATAGAATTTTTACACCCAAAAGATTAATTATTGCTGATGGTGTTGATCAATTAATCAGAAGTCAAAATCGTTGTAATTGGATAAGAGGAGTGAAATTCACAAAAACAACTGATCAACGACAACTATTATTTCCGGTCAACGACAATTATTTTTCCCGATTTAATTTTGTTGCATAATTAGGATTTA
>JAEINS010000048.1 GCA_016342755.1 Melioribacteraceae bacterium | reverse complement strand
AAAGAAATGAAATCTAGATTTGAACTATTGGATACATATTAGTAATTTGGTGTCTAACTTTTTGGGGACAGATCAAAACAAAGTGTAATTGAACTGAGCAAACAAAACCTTAATAATGATCAACTAAAAAAGTATAACAAAATTAGTGAGAAGAAAAGCAAAGTTCTTAAATCAAAACTTTTTTCCGTAGCGTCAGGACCTCAGTCCTTGATGCGGTAAAAATATAGAAAAATCGTGTCAAGGACTGGGATCATAACACTATTGCAAAAACAAACAGTTTTTTATCTCTGCATCAAAACAGTGCAAAAATCCATGCCCAAAATATACTCATTAAACCCTAAAAGATTAATTGAGCTCTTAAAAACAAAGAAAATTTATTCTTTTCTAAGAAATACAATATTTTCTTAGATAAAAAAATTTTGATATCTCTAGTTTTTTTTTATATCTTTGTGCGCAATTGCAGGGCACAAATACGGTTAAGGGCAACTTGTTAACCGTAGATTAAAATATTATTCAATTAGTTATTAAAACATTTGTTACATGTTATGGATATTTCAGTAATAAATAGAACAATTTAAAAACTTGGGCAATAAAAAAATGAAGAAAAAATTTAAGCACTCTATTATACTAACTACACTACTAATTTTAGCCACTCTTTTTCTTTTTAATTGTGAGGATTCAAATCCAATTAAAACAGAAGATATACCTGGTAGAAGAGATTATACTTGGCGAATAGATACACTTAGAAAATTTGATCCTTTTTATCGATTGTGGGGAAATTCTCCCAATAATATTTTTGTGGTTGGATCTGGTCCATTTGATAAAAAGTCAATTCACTATGATGGTAAAAAATGGTCATATAGTACTCATTCAGGATATATCAGTCTGCATTCAATTGGAGGTTTTTCTGAAAATGAAGTATTTACTGGAGCAATTCAAGGGAGATTATTAAAACTAAATGGTACGAATTGGGAAATAATTAAGACCTTTGAAAATGACGGAAGTAACGAAATTGGAATAAATCAGATATGGGGATTTAACGGAAATAATTTTTTTGCAGCTGGAGGCTGTAGAGATGTAACTGGGTATTATAATAAAACTGTAATATATAATTATAAGAATGCTAGTTGGAATCAGTTGAATATTAATGGAGCTAAAGGTATAGTTGAAAGTATCTGTAAGGAAACAACAAATAGCCCGTTATACTTTAATACTATTTTCTGGGGAGGAGGAGTAAGTACAGATAGTACATTTTTGTATGAGTATTCTGATTCAAAAATGTCAAGAATCTATTCAGGTGAAGATGATTATGATGAAAGTTCAACTATTAGTTTGGTTGGCAATAAGCTTTTTTTCTCAATTGGCAAAAAGCTTTTTTTAAGAAAAGATAAAAAATTTATTGAAGTATTAAGCTTAGAGAATGAAAATTATTATAACAAATTCTGGGGTAAAAGCGGCAAAGATATTTTTCTGAAAATGACAGATGGATTGGCTCACTACAATGGAACAGATGTAGAATATCTATTTAGATTTGATAAACGTAAAACACATGTCTTTGATACTCTATTATTTGAGGATGAAGTTTTTTTATTAGTTTATGAAGATGCAACAACAATGTCGTTTATATATCATGGTAAACTATAAGTAGGAGGTATTAGCAAAAAAATACCGTAGGAAATGTGCACCCATTTCCTACGAAACATTGAATAATCTAACTTTAGGTTGGCACCCTAGTTTTATCCAATATTATAAAATTTTAGTTGGGTTATTCTCATTTAATTAAATATAACATTAATGAGGATTAAAATGAAAAAAAACTTTTTATTAATAATTATTTGTATAGGATTAATGACCTATAATGCAATTGGACAAACATTTCAAGGAACTTCTTTAATTGCATCGAAATTCCAAGTAGGATCATCTAGCTCCTATAATCTTGGCAACATGGGACATAATATTGGTAAAAAAGTAGACACACAAAATCAAATTACTGAAACAGCAAGATCCATTTATCTTTTTGATCTAAGCGATATTCCTACAGATGCTAAGATAGTAAGTGTTCAATTAGAGTGTGCTCCATGGAATTTTCCAAATTCTAATACCACATACAAGTATAAAATAGTACAGGCAAGTTCAGGATCAACTTATAAAAAAACTTTTAATAATGTGGCTACTGGATCAATCTTATTTAAAGATCTTAAATATATAACTGCATCAAATGTTAAATCTGGTACTACTTTAACTAATTTAGTTAAAAATAACAAAGGTGGAGAGATATCTTTGGGCGCAATGTCTCAATCTGAGGCGGCGCCTGCTTCAGAAGCATATCTTGATCTAACTCTAATTATTGACTTTAGGGAAAAGGTGAATGTTACTGCTAAAAATAACTTTTTAGATGCGAACGGATATAATGGTGTTATGAGGATTGATGGACAAGAAGTGACCTTGCCTAGTAATGGTTATTTAGTTGATGGCAAATACGAAGGCGATGATCTTAAGCTTGAAGCTCAGGGATTGCAGCCAGAGTTAGATGAAGATGGCTTTTTGAGAATTTGGAACACATCTAATTGTGAGCCTAGTGAATGGAAACGAAATGGTCAGCTAACAGGAATAAAAAGTACCACTTTAGATCTAGAACTTAGCAAAACTCATGATAATAATAATTTTACAGCAGATTATTTTCAATTAAAAACTACAACAAGTGGAGCCCTCAGTACAGATGAAATATGGATTACTAATATTACATTAAATAATAATGTTTATGTTCCTGCTAATGTTAATTTAAATATTACAGATTGTGCTGATATAAATTTTAATGGGCATGGTATTTATTTGAATGGTGGCACGGTTGATTTTAATGCAGATTTTGATGGAGCTTTACTAAAACAAGGAAGTTCAGTAAAAGCATATTTTGGTACCGCGCAAAATGCAATTACTGTAGCACAATCTGGTCAGACTGTTGAGCTTATAAATAGAACCTATTCGGAAAATATAAGTTTATCTTCTAAAAACTTTGTTACACTTAAAGGATCAGGTCAAACTACAATTAACGGAAATATTACAATAACAAATTCCAGTTATACTAATATCTCAGATCTAAATATTAATAGCTTTAAAACTATAACAGTAAATGGTGGAACGAGACCTTCTATAAGAAATATTTCATACTCAGGCTCATATCCATCATATATTAAAGTATATGACGGAGTAACAACAGAAACTTCAAATATTACAAATTCCGGGAACTCAACAGAGCCTGCACTAACTTTTTATAATACAAATACATCAAATATTTTTAATTGCAATATTGATGGATACGATTTTGGTGTAAGTGCTTATAACGGATCCAGTTTAAGTATGTCTGAAATGTATTTTTGTTCAAATTTAGTCGATTTATATGCATCAAGTGGTACTTCCATTTATGCCAATCATGTAACACTTAGTTACACCGGAGCTTATTCCGGTAATGTAAATTTTGGTACTATAGATGGCACCTGTACCAGAGCCATGGCAAAGAAAAACAACTTAATTTTAGAAGAAAATGATGTGCTTTCAAATAGCTTAAAAGATATTGACAAAGAATTCAAAAAAATATTGGATGCAGAAACTAAAAGGGAAGATAAAAAACGTACTATTGAGGAAGAAAGTAAAATTGATGAAGTCATTGTACTTTACAAAAATGTAGTTAAAGATTTGATCTCTAAAAAAGAAAAGAATATCGCTTTTTCTAAGCTTTCGCATTGTTACAGATTAAAAAATAAAGAAGACGAATTTGATTCTTATATCGCATCTATGTTAAATGATAAAAACAATTCTTCATTTATTTCAGTAATTAAAAAACAAGCGGGTTCTTCTAAATTTAGATTGGGTAAAACAGAAGAAGCAATTGCATTATTTGATGAAGTTTTGGTGGATAAAAAAATTGACTTGGAATTAGAACTTGAAACACTATATGAAAAAGGATTAGCATTAAAATACTATATGAATGATGAAAAAACAGCGGATCAAATATTTGTAGAACTTATAGCAAAAGGAAAAGATACACCATTAGAAAAGTTTGCTTTAAGTCAGCTTTCTTCTGAGGATATTAAATTTGAACAAAAAGAAGATGGAAAAGAAGTATTAGAGGATACTAAAGATAAGTTTGAAGTTAATGCTTATCCAAATCCATTTAATCCTGTTACAAACATCCAATTTAAAATAGCTGATACTAAACACGTGAAAATAAAAGTTTATAATCAGTTGGGTCAATTAGTAGAAGAATTAACAAATAAAGTTTATTCACAAGGGACTCATAGAGTTACCTTTAACGCTAAAAACCTTTCAAGCGGTGTTTATTATTATACAATAGAAGCCGGATCGGAAATGAGAACTAATAAAATCTTGTTGATTAAATAAACTCTTAAAACAAAGAAATTTTATTCTTTTCTAAAAAATACAATATTTTCTTAGATAAAAAGATTTTGTTATCTCTAGCTTTTTTTTTATAAATTTGCAAGCAATTGCAATGCAATAACATAAATTCGGTTAAGGGCAACTTTTTAACCGAGAAATGAAATATTTAGTGCGAAATGTTTTTAATACTAGTTGAGGAGTTATATATGGTTAGAAAATCTAAGATAATAATTCTTTTTGTGTCTATTGTAATTTCCACAAATATATATGCTCAAAAAGATACAACAAGTAGCAATTTACATAGTAAAAATCCTTTTTGGTGGTTAAATGGTGGAATTGGATGGAGTTTTAATGTTGACCTAAACTATGTCTTTTACAAAGGATTTTGTGCGAAAATTGGATATCTAAATAGGAATGATTTTGCATCAAATTATGATGATAATGGTTATAAAGTTAAAACGATTGGAGCTAGTTTGGGTTATTCTCATGTATCTAAGACCCACATATTTGCTTTATTTGTAGGTCCAACTATTAATAAAGGCATACATATCGATCAAGATCAATATAAAAATGTAAGCGGTGTTGAACTTAATTTTCAATTTGTCTGGAGAGTTTTGCCTGAAATAGGACTATTTACTGGAGCATATACAAATTTAAATTCATATTATAAATTTGCTCATTCTAATTTTGGAATCACTTTTATCCTTTAATTATAGAGTATGAAATGTTAAAAAAAAGTTTATTCTTCTTTATTTTCCTTTTTGATGTATTGTTTTCACAGTCAATTGTTAATATTCAATATAATTCTACAACTACATTTGGCGGTGGCCCCACTCCTCAAACACCTGGAAGCTATGTTTGGACTGAATATACAAATATTGAACAGGGATTAAATGTAAATATAGTAGTTGATCCTACACAAGATATTTTTCTTCAACTTAATAACTCAAAAATAAATTTAACAGGTCAAGGATTAAAGATATTTGCTTCTATTTCTGTTAAATTCAATGGTGGATCATGGTCAGAAACTTTGTCATCTGCTTCAACAGAAAGTGGCTGGATATCTGTTCCAATATCTAGTGTAGGAAAACATACTATGGAAGTTAAATGGATGGAAGTCGGCTCAATTCACTATATTTCCAGAACCTATGATGTTTATATAACTAATCAATCTAATAAACTCTTCAAAGATTCTTTCAATAATACAATTACATGTTGGGGCAATGGAAACGGCACACCTATTATAATTTCAGAGGGTTTTGATCCTTACAATATTTCAAATGCTGAATTTCTTATGTATAAAGGTGATGACCTTTTTAATGAATTACTGTTACATGGATTTGATATTTACATATTGAATTTTAACATCAATGGTCAGGATATGAGAAATTTAGCATCTATTTATAATTCTGCGTCTAATTATTTATCCAATCTGACAAATAATAATAATATGGTTGCTTGTGGTATAAGTATGGGTGGAGTTATAGTAAAGTATGCTTTGGCAAAAGCAGAACAAGATGGTAATGCTCTCCCATTCTGCCGATATATTTCAATCGATTCACCACATCAAGGTGCAAATATTAATGAAGATTTGCAAGGTAAGATTAAAGATAAAGGTTCTAATTTTGACAAATTTAATTTGAATAATACGGCGGCTCACCAAATGTTACAAAACAATACGTTTGGATCACTCTACAACGATTTTTACAATGAATTGAATGCTTTAAATAATTCATTAGGTTATCCTCAACTCACAGAGAATATAGGTGTATCATTTTCAAATGGAAGTCCAAATAGTTCATTACCAAATCCTTGGTTAAGAATGCGAATTTATCATTTATGGGTCATTACAGATGAATACTTTATACAAAGAATTGGTGGTGATGATGATGTAAGTGGCTCTCTTTTACCAACTTCTTCTGTGCCAGATAATGTTTTATCTTTTATGGCAGCCATTCCCTCAGCTTTGGGATATGTTCAATTTGAAAGATATGGAGACCCAACTTTCATTCCTTATTTCAGTTCTGCAGATATTGTAAATGGAACTTCTAAATTCGATGTTCATATTACTGCAAATTCAAACTGTTATCATGATGAATTTCCTCAAGAAGTTGTTACTGATCTATTAACACTATTAACAGTTACGACTAGTGGGGAATTAGTGTATAACGAAAATTGGGAAGATAATGTTTCTTTGGCTGGCAACGTCTCCATTCCCGCAGGTATAACTCTAAGAATTAAAAATGGCATATCCCTAGATTTAAATAACTACACAATCACTTCAACAGGCGGTTCAATCATTATTGATTCTGATGTTAATCTTGATGCATTAATAATAAATAAATCCAATGGCACAACTATAGGTATTTACCCACCTAATTATTCTTTACAAGCATTACTTAATAGTGCTGGAACAAATCAAACTTTATTATTGCAAAGTAAAACCTATAATTCAAACTTATCAATAATGAATAAACCTAACTTTACAATCAAAGGAGTCAATACCGGTCAAACTACAATTAACGGAAATATTACAATAACAAATTCCAGTTATACTAATATCTCAGATCTAAATATTAATAGCTTTAAAACTATAACAGTAAATGGTGGAACGAGACCTTCTATAAGAAATATTTCATACTCAGGCTCATATCCATCATATATTAAAGTATATGACGGAGTAACAACAGAAACTTCAAATATTTGATTAACGACATTTATAATTCCTTTTAAACGACAATTAAAATTCCCGAAAAAAGTGGAATTTTAGCCATCCTAA
>JAEINS010000047.1 GCA_016342755.1 Melioribacteraceae bacterium | reverse complement strand
TTTTTCTGTTTTTCATGCCCAAAGATATTAATCTTTAGACTTTTTATCAGGTTTTTATTAAGTTATGCAAAGGTTTCTAGTAAATTATTTTACAGGAAAATCATGAAAGGAAAAAGTATTTCATATATATGTAGTATCTAAAATGTTTTTACTGGACAGTCAGAAAATTATTCTGTAAACATATAAAATTTGAAAAAATACAATAGACTATGAAAATATATATAATTAAATACATGATTATCTTTTTATGAAATAAATTGTATATTTCATTTGAATATAACAATTATTGATACCGTTAAATCATTGGAGCGAATATGAAAACGATCTTCTCATTCTTCATAATATTATTGAGTCTACTAATTATAGGTTGTAGTTCCTCTTTGAAAATTATCTCTGATCCACCTGAGGCTGAAGTATTAATTGATGGAAAGAAAAAAGGAATAACCCCTTTTGAAAAACCTATATCTGCCCTTGGGCTTCCATCAATGGTTAAACTAGAAGATATTCCCAAAATTACATTGCGAAAAGACGGATACATTGATACTACTTTTACAATGCAATATTCAGTATGGGATGATGATTATACACCACAGTCAAATAGTTTTGATATTCAGCTTAGTGAGTTTGTTTATGGTCGGAACATGTTTCGAATCGTAACAACATCTTCAGGTATTGAAGTGCAAGGGTTTGCAGTGCATTCAGAAGAAAATGTTATCGAAAGATCACCAAATGTCACATCTGTGAAGAGAGTTACGGATTTAAATGATAATAGATATGTTACAAGTTTTGTATTATCGCCTGATAATCAAAAAATTATTATATCCATTTTTGATAGAGAAAGGCTTAGTAAGGGTAACACAAATTCTTTTGCTAATATTTGGTTAACAAATTCTTCATATTCTTCAGGCATGCAAAGATTAACCCAAGGTAATTATCTAGATATTGATCCAGAGTTTGATAATGATGGAAATTATCTGTATTTCTCATCAAATCGAGCAGGGAATAGAAGTATATGGAGAGTTTCGCTAAATACATTAGGTGGTCTTGAACTTATCACTTCAGGAGCGACTAGTGATAAAGAACCTAGACTTTCTCCAGATGGTAAAACTCTATTATATTCGGCAGATATGACTGGGTCAAAGATTACTCAATTATGGACGACCCCGATTGGAGCTGGATTACCGACTCAACTTAAAGAGGGGGAATTTGGTAAATGGTCAGCAGATGGGAGCAAAATCTTATTTTCTGCACTAGATAGAAATACTGGTAAAATGCAAATTTGGAGAATGAATGCTGATGGTTCAAATTTAACTCAACTTTCAAACTCAACAGAATACAATGATATTCATCCAAGTTGGTCTCCAGATGGGAGAAAAATAATTTTTGCTAGTGACCGAGGAGTCGTTGATGATCGACATAATTATGACATCTGGTTAATGGAAGCTGATGGAAGCTTACCTAAGCAATTAACAACAAATGGCTCTGTTGACGATTTCCCTATTTTGGCTAATGATGGAAAAACTGTTTTTTTCAGGTCAAATCGAGGTGTCAAATGGGATATATGGACATTTCAAATAGTAAAGTAGAATAGTTATTAGCTTAGAACTTTGTAAAACTTTCGGCTCTTTCGGGAAAAAACTTATACAAACAAAAGTAATTAAAAATGATTATTTAGAATTTAGATTGAAGAAAAAAAATAGAAGTATTAAAATAATTTAGTAGGAGAATTAAAAAATAACATGAAATAGATCTCGGAGATTATCACATTCTCCGCCCATCAAATAAAAGATCTACAACAACTAAAAAACAAAACATATAATTATCAAATGCCCAAATAATGTCCGATATAATGAGTTTCTTTTTACGAATAGCAATTTTTCAATAAATATAAACTTTAAAACCCGGATCAAGCTTTTGGGTCCCATATACCCACACCGGGATCATTCTGGCTCTGAGAGAATAAAGCAATTTCTAACCCAGAAGAAAAGCTCAGAATAAATATTTTTTTCTAAAAATTGGGACCAAAAATATAGTCTTAAACTATTTTAGCTTGCACAGGCCAATTCTCAACTCAGTATTAAAAGCAAGAAAAGAATTTGTTTGAAATAGCACAAAGAAATTCAGTAAATTAATCTACGGATGGGGTTCTGGATAACACAGGGTAGTTTTTATTGTAATTTCGCCAGCCATCTTATTGAGTTTAAAAATAAATCTGCATTATCACATTCTGGATCGTGGATAGTCACAGGAATCTTCTCACCATCAATAAGCAGATCAAGACTTCTGAAAATACCTTGATCAGTGCAAATGATAACTCTACCTTCTCCAAAATTAAAACCAATCATTCCAGCGTATGAATCTGAAGTTTCTTCAATATCTATGCTCCCATCATGAGTAGTAGTGAAATTAATTGTATTCTTTGGAAAGGGCAGAATATTGTCTTCAGGATTTCTAAAAATAGCTGCTCCGCATAAAAACTTTATAGTGTCTGGCATAATTTCGTTTGAAAGTCTTGAAGCTATAACAGGATGATTAATATTAATCATTCCATTTTTTGGCGTCATTAAAAAGTGACTGCATAAACCACAATTATAGCCTGGAAAATTAGGATGATATGCATAGCCATCTTATAAATAATGTACGGAGAAGTCATGGAAGCATTAATTATCATAGCATGTATTATCTTTATTCCACTATTTTGGTATTTTGCAATTAGAACAGTCTACTGGATTATCTTTAAAGGTATACCAAGCTGGATTAAAGAATGGCAAAATATGTCTCAAGAAGAGAAGAAAGAAATTTTCGAAGGTGTTGGCAGCGAACTAAAAGAAGGGCTATTTGCATTTCTAAAACGTCCTTTCTGGATGTAAAAATTTTATTATACATGTAAATCGTACAGTAGTGTAGTAAATGGGTGCAGCACCGGCCATCGGAAAGCCATTGGTCGATCTGCACTTTTATATGCACGGATAGCGAAGTGGTTAAACGCACGGGTCTGCAAAACCCGTCTCATAAGAGTTCGAGAGTTCGAATCTCTCTCTGTGCTCAACAAACATAGTAACTCCTAAAAAACCCTGTCTTGACTTGTCAAGGTGGGGTTTTCCTTTTTAAAGGACAATGGGTGTGGTGGTATTAAGTAAAAAATGATATAGGCAAAGCCTAAAATTAAATAATAAACAATAAATGAAAGGAGAGCATAATGGCTCAAGATTTAAACAGATTACAAATGATCGGCAGGTTAGGTTCTGACGCAATTATTAGACAAGCTGGTTCAGGTTCAGTTGCAAACTTTAGAATAGCTTCAAGCAGCAGTTACAAGCCGAAGGATTCTCAAGAGTGGGTTGAAAAAACAACTTGGCAAAATTGCGTTCTTTGGAATCCAACTGACTATCAAATCAGAAACTTCTTAAAGAAAGGTGCAAGAGTATTCGTAGAAGGTCCTATCGAACATAGAGAATATGAAGATGGTGGCGAAAAGAAATATATCTGCGAATTATTCGTTAAAGCTGTTATGCAAGCTGGTGAGTTAGCTGATGGTAATGGTGGCTCTGGTAATACACAGAGAGATACACCAAGTAATTCAGAACCTGCAACAGGCGGTCAGCCTGGGCCAGATGTATCTGCAATTGCTGATGATGATTTACCTATATAGTTTTATTTGGAGAGGGCAGTAATGCTCTCTCTTATTTTATTTAAGGAGATTTTATGTCAATATTTCATGATTGTTACGTACATATAACCGGTACGATAGCAACCGATCTTCAATATAAGATGGTCGGCAATAAAGAAGTAGCAAGGTTTAGAGTAGTAAGAGCAAGAGGCAATGGATTTGGTGGTAACGCAAAATCTGTTGCTGATTATTATACTGTTGATCATTGGGGCGATTTACCCGCTTCAATAAAAAAAGATATTAAAGTAGGTTTTCCTATTAGTGTAAGAGGAGAACTTATCATATCACAATACAAGGGTTCTGATGGTAACTGGAAGTTTGATCCACAAATTAGGGCACATAAAATAAGAGTATTTTCGAAACCCGGAAGTCAACATGCTTCAAATTCAAGTGGACCAAAAGAAAAAGTTGGTCAGCCTGGACCAGATATCATGGTCTTTGAAGAAGTAGATTATGGCGAAGATGATATTGAAGTGTAGGTGATTATGATGTCAACAAAAAGCATACAGCTTCTACTGGATACTCCAATTATAAAGTATATAGATAAAGATGGTAATTTAAGACTTGTTAGTATAGAGGAGCCTTTAGAACAGTTCAAACATATCACACATAACAAAGTTATATACAGACTGTTTGGTAAAGATATCATTGATAGGTATGGTCTTCGTATTCCAAACATGATTGGAATTATAACAAGGAAAGTAATTGAGGATTTTGATGGTGACGCCGAATCTGATATAATATCAGGCTTAACTAAGGTCGGTGAATATAGAAATAAATCTAATATTCCTTGCCAAGTATGGATCAATGAAGAAATTGCAGAAGGTGTTGAGTTCAACCCTCCGTCATTTATAATACAAGAACAGATTCAAGTTGAAAAGAAAAGAGATAGGAGACGAAATTAATGTTTAGTGACAGTTATGTAACTCTTAGTAATGATAAAGCAAGCTTGGCATGTGTAGATAGAGACGGCATGTATTACGTACATGGAAGTTTGTATAATGATTTTAATGATTTAATGGAAATCATATTTACAAATATGGACAAGTTAGTTTTTTGTAATGTTGATGACAAGATTGAAGGCTTTTTAATAGAGTCTGGATTTGTTCTTGGAGAATTTCGTGATGAAATAGGAGATCTGAAAACAGCATACGTTCTTCCAGCAAATATAGAAAAAATTCCCAATTATATTAAACACTATCAATTACAAATAGATTAGGAGAAGACTGTGGAAGATACAGATAAAAAATGTAATATCATTGGTTTAAGTATCGATGGGGTATATAAAATTCTTTCTACATTACATATTAATAGATACATTTTAGGTATTAGAGAAGTTGGTCAGTACACTGATGAAATTATTGAATCTGGTTTATTTGCTCCAGAAATGTTATATCAGCACGGTAAGCCTATTATGGCAATATTATTAGATAATGAAACTGAAGCTAGATATAAGTTTTCTGATTTGGCAGAACAAGGCATTGGGCTATGTTTGTGTCATAATGGAGAGATTTTAATAACAAACTTTGATTTGTACGATGATCCATTGTGGGACTTCAGAGAACAGTTTGATGAAGGTGTTGCTGATGAATTGGAAGTTAGTGAATAAAATAATATATTTATAGCTTAACAAAGGTAAGGGTATGATGGAAGAATTATCAATTGAAAAAGAAGTAGTACAAATGATATTTAGAGATGTTAAACTGGGCGTTGGAAGGCATGGTTCTTTACTTACGTTTTTTGCAGAAACAATATTGTTTTCCAATCCATTTTTTCTCTATTTTTTGCTGGATATAAAACGGATGAGGAATCTACATCATCTAGATCAAGAAGAATAATTCCAATACCAAAAGCTTGGGTTAATCTTTCAAGCTCTTCCATTAAATCAGAATCTTCACTTGAAATATATGCGGCTACTAAGTATCCCTCATGTGCCCAAGAAGAATTTGATACTGCTTGAAAAAAGTATTCTCTATATGAACTTCTATCAATGCTTTTTTTCAATTCAAAAGAGTATATTTTTACCAATTCATTTTCTGTTAATCTATTTAAATTAATAACTTCTCTATCCCAGTTTTCTAAAGTTGTTGAAAATCCAACAATATCTGGGTGAGACCACTGACTAAGATGACTTTTGTTTGATTTTTCATGGAAGACTGTTTTCGTATAAATATTCCTTCCCTTATTAAATTTCTCATTTGAGTAAGCATAATATGTAAAGACTTGATGCAATTCCCTTTCTTTAATTTTATTCAACCGATTTAAATACTTTTTTTTGTCATTATCCTTAATGATATCAGAATCGTAATCAAAATCTTTGTTAAGTTCAGATTCTCGTTCTTTAAGGAAAAATCTTGCTGGATCTGATGTTACTTTTAAAAATCTTGAGTAATCTGTTTTCTCTTTTACATCAACGTATAATCTTGCTGCCAAGGTTGCGTGAGGGGTTTTCCCTTTAATATTTAGTTGTGAAAAGTATTTGGTTTCTTTTCCGATATCCCAAATTTCAATTGTTAACAAAGGCCGAGGAGCATCTCTTAATATATCTTCAGCAAAATCTAAATATGAATATGCCATTTTATTCTCCACTTCGCCATGGATGGCGAAGTTTTGGTTGTTTTTGCCAAGCATGGCACACAACGTTAAGGCTATGTGCCGTTTTAATGGCATATAGCCTGTGTTGTCGGATCGTTTTGTGGCGATTCCTTGAGTCAGAAACATTAATACTTGACCCTGCAAAACAAGAAAATCCTTCATATGTTATTCACCATCTCAATAAATTCATTCAAAGAGTATTCGTCTGGTTTTTTTAGATGGATTCGCATTGTATTATTCCCTTCAATCCCTTTTATATCATAAGTGCCGTTCTTGCGAATTTTAAAAAATGGTCTTGCAAAATGAGGGAAATATTGTAAAAAATCATCCCCAGATAATTTGTGTATAAATTCTTTTGTTATCTCGTCCGATAAAAGAATTTCCTTTATAAGCGAACCGTCAAAGCAGTCTTCAACATGTTTAATTTCAACAACTTTCATTATTTTTCAACCATTTGCAAAGTTTGGTTTATAGCATCTGTAAAAATGTTTATCTCATTTTTTGTAGTAAAATGTGAAGGGCTAACCCGAACAGACCCAAAAGGAAAAGTTCCAATATTTTGATGAATTAATGGTGCACAATGTAAGCCGGAACGAACAATAATATCAAAATTATTTTCCAGGATATAGCCAATGTCTTCCGACTCCATATCCTGAATAGTAAAACAAAACAGAGTTGGTTTAAATTTACATGTGATACTTGGGAAGAGATTAACTCTATCATTCCGGGATAGATGATATCTAATTTGCTGAACAATCTCTTCTTTACTTTCCCGAATATGGTCAATACCAGTTTCCATAATATATTTCACTCCTTGATATAAAGAGAAAATACCTGGGATGTTTTGAGTTCCTGCTTCATAATACATAGGAATAGTTTCCGGTTGATACAAATAATCGCTACGAACTCCTGTTCCAC
>JAEINS010000046.1 GCA_016342755.1 Melioribacteraceae bacterium | reverse complement strand
ATTAGATTTGAAGATCGGCTGATGCCGTTCTTATAAAATTACAAAATAACGTTTACACAAAATAATTTACAGTCTCCGGAGAGGCTATTTAAGATTTGCAATTAAATTATTTACTAAAATAATCATTCAGTAATTCTGCGGCTTTATGAGCTTCTATGTCTCTGCATTCGCTTACTATTGGTCCCTGATAATTTAGGTTTTCAAGTTCGTCTGCTAAATCCTGCCACGGAACGGTTCCTAATCCAACGGCTAAATGTTCATCATCCTTTCCATTGTTATCATGATAATGAATACTGCACAATTTTTTATTTAAACAATTTGCATAATGAACTACTCCCTCACCCATATTTGCGTGTCCGGTATCAAGACAAAACTTAAGCCAGTTAGAATCAATTTGCGAAAACACGTAATTAAAATCCTCAGCATTATCGCCAAGTAAATAGTATTCCGATCCGTTAGGAATGGGAACAACATTTTCTAAAGCTATAATAATTTTTTTTTCTTCACAAAGTTTCAGAATATCTTTTAAACTTTTCACAAATCTCTGTAAAGCCTTTTTCCTGTTCCAATGCTCAACCGGAAACCAATAAAAATTACCAACATGAATTGTTATATGAGTAACAATTAATTCCGACGCAATGTTAATACAGTTTTTTACATACTCTATATTTTTTCTTCTAACCGGAATTAAAATTTCTGAGATGTTTATATAATAAGGGATATGAAAGCTCATTTGAACTTTATGTATACGGGACAGCGATTTTAACTCTTCAATTCTTGCCTGAGTAAATGTTTCTAAACTTAGATGTTCTTTTGAAAGATTGATCTCGATATGTTTCAATCCTTTTGATGAAGCATATTCAAATAGATCTTCAGGCTGAAGATTAAAAACATTAAAACCGTATTTATGTTTAAAATGATTTATCATGAACAATTTTATGATTGGGAATCAATATTCATTACACTTGACGTTTAATCTATATTAATAAACTATATATACAAAGAACTTTCTTTTAGAAAATTTTGATTAATAAATCTACAATTATATTTCAAAATCAATTTCATGTTTCGTAATTCTAACATTAAAACTATAAAGATATGGCACACTATTAGCAACATGGGTTTGCGGTTTTTACAACCGCGTACAAAGTTTTTAATCCCAAGACAACACAATTACCGAAAACATTTTCAATTATATTTTTAGACGTATACGGCATTAATACCTCAGAAAAATTTTTATTTGATTTAACTTATTCTTTGTGTATGTTCAACACTAAGCTTATTGTTTTTTTTACACTATGGAATTGTATGTATTTAAAAATAATTCAACAACTAAAAAAATAGGAAAAATTATGAGTACTAATCTAACACTTGGGGACAAAGAATTCTTTAAAGGAATTTCTAAAATTTCTTTCGAAGGTAAAGAATCTAGAAATCCATTGGCATTTAAGTATTATGATGCAGATAAAGTTGTAGCCGGCAAAAGAATGGAAGAGCATTTCAGATTTGCGGTAGCTTACTGGCATTCATTTGGTTCAAGCGGTGCTGATCCTTTTGGTGCTGATACACAAAACCATGAATGGTTAAAGGGTACTGATGCCATTCAAAAAGCAAAAGTTAAAATGGATGCCGCATTTGAATTTATAACAAAAATCGGAATTCCTTTTTACTGTTTCCATGATTTTGATTTGGTTGAAGAAGGTTCAACAGTTGCAGAAAGTGAAAAAAGATTACAGGAAATAGTTGCTTATGCAAAAGAAAAACAAAAGGAATCGGGTGTTAAGCTTTTATGGGGAACCGCAAACGCATTTTCAAACCCAAGATATATGAACGGTGCCGCTACAAATCCAGATTTTAATGTTCTTGCATACGCTGGTTCTCAAATTAAAAACGCACTTGATGCAACTATTGAACTTGGCGGACAAAATTACGTTTTCTGGGGTGGCCGTGAAGGTTATATGTCTTTATTAAATACTGATATGAAACGTGAACTTGACCATATGGGAACTTTCTTGCAAATGGCTCGTGATTACGGACGTAAAAACGGTTTTGAAGGAACTTTCCTGATTGAACCAAAACCAATGGAACCTATGAAACATCAGTATGATTTTGATTCCGCAACTATTCTTGGTTTCTTAAACCAGTATGGTCTTCAGGACGATTTCAAATTAAATATTGAAGTTAACCATGCAACTTTGGCTAGTCATACTTTTCAGCATGAATTACAGGTAGCGGCTAATGCCGGTGCGTTAGGAAGTATTGATGCTAACCGTGGTGATTATCAAAACGGCTGGGATACAGATCAGTTCCCAATTAATTTATATGAAATTACAGAAGCAATGTTAGTATTTTTAGAGTCTGGCGGTTTAACAACCGGCGGTATTAATTTCGACGCAAAACTTAGAAGAAACTCTACAGATGCCGAGGATTTATTTATAGCTCACATTTCCGGTATGGATACATTTGCAAGAGCATTATTAGTTGCTGATAATATGTTAAAAAATTCTGATTACAGAAAATTGCGTGCTGATAGATACGCAAGTTTTAATAATGGTATTGGCAATGATTTTGAGAATAAAAAACTTACATTAGAGCAGCTTTGCGATCATGCAAAAACTAACGGTGAACCAGCAAGAACAAGCGGTAAACAAGAATTATTCGAATCAATTATAAATACATTTATTTAATATTTAATTCCGAATAAAATTATAAAGCCCGGTTCAGACTGTTGACAAAATGTATAATTAAATTGTGATGTCACACTGAGCCTGGTTGAAGAACGAAAATACCATGAAATAGATAGTTCTCGGATTCGCCAGAATTCTCAATTTTCCATGGTAATCTGTTTATCAAAAAACTCAGCCCGACTCTATTAAAAGTCGGGCTTTATTTTAAAATTTAGTTTTTAGGATTTTCAGTTGTTTGCGGAACTTCTAAATCTTCATTGATAATATTGCCGTCAACATCAATTTCATGAACTTCAATTCCTGCGGCTTTTAGTTTTTCCTGGTATACAGTTTTGTCGCCAACTATCAGCCATACTAAATTATCTGGCTTTAATGTTTCTTTAGCTGCCGCCTGAACATTCTTTAGATCAAGATTTCTTACTTTATCGGCATATGTATCAAAGTAATTTTCAGGTAAACCAAATCTTACCATTTCTGCTAACGAACCGCCAACAGCTCCATTAGTTTCCCAGGTTCCCGGCAATGCTAAAGTTTTATTCAACTTAATCTTGTTTAGCTCATCCGCTGTGGCAGGTTTAGTTGTAAGGTATTGAGTTAATTCCTTTTTAACTTCATCAAATGATTCTTTTGTTTTATCAACCTGAACCATTGCAAAAATCAAAAATGGTCTCTGTCCTTTTGCGTCAATAATTAAACTCTGGGCACCATACGACCAGTGTTTATCTTCACGCAGATTCATATTAATTCTTGAAGTAAAAGAACCGCCTATTATATCGTTCATAGTCTCAATTTCAAGATTATTTTCAACACCTCTTTCCGGCATTACATGGCCGGATAAAATAACTGATTGAGGAGATTGAGGTTTATCAATTATGAATGCAACCGGTTTATCATTTAAACTAACTTTACTAACATTTTTCGTAGGAACCTGACCTTCTTCCCAATCTTCAAAAAGCTTTTCTAATTTTGGCTTTAATTCATCGAGAGAAATATCGCCGGTGACAATTAACGTAGCATTATTTGGTCTGAACCATGTATCATGAAAATCAATTAAAGATTCTCTTTCAATTTTAACAATAGTTTCTTCGTAGCCGGAACCGGTAAAAGGTAATCCGTATGCATGTTTTTCGCCATACATATATTTTGGAAAGACTCTTAACGCCATTTGTATTGGTGTTGATTTCTCACGCTGAATCTGGGCAAGTCTTTGTTTTTTTAGCCGGTCTAAATCATCCTGAGGAAAAGATGGATTTAAAATAACATCAGCATAAAGTTCTAATGATTTATCAAGATTAGATTTCATTGCTGATAAAGTAACATTAGAAACATCCAGATTAGATCCCGCTCCAAGGTTTGCGCCCAGCTCATCTAATTTATCACTTATTTGAAGCGCGTTTAATTTATCTGTTCCTTCATCCAGCATTGCCATTGCTAGTCCGGCTGTTCCGGGTAATCCAAACTGATCAGCCGCATATCCGGCATCAAATGCTAAATTAAAATTTACAACAGGAACTGCCGATCTTTGTGCCAGCATTACTTTTAATCCGTTAGACAAAGTTGTTTTTTGAATTTCAGGGAATTTTACTGCCGGAGGATTCCCGGATTCTGGTAATTTAGATCTATCGGCACCAACAGTTGCAACAGTGTAATTTGGATATGGATGAATTTCTAAAACATAAACTCCGTCTGATAACCACTTTTGAACCGCTGTTTTTATATCAGCAACAGTTGATGATTCTATATAACCCAAATATTTCTTGTAATGTTCAGGACCGTCGCCATATACAGTTGATTGCGCAAGTATATCCGACTTACCTCCAAATCCGCCAATTCTTTCTATTCCTCTTACAAAATTTGCCAAATGTCTTGCGCGTACTCTGGCAAGTTCTTTTTCAGTTGGACCTTCTTTAAGAAAACTATTAAATTCTTCATCAAGAACTTTTTCAACCTCGGCTAAATCTCCGCCGGGTTTAGCAGTAATTTCAATTATAAACTGACTTCCAATTTCACCGCCGCTATAATAAGTATTTACATTAGTAGCTATTTGCTCTTCATAAACAAGGCGTTTATAGAAGCGTGATGATTTGCCCATCGCTAATACATCACTAGCTAAATCTAAATGTGCTAACTCTTCACTTCCCCATTCTGGAACATTCCAAATTTTATATAATTTTGCCTGAGGTACTCTGTCCTGAGCTACCTGTCTTTTACTGCCTTCTCTTTTAGCAATCCAGGTTTCATGTTTTGAAATTGGAGGACCGGCAGGAATATCGCCAAAATATTTTTCAACACGTTTTTTTACATCATCAGTTTCAACATCGCCAGCAATAACCAAAACAGCATTTGCTGCACCATAATAAGTTTTAAACCATCCATGAACATCTTCAAGCGAAGCACCATCCAGATCCTCCATTGAACCAATTACTGTCCAGGAATACGGATGTCCCTGCGGATAGGTTCCATGCTGGATCAATTCTTCAGAAATTGCATAAGGCTGATTTTCATATTGCCTTTTTTCATTTTGAACAACACCTCTCTGTTCATCCAGTTTTTCCTGAGTAATTGCGCCAATAAGATGTCCCATCCTATCCGACTCTGCCCAAAGTGCTATATCAAAAGCATTTTTAGGAACATTCTGAAAATAATTTGTTCTGTCCTGATTAGTTGTACCATTTAAGTCAGTTGCACCAATTCTTTCCATCACCTGAAAATAATCATCATCATTATTTTCGCTGCCGTTAAACATTAAATGTTCAAAAAGATGCGCAAAACCTGTCTTGCCAAACTTTTCATTTTTTGAACCAACATGATACCAAATATTAACTGCAACAATTGGTGCTTTATGATCTTCGTGTACCAGCAATGTTAATCCGTTATCTAAAACAAATTTTGTATAAGGAATATCAATATCCTTAACACTTTGTCCCGATACACCGCATGTTAATAGTATTAAAACTAGTAAGGAATTTATAATTCTTTTCTTCAACATTTTACCTCCGTTTATATTAAATAAAAAAACTCAATAACTATGGTATGACGCATCACCCGCTCAATCAGTTCACGAATTATTTATTTTTTAAAACTTAAAAAAAACTTTAAATTATCGATAATAATATATTCTTTTAATTATTAGGGAATTTGTGATTACAAGAGTAAAAATATTTTTATCTTTTTTATTCATTCTGGCTTCTATTAATTATCCTCAGGAAACCGAAAAGGAGTTCTTGATAAAAGCTGCCATGATCGAAAAAATTTCGCATTTTGTAGAATGGCCGCAAAATACAAATGATGAAAACTTTATAATATATATTCTGGGTAATCACCCTATTCAATCATATCTATCCGATCTATTTTCCAGCCGGAAAATTAAAAACAAAAATGTAACTATAAATAAAATCTCGAAGATTAGTGAGATTAAAAATTGTAATGTACTTATTGTTTCATCTGAATTTAGAAATTCAATCCCAAATATTATTGCCAAAGTAACAAAAAAAGAAATTTTAACTATTTCGGACTCTGATGGTTTTGCTGAAGCCGGTATATTATTTAATTTTTATAATGAAGGCAGCAGTATTAGATTCGAATTAAATGAATCGACCTTAAAAAATTCTGATCTGCGTATAAGTTATAGGCTATTAAATCTTGCCAGGATAATAAAAAATCCGGGGGGCGGACAATGAGTATTTTTAGGAATATTTCTCTGAAATCGAAATTAGTGAGTGTAATACTGGCAGTAACCATGTTCTCGCTTTTTATTGGTTTTCTTGTTACCGGAATACAAAGTTATAATCAGTATAAATCCGAATTATTGAATAGTACCGAATTAACCGCTAAACTTACCGGTGATTATTCGGCAGCTACTCTAATGTTTGGCGATGCGTATAATAAAGATGCTGAAACCATTTTGCAGAATCTAAAAAATATTCCAAATTTAGTTTCAGGCAGACTTTATGGACAGAACGGATTTCTTTTTGCTAAGTATGGAGAAATTTCAGAAAAAGAAATTCTTATAGATAAACTGCAGGAAGGTTCATCTTCTACATATACAAACAAATATCTGCACGTAATTAAACCTATTGTATATGTTGATACCGAAGTTGGTTATATATACATGATAGTTTCTACTGAACAGCTAAATGAGAAAATAAAGTTCCATATCATAACAATGATAATTCTATTTATTTTCACTTCGTTAATTGCTTATATATTTGCGTTACAACTGCAGAAAACAATTTCATCACCTATACTCGATCTAACAAAACTTACTGAAAAAGTTTCTAAGGAAGCAAATTATTCTGTACGTACAGAAAGCTTTACTAATGATGAAATTGGAACACTCTCTAAAGGATTTAATGAAATGCTTCATCAAATTCAATTGAGACAGGATGAAATTAGGAATTCTAACAGAGCTTTAATTGAAAGTGAAAATAAATATAGATTACTTGCTGATAATCTTCAGGATGTTATCTGGACATGTGATACTAATTTTAAGATTACATATATAAGTCCGTCTGTATTTTTAACTACCGGTTTTACACCTGAAGAAATATTAGTATTTCCCGGTGAAAAAATATTCCCTAAAGATTCCCTTACAAAGTTTACAGAAACTTTAACTGACTTAAAGAGTAACAAGACCAATAATCATCAGAGATCAGTTACAATTGAAGCCGAAGTATTTAAAAAAGACGGATTGACCAGACCAATTGAAATGAAAATTTCGTTCTTAAAGGATGACAAAAATAATTTAATTGGTTTTGCCGGCACAAACAGAGATATAACTGAGCGTAAAGAAGCTGAGAAAATATTGCTTGAAAGCGAACAGAGATATAGAACTTTATCTAACTCAAGTTTTGAAGC
>JAEINS010000004.1 GCA_016342755.1 Melioribacteraceae bacterium | reverse complement strand
GCTGAGTTAGTTAATGGCGTTAAAAGTGCTGGTAGATACTCATCAAACTTTGATGCAAGTAATCTTTCAAGCGGTATCTACTTCTATATTATTCAAGTAAATGATTTTGTTCAAACTAACAAAATGTTGTTTGTTAAATAAAAAAAAGAAACCCAATATTTTAAAAATATTGGGTTTCTAATAACACAAACTCAGTATAACATCTAAATTCTATACAACCAAAGCTAAAATTGCTAATATATCAATAATAATAAGCATGGGAGTAATTTCTTCTTTTTTACCAACCAATAACTTTATAACTGTCCAGCTTAAAAATCCCCAAATAATTCCCTGTGTAATTGAATAAGTTGTAGGAATTAAAATCATTGCTAAGAAAGCAGGAATTGAATCATCAAAATTTGTCCAGTTAATTTTCATAACAGGCTTCATCATAAAAACACCTACTAACACTAATGCAGGAGCTGTTGCAACCCCGGGAATAACTGATAACAATGGTGAGAAGAACATAAACGGTAAGAAAAGTAATCCGGCAACAACTGCTGTCATTCCTGTTCTGCCACCTTCTTCAATACCAGTTGCAGATTCAATATAAGAAGTACCGGAACTGGTACCAAATAAACCGGATATTGTTGTAGAAATTGAATCCACAATCATAGATTCCTTAATTCTTAAAGGCTCACCTTCTTCATCAACCAGATCCGCAGCTTCCGAAACACCTATAAATGTTGAAAGTGAATCGAACATATCTGTAAAAAGTAACGCGAATATAACCGGAATTATTGCAAGGCTAAGAGAGCCGACTAAATCCAGAGCAAGAAATACACTAAAATCCGGTGCCGAAAAAATTCCGTTCCAGTTTACAATTGCAACATCACCGCCCCATATTCTGCCAATAGGAATAGCAATTAATGTTGTAAATATTATTCCAAATATTAATGCGCCTTTAAGACGTTTTACAACTAAAACAGCCGTTATTAAAAGACCAATGGCAAATGTTATAGTTGTAGGATTAAGTCCGCCAAATCCTACCAGTGTTGCAGGATTATCAACAATAAACTTTGCGTTTACAAATCCGATTAATGTAATAAACAAACCAATACCGGCAGCAACCGCGTATCTTATCTGTTTTGGAATTGCTTTTACAATAGCTGTACGAATGTTAAATATAGAAAGTATTAAAAATACAATACCCGACCAGAACACAGCTCCTAAAGCAACTTCCCACTTTACTCCCATTCCTAAAACAACTGAGTATGTAAAAAATGCGTTAAGTCCCATGCCCGGTGCAAGTACTATTGGATTTTTAGCGTATATACCCATCATAATACTACTGAAAGCACTTACAAGAACTGTTGCTGTAAGAACACCGCTAAAAGGCATTCCGGTTGCAGAAATAATTCCCGGGTTAACAACAATAATGTACATTGTAGCTAAAAAAGTAGTTATACCAGCAATAATCTCAGTTTTAAGATTTGTACGATTTTCTTCGAAGTTGAAGAATTTATCCATTTTTAATCTCCTTTAGATTAGAAATTCCATTTAAGAGCTAATGTTGGTTTTACTTCAAAGTCTTCTGTTGGTAAAAAGTTTTTAGATAATTCTACTTCACCACCAACAGCTAAATGTTTATCAATGTTATACCATAGTTGAGGTTCTGATAAAAATACAGTTTTGCTTTCACCAAATGTTTCTGTTGTCCAGAAATCAGCAAATCCGGAAAAGATTAATTTCCCGTCTAAGAAAGGCTTAAACCATACTAAGGTTAACTGACCATCTAAATTTCTTTCAGATAGATAATCTTTTCTTGCTAACACATCAACATTAATTGTGATAAAATCACCTAATTTAATTGGATAACTTGCGCCGCCTAATACAATGTGACCTAATGGACCCCATGGAGCTGTACCGTCATTATACTGAATTGTTGCTGATAAACCGTCAACACCGGGAATTGCGATATATCTGGCAATTTCAAAATATGCTAAACTTATGCTGTTGTTTCCGGCATTGTTGTAATCAAAATCGATAAAGAAAAATGTTGCGCCATATTCATCCGGCTTAAACATTTCCACAGTAGTTGTAAAGTAGTCTCTGTCTTCTCCTAAATCGTAGTGTAACTGAATATTCTGCGCGAATAATGGAGCAACAGTTAAAAACAATAATAAAGTAATAATTTTTTTCATATTTAAGATTTCCTTCTTAGTTTGTTTTTTTTGGTAAAACTATATTTAAAATAACGCCTGTAATTCCTGCCAAACCAATTCCGGCAAGTTTAAAATCACCATAACCTAAACTCATATCACCAATTCCAAAAACTAAAATAACGGCAACAATTACTAAATTTCTCGGATTATTTAAGTTCACTTTGCCTTTTATTAAAGAGCCAATACCAATTGCCGCAATCATACCAAATAATAAAACCATTATTCCGCCCATTACAGGAATTGGAATAGTTTTTAGGATTGCGCCAAGTTTTGAAAAGAACGCTAAAAAGACTGCAAATACGGCTGCAATTCTCATCAGCACAGGATCAAATCTTTTTAATAAAGCAACCGCGCCGGTAACTTCGGAATAAGTTGTGTTTGGAGGTCCGCCTAAAAATGCCGCCATAGAAGTTGCAATACCATCACCTAAAATAGTTCTGTGAAGACCCGGTTTTTCTAAATAATCATTTCCGGTTACAGAAGATATTGCAATCACATCGCCAACGTGTTCTATTGCCGGAGCAATTGCAACGGGCAGAATAAATAGTATAGCTCTTATATCAAAGGTCGGGAAGGCGTAAGATCCGTTTTCGATAGCGGCAGTCCATGGTATTGCAAACCAGGGAGCGTTGCTTATGACTTCAAAATTTATTACTCCCATAAATAAACAAATTACGTATCCGGTAACAATTCCAACAAATATTGGAATTAGACCTAACATTCCTTTTCCTTTTAGCACAACCGTAATAGTTGTTGCCAAAGTTACTAACGCTACTAATATTGCTGATAAATCGACATTGGACGACGCATCAAAATTTTTTGTCATACCAATTGCTACAGGTGCAAGTTTAAGACCAATTACCATTATAACCGGACCGGTAACAATCGGAGGCAAATATTTTTCAACAACACTTGTTCCGCGTAGTTTTATTAAACCTGCTATAATCATATAAACCACGCCGGCAGATGCTAATCCGCCTAAAGTTGCACTAATACCATACTCTTGTATTCCAATTTGTATTGGAGCTATAAAGGCAAATGAACTAGCAAGGAAAACGGGAACGGAATTTTTTGTGATGAAGTGAAAAATAAGAGTGCCAACACCGGCGGTAAAAAGTGCAATTGAAGGGTCTAAACCCGTCAGTAACGGAACAAGAACCAGGGCGCCAAACGCTACAAACAGCATCTGCATACCTAAAATGGTTTTCCGCCACGGGGAAACCAAAGTATCCATAAACCTCCTTTTTTATAATTTGTTAACGAAAATCAATTTACCTTACAAACTTAAGTTAAATTGTTTTTTTTGCAAAGTGATTTATGCACTTTATTAATAAGACATGGTTTATGGCTTGTTTTCAAACCTTAAACCTAAAAAATTTAGCCCGTTCCTTTTTATTTTATTTCTCAATTTTCAGTTAATGTTTTTATATGAAAATAAACGTAATAGGGCGGGCATATTCGTTAAACTTTTTAGCATTATTTTTCTTTTTTAAGCTTCTGTTCTTTGTACTTGCGGCGGTAAGATTGCATCCTTAAAATAATAATAATTTTAGATTTATCCCGGAACAAGAAATACCCTCAATAACTTATCCAGGTTAATTCAATTCATAATAATTTTATACGCGTAGATAATTCCTCTGTCAGCCCCGAAAAAAAGTGTGTTATCCGAATAAACCGGTGCAAGTTTTACTCTTTTTCCAAACTCAATAGAATTAGTAATTACACCATCTTCTTTATTAATAAAATAAACTTTTTGATCCTGATCGGGTACAACAACCAGATTCTTAAATACCAGCGCCGGAGTATTTAGTAATCCCCCGGTTTCGGTTTTCCAGTTTAACTTTCCATCAGTTTTAGAAACTGAAAAAAAATCTCCATTTAAGTTTCCAACAAAAATATTTGTGTTATCGAATACGGCTAATGATCTTATTTTTGAACCTGTATCAAATTTCCACTCTATATCTCTTTTTTCACAATCGAAGCAAAATAAAAATCCCTCTGTATCACCCAGAAAGGCTTTTTCATCTGAGACGGAAATTCCGCTTTCAAAGCTTTTAGTTATTTTTTTTCTGTATAATTCTTTCCCAAAATTTTTCTCAACTGCTATAATTTCACCTTTAGCATTATTAAATAGAATCTGCTCTTTATAAACAGCCGGAATAGAAATTGTTAAACATTTTGCATCGTACATCCATTCCTGTTCACCTTTCATATTATATTTGTACAGCTTTCCTTCTTCGCTTAGTAGATATACAAACTCATTTTCAATAATCAGTTCGTTTACAAATTTTCCGGGCAGTTCTATTTCGTGTCTAATTTTTCCAACTATATAATCATAAAATACTACGGTAGAATATTTTTCTTTAAACTCATTAACCACATAAACTAATCTGTATTTACCAATAGCAGGAGCAATTGAAATATCTCCGTCATTTTTTAATTCACCAACTTTTTTTCCGGTTATTCTATTGTAACAGATTAGTCTGCCGGCCAAATCTCCAATAAACAAAAACCGGCTGACTGTTGTTACGGCTGTATGCGCATGACTTCCTTTTGTATCGGCTTCCCAGCTAAATTCCAGTGAATCTGAAATTTCGATAGGAATGTAGAAATCCCGCTGCGGTGTATTTCCATACATAAGATTGTCCCTGCTATCGGTTGGTATTTTTTTTATTTTTATCCAGCCTCCGCAACTGTTAAGTATAATCAGTAATATAATTATCAGCAGTTTTCTCAAAAATCCCATCCAATAAAAAATTGATAAAATAATGAATTTTGAAATTTTGAAAAATTATCTTCAATCTTTTTACCAATGTCGTATCGTAGAACAAATCCTCTAAAAATACTGAAGCGGATTCCCATCCCGACACTTCCTAAAGTTTCTTCATATTCATCATTCCAGACACCGCCTGCATCAAAATATAAAGCTCCTCTTATTCCGGGAAATCCCAATCCCAGCCATGGAAATTTTATTTGAAGCTGATCAATTAGCGGGAATCTTAATTCCACTGATGAGAGCCACAGTTTTTCACCTCTTAAAGACCATCTCCGCCATCCGCGTAAATCCCAGCTTCCACCGGCAATAAACCGTCTCGCCTCTTTTCCTTCATTTATAAATAGCGCAGCTCTTGTTGCAATAGCAGACCTTTCGGCTATTCTAAAATATTTTCTGTAGTCTGCAATAAAAGAATAATACTGCGCATTATTGTATTGAATATCTTTTGTATAACCGACTAATAGTCTAATCCTGGTGCCGTCAATTGGTCCTGTTCCCAGCCAGAGTGAGTTATCATGCACATAAGATAAAGTGTTAGACATAAGCACGGCTTTTCTTCCTTCATAATTATAATCAACATCTCTTTCAGAATATGCCATGCTCATTCCGGTTTCAATTCTGCTGAATGTTGAAAGCGGATAAAGCAGACTTACAAATCCGCCGTAACTTTCTTCGTAGTAGCGGCTGTTTGATACACGTATATCGTATCTATCGCCAATGTACCTAAATAAACCATAGCTATAGTTTATTCTGTGTTTTCTATTAATTCTTGAAACTAAAAAATTAAAATGACTCATTACATCGGAACTGATCTGCGCGGTATTGTAAAGGAAAAACAAAAACTGATCATCCCCCATCATATCGCTTAAAGCAAGCATTCCGCCGCCTCTTGTTCCGTAAAGAGGATCTGTAATTAGCTGAGTATAAGCATAATCCAGCGTATAGGATTTTCCATAACTGCCGCTGGAAACCGGACCCATTTTAGCTAATGAATTTATTTCCCAATTGTGTTTAACCGGTTCTTGCTTAAACGCCAAATAATGTTTGTTTGTATCGGGAATGTTTTCCAGATCTAATAAGTAAAACTGGAACGAAAAATTTTCAAATCCCGATGTAATAATTTTGCTGCTGTCGACAAATGTAAAATCGAACACACTGGTTACAAAATGTGTGTATTGTGTTATGCCGTTATAATTACCCAAATCATCTTTTTCAATTTTCCAGATGTTAAATGTACCGTCATAATCGCAGTTTGCGTAGAGTTCGGAAAAATCCGGCGTAAAATGGGGAGATGAAAAATCAGCCCCGGTGTATGTTAAATAATCAATTGAGTTTTTACTTAAATCATAAGTGAATAGATTATACTTTTGAGAAAATTGTCCATTTGTTCTATCTGAAACAAAAACTATTGATTGATCATTTTTCCCCCAGATAGCTTCTTTGTCATCAAAATAATCATTTGTTAATCTCTGCAAATTAAACTTTTCTAGATCAAGAATAAATAAATCACTATACCCTTTTCTATCAGAGGCATTAAACAAAAGGCTTTTCCCGTCTGATGAAAACTTAGGTGAACGAATATTAATCAGATTGTTATACTGAAAAGAATTTACAATTTCTTCTGAAACTAAGGAGTATAAATGAAGTACATCTGATGAACCAGACTTTGTAACAAAGGCTAAAATCTTTTCATCATTAATATCAATTGAAGCATCCGGCAAATGAAATTTTTCAAATACTGTTTCTTTTTCACCGCGTAAAATTATCTCCGGATCATATTTCCCATCTTCATCTTTGTCTAATAAATCAATTTTGTAAATGGATGCATAGCCGTCTACATTTCCTATGTAATAAAGACTTTCTTCGGAAGCTGTTTTATAATATCTTGGTGAAAGATTAAATCCCTTAGTAGTTAGTTTATTAGCAGATATATGATGAGGGTATTTATTTTTCATTAATGGATAATATTTTTGTTTAAGGTGAAAAGTCCATTTCTCATCAATTTTAGTTATTGATTCACCAAGTGTAAACTCTATAACCTCACTGAATTTATGAAAGCGCCAAAAGTTTTCCATCATCAATAAAATTTTTTCTTCGCCATATTCTTCTTTCACAAACTCAAGAAAATTCTGCCCTTCTTTGTACATCAAAAATGTACCGTTGATTTGATAAATGTATTTTAATGGGAAAAAGATATTGTTGATCATTGCATCACGCATAATCATTTCAGCTTTAGTATCCCATTTAGTCGACCAAAACTCAGCAATTCCTTCAGTAAACCAAAGTGGAGGTAATTTAGGATCGAGTGATCTATGATCTCTCTGAACATTGTAAACTTTACTTCTCATGAAAACATGTACAAGTTCATGATTAATTACATGTCTGAATTTTTTTATTGAACCGATATAAGGAATTACAACTCGCCCTTTCATAAATTCAAAAAATCCGCCAACACCTTCTGGTATAAAACCAGGGATTGTATTTGTCTGCTGAAAATGAATGTGTGAGTTATAAAAGATAAGAGGAATTCTTCTTGTGATAATATGGTTAAATTTAACTTTTAGATCATCATAGGTTTCTTCTGCAAATGCAGCCCCTATTTCTGCAATCTCTTCAAATTCGGGATAATAATAGACGTCGAAGTGTTCGGTTTTTAATATTTGCCAATCAAAATCGTCGTACTGAACTTTATTTCTTCCGAAGAAAAAAATCTGTGCAGATATACTTTCGAATAAAAATAAAAAAATTATGAGGTAACATTTTTTCAATATTTAATCCTTCATGTTTTCGCAACAATAAAAAGATAATTTTCGAAATAATAAATACCTTTATAAAAGCATGATTTGTATATCTAATTCAGGTTGACTATAAGATATTATATTTTAGGTTAGTTTCAAATGAAAATATTTTTGAAAAGTATTGACAAACTCCGAACAGTTGTTATCCCGAACATTTTTTTCGTGAGGGATCTAAATTTTTAATTTATTAAGTCTTTAAAGACTGAGATTTCTCACCACCCAACAGCCGGATGAAAAATGATACTACAGTTATTGACTACAAAACAACAACTTTAATATTCCCGCAATTTTAGAAATTGCGGGAATATTATACTATTTTACTAGCAACATTTTATTGGTTTGTGTAAAGTCATTAACTTGAATTGTGTAGAAATAGATACCGCTTGATAGATTACTTGCATCAAACACAGCGTTATATCTGCCTTCTGTCTTCATTCCATTAACCAACTCTGCAACTTCTTTACCGAGTGAGTTGTAAACCTTAAGGCTTACAAAACCAGATTCTGGTAATTGGTAACTGATCTTTGTTGTTGGATTGAATGGATTTGGATAGTTAAGAATTGAGTAATCTTTAACAATATTTGTAAATACATCACCAATATGCTCATCTTCATTATTTTCTTTAGGAACAAAATCACCATACACAGAGGTAGGTTCTGCATCCGCCAATGATTGTTCTGTTACATAATAAGCTCTAACATCGTAGGTAATTAAATAATCGCTGCCCCTATTGCTTGTGTGAACAATGTCGTAATCAGTGTAGCTTGTTACATTATTATTCAAAGGCGTAGATGTAATTAATTGATTTGAACCAGTTCTGCCAATTTTTCTATAAATTTTATATTTAACATTTGAGTTTGGATGTTGATCCCAAGAAAGTATGATTGGCGTTCCGTTTGGGGCACTGGAGTTAAATGTTAAGTTTTTATAACTATTAGATGGTTTTCCTGTATAATATGAAACATAATCTTCATGGTCTGTCGGTTCAAAATCATAGTCAGCTGAGGTTCCTTCTTTATTCCAATAATCAAATGTGTATATAATTCCATTTAATGTATGGTTTACTGCTTCAGCTGTAATTGTGTTTTCTTCAATAACATGGTAAGTACCAGAAGGAGAAGTAACAGTTGAACCGTTAATCTTTATATAACCGCCACTTTCTCCTCCGCTATGTTCGTTTTCAAATGTTACATTGCAACGTTTTCTTAAACCTGCTTCATATTCTGCTCCATGATCATCCACCGATACTGCAAAACTGTATGTTTTATTAGAACTTTTATTAATGTTACTTGAACCAATTTCCTTAATCCATTTACTTTTATTTAGCGGTGCTTCAGAATCATTCCATAATCTATAATAACTACCATTAGTCTGGTCAATAGCTTCAATTGTAATAGTGCTGCCTACATTTTTGGTTAATGTGTATGGACTTGTTCTTGTTGTTCCATCAACCTTAATTGAACCACCACTGAAATTGTTTTTTACCGTAAACTGAACCTGAAAATCCAAATGCAGTTTTATTGTAATATCTCCATCATGAAAACCTGAATCATATTCTTTAACACCAATATTAATATAACCTTGAGATACTCTGCTAGAAACATTAGAGGTAATATTATGAAGTGTACCAGAACTTGTATTAGTTGTAAATAAACTTGAGCCGGAACCAACTTTAGCGTAAACATCAGATTTGCTATCGAAATCCGTACTGTTTGACATAAGAACAATTTTAGAATCTTTAGAACCGCTTGTTCTATATGCTTCCAAGTAAGCTGTTAGATTGACAGCGTTACTTGGCACATCAGAAAGATCAAACTTATAGCCTGTTCTAGTTTCTTGATAATGAATAATTCCATATTGATCATAATATGCCGTTATTTTGTAATCATTATTTGAATCATAATTATATAACTCGTTAAGACCATTATTCCAGGATTCTTTTTCAACACTTTTTTCTGTTTGGGGTGTTTTCGTCATAGTGTGTTGAGCCAATATTTGAAAAGATAAAAATAGAGACATAATAAAAATGGCTATAAAGAATTCTTGTTTTTTCATTTTGTTTCTCCTTTTAATAAAAAATTGTTATTTTTAAACAAGGAAAGCCCTTATCTCATTTTTAATGAAATAAAATAGGTTACGAGCCTAATGGACTTTTCTTTTTAGGCTGAAAGTGGTTGTGCACTTTCAGCCCATTAATTACAATATTTAATCGTTATTGCCTCCTTAGTTTTTTAGTTTTCCTTTAATTATAATATTAGTATAATTACTGTAATCTTTTGCCAGGGAAAAAACATCATTCTCAAATAATAAACCTCTGACTAGGTGTTCTGTTCCATGAAATTCTAAAATGTATTCAATGTTATTACCGTTATAGTGGGTAATTCCATTATCCATTAACCAAAAAATATCTTTTTTAGTTCTGCCAAATATTCCCTGGTAAGCATCACTAAAATTATTGGTTGTTATTAAATTAAACTCATTATTTTTATAAGTATATAATGAATTATTTATAGTGAATATTACCTCGTCTTCAATTACTTCCATATTGTGCCATTCTCCAAATACAAATCTGGATTTATCTAGAACCTTCATATTTGGTTGACCACTATACTCCAATATCATGGTAGAGTCACCTATAAAATCATTTTCCAATAATCCCCATAGATAGTAATTATTTGATGTTTTTTTTCCTTTTCTTATTTTCCCAAGATTCCCGTTATTATGGACAATGTTAATTCTTTTCCATTCCTTACCGTCGAAATGATATACAAGCCCTTTTCTTGTATTTGCACTATCTAAGTAACCAACTGCCCAAATGTTTTGATTATTTTCGCCCCATATGTCTTCAAAAGCACTGTAAGCAAATTTTTCTTCATCAAGGACTAAATGTCGATACCATTCAGTACCATTATAATGAGCAATTTTCCCTTCGTTTCCTGCAATCCATATATCATCAGATGAAAAACCCCAAATACCTTTTGGTGATATTGGTCTTTGCATTCCTACATTGTTCCATTTTTTGCCATTATAATGGTAAATAGTTTTATCTAAATCACCACCGGGACCAATAGCCCAAACATCATCTGGGCTACTTCCCCAGATTTCGTGTAAAAATGTATAAGGTATTACAAGCGTATCTACTTCCCAAACATAATCTCTTCTACCTGGATTTGGTTCAGGTTCAAGACCACTATCTTCACAGTTGAAAAGAAAAAGAGAAGTTAATATCATAATTACTGATAGACCAAAAAGTTTTTTCATCATAATACTCATAATTTAATTTGTATTTATTTCTGAGGATTAAGAGCCAATCCACATCCCAATTTTATTTACCCTTAGTTAAATTGCACTTCAACATAACCCTTTAAGATTATTTTGTCAATTAGGGGAACCCCTAAAAAACCCCTAATTCTATTAGGGTAAATCCTAATTGCTACCTTTTTAAGTAAAGGTTTTGTTCATGCTTTTATTAAAAAAAACAGCAAAAACAAAATTTAGGGTAATTCCTAACTGAAATTTGTACTAAAAAATAATTTTAATAATTTTTAAACATTTCGCGCTAAATATTTTCTCGGTCATTAAAGTCCAACCGGTAGTAGGTAAATTCTATTAATAGTTTACAAAAAAAAAAAATAGAACTATGCAACTAAAATATTAGCTTAATGGAAACTTAATATGGAAATTGAGAAGTTTGTTTATAACTTAAAAAAAAACTAAAACATTAATTAAATTCTGTTCTTGAGGAAGTTGAAGTTAAGTTAGAATATTTCACGTACTGAATGTGCTCGATTTCTCTTCCCTTCGGTCATCGAAATGACAATTGAGAAAATGTTTGTCAAAGGATTTAAGTTCTCTACAGGCTTGAACTGACAGTTGTTCTTATCGTTTTTTACAACGTAGCACCTTGCCATGGCAAAGTGCTACTACAATTAAATTTATTTTATTTCGCCAATGATAGTAGCTTTTTCGTTTAGCTCACCAGCAAGTGCAATTGTTTTATCAACATCATTTTTATCAACAACAGCAATTAATCCGATACCTATGTTAAATACATCTCGCATTTCTTCATCTTTAACATTACCAGCATCTTGTATTAATTTGAAAATTGGAGGAAGTTCCCATGATTTCCAATCGATGTTTATCGATAAATCTTTTGAAACCACACGTTTTGTGTTGCCAATAATTCCACCGCCAGTAATATGAGAAAATGCTTTTACCGGAACATTAGTTTTAATTTTTCTAATTAAGCTTAAATACGATTTATGAACTCTTAACAACTCTTCACCAACTGTTAATTCAAGATCATCAACTTTATCTTCAACTTTAAATTTTGGAAAAAGAATATTTCTAGCAAGCGAATAACCGTTTGTGTGTAAACCGTTTGAATCAAATCCTAAAAGTACATCACCACTTTTTACATTACTGCCATTTATAACTTTATCTTTTTCAACAAGACCAACGATAGTTCCAGACATATCATATTCATCTTCTTTATAAAGTCCTGGCATTTCAGCTGTTTCGCCACCAATTAAAGCAACGCCGTTTTCTTTACATGCAATTGCAAATCCTTTAATAATCTGTTCAGCTTTTTCTGGAATTAGTTTTCCGAATGCTAAATAATCCATAAAATATTGAGGTTCTGCTCCGCCTACTGCAATATCATCAACACAGTGGTTTACAAGATCCTGACCAACAGTATCATGTTTATCCATCATGAAAGCGACTTTTAGTTTTGTGCCGACACCATCTACGCTTGATACTAAAACCGGGTTTGTATATTTTGCTAAATCCAACTGATAAAAAGCGCCAAAGTGTCCAATACCGGTAATTACATTTTTATTAAATGTAGATTTAGCTAATTCTTTAATTCTATCTACAGTTTCTTCACCGGCCCGTAAATCAACTCCGGCTTCTTTGTAACTTGATCCCAATTTATTTTCTCCTAATATTTTATTTTAATCTTCACAAAAATAAGGTCTTGATCATTAAAGTGAAACTTATTTAAAGTTTTATTTTTATTATGGTATTAGTTTAGAAACATGTACTCAATTAATCCATCTAACATTTAAAGAAAAAATCCTTTTTTTTTAATATTTTAAAAGGTTTAAAAAAACATTTTATACAATTTTAGAAACAATGACTTCAATTGAATTAACAGAACGCGAAAAAACGATTTTACGGAATGTGATACATCAGTTCATTCTGACAGCTAATCCTGTAGGATCTCGTTATATCGCAAAAAAATATGGTCTAAACCTTTCGCCGGCTACAATAAGAAATATTATGGCCGATCTGGAGGATTCCGGGTTTTTGAATCATCCGCATACTTCTGCCGGAAGAATTCCTACTGATTTAGGTTATCGTCTTTATGTTGATTCGCTTATGGATCCGGCGCAGTTAGGTTCCGAGGAAGAAGATTTAATTAACAGTTCGTTTGAAAGCATGTCGGCAGATACGGCTGATTTACTTAAGGCAACAACAATTATTTTAAGTAATTTAACTAATCAGATTGCCTGTGCTACATTTCCGCAGCTGGATAATGCGGTTTTAACAAAAATTCATATTGTGCAGTTATCATCAACAAGAATATTGGTTGTTGTAAATATATCTTCGGGAAATGTTAAAACTATTACACTTGAACTTGATGCTGAAATAAAAGAGAAAGAAGTTTTGATAGTTGAAAAACTTCTAAATGAAAAATTATCAGGATTAAAATTCAACGAAATTAAAAAAAGTTTTTCTGAAAGATTAAAAGGTCATCCTGAATGGAAAAGACCTATTATACGTGTATTTGTTGAATCCATGGATAAAATTTTTGCTAATGATTCGGGAACAGAAAAATCGGTTATAAGCGGAGCAAAAAATATTGTAAAGCAGCCGGAGTTTGAAGATATAGATCAGTTCCAGAGTGTAATTGAACTGATTGAAGATAAAGAAGTAATTATTCATATTCTTGATAAAAACAGACTTCAAAAAAATGATGATGTTATTATCTCTATTGGAAAAGAAAATGAGCCGGACTGGCTTTCGGATTACAGTACTGTAACAAAAACTTATTCTGTTGGTGAAGCGACGGGAACTTTAGGTATAATTGGGCCAAAACGTATGCAGTATTCTAAAACTGTTGCAGCTGTATCTTATTTGGCCGAGTTGTTATCGAAACAAATAAAAATTTAATTTAATATAAAAAGAGTAAAAGGAAACAATGAAAAAGAAAAAAGAAAAAAATGAGAACGATCTTGAAAAAGATGTAAAGATTACGGAAGAAAATGCGAAGAATGCTGGAGAAGTAAAAGATTCTAAAGAAAAATCTGACGATATTAAAGAATTAACAGAAGCACTTAATAAAATTACTGAACTTGAAGCAAAAAATACGGAATTGAATAATCAGTTATTAAGACGTGCTGCTGAGTTTGAAAATTATAAAAGACGCACAGAAAATGATCAGTTAAATATTCTTAAATATGCAGCCGAAGGATTCATCTTAAATGTTCTTCCAATTTATAACGATCTTGAAAAATCAATCTCTCATATTGATGATGAAAACAATATGGAATCATTTAAGGAAGGTATTAGGTTAATCTTTAATAATTTCCAAAAAACTTTGGATGAACAGGGAATAAAAAAGATAAAAGTTGTTGGCGAAGAATTTAATGTAGATCTGCACGAAGCATTAATGCAGCAGGAAGTTCCCGGAACTCCGGCAAATATTGTTGTTCATGAAGTTGAAGCCGGTTTTATGTATAAAGATAAAGTTATAAAACATTCTAAAGTAATTGTTAGTCAGGAAGTAGAAGCTCCGGCGGAAGAAAATGAAAGTAATGAAAATAATAATGAAGAAAGTAAATAGGAATAGATAATGTCTAAAAGAGACTATTACGAAATACTAGGTGTTGGTAGAGATGTTTCGAAAGATGAATTAAAAAAAGCTTACCGTAAACTGGCAATGAAATACCATCCCGATAGAAATCCGGATGATAAAGAAGCAGAAGAAAAATTTAAAGAGGCAGCCGAAGCCTACGAAGTATTAAATAATGAGCAGACTAAAGCTAAATATGACAGGTTTGGCCACGCTGGAATGAAAGGCGGACAGGACTTCCACGGATATTCTAACGTTAATGATATATTCTCTAACTTCTCCGATATCTTTGGCGGATCTTTTGGCGGATCGTCTATATTTGATGATTTTTTTGGCGGCGGAGGCGGACAACAACGTTCACGCCAACGTTCTCAGGGAACTCCCGGATCGGACTTAAAAGTTACTTTAAAATTAACTTTGGAAGAAATTTCCGCCGGTGTATCTAAAAAGATCAAAATTAAAAAATATAAAAAATGCGGTTCTTGTAACGGAACCGGTGCAAAAAGTGCTTCTGCTTATAAAACATGTTCTGTTTGTAACGGAGCGGGGGAAGTTAGACAGGTTTCCAAATCTTTGTTTGGACAATTTGTAAATATACAGGCATGTAATAATTGCAGCGGATCAGGTAAAGTTATTTCAGATCCTTGTAAAACATGTCACGGAGAAGGACGTTCTTACGAAGAATCGACAATTAAAATAAATATTCCTGCCGGTGTTAGCGAAGGCTCGTACATGACACTTCGCGGAGAAGGTAATTCCGGAAAACATGGCGGTCCCGCAGGTGATATAATTGTGATTTTTAAAGAAATTACCCACGATTATTTTAGAAGAGACGGTGATAATATTGTTTATGATTTAAATTTGTCTTATCCCGAATTAGTTATGGGTACAGAAGTTGAAATTCCGACATTAAATGGACGGGCTAAATTAAAAATTGATGCTGGAACTGAACCCGGAAAATATTTAAAAATGAGAGAAAAAGGTGTCCAGCATTTAAATAGTCACGGAGCCGGTGATCAATTGGTAAAAATTCATGTTCATATTCCTAAAAAAATCAGTTCTAAAGAAAAAGAACTTCTTAAGGAATTACAGAATCAGCCAAATATAAAAGTGGATTAAAGCAGCAATAAAACTGTTATTCCTGTTTCAAATAAATTGAGAATACCGGTTTAACAAATTTTGATGTTTTTGGCAATACTTGAAATTTTGCATATAATTGGAGCAGAAAGTTCAAAATGCTTAAAAAGAAGTTTGAAAAATTATCGTACAAATTAGGATTTACACTAACTGAATCTACTGTGATTTCTTTTTTAGCAATTGTTTTTCTGCTTGGAACATGCATTAAATATGTTTTTAGCGAAGAGAAAAAATCAGTTTTAACAAAGTATAATTATTCAAAAGAAGATAGTCTTTTTTATGCTTCTGACTCTATTAAATTAGGAAAGTTAACAGAAAAAAAAGTTGATAATGAAGCAGAACTTTTAGATTTTAGTAAGGATAAATTCTTTTATAAAGAAAACTCTAATTTTGTCTTAAAAGAAAAAAGTATTGATCTTAATAAAGCTGATAAAAATTTATTGATAAAGCTTCCTGGTATAGGAACAAAAACAGCAGAAGCAATTATCGATTTTAGGAACAAAAACAAGCAGTTCCATAAAATTGATGATTTAATGAAAGTAAAAGGTATTGGAAAAACAAAGTTTAATAAAATTAGAAAATTTATAATTATAGAATAAAGCTTAACTCCCGGAGGAAAAATGAGTAAGAAAAATGAACCCTGGTATCTACATGCCGGACTTATTGTTATGGCACTTGTATTAGTTTATATTTTAATTCAGGTTGCTGTTGTGTCGCCTAAACAACATGTTGCAAATGAAGCTTATTGGAAACAAGAGTCTCATGCCAGAATGGATAACTTAAGACAAGCTGAAATTATATGGTTTAAAAAACACGAGAAATTTACAGATAATATTGATTCTTTGGTTAATTTACTAAAAACAGATTCAACAGTTGCTCATTTAGTTAATGCAGTTGATACAATTACAAACCGTAAATTAAACCCTTTTATTAAGCTTGCATCGGTTGATCCTTTTATTAGTGACAGCGGCGATACAATTTTTACATGGAATCCCGATTCATTATTTAAATCTCCCAGATCTTTTAGGTCTTATTCATTAAAAGTTGATACAACTGTTACTCTCGATTCAATTATCAACAGACGCGGAAAATTAGTTAAAGTAGACACTAACATTGTTATTGGTACAAAATACTTATTAACATGTCCCGATGAATATGGTACAGTTGGTGATCTTTACAGTGATGCTTTGCGAAATGCCGCATCTTGGGAATAATTAATAATTAGATGTCATTATACCAAAATCACATTGGCTTAAGTTTTTCATGCAGCAAACTTCAATTAGTTGAAGTTAACTATAATGAGAATAGTTTTTATTTGGAGAATGTAGATGAAGAGTATTTTAATGAATTTATTAATTTAGATTCAAAAGAAACTCAGGTTATCTCCATTCTCCAAAATGCTTTTAATGAACTTCAACTGCGTAAACCAATTAAAGGCAAAGCGGTTTCAATAACACTTCCCAATGAGTTTTTTAAGATTGTAGAAATTCCTTACGAAAAAACCCTGATACCAAATGATCTTAAAGATATGTTTAAATGGAATCTTTCAATTCTGTATCCGGATCTAAATACAGATGATTTTGTTGTACAGCACATTGATATTAAAAATGGAAATGTTGGCAGTTCGGCCATTGTAATTGGTGTTAACAGACGTTACTTAAAAGCGCTTCATAAATTTTGTGTTAGAAATAATCTTGTTCTTAAATATATTGATAATGCTCACATTGCTTCAAATGCTTACCTGCTTAAAGAAAAAATTTCAGCCAAAGATATACTTTTAAGTATTTATGTATCCGAAAAAAACCTTTCGGTAATGCTGCTTAAAGATAAAAAACCTATATATTTTACTTCTTATGGTTTTGATAATATTGCCGGTACAATTCCAATAATCTCAAAATCGGTTAGTGCTTTTAATAAAAGCGGAATTTCAACCAGTTCAATTACAAGTTCTTTTATTGCCGGCGAAAATATTTCTGATACACTATTAAAACAAATACAAGAAACATGTGGATTGCCAATTGTAAGATTCAATCCCTTTAATAAAATTAAAGCCGCTCCGCATTTAATTGAAAACGATAATTATTCTTATAAAAACAATTCATACTCAGCCGCCACCGGTATCGCACTTCGTATTATATAAATTCTAAGCTCAATTTGGTTTCCATTTTACTTCCTCTTATCTTTTAAACCTTAAATTATTTTTACTGGAAAAGAATGAGAATTATTGCCGGAAAATATGGTGGCCGGACTGTTAAAATGCCAAAATCGAAACTGGTAAGACCAACTACCGATAAAGTTAAAGAATCATTATTTAATTACCTAAACACATATATTCCATTAAATGATATTAAAGTATGCGATATTTACGCCGGATCGGGTTCACTAGGTTTGGAAGCATTAAGCAGAGGTGCGGCAGAAGTACACTTTGTTGAAAAAAACTTTAATGTTTTAAAAAATCTTAAAAACAATATTGAAGTTCTTAAGGCAGAAAACCAATGCTCAACTTTTAACATGGAAGCAGTTAAATTTTCAGAACTTTCTAACCATTCTCAGTACGATCTAATACTTTTGGATCCTCCTTTTTTCCATGACGATGTTCATCAGGCCGTAAAAAATCTATTGGCTAGAGAATATCTGGCAGAGAATGGTGTTATGATTATTGAGCGAAGTGTTCAAACACGAAAAAAAGATGTGGAAAATTTTGGAATTGAACCTCTTAAAGAAATTGGAGATAGTCTAATTTATCAATTTGACAATTAAGGAACTATAATGAAAAAAGTTATTTATCCAGGTACTTTTGATCCCGTAACTAACGGACATATAGATGTAATTCACAGAGCAATGGATCTTTTTGATGAGGTTATTGTAACCGTTGCGCGCAATGTTTCTAAATCACCTATGTTTACTCTTGAAGAAAGAGTTTACATGCTTGAAGAAAGTCTTAAAGATTTACCTAATGTAAGTGTTGATACTTTTGACGGACTTGTTGTTGACTTTGCAAAAAAAGTTGGCGCGGTAGGCATGATTAGAGGTTTACGAGCTATCAGTGATTTTGAGTATGAATTTCAAATGGCATTAATGAACAGAAAATTAGAAGAGAACATAAAAATTATTTTTCTAATGCCGCATGAAAAATACACTTATTTAAACTCTACAATAATTAGAAATCTCGGACAATTTCATAGTGATGTATCAGATTTTGTTCCTCCTATTGTTCAGAAAAAACTTAAAGAAAGATTAGATTAGTATATCTGATTAAAGGAATAAATCTCTTATTATATTTATAACAAAATGAAAGAAGCGGAATTATGTTTATAGATACACATGCACATTTATTTTTTGATAACTTCAAAGAGGATTTAGATGAAGTTGTTAAACGCTCGGTTGAATCGGGTGTTGATTACATTATCATTCCCGGAACAGATATTGAGACTTCAATAAAAGCTATTGAACTGGCTGAAAAGTACGATCAAATCTATGCTTCTGTTGGTGTTCATCCGCATGACACCAAAGATTGGGACAATAACTGGATTGATGAATTAGAAAAACTTGCTGATCATGAAAAGGTAGTTGCCATAGGTGAGATTGGTTTAGATTATTATTATGACTTTTCTCCAAAGGATAAGCAAGTAGAAGCATTTCGTGCACAGCTTAATTTGGCACTTAAATTAAAACTACCAGTAATTGTGCATAGCAGAGAGTCTAACGATGATTTAATGAATATCATTAGAGAATACAAAGACAAAGGTCTAAGAGCCCAATTCCACTGCTTTGCCGGATCTGTTGAAGATGCCAGAGAGTTAGTCGGGATGCGTCATTATATTTCGTTCCCGGGAAATGTTACTTTCAAAAAAATGGATCAGCTTCGTGAAGTTGTTAAAAGAATTCAGCCGGAAAATTTATTGTTGGAAACTGATTGTCCTTTTATGACACCGGTTCCACATCGCGGTAAACGCAACGAACCGGCATATGTAAGTCTGGTCGCGGAAAAAGTTGCTGAGATTCATAATCTTACTATTGAAGACATTGGCAATACTACTTCATTAAACGCCTATAAATTGTTTGGTGTCGGTAAAAAGCCAGGACTAAGTTATACGTACAGAATTGGAGAATCGCTTTATATAAATGTTACAAATCGCTGCAATGCCGATTGTGTTTTCTGCGATAGAAAAGGCGAAGCTATGATTAAAAGTTACAGTCTGAAAATGAATAAATCAGACGAACCGCCTGCAAGTGTTTATATAAATGAAATTGGTGATCCTGCAAAATATAAAGATATTGTGTTCTGCGGATATGGCGAACCAACTATTAGATGGGATGTTGTTAAAGATGTTGCCAAATACGTTAAAGAGAATGGCGGTTTTACAAGAATGAACACAAACGGTCATGCAAATTTTCTATTAAAAAAAGATATAACTCCCGAACTTGAAGGATTGATTGATGTTGTATCTATAAGCCTAAACTCAGTTGATCCACAGCAATATGCTGATTTAATGCGTGTTAAGCCCGAGATGCATAAAGAGATGATTGAGTTTGCTAAAAAAGCCAGTAATCATTCTAAAGTTGTTATGTCAATTGTTGGCTTAAATGAAGTTGATACAGAAGTTGCCAAAAAGTTTGTAACAGAAGAAGTTGGTGTGACTTTTAGGTTAAGAGAATATTTTTGATATTTTTTAATATTAGTACCAAATGTTTTTCTTTTTTAGTTATAATAAATTTGGTGCAAAGTGTCTTGTCATTTCGACGAATGAATGAGGAGAAATCTTTAAATACTTAGATTCCTCACGATAAAACTGTTCCGAATGGCAAACCAAAACTTTTAAGTAAACTCTTAAAGAATCTAACCGAAATTTTTATGGGAAAAACATGAGAACAATTCTACTCTATTTAATTTTATTAACGAAGTTACTTTTTTCACAAAACAATGTTTCAACTCAGATCAGTGAATTACTTGATTCTGATTTTTTTGAATCATCTCAGATTGGTGTTTCCGTTTATAACCTGACAAAAGAGAAATCCCTCTTTTCACAAAATGAAAACATGCTTTTTCATCCGGCTTCAAATATGAAAATTTTAACTTCCGCTGCCGGATTAAAATACCTTGGTGCTGATTATCATTTCACCACAAAAGTATGTTATACCGGAGTTATAGAAGATTCAACTCTCACTGGAAATATTTACATTGTTGGCGGATGTGACCCTGACTTTACATCATCTGATCTAGATTCTCTTGTGAAAGGAATAGTTAATTACGGAATAAAGGAAGTTAGCGGAAACGTATATGGCGATGTATCAATGCTCGATTCTCTTTTCTGGGGGAAGGGCTGGATGTGGGATGACGATCCTTCTACCGATTTTCCATATTTAACTCCGTTAACAATCAATGATAATGCGGTAAAAATAATTTATTCGCCAGGTAAAATAAAAAAGCCGCTGCATGTTATTACTGATCCGGATACAGACTATTTTAACATTAAAAATAATTCTCTTACTTTTGTAAAAGATTCAACCAAATTAAAAGTCACCAGAGACTGGATTAACCGGAATAATGATTTATTGATCGATGGATTTCTGCCATACATAAATTATCCCGATACAGTAAGAGTTAATCTGTATCAGCCCGAAAAATATTTCATGCATTTATTGAAAAAATCATTTACGGAAAATAATATTAATGTTTCCGGTAATTTTGAAATCCGGAACATTAAAAGTGAAACAGAAAATATTTTTACTTTTGAGAGATCATATAAAGATGTTATTGTTAATCTAAATAAAGCCAGCGATAACCTTAGTGCTGAGATGACACTTCGTGCATTAGGCAACAAGTACTTTGGAAATCACGTTTCGGCGAATGATGCTTTAAGGCTTATAGATAGTCTGATAATTTGTTCATCCGATAAAAAACAGATATACCGAGTTGTTGACGGTTCAGGTGTTTCTCACTACAATCTGGTAACGGCTGATATACTTTTGAATGTATTAAAATATTTTTACTACAATGAAAAAGAAAATTACCAGATTCTTAAAAATTCTTTTCCTATTGGAGGAATTGACGGGACACTTAAATATAGAATGATTGGCACAAAGGCAGAGAACAACGTTTACGCAAAAACCGGTACACTTAGCGGTGTAAGCTGTCTATCCGGCTATTTAACCTCTGATAATGGTGATGAAATAGCTTTTTCAATTATGATTCAAAATTTTGTGGGAAGTTCTAAAACCGCAAGGGATTATCATGATAAAATTTGCGAAATATTATGTAATATAAATTGATAAGGATGATTATGAAAAGTTATAAAAAATTTACTATTTACACTGAGCCGTTTAATGTTGAAATGGTAAGCAGTTTCTTATGGGATCTTGATATTGACGGCATAACTGAGAACGATGATAATTTGTCTGTGTTTATAGTTGAAACAAAAAGTATAGGCACAAAAGAAATTTCAGAAAAACTTAGACAGCTTATGGACATGGAAGTTATTGAAAACTTTACAATAACTGAAGATGTTGTTGAAGACCAAAACTGGAATGAAGAGTGGGAGAAAAAAATAAATCCTATTGAAGTTACAGATAAGATTGTTATCAAACCTTCTTTCAGAGATTATGACGCAAAAGAAGGTCAGGTTATTATTGAGCTTGATCCGAAAATGTCTTTTGGAACAGGAGAACATGAAACAACAAAATTAGTTTTAACCCTGATAGATAAACATATTAAAGGGAATGAAAAAGTTCTTGATGTTGGCTGTGGAACGGCAGTTTTGGCAATCGCCGCAGTTAAATTAGGCGCGGGAAAAGCAATAGCTTTTGATAATGATGACTGGTGTTTATTAAACGGAACAGAAAACGCGAAACTAAATAAAATTGAAGATAAGGTTGAAGTAAGACTTTGTGAAATTAGTGGAATTGAAGAAAAAGATTTTGATCTTATTGTAGCAAATATAAACAGACATATTTTGCTGGATATTGTGGAAGCTCTAAAATCAAAAGTTGCTGAAAACGGGAAATTAATTTTATCTGGTTTGTTAGATGTAGATGAAACAGATATTAGGAAAGTCTATGAATCCGCTGGATTTAAAATTATTGAAAAAACTCAAATGAATGAATGGATAGCTTTGGTAATGAAAGTTGAGTAAAATATATACATGTCAACCAATGGATTAATCCATTGGTTGACAACAAAAACTAGTAAATCAGCTTTAACTCTTTATCAAGCTGTTTATAATTTGGAATAATTGCCGAAACTAACTTCCAAAATTTGGGAGAATGGTTCATTTCTATTAAGTGGCAAAGTTCATGTACAACTATATAATCTACAACTTCCTTTCTATACTTCATTAATTTAAGATTAAAGTTCAAATTACCTTTACTAGAGCAGCTTCCCCACTTAGAGCTTATATTCTTAATTGTAACCCGGTTATACTTGAAATTATATTCCTCAGCGTAAAATTTAACTCTTGCCGGAATATAAACATTAGCCTGCGCCCTTAACCATTCATCATAAAGTTTCTGCATTATCAGTCTGTCACTATCCGGTCCTTCTATTACAAGCGAACCATTAATAAAATTTAACTTATAATTTTTGGCTTCATCTATTTTTAGAAACCTGTGATTTAGTCTTTTCCCAAACAGAAAAAAATCTATTTTAGTGCCCGCTTTTTTTCTGGTTCTGGTTAAAACTTTATCCTGATGTTTTAATATCCAGTCTAGCTTTGTATAGATAAACTTTTCAGCGTTTTCCACAGAAGCCCTTTCTGGTACAATAAGATTTAATTGCGCCTCTCTGTCAATTTCAATCCGTATATATTTTGCCCTCTTACTTCTTTTTAAGTTGTAAGAGATTTTTTTATCACCAATATCAATGTTTCGTAATATCAAAATATATGTTTATTTTTGTGAATAAAAATTGTCAGTGCAAAGGTAATTTTTTATAGAATGATTTAAAACTAATTTTAGTAAATTGAAAACTATTTATCATTAATTTGAAGACAAATTTGAATACAATTCTTGACCAATTCATAGATTTTATTGATCAAATACAAAAGACCAATAACGCTTCAACCTCAATTTTTGGAAGCTTTGCCCAGCCGGTTGAAAACCTTAATATAGAAAAAGTAATCGAATCATATAATTCATTAAGTTACTTTTACTGGCGAAAACCCAATGATGACTGCGCTTTAACCGCATTTGATAAACTGCTGGAATTAAACTCGGAAAATTTTAACTCCACAGAAAACTTCAATCTGTTTTTAACTGATCTTAAAAAAAGATATACTACAAATTTTTCTGAATTCGGTATTGAAGGCGTACCGGTTTATTTTGGTGCCTCAAAATTTACTGATACTGATAAAACTGTTTTATGGAATGATTTCGGGAATGAGAACTGGTTTATTCCTGAATTTATTCTTCTTAAAAAATTTGGTAAAAGTTTTCTGGTCTTTAACTTTGACCTGGATAACACCAACAAAGAGTTTGTAAAAAACAGATTTTTAAAAACTTTTTCCCAAATTACCTCGGCAAATTCTACTGAAAGAAAAAAAGAAGAGACAGTAAATATTATTCCAAAATGTAATGAAGAAGCCGATAAGCTGCATTGGAAAGAAAATATTGATAAAGCTCTTGACCTGATTACCAGAGAAGAATTTCAGAAAATTGTTATATCCCGCCAGGTTGAGTTTGAAATTTCATCAGTGCCGCAGATAACATTTTTGCTTGAAAAACTGAGTGAACGATATTCGCAATGTTATGTTTTTGCCTATAAAAACGGAGGTTCGGTTTTCTTTGGTGCTTCTCCTGAAAAACTTGCAAAGGTTAAAAACGGCTGGATAGAAGCGGATGCGTTGGCAGGTTCAATTCCGCGCGGAAAAACTGAGGCTGAAGATTCCGGTTTTGCCGATGAACTTCTTCTGAGTAAAAAGAATTTGATTGAACAAAAAACCGTGGTCGATTTTATTGCCAGTTCATTTAAGGAATATTCCTCCGAAATAGTTTATGAAGAAAAACCAACAATTAGAAAACTGCCTAATATTCAGCATTTATGGACACCAATTAAAGCAAAACTTAGTACAGATCGTTCTTTAATAGATATACTCCGTAATATTCATCCAACTCCGGCAATTTGCGGAGAACCTTGTAATCTTGCCTTAAATTCTATAAACGACATTGAGAATTACGAAAGAGGTTTATTTGCCGGCATGATTGGCTGGGGTAATTTTGAAAACGAAGGCGAATTTGCCGTTGCAATAAGATCAGGATTGCTGAAGGATGAAATGTTATATGCTTTTGCGGGCTGCGGTATTGTTGAAGGATCTGATCCTGAGTTGGAGTTTAAGGAAACAGAATTAAAATTACAGCCAATATTATCTCTTTTCGAAAATGGATAACAGAGTAAATAGAAATTACATCTGGTCGCAGCAATTTGTACAAAAACTTGCAGAGTTAGGTGTTAAATATGTCTGCATATCTCCCGGTTCACGAAACACACCATTAAATCTGGCTTTTCACAATGAAGAAAGAATAAAAACTTTTGTTAATATAGATGAAAGGAGCAGCGGGTTTTTTGCGCTCGGACTTGCGATGGAATCAGATTCACCTGTCGCGGTTGTTACAACTTCGGGAACCGCTGTAGCTGAATTATACCCGGCAATTATTGAGGCTTACCAGCAAAAAGTACCATTAATAATATGTACAGCCGACAGACCGCCCGAACTAAAAAACTGTGGCGCAAACCAGACTATTGATCAGAATAATATATTCGCGAATCATATAAACTGGTTTTACGATTTAGGATTACCGGAATTAAATGAAGTCAGGTTAAATCACTTGCGCAGTATTGCCGAAAAGGCATTCATAAGTTCGTTTCTCGCTAATCGCGGTCCGGTTCATTTGAACTTCCCTTTTAGTAAACCGCTTGAGCCTGATAGTTTTACTGATACAATTCAGCAAAAAATCATTTCTGGTTCCCAAAGATTTAATGATTTGTCCGATCTCAAAGAGGAACATATTCCTTACCGGCAAATTTCAAATCTGGCTGGAAATATTATTAATATTTCGGAAGGAATTATAATCTGCGGATCTGGTGATTACAGAAATTCAAAAGCGGATATTATTAATCTGTCATTAAAATTAGGTTACCCAATTTTTTCTGATGCCGCAAGTTCGCTTAAATTTGGGAATCAGGCAACAGAGAATATAATTATTAACCATACCGCTTTTCTAAGATCAAACAAGTTTAGAGATTCTAATCATCCTAAAATTATTATTCATTTTGGTTCTGCTCCAACTTCTAAAGTTATGCTCGATTACTTTAAACATGCTGAAGCTGATAAATACTTAGTAAATAAATACGACGAGTGGAAAGATCCGTCAAACACGGCAAAAGAAATTATTAAAGCCGGTGATAAAGAGTTTTGCAAAGAATTGATAAAGCAGATAAGTTGTTTGCCTCCCGGAAAAGAAAGGAAAAACGATTGGCTTAATCTGTTTATTTCTGCTGACATTAAATCTAAAAAAATAATTTATCGTTTTTTAACCAGAGCAAAGTTCCCTTTTGAAGGCTCGATCTATAACTATGTTTTAGATGCCGTGCCCGGGAACTCAAATATAATGGTGTCAAATAGTTCTCCTATCAGAGATTTGGATTCTTTTTCAGACAGATTTAAAAAGAATATTAATGTTTTTTCAAATCGAGGGGCAAGCGGAATAGACGGAATTATCTCAACGGCTATCGGTATTTCTGCTCAGAGTAAAACTAAAACTTTTCTAATTACTGGCGATTTAGCATTTTACCATGATCTAAACGGACTATTAGCAAGCTCAATTCATAATATTGATTTAACTATCATATTGATAAACAACAACGGCGGCGGACTTTTTGAGATGCTCCCTATTTCTTCATCCAATAAAAAAGCATTTGAAAAATACTTTACAACTCCGCATAACCTCGATTTCAAACCTATTGTTAAGGGTTACAAAGGGAAATATAAACTCATTAAAAGTTGGGATGAGTTAACAAAAGAACTGAGAAGAAAATCGAATCTCAGAAATTTAACAGTTCTTGAAATACAAACGGACTCGCATAAATCTAAATCCCAGCGATTAAAATGCCGGGCAAATGTAGTTAAAGAAATTGATAACACACTATGAAAATAATTGTTAATTCAATTTCATATAATGTTGAGATCAAATCTTTTTCAGATAATATTAAACGAACTCCGATTATATTTTTACACGGATTTACCGGTTCTTCTGAAGACTGGACATTTCTTGATAAACTGCATAAAAATTTTCTCCCGATTACTATTGATCTTATCGGTCACGGACAAACGGATAGTCCCAAGGAATTAAAACACTATTCAATTGAATCAATTATAGCTGCCTTAAAAGTAATCATGAAAAAGTTAAATATTGATAAGGCTGTTATATACGGTTATTCAATGGGTGGAAGAGCAGCTTTAGCGTTTGCAAGTAAGTATCCTGCTCTTGTTAAAGCTCTTATTTTGGAAAGTTCAACTGCTGGTTTATCGGATCCTGTTGAAAGGGGAAAAAGGATTTTCTCTGATAATCTGTTGGCTGATAGAATAGATAAAATCGGTGTTAGAACTTTTATTGATGATTGGATTAAGATTCCGTTATTTGAATCATTACAGTTGCTTGATCCCGAAAAAATAAAGGTTCTAAAAAAGCAAAAATATAAAAACTGTTCAACCGGTTTATCTAATTCTCTAAGAGGATTTGGTACAGGTATAATGCCTTCGTACAAAGGGAATTTACAGAACATAAGCTGTCAAACGCTTTTATTAAGCGGAGAACTGGATAGTAAGTTTACAGCAATAAATTTAGAGATGAATACTGTAATTAAAAAGTCAACACATGAAATAATAAGTTCAGCCGGGCATAATATCCATTTTGAAAAGCCTGATATTCTTTTGCAATCTATAAATAAATTTTTGGAATCTATTTCGGCATCCCGATAATATTATCTTTTAGTTCCATATATAAGACTTCACATGCGTTATCTGTACAGCCTGTAATTTGCAGTTTCCCGTCTTCTATAACCGATCTAACCTTATGAACGGTCATTGCCCTGTTTCCAATTACAATAGCCGCCTCCCGATTTAAACATTTTTCCGTGAAGAACTTTAATCTATCGTTGGCTGTATCTGTAAGTTCAAGGAGGAGTTTTTTTCGGCCGTCTTCCTGATCCTGAGTTACAGGTTTTTTCATTAATGAGAGTGGAACAAATTTGTATTTGTCCAGCAATAACTGGCTATTTTCATTCTCATCAACCAGATCGCTATAATTTATTATTACTAAACTGTCGTTTTCCAAATTAGGTGTATAATCAATTTCAAATTCATCAAGAACTAAATAAATCCCATCGGGAATTATTTCAGTCTGAGGAAACTTTTCAATTCCCTTCCCACAACATGCTAAACCAATTAAAATTATCAGACATAAAATTTTATACATTATCACTCCTAATTTTTAATCTTTCCATAAATAGATAAAAAATCCGAATTATTTATTATTTTTGCATACAAAATAAAATTATAAAAATAAGGTATTAAAAATGAGTTTTAATTGGATTAGCGTAAAAGATTATTCCGATATAATCTATGAAAAGATGGATGGCATTGCTAAGATATCTATCAATAGACCCGAAGTCAGGAATGCGTTTCGGCCGGATACTGTTCTTCAAATGTATGAAGCATTTATCGATGCAAGGGAAGATCCGGAAATTGGCGTTATTTTATTAACAGGAAACGGACCCGCAAAAGATGGCAAATATGCTTTCTGTTCGGGCGGTGATCAGAAAATACGCGGTGATAAAGGGTATGTCGGGCAAGATGGTGTTCCAAGACTAAATGTTCTTGATCTTCAAAAACTTATCCGCAGCATTCCAAAACCTGTTGTTGCGTTAGTTGCCGGTTACGCTATTGGCGGCGGGCATGTTCTTCATGTTATTTGTGATCTTACTATTGCCGCTGATAATGCGGTGTTTGGACAGACTGGTCCTAAAGTAGGCAGTTTTGACGGTGGATTTGGATCTAGTTATCTTGCAAGATTAGTCGGACAGAAAAAAGCCCGGGAGATCTGGTACCTATGCCGGCAATATAATGCTGATGAAGCTGAAAAAATGGGACTTGTAAATAAGGTTGTACCAATCGATAAGTTAGAAGAAGAAGGTGTACAATGGGCAAAAGAGATGCTGCAAAACAGTCCTCTTTCGCTTAGACTCTTAAAATCGGCTTTTAATGCTGAGTTAGACGGGCAAGCCGGAATTCAGGAGTTAGCTGGTAATTCAACGTTGTTGTATTATATGTCGGAAGAAGCTCAGGAAGGACGTAACGCTTACAATGAAAAGCGCAAACCTGACTTCTCAAAGTTTCCACGTGTTCCGTAGAACAGAATTTAGTTTAGCAGGGCGGTTATACCTTTATATAGGTTAACCGCTTTTTTATTTTATCAATTTATTAGAAAAGTAAGATTGTTTTTTATGAATGAATCTTTAAATAGACCGTCAAAGTTTAGAAGCTGGATTTTAGCCAGTCGGCCCAAAACACTTTTAGCTGCTGTTGTTCCGGTATTAATTGGAACTTCTGTTGCTGTTAAAAATGATTCGCATAATTTTGCCGCAGCCACAATTGCATTACTATGTTCAATACTTATTCAGATTGGGACAAACTTTGTTAACGACTTATACGACTTCCTTTCCGGCAAAGATACCGAAGAAAGAAAAGGGCCGACAAGAGCTTTAGCCGCCGGATGGATTTCAAAAAAGGAAATGAAATTAGGAATATATCTGACCTTTGGAATAGCATTCCTAGCCGGACTTTATCTTGTTTATATCGGCGGATCTTTCATTCTGATTATAGGAATAGTTTCAATTCTTACAGGTATTTCTTACACAGCCGGACCATTTCCTTTAGCGTATAACGGACTTGGTGATATATTTGTATTTATATTTTTTGGTCTGGTTGCTACCTGCGGAACCTACTATGTACAAACCCTAGAAATAAATAGTATAATTTTACTCGCTTCAATTCCCGCAGGATTGCTGATAACAAATATCTTAGTCATCAATAATTTTAGGGATATTGATGAAGATAAACTTAATAATAAAAATACACTTGCCGTTAAATTTGGTAGAACCTTTACAAAGGCACAATATATTTCATCCATAATATTAAGTTATATTGCTGTTATTTCCATTTATTATTTCTCTCAGTCAATTTACATACTGCTGCCTTTGGTTTCCATTCCATTAGCTATTAAACAAATTTTACAATTAAACCGCCTAAAGGGAACAGACTTAAATTTTCTTTTGGAATCGACCGCAAAATTTAGCGCACTGTTTGGAATACTATTATCACTCGGTTTTTTATTATGAAGATTGAATCTGTAAAATGGAAAATCTTTGATTATAACCTGAACACTCCTCTGATAAACTCAAAAGGAATTATTAAAACCCGCAAAGGATTTCTAATTCAGATAAAAACCGACAGCAGAATGGTTGGATATGGAGAAGCAAGTCCATTGCCCTTTTTCGGGAAAGAAACTTTTGAAGAAACTGAACGATCCATTCTATTGCTGAACAGTATTTTACCCGGTACACAATTGAATAACGCAAAATTCCCTTTTCACTTTTTGGCCGGATATAACTTAACACCTTCGGTTAGATTCGCGGTTGAGCAGTGTTTAACTGAAATAAAAATTCGTTCTAATGATTTAAACTTTTCAGAAAAGACTGTTTTAGTAAATGGATTAATTGGAAGTACCACAATTGAGGAATCACTTAACAAAACAAAAAAGTTTATAGAAAAAGGATTTAAAACAATTAAAATAAAAGTCGGGCAGAATTGTTTTAACGATGAATTAAAATTAATTGATTCTGTTTCTTGTGCGGCAAATAATGGAATCAAAATTAAACTGGATGTAAACGGAGCCTGGCCGCTTAATGACGCGATAATGAATATAAAAAAACTGGCGCAGTATAATATTGAGTATATTGAACAGCCTTGTACCTCAATAAATGATTTGATAAAACTCTCTCAAGTTTCCTCAATTCCCATTGCGGCTGATGAATCACTGGCAGACATGAATGATTTTAATTTACTCTGTGAACAAAGTGATATTAAGCATTTTATTGTTAAGCCAACTTTATTCGGCGGAATGGCAAATACACTTGATATTATTGAACAAACTGAGTCGAAGGGGATGACAGCAGTTATTTCTTCAGCCCTTGAAAATACGGTTGCTGCAAGCTATTTAATTTTGCTGGCTTCCTTTTTACCAAATACTGTCCATGGTTTAGGAACTATTGATTTAGTAACGCCAGTAATTTCAAAAAATCTGTTCCCAATTAAAAATGGACAAATAAATTTCAGAACCGGAAAACTATTAAATAATCCAGCCCATTTAATTAATGATTAAGATTGACTTAAATAATGATTGGCTTGCCCAAACTGACGAAAACAAACTGGCGATAAAAACCCCGGGCAATGAATATTCATATCGTGAATTGAAAAAACAAACCAATATAATAGCTTCTTCATTAACCGGTAATGGCTTCGGAGAGAATGACTATCTGCCAATATTATTGAATGATAATCTCTCTTTCATAACTACTGTTTATGCCGCATGGTCTATTAATGCTGTTCCTGTACCTATTAATACACGTCTTTCAGTTTCAGAAATAAAAACCATTTTAACACAGTTAAAAACCAGCAGAGTAATTGTTGATAAAAGTATTAAAATAAAGGAACTGGCAACTATCGATTATAGTTCGCTTTTAAATGGCACGGCAGTAACTAAAAAGAAATTTGAGTTCAACAAAAACCGGACTGCATTAATACTGTTTACATCCGGCACAACCGGTGTTCCAAAAGGGATTATACATACTTTTAGTTCGCTTTATAAAAGTGTTGTAAATACTGATTCTATTACTAAAACTACGGTTGATGATAAATGGTTAGTGAGTTTGCCGTTTTATCATATTGGCGGATTCTTAATCTTCTTAAGAGCTTTATTAACCGGCTCCATGGTAATTGTTCCACAATCTCTATCGACAGAAGATCTGCTTAGTTCAATTAAACAAGATCAGCCAACAGTAATTTCTTTAGTCCCAACAATGCTTAAAAGATTATTAGATGAAAACCTTGAAATTCCTGAATCCGTAAAATGTGTATTTGTCGGAGGAAGTGCTTCTTTGGATGAGCTTATTATAAAAGGGTTAGAAGCCGGATTGCCCTTGGTTAAAGTTTATGGTTCATCGGAAACCGGAGCAATGCTTGCGGCAATTGGGTTAAATGAATTAAGGAAGTATCCATCGGCATCCGGAAAGGCTTTTGAAAATGTTGAAGTTATTATTGATGGCCGGGATGGTGAAATTCTTGTAAAATCAGAATCTCTTTTTAAAGGATATATTAACAAACAGACTTCTAATATTGATGAATACGGATTTTATCATACTAGTGATTTTGGATACATTGATATAAACGGTTATCTCTATATTAATTCCAGGCGGGAAGATTTAATAATAACCGGTGGTGAAAATGTAAATCCGAATGAAGTTGAATCAGCAATAGTAAAATATAGCGGAGTAGAAGAGGCTTGTGTATTTTCTTTGAATGATGAAGAATGGGGACAAATAGTCTGTGCTGCTATTAAATGCAGTTATAGCTTAGAAAAATCACAAATATATAATTTTTTAAAAACAGAATTGGCGGGTTATAAAATTCCCAAACAAATATTCTTTGTCAATTTCATTCCCAAAACTTCTCTTGGTAAACCCCAAAAAGAAGAACTTAAACGACAATTAAATCTTATGTAATTCCAGGTTATTTCGTAATTCTTCGGGCAATAAAGATTTTTTGAAATTTTCCTTCGATACACAAACATGCACAGTTTTAACATTAGCAAGAATTTCATCAGCATTATTTGTAATTACATATTCTAAAGTGAAAGAAGTTTCCCCTAATATATAAACGCCAATTTCAATTTCAACATTATCACCCGTTCTAATTGGCTTTATATAATCAGCTTCGGCGTGAACCAATGGGAATACAAATTTTTCATCGGCATAATAATTTAAGTTCATCGAAAAGGAGGAAATCATATCTTCGCATGCTGAATGTACAAGTTTAAATATATTTCCATAAAACAAAATTCCAGCCGGATCGGAATCATGAAATCTAATTTTTTCTTTTGTTTTAAACATGCTTCTTCCATTTTTTTTAGCAATAATCAAATTTACGGAGAGTGTTAAAAAAATTCCATCCAAAAGAGACATTCTTTTATTAGTTTTGATACTTTAAAATCATAATACTGAACAAACTTAATGAAGTTGAAATATAAAATAATTTTCGCCTTACTGTTATTTTTTACTAACATAATTCTTGCACAAAAAGTTGAAGTTAAAAAACACTATTATCCAAGCGGTGCATTACAGTCGGTTGAAGAATTGGTTAACGAGATTAGGCATGGCAAGTATAAGGAATTCTATGAAAGCGGTCCGTTGTGGAAAGAATGGAATTATAGAAACGGTATTGCTGAAGGTATTTCGAATTGGTACTTTGAAAATGGTAAGATAAGTATGATATGGAATTATGAAAATGACAAGCTGGAGGGAATTTCTAAATGGTTTTACGGCACCGGTGAACTTTGGTCAGAACCGAGTTATAAAAACAATATGCAAGACGGCTTCACAAAAACTTATTACCAAAGCGGAAAAATTCAAAGTATCTTTATTTTTAGAGAAGGTAAATTAAACGGACTATGTAAAACTTTTTTTGAAAACGGTAAATTAGAAGTTGAACGCAACTATGTAAACGGTTTAAGGGAAGGAATAAACCGCGTCTATTATGATTTTGGCGAACTGGCAATTGAAGCTAATTACACAAATGATAAACTTCACGGAACCTCTTATATCTATTATGCAGACGGCTCAACTAAGGTAATAGACCAATATAATCATGGACAAGTCATAAAAAGGACCCGATTTGATGTAGTAGGAAATTTTGAAAAGACAGAAGAAAGTTTTGATGAGTTCTATGAAATAGGAATTCTTAAAGCGGCAACCAGCTTTAAGGAAGGAGTTCTAAACGGAATTAATAAATCATATTTTGAAAGCGGATATCTTGAATCGGTTAAGAACTATAAAAGCGGAGTTTTAGACAGCCTGTGTTTTTTCTATCATGACAGCGGAACTGTTTATAAGCAGATAACTTTTTCGAATGGAATGAAAAACGGACATTACAAAGAATATAACAAAGAGGGTATTTTAATTCTTGAACAATATTTTCTTGCGGATGTACGTGAAGATATTGAGAATGAGTATTATCAAACGGGGGAATTAAAATGTACACGCCGTTATAATCACAATAAAATGAACGGGCTTTCAAAATATTATTATAAAAGCGGAAACATTCTTTCGAAAGAATATTTTAAGGAAGGAATTAGAGATGGTATTGCGTCGTGGTACCATGAAAGCGGAGAAGTATCTGAGTTTATGGAATACAAAAACAACTTGCTCAATGGAACCTATTATTCATATAATACGGAAGGAAATCTTATCCGTGAAGCCAATTATAAAAATGGAATGCTTCTAAACACCAAACAATATAATCCTGAATAAGTTTTTTATGATGGCAATGTACTTCCCTTTTTTAACAATTCTATAACGAAACTTATCTATTCCAAAAACTCCAGAATAAAAAACAGATTCCTTTAATTATCTTTAGAGATGTTTTGTATTTAAAGTGTTACTGATTGTTTTTATTATTATATACTTTGGTAAATTAAATGTGCTGGAACTTTTTTGTTTTCAGACTTTAAAATTATTTTGAACTTGAAAATATATCTGGAGATTATATAATGGCATTTAATCTAAATAAACTTACGGTAAAGGCTCAGGAACTAGTTCAAAACGGTGTTGAGATTGCCCAGAATTATAATAATCAATTAATTGAACCTGAACATCTGCTGGCCGCCATGCTTCAGGATTCTGATAATGTAGCTTCCTCAATTATTCAAAAAATAGGTGCGAATTTAAATTCTTTAAAACTTAAAGTTGCTGAATTATTAGAAAAGCAGCCTAAAGTTACAGGAAGCGGAATTGGCAATCAGGAGCTGTCTATAAATACTTCACGTTTATTTGATTTATCGGCCGATGAAACAAAAAAACTTAAAGACGAATATGTTTCAACTGAACATATATTGTTAGCGTTTACAAAAGAAGGCGGAAACTGCGGTACTCTTTTTAAGAAGAATGGAATTACTTATGAAGCTGTATTAAAAGCTTTGCAGGATATTCGCGGAAACCAGAGAGTTACTTCACAGAATCCGGAAGATACTTATCAGGCTCTAAAAAAATATGGGCGCGATCTTAACGAACTTGCCAGAGCAGGTAAACTGGATCCGGTAATTGGGCGCGATGAAGAAATTAGGCGTGTATTGCAGGTGCTTTCCAGAAGGACTAAAAATAATCCTGTGCTGATTGGTGAACCCGGGGTTGGAAAAACCGCAATTGCCGAAGGTATTGCTCAAAGAATAATTTCTAATGATGTGCCTGATTCACTTCAGACAAAAAAAATTATTGCGCTGGATTTAGGAGCACTTGTTGCCGGGGCGCAATATAGAGGACAGTTTGAGGAACGCATGAAAGCAGTTATAAAAGAAGTTCAGTCAGCACAAGGCGAAATAATACTGTTTATTGATGAACTTCATCAGCTTGTGGGAGCCGGAAAAACCGATGGCGCAATGGACGCGGCAAATATTCTAAAACCAGCTTTAGCAAGAGGCGAACTTCATACTGTGGGAGCTACAACACTTAACGAATACAAAAAATATATTGAAAAAGATGCCGCTCTCGAAAGGCGTTTTCAGCCTGTACTTATAACTGAACCAAATGAAGAAGATTCAATTTCTATACTTCGCGGATTAAAAGAAAGATACGAAGTACATCACGGAGTTAGAATAACTGATGGAGCAATCGTTGCGGCTGTACAGCTTTCAAACAGGTATATTTCCGATCGGTTCCTACCTGATAAAGCTATTGATTTAATAGATGAAGCTGCCTCAAAGCTGCGAATAGAAATTGGTTCGATGCCCGAAGAACTTGATCAGCTTGGACGAAAAATTAAACAGCTTGAAATTGAACGTGAAGCGTTAAAACGTGAAAAAGATTCTGACTCAGCTTTAAGACTTAATGATATATCTAAAGAGTTAAATGATCTTTCCGAAATAAATAATCAGTTAAAAAATCATTGGACCTTAGAAAAAGGATTAATTCAAAGAATTCGTGATATGAAAAGTCAGATTGAATCTTCTAAAACAAAAGCAGAACAATTTGAACGTGATGGAAACTTTGGGAAAGTTGCTGAGTTACGATATGGTGTTATTGCAAATTTTGAAAAAGGGATTATTGAAGAGACAAAAAAACTTCAGGAAATTCAGACCGATAAACGCATGCTTAAGGAAGAAGTTGATGCGGAAGATATTGCTGAAGTTATAGCTAAGTGGACCGGAATTCCTATTTCTAAAATGCTGGAAAGTGAAAGGAATAAATTAGTAAGATTAGAAGATGAACTGCATAAAAGGGTTATTGGTCAGGATGATGCTGTAACAGCTGTGGCAAACGCAATTAGAAGATCGCGTGCCGGACTTCAGGATGAGAATCGGCCTATTGGTTCTTTCATTTTTATTGGCACAACCGGAGTTGGGAAAACTGAGTTAGCCAAAGCTCTTGCAACATTTCTTTTTAATGATGAACATGCAATGATCAGAATAGATATGTCGGAATATATGGAAAAACATTCTGTATCAAGATTAATTGGCGCGCCTCCGGGATATATTGGTTATGAAGAAGGCGGACAGTTAACCGAAGCTGTTAAAAGAAGACCTTACTCTGTTGTGCTGCTAGACGAAATTGAAAAAGCGCATCACGATGTATTTAATATTCTTCTGCAGGTTCTTGATGATGGAAGACTTACGGATAATCAGGGCAGAACTATCGATTTCAAAAACACAATAATAATAATGACTTCAAATCTTGGTTCACAAATAATACGGGAAAAACTTTCAACTTTTGATGAAGAGAATATGGATAGTATTCTTGGTGAATTAAGAATGAAATTGAGTGAATTGTTAAAAAACAATATCAGACCGGAATTCTTAAACCGTATAGACGAAATAGTTTTATTCAAACCATTATTAAAAAGTGAACTTAGCGGAATAATTGATATCCAGATTGCAAGAGTAAAAGATATGTTAGCCAAAAAAAATATGCTTTTGGAAATTACAGATGAGGCAAAAGACTTTTTATTACAGCTTGGTTATGATGTTACATTTGGAGCCAGACCTCTTAAAAGAACAATACAGAAGCAGATTACAAACCCTTTATCAACTGAATTACTTATGAATAAATACAATTCCGGCGATACAATAATGGTTAAATATTCAGGAGACGGCAGACTTAGATTTAGCAAGCAATAAAAAGATGTCATCTTTATTTTGAATTTTCTAAATTAATAAGTTTATTATTTAAAGGAGTTATTATGAAACAACCAGTTGGTGCTGGCGGAACTGAAGGAGGAACAGGAAGATTTTTTATTGGATTGGTAATGCTGGTGGCTGGAGGATATTTATTCTTAAATAATATTCATGTCGGGCATAATATAAGATTTGGATTCGGGCATAGTCTTTTTCATGTTGGCGGGTTTGGAATAACTTCCGGATTTGTTTTAATTCCATTTATTTTTGGTATTGGATTTATCTTCTATAATTATAAAAATATTATCGGCTGGATCTTAGCAGGCGGCTCACTGCTAATGCTGGGTTTTGGAGTAATTACAAGTATTAACTTCACATTCAGACCAATGTCTGCATTTGAACTTATTATGATATTAATTTTACTTGTAGGCGGAATTGGTTTGTTTTTAAGCTCGCTTAAAGGACTTTCAACCTCAACTGATGATAATGAATAGATATAAAGGGTAAATTAATTAGCTAAACATTTCATATATATTTTAGCTATCTTTGTATCTCAAAATCACTTCTCATTATCTTTCCCTAATTATAAAGGTACAGTATTCTTTTTGATAGGGACGACATTAGAGACTTGCAAAAAATAATTACAAGGAGAATAAATGAATATTTATATAGGAAATCTTTCGCCTGATGTAAGTGATCAGGAACTAGAAGATTTATTTGCCCTACATGGTAAAGTTAGAACAACAAAGATTGTTAGAGACATGTTTACACAACAATCTAAAGGCATGGGATTTATTGAAATGATGAATAATACTGAAGCTACTACAGCTATTAAAGAATTAAATCTGCATGATCTTAAAGGCAAAAAAATTATTGTTAATGAGGCAAGACCCCAGCGCAATGATCGTCGAGGCGGAAAACGCCGTTAATTTTTTTATGAGTAGGATTAGTTATATGCTGATCCTCGCTCAAGTTCAATTTAACTTATCAAAATTTTCTAATTTAAACCCTTGATTAAACTTCACAGTAAATGATGTACCGACATTTTTTTCACTTTTAACACTGATCTCGGCTTTATTTAAGTCACAATAACTTTTAACTAATGCAAGACCCAGTCCATTCCCTTCATATTTTCTTGTATAACCTTTCTCTTCTTGTGAAAAAGAATCAAAAAGATTTGGTAAATATTCATTAGCTATTCCTATACCAGTATCTGAAATCTCTACCACTAAAAAATCACCATCCCTGTTTACAGTTATTTCAATTTTACCCGACTCTGTATACTTTACGGCATTATCAACAAGATTTTGAAATATCTGGCCAATCGTGTATTCGTCGGCAAATATCTGGTAATTACTAATATCATTATTAAAAAGAAATTGAAGACCTTTTTCATTAGACAGTTTTTTATACTCTAGAAATAAATTATGTAGAACTTTTTCATAGAGGTCAAATTTAGAGAATTTTGCTTCATAAGTTCCCTCCTGAAATTGTGACATATTAAGAATTAGATCAATAGTTCTAATTATTCTTTTTCCGGCTCCGTTCATTAAATAAAAACACTGCTGTACATCGTCACTAACTTTATTAAACACTTCTTCCTTAATCAGGCTAAGGAAATTAAAAATTGTATTAATCGGAGTTCTGATTTCATGCGACATTTGTGCAAGAAAATCTGTTTTTAGTTTTTCCGAATACTCTGCTTTCTCTTTGGCTTTAATAAGATTATACTCAATTTCTTTTCTCTGTGTTACGTCTCTTATGATCACTAAAATAGCTAAATTTCCCTCAAACGTAATTACTGTAGAGTTTATTTCGGCTTCAAAGAATTCACCATTCTTGCGAGCAATTCTTGTTATATAAATTTGCGAAATATTTTCACCAGCCAGTCTTCTTTTATAATTCTCTTCTATCTTAGCAATTTCATCTTTCTCCAGTAAATCAAATATCGATTTTCCTATCAGTTCATCAATTTTGTATCCGGCCATTTCACAGGCACTTTTATTCACTAAAACTAGCACTCCATTTTGATGAATAAAAATTCCATCGCTGGCATTTTCAATAACAGTTCTATATTTCTTTTCGCTTTCCTGTAACTCTTTAGTTCTACTGTTAACCATCTTTCTAAGCTGAATAACCCACAACAATGTGAATATAAAAAGCACTAAACCGGCAACAACCGCAATAATTATTATTTCCAGCCATTCATCAAGAAACGATCTATTTTTATATATAAAATCATCCAAATTCTGTTTTTTTTCCGCAAATCCTAAATCTACATAAGTCTGAGCAATTGTTTCCCACCTGCCGGGATTTATCATTCCAATTTCAATTAAATCCGGGAAAATTAAACTTCTCATTGCTTCAGCTTCAAACTTTAATACATCAGCGTCTAACTTAGCATTGTATTTATTTAATATAAGATCAATAATCTCGTCAACATGTTTCATAGCATATTGCCAGCCTTTGAAACTGGCATCTCTAAATTTTTCGGCTCTTTCCGAATTATTTTCAACTTCATCTTTTGTTGTAACAAGACAATCGCCGTAAAAATCGACACTATACTTATGAGGATAAATTATATTGTATTCTATCCCCAGCTTACTAAGTTCATAAGGTTTATCTGTTGCGTAAGCATGAATTGCATCAACTGTTCCAGCTAATAATCCATCCAGACCGTAGGTCATTGGAACAGCAGTAAACTCACCCAGATCAATTCCTTCAGATTTCATGGTAGCTATTAGTTCTGCTGATTCAATATTGCTCTGAATCATTATTCTTTTTCCAAATAAATCTTGTACTGTTGTTATGCCCGATTCTTTTTTACTAAGAAAAATAGCCGGAGAGTGCTGAAATATTGCGCCTAAAACCACTATTGGCTTACCGTTTAAATAATTTACTACTGCTTCAGAATTTGAAATTATATATTGAACATTACCCTTTAATAACTCTTGAAGTTCATTTGCACCTGGCCCCGAAGGTAAAATTTCTACATCAAGTCCTGCATCCTTATAAAAGCCCTTTTCCAGAGCAGCGTAATAACCGGCAAACTGAAATTGATGTCGCCACTTTAATTGTAGTTTTATTTTTTCTAAAGGAACTGAATCTTCGGATTGTGCCTTAAGAGAAGCAAAATTGAATACAATAATTATTGCATATATAAGAATATTAAATGTTCTTTTTGCCATAGTAAATTCCACAACCTATACCGGCTTATAAAAAATATAAGAATAACTGATTATCGTATTTTTATTATTAAATATCAACCAGCATATTCTTTATAAAGTTTAATATTTTGCCAAACGCGTCTATTTTCTTAAATTACTTTAATATTAAAATAATTGATAGATATTTATATGAAAAACACATTTTATTCCGATTTTGATTTTGAACGAGTTGCTAAAAGCAAAAGAACTAATGATTATAGATCCCCTTTTCAAATTGATAGAGATCGTGTAATTCATTCTTCCGAATTTAGAAGACTGCAGGGAAAAACCCAGGTATTTTTACCTGGCGAATATGATTATTACCGCACAAGATTAACACATTCAATAGAAGTTGCACAAATTGGACGTTCTATTTGTAACTATTTGGAGCACCAAGAAAATAGTCTCTTAAATAATGAATTTCATATTTCATCGGATTTAGTGGAATCTGCTTGTCTAGCTCATGATCTTGGAAATCCTCCATTTGGACACGCTGGCGAGCGAACTATAAATAAATTGATGAAAGATTATGGTGGTTTTGAAGGAAACGCTCAGACGCTAAGATTACTTACTGAAATTTTTTATCGTGACAAAGATGACCGGAAAGGTATGAATCCGACAAGAGCTTTAGTTGACGGAGTTCTAAAATACAAAAGCTTTTATAATCAGTTAGATAATCCTTTAAACCATTTCATCTATGATGAACAGAAAGAATATATTGATTTTGTTTTTAATGGGAATGATATTCCAAATAAATTAACTCCTGGTGATGGTGAAAATTCTATCAATAATTTTAAAAGTATAGAATGCCAAATTATGGATTGGGCTGATGATACTGCTTACGCAATTAACGATTTAGTTGATAGCGTTTCCGGTGGATTTCTTACAATTGCAAAATTAAGAACCTGGGAAGAGGAAAATAAAAATACTTTTACTGAATATCAGCAGGAAGTTTTTGATGAAGTAATTGACGCAATTAAATCTGGTAATTTTAAAGCTCGTTTTGGCTCTCAAATTGGTAAATGTATAGAATCATGTAAATTGGAAGAAACAGAAAATTTCATGAGTGAACTTACAAACAGATATAAATATAATCTTGTTATTGACGAAAAGATTAAACAAAAGGTAAAAATGTTTAAACGCCTTTCTATTGAACTTGTTTTCCGTTCAGCACAGTTACATCAGATGGAATTTAAGGGTAATTCAATGATTAAAAAAGTTTTTGATGTATTGGTTGAAAATTATGTTACTGAAACATCCAATATAAAATTACTGGCTGATTTTAGTGATAAACTTTTGCGCAATGAAGAAGATGAAAAAAAACGTGTAAGAATTATTTGTGATTATATCTCTGGTATGACTGACGCTTTTGCGGTTAGAACATATAGAAGATTATTTGATCCAGATTTTAGTTCACTTATAGATTTTGTTTAGAATTATAATGTTTTATTATTTATAAAGAGGCTGTCCCAAAAGGTCGAAATCCGTCAAACTGAGTTTATCGAAGTTAGGATTTCGAGCTGAATTTTCACCTTTCGACAAGCTCAAGGTGACAAAATTGTGCATGTGGGACAGCCCCCTTTAGTTTTAAAATACTTCCAATTAAGATCCCCGCAATTTCCCGCCAAACAAATCGTCTGACAAGTAAAAATTGCGAGGATCTACCACCAATAATTATCGCTAACCCTCTTCTGCGTCAGGCTTATTATTTTCTCTTCGTCTTTTTACCTGCTCGTTGGTTTCGTCTATTATTTGACCAATTAAAAGAGCAAAATTTTCATATTTGGTTTTATCAACCTGCGCCATTGCCTTTAAATAAACTACCAGTTGTTCATTAATTATCAACGCTGTTTCTTTTTTTAGGGTAGTTGCATTTTCCTTTTTGTTGTCATTAACTACTGCCGTTTCATAGGCTACTCTGGTGGTTGCAAAATCTGTTTCTGCGGTTTGCAGTTCTGCAACAAGATTAACCATTATCTGTAGCGTCAGGACCTCAGTCCTTGGCGCGTTTTCGCTAAACAATTGCTCCGGCATTAGTAACCTTAACTGTTCCTTCAACATCAAACCTATAAAACTTTGCACTAGAATATTCCCAAAGGTGATCTTCTGCCACCAGATTCTTCTTTACCGGATTGTTATGTATATAATTAATCTTAGTAAACATTATATTCTTACTTAGTATTATAACAGCATCAAACCTATCTTTCCAAACTTTATATTTTTGACCATACTTCTCATATTCAATCTGATGTAGTAATTCACTTCTCCTTTCCATTTGCAATCTTTCTCGAATCTTGAATGATGTAAACTTTTTAAAATCTCTTAAATAACCGGATAAATTAACGTCTTCATTGAAAAATATTATGAAATGTATATGATTTGGCATTATTACATAGGATATAATTTCTGCTGAATATTTCTCTGAGTAAAAGTTTATTGAATCTTGAAGTATTTTATAGTAGTCATCATTTAGCAGTAGTTCAAGCCAGTTGTTGAAGGTTGTTGTTACAAAATAGCAATTGTATAATTCTAATATGTCACGTTTTCTTCTACTCATTGTTTTTTAGGTCTTCCCGCGTCAAGGACTGAGGTCCTGACGCTACAGGTAAAATTATTTAGTTAAGATCATTTTTTTTAGAGCAACTTTGTTACTCGTTTTTAATACATACAGATAAATGCCTGATGAAAGACTATAATCATTACTATGTGCCTTAAATTGCACTTTATGCTTACCTTTACTTTTATAATCATCAAAAAGAGTAACTATTTTCTTCCCAAGTACATCAAATATTTCTAGTTTTATATTATCCGCTTCCTTAAGTTCAAATTCTATTACAGTTGACGGATTAAATGGATTTGGGTAATTTTGCTTAAGGATAATATTTTCAGGAAATACAACAGGTTTATCTACTATATCAGTAATAATTCCAAGAGTATCGCCACCAATAATACATGCAGTTAAAAAGTCGGGTTGTGCTCCTCCACCGTTCTCATCGTATATCATTCCCAAATCTTTTGCAATTATTGTTTCACCCAAATAATATGAATTTTCATTAATCGTTGTATCGACAGTATCAGTTAATTGATAATACTCAATTCTTTTAAGAGTTGTTTCATGTCCTAATACACTAAAATTATAAGTTTCCGTAATTGTTGCTTTTTTATTTTCAAGTTTGTTATACCACCATTCATCTCCGGTTTTTGCATCTAATTTGTAAAAAATGGTAGTTAACCATATTGGATGGTACAAATAAACATTATAATTCGTGTCAATCATCCATCTTGGGTTCTTAAAAACTATAGGTTCAACGTCATGAGACCACCATTTATAAAAAAGATATTTATTCCCATTATTATCAATAGAGTCCTTATAAATTTGATAATGATGAGTTCCTCCAGGAACTGAATATTCCCAATAATCCCCAACAGAATGAGGAAAATAATCCAAAGGATTTTCAGTTGTCTGAGTAAACATTACATTACTTATAAAAAAAACTACAACAAATACTTTTTTCATAAATAGCCTCCTAAATAGCCAAGTAAAAATCATATATTATTTTTAAACATTTCGCGCTAAATATTTTATTTCTCGGTTAACAAAGTTGCCCTTAACCAGATTTATGTTGTTGCATTGCAACTGCTTACAAACTTAAAAAAAAACTAGAGACATCAAAGTCTTTTTATTTTACAAAAAGATTATATGAAATTTATAAACCTAAAACAATTGGAGGAATCCCTAATTTTTTCCTACTCAAATTAGGGATTCCCCTAGTAAAAAGGTTATATTCTTTAATTAGGTTCTAAAAATGGCAAAAACACAAATTAGGGTATACCCTAATAAATTTTAATAAAAAATATTTTTATTTGGTTAATTTTTGCTTTTTTATAAAGTTAAAAGGATGTTGCGTTTACAGAAGAAGTTTCGAATTGTGGAAATCTAACAACGGACATCGAGCAGCGCCGAGATGTTTTTTTAGTTTAACTTAGTGGTCTCGACGCTGCTCGACCACCATTTATTTAAGTTTTTTATTCACAAAAAAAAGGATGTGATACGAGGTTGGTCTGTTTGTCATTTCGAACCGAATGAAATGAGTGTGAAAAATCTTTATTACGACCTAAAACAAAGATTTCTCCCTATGGTCGAAATGACAAGATCTTAAATTCTTACCTTATCAAACAGTTTCTACTCATCAGAACATTTCTACAAAGAAAAAATATGGCTATGAAACGGCTGAAGTTCAATGTACAAACCATCTTCACGAACCTCTAACGCTTCCCTTATATATAGCTGATCATTCAGCATATCAAAAAGCTGAATTTCGTTATCACCTTTTACATCTAATCTTATTCTGCCACGAGATTCTTCTTGCGAATAGTTTATAATCACAACTCTAATTTCATCTTTATAATTTATCTGCCAGCAAAGTATATTTTGGAAAGTTGAATCGCTACTTCCAACAGCTTCCGACTTTAACTGTTTCCAGATACCATTATTAAAAAGTTCATGTTTTGTTATGCTAAATAGTTTATTGTAAAAATTAACAAAACATGGTTGCGGAGGTTCTACAGGCTCTCTGCCCAACTGAACCGGAAGCTTAATTCTCTTTCCTTCAAACTGACCTTCGTGATAAAATCTCATTCCCTGAATTGTGCTCATTATAACTGCTGATGCCTGAGACGCTTCTTTGCCTAATTCTTTTGCAATCCTTTGTTCATCATGGTTTTCAATAAATCTTAAAGATTTTGTCTGAAAAAGGGAATCGGCAGTTAAGTGTTCTGAAATTCCTCTTACATTTCCACTTTTTAATCGGTCCGTAAGTCTCTTATCGTAAGTAAAATCAAAACCAAGCTGCTGAAGATTCCATTCTAAATCCCAATAAGCTTCTCCTATAAAAAGAAATTCCGGAAATTCATTTTTTACTAACTGAATAGCAACAGCCCAAAATTCAGTTTCCGGTTTAGCATAATCCATTTTTTTTAGAACACCGCCCCATGTATTTTTAAAAATATTATTAAGAGCAAGCATTGCCATATCACATCTAACACCATCACAGATTTCCGCAATATCAATCAGATTCCCAATCATAAACTCGCGGGCTGCGTTACTAAAATAATTTACCTGTGCAGTATCTTCCCAAGCCGGAAAAAATGGATCTCTTCCATGAGCCAGAATAACTTCTTTATTGTTGTATGGTATATAAAAAGTGTAGGAATCATCGGTGTGATAACTTTCATCAGCGTTTAAAAATATTTCGGGATTAGTTTCAATTAATTCACTTTCAGCATTAAAATGATTTGGTATAAAATCTAGAATAAGTTTTATATCATATTTTTTAAGAATTGTTCTTAATCTTTTTATCGTTTCAAGATCACCAAGATCTGGATTTATTTTGTAATTATTTATTGCATAGGGCGATCCAATAACGTCTTCGTGCTTAAAATCTTTTAATGCAGACTTATATTCTTTAATTAAATAATCTTCAAAACAATATTTTTCAATGGAACCTGAACAATTTTGCCAGATTCCCATTAGCCATACATAATCTATTCCTTTATCTGCAAGATTTTTCCAAAATATTTCAGGAACCTGATCTAGTTTTAGGTTTCCATTGTTTGACGAAAATCTTTTTATCCAGACTCTTGTATTTATCTCATAAATTGTAGGATTGTTTTTCATTGTTTCCTCATCTAATCTTTAATTTAAATCATCATATTATCGACTTGAAAGTATTTTTTTTAACTAACTTTCATCATTTTCATAAAATGGTTTAGCCTTTATAATTTCAGACTTCTCCAAATTCAACTCATTATTTTCTTTCATCAGTTCAAGTTTAGCTAATTCATCATCCAGATCTTCAATAGTTTTGTTATTTCTTTTTATAATCTTATTTAGCTGTTCAATACGGTATTTTTTTACAAGATCATCTGCAGATTGTTTAATTACATACTCCTTTGTATAACTTCCGGTATAATCATCCCATTTCTTGCTTATACTCTCCTGTTCAATTGCTAATCGGAATACAAAACTTTTAAGTGTTTCATCCTCAATTTTATCAATCATAGCAGAGGTTTCATGAACATGATCGCGATACGCGTTATAAACAACCCCGGCAATTGATCTGTATATTTTGTTATTAAAATCATCTGGAAGAATATTATCAAAAATATGACCAATAACAGATTCATCACCTTCAAACATAAGACCAATTAATTCTCTTTCAAGAGGATTTTCTTTTAAATCTTCAATATTCTTATTTACTTCAACTTCTCTTTGTTCACGCTGTTTCTGGAAATGTTCTTCACGTACTTCTTTCTTTTTAGTCTGCTCAAAAAAATTAATAGCCTCCTGTTCAATTAATTTTTCCCGCAAATTAAATTTGGTCGCAATAGATTTGAATAGAAGATTTCTTTTTAGTTCATCTTTAACAAGGGCCGATGTTTTAACAAGTTCTCTTATTGCTTCAGTCATTTGTTCAGGATCATCAAGTTTACCCTGTTCTTTAAAACTGGTAACCTGATATTCTAGGAAATTCTGGGCAGACTCTAATTTTTCATTAAATAACTCTTTGCCAAATTTATGAATAAATGAATCAGGATCTTCACCATCAGGCAGACTTAAAATCTTAACATCAAAATCTTGTTTTAGTAATATCTCAATACTTCGCATTGCCGCTTTTTGTCCGGCAGTATCAGCATCAAAAAGAACAACAATGTTTTTTGTAAAACGGGAAAGGAGCTGGGTTTGTTCATCTGTTAAAGCTGTTCCCGAAGAAGCTATTACATTCTTAACTCCGCTCTGGTAAAGAGAAATAAGATCCATGTAGCCTTCAACCAAAATTGCTTTATCATATTTACGTATTTCTTCTTTAGAATGATAAAGCCCGTAAAGTGATTTCCTTTTTTGGTAGATAAGTGATTCCGGAGAGTTTAAATATTTTGCCACATTATCGTTGTTCTCAAGTATACGTCCGCCAAATGCAACAACCCTCCCGTTTGGAGACATAATAGGAAAAATTATTCTTCCTCTAAATTTATCGTAATAACCGCCCGAATCTTTTTTATCAATTAATCCAAGTGCCTGGGCTCTGGACAAATCGACAGAGTTATCACTGGCATAATTCATAAAATTATCCCAGCCGCTTTTTGCTAATCCAACCCCAAATGTTTTAAGAGTTTTTTCGTTTAGTCTCCGGTTTTTTAAGTATTCAAGCGCACTTTTACCTTCTTCCGATTTATAAAGATTATCTACAAAAAATCGTGCGGCTAGAACATTAAGATCAAACATCTGTTCATGTTCTGTCTGGATTTCCGGATCAAATTCTTTTTCAAACTCAATGGGAATACCAATTTGCGCGGCAACTTCCTGTACAGATTCAACAAAAGAGATGCTCTTAAAATCCATAAGAAATTTATAAACATTACCGCCGGCATGACAGCCAAAACAATGGAAAATTTGTTTTTCGGGACTTACTACAAACGAAGGAGTTTTTTCCTGATGGAAAGGACACAGCCCCTGGAAGTTTTTCCCTTTTTTACGGAGTTGAACATGTGCAGATATTATATCAACAATATCGGCACCACTTCTTATTTCATCTATTTTTTGTTCAGGTATTCGCATTAAATTTAAACTAAGCAAGGCATTAATTAAAAACAATGTAAACTTACGTATTCAATCTATCTATTCAAATACTTTGTTTAATAATTTAATATATCCTATCCTAATTATTATATTTGCGTTAGTAGTTTAGTTCTGGAAGTAAATCTGAATGTGTGTGCTAAACAATTATTAATTACTTGAAAGAGAGTTTCATGGAAAAATTGTATTGCAATAGTTTAACTGAATATAAAAGATTTAATACCCGTGTTGTAAATATTGGTGATGTTGCCATGGGAGGCAAAAATCCTGTTAGAATTCAATCAATGACTAATACTAATACTTTAGATACAAAGGCTTCGGTCGATCAGATAATTAGAATGGTTGATTCTGGCTGTGAAATTGTACGCCTGACAGCTCCAAGTATTAAGGATGCTGAAAATCTTGCGGTTATAAAAAACGAATTAAAAAAATTAAACTGTAATGTTCCTTTGGTTGCTGATATTCATTTTACCCCGAATGCCGCTGAAGTTGCCGCAAGAATTGTTGAGAAAGTACGTGTAAATCCGGGTAATTACGTTGATAAGAAAAAATTTAATCAGATTGAATATACAGATGCTGAATATAATGCGGAGCTCGAAAGAATTTACGAAAGATTTTCTCCGCTTGTAAAAATTTGTAAAGATCACGGAACGGCAATGAGAATAGGGACAAATCATGGTTCACTCTCGGATAGAATTATGAGCAGATATGGCGACACTCCGTTAGGAATGGTTGAATCGGCTTTAGAGTTTGCACGTATTTGTGAGGATCTTAAATACTACGATTTAGTTTTTTCTATGAAAGCAAGTAATACAAGGGTTATGGTTCAGGCATATAGACTTCTTGTTAGTAAAATGATAGCAAACAACATGAATTACCCAATACATTTGGGAGTTACAGAAGCAGGTGATGGCGAAGACGCGCGAATAAAATCTGCCGTTGGAATAGGAACTTTGCTGGAAGACGGAATTGGAGATACTATAAGAATTTCTTTAACTGAGCCACCAGAGTTTGAAGCACCAGTAGCAATTGATTTAGCCAACCGATATAAAAACAGAAATGATCATGAAGCAATTGTTCCAATAGAAAAAAACGTTCACAATCCTTACACATATAATAAAAGAAAATCTGTTTTAGTTGAAAATATTGGTGAAAAGAATTTACCAGTTGTATTCGCTGATTTAAGCAATGTTAAAAATATTTCTAAAAATGATTTAGCAAAAATTGGCTATAGTTTTAATTATACTGATGATAAATGGAACATTGAAGTTGCAGCCGCCGATTATATTTATCTAGGAAAAGAATCCGCAAATATTGAATTTCCTCCCGTGGTAAAAATAGTTCAAGATTATGATGTTTGGAAGATTTCGGAACAACCAAATTCTTATCCCCTATTTAGTTTTAATGAATTTATTAAAGCTGAAAAATTTTCAAATTCTCTAAATTTTGTAACTGTTTCTACAAAAGATATTTATTTAGGAAAATTTACCAATGTTGCTAATAAAACAAATGTAGTATTAATACTTACAAGTGAAAATAAAAACAGTGTTGCAGATATACGCAGAACCATGTTTGAACTAATGGCAAAAGATATTTATAACCCAATAGTTTTAAGTAAAAATTATAGTTCTCTTTCTAAAGAGTTATTACAGTTATATGCCTCAACAGATTTGGGTTCACTTTTAACAGATGGATTTGGTGATGGAGTTTTTATATACTCTAATCTTGAAAAAGAATTTGTTAATAGAACATTATTTGGAATTTTGCAGGCAGCTCGAGTAAGGGTTTCTAAAACTGAGTATATTTCGTGTCCATCCTGCGGAAGAACTCAATTTGATCTTGTTGAAGTTACTACTAAAATCAAAGAAAGAACAAATCATTTAGTTGGTGTAAAGATTGGAATTATGGGCTGCATAGTTAATGGCCCTGGCGAAATGGCGGATGCAGATTACGGATACGTAGGAGCCGGAGCTGGAAAGATTTCATTATACCGCGGACAAACTGTGGTAAAAAAAGGATTATCATCTGAAAATGCGGTAGATGAATTAATTGAATTAATAAAAGAAGATGGTAATTGGACTAACCAAAAGTAAATGTTAGCTAGAGAAAAACATATTACAAAATTTTTGCTGATCACATATCTTTTTATGATCATGTTTTCTGCGTTCCATTTTCATTATACAAATTTGGTCACCCATTTTTTACATGAAATAGATAATTCATGTCATCATGAACATTCACATATTACAAGTAACGAGGATTGTCCCCTTCTACAGATTAATCATAGTAGTGTTTCTTATAATATTTTAATTGAAAAAACTTTTTCAAATTTTTCTGAGACTAATGTTTTTTCAGTTCATTCACATAGTTTAAATTCTCATCAACTATCAGATATCACCTCAAGAGGTCCGCCACTTCTCTAATTAAATATCGAATAAAAAATTAATTAAATATTTAAGATTGGAGAAATGTATGACTTTACTTAATAAAACAACTGTTTATTTAAAAATTGTTTTAATTAGCCTAATTTTAATCAATATTACTGCATGTTCTGATGATGACGACCCAATTGCACCGGAAGAACATCACTTTGAAGCGATTGGCACAGTTATATATAATGCAACTGGAGCAATTGACGTATCAATTTTACGAGGGACAACAACAGATACCTTATATGCTGTTGTTGGTGAGAGATCAGATCATTTTGAAGTAAAATTTTATGATGAGAATGAAAATATAATTGAGCCACCAGACGAAGAACACTCATCTATGGCTTATGAAATTGAAGATTCACAAATTGCTACAGGATGGCAACATGAAGGAGAAGAAGGAGAATTTGAGTTTCATATAGATGGGCTTAAAACAGGCATTACCACAATTGAAATTTTTGTAAAACATGATGATCATAATGATTATCGCTCAGGTTTAATTCCTCTAAAAGTAGTTTCTAAATAGGGAGTTAAAATGATTTATATTCTTAAAAGAAGAGTGTTTATTACACTCTTCTTTTTAATATTAGTTCAAAGTGGATTTGCACAAAAAAGCACAATTACCGGACTTGTGGTTGATTATTACACCAATGAGCCAGTTTCAGAAGCTGTAGTTAAATCTGTTGAAATTGAACGGTTTACAACAACTGACTTTGAAGGGAAATTCAAATTGTTAGTTAATTCTAATTTCTCAACTTTAACTCTAGAAACAACTCACTTAGCCTATAAAGAAAGTATATTCCAAATTTCGAAGAGTCAAAGTGAAGAAGAAAAGGTTTTAATTTATCTGCTTCCCAAAACTCTCGAACTTGATAAAGTACTAGTTTCAGACTACAAAATTTTCTCAAAATTCGATGACCTAAAAGAAATTAGTATGGTTTTGAAAGGGAAAGAACTTCAAAGACACTTGGGAATTACCCTTGCAAGTACTCTTAAAAATGAAATTGGTTTAGCGATAAGATCGATGGGACCGGCTCCGGCAAGACCTGTAATTAGAGGCATGGGTTCTAACCGTGTTTTTATAAGTGAGGATGGGAATAAAACGATTGATCTTTCAGCTACATCGCCAGATCATGCTGTTACAATTGATCCATTTAATTTAAATAGAATTGAAATATTGAGAGGACCAAAAGTTTTAACGAAAACTTCTGTTTCTACCGGTGGAATTATTAATGTTGTTAAGAATGAGATTCCGGTTGAGCAACATGGACATCCAATAGTTGCTCTTGGTACTTATGGAGAGTCTGTTAACAGAGGTTTTTTAATGTCCGGATTGCTTGAAATCCCATTTAATAATTTTGCATTACGAGGTGAAATTAGTGAACGAAAATCCTTTAATTTAAATACTCCATTGGGGAAATTAAACAATTCATCTTCAGAAAATTTAAATTTTTCTTTTGGAGGAAGCTATTTTCTTAACAATGGATTTATCGGAGTTTCATTTAAAAAATTTGATCTAGATTACGGAGTTCCTGGTGGATTTATAGGAGCACATCCCAATGGTGTTGATATATCTATGTTTCGTGAACAACTTAAATTTAAGTCTCAATTAAAGTTCAACCATTCAATAATTGAAAAAATCGAATTTTCATTTGTTCATGCACTTTATCGCCACAAAGAATTTGAAAATAAGGGTACAATCGGTTCAGAATTTAGAATTGTAAATAACAACGGATTTATCAATCTATCTCATACTAAATTTGGTTTTTTAAATAATGGTTTAATTGGAATTTCTTTTGAGCACCGGGATTTTGATATTGGAGGTTTTGTATTTACTTCCCCAGCTATTTCAATAAATAGTTCTGCTTATCTATATGAATATTTTACTCTAAACAATTTTACATTTGAATTTTCATCAAGATATAATTTTTCTATTATTAATCCCGAAAACAAAACATTCAGCTCACAAATCGGTAATATTAGAAAAAGAGATTTTCAAACATATTCATTCTCTTTTTCAACATTATACGAATTGACAAAGAAAGTTCACCTCGGATTTAATATTAATAAATCCTCAAGAGTGCCAACCATTGAAGAGCTTTACTCAAAAGGACCTCATCTTGCCGCATATTCATACGAAATTGGAAATCCAGATCTAGAAAACGAACATGGTATTGGAGCGGAATTATTTATTTATCATAAGTTGGATAATTTATACTTTAACATTAATTTGTTTAGAAATGATTTTTCCTATTATATAATTCCACGTGCCACTGGGGAAATAAACTACCAAACCTTTTTACCAATTTATAAAACTATTGGTACAGAAGCTTTGTTTTATGGAATAGAAAAAATGTTTGAATGGAAACCTTCGAATAATTTAAGAATTTCAAATTCTATTTCTTACACAAGAGGAAAATTTAAGAACTCTGAGACTTCATTACCTCAAATTCCGCCTTTAAAGGGGAATTTCGTTATAAACTATTATAATAGTTTTTTATCAGGAGGATTAGAAACTGAATGGGCATCCAAACAGAATAAGGTTGATGAATTTGAAGACCCAACTGCATCTTACATTATATTTAATACATTTATGCAATTTTCTATTTCTAAAAATTCAATTGTTCACAATTTATCGTTCTCTGTTGATAATATTTTTGATAAAGAATATTATAATCATCTTTCAAGGATCAAATCAATTTTGCCAGAAGCAGGAAGAAATTTTAAACTAACTTACAAACTATATTATAATTTATGATTTGATTACAAATTAATTAAAGGAGATGGTATTTTTTCCGATAATAGAGTTAGTAAGAAAATTAAATTGTTTGTTGGAATAATTTATGATGTTTGTTCAAGTTGAAAATATACTTACTAAGTATTATATTTGTTTATTAAAATTTAGGAATACGTTGAAAAGACCAATTTTAAAACGAATAGAAAAGAAAGAGATTAACAGAGTTAGTAAAAATTCAAAATTAAAATAAAACCATTAAAAGCACTTCTAAAAACCAGAAGTGCTTTTTTTTTGATTCTATATGAAGATTAAAGAAATAATAAATTATATTGAAAAATGGGCTCCTCCGGGAGTTGCCTGGGATAAAGACAACGTTGGACTCCAAATTGGATCTTCCGAGTCCGATGTTACGGGCATTTTCCTCTGTTTGGAGTTAACTGCAAATGCCTTAAAGGAAGCCATTAAAAAACAATGTAATCTAATTGTAACGCACCATCCTCTAATTTTCAGACCAATAAAAAAACTCGATTTCTCAAAAAGCCAAAATTCCAAACTAATTAAAGATATAATACAGAATAACATCTCTGTTTTTTCCGCTCATACTAATTTAGATTTTACAAAAGACGGCGTTAGTTTTGAATTAGCCAAAGTTTTAGGATTAAAAAACATTAAGTTTTTGGATAATGAAAAAGAAAATAAGAGTAAAGTAGTAGTTTTTGTTCCAGCCGATTCTGTTAAAAATGTTGCGGATTCTATATTTAATGCTGGCGGAGGAATAATTGGCGAATATCAAAAATGCAGTTTTCAATCAGCCGGAATAGGAACATTTGAAGGTTCAGATAATTCAAATCCGGTAGTTGGCAAGAAAAATTTATTTGAGAAAACAACCGAGATCAGATTAGAAGTTTTAGTTAATAAATGGAATCTAAATAAAGTTATTAGTGCTATAAAAGATTCGCACCCTTATGAAGAACCGGCGTTTGATATTTATTCCGTGCAAAATATAAATGTAAATTATGGTGCCGGAGCTATTGGCTGTTTAGATAAAAGCTTGTCGGCCGATCAATTTTTATCTCATATTTGTTCAAAACTAAAAATTAAAAATTTAGTTTATACAAACGGGAAATCTTCAAAAATTAAAAATGTTGCTGTATGCGGAGGAAGCGGATCGGAGCTTTTAGACAAAGCTATGGCTCTTAAGGCAGATGCGTTTATTACCGCTGATATTAAGTATCATACTTATCACGATGCGGAAAAAAACATTTTGCTTATTGATGCCGGACATTATGAAACAGAGATTTTTTCATTAAATGCTGTTAAAGAGAAGCTGGAATTATTTATTAAAAAAAATAATAACGATGTAAAGGTTATTAAATCGGCAGGCTCTACAAATCCCAGAAAATTTTATAATTATGTGTAATAGATAAATTTAAGGAGACTTTAAATTGGTTAATCGTGTAAAAACTCTATATGAACTACAGTTGATTGATAATCATCTTGATGAGTTAGAAGAACTTAGAGGAGACTTACCAAGAGCTGTAAATGAATTAAAATCTTTAATTGATGAGAAACAAGATCTTATTAATGAAAAAGAAAAAATTAAAAAAGATAATTTAGAAAAGATTAAAGAAAACGAAGAAGAATCTGCGCGTTTAAATACTAATCTTACAAAGTACAAAGCCCAGTTATTTCAAGTTCGCAATAACAAAGAATATGATGCTTTAACAAAGGAAATTGATCATTCTGAAGAAACTATTTTGGCACTTCAAAGTCAAAATAAAGAGCTTGAAGAAGGTTCGCAAAAAATACTTGCCGAAATTGACGAAATAACTCCTGAAGTTGATAAGCTAAACGAAGAGTTACAAATTAAAGAAGAAGATCTTAAGACAATTGTTAGCGCAAACGAAAGAGAAGAAGTTAAGCTTGAATCGCGAAGAGAATCAATGGCAGAAAAAGTACGTAAGCCTGATTTGAATACTTATATGAGAATACGCAAAGCCAAAGGCGGTATGGCCGTTTCAACAATAAACCGCGGTGCTTGCAGTGGCTGCCATAGCATGGTTCCACCTCAAAGACAGTTAGAGATAAAGCAAAACAAAAGAATTTATTCTTGTGAAGCATGTGGTAGAATGATAATTTCTGCTGATGTTGCTGAAGAAGTTAAATCTAAATTTACAATATAATTTTACGCTCAATAGTTATTTGAAACCTTCGGAATTTAAATATTTCGAAGGTTTTGGTAATTCATCTACACTCTCAGTTATTTCCCCGATAATTAAAAATCCTTTCTAAAAATAAAGTGCATGGAATTTCATTTTAGGTGTTAATTCTATAGTCGGCATTGGAATATGAATATAGCCAATAAAATCGAACAGATGCCAGAAAAACGTTTCCGGTTCAGGTTTAAAAAGTCTGTTTAAATCAATATCCAAAGCGAGATAAAAATTTTGTTTTCCTAAACCTTTTCCCTTCGAATCCATATTATAACGCCCGTCTTTAAAAACTTCGCTGGTTCCGTATCCAAGCGCAATGCCCAGCCAATCAGGATGAATATTTCTAATTGATTCCGGGAGCAATTCATCATAATGGAATGTGAGCCAGAATGTTCTCTTAGAATAATCTGTAATCACTTCATCATGAACATCACTGCTAAATGAAATATGATTTATATCGTGACTTAGTTTTAGATTTATCATATTTGCGGATCTATAGTTTAACTGAAGAACTCCACAAAGTATTCCCAAAGTATTGGAACCAATATCGCCCCAGCTTGCGCCATACTTTTTATCAAAGGCATCAAAAAGTTCAATTTGAAATAATTGGGCAAAGGTTAATCCGGAGCTTATCCATATTGACTGATAGTGAGAAAAATTTCCGCCTCTTAAAAGTTTATAATAGTTTTGTGTTAAAAACATTCCGGTAAAAACATGTCCAACCTTATCCATATTTAAATTATAATCATACCAGTCATCTTTAAAATGAAATTTGGATTGTGAATCTGTGTACCAGTTATTGTTATAGTGAATCCATAAACCAATATTAGCCGCCATAATAACCGAACCGGCAACTCCGGCTTTTACCCAGTTAATGGATTTTTCATCGGCAATGTTAGAATGATTGCGCATAACAGCCAGACTTTGCGGTTGTGCATTAAGAGTCCTGATAGAAATGAGCAGCAAACAAATAATTACAAGCTTTATGTTAAATTGAATTTGCTTCATAGAAATCCGGTTAACAATAATTATTACCCTAATAATTTATTAATAACATCGCTTACATTACGTACTTGAATAATTTTAATCCCGTGATTTTTAATATTTATTTTCGAATTATTTTTAGGAATTATTATTGTTTCAAATCCCAGTTTTTCAGCTTCCTGTATTCTTTTTTCAATATGAGAAACGCTTCTCACCTCTCCGCCTAAACCAACTTCACCAATTACAACGTGACCGGTTTTTAACGATTTATCTAAAAGACTTGAAGCAATACTACAGCAGACTGCCAGATCAACCGCAGGTTCCGAAATTCTTAATCCGCCAGCCATATTTAAGAAAACATTGTTTGCAGAAAGTCTAAGCTTTACTCTTTTTTCTAAAACGGCCAGGAGTATTGATAATCTTCTGTAATCAAATCCCGTAGCTACTCTTTGCGGATTTCCAAAATTACTTGGAGTTACCAAAGCCTGAACCTCAAGTAATACCGGTCTTGTTCCTTCCATACTTGATGTAACAATAGAACCGGTCGCGTTTTCGTCACGTTCGCTTAAAAATATTTCACTGGGATTTGTAACTTCGCTTAGCCCGGTATCGTGCATCTCAAAAATGCCAATTTCATTTGTACTGCCAAATCTGTTTTTCTGGGCACGCAAAATTCTATATGAATAATTTCGTTCACCTTCAAATTGCAATACAGTATCTACAATATGTTCAAGAATTTTGGGACCGGCAATATTTCCCTCTTTTGTAACATGGCCGACTATAATTACCGCAAAATGATTTTTCTTGGCATTCTGCATCAGTTCGGTTGTAGTTTCCCTAATTTGTGTAACTGTTCCGGGCGCGTTATCAAGCTCTGGCCTGTACATTGTCTGTATCGAATCGATTATAACTACGTCAGGTTCAGTCTGTTCAATAGCGGCAGAAATTATATCCAGTCTTGTTTCAGCTAAAACATAAAAATTATCAGTATTAACTTTAAGTCGTTTAGCTCTAAGATTTATCTGATTAATAGATTCTTCACCAGTTATATAAAGAACTTTTTCTTTTATACTTGATGAAGCCTGCATTACAAGCGTCGATTTCCCAATTCCCGGATCACCTCCAATTAGAATAACACTTCCCGGCATTATCCCGTTTCCAAGAACTCTATCAAACTCATTAATATTGGTTGCAATTCTTTTATGCTCCGTTACCGGAACACCGCTTAATTTAACTACATCCGCTTTTATAGATGTATTAATTTTCCGCCGCGCGTTTTTACCAGTCTCTTCAACTTCTTCTGTAAATGTATTCCATTCATCACAATTAGGACATTTACCCAGCCACTTTGCCGAGTCATAACCGCATCCGCTGCAAACATATTTAGTCCGACTCTTAGCCATCTAAACTTCCGTTCTTTTTATAAAATTGGTAATTATAGGATCTTTACTTTTAACCAGTTCTTCCGATGATCCGGTAAAATAAATTTTTCCTTCATGCATCATTGCAACTTTTTTAACTACATTTTTAACCGTAAACATATCATGTGTTACTACAATAGAAGTTACGTTCAGATTATTACTAAGGTTTTTAATTAGATCATCAATTACATCCGATGAAATGGGATCGAGACCGGTTGTTGGTTCATCATATAAAATAAATTCAGGTTCTGTAATTAAAGCTCTTGCCAAACCAACACGTTTTTTCATTCCGCCTGAAAGTTCTGAAGGCTTTAATTCTTCAATTCCCCTTAATCCAACAAGATCAAGTTTTTCCGCAATTAAGGATGATAGTTTAGATTCAGCCAGACTTACATTATTCTCAACAAGCGGCAATCCAATGTTTTCCGCGACAGTTAGGGAATCGAACAGTGCAGCACCCTGAAATAGAAACCCGAATCTTCTTCGTAGCTGATATAGATCTTTTTCTGATAAACTTGATATTTTGGTTCCGTTAATTGAAACTGAACCTTTATCCGGAATAAGCAAACCAAGAAGCAGTTTTAAGAATACACTTTTACCGCAGCCGCTTTGTCCAATTATAGCTATCGATTCTCCCTTTGTGATTTTTAAATTAACCCCTCTTAAGACCTGGTTACTTTCAAAACTCTTATAAATATTTTCAGCAATTATCATAAATTCATTTTTTTTATTGAAATATAAGTCTTTTCCTTTAGTAAATCCTTTTCAATACACTATAAAAAAATATAAAGTTTTTCCTTTTTAAACCGATAATACCGTTAAATTTTTTAATAATATATTCTTTTTTAATTTATGGATATAATTTTACTTTCTTACGGTATAGTTTCTGGTCTTGCAATAATAATTCTCTTGTTGAATTTTATTCTTGCGGTAAAGGATTTTCAGAAGCAATTGAATTATTCAATTGTTGCTGTAGGAATTGGAATTTTATCATTCTTTATTTCCAATTTGTGTATATATTTTGCGCACGACGTAAATGAAATAATTTTTTATGCAAAAGTACTAGACACATCTATATTATTAACATCAATCGCCTTTATTGTTTACAGTTATTACTATGCCGGTTCCTTAAATAAAATTGTTTTAGTTATTCCGGTTTTATTAGCGGTATTCATAATTTTTATAGCTATATCCCAGCCATATGGTTTAATGTTTCAATCAGTTGATATGAACTTAAAATGGGATGGTTACTGGAAAGCTGAATATAGGGATTTAAACGGAATAAAAAGTGCATGGCAAGATTTATTAATGATTTACTCACTTTTATACCTTGTGTTTATTATTTATGCTTCAGCAAAAATATTTCAAGAAAAAAGATATTCTGAGGGAATTCAATATTTATTTTCAATAATAATTATTGTTGTAGCCACATTAGTAGATGAATATGTTTATAATTTTCACGAGGAATTTGCATTCGTCTTATTACTTATTCTAATGAGTTTAAGACTTGTTGGTAAACTGATAAACGCATATAGTTTTGAAAAAGCATTTAACAACAGCGAAGAAAAATATAAAAGATTAATAGAAAATTCGGCTCTTGGTATTTATCAATCTACTTTCGACGGCCGGATTATTATGTTAAATTCTTCGGGTAAAAAAATATTGGGACTTTCCGAAAACGATGAAATTAATAAGACAAATTATGCTAATGATATTTTTCAAAACCTGCAAGATAGGGAAACATTCAAGAGTGTACTTTTACTAAATAGAAACATTTATAACTATGAAGTAGAGCTTAAAAAACTGGACGGTGAAAAAATATTTGTAAGGGAACATGCCCGTTTAATTAAGAATAATAATGGCGAAATTATTATTGAAGGATCTTTTGAGGATATAACAGAAAAGAAAAATGCGGTGCTATTGTTAATTAAAGCTAAAGAAGAAGCCGAAAAATCTGACAGATTAAAAACAGAATTTTTAGCCCAGATGTCTCATGAAATTAGAACTCCGATTAATACAATAATAAATTATTCGCAGCTTCTAAAATATGATTGGGAATTAAAAGAATTTGAAAGTTCCAATTCATATTTCAATTCTATTGCCAATGCTAGTAAACGCATGATAAGAACTATCGATTTAATTTTAAATATGTCACAATATCAAACTAAAACATATAACGTTAATTACCAGAACATAGAACTTAATACTGAGATTATACAAAAATTAGTAAAAGAGTTTAGCCCAGAGGCAAAAGCAAATTCGCTTAAGCTAAGCTACGATACCGATATGGACAATGCAATGGTATATTGTGATGAATATACAGTGACACAGATATTCGACAACCTTATAGATAACGCAATTAAGTTTACTAAAAAAGGAAGCATAAAAATAGTTCTGAAAACCAAAGCCGATAAAATTTTTGTTGAGGTTGAAGATTCAGGTATTGGAATTTCAAATGAATATCAGAAGAATCTTTTTCAGCCCTTTAGCCAGGGAGAACAAGGTTATACAAGACAGTATGACGGAAACGGATTAGGATTAGCCTTAGTTAAAAATTACTGTGATTTGAATAAAGCCAAAATTTCGGTTGAAAGTAAGGAAGGCAAAGGAACCAAATTTGTTGTTCAGTTTGATAAGATAGAAGCAGCTAAACTGAATTAGTTTCCCAATAAATATTTTCCAATCTCGTTCATAATTATTCTAGAATCAAATTGAGATTCTACTTTTTTCCGTCCGTTGTTTCCAAGCCGTTCAATTTCACTTTTGTTTTTATATAACTCAATAATCTTATCAGCCATTAAAATAATATTAAAAGGAGTAATTAAGAAGCCGGTTTTCCCGTCTTCAACAAGTTCAGGATTACTGCTTAGATTAAACGCTATAACAGGTTTACGGCAAGCCATAGCTTCAGTTATTACGTACCCAAAACCTTCCCACCTGCTCGATAATACAAATATGTCTATAGAACCCATAAATGATGGAACATCTTTACAGAACCCGGGAAATAATATTTTATCTTCCAGACCTAATTTACTAACCTCCCTTTCAAGTCTGTTTTTTAACGATCCATCTCCGGCAATAATTATTTTAAAAGGAATTTTCTTCTCACTTAAAATCCGCCCTAATTCTATTAAGTATTCCTGCCCCTTCTGATAAACCATCCGGCCAACATTGCCAATTATTATGTCTCTTGATTCAAAATCAGTTTCCCCCGATTTTCGTATCTCAAAATTCTTAAGATCAATGCCGTTATAAATGACAGTAATTTTATCCGGGTTCAAAAAGTTCTCTTTTATAGAAAGGATTGTCTGCTTTGTTTTTTCTGAATTAGCCAAAATATGTGTTGTTACATTTTTTAATAAAACTCTGTTTAAGAATCTGTTCTTGATAGGAATTGCGCTTCCGCGTCTATAGATTATTTTTTTCACACCGGCTAATTTAGCAGCTATCCCGGCAAGTTTTAAATCAGAAGGAAGATTTAAAACAACTATCTGAATATTGTTCTTTTTAAAATATGTTCTGAGTTTTATAATTTTTAACGGATTTAAAAAACTTAAATTGCTTACATCGTATAACTCTGTATTTATTTTGTGCTCAGATAACCGGCTTTGTAAAACTCCCCCTATCTGACCAATAAAAAACACTTTATTTCCATTTTGCGCGAGATTTAATGCGGCATCAAAATGCCACTTTTCACCGCCGCCCCATGATTTGGTTGTGTTTACAAAACAAATATTTTTCTTCGGTTCACTCAATGATTAAACTATTATTAAAGAAATTTAGCAGCTGTAAAGATAATTAAAAATGTTTAGAAAGGCTGTTTGAAATGATTACCCAAGTGGATACAAAATATTTTAAACTACAAATGCTTGTTGAAGCCGTGTCTCGTCAATTCAGAAAAGTTACAAATCCAAATCCCCACTGATGATGCTTAAAAAAACATTATTCTTAGCTTACAGAGATTTATCTAAAAAATGAGCTATCCCAATTAAAACCGGGTGCCTGACATTTCTGATTTTCAATCTGCTTTGAGAATAGTTTTTTTTAACTTTAACAAAAAAATACCGTTTACACTAAAAACTTTACACCCTCATTTTTTATTCTACTTTTTTTTTTACATAACAACTTGTCTAAGTGTTTTCGGTATTTTAATGTTTTCTGATATTTATTACTCAGCTAAAAGTCTTTCAATTTCTTTTTTATAAGTCTGAATAGGAACCAATCCAACATGCTGATCTGAAATTTTACCGTCTTTATCAATAATTATTGTTGTAGGAATACTTTCAATTCCACCATACTTTTTAGTTACTTCTAAATTTCCAAAAACAACCGGATAATTAATTGCATGTTTTTCAATAAACGGAACTACATCTTTTTTGGTATTTCTGCCGGGATTGTCAGGGACTTCTAAATCCAGTGAAATTCCGATTACTTCAAATTCCTCTGAACCATATTCCTTTTTAAGCTCAACAAGATCAGGAATTCCTTTTCTGCATGGAGGACACCAGGTGGCCCAAAAATCCAGAATTACAACTTTTCCCCGGTAATCAGAAAGTTTAACTTCTTTTCCATCAGGAGTATTTAAATTAAAATCAAATGCTTCAACTCTCTCATTTTGTGATGTTGGCTGATAATGTGGAGGATAAGGACCCTGTTCACCGTCGCCGTTAAGATTATTAATAATAAAAAAACCGATTATCATTATTATTAAAACAGTCCAATAAATTTTACTTCGGGTTTCCTGATCCAGACCTGTTTTAACTTCCTCTTGATTCCCGAATTTTCTTTCCGGCTTTTTTTTGCTCATTTTATCTCCAATTAAAATTTTGTTCCCCTAAAGTTAAAAAATCAAAGTTTGATATTATAGTATTTATTTCTTTTCCAGAATTGAATTTAATTCGTCAACAAATCTATCAATATCTTCCCGGCTATATCCTTTTTCTTCAGAAGCCTTTTCTAAAGTTCCCCAAATTGGTTCTCCGCACCTTAGGCATCTAATTTTCTGATCTCTTAAATAGGAAACAGCTTCAGGTAAAAGATCAACTAGATCTTCTATCTCAATATCTTTAGTTATCTTTTCCATCGTTTTTCTCTTTTTTTGATGACATTGAAAACACAAAACCAATTGCAGCTCCGTAAACCGTTGAAATAAGGGGATTACTTGTTATTGGGCACGATCCGCTTGTACAGCCAATAAAATAGTAATATGAATATCCCAACACGGCTCCGGCAGCAACGGCTAATATTTTGTTTTTATATTTTTTTAATTTTTCCATATAACTCTCAATAATTCATTTTTTTTACTATTGGATGTAATAAAATAAAAAAAGATGCAGTATAAATCTTGCTCTTTATAATTCAATTTAATAATTTTAGACTACATTATTGTACAATCATTGCTAACTGGAGAAATTTCATTTTGTCTGAATATCCAAAACATTTATACATGACTCTTTTTCCAACAAATGCATTAATTGCATCGCAGTTGGAACCTGATAAATTTGGAGAGCATTATACAATTGGAAGTGCAAAACATTTTAGCGGGAAAGTTATATTTGCTGAGATAGATATAAATTACAGAAATGATTATTTCGATATTGATGAGTACTTAGAACAATGTAATCCTCATACCGATGGTTCTCCAAAAAAAACAAAATATATTGCTTCGTACAATGTTCTTGAATACGTTGATTTAGATGCAATTAAAACTCTTTTCCTATGTACTACAAACGGAAAAGTTTTACCAATTGAATCAAAAGATTATACTGCTGTTAATGAACCTGGTCTAATTAGAATTTATCAGGAAATTACACCTCTTGATAATCTTGTTGCGTCAACAAAAGATCAGAGAGAATTTGGAAGATTTATTACTACGGGAACAAAATCAAAGGGCGCGCCAAAAATTTGTTTTACACAGGTTGATTTTGATATTCAGCGTTTCTTTGATATGAATAAAAACAAAGAAATTTTCCAGATTGAATTACCTGATGTTAACCCGTATAGATTTTACGATTGTATTATGGAACTTATAGATAAACCTGAAAAACTTAACAAGACAATTAGTCTTGGCGGTTTGTTAGGTGATATTTCTTATAAATTTCTCAGGCATGGATTCTGGTTTGCTAAGGGAGAAAAATTAAAATTCTTCCCAATGCCTTCCGAAGCTGAGCTTGAAGATAAGTATTTTTACTGGTGGAAGTTCGTTCGATAGTTAGTTCTCACATCCCTTTCAGGCGAATCGTATGATTCGCCTTTTTTATTTACATTTTTATTCATTCAATATTAGCAAGTTCTATCATCAACTTTTTATGCGCTTCATTAATTGCGGCAGTACTTCCTTTAAAATTATTTGCAATAAATGAGAATACTATCATTCTTCCGGATTTGTCTTTTACATAGCCAGAGTGACTTCGGACTCCTGTAATATAACCGCTTTTTATCCGGGCGTTTTTTTCAATACTTGTTCTTTTGCCAAAAGACTTAAATCCGCCAAAATCATCTGAATCACCTGCAACGGCAAATGAATTATAATATGATTCAAATTCCTTGTGTATGGTCATTGACGCTAAAAGATCTGACATCATTTTTGTGGTAATAGTATTTGCTCTTGAAAGTCCGCAAGCATCAAAAAGATTAAGAGCGTCAGTATTAATTTTATTTTTGGTAAGGAATAATTCTATCAGATCAATCCCGGCATTCAATTTTGAATTATTAGAACTAACAAGTGAAGCCATTCGTAAAATCATTTCAGTATAAAGATTAAAGCTTTTTTTATTAATTACATATACAATATCTTTTAGCGGAGGCGATTGATGAGTTAATATAAGTTTGTTTTCCTCATAAATAATCTTAGTTGTTTGTCTGGAAGCGTAATCAGTTACTTCTATATTATTTCTGATTAACTCTTTTGTTAAATACTGCGCGGCAAATAAAGCCGGATCCGGGATTGCTCCTTTTATGGAAAATTCTTTTACGCCAGCCGGAATTGTTCCTCGTAATGTCGCGTTAAATTGTCTTGGCGCGCAAAATACATATCCATTATCTCCTGAGCCTTTTTTACCCGTTTTCATCAGGTTATCAAATGTCAGGTTTTCAACTACAGGTTCTGTTCGTAGTAATTCAGCTTTTTCGCCAACCTTTAAATTTGGTTTGAAATATAGATGATATAGATTATCATTTAAACACAAAGCACTTACCGACGCTCCGTAATAATTACCCATATCTTCCCAAAACCACAGACGGGGAATTGGAGCCGATTCGAAAAGAAGATCATCAGCTATAACTTTCCCGTTTATTTTTTTTATCCCAACATTTTTAATTTTAGCGATCCAAGAATTAATTAACTTTTCTAGAGAAAGCGAGCCCCGAGTTAAGTCCGAACCAAGTGTCGGATCACCACCGCCAACAATGTAAATATTTCCATCAAGAGTGGAATCGTCTGTTATAATGCCGTCATAAAACAGTTTCGTTTCAAATTTGAATTCAGAACCTAATGCGTCCAAAGCAGTTGCGGAAGTAAAAACTTTTAATCCGGAAGCCGGAGCCAAAGCCGTTTTGCTATTATAATTTATTATTTCATCATTTGTATCAACATACTTTGCATATAAACTCCACTGTGCATGTTCCATTTTAGAAGAATTATAAAACTCTGTTATTATTGAAGTAAATGTGTTTGTTTCCTGGGCAGCGCATACTGCTGTTATTAAAAAACAAAAAATTATCAACCTGGCTTTTAACATCTTAAACCTGCTTAAAAAGTGATCATTAAATTGTAAATTTTATTAAAGGAAGTATAATAATTTCTATTCCAATTATTTATTAAGAATTACAATTTTATTTCATCTGATGAAATAAAATATTATAATACTATATGTCTTATTATTTTTATTGTACATATTAAAAGAATAAATAAAGGAGAATTAAAATGGCAATTATACTTCCAGATTTACCTTTCCCAAAAGATTCGTTAGCACCGCACATTAGTGAAAAAACATTAGATTTTCATCATGGGAAACATCACAACGCATATGTAACAAATACAAACAACCTTATTGAAGGAACGGATTTAGCGCAGGCATCTTTAGAAGATATTATAAAAGCATCCGCAGGCGATTCTTCAAAAGCAGGTTTATTTAACAATGCGGCACAAGTTTGGAATCACAGTTTTTACTGGAACTGTATTAAACCTAATGGCGGCGGCGAGCCGACTGGAAATATTAAAGATAAAATTGTTGCTGATTTTGGTAGCTTTGAAAAATTTATGACTGAATTTAAAGGAGCCGGAGCTACTCAATTTGGCAGCGGCTGGGCATGGTTAGTATTAAAAGACGGAAAATTGGAAATTAGAAAAACCGCTAATGCTGATACTCCTTTTGCGCACGGTGAAAAAGTATTATTAACGGTTGATGTTTGGGAACATGCTTATTATTTAGATTTCCAAAACAGACGTCCTGATTACCTGTCTATGTTTATGGAAAACCTGGTTAATTGGGAATTCGTAAACAAAAATCTAGGCTAGTTTTATATAAACCGGGCATAATCAATGCCTGGTTTAATTTTCCTTCCTAAAATAAATCAATTCTGCTTTAAACAATTCAGTTCTATCCGATAATAACACAATGTTATCAATAGTTTATTTTATTATATTATTTTAATTCTCAAAAATTAGTTTAATACATGAAAAGTTTTTCTAAAATAGTAATTTTTGGTCTTCTCTTTTCGATAGCTATGTTAGGGCAAGAAGAAAGTATCAAAACAATTCGCTTTGTAATTGATAGTGTTAAGACTCTTAGAAATAATGATCCTGCTTATGCAATTCTTCTTGGAAAAAAAATGATGGAAGAAGCCGATGCAATTGGATATAAAAAAGGGAAAGCCGATCTGCTGGATGAAATTGGGGTAAATTATAAAAAGCTGGCTGATTACGATCAGGCTCTATTTCATCACAAAGAAGCATTAGCTATATATGAAGAATTAAATGATTCACTTGGTATTGCCTTTGCCTTAAGCAACATTGGCAATGTTTACCGACAGTTAAAAGAATTTGAAAGTGCCCTCCTGTTTTATAATAATTCTTTAGAAATGAAAAAAGCATTAAAGGATGAATTTCAAGTATCATATACACTTAATAAAATTGGTATGGTACAAAGCGAAATTGGTGAATATGCAACGGCGGTTATAAATTTTGAAGAAGTAATTAGAATAAATGAGAAATTAAAAAATATTAATTTAATTGGAAGCGGTTATAATAATTTAGGTACGCTTGAATTACAAAGAGGCGGTTATAAAAAAGCAAGAAACTATTTAACAAAAGCATACCGGATTTATAATGAACTGGATAATACATTTGGCAATGCTGAAATTCTTTATAAACTTGCTGAACTTTCATATAAGACAAAAAACTATTCTAAAGCAGTAAGTCAGTCTAAAAAATCGATAAAATTGGCCGAAACAATATCTTCTAAATTAATTCTTGTAGATAACTACAAACTATTAAGCGAGATTTATGCAAAATTGATTAATCATAAAGAAGCTTTTATTTATCAGCAAAAATTATCCGATATTAAAGATTCAATTTTTAATGAAGAAAAAACAACCAGGTTAAATCAGTACAAAACTCTTTATCAGATAAAACAGACAGAAAACGAAAACACATTATTAAAGGTCGAAAATCAATCTCAGAAAAAAGATTTGGATCTGGAAAAATCATTTAGAAACTGGCTTATATTATTTTTAACCCTAATAGCCATAGTACTAAGTTTAGTTGTTATTCAGTTTAGATTAAATAAAAAGAAAAATGTTGAGATAAGTTTACAAAACAAAAAGCTAGAAAAACTTAATGATGAAATGCGCGAAGTTAATGAGACAAAGGATAAACTTATTTCCATAATCGGGCACGATATTAGAAATCCTTTCAGTTCAGTTTTAGGCTTTTCCGATTTATTATATCAGGACTACGAAAATTTAACCGAAGAAGATAAAAAGCGTTATATATTTAAGATATATTCATCTTCACAAAACTTATATAATTTATTAGAGAATATTCTTGCGTGGTCCAGAGCACAGAAAGACAGAATAAGTGTTACTAAAAAAGAATTAGCTCTTTATATAATTGTTGATGAAGTATATTGCCATATTGAGCATATGTTTCAGGAAAAAGAAATTGAACTTGAAAAGAAATTCACTAGAGAATTAACTTTACAGGCCGATATTTTTATGCTCTCGGCAGTTATTACAAATGTTTTATCAAATGCTATCAAGTTTTCTAAAAGACAATCAAAAATTACTATTGAAGCATATTCTGAAAAAGATTTTACTAAAATAATTATATCGGATGAAGGCATTGGCATGTCGGATGAAAAAGCAGCCCAATTATTCAGCGGTGCAGTTAACAAATCCGAAATGGGTACTGACCTGGAAAAAGGTATAGGAATTGGTTTAATGATCTGTAAGGATTTTGTACAGGTTCATAATGGAACTATTGAAGTAAAGAGTAAAATAAACGAAGGAACCAGCATTATAATTTCTTTCCCAAATAAAATACAATAACAAATTAACTGGTTAAAAATGGAACAAAATGTGCAATTGAAAAATAGTTTAGGTTCTAAGGCAATTGAAAAAATAGCAAGAATACTTAAACCTCTGGTAAAAGAATTCAAGGAAAAATCATTCAAAAAAGATGCATTAGAAGGAATTGAAAAACTTGAGCTTAAACAACGTGTACATCATATTATAAAGTTTTAGCTGATTATCTGCCGTCCGATTTTATGGAGACATCTGATATATTGATTAAAACAAAAGCAGATTGGAAAAATGGGGAAGATGATAAATCGTATGGTTTTGCTATCTGGCCTATTGTAGATTACGTTGGAGTTTACGGTTTAGAACATCCCGAAAAAAGTTTAGAAGTTTTAAAAACCTTAACTCCGCTATTTTCTGCCGAGTTTGCTATAAGACCATTTTTGCAGCAGCACTTTAAAATTACTTATAATACGATGCTTGAATGGTCTAAAGATAAAGACGAACACGTACGCAGACTTTCATCGGAAGGTATAAGACCACGTTTGCCCTGGGGTGAAAGATTAAATCAGTTTATTGATGATCCTAAGCCAATCTTAAAAATTTTAGAAAATCTAAAAGATGATGAAAATGAGTTTGTCCGCAGGTCTGTTGCAAATAATTTAAATGATATTTCCAAAGATCATCCGGAACTTGTAACGGAAGTTTGTAAAAAGTGGCTTGCTAAACCGAATAAAGAGCGTGAATGGATTGCGAAACATGCAACCAGAGGTCTTGTTAAAAAGGGATATTCCAATGCGTTAGAATTACTTGGTTTTGCCAAAGACCCTAAAATTGAGGTGGCAGACTTTTTAATTGCAAGTGATAAACTTGATTTAGGCGAAGAACTTATATTTAGTTTCGAGGTTGTTTCAAAAGCTAAAATAAAGCAAAAATTAGTTGTAGATTATATTATTCACTTTATGAAACAGAATGGAAGAATGAGCGGCAAAGTTTTCAAATTGAAAAATTTCGATTTAAATGCCGAAACAAATAAAATATTATTAAAGAAACACCGGATTAAAAATATAAGCACAAGAAAATATTATAGCGGCAAACATAAATTAGATTTAATGATTAATGGAAAAGTATACAAAGAAATTGAATTTGAATTGAATGTTTAATTCTGAAAAATATCAGCCCGACTCTGCTAAAGTCGGGATATTCTCGCTATTCACCAGGCTCAGCGTGATATCACAAATTTAATTGCACATTTTATCAACAGTCGGGCACAGTTATTTTTTATTCCAGTCTAAAATATTTCATTTTAACATTATTAAGTTAAATTAGAACTCTTTTCTTAAATTTGTAATTATTGACAATATATAGTGGTTAAAAATGCCCAGAATAATATTCATAGCTGTTTTTACTTTTGTTTTAATATCGTGCACTAAAGAAAAACCGAAGGAACAATCGCCCGAAATTTCAACTAAACAAGTGATCGTTTCTAAACATGCATTTATAAATGGCTTTGAAACAACTCCACAGAATAACGTTATTATTATTGATGAAATTGAGTTTTTGACAGGCGAAAACGCAATTAATGAATATAAAGCTGACACCGGGAAAAGCCCGGATGAAGAAACCTTTTATATTAGGAATAGAAAATTAGATCCGGTTAAATATAACGTTTCGGATACTATTAAAATTAAAACAAAGACCTTTGAAATAGATGATAAAAACAGCTTAAGCAGTTTTGCCGCTGTGTTTAATTCAAATGAATATATTTCAAAACTTCCGTTTATTATTGATATAATGGGAAATTATATAGTTAAAATAGAAGAAATTTATATACCGTAGTTTCAATTTTATGGGGATAAAATGAAAAAAATCATACTAGTATTATTTTTAATACTTACTTATTCAGGCAACGCACAAGTACAAAATGAAACAGTTCTAAAAATAAATTATGAAAAACTTCCTATCGTAAAAAGAGTTGTTAACTCCGGTATATATTGCGTTTCACACTTCGAGGTAGAAAAGGATAAATTATATCTACATGATTTCAACAGTGACTTTATTTATACATATAAAAACAATCAATTAATAAACTCTGTCTCAGCAAATAAAAGTCTTAAGAAAAACTCCGCTGACAAATTTTCCCAATTAAAAATCACTTCTAAAAGTGAAAACGAGTACACTTATAATTTTGAGGATGGGACTTTAAAAAAACAAAATGGAGATTCTTTTGAAATCGAAATTCTCTCTAGGAATGAATTAAATGTTAGAGGAAATGATTTTGGCAATTTTTCAATCATGTTTAACAATGATCTTGCATACGCAAATTTAATCGGCATTGATAAGGATGATATCGTTTTTTTAATTGTAGAAAAATATCTTCGCCAGGTTCCGCTTAAAATAAGTCGGCACGTATATGTTGCAGATAGTCATGGTACTATTAAATCTATATTGAATCTGCCTAATCAAAAATACTTATTTACACTTTCCGATCTACAAATTGATGAAGATGGAAATCTTTTTCACTTACTTAGTTCTCATGATGAAATTGAAATTATAAAATGGAGCGGATTAAAAAAGAATTTTAATAAAGTAATTGAATATCCGCAGAAATATAAAAATGAAATTCACTTTAATAACTTTACAACAACCAAAGAAATTGAAACAAAAAAGGTATTAAGTAAAATCACTTCAGCGTCAAGAGCTGAAGCACTAAGAATCGGTGAAAGCTACGTCTATCACCAGTATTATTGCGGCGCAAATAATTTAGCCGTTACAAATACAACCGCAAAAGACGGCGATGTTGTTAGAACTCCGGAAAGACTTATTGTCGGGATGAATGCCAGAGTTCCTTACAAATGGGGCGGATTTAATACGCTTTCGCAGTTTGATAAAGGATTGCTTGACGGAAAGTATGCCGGCGATATTAACACAGACGGAGTTTCAAGAGAAGCTGTTGGTGTTGATTGTTCCGGATTTGTTAGCCGATGCTGGAAATTATCTTCTCAATATTCAACCAGTATGATGCCCGGTATCACTAGGCTTTATAATGATTGGAGTAATCTAAAACCAGGAGATGCCATTCATAAAATTGGTCATGTTCGCTTATATATTTCTACAAATTCTAATGGTAGTATTAAAACTGTAGAATCCACAAGTGCACACGGATGGGGCGTTTGTTACTGGAGTTTTGCGCCTTCAGATTTAACTGCTTATACACCTAGGTATTACACCGGTATGGAAAATGAATATTACGAAAATCAACCACGATTACAATCTGTTCTGAACGATAATGGCGATGCGGTTCAAATAAAATGGATTTGTGACGATACACAATTACTTGGCTACAGATTATACTCGTCAATTGACCGGGAAAACTGGATGCTTATTCAGGATGAATCAACTCTTAAAACTAATTCTGCAATTGATAATATATCGTCTGGAATAAATTATTACCGTGTAACAAGTATTAAGAATAACTCTCCCCATTTTTCTGAAAGTGATTATTCAAATGAATTGGCAATTGGAAAAGTAGATTCCGCGGACAAGTATCTGATTGTGGATGGATTTGATAGAGAATCCGGAAGCTGGCGAGGTGACGGACATAGATTTATTGGTAGTTACGGAGAAGCCTTGTTTTATAACGACAAATCTTTTGAATCAATAAAAAGCAGTGAACTGATTAGCTCTGATATTGATATAAGCAGTTATAATGCGCTAGTATGGATTTCCGGTGATGAAAGTACAATAGATGAAGCCTTTAGCAATGATGAACAAAGCAGAATAAAAGAGTACTTAGAAAATGGCGGTAAATTCTTTGTCTCTGGCAGTGAGATTGGCTGGGATCTTGATTATAAAGGCTCTTCGACAGATAAAGATTTTTACAATAATTATTTAAAAGCATCTTTTGTTTCAGACGATGCTTCATCATCAAATGTGGCGGGAGTTGTAAACACTCCGCTTATGGATTGTAATTTTGCTATTGGGCAAAGTTATGAAGAAGATTATCCAGATGAAATTTCGGCGTTTGGCGGCAGTTCTATTTGCATGAAATACTCAAATGGTAAAGGTGCCGGTATTAATTATACCGGATCGTTTGGAAACTCACTTAAAATTGGAAGTGTAATTTATTTAGCCTTTCCGCTTGAGACTACCGCAAATGATCTTGAATTTGAAAAAACAATTAATAGTGTAATACAATATTTTGATGAACATGCTGTATCAACTGAAAACCCCGAACCAGAATTAACAAGTTATAATCTGTTGCAAAACTATCCGAATCCGTTTAACCCGGCTACAACAATTGAATATACATTACCAAATATAAAAGCGGGGCATGCCTCGTCTTTACGGTTAGAAATTTTCGATATTCTTGGCAGAAAAATCAGGACGCTTGTAAACGAAGTCCAATCATCAGGAAACCATAAAGTAATATTTAACGCTTCAGATCTTTCGAGCGGAACATATTTTTATAAACTAATTTTTAATGGAAAATCTCAAATAAGAAAAATGATTCTTATGAAATAAGTCTTCAAAAATGTTTTTAAAATTATGCAAAAACTGACATTATTTAAAAATGTAAAATAATTTTTTAAAAAAGACGACTCATGGTTTTGAGTTTAATTTTCTCTTTCGTTAAATTGATTTAAGCATCTTATTATGGCATTTGCCTAATGGTATTTCATAAATTTGCAGGTGAAAATGAAAACTAAGATAAACCTCGAAAGCCTTATTTCAAAAGGTGAATCCGCTATATATGTAATTATTGCTTTTTTTCTATTTATAAGTGCCGCACTGCTAATTTATAATGAAGTTATAACTATTTTTCATTTTACTGAAAATACTTCAAGTATAAAAGTAATAATAGAATTAATCGCTAAAACCCTTCTATTACTAATGATAATTGAAATATTAGCGACAATTAAAATTTCGATCAAAGAACATACACTTAGCGCTGAGCCTTTTTTAATGGTAGGTTTAATAGCTGCAATTAGAAGAATACTTATTATAAGTGTTGAAACTGCTTATGTTCATGAGTTATTTACAAGTTACATGATTGAAACTGGAGTTTTAATAATTCTTGTATTCATATTTGTATTATCAATAGTGTTACTTAGAAAACATCAAATTAAATAAACAGAGGTAAGTATGGATCCTAATTCTCTTATTCCTTCTCCCGATACAATTCCAGCACCATCGTGGGTATTTATTTTACTTGAGCAGTTGCTATTCCTTCTGCACATAATAGTAATTAATGCCGCGCTTGGAGGAGCAATAATCACGTTAGTAAAACGGTTTAAAATGAAAGATGAGGAATATACCGCTTTGTATAAACCCGCCGCCGTTAAACTTCCTATTTTAATTGCATTGGGAATTAATTTTGCAATTCCGCCATTACTCTTTTTACAAGTGGTTTTTGGTAATCTGTTCTATTCAAGTTCAGTTTTAATGGCTGTTTACTGGATTATGATTATTCCATTACTGGTAATTGCTTATTATGGATTTTACATTCATTCAGCAAAATTAACTTCATCTCCCAGATTTTCAAAAGCTGCCATTGCTTGTTCAATTTTAATTATGTTATATATAGGTCTTATGCTTGTTACCAACAATTCTTTAATGGTACAGCCAGAAAAATGGTCTGCTTATTTTGAAAATAGAGGCGGAACCATTCTTAATTTCTCTGATCCGGCAATATTTCCTAGATATTTACATTTTATAACAGCTTCTATTGCCGTAGGATCTTTGTTCTTTGCTTTTATTTATAAATTCAAGAAGCATGAAAACTCTGAAGTACTTATTAAGAATTCACTAAAAATCTTTGCCATTGCAACTTCTTTTCAGGTTTTAGTTGGAACCTGGTATTTACTGGCAATTCCGTCGGAATTTATTCCCAACTTTATGGGAAAAGATATAGTTAGTTCTTTAGTTCTGTTAATAGGCTTTTTATTTGGAATTATTTCAATAATAGTTGCGTTCAAAGGCAATTTTAATCTTACAATTATCACCCTTTTTATTACTATGGTAGCGATGATTACAACGAGACATAATTTACGAATGATGTATCTTGAAGATAATTTTACACTTAATCAACTAATACTTGTTCCCCAATATGGTGTTTTGGCTTTATTTTTATTTGTTCTTTTGTTAGGTCTTGTTGCAATTGGTTATATGTTAAAAATTGGTTTTCCTAAAACAAACGGGGAGGCTGTGTAATGAATTATCCAATATGGGAATTATACGAATTAACAAGTGGTACTTTAGTTGCTATAATATCAGTCTTTCACGCGTTTATAGCTCACTTAGCTGTTGGCGGAGGTTTGTTTTTATGGTTAACCGATCTCAAAAGTACAAAAGAAAACAATTTAGAATTAACACAATATGTACGAAAACATACAAAATTCTTTTTGTTATTAACAATGGTGGCTGGCGGCGTTACTGGTGTTGGAATATGGTTTATTATTGCGCTTGCCAATCCTGCAGCTACTTCTTCTTTAATCCACAACTTTGTTTTTGGCTGGGCAATTGAATGGGTTTTCTTTATTGGAGAAATTGTTGCATTGTTAATTTATCATTATCGATTTGATGTAATGAAACAGAAACAAAGATTAAATGTCGCGTTCCTTTATTTTTTATTCGCTTGGCTAAGTATGGTTGTTATAAATGGAATTCTGGCTTATATGCTTACACCTGGCAAGTGGTTAGAAACAGGAGAGTTTTGGGACGGATTTTTTAATCCAACATATTTTCCATCACTATTATTTAGATCTGCTGCCGCGGCAATGATTGCCGGAATGTTTGGATATGTAACCGTTGTATTCTCGCTCAAAAGTAAGTTTAGATCTAAGATGCTTAAATATTGTACTAAATGGTTATTGTATCCTGTTCCCTTTATTATAATTGGTGGAATTTGGTATTTATATTCAATTCCCGAAACACTTAGAATTACAAATTTTACCATGAATTCTCAGGCATCATCTGTTATCTTAATTTTTATAGTTTCTTCAATCTTAATATTTGTTTTTGGGTTATTTATTAATCTTAAAATTAAACCAGTTTATCAGAAAATACTAATATTTGTAATTCTTATTATTGGTCAGGCATGGTACGGCGGATTTGAATATTTAAGAGAGTATGCAAGAAAACCCTTTATAATAACAGATCACATGTACTCAACTTCAATTCTTTTGAAAGATGCTGATTTGCTGAATAAAGAAGGTGTCTTAAAACATGCAAAGTGGACACCAATAAAAGAAGTTACAAATGATAATATAAGAGAAGCCGGAAGAGAACTTTTCAACATTCAATGTTTATGCTGCCATACAATAGACGGTGTAAAAAATGATATTCTTAAGAAAACTAAAAATCTAACCTATATGGGTATGCTTTCGCATCTTGAAGGACAAGGCAGGATTTTAAAATATATGCCTCCGGTATTTGGAACAGTAAAAGAGAAAGAAGCACTTGCAGAATTTATAATTGGCGATCTTCATAAGAGAAAGATTGAAAGAGTGCCTGAGAAATTTACACATCTAAAAAAACTGAACCATGAAGTTCCTGCGTTTGATAAAAAAAATGATGACTACGTTCTTTTTGTATGGAACGATTTAGGAATGTCTTGTACCTTTGATAGTGATCCATGGTGGGTAATTCTTCCACCCAAAAATACTTTTGAGGCTACACTTATTAAGCGTGGTGAAACTCCTGAGATAATAACAGAAGGAGTTGAACTTACTTATAAAGTTGAAAAGGGATTTGAGGAGCCTGTAAACCGTGATCCGCAATTCTGGGAATATTCTAAATCAAATTATGGAAAAGAACTTGAAAAAAATATTGGTTTAACCGGAAATGGAATGTCCGGTAAATTTACTTACAATGAAGACAAAGTTGTATTCATAGCATCTGCCATTCCTATAACACCATATCCGGATGATATGCCTTATAATCCTTATGCGTTATTTGATATTGAGGCTAAGGATATGGAAACCGGTAAATTGCTTATGAAAACTAAAGTTGTTGCGCCTAATTCAACAGAAGCCGGATGTAAAAACTGCCATGCCGGAGGATGGAGGTATGAAGGGGTTTCTGGTATTAGCGATCAGACGGCTATAAATGTACTTCATGCTCACGATAGAATAAGCGGTACAAATCTATATGAAGAAGCAAAAGACGGAAAACCTCAAAACTGTAAGGCATGTCACCTTCATCCTGATCTTGAAAATAAAGATCCAAACCAGACTCTTGATTTAGCGGCTGCTATGCATGGCTGGCACTCAAACTATATGCCTTTTGAAAATGAAAACGCCTGTAGATTATGTCATCCTGATAGCCCGGACGGAAGCACAAAATGCAGCAGGTCAATTCATGATGTTCTGGGTATGACTTGTGTTGATTGCCACGGACATATAAATGATCATGCAATCTCGGTGTTAAAAGGACAATCATATAAAACAGCTTCCAAAAAATATTTAGATATAATTAAGCCTGTTAGATTTTCTTCGCAAGATGAAATTGATCCCCGGATTCCATGGGAAAATGAACCTGAATGTTTAAGCTGCCATGAAGATTACGAAAAACCGGAGAAAGGTTTTACAAGCTTTAATAAATGGTCGCCTAATAAACCAGAAATATTTAGATACAGAACTGACGATGCGGGTATTAGATGTGTATTATGCCACAACGCTCCTCATGCTGAATTTCCGGCAAGAAATATCTGGGGAGTAAACCGGGATAATATTCAGCCCGTGCAATACCAGGGAAACCCTTTGCCAATCGGTTCGGAACAATCTTGTTATGTATGCCATAAAAAAAGCATGGAAGATCCAATACACCACGAAAACATGATGAGAAAATTTAGAAATGCTGAATTGGTAAAAAAAGAAGGTCTAATGTAGTTTTGTTTAAACCAAGAGACGTTTAATTACGTCTCTTGGTTCTTTTTTATTCCACTCCCAAAGAGCAAAAAAAAGCATAATTATTCTTTAAAGAATCCATATTTAGCCGATAATTTAGTGTTAGTTAAATAAGGGAACTAAATGTCTGATTCAAAGCTTGAAGAGTTAGAAATACGGCTTCTGCTTGAAGCGGTTTTCGAAAAATATGGATACGATTTTCGTGATTATGCAATGGCATCTGTAAGACGAAGGATACTCAGTTTTATGGAAATACATAAGATCGAAAAGATTTCAGAATTAATTCCGCTAGTACTTCATAATAAAAAAACATTCAATTTATTTATAAAGCGCTTATCAATTACCGTAACAGAAATGTTCCGCGATCCTTTTGTTTATAAATTTATTCGTGAAAATGTAATTGATATTCTTAGGACCTATCCGTTTATAAAGGTCTGGCATGCCGGATGTGCTTCCGGCGAAGAAGTTTATTCGCTTGCTATATTGCTAAAAGAAGAAGGACTTTTAGAAAGGACACAAATCTATGCAACCGATTTTAATAACATTGCGCTAAACAAAGCAAAGGAAGGGATTTTCGATATCAAGAATATTAAAAAATATTCTGTCAATTACAGAGATGCCGGCGGTAAGGATTCGCTCTCTTCATATTATCATTCTAAATATGATTCTGTAATGATGAATAATGAATTGAAGAAGAATATAACTTTCGCAAATCATAATCTTATTACTGATACAGTTTTTGGTGAAATGCATTTAATTTTTTGCCGCAATGTTATGATCTATTTTAACAAAGAACTGCAGGGGAAAGTTTTTGACCTATTTGATAAAAGCCTTATACCACGGGGCTTTTTGTGTCTCGGATCTAAAGAATCGTTGAAGTTTTCTACCATAGAAGAAAAGTATAATACTCTGGGACTAAAAGAAAGGGTATATCAGAAACTGAGCTAATGAGTTTTAATAAAAAAAAATATGAGATTGTAGTAATTGGTGTTTCTGCCGGCGGAATGCAGATTCTTCCAGAAATATTATCTGGAATAAAAGATAATTTCCCCTTGCCGGTAATTATTGTAAACCATATTGCTCCCTCATCGGATAATTATTTTGCAATGCTGCTTCAGGAAAAATGCAAACTTAAAGTTAAAGAAGCTGATGAGAAAGAATTAATTGAAAACAGTGTAATTTATACATCACCGCCAAATTACCATTTATTGATAGAGTCTGATAAAACCTTTTGTCTTTCAGTCGATCAGCGAATAAACTACGCACGGCCATCAATAGATGTATTATTTTACTCAGCATCCGATGTATATAAATCCAGAATAATTTCAGTTGTGCTAACCGGTGCCAATTCAGACGGAGCTAAGGGAGCGCGGTATATTAAAAAAAATGGCGGATTGGTTATAGTTCAAGATCCCGCTACGGCGTACATAGAAGTTATGCCTCAGTCTGTAATTGATATTTGTGAAGTGGATTTTATTTTGAACCCGAATCAGATTGCAGAAAAACTAAATAAATTAGCAGAAATTAATATATAAGGAACATGTTATGATTAAAAACATGAAGCTTGGAAAAAAGCTGGCATTGGGATTTGGAATTGTGATTTTATTCTCATCTATAATGGGAATAAATGCAATTTTACAGGTCTATAATATAGCCGGGGAAATGGAAAATCTTTATAGCCATCCCCTGGTTGTAAGTAATGCTGTTCGTGATATTAAAGCAGAGATTATAATTACCCAGAAAGTAATGACTGATATGGTAAATGCTAACACAAAAGCAGAAATTGAAAAACTTAACTCTATTGCTGTTGAAAGATTTAAGAACATTGATACATTATTTCAAATTGTTTTTGAAAGATTTTTAGGCGAGAAAACTAAAATTGAAATTGCATATTCCAAAATAAAAGAGAGTCAGGAATTTAGAGAAATAACTTACAGATTAATGTTGGATGATAAAAAGGAAGAAGCTCTTGACAGAATGAAAAACGGCGATGATAAGATTGTTGATGAATTAATTGGCGAAATGGATTATATAATTGATTTTGCAAGTAATAAAGCCGATGATTTTTATTCTAACGCCGAAACTTCCGCAAATAACAGTAAACTGCAATTGATGATTTTATTTGCTCTTGCGTTTATTGCAACCGGTTCTATTGCATATTTTATAACAAGATCAATTCGGAACCCTGTGTTAGAAGTTGCTTCTGGACTTAGAAAAATTACCAAAGGCGATTTAACCGCAAAAATCAGTTATGACTCGAAAGATGAAATTGGAATTCTGGCAAAATCATTTGATACAATGAAAAACGGATTAATAGAGTACAGGCTGGATGTAGAAAGTAAAATTGATTATTTAAATAATATCCCGACTCCTATACATGTTATAGATACTGATTTTAATGTTTTGTTCATTAATAAAGCCGCTGAAGAAATGACCAATAAGTCTGATAACAGTTGGAAAAATGCTAAGTGTTATAATCTTTTTAACACTCAGCATTGCAGAACTTCAAAATGCCGAGCTGATCAGGCTATGCGGACTGATGAAAAATGTACCGGCGATACTTTTTGCAATCCAATTGGCAATTCAGAAATTCCTATTCGCTATATAAGCAGCCCTTTAAAGGATAAGGAAGGAAAAATTTATGGTGCTATTGAATACATTATTGATATTTCTGATGAAACTAAAATAATTGATATGGCTGAAAGAATTTCACAAGACGATTTTTCTTCTAAGATTAAAGTCAGATCGGATGAAGACAGATTGGCAAAGGTATTAAATTCAATGTCTGAAAAATTACTTGATTCTAAAACAAGTAATGAAAGAACCGACTGGATTAAATCCGGACAGCATCAGATAATGGAAAAAATGCGTGGCGGACAAAATTTAACAACTCTTGCAAAAGGTGTAATTAATTATATTTCAAAACGGCTTAATGCCCAATTGGGAACTATATATCTGGCAAACGAAGAACAGACTGAATTAACTTTAACGGGAGCATTTGCGTATTCTGTAAGAAAAAATCTGAACAACAAAATTAAGTTTGGCGAAGGATTAGTAGGACAATCGGCATTTGAAAAAGAACTGATATGTCTTGAAAAAGTACCTGATGATTATGTCCGTATTTCATCATCGTTAGGAGATTCTTTACCTAAAAACATAATAGTTGTTCCCTTAGTATTTGAGGATAAAGTATTTGGTGTAATTGAACTTGGAACTATTAAAGAATTTACTGATTTGGAAATTGAGTTTTTGAAAAATGTTTCATCCAGTATTGCAATAGCAATTAACTCAGCTTTAATAAGCGATAAAACAAACAAGCTTTTAGAACAAACTCAAACACAGACTAAGGAACTTTTAGAACAGCAGGAAGAACTAAGAGCAACCAACGAAGAACTTGAAGAACATACTGCAAAACTAAAACATTCTGAAGCTGAATTAAAATCGCAGCAGGAAGAACTGCAGGTAATAAATGAAGAACTTGAAGAAAAAACTGAATCTCTTGAAAAGCAGCAGGATGAGATAAAAAAGAAAAATAGTGCCCTTGAAGAAGCAAAGAATGTTTTAGAAGAAAAAGCAAAAGAGTTAGAAATATCGAGCAAATACAAATCAGAATTTTTAGCTAATATGTCTCACGAATTAAGAACTCCTCTTAACAGTCTTTTAATTTTATCTAAAAATTTAGCTGATAATAAAACCGGCCATCTTGATAATGACGAAATTGAATCGTCTGAAATTATACATAATAGCGGTATTGATTTATTAAATCTGATTAATGACATTCTTGATCTTTCAAAAATTGAAGCTGGCAAAATGACTGTTAATTTGGAAAATATTACGGTCACAGAAATTGTGGCTATACTTAGACAGCAATTTGGTCATGTTGCAGACGAAAAAGGAATTAATTTAAATATTAGAACGGAAGCCGATATTCCGAATGTTGTCTTTTCTGATCTCCAAAAAGTAAACCAGATTCTTAAAAACTTAATTTCGAACGCTATTAAATTTACTGAGGAAGGCAGTGTTACAATTTCGCTTCATAAGCCTGAACCAAATGTACATTTTAATCATAGTAAACTTGAACATGATTCAACACTTGCAATATCAGTAACTGATACGGGAATTGGAATTCCAGAATCAAAACAGTTAGAAATATTTGAAGCTTTTCAGCAGGTTGACGGCAGTTCATCAAGAAAATTTGGAGGAACAGGTTTAGGACTTTCAATTTCGCGCGAACTTGCAAAACTTCTTGGCGGTGAAATTCAATTGGAAAGTAAGCTTAATAGTGGTTCAACATTTACTCTTTATATTCCTTTAAAATCGGAATTACATGAATCGGCTGAAAACGGGAAAGATGTTGAAAGAACTTATCAGAAAAAAACAGATCCAATTAAAAGTGTTAAAATCAGAAGACCTCAATCAACTCCTACAATAGAAGATGACAGGGAATCTATATTGGAAGACGACAGAGTAATACTGGTTATTGAGGATGATATTAATTTTGCTAAAACTTTATATCAGTATTGCCATAAAAAGGATTTTAAATGTATACATGCCGGTGATGGTGAAACCGGACTTGAGCTTGCGTTCAAATATATTCCGGATGCAATTATATTAGATATAAGACTGCCGGGAATTGAAGGCTGGTCAGTTCTTGATCAGTTAAAAGAAAACATAAAAACACGCCATATACCGGTGCATATTATGTCTGCCGAAGAATCTACAATTGACGCTTACAAAAAAGGCGCAATGGGTCAGTTAACAAAACCGGTTAAAATTGAGGATCTAAATAGTGCTTTTGTTAAAATGACCAAAATGATGGAGGAAACTGAAAAACGATTATTAATTGTTGAAGACGACGAGAACCTTCGCAAAACAATTTTAAAACTTGTTGGCGGCGAAGATATAAACGCAACCGCGGTAAGTACAGGCAAAAAGGCGATACAGGAAATTTCTAAGGGCGGATACGATTGTATAATTCTTGATCTAACTTTACCTGATCTTTCTGGTTTTGAAGTAATTGAAGAAATGGAAAAAATTAGCGGTGTTGAACTTCCTCCGGTAATTATATATACCGGCAAAGAACTTACACACGAGGAAGAATACGAGCTTAATAAACATGCGAGTTCAATTATTATTAAGGGTGTTAAATCGGAGGAAAGACTTTTAGACGAAACTTCGATGTTCCTGCATCAGGTGGTTGATAAACTTCCTGAGAATAAAAAAGATATTATTTCTATGCTTCATGACAAAGATACTTTGCTACAGGGTAAAAAAATTCTTGTTGTTGACGATGATATGCGTAACGTTTTTGCTGTTTCAAAAGTTTTAGAAGAACATGGTATGATTCCTTCGAAAGCTGCAAACGGTAAAAAAGCTGTTGAATATCTTGAAGATGAAAATGAAGTTGATCTTGTTCTGATGGATATAATGATGCCGGTTATGGATGGTTATGAAGCAATGATAAATATAAGAAAAAACAATAAATTTACGAACCTGCCTATTATTGCCTTAACTGCCAAGGCAATGAAAGATGATAGAGAAAAATGTATTGCAGCCGGTGCAAATGATTATCTGCCAAAACCTTTAGAAGTTGAAAAGCTATTATCACTTTTACGCATCTGGCTATATAAATAATTGAGGAAATAATGAAACCAAAAGTATTAATTGTTGATGATAAACTTGAAAATCTAATAGTAATTGAATCTATATTAAAAGATATGGATATTGAAACTATTCGTGCCTTATCGGGTAACGAAGCAATTACACTTTCTTTAGAACATGAGTTTGCATTAGTTCTTGTTGATGTTCAAATGCCGGAAATGGACGGTTACGAAACTATTGAATTAATGAGACAGGAAAATAAAAACAAAGATACACCCGTAATATTTGTTTCAGCAATCTACTCGGAAAACCACTATTTAATAAGGGGTATTGAAACCGGTGCTGTCGATTTTATGACAAAACCCATTATTCCTGAAATTTTACACGGTAAAGTAAAGGTTTTTGTTGAATATTATTTGCAAAAAAAAGATCTACAAAAGCAGAATCAGATAAAGGAAGAAAAGAACAGAGAACTATTAATATTAAATGAAAAATTAAATGAATCGGAACAGCAATTAAAAGAACTTAATTATGATAAGGATATTCTGTTCTCAATTATTGGTCATGATCTAAGAAGCCCGATAAGTTCCCTGCTTGGTTATGCCGAAATTTTATTGAAGGAGTTTGATGATCTTTCGAAGGAAGAGATAAAAGAATTTATATCCTCAATTGGCAGCATTGGTAAAAATATTTCCAATTTGATAACCAACCTTTTAGACTGGGCCAGGTTACAAACCGGCAAAATTAAAAAAGACCCTGAAATTATGAACTGTAAACAAAAAATTACTGAATCTGGTTCTTTGTTCAGAGAAATAATGAAATCGAAAGGGATAGAGTTTAATATTTACGGCGATAGTTCTGCAACAGTATTTGCCGATGAATATATGTTTAATACAATAATTAGAAATATAATTTCTAACGCTATTAAGTTCAGTAATCCCAATATGCCAATTTCAATTAATATTAAGTCAGTTGCTGAAGGAACAGAAATATCTGTTATTGATTCTGGAATTGGAATGAGCCGGGAGCAGGTAAATAACGTTTTTGATATTGAAAAGAAAAAATCAACTTCCGGTACTAATAACGAATCCGGAACCGGACTTGGTTTAATTTTATGCCAGGAGTTCATAAAGAAAAACAAAGGTAAACTTTCAATTGAAAGTGAACTTGGACAGGGAACGCGGTTTATATTTACATTGCCAAACCGGGAAATTTAAGTATAATTTAATAAGTCATATCCTAACCCGATATGACTTATTCTTATCATAATTTGTTTTCCTTTATTCCTTTTTTTAAATTTCATTTTCAGTTAGGGTTATAAAATGGAGATGGAATGATTATCTGTAAATTTATTAAACGAGTTTTTATCTTAATATTGGTTTTTACTTCTTTTGTTACTGCGCAAATTGCCGAACCTTCGGACAGTGCATTAATAAAACTTGATAAATGGATTAACAATTATTTAAATATAAATAATGTTCCGGGCGGACTTGCCGCGGTTGCCTCCAAAGGAAAAATAGTTCATGTAAAACCTTATGGAATGGCAAATGTTGAATTATCTGTGCCGGTATCTGACAGTACTGTTTTTGAGATTGGTTCGATAAGCAAACAGTTTGTAGTTGCCGCGGTTCTGTTATTAAAAGAAGATGGCAAACTAAAACTGGAAGATTCCATACACGATTATCTCCCCTTTTTACCGGGCGAATGGCTTGGTGTAACCGTTAAACACCTTATGAATCATACATCAGGCATTCCCGATTATGAGGAAATTAGAACTTACGATGTTTATAGATTCCGGTTAACTCCCGAAGATGTTATTAAAATTGCGCATTCGCGGCCAATGGATTTTAAACCGGGAACAGGATACTATTACAGCAATACCGCCTTTTATTTGTTGAGTATGATAGTAGAACGAATTGAAGGAAAACCTCTTGGTCAGATTTTAGAATCCAGAATATTTGCCCCGTTAAACATGCACCAGACCAGAATGGCTAATCCCGAAGATATTATTCCTAAACGTGCTTCAGGATACTGGGAAAACAAAACCGGTGAACTAATAAACAGATTTCCTACGGAAACTTCTTCCACTCTTGGTGCCGGAGGATTGTTATCTTCAGTTTATGATATGGCTAAATGGGATGAAGCTTTGTACTCCGATAAAATTCTGAATGAAAAATCGAAACAAGAAATGTGGACTTCAACAGTTTTACCAAACGGAGTAAATACAAATTATGGATTTGGCTGGAGCGTGCGTTCTTATATGGGATTAAAAGCTCAAAGTCATAGCGGTCAGGTTGCCGGTTTTGTGGCAAATTTTGCAAGATTCCCGGAAGAGGAAATCTGTGTAATTGTATTTATGAATAGATATCGTGTAAACAGCCACAAATTAAAGTATGCTGTGCTTCATACGTTTATACCAGGTCTCGGTTCAATCCCGGACTAATAATTTATAAACCAAAGGATTTTAAAAATGACAAAGTTCAAAAACACATTAGTAATTTTAATTCTATTTATTTCATTTAATGTTACTGCCCAGGAATTTAAAACATACACGTATTTTTCAGAAGACTCTTTAAGTCTTTATATGGATTTGTTTTTACCTGACGCTAATTTAAATGTAAAAACACCTCTTGTAATATTTGTTCATGGCGGCGGGTTTGCCTTAGGAAATAGAACAGCAGGACACAGTTTTGCGAAACACTTAATTAGTGAAAATATTGCATGTGCGTCAATATCATATACTCTTTACATGAAAGGGAAAAGTTTTAGCTGCGACGGAGTTACATCTGAGAAGGTTAAGGCAATGCAGATTGCTGCAAATCAGCTTTGGCAGGCAACAGCATATCTTATTGGCAAAGCAGGTGAAATAAATATAGATACTGCTAAAATTTTTATTGCCGGAAGCAGTGCCGGTGCCGAAACAGTTTTGCACGCCGCGTATTGGGATAGAGATGAAATGCAATTATACAAAAACCCGTTAGCAAATAGTTTTAAGTATGCCGGCTTAATTGCAGGATCTGGTGCTATAATGGATTTAAATTTAATAACTAATAGAAATAATATTCCGACAATGATGTTTCATGGCGATAAAGACCCGACAGTTCCTTATGCTACAGCCGCACATCATTATTGTCCGTCAAATTCTACCGGCTGGTTAATGTTTTTTGGTTCTCTCTCAATTGCCAAACATTTAGAAGAACTAAACGGAACTTGTGAGCTAACAACATTTAAAGACGGGAAACACGGTTATGCCGGTGAGTATTTTAATAAAGATCAATATCATGTTTCCGATTTTATAAATAAAACATTATCCGGTGAAAAATTTATAACCTACAATATTGTGAAGACCAAAACTGAAAAAACTAATGGATGGGCAAATTTGGAAAGATATCAAAAACAAAATTCAGAATTGAAAAATCAATCTAAAAAAGGAAAAAGAGTTGTATTCATGGGTGATTCAATTACCGATGCATGGATTGGGTATTGCCCAAAGTTCTTTTCAGAGAACCTGTATATTGACCGTGGAATAAGCGGACAAACTACACCGCAGATGTTAGCAAGATTTAGAGCTGATGTAATTGATCTTAATCCGACGGCGGTTGTAATTTTAGCCGGTACAAATGATATTGCCGGAAATACCGGTCCAACAACTCTTGAAGAAATTACGGGAAACATTATTTCTATGACTGAACTTGCAAAAGCTAATAATATAGAGGTTATTCTTGCATCTGTACTTCCGGCGTTTGAATATGGATGGCGACCAGAAATTGAACCGGCTGAACAGATTTTTACCCTGAATAAAATGATTAAAAAATATGCCGCTGAAAATGATATATTTTATCTGGATTATTTTTCATCGATGACCGACGAAAGAAAAGGTATGAAATCAGAATACTCTGAAGACGGTGTTCATCCTAACTTAAAAGGTTATGAAGTTATGATGCCTTTAGTAAAAGAAGCGATTGAAAAAATACAATAATAACAGCAATTTGAAGGAATTAAACCTATGACTGAAAATAAATCTAATGATCCGCTTCACGGAGTAACTTTAGAAAAAATTATTCATAAACTTGTTGAGTATTATGGCTGGAAAGAACTTGGCAGAGAAATTAATATCCGCTGTTTTCAAAGTGATCCGTCTGTTCAATCGAGTCTAAAATTTCTAAGGAAAACACCCTGGGCAAGAAAAAAAGTTGAAGATTTTTATCTTTATACAATAAGCGAAATGGAATAATTATGTGATATAGAACTTTTTCGGGTACTTAATCCGCAAAGAATATATTCTCTTAATTGAAGCAATAACACAAAATGAAGAGAAGTAAAAATCTTTAATGGTTAAATTATACCAATCAGAAAACAGATTTACCGGTAAAAAATTCTATTGAATTTAAATTGTGCTGTTATGATCTCTATTCAGTAAAGTTTCCCCTTAATAAAACAGGCAGTCTATAATTGGCGCAACAATTGCTAATGATAAAGTATTAAATAATAAAAAGTAATGAGCTATGGAATTCGATTTAAACAATAAGATTTTTAGATCTGTTTCTAACACAGAAAATAGTGAAGTTGGTTCAGAAACTCTTTTTCTTTATCACCAGGAAAATGAAAAAATTTGGGCTGAGTATTCCGGCGGCACAATTGTTAAAGGTCATTTATTAGGCAAAGTTTTATCTTCCGGCAGATTTGAGTTTTTATATCATCATATCAATTTAGATGGTGATTTGATGGTTGGAAAGTGTTTATCAACACCGGAAGCACTTTCCGACGGGAGACTTAGAATGATAGAAGAATGGAAGTGGCTTTGCGGTGATAAATCGATTGGAACCTCAGAATTAATGGAAGTTTTATACGAGTAATTTATTGGGTTAGCTTATAGGTTTTAATATCATACTTTTATGAAAACTATGAATTGAGGCAAAGGGGAAAATGAAAAGCCTTAATAATACCAGGTCTTCTCGTTACAGCCGAAATGATAATTATGAAGTTTCGTTAAAAATTTATGATATCCTTGGAAATAAAATTAAAAGTCTTGTAAACGAAAATCAGGCTCCGGGAAGTTATAAAATTCAATTTGATGCAGGCAATTTTGTTTCGGGAATTTATTTTTATCAGTTGGCAGTCTCTGATTTTATAGAAACAAAAAAATAATCTTACTCTGATAATCTGGAAATAATAATTTAGAAGTTCGCAATTACCCAAAATAAAACAAAGCCTCACAACTCTAAAACAGAGAAAAATTTTAGAGTTTTAAAGAAGTTATTTTAAAATTGAATAATTTTCTCTTATATTTAGCCTTATTCTTAATCGCTTAAGGAGTCTGTTTATGGGCACGAATTATACAAAGGTTATCTTAACTCTTTTCATATTTTTTATTATTTCGAACACAATAACTGCAACTAAGCTGGATACGGTTAAAGTTGTTGATAAAGATTATATTATGCTCAATTTCAAAGATGGAATTGTAGATTTTGTTGATGACGGACTTGGTGTTAACGCTTTTCATGGTCATCATTCTGAAGCAGAAAACTCATTTGCTGTATATTATGGTTCCCCATTAAGTTTATCTGATGTAGCCGACGTTAGTAACTGGGTAATTAAATCAGATGACGACAGCAATTTTGGTTCTGCGGGTGTCTTCCCCGAAATAGTTTATAGAAAATCCAGGGTGAACGGAATGTCGCAAAAACAATGGGGCTCAGATGACTGGATTTTTGATTATACAAACGAGCATTTTATCTATCTGAAACTGCCAAATTCTCTTAAAGAAAACAAAACCTATACAATTGAAATCAATGATAAAATTAAGTCTGATAAAACAACACACAGCTTAACTTTTGATATTTTTAATAATCCGTCAGAAGCAATTCATACTAATCTTGTTGGTTATATGAGTAGTTCAAGAGTAAAGTCGGCAGATTTATATCATTTCTTAGGAGACGGTGGTAATAGAGATTACTCAGATTTTCTTGGGAATGATGTTTATATCTACAATGTTGATACAAAACAGTCTGAACTGATTGGTTCTGTTTCATTCTGGATGAAAAATAAGACTGAAAAAAATCATAACTTAACCGGATCTGATGTCTGGAACGTAGATTTTACAGGATTTAATCAAACCGGAACTTTTAGAGTAGCAGTTGAAGGTATTGGATGCAGTGAAGACTTTGAAATAAAAGATGATATTTATCACGATCCATATAAACTTTCTGTAATGGGTTATTTTTATATGAGAATTGGTCAGGATAATCTTGATATGACTCCTGTTCCAAGAAGACCATTATATATTCAGGATCAGGATCCTTCCAGCTTTAAAGTTTATGTAACAGAGATGCATCCTTATCACTCTAACTGGAATTCACTTGCCGGAGGTGATAAATGGGATCAACCTGCTGCATGGGCGGCATATAAATTGGCTGGCAGTCCTACAAACCCAAGAGCCATAGGCGGGCATAGTGATGCATTGGACTGGGACAGGCATTTAGGACATGTTGTTAATATTTATGATCTGTGTCTTGCATATTTAATAACAGATGGTGCATTAGATGATGATGATTTAAGAATTGCAGAAAGCGGAAATGGAATACCCGATATATTAGATGAAGCGAGAAACGAAGTTGATTTCTGGTTAAATCTGCGTTACAATAAAGGTTACTCTCATGGAATCACAAATCCGGATGGTAATAAAATGTATCAGGCTGGTAATACTGCAATGGCAGCATGGGCAAACGCTCTTAACAGTTCTATACTTGCTTACTGCTTCCAAATATCCGGTCACACAGATCTTAAAGCGGAATATCAAGATTCAGCAATTATTGCCTATAATTATGCCAGCAACTTATCAGACCAAATGTTAACCACAAAAATGGAAGGTGTAAGGGGAGTTGATTATAAAATGATGGCTGCATCGTATCTTTATAATCTTACTGGCGAAACTGTTTATGAAGATGTTATAAATAATGATTGTGTTGTAACTACCCCGACATCCAGTTTTTATCAGCAGGATACATATAATCAGATATGGGGTTTAGCCGCATATTTACTTTCTAAAAGAACAATAAATTATCCAGATCTACATAATAATATAAAGGAAGCAATAGTCGCCAAAGCCAAGAGTAAAGAATCTGATAACGTTAATAAAAGACCATCACGTCGTGGATATAGCAGCGAAAATGCATGGTGGCAGTCAAGTCAGGATATGCCTAGAACTATTTTAGCTCATGCGTTAACGGATAATGCATCTGAAAAAGTAACCTTCTTAGATGCACTGCTTCTTGAAGCCGACTGGGGACTTGGAAGAAATCCGCTTAACATGATACAAATGACAACGGCTACAACCGAACTGGAAAACAAGAGAAGTATTGAAAACTGTTATACATCCGGAAGAGATGATGGTTCTCCCGGTCTGCATCCGGGACATACTCCTTACTTAAATACAGAAGGATGGGGAGGCAGTATGGCTGGTGGAAATCCGGAGAAAGTACTGGTTAAGTTTTATCCTGACTATAAACAATGGCCGCATGCTTCAAAATATATAAACACAAGGCATATGTGGGCACATTCCGAATTTACTCCACGTCAGACTATGCGGGGAAAAACTCTTTTATATTCTTATCTATACGCTCTTTCGAAAACAGGCGGAGCTGCAACCGATGTTTTAATTGCAGATGCCGGTCAGGATCAGAGAATAGTTGATGAAGATGATAGTGGGAAAGAAAAAGTTAACCTAAGCGGATCAAAAAGTTTTACAAGCAACGGTAATATTGTAAGCTACAAATGGACTCTAAATGGTGAAGTAATATCCACTGAAAAAAATCCTGTTATCGAATTAGAAATAGGTAATTATGAAATAATTCTTGAAGTAGAAGATGCCAATGGCGAAAAAGCAACAGATACAGTAAAGATTAATATTCTTGCAAATACCGTAAATCAGGATGCTGATTATGGTTTTGAAAATCCGGGACAGATGGATGACTGGAATGTGGACAATTGGGGAGAAGGCGGAGTGCCTTCTCTGTCTATAACTTCAGCAAAAGCCACTAATGGTTTTAATAGTCTAAAACTGAGTGGTAATTTTATTACTGGTGCTGATTTAGTATTTAAGCGGGCCGGTGCAATGACAGAAAATATTGAATCAATAATTTATTACGTCTGGATTCCCCAGGAACTTGTTGATTCATCAAAAGCAGCAGCGGCCGTTGATTCGGCACTGGCCGGTGGTATACAGAATTATTTAATGCATACCGGATGGGACTGGAGAAGTAAATGGGTTGATCTGTATGACCTTCAGGGTGATGAGTGGAATAAGATTTCATTTACAATACCGGATGATGTTATAAATTCTACAATTGTTGAAACAGGACTTACTTTTAATATTGAAAATGCCGGTGTTGGCGAAAGCAGTGTTTATATAGATGATATTATATATAAAATTGCAGCTGCTCCTGCTGATTATGATTTTGAGACTGCCGCACAATTTGATGACTGGAGTGTAGAAGATTTTAGTGGTACTGGCGGAAATCCTTCAGCAAGTCAATCTGATGCTATTGCAAAAAGCGGTTCATTCAGTTATAAAATAGAAGGTAATTTTAATGCCGCTACTGAAAATGCACTAAGAAGAAATGGATCTTTAGATAATAATGTTAATTCTTTAACTTACAATATATGGGTTCCACAAGAACTAGTTGATTCTGCGATAGCCGTTAATAATAGAGATACAACACAGAACGGAATTATTCAAAATTATTTAATGCACACCGGATGGCAGTGGATTAGTGAAACTTTTGCTTTCAAAGATCTAAAGGGTAACGATTGGAATGAAGTTACTCTTAATATCCCGGAAAGTGTTCAGGGTTCCTCTGTTCAATCATTTGGAGTTACGTTTAAAACAAACGGTGTTAATGTTGGAGAAATGAGTGTTTATATTGATGATATATATTTGGGCAAATCAGAAGACCCGACAAGTGTAAATAATATTGCCCGGCTTCCAAACGATTATAAACTTTATTACAATTATCCAAATCCGTTTAATCCTAGCTGTAAAATAAAATATGATATCCCTAAAGTATCAAAAGTAAAAATTTGTGTATACGATATTCTTGGAAATTTAGTTGATACATTGGTCGACGAAACCAAAAATGCCGGTGGATATGAAATAACATTTAACGCAAAAAATTTAGCAAGCGGTGTTTATATCTATTCAATCCGGGCCGGAGCTTTCAGCAGTTCACAAAAAATGCTGCTATTAAAATAATTTATATCACAGAAAATTATTGATCTTATTGTGATCTGAATAAATTTTTATATATTTGTTTTGTCATGAAAAAGTAATTTACATATCTAACATTCTTCAAAAGAAGAATCCTAAATTTAAATAGTAAACTTCCCACTTAGGTGGAGTTTATCTATTTGAAAAACCCAAATTCAATTACAAATTTAATAATAGAGATATTTTCTAATTGCAGTTTTATATTTAGGAATATAAAAGAAGACTCTATTGAAACACAAGGATAATAAAATGAATATAAATGAATTGATAAAAAAAATAGATAATGTTCTGAAGCCTGACGGGCGTTTAATATTTGATGCAATGAACGATAAAAATCTTGAGGACAAAATTGCTCCTAAAAACTGGGAAGTTACTGAATCGGGATTTTGGAAAGATCAGCCATACATAGGTTTATCAGAATCATTTTTTTACAAGGAAAATAAAGTAGTGTTGTTTCAGCACATTATAATTGATCAAAATGATAACACTGAAATTTACCGCTTCTGGACTCACTTTTTCTCGGATAATGACTTAAGAAATGAACTTAAAGGGTATTCATTTAAAAGCTTAAGTTTTTTTGATGATGTTCTGCCAGCCGGAGATACATGGAGTGGAGATAACGTAACATTTTGTGTAGCTGAGAAATAAAAAAACTGTTAACCAATGGAGAAATCCATTGGTTAACAAAATTAAAAAGTAATACTAACTAGATAAACTCCGCCAATTATAACCAAAATTCCGCAGGTTCGTTTTATCCACAAAATAGTATTTGAGCTTTCAGTCCAGTTAAGATAAGTCTGAATTTTACCTGCTAGTGTTCCGGCTCCGACAATTACCGCACAATGCCCAAGTCCAAATGCTAATAAATAGGCAGTTGCTAAAAGTAAATTTGTCTGAGAAGTTTTAAACACAACTCCTAAAACCGGCGCCATATAAGCAAATGTACAAGGACCCAAAGCTATTCCAAATAACAGTCCCAATATTAAAGCAGCTAAAAGTCCTCTCTTTTTTGTCTGTCGCAATCCGCTTGTATTCCAGTCCAGCTTAAGAACATCTAATAAATATAATCCTACAACAAAAAAGATAGCTGCAACAAAATAATTCCCGTAAACTCCAACATCACCCATCAATCTGCCAAGAGAAGCAGTTATAATACCTATTAACGCAATTGTTAAAAGTATACCGACTGAAAAAACCAACGAAATAATAAATGTTCTGCCGACAGATACTTTCCCTTGTGAACTGATAAATCCCACAACTAGAGGAATGCTTGAAAGATGACATGGTGAGAGAATTATAGAAAGAATTCCCCAGACAAATGAAGCTAGAAAAGCTATCCAGACAGTACCGTTTATAGCTTCATATAATAGAGTAAATAAGTCTTCAATCATTTAATTACCCGCTTTAAGACCTTTTGAGCTTAAGATTTTATTTATTTCTTCTTCCGGGTAAAATCCTTCATGTCGGTGAAATTCTTTTCCGTTTTCATCTAAAAAAACCTGAGTAGGAATTAAAGATATTTTATATTGCTCGGCATATTTCTTTTCGTCAGGTTTCCAAACATCGTGGAATACTACTTCTATCTGATCGCCATATTTCTTTTCAATGGCTTCCATAACAGGCTGCATTTTTTTACATGGAATGCAGTTTACAGAGCCAAGTTCTACAAATGTAACTTTTGCTTTTGCGCCTTCTGTAATTTTTTCATCACAGCAATCGGATTCTGCTGTTTTAATTAAATCTGAACAACATTCCGATTTCACTACATCATGACCTTCTTTTGTTACTAATTCTTCTTTTACATTTCCATTTTTACCGCAAGCAGTTAAAACTAAAATAAGAGCAAAAAAAACTACAGTTAACTTTTTCATTTTCCCTCTTTCAGCCATGTTAAAATTTCATCATCTTTTGGAATTACACCAGTGCTAACAACTTTTTCATTTATAACTAAAGCAGGTGTCATCATTACATTGTATTTCATTATGTCAGCAATTTCCTGAACTTTTTCTACTTCAGCTTTAACATCGTTTTTAGCAATAACTTCTTTAACTTTTGTTTCAAGATTTTGACATTTCTTGCATCCGGTTCCCAATACTTTAACTATCATTTTTATCTCCTTTTAATAAATTAAATTAAATATAAACCCGACTAATATTATTCCTGAGCCAACAACACCAATGAAAGTCAGTATTAATGGCAGTTTTAAAACTTTTTTAAGTATAATCATTTCCGGCAGTGATAAAGCGATTACAGACATCATAAACGCTAAAGCTGTTCCCAGAGCAGCACCTTTGCCAATTAAAGCCTGAACAATTGGAACAATGCCGGCCGCGTTTGAGTACATAGGAATACCAAGTAATACTGCGGCTGGAACCGACCACCATGCAGATTTGCCCATCATTTCTGCCAAAAAGTTTTGCGGCACATATCCGTGAACTCCGGCTCCGACAGCTATACCAATTACAACATAGAGCCATACTTTTCCTACTATTTCTCTTACTGCATCAATTCCCAGGTCCAGTCTTTGTTCAAATGAATATTTAATTTCATTGTATTCTATATTATCTTTTTTCTCGATGTTCTTTACCCAGTCTTCAAGGTAACGTTCAAGTTTTAATTTACCAATTACCCATCCGCTTATAATCGCGATCAGCAATCCTGTTCCTAAATAAAGAGCTGCTGTTTCCCACCCGAATAATCCAAAGAGTAAAACGATGGCAACTTCGTTTACCATTGGCGCAGCAATTAAAAATGAGAAAGTAACACCTAATGGAATTCCCGCTTCAACAAATCCTAAAAACAAAGGTATAGCTGAACAAGAACAGAATGGAGTTACAATTCCCAAATTAGCTGAAAGAATATTTCCCCAAAACTCTCTTTTTCCGCCAAGCAATTTTCTTGTCCGTTCCGGCGAAAAATATGTTCTGATAATTCCGATTCCGAATACTATCAATACTAATAGGAGCAAAACCTTAGGAACTTCGAAAACAAAGAACCAGACTGTTTCTGTTAGATGTGTTCCCTTTTCCATTCCTAATAAATTGTAAATTAGAAAATCGGTAATTGATTCTAAATTAAAATAGAGTAGAATCCATACTGGTAATGACAATAATATTAAACTTAACTTTTTCATAATTTTTCCGTAGAGTAAAATGCCACACTTCAACTAATCTCAGTGTGAAAATTGTAAATTTATTATAACTAAAAATATTTTTTTCTAATCCATAAAGCTGCATTTACAAGTGCTATTAAAACCGGGACTTCCACAAGCGGACCTATAACCGCCGCAAATGCTTCACCGGAGTTTATACCAAAAACAGCTATTGCAACAGCTATCGCTAATTCAAAATTGTTGCTGGCCGCAGTAAATGAAAGCGTAACACTTTTTTTATAATCGGCTCCAACTTTTTTACTCATAAAAAATGAAACGAAAAACATTATCGTAAAATAGATGACCAGCGGAATTGCTATTCTAATTACATCAAATGGTATTTTTACAATCGCTTCTCCTTTAAGAGAAAACATTACAAAAATTGTAAAAAGCAGCGCAATTAGTGTTAACGGGCTAATTTTTGGAACGAAGACTTTTTGATACCAATTGTCTCCCTTTAGTTTAAGAAGAGAAAAACGTGTGATCATTCCCGCAAAAAATGGAATTCCTAAATAGATTAAAACACTTTCAGCTATTTCACCTATTGTAATATTAACCGCAAAGGTTTGTAATCCTAAAAGACCAGGCAAATATGTTAGAAATAAATATGCGTAAACTGAGAAAAACAAAACCTGGAAAATTGAATTAAAGGCTACTAAACCAGCAGCATATTCTCTGTCTCCATCGGCAAGATCATTCCATACAATAACCATAGCAATACATCTGGCAAGTCCGATTAATATTAAACCCGCCATATAATGGGGATAGTCCTGCAAAAACAGAATAGCTAATAAGAACATAAGAATAGGACCAATTACCCAATTTTGAACTAATGATAGACCTAAAATTTTAGTGTTCTTAAATATATCACCGAGTTCTTCGTACTTAACTTTAGCAAGTGGCGGATACATCATTACAATTAGTCCAATTGCAATTGGAATGTTAGTTGTTCCGCTTTGAAATGAATTCCAGAAATCAACTATCCTTGGTAACAGATATCCAGAACCAACTCCGACAAACATCGCGGCAAAGATCCAGAGTGTTAAATATCTATCTAAAAATGACAGGCGTTTTTTCGACATTTCTGTTTATCCTTTAATCCTTTCCTCGTAAAACTTTTTAAAATCTCTTTCAATTTCATCTCTAACTCTTCTAAACTCACTCATAATTTCTTCATCCGTTCCTGTTGCGTCTGCCGGGTCATCAAAACCAATATGCAGCTGCTCTTTAACATCACCTAAAAAAACCGGACAATTTTCTTGGGCGTTTCCGCAAACTGTTATTACATAATCGAATGACTCATTTATATAAGCATCTGTGTGTTCAGGTTTGTTTGAACTTAAATCTATTCCAACTTCGTTCATTGCTTTTATTGCAAAGGGATTAACCTGTTCAGCCGGTTTTGTCCCGGCAGAAAATGCTTCTATATTTTCACTTAATGTATTTAGAAATCCTTCGGCCATTTGACTTCTGCATGAATTGCCGGTACAAAGTATTAAGATTTTCGTTTTCATAATTTATTCCTTCAAATTATATTTCGCTATTTGTCGAAATGTATATTCAAATATTCAGTTTTTACAAATATTATTTCGGTCACAGGAACCAAGACTGCTTTTATCCGCTTTAATTACAGAATTATCCGGCAGCCAATTTTTAATAAGAGACAATAGTTCTTTTGTATAAACACTTTCTGGTGAAACTCTTAAACTATAATTAACCCACTTACCATCCTTAAAATCACTAATTAAACCAGCATCCCGCAATATTGATAAATGTTTTGAAACTGTAGAATTTGCCAGCTTTAATACATCACTAATTTCGCAAACACACAATTCTTTGTTTTCCAGCATCTTTAATATTCTAACTCTGTTTGAATCGGATAAAGCCTTAAATACTTTTATTAAGTTTTCCATTTGCACACATCATTTCGTTAATTAACGAAATGTAAATTATTTTTATGATAAAAACAATTTTAAAAATTGTACAATTATTTTATCTTTAATAAATTTGATTTAGATTATCACAATTTAAGCGAAGGGATGGTATGAAGATTTTATTTGTCGGTGGTACAGGAATCATCAGTTCGGCGTGTTCTGAACTATGTTTGGAAAAGGGTTATGATTTATTTTTATTAAACCGGGGAGAATCAATCAGAAAAGCTCCTGACGGTGTTAAACAAATTACCGCTGATATAAATAATATTGAACAGTGTAAATCATTGTTAAAAGAACATCAATTTGATTCTGTTGTTAGCTGGATTGCCTACACACCGGAACATGTAAAACGTGATCTCGAAATTTTCAGCGGTATAACTTCACAATATATTTTTATAAGCTCCGCATCAGCTTATGCCAAACCTCCGGCAATTAATTTAAATGAAACACATAAAATTTGGAATCCCGTTTGGGAATACTCGCAAAACAAAGTTTTATGCGAACGGTATTTAGAAAAAGTTTATAGTGAAACAAATTTCCCAATTACAATTGTTCGTCCTTCACACACTTACGATAAAACTACAATCCCACTTCAGGGTCATTATACAACGCTTGCAAGATTGTTTAAAGGTAAAGAAGTTATTATTCATGGTGATGGAACTACTCTCTGGACTTTAACACATCATAAAGATTTTGCAAAAGGATTTGTTCCATTATTAGGGAATAAAAAAACTATTGGAGAGACTTACCACATAACAGGCGATGAACACTTAACATGGGATCAGATTTGTAAAACTATGGCAAATGCCGCCGGTGTTGAGGCTAAGATTGTACATGTTCCGTCTGACTATATAATGAAGCACGATAAAGACTGGGGCGACGGACTGCTTGGCGATAAAGCCTATAACATGGTTCTTGATAATAGCAAGATTAAATCAATTGCTCCTGAGTTTAAGTGTGAAATTCCCTTTGCCAAAGGTGCTAAAGAAATTGTTAAATGGTACAAAGAAAATGAATCAACCCGGACAGTTGATAAAGAACTAGAAAAGTTGATGGATGAGTTGGTATTAAAGTTTAAATAAAAAATCTTTATAAAATAAAAAGCATTCCGGTCTGGTTCTTCCCGGAGCAGACCGAACGTCATTTTTCTTTTGTGTTTTCCAACCTCATTTGTTAAGATTAAATCCGTTAGGGATATAAAATTCTGCGATAATAATTTTTTCATTTTAATATAAAACGAATAAATTCAATAACTTATGACGAATATTAGAAAAATACCAGGGATTGTTAGACGGAAATATTGTCGGGCTAATATTCCAAAATATTTCTTTTCTCGTCGGGTTAATATTAGTTATGTGCGTAAAATCTTAGGGTATATTAAATAATTTTTTTGGTGTAGAAATGGATATAAAACAAATTGAAACGATTATAGAAAAAATTTTCGATAAAAAAACTAAACGTTTATGGCGTCATTATTTTGTTGCTCTTCTAATATTTATACTTATTTCGTTCGCTTTAGAATTTGTAAATAAAAAAGCTCAGAACTTAGCTACTAAATCAGATATAGAAAGTTTGACTGCAAAAGTAGAATCAGTTAAGTACGAGTATATCAAAAAATCAAAGTTGGAAGAAACATTGTTAAATAGCAGAATAAAAATTTATGAAAAATGCACTTTGTTGAAAGAAATAATTTTAAAAAGAAAAAACAATTTAGGGAACGAAAAAGAATTAATGGAAATGCTTTTTAATCAACTTCGCGAATTGCAGATCCAACTCGACATAAATGTTCAGCTTAAAGAAGAATTTAAAAATGAAATATCAGCAATTAATACTAGTTACAACAAAATTATTTATTATATAAAACAGTTACAATTATCTGGTGCTAAAAGATACAACATTGATCTCGATGAAATAGGAACTAATATTGATAACATTCAAATAAAAATACTACAATAAGTAAGTAGCAGTATAACCATTGTCTCAAAGCGACCGCCGAGACGCTCGGTTGATTTTGTTTTTTGATTATGCAAGTTAGTTTGTGGTTTAATAAAAGCTGTTCAAGTTTATAAATTAGTTATTTAATAAAAATATTTTGGGTTTGCGTCTTTAAAAGTTTCAACGGCGGACGCTTTAGCCAAAACGTCGTTAAGTGGTACGAATGCAAGTAAATCACTCATTAATTCCAAAGTCGTCACGGTCGCACCGTGACGGAAAAAGAGTGAGAGAATAAATGCAATGTAAGCCTTGAAATTAGAGAATTTAATTTAACAGGCTATTGTGTGTTAACATAATACGCAGTTATTTACTCTTCCTTCAAATTCACATTATCGGCTTTAAAGGAAAGTATGAATAAAATAAAAGTGGCAATAAAACATACAATTCCGCCAATCTGATATGAACCGGAAAAATCCTTGATATAACTGAACATATATGGACCAATCGCGCTTCCGGCAACAACCCAGCTTGATGCAAATCCCGAGATAGCTCCAAGATGTAAAGTGCCAAAATATCTTGGCCAGGTTACGGAATGAACAACACCAAATAATCCGCCGCCAATACCATTTCCAAGAATAATAAGATAAACCGGGAATCCGGCTGAAAGCATAGATAACCCGATCATTGCAATTAATAATCCCAATAATTGAACTAATAATAAGTATTTCAGTTTTATGAAATCTGCCAAATATCCGCTAGAAAGCTGGAATATTACAGCAATAACAGACGAAGGCAAAAAGATACTTATGGCATCTTCCCTGGTTAATCCGGCATTAGAAAAAATATCTACAACATGAAAAGTTAAAGCAGTAATATATAAAGCGTGCATAGAAAGTGTTAAAGTAAATATCCAGAAACTATATTTTTTCCGTGCTTCGGGTAATGTATAACTTTTATCAGGTGCATACTTTGGGTGATTTTTATTTTTAACAACAACTTCTTTTCCGTCTGGAATTAAACCATATTTTTTTGGACTGTCTCTAAAGGTAAAATATGCAAATATTGCAAATATAATACCGACAGCTATTGCAATCTGCTGCCACGCGGACTGCCAATTACCCTCTTCAATAAGATGATCGAATATAATTGGTGAATATGAAAATCCGAATGATATAGCAATTCCCATAACTGCACTTGCCATACCTCTTCTTTTTTCGAACCATAACATAACCATGTTGCGCGCGGCCATTGTTAAAACACCCTGACCGGAGAATCGAAGCGCAAAAAAACCAATAACCAAAAATGTAAATATTATAATTTCTCTTGAACTGCCTATTAAACCAAAAATTGTATTGCTCACCCATTCAATTTCAGACAAAAAGTAAAGTGAAAAACCCAGCATAATTGCTGATAAAACAGATGTAACCCTTGCACCAAACTTATCAAAGAATCTGCCGGCAGAAGTTATTAAAAATGAACTTAACAGGGTTCCGCACAAGTAAGCCAGACTAAGATTATCTCTCGAAATTTCCAACGCGTCTATAAGATAATCGGTAAAAACAGATACACCAACAGTTTGGCCGGGTGAACTCATAGTTACACCAATAGTTCCAACTATTAAAATGATGTATCCATAAAAGAATGGAAACTTTGCGATATTAAATTTTGATTTATTCATATTATATATAAAAAAATGACATCCCAATAATTTCTTCAGAATGCCATAAATTCTATTCAGTAATTTTTAATGCTACAAAGATACGGATTTTCAACTATTTATATTTATTGATTATTATTACACCCAAAATAATGAATCCCATTCCGGCAAAATGAAGCGGGAATAGAACTTCTCCATCAATTAAACCCCAGCCAACTGCAACAATTGGAATTAAATATGTTGCCGAAGAAGCAAACACAGCGGATGTACTTTTTATAAGTTTATTAAAAACAGCTAAAGCAAGTGCTGTTCCAATTGATCCTAAAATAAAAAGACACAATAATGAAATCCATGCATCGGGATGAGTAACCGTCTGTGATACAAAATCGGTTGTAAGTAAAACTGCCAAAGAAATTGGTCCTATTGTTAAAGTTGTAAGTGAAATTAGAACAACCGGATCAAAAGTATTTACATAATCCTTAATCATATTTCCAGAAATACCATAGAGCAAAGTTGCAAAAATTACCATTAGAGCGTAAATATTGAAAGTTCCAAGTTCGCCCGATCCGCCTACAAAACTAATTATTATTGAACCAGTTAATCCGATAAGCAAACCTAAAGCAACTGGACGGTTTATTTTTGACTTAAAAAACGTAACTCCGACAACTATTGTACAAACCGGTGTAAGTGCGTTTAACATCCCGGCTAAAGAACTGCTAAGTTCAGTTTCGGCTGTAGCAAAAAGTATAGCAGGAATTAAATTTGAGATTAGACCGAGAGCCAGAAATTTTTTCCAGTGAGGTTTTAAATTCCCTTTAATATTTTTTAACGCAATCGGGAGCAAAACCAGACATGCAAAAATTATTCTTAATGTGCCGACCTGAATAGGCGAATAAGCCAATAATCCTTTTTTTATAAGGATAAAGGAACTTCCCCAGATCATTGCTAAAAATACAAGCACTAGTATTGGAAAATATTTTTTCTGTTTTAGTCTTTTAATAGGCATGCGCAAATATAAAAGATTAGCCGGTCAGATTTAAAATTATTTATTAACAGAGATAAAGCTTTTCCCGGATCAGTTTTTAATAACAAAAGTACCTACCGCACCTGGCGATAATTTGGAATGAACATTATTGCCATCAGCCGAAATGGAGAATTTTGTTTCCGCATTACTATTATTTAAAACGATTACAACAATTTTATTATCAATTGTTTTAAAAGCTACATTAGGCAATTCCGATGTTGTGTTAGATTCAATTCTATGTGAACCGGGTCTGACAAATTTTGAAGCATGCGCAATAATATAATAAGCTGAATTGCGGATGACATTATCGCCAATAATTGTTAAAGCCCCCAAACATCTGTCGCAGCCTCCGGGTGTGTGCGGATCCTGATTTGCGTCTGCCGCTAAATTCCATTCAATAACATTTTTACACCAATTTCTTGTAGCGCCTATAATTAGTTCATTAGTATGCCATTGCAAATCACCTGCAAGGTTTCCCGGAGCACCAACCCACTGTTCAGTAAAATATAAATTTTTGTCGGGATGTGAATCATGAACCAGACTTAAATCATTAATACTTCCGCCGTAAAGATGAAATGCCGATCCATCAATATATTGTTTAGCATCAGGATCATTTAAAATTGAAATTGGATAATCAGTTCTGTCAGCATTATGATCATAAATAATTATTTTTGTTTCAATATTTGCGTCTCTAAAAGTCGGTCCCAAACTATTTTTAATAAACGCGGCCTGTTCATCGGCAGGCATTAAAAGACTAGGATTGTTGCCCGGATGAAGTGGTTCATTCTGAACGGTAATAGCATCGATAGTGATACCTTCTTTTTCCATTTCCTGAATATACTTTACAAAATATTTTGCGTACGCGTCATAATAAACTGGTTTTAAACTACCGCCGACACTATTATTATTTGTTTTCATCCAGACGGGAGGCGACCATGGAGAACCAAGAATTTTGATATCAGGATTTATCTGTAGAATTTCTTTTAATACGGGAATAACGTGATTACGATCTTCCGCTAATGAAAAGTGTTCCATATTTACATCTGTTTGTCCGTTAGGTAAATCGTTATACGAGAAAACCTTCGCATCAAGATCTGAAGCTCCAATACTGACTCTTAAATAACTTACACCAATATTGTTTTCGGAATAATCGAATAACTCATTAAGCAAATCTGCCCGTGCCGAAGCCGACATATTATGAATATGCATAGCACTTCCGCCGGTTAACGCAAAACCAAATCCATCCATTTCCTGAAAAACAGACTCCGCATTTATAACAATTTTTTTTGTATTAAGAATATTCCCGGTCACATCTTCCAACTGCTGTTTTTCAAACTTTAGGTCTTTACTTACGTCGGTTACCCAAAACTCAACATTGCTGTTTGTATCTCCTTCATTTTTAGGATTTTCAGTATTTACACCGGAATCTTTACATCCTGTAACATTTGTAAATATCATCAATAATATTAGAACTAAATAAAAACTTGTTTTTTCATCATTTTTATTGAATATCATTACTTTTTCTCTCATTTAATTTTTTAACCAGGCAAGTGCAAATATAAAAGATTAGTTGGTCAGATTTAAATTGTTTAAAAAAAAGCTTCAACTATTTTTGAAGCTGTTTAAAAACCCGGCAATTTGAGACTCTTTTATGCTAATTAATACTTTTCAGGTTAATGTAAGATAATAATCTGTTGAATTAGTAAATTTCAAAAAATCTAATCATGATTTAATATAGAATAATTATATGCAAACTAAAGCTACTCGCCAATATCCTCATTCCAGACTTCCGGATTTTTATCAATATATGAAGAAAGCATCTCTACACATTCTTTCGAATTCATATCAACAACTTCAACACCTTTTTCTTTAAGCCAGTCTACACCGCCTTTAAAGTTCACCGACTCTCCCAGAATTACTTTCCCAATTTTGAATTGGACAATTAATCCGCAGCAATAATAACATGGTGCTAAAGTTGTTACCATTATTTTGTCTCTGTAAGTTTTTTGTCTGCCCGCTTTACGGAAAGCATCTGTTTCGCCGTGAATTGAAGGATCATCCTCCTGAACTCTGCGATTATGTCCACGCCCAAGCAAATTTCCCTCCGAATCAAATACTGCCCCGCCAATTGGAATACCGCCTTCGGCTAATCCAAGTCTGGCTTCTTCAATTGCTACTTCCAGCATTTTCTGATTTTCTATTTTCATCATATTTTCCTAATAGTTTAGTGATTTTTTTAGCCGCATAAGTGTAACCAATGGATTAATCCGTTGGTAACCAATATACAAAACTGATTTTAATCTGAATCGTTTATCTTTATTTTGTATCTAACCATTTTAATTATTAAAACTTTGGAGAAGCAAATTTGGGATTGTTAGATCTGTTATTTGGAGATAAAAGCACACTTTTAAAAGAAGCTTTAAGTAAAAACGGAAGTATTATTGATGTTAGAACAACGGAGGAATTTAGATCGGGATCTATTAAAGGTTCTATCAATATTCCAATGGATAAAATTTCATCAAGTCAAAAAAAAATTAGTAAAATGCGTCAGCCAATTATTGTTTGCTGTGCATCCGGCTCTAGAAGTGCAAGCGCAAAGATGATGTTAAAAAGCAGCGGCATTTCTGAAGTACTTAACGGCGGCAGTTGGGGCAAAGTTGATAGATTAAAATCTGAGTTATAAAACCAGGAGCTGTCTCAAAAGTGAAAATGTCATTTCGAACTGAGCATAGTAAATGTACGAAGTTTTGTTTTTATTCTAGTAATACCTAAGAATGACAAGTGGTTTTGAGACAACTCCATTTTTTTATTCAAATAAAATTTTATAATCTTTTTCTCTGGCTTTTTTATACCAGTCTTCTGGAATTACTTTCCAGTTATTCAGCAATGCAGGATTAACCACACCTTTATCTTTTATCCATTCCATCATAAAATAACGTAAATCTTTTTCTGTTGAAGTTATTATTCTTTTGCTTAATTCTTCATGCGGAATTCCGGCTCCTTTTATAAGATGCCCGCCGCCGCCGTTTCCTCTGTATGAGTTTAACGCGACTTTGTATTTAACATTTTCATCAAAAGGTTTTCCAGTGCTAAGAGAAATTATTGAAACTCTTTTGCCCGGTTCTTTTGATAAATCGACTGTATAATCAATTCCGGCGGCACAATCAAAATTATAGAATCTTGCATCAAGCATTGGTGCTTTACTTCTTTCAGAATATTTTATTTCCCCATTTTCATCTTTAACATATTTTAATAGATGATCATCAGCGTTATTCATTTTACTGAACCAGAGAAAATAAGTATACTCTAGATAATCTTTAATCTCTTTGCCGGTAAGCTCCATTGTATAAAGCAGATTCTCATATTTGTAAAGTTTAAACATATCTCTAACATAGATATCGCCTTTATTTAAGGTCGTATTAAAACTGAGCGGAGCGGAAAAAGACACATCAGCTTTTGTAAGTTCTAATTGAATTGTATGAATTAAATCAACAAATTCTGAAGGACCTAAAATAGCATCGATAGTTGAGATATCTTTCGTTAATTTTCCAATTGGTTTGTTTACGTATTCACGAACTGTTTTAAATGAGTTTTTGAACTTTTCTACAAAAACAGAATCTGGTTTATAATTACTCATTTCAACTATTTTACCGGAACATTCGGAAACCCAATTATTATTTTCTTTAGTTAAAAGAACATTTGCTACCGCTGTATTTCTGGCACTGCTTGACGCGCCTAAAAATAAAACACTGTCTCCGTCACTATTTTCAACCTTTTTATTCCAAATTTTATGATCGTGACCAACATATATTATATCAAATCCTATTACCCTTTTGGCAATAAGCTGGGAAGCATTCTCGTTTTTGTAAGTATCGGCATCCTGTTCGTTATAATTATAATCACCGCCCGAGTGGAAAAGTCCTATCACTAAATCCGGATTTTCATTTTGCTTTATCAGATCAACATACTTTTTAGCAGTTTCAATCATATCTTCAAACTCAATTCCTTCCCAAATTTTTTCTGGCAGCCAGTTTGGAATGTGAGGCGTAATTAATCCAATAACAGCAATTTTAATTCCTTCAACTTCTAGTATCTTATAAGGCTCAAAATACGGTTTGCCGGTTTTTGTATCAATAGCATTTGCCGCAAGCCAGGGAAAATCAATCTCAGTTCTAAATTTATCGTAAACCGGATGTCCTGTTTCTATATCATGATTGCCAACTGTACCAACATCATATTTCATGTAATTCATTACATCCGCATAAACATGAGGAACATCTGTTTTTTCAAAGTTATAATAATAAACTAAGGGTGTTCCCTGAAGAATATCACCATTATCAATTAGTAAAACATGCTGATCTTCTTTTGCGCGCTCTTCATTAACATAAGTATGAACCTGAGCTAAAGATCCATTTTTTTCTTTATCATTTTTGAAATCGTATGGAAACACTGAGCCATGGACATCTGTGGTTTCTATAATTTTTAATTTTACTGTTTGAGCGTTTATACCAACTACACTTAAAACAAGAAGTAATATTAAAATCCTTTTCACTCTTTACCCCGATCTTCCTTTTTAACATTAATAAGATTTTTTAATCTTTCTTTTTCTTCATCATTTATAGAATTGAATTGTCCGGCATTTGTCTTTTTAAACAATCCTATTATTCTGGAATTAAGGGAATAAAAGTAACTAATTTTTCTTAAAAGAGCAGAACAAATGAAGTATACCAGTTCAAACAAGATTATAAATACAAACACAAATAGTGGAATAAAAACTATAAAACTGCTGTTTCTTAGAAAATTATTTAACAGCATTCCGGAAGAGAACGCAGAAATACATGCTGAAAATGCCAGTATAATTGATTTTGTTACTATTTCTCTATTTGAACTCATTTTATTTTAACAGCATCATTTTTTTTACATCGTAAAAATCACCAGCTTTTATACTGTAGAAATATACTCCGCTTGATAATTCATTTCCATTAAAACGGATTTTATATTTTCCCGGTTTTTGATTTTCGTTTACTATGGTTTTTATTTCCCTTCCCAGTAAATCATAAACCGTCAAAATTGTTTTTTTCACGGAGAGGTCATTGCTTACACCCGCCGGGATTGAATATTCAATAGTAGTTGCGGGATTAAACGGGTTTGGATAATTTTGCTCTAACGAAAATATTGCCGGAATCTCTGCTTCATTACTTGTGTTTGTAACTATGCCATTATAAGTACTTCTGCTTTGTAAAATTGTATTTTTTAGTTTTTCTAAATCATCACCGGCAGCAATTACAAACGCGACAACTACAGAATCATCCACAGAAATATTATATGATCCGCCGGAGATAACCATAGATGCATCAGCAGGACCAGAAGTGGTCTTTGTTAATCCGCTTGATAATGCTCTCCACTTTTCTTCCTTTGTAAAATCATTATAGATTTCAATTTGTGTTGAATCCGAATCACCATTATTCATAGCGTAAAAACCATATTCATCGCCGGAAACAAGTGCTGTTCCATAGTAGGGCGTTCCCGGTTCTTCGTATGAATAGGAGTAACCAAAATTATCTGTATTATCGTACTCAACTTTGTCAGATGCACCAATATCAAAATCATAAAATATTCCCGCATAAAAATTTGAAATATCGCTCCCGGAAATATTTTTAAAAATATATCTAAGAATAATAAAATCCCCGTTTGGTGAATCAGAATATGTATACGAATATAAGTCTGTTTTGATCGAACTATTTACATCTTCAAACCTTGTAAAGCCTTCATAATCGCTTATACCGCTGTTAGTAGAAATACTTATCGGAATATTTCGGACAAAATCCGCGCTCTGATTATCACCGGCTCTGGCCGCATCCATTAAATCAGAAGAAGATGTTCCATACATCAAAGCTCCTTCGAACATTACACTTGAATTCTCTTTGTAAGAAAATCCATCGCCCAATGTATTTTCCGGAAAATCATTATAAGCCAAAGCACCTTTGCTTGTAATAGTTAAGGCAACATTCTCAGCTACCTGAGTTCTATAAGTAGGATTTATAAGTAAACTCACCCACTGAAAACCATAATACCCGCCATCGGTAAATTCAAACAGCATTTTAACATTTTCATTATTTGGAGCATCCTGCCTAATTTTAATTACAAATGAATTATCCGGGAGTTTCTTTTCCTGAAGAGTAGAAAGATATCCAACATCCGCACTATTATTTACTATTTCTATATAACTGCTCTCCGTAGAAAGTTTAACCTTCAGATTGCTGGTATTAAAAAGGTAGTTAGTCAGAGTCAAATCGAAATAAACAATCTCCCCGGGCAACAGAAGATTATCGTCTACTTCATCAACTACAGCAATCTTTGTAGCTCTAACTGAAACCGATGAATCATTTTTCAAAGCTTTGTAGGCATTTATTCTACCGCTGCCAAGTTGTTTATCATAAAAATTATTCACGGCATAGATGTTATCAGTATTAACTCTAATCTGCTCTCCAATTTGCAGAGCGTTATAATGAGGATATGCTGCGGCTACCAATCCTGCAAGTCCGGCAGTAATTGGTGCTGCCATTGATGTACCCTGAACACTTATATAACCGTCATTTTGCCAGGTTGCATAAATATTTGATCCGGGAGCCATTACATCTAAATCGAGTCCATAATTAGAAAAGTATGATCTTACATCATCAGAATCTGTTGCGCCCACCGAAAGAACACCCTCGTATGCAGCAGGAAATATAATTGAATTTTCACTATCATTACCAGCTGCCGCAACAACAAGTACGTTTTTTGATAAAGCATATTCTATAATTGAATTTCCAAAATTAGAATAACCGGAACCGCCCCAACTACAGTTGATTATTTTAGCTCCGTTATCAACCGCATACTTTATACCCTGATAACCATAACTTACAAGTGCAGTATTACTTTCATTACGAACATCATCTCTAGAAACTTTAATAGGAATTATTTTACAATTAAAACCAATTGAAGCAATCCCAACCCCATTATCTGTAACACCACTTGCCAAACCAGCAACGTGTGTACCATGGTCTGATCTGTCTTCCATCGGGTTATTGTCTTCTGTTCCGTCTAATCCTCCAAAATCCCAACCTCTTATATCATCAATGTATCCATTACCATCATCATCAATTCCATTTCCAGCAATTTCTTCAGAATTTGCCCAAATATTTGTAGCAAGATCAGGATGATCCCAATCAACTCCGGTATCAATTATTCCAATTATTATTTCTTCACTGCCCTTGGAAATATTCCAGGCTTTTGATGCTTCAATCATATTAAGAAACCACTGAGTACCGTCTGTATATTTGGGATCACTTGGTTCGTAAGCTAAATCATATATATAATCGGGCTCAGCCCATTCTATTTCTTCTAGCTTACTAATTTTATTCGCGAAATATATAGGATCGTAAGGAGTAGAAAATTCAACCGTTCCAATTTTCAACAATTCTTTTTCTTCAATTGTTGAAACTTCTTCGTTGTTAAACATCTGAGTTATTTTTTCGGCACCAAGTTTTTTTAATACAGAAACTGATTTTTTATTCAGGCTGTTTAATGAAAAGTTTCTAAGTCCCTCAATATTTTTGAACTTTACAATTACACTGTTTGACTGATATTTTTTACCGTTTTTACTAATTATTTTGGTTCCGCCAAAACATGTTGAACAGAATAACAAAACTATTAACACAACATTTACAACTGATTTCATTATAAGCCCTTTTTCAATATCATAAATTATTTTTAAGAATTAAAGTTAGTTTGAATGTGTATGATATTCAAGAGTATTTAATAACGGATTAACTATTATGGGGGGAATTTATTGATATAATTTGAAAATGGTTAATGTGACAGGTGTTTTAGATTAGTTCTTTAATTTTTTGTTTCAAGAATTTGCGAAGTTCATTAGCTTTAACCCTATCAATACTACCTTTCGTTTCTGCAAGATTAACCAGGTTCAATGATACCGCCGCATAACTGAGTGAGAAATCTGAATTGCCTTCTATAACTGCTAAATGATTTTTGATTGTTGTTAAATCACCACGTTCAATTGGTCCTGACAATGATTTCTCGGAACCTTTATTCATAAGGTTTTCCAAGGTCTTATTTATTAAAGGAAGTAATAAATCATGGGATGTTGGAAAATCATCATTCATCTTTTTATAACAATTTTCAATATTATAAAATTTCTCAACTAAAAAATTGGAGGCAATTGTACCAAGAAGATGATAAACTACTTTAAGTTCAGTTTCAATTCTAAATGGTTTTAAGTTTAGTCTGGAAGAAATATTTTGTAGCAAAGAAAAACATGATTCATTTTGTGTTTCAATTGCGGTGTAGGAATCTTCAATTGCAACTCTTTGTAAAAACGGGAATGTCTGCATAATATGAAATGAAGCAGTTATAACACCAATTGATTCGAGCATGGATATATCTTTTGATGATTTTGCACCTGATGTATGAACAATTATTTTGTTATCAAATCTTATCCTGGTCTCTAAAAGCGCGTTTACAACAACCTCAATAGAATCGTCGGGAACTGTTAAAAAAATGAGATCAGCTTCAATAAGATCATTCCCAATATTATCGTAATAATTTTTTATACGATTTTGATCCGCTAAATCTTTAGCTGATTTTATATCCCGGCTTATAATACTCTGAACAGTAAATCCCTTTTCAATAAAAGCGGGAACCAGTGAGTAGGCAATTTTTCCCGCTCCGATAAAAGCTATTTTAACATCATCCATTTCAGCCATATATAACCGCAGAAAGATATCCAACTACTTCTGAATTATCTCCTGAAACATCTCCCGAATCTGATCTGTTTAACACCTTTGAATTATTATAACCGGCAATTGTAGCAGCTTTCATAAGTGCTACAATTGCGCCGCCGCCGCAGGCTTCACAAGTTTTATTTTCCAAATCACGTTGCAGACCTTCAAAATCAAAATTCGCAATTCTTTTTTCAATTTTTGAATCAATATGATCCGCATTTTTTTTGTTGTAAAAATGTGAAAGGTCTGAACTGGCAACCACAATAGTTTTTTTATCCATTAGCAGAGCTAGTTTTTTTGCAAGCTCATCAATAAACTGTTGCCTCTGATCACCCATAACTATTGGCACAATTGTGAAATCTTTTAATACTCTCTGCAAAAACGGGATATGTACTTCCAGAGCGTGTTCTCCGTGATGACCATGATTATTAACCATTATAACTTCTGAATTCTTTGTTAGTTCAGTTCTAAAACCATCATCAATAAAAACTTCTCCAAGCGGAGTTTCGTAAGCATCACCTTCAAAAATAGATATGCCTTTAAAATATTCTCTATGACTTGGTGAAATTATAACCACTCTATTAATTTCTTTTCCCTTAAGGAGATTATAAGCACAAGCCGCGGTTTTACCCGAATACATATAACCAGCGTGCGGTGCAACAATTCCAAAAATATTTTTGAATTGCTCTGTACATTTAGTTTCATCTAACATCAGATCAACTGTCTCTGAAAGCACTTCCGGGTTTTCTGGATAAAACATTCCAGCAACGGCCGCGTGTCTAACTGTTGTCATTTTGTTCCTCCATTTCTTTTTCGGAAAACACTGTAGCTGTAAACATTTCTATATTTAAAACTTTCTCTTTCCAGTAGTCTCTATATAAACCGGCTTTGTTACATAGAGCCGATAAATACTGATCTTTGTTCATATTATGTTCAATAGGTACTTGCGGTAAAAGCAGTCCGTGATTATAACCTTCTTTCAAAATCAATCCGTGTTTGCCAACTTCAATTTCATCGTAGGAATTCATTTTAAATGGAATTGAAAGAATTGAAATCTCGATAGCAATTTTTTCTAATTCGGTTTTCGCAAGAGACGGAAATCTTGGATCATTAGCAGAAGCCTGAATTGCAGCTGTACAAACAGTTTCAAATACCGGATCATTAGCAACTATGTATCCAATACATCCGCGCAAATTATTATTTATTGTAAGCGTTACAAAAGCACCGTGATTTTCTTTTAATTTCGGGAATTCGTTATAATCTATCTGCGGCTTGTCTGTATCATATAAGTATGATTTTATACTGCTTCTGGCAGCTTTTAATAAAATTTTTTTTTCAGCGGATGTTAGTTCCATTTTAATCTCTATTCTTTCATTTGAAGTACTTTTACTTCATTTTTATTCTTCAATATAAATATTAAATCATCTTTAATGAAAAAAGAATCGGGGACGAAATTTTGGAGTCCGGAATTGATTTTATCTGAATATAGAGTTTTTTTTCTAACTAAGTCAACTATAAAAAACTGATTGTCAAAATATCCTTTTTTCTGTTTTTCGTGATAATTAAAGACCAGCAGATTATCACAAACGGCATACTCCGGATAGCCGGTTATATCTACGGCATTAATCGCATCCTCAATAAAATCACTTGCTGTTCTATTGTCAGGGTTAGTATTATTAAAATTAACCGGGAGAATATTACTGCCATTAATAATTTGCTGTTTCCTCAGCTCTAATAGTTTATCATAACTAATTTCCTCATCAAGACACACACCCGATTTAGAATCTAAGGCTTTATAATTCCAGCTATCAAACAATTGTTTTCTACAGATAATTTTATCATTTAATAAAAAATAAAATTCGAGCTCTTCATTTTCCCAGAGTATTTCTTTTGAGCTCACAGAAAATGCTATTATACCTTTATGATTTGGCATATCTGGTTTTGCAAACTTATGAAAGTAGATTAAATCATTCTGAATAGCTTCAACACCGACGAAATATTTTTCATCAGGCTGATAATTTTTTAAAATTGTTTTCCCGGAATAGGAATCAAAGTAATTGAAGAAAACTTCCCTTGTTTTACTATCCATTGTCTGTATCAACAATTTATTAGTATCCGACAAGAGAAGTCTCCAAATATTTTTCGAAGAATTAAATGATAATGTCTTCTTAATTTTCATTATTAATCAATTGGTTTAAATTTCGCGGTAAAGTGACGAAGCATAGGAGCTTCATAAGTAAACTCATAACCTTTCAATTTTTCGCGATTATTAAATACTTCTGTTAATACTTCAAGTACATAGTCAATGTGGCTCTGTGTATAAACGCGCCTTGGAATTGCAAGTCTGACTAATTCCATAGGAGGTGAAACTACATTTCCTTCTTTATCATATTTACCAAACATTACACTGCCAATTTCCACCGACCTGACTCCGCCTTGAATATATAACTCACAGGCAATAGACTGACCAGGAAACTGATGCGGCGGGATATGGGGAGCAAATGCTTTAGCGTCTATATATATTGCGTGTCCGCCAGGAGGTTCTATAATTGGGATTCCGGCTTTAATCATGTTTTCGCCAAGATATGCGGTAGATCTAATTCTATACTGAAGATAGTTTTCGTCCAGAATTTCCTCAAGACCTTGCGCAACGGCTTCTAAATCTCTGCCAGCCAAACCGCCGTAAGTTGGAAATCCTTCAGTTACTATTAATAAGTTTCTACATTTTTGTGCCAAAGCATCATCGTTCATTGCTAAGAATCCGCCGATATTTACAAGAGCATCTTTTTTTGCGCTCATTGTCGCGCCATCAGCATAAGAGAACATTTCTTGCGCAATTTCTAAAACTGATTTATTTTCATAACCGGATTCTCTTTGCTTAATGAAATAAGCATTCTCAGCAAATCTGCACGCGTCCAGAAAAAATGGGAGCTTATATTTTTTACAAATATTGCTTACTTCACGAATATTTTTCATTGATACCGGCTGTCCGCCGCCTGAATTGTTAGTAACTGTAATCATTACAAGAGGAATATTTTCAACACCGGTTTCCTCAATAAATTTAACAAGAGCTTCAACATCCATATCACCTTTAAAATCTGCTCTTACAGAAGGCTGTTTACCAATGGCGTTTAACAGATCAACCGCTGTGGCTCCCGAAAACTCTATATTTGCTCTGGTTGTGTCAAAATGTGTATTATTTGGAACTGATTTTCCTTCACCTCCGCAAATTGAGAAAAGAATTTTTTCGGCAGCTCTTCCCTGATGTGTTGGAATAATAAACTCCATTCCGGTTATCTTTTTTACAGCAGTTTCAAATCTGAAAAAACTTTTTGATCCGGCATACGATTCGTCACCATCCATTATACCAGACCACTGTTTCGCGCTCATGGCTGATGTTCCACTGTCTGTAAGCAGGTCTATTATTACATTTTCAGCAGAAACAAGAAATGGATTATATCCGGCATCTTTTAAAATTTCGGTTCGTTCTTCTTTAGAAGTAAACTTTATAGGCTCAACTGATTTAATTCTAAAGGGTTCAATTATTGTTTTCATGAATCACCTATTTTAATTGTCACCGAAAATTAGGTTATCTTAAATTTATTGGCAACTATTATTATAACTTTATGTTTTTAATTCTAAATTGAAATTGTTTAGTTTTAGAATATTTTTTTTTATCTTAAATTTATTGGCAATTATAATTAAGATTTATTTAATACTAATAATAAAGGGATTGACATGGAAGAATTAAATAATGATGAACTTAAAAATGATTCATCTGAATTTGATGAAGAAGAATTAGAAATAGCCCATACTGATAAGCTTGTTGGTGTATTTACGGAGCCGTCTGCTACTTTTTCTGACATGGCGAAAACTCCGGCAAAGGCAATTGACTGGTTGTTGCCAATTATCGGAATAATAGTTTTTACTATTTTATCTCAATATTTATTGATGAGCAATCCTCAGATAAAATATGAAACTATTGAAAAACAAATGACAAAAATGGAAGAAGCCTATAAAGGGATGGTTGATGGCGGTACTATGACGCAAGAACAGGCTGATCAGGCTTTAGAAGCGGCAAGAACTCAAATGGAAAACATGTCGGGCGGAGGAATTCAAGTTGTACTTAGCGGAGTGGGAATTCTTTTTGTAACCTTTATACTTTTCTTTGTGTTGGCAGGAGTTTATTTCCTTTTAGTCAAGTTTGTGTTAAGTGGCGATGGAACATACGCAAGTGCTATGGTTGCTTATGGACTTCCGTATTATGTTTTAATTTTACAGGTTATTGTTATTGTTATTCTCTCACTTTCAATGAACAGAATGTTTACAGGTGTTGATGTTGCATCTTTCTTGGACATGGATAAATCAACTTTTGTAGGATTTTTGGTAAGCCGTCTTGATATATTCTCTATCTGGTTTTATGCGCTTATAAGTATCGGTTTTGCAAAAATGTTCAAATCAGAAAGTACTGTAAAATACTTTATTTTAATTTTCGGACTCTGGTTAGGATTTGGAATTGTTTTCCACTTCATTACAAAAGCAGTTCCATTTTTAGGAATGTTTGTTCAATAGATTTTTAATTTATTGCCGGTAGTTATCAAGCAATGTTTAGATGCTGCCGGCTGTCATTTATACCTTTCGATCGGGATCGGAACCTCAAGAGAACAACTATAATTCTATAACACACTCTGCGGATCAATATCAAAAAACACACGGACATCTCTATATCTTGATCTTTTATTAAACTCAATAAATGAATCTAATACAACTTTTCTAAGTACACTTCCTGATGGATCAATCTTCCTAAAACTTTTAATTAAAATTTGATATCGGTACTGTCCTTTAAGCTTTAAAATAACAGCCTCGGTAGGAGGCGATATCTTTAATCCGCTTTTATACTTGGTTAATAACGAATAGAGATCTTTCATAGCGCCAATAACATTTCCCTCTTTAGGATCTTTAGCTTCAATAAGGCAAAGTCTTGTAAATGGCGGATAACCCATTTTTTCACGAAGTTTTATCTCTCTTTCATAAAAGCCTTTGTAATCATTGCCAAGTACTTTTTGCAATACAAAATGTTTATCATCCTGAGTTTGAATTATTACTTCACCCTTTGTTTTACTTCGTCCGGCACGACCAGAAACCTGCGTTAATAATTGGAAAGTTCTTTCATCGGCTCTAAAATCGGGCATCCACAAACTTGTTTCGGCCGAAATAACTCCGACTAATGTTACATTTGCGAAGTCTAATCCCTTAGAAACCATTTGAGTTCCTACTAAAACATCAATCTCACCTTTTCTAAAACTGTTGAGAAGAATTCCCATTTTACCTTTTTTATTGATCGTATCAGAATCAACTCTTTCAATGTTTACATCAGGCAAATAATAATCTAATTCATCTTCAACCCTTTGTGTTCCCGTTCCAAAAAATTTAATATTAAGAGAACCGCATGTTGTACATCCTTTAGGAACCGGTTTTGAAGCACCGCAATAATGGCACTGCAATATATTTTTACTGATGTGATGAACCATCCCGACAGAACACTCTTTGCACATTTCAATTTCGCCGCAATCTTCGCAATAAACTTGTGTTGCAAAACCCCTTCTGTTCTGAAGTATTATTACACCTTCATTTTTCTCAATTCTGTCTTTAATTTTTTTAAGCAGTGCATTAGAAAATATATTTTCCATCCTTTTCTGCTTCTGCTCAATCTTAATGTTAACAAGTTTTATATCAGGCAGTTTTGCATCATCAATTCTTTCCGGAAGTTCTAACAATTCATACTTCCCGATAAGAGCGTTGTACATACTCTCGATAGACGGAGTCGCAGAGCCTAATAAAACCGGGCATCCTTCCATCCAGCCTCTTATTACTCCGGCATCTCTTGCCTGATATTTAGGAACCATATCATATTGCTTATAACTCTGATCATGTTCCTCATCAACAACAATAAGACCTAAATTTTTTAACGGCGCAAACAAAGCTGATCTTGCACCCACTACAACTGTACTTTCGCCATTTACAATACTTCGCCATGAATCAAATCTTTCACCAATCGACATCTGGCTATGAAGAACAGCAACAGAGTCACCAAAATTATTTATCAATCGGGAAGTCATTTGCGGAGTTAAAGATATTTCCGGAACAAGAATTAATACGGTTTTATTTTTTGCCAGAACTTTTTTTGCTAATTCAATATATACCTGTGTTTTACCACTTCCGGTAATACCATGTAAAAGGAATGATTTAAATTCGTCTTTATCTATGGACTTATTAACAGTTGTAACAATTTTACTTTGCTGATCTGTTAAAATTATATTCTTAAGTTCTTCATCGTAGGTTTCTAAATAATTTCTTTTAATTTCCAGATCAAAAATTTCCAAATAACCTTTCTGAACTAATCCGTCTACAGATGATGCCGAAGACTCAGTTTTTTTTAGCAGATCGGATAATTGAATTTCTTTACCTTTGGCAGATATCATTTCTAAAAGTATTAAAGCCTGCTTCGGACTCCTTTTTTCAATTGTTCCTATTGAATCATAAAGTTCTTCTAATGGTTTATTAAGCTTAACTGCTTTTACTTTTTTAACTCTTACTTTGGCACCTTCAACCTCATCAACAATTGTTATAGCACCATTTTTATGAAGTGTTTTTAGAATGGAATAAATATTTTTCTTCTTTACAACTTTTTGCAAATAAGCTAGTTTGCAAGTTTCCTTTTCAGAAAGGAATCTTAATATCTTACCACGGGTACTATCTTTTTTCTTTTCTGATTCATAAAGATCATAACAATATTCCATATCAGAAATTATCTTGCGCTTTGTTTCAACTTCGGTACCGTACGGAACTGAATTTCTTAACGCTTCTCCGAGAGAGCTTAAATAATAATCTGAAATCCATTTATAGAACTTTAGAGATTCGTTGTTAAAGATTGGTTCTGTATCTAAAACATCCTGAATGTTTTTAATCCGCCCCTCAACTTTGCAATCGTCCAGCACATTTATCACAAAGCCGGTTAAAATCCTTCTCCCAAAGGGAACAACAACACGCACTCCCATTTCAACCGCGTCAAGAAACTCTTCCGGTATTTTATATGTAAAGGAATTTCTAAATGGCAGAGGAAAAACAACTTCGGCAAACATATTTACACAACCGCACTTTCAATTAGTGTGAGTTTTTCCTGACTTACATTTAGCCTGGCTTTTATTCCAAAAGGCAAAGTAAATTTATTGCTAATGTGCCCAAATGATAATCCATAAATTACCGGAATTCCTAAACTCCCCAGCCTGTCTTCCAAAACTTGTATCAGCGATAATGAATCTTCAAACTCAGGATCATCTTTATCAGGATCACAATTTCTAAAAACTCCCAAAACAATTCCGGCAGCATCTTTAAATTTTCCGGCCTGAATCATATGAGTAAGCATTCTATCAACTCTATAAGGCTCCTCACCAATTTCTTCCAGAAAAACTAATTTTCCTTTTGAATCAATATCATATTCAGTTCCAATCATTGTAACAATTATTGATAAGTTACCGCCAACCAATTCACCTTCAGCAGTTCCTTCAGTAATTTTTATAATCTGGTATTCATTATTATCTTCTTTTCCTTCTTCAACTACACTTAATAATTCCAGATTACTATTTGCGTTTATAAGAACTTCATTAAAATAGCTGACTGAAAATTCATTAAAAGTTGAAATGCCAACCGGTCCGTGAAATGTTACTAATCCCGTTTTAGCGGTAATAGCATACAGCAATGCTGTTATATCACTATAGCCAACAATTATTTTAGGGTTATTCTTTATTAAATCATAATCAACATAATCCAGCATTCGCGCACAGCCGTAACCGCCTCTTACACAAACAACCGCGTCTATATCTTTTCTTTCGAACATTTCATTTATATCATCAGCTCTGTCTTTATCCTTACCGCCAAGATACCCGTATTTATTAAGGATTCTATTGGTGTACTTAACTTTATAACCTAACAGCTCCAGACTTTCAATTGCTTCTTCAAGAGAATCTTCAGTTATAAAGCTTCCCGGGGAAACTAACCCTATTGTATCACCTTTTTTTAATCTCTTTGGTTTAATTTTATTTGGTAAGGTTTCAGAAAAAATATTAGTAGGAATTGTTGATAAAGCCAGGACGGAGCCTGCGGTTTTTAAAAATGTTTTTCTTTTCATATCTAGAATTAGCTTAATTAGAAATTGATAAATCGAAATGAATATACTAAAATTGCAGAATATAAACTAAGCTCAGAATCAGGTACAAATAATTATAATCAGCAATTTTCACTTTTTCCAAAGATAAACTGAAAGATCAGAGCAGCTCCGCCCATAGCAACAGAATACATTCCAAACGGAGAATATTTTATAGGTGTGGCTTTAGATGAATTTGCAATTACCTGTGCAGGAACTCTTTCTTTAATTATAGGATCAATAAATTCCTGAGCATCACACATACCGCCTCCCATGTAAATTACATCCGGATCAAGTAAATCTATTTGAAACACCAATTGCCGGCTTATTTCTTTTCCAACTTCCCGTAAAATAAATATAGCGGATTCATTTTTAGTTTTTGCCAATTTTATTACAGTCGGAATATCAATTACTTCATCTTTATGTTTATTGTAAGCTTCAAGCACTTTATAATCAGCTACTTTGTTTTTTGCACTTTTAAGAATTTTCTTCCAATTGTTGATCCTTAAAAAAGAACCAATTTCGCCAGCCGAAAAATTTGCGCCATGAAAAAGTTTATGATCAATTATAAGTCCTACTCCCATAGCACCAAAAACCTTATGGACAGTCAGATATAAAATATTCGGAATTGTTTTTGCTTCTTCATGCAGCCATTTTATGCCCAGCGCACCAGCGTTTGCGTTATTTTCAATTTCAATTTTAAAATCGAATTCCTTCTCAAGCATCTCTTTAAGAGGAACATTTTCAAAATGAAAACCAGTTGCCTTAGTAACAACTCCTCTGGAAAAATCAACTAATCCGGAAAAACCGACTCCTACACCTAAAACCCGTTCTGACGAAATTTTATTTTCTTTTATTATAAACTTAATAATTGAAACTAATTGATCTGTAAGATCTTTTGCGTCTTTATATTTTTTAACGGCAAAATTCTTTTTATATAGAACCTTTTCATTGAAATCCATTAATACAACACGAACCTCTTTTGATATAAGTCCAATGCCAATTACATATCCATATTCACCGGCAATATCCCAGACAATTGGAGGTTTTCCGCCATGCAAAGTCGAATTTCCATATCCAATTTCCTTTAAAAGCCCGTCTTCTTTTAGCGACCTTAAAGTATAAAGTACAGTTGACATTTGAAGTTTTGTGATTTTACTTATATCTCTTGCAGTAACTCCGGTGTGCATTCTAACCAGATTTAAGACGTGATGTTTGTTAAGATTTTTAACAAGTTTTGTACTGCCACTCGTGAACATAGATTGCATCATAGGGGAAACACTTATTATTAATAAAATTAGGATACGAATTTTCTGGACTCAATTAAAGGTTCCCGGCAGCTATTAACTGCCGGTGTACCTTTTCCCCATAAAAAAAACCAAGCGCTAATAAATTAGCAGAATATATAAAATAAGACTCCTAAGTATGCTGATAGTTTGTTCAATATTTGAAATATCCCCATAACTAAATATTGCTATCAACATCTTTTATTATGCCAATTTTGAAAAATTAAAAGAATAATGTTGTGAGTAATATCTATTCTTAACCAAGAGGTTATTTCAATATTTGACATAACTAATAATATGACTTTTTTCCTTTTGAAGCAACTTTAAAATTTTTTATTATAAAACTATTTTGATATGCTCTGCATTTTGCAGTGTTTCAAAAATAAATTGCCTTTCATTATCATCGTTTAAATTAATCTTTAACGAAAGACTAAAATACTTATTATTCTTGCTCACGTTCGAAGGAATTATTTCATAAGCTCTGTCAACAATTACCATTTCAACAGTGTCAATCATCTTTTCAACATCATTTCCAATCATTTTATAAGTCCAGAGACAAGGGTATTTAATCACCGGCTTTTTGGTATTCTCACCTAAAATCAAATTACAACTCCAATTACACAATATTTCCTAATTCATTTACAGAAACATCAACTCTATTTTTTAAATGGATTATATTATCCGCATCTGTATTCATGTTTACATCAACACGTAAAGCTTTTAAACCCTGCACACCCTGTAAATCCTGAAGTTCAAGTTCTTCAATATTTTCATTCAAATAATTATGAGCCTGTAAATACTCTATATATTTTTTGTATTCTAGTTTCTCTTTGGTCTGAGAATATATAACCGCAATTTTCCCGGGTTGTGTTAATCTTTCTTCCGTTCCTTTAATTAAAGCCTTATCAATTCTTTTCTTCATTATTTCGTATCTGATGTTATATGTTCCGTCAACATCAAATTTTTTCTCATCAGTTCTAAATCTGATTGCTAATGGAGCATTTTGAACCAGAATTAAATGTGTTAATTCTAAAGGAATTGGGAGAGACGATTTTAACTTTTCAGCTTTTAAAGCAATTCCGCAGGTTAAAATAAGCTGCCACAATCTTAAATTCTGCAAGTACATTTTGCTGAATTGTTTTGTCGGCGCAATTGATTGGCCAATGTAAATACTATGTTCAATTCCATCAGTTTTATACTTTTCAAAATAGTGAGGATACATTTCCTGAGCGGCATTTTCTGCTTCATCCACAAAACCGGAAATCGCGTCGTTAAGTTGATTTACACTATCTTCGTATGATTTTCTTTCTTTATAGAAAATTCTTAAGTGCGGATTTATTAGTTTCAAATAATCTGCAACTCTTTCATCAAGAACCGGATCATAGTTCCTTATATGTTCAAAAACATCTACAATTTCATTTTGTAAAAAATCTATTGTGCTTATTTCATCGCCAGAATTTAACCCGTTTTTAATTCGGTTGTATATCTTCCCCGTTCTATACGAAAGTTCATCCAGATAAGGCAGACTTTTATATGAAACTGTTTCCTTCAAAATATCCTTTACAACTTCTAAATGTTCAAGCAAATCATCCTGGATAGCTCTATTTCTGTGCATCGAAGAATCTCTAATATCGGAAACACCAAATAGAGGATATACACCTTCAAAAACAATTTCTTCAAACATCGAAATCTTTTCATTTTCTTCACCGGCTAATTGTTCATAAGCCGCCTCCTGAAATTTCCATTCAACTGAAGAGTGTAGAGAAGTACATTTTTCTTTAATTATAGCCTGAATTTTATTCTCATTTGCTTTAAGACTTCTATCTAAAATAGTAGCAAATAAAGAATAAATTTTTTGAAATCTCATTGCTGTAAGCTGATTTATTTCGCCGACTGTTTTTGAACCAACTTCCAGAAAACCAACAATTGAATTTTGAATTAGTAAAGGAACAACCATTAAATTTTTAATATCCTGCCCTAATATTTCTTCTTCAATAATTGTTTTTCCTTCATAACTTTCTAAACACTCAATTATAACTGGCTTTTTAGTCTGGAATGCTACATCATAAACCGATCCGGCCATATCAGAGCATTCAAACTGGCCAAGTTTTTGTAAAATAAAACTTTCGCCAATTTTGGTTGCCTGTTTAAAAAAGGAAGAACTTGTTGACGGAAACGCAACTAAGCCAATTCGTATATTTGGCATATTTGTTAACGTTCGTAATTTATCTCTAATCGATTTAACACGGTCGAATGAACTTATTGCATCACTATCCAGAAGTTCGTGCCTTAAAAGAGATAATGTCTGCTGTTCTGTAACATCAACAAAATTAACGGTTGAAAGCCCTGTTATTATAAAACTTTTAGGATCAAGAAAATCTTTCCATTTATCAAAATTCCAAATATCCCTTTTAATATCCTTTAATTTATCCTCGTCTATTTTAGGCAATTCCCCAACCGTCTCAACATCAACAAACCGGGGATCTAAAATTAGTTGGTAATATCTGCCTAAGCCCGATTCTTTATCAATAACTTTAGCCTGCATAGGATGAATTTCATCTAAATGTATTCCATATAATTTTTGAAGAATTAATGAATAAGCACTAATAATTTTACTCATTAGTAATTTTTTACTATCCTTAACATTACTAACAAGTTCAGACATCCAGTTTTGCTTAAAAAACTCCTCGAAAGTCGGGGTTGCATAAAAGGGTTCCATTTTAAATGGCGGAACGGAGACTGAAATAATTGAACTTAACTGGGATGAAGGATAGATAGCACTCATTAGTGTTTCAATTATATAATCGTTTTTCTTTAGAACAGATAAATCTTCTATCGGTTTAGAAAATTCTTCCTTTTTATTTATTTCATTAAACAGATCTTTTGTTAAATTCTTTACAATTGAATTGTCTGATTCAAGAGCAGTTTCCCAAAATTTTATTAACGGCACAAAGCTTAACTTTGTTTCAAATGGGAATAAATTCAAGTCGCAAACTAGAGAATTTTCGTTTGTTTTATAGTCTACATAAAACTCGTTTTTATTTTTAATCATATTATCTTTCTTTTAATTACTTCAATTTTGTCGTACAAAGATAATCTTCCGTTACATAAATGCAATAGATTCATCCCAAACATAATTTTGTTATCAGTATTTCTAAAGGTTGATAAAATATTTAAGGTTTCCGAATTTTTCTCGCCGGAATTTTGATCAATGGTTGTAATTACACATCTGGCACAAGACTTAACTCCTTTAAAATTGAGTCCGCCAATTTTAAATTCGCTCCACTCATCTTCTTCATATGCATTGCAGCCCGTTACAACAAAATTAGGTCTAAATCTATCCATTTCAACTTTATCAATTAATCTGCTGTTTAAGTCAGTTAAAGATTCTTCACTAATTATTAAAAACGGATAAGCATCAGCAAAACTCACAATCTCATCAGTTACCCACGGTTTATTTTCAACTTTGCGAATAGAATCTTCATCCATAAATACCAGATTACACTTCATATCAAGTTTTTTTGTAAACCAATTAGAGATTTTTTCTGATACAACTTTAGCTTTAACAAAATCGTTCCACACATTTACAGTAATTGTTTCAGTTGAATCAGTTTCAAACGGAATCACAATTTTATCATTTGTGGTTTTATGTAAAACTTCAAATCCGTTTTCAGCGAAACTTAATTTGAAATGAACCAGCTTAGAAAATTTTCTCTGTGTTATAAATAATCCGTTTTCATCAACAAGCATCCATCGTCTGTCGTATTTAAGACCACGCTCTACAACTTCAGATGATTCAAGTGATATTCCGCCAAGAGATTTTACCGGATAAATATAAATTCCGCTTAATATTATTTCGTTCATTTTAATCCCGTTAAATTAATTTTATGATCGTAATTTCCGGCGTTGAGTTATATCTGATCGGAGCAAGCGACATTCCGAGTCCGGGTGTAACTATCATCAGCATTTTATCGAACCAGAAATCTCCGCGTACGTAATTAGTTTCAACATGTGTAATAGATGGCTTAAAAAATGGGAATAATAACGTAATCTGTCCGCCGTGTGTATGTCCGGCAAAAAAGAGATCATAATTATTTTCTCTTGCCGCGTTAACTATATCTTCATTTGGCTGATGTGTTAAAAATATTTCCAGATCACAATTATCATTAGAAAGACTATCAATCGTTTTTCTTTTAACACGTGTAACATAATTATCAGTTATAAACGTAACTCCAATTTTTGCACTATCTACGTTTAGTTTAATTCTGTCATTATCAATCATTGGTATTCCGGCGTTCTTTAATGCCGCTGTAACTTCCCGTAAACTTCTTTTATAATCACCTCTGTAAGCCCAGTTATCATGGTCGCCTACACATGAGTATGTTCCATAAACCGTTTTAATTTCGCTTAAAGATTCCGCAGCAGATTCAATATAATCCGGTGTACTGGTTATAATATCACCGGCAATTAAAACTAAATCCGGCTCTGCTTCGTTTAAGACCGATATAAACTTATCAAATCGTTTTTTATCAGTATACCTGTCGGCCTGAACATCGGAGATAAGACCAATTTTAAATCCCTTTAAAGCTTCCGGCAGCTTTTCTTTTTCATATTCTACAATTCTGGTATCAACTGTATTATAATCATATATAACTCTGGCCGGGATGTAGAATAAAAAAACAACGGATAATGCTAAGACATATCCCGATTCCCAAACTACAATTTTGTTTTTCGCTTTTTTATAAAACTTCCACAGTGCAAGTTTAAGAAGATCAAACGGAAGTGTTAAAATTGAAATCTGAAAAACAAACATTACAAGCAGCCAGAATGGATAAATAATAAAATAGTCAGTAAAACTATTTTCGGGAAGCTGTAAATTACGGCTTCCGCTTATACGCAAAAATATTCCGTACATCGGATAAAAATTAAAGTAGATAAGCAAAAGTAACCGGACAAACCTTAACTTTTTACGATCAAAATTTTTGAATAAATTTTTTATTGCGCCCGTTATCTTTTTAAAAAGATATAATTCAAATACGAAAAACAATAAAACAGCTATTAATAATCTAAGAGCCCAGCTCATAAAATCCTTTCAGTATTGCGTCTATAGATGTTTTTCAATCTGCAAAAGTTCGTTTATTATAAAATCCGGCTTCTCTTTTTTTATAGCTTCAACAGTCCTGTAGCCAAATGAAACCGCGCATGTTTTTGAGCCGGCATTTTTTCCGCATCTAATATCCATTTCAGAATCACCGACCATAATTATTTCAGACGGCTCGACTCTAAATTCGTGACATATTATAAAAAGTGATTCGGGAGAAGGCTTTACTTCAATTGCCGGAGTCCGTCCCATTATCATGTTAAAATATTTATCAAGTTCAAAATGTTTTAAAATAAACTCGGCCTGATCCTGCCCCTTTGTAGTTAAAAGAGCAATCCTAATTTTTTGTTTTCTCAGGGATTCTAGAATTTCTACTACACCCGGATATAATTTTGAAGTATTTAAATTTTCCGCATAAAACTCTTTGTAGATGGTTAAAAATTCTTCGAAGTCTGGAACTGTAACTCCGAAATTTTTAAATATATCATCAAAATGCAATCCTATGAAATCACTAAATTCCTCTAAAGGAACTTCAGCATGAATATTAAGTGCTTTGAAAGCATTCATCATGGAATAATAAATTGTTTCGTGCGATTGAACAAGTGTTCCGTCAAGATCGAATACTACAGCTTTTGTTTTATTGTTTTTCTTCACATTAACTCTCCAAATTGAATCATCTAAAATAAGTAATATCCTTCCCGAAATAAACCTTATTAACTTATTGTAAACATAGTTTTACAATTGTTTTGTAATCCGAAGTAATTTGAATTCATAACTAATTTAGGTATATTTGGGATCTTAAAATTATTCTAAATGCGAAAAATTTACTTATTTAAAAAGGAGAATAAAATGCCTGTTGTAAATTATGAAAAGTATTGTAAAATGCTTGATAACGCGAAGAAAAATAAATTTGCTTATCCTGCAATTAATGTAACAAGCGAAGCTAGTGCTAATGCATGTATCGAAGCTTTTGCTGAAGCTAAATCAGATGGTATTATTCAAGTATCTACCGGCGGCGGTCAATTCGCGTCAGGTGCATTAAAAGATGCTGTTATTGGTGCAATTTCAATTGCTAACCATGTTCATTTAATAGCTGAAAGATATGATATAAATATCGCGCTTCACACTGATCACTGTCAGGCTGATAAAGTTGAATCTTTCTTAAAGCCGTTATTAGCCGAATCGAGAAAAAGAGTTGAAAAAGGTGATAAACCATTATTTAATTCGCATATGTTTGATGGTTCTGCTATTCCTTTAAAAGATAACATGGATGTATCAGTTGAATTATTAAAAGAATGTAAAGATTTAGGAATTATTTTAGAAGTTGAAGCCGGTGTTGTTGGCGGCGAAGAAGATGGTGTTTCTAACGAAGATGCTCCTGCTGATAAATTATATACAACTCCTGAAGATATGCTTTACGTACAAGAAAGATTAGCGGAAGTTGAAGGCGGACGTTATATGTTTGCTGCTACTTTTGGCAATGTTCATGGTGTTTACAAACCAGGTAATGTAAAATTACGCCCTTCTATTCTTAAAGAAGGTCAGGATGCAGTTGTTGCAAAATGCGGCGAAGCTGCTTCTTTCGATTTAGTATTCCACGGTGGTTCTGGTTCTTCTTTAGCTGAAATTAGAGAAACTTTGGATTATGGTGTAATTAAAATGAATGTTGATACTGATACACAGTATGCGTTTACTCGTCCGATAGTTGATCACATGTTAAAAAACTATGATGGCGTTCTTAAAGTTGACGGTGAAATTGGCAACAAGAAAATGTACGATCCTCGTGGTTATTTGAAACTAGCTATGAATGGAATGAAAGCCAGAGTTTTAGAAGCTATTAGTGATTTAAGAGGCGAAGGCACTACATTAGGTGTTTAGGTTATAAATTATTATTGGTATAAAAAAACCCAACTTTTCTAAAAAGTTGGGTTTTTCTGTTTTATGAAAAGACCATGTGTTCTTCAAGTTCCATAAACTCTTTGTATTGATCGAGAAGTGATTTATTTATCAGTTCTTTAGTTGTTGCAATATTTGAATTTTCTTGAACCATCTTATTTGCATATTCAAAAATTTCATCAAAGTTATATTCTTCAATTACCTTATCAATTAATCCTAATTCTAATAACTCATTTGCAGTAATTTCGTTTTTAGTATACAGAAGTTTTTTTGTCCGGGAATAACCTAAACTTTCGTATAAGAAAAACGGAATAGCCCCTGTAGGATGCAATCCGTATTTTTTATGGGCAAATGAAAAGATTGTGTCTTTTGTAGCAATTTTAATATCGGATGCCAGAGTTGTTCCAATAAACGGAGTTACAACACAGCCATTTATAAAGGATATCACCAGTTTTGGAAATTCCAAGGTGTTTAAAGTTAAATTATGAAGCATGTTTATTTGTTTACTTCTTAATTCGGTATTGAGGGTTTGAATTTTATGAGGCTCCGATTCTACAAGATTTTCGCCGCTTATTAAACTTAAAAATTTTTCATAAAGAATTTTACAATTAAATTTGGGATCACTTAAAACTAAAATCCCCAAGACACTGCTTTTCCTTTTAAGTTCTTCAAACCAGTCAATTACCTTAAATCCCTCATTAATCTGGGTTAGTGATGAATATGCGTCTTCTTTTACTTCAAGTATACCTAATGAATCTTTTAAGTAGGTTTTAAATGATTCATCTTCAAATTCAAGATTCGATGCTTTCATTATATACTCCCAAAATGTGACTGATAAGTCATTGGAAGATAAATTACAGAAATTAAATTTATTGTACAAGATTTAATTTGATAACATTCAGCTATTTAAGGTTTATTTAAATAATGGCAAAATTGAATAAAAAAAACCGACTTTAGCAGAGTCGGATTAGACTGTTAATAAAATGTACAATTAAATTTGTGATATCACTCTGAGTCTGGTCGAAGGGTAGAAACACCCTGATATAACCAGTTTCCCAGATGGTAATTCCTTTCGATATAATTTATAAGTATTGTAAAAATTCTATAGGGGCGCCGTTCTCTATAATAAACGCGACAATAACTCCTTCGCTTGGACTATTAGGTTCAATTAATACTTCCTTTCCTTTTAAAGCTTCGGTAATATCCTCAACCTGAAAAGCTACATGAGCAACTTCCTGAACAACTTTTGGAAGAGTACAGTTGGTTCCGTAACGCATCCATTGTATTCCAAACGAATTGGATTCATGATCAGTGCAGTGTAAATCGTATTTTTCTAAATAAACTTCATCTTTTTGAGGAATTGTTGTAGGAATGCCAGTATGATGATACTTCATTAATTAACTCCGGTTGTTATATTTCTAAGATAATAATTTGGGATCACTTTTTTGGCAAATAAATTTTACAAAACAGAGAATCTTTAAAGTTATAGCTTAACATTAGATTTGTTTTCATACATTATTTTTTTTAAAACTATCCAATCATTAAATCCTACCCAGCCAAAAACTGCCATTACCGGTACAATTAAGAATAGAAATAAATCCAATGGCTCAGCTTTGTTATAGATAAAAAAACAAAGAATTATTGAAATTGGCGCACCGTAGAATATGCTAAACTTGAATGAATGTTTAAATTTGCCAGGAAAATTCCAGCTCCAAAATTTAGATCTTTTTGACTGAGTCTTTTCCAAATATTCGAAAATTAAAATTATAGAAATAATGACCAGGACAATACCAAGCCAGCTATAATTAGCCGGTTCGCTAAAACCAGTATTTAAGATTGAAATTAATAACACTATAAAAAACGGATAATATTTTTTAAAGGATTTCATAAGCGCCACTTTATGCCCGAATTATTTTTCCCTAATCGGACTAAAATAACAAAATATTAATTATTATAGCAAGTGTTTTTTTACTTATATTTATTTTTATCGCATAAAAATAAATCTCATACCTTTGTCCATAAATATCTACCATCCGATTTCTTTTCTTTAATTGTGTTTTTGCTTTTTTCAATCCATCCAATTTTACAGTTTTCCAAATTATACATATCCGGAATAGCCGGTTTTATATCCAACAAAGGAGTTCCATTAAATATATCTAAGTTTTCAACTTCAAGAATATTATTTTTTACACTTATAAGTTTAACCACCGAAATACCAATGGGATTGGGTCTTTTAGGAGCACGGGTTGAAAAAACACCTCTTAATTCGTCATCAAGAAACGGTTTAACTTTTAGTCTATAATCAGTAGATAAATGAAGATGAAAAATGAGGTATATATGAGAGAAACCCTCCAGATCACTTAATCCTTCTGTAAATTCCGGGAATACCTCTACAGTTCCTTTTACACCATCGGCTGCTGCCGGTTGTATAGGCATATTTTCTAATGAATTAAATGGTGTATAAATAGTTCCAATTTGTCTAAAATTAATATTATTCATTCTATTTATAATTTAAAGTGATTAAAAATTGATTACGGCTTTTGCGAATATATTTCGGCCTGGCTCTAATCTAATAATTCCTCTGTAGGTTGACAAATGATTTCTATAACCTCTATCAAATATGTTTTGGATTCCGGCGAAAAGATTTAGTTTAATACTGCCCAATTTTATGGGAAAAGAATTTATGCTTAAATCGAAAAGAGAATATCCCGCGGTAGACAACTCACTCTTAGAAACCTTTTCCTGATCACTAGAGAATGAACCGGATATATCTAAAGATGCATATTCAGCAGCGTTAAATCTAAGACCTAATCTACCGTTTAGCGGAGGTATTTCGGGAAGATCCAAATTATTTTCCGTATCTTCACCACGTACATACGAAGCACTGGAATATAAAACAAAATCTTTATATATATTATAATTGATTGAAAAATCAAATCCGTATAATCTTGCTTTACCCACATTATTCTTTACATATAGCTGATCATTCTGCCATTCATCAATTACCAGGTTGTTCATATAATTTACAAAAACATTCCCCGTAAATGAAAACGCTGGTTTCCAGACTCTGACTCCAAAATCAAAAAACGTACCTTTTTCGGGATCAAGATCGGAATTACCCAAATAAGTAATTGAGCCTAACTGTATAAATTGATACCGTTCTTCGAGAGAAGGTGATCTGAACGAATGACTAATATCTAATGTCAAATCAATATCATTTATAGCCTTAAATAGAAATCCGGCATTGGCACTGTAAGAAATATCATTTTCTTCGCTGCTTTTCCACAATAGCATTTTTGTTGGAGGCGAATCATTTTTAACTCCGTTCACAATTATATAATCCGGATTATACGAATCATCATTTTTTACATTTATTTGATCTGCTCTTCCGCCTAATGTTAAACTGAGTTTGTCTTTTATAATTTGTATTTCATCTTGAGCAAAAACTCCTATACTTCTGTAATCGGATACAGGAACAGGTCTTTCGCCAATAATCTGATTTTTAGCTTTAATTTCCTTGGTCCTCCATGAACGCAAATGTCTATTCCATGCATCAATGCCGGCAATAAATAAATTGTTTTTGCCTAATGTCCATTCTGTTTGCAGCTGTATCCCATTTATATTATGATCAGCATTGGGTTTTACAATTGTGTTGGCATTTGGAATTAGTTCTACTCTGCGATTAATAAGCTGATGAAAATACTTTATAGAAAGATTAGACATTGATTTTACCAGATTATTTATCCGGTATTCTACACTGTAAAGCTCTCTCTTTTCCTCAGGATATCTTGCTTTTGCCGGTTCCGCAAAAGGTGCTCCTCCGGGAATACCAACATCTTCAGCATAAAATCTTTGTAACTTCAACACAACTTCATGATCTTCAAAAGGCTGAACTCCGATACTTGCTGAAATATTATTATCCTTAAACTGACTGTTTTCTAATTCACCCTTTGGTGTTTCCACGTTTGCTGCTTCTCTCACAGTCCCATTAATCTTTGCAAACCAGTTTGTTCCTCCCGATTTCAAAAATATATTTCCGCTTCTACTGCTGTTAACGCTGTTATAATTGCTGCTCACGGATCCTGTAAGGAAAAACGCGCTATCATATTGGCTCTCCTTAGAAATTATATTTACAACCCCGCCAAGTGCTCCTGAACCGTAAAGAGGAGAAGACGCGCTTTTAATAACTTCAATTCGTTCAACATCGTTTAAATCAATCATAGACATACCGGCGGCAATTGAAGTCCCGGTTTCAATTCTATTCCCATCTATAAGCGTAACTATATTATTTTTGCTTAATCCTCTTATGTTAATGTGAGTTCCCCAGATTCCATCCCGTGAAATTGAAAGTCCCGGTTTTTTATCAAGCGCATCTGACAATGACACAACGGATGATTTCTCAATCTCTTCACTATCCACTATTTCTAAGGGAAACGGAATATCTTTTATTTGCCGATGATATCTTGCCGATGTAACAATTGTTTCGCCAATTGGAATTACCAGTGGAGTTAAATAAACAGTTAAATTTGTCTGTCCGGGGCTTACGTTCACTGATTCTGTTTTAAAACCGACATAAGAAATTTTTAAAATAACAGGTTTGTTAAAATCATTTTCAAGCTTAAACTCTCCTTTGGAATTTGTAACTGTTCCTTTATTTGAGTCCTGTATTAAAATATTAACTTCCTTAATCGGAGTGTCATTATTGCTGTTTAATATTATTCCCTCTATTAATTTATTTTGCGAAAAGATTAAAATTGGAATAACTAAAATTAGAAAAAAGGTCATAAACGATTTCATTTTTGGTCTCAATTTTTTAGAAGTGTTTATCAAAACTTAATCTAAATAACCAAGATTTTCAAGTTTCATAACTTTATCTGCCGAGTAATTTTATATTGTTAATCATATTTTGGTATAATTTCCAAATTGAAATTGCCCAATAATTTTATTATTCTACTTGATAGCTATTTATAATTGTATAATATAATTGGTCTTATGGAAAAGCATATCCTTCAAACGTTAAGTGATACTAAACTTTTTGACAATATTGATTTCGAATACTTCGACTCAGATAAAGTTGTTGGAGAACTAATAACAGTTTCCGAAGGACAGATTATATATCATGAAAATTCGGAAGTTGATGCAATTTATCTAATTATAAGTGGTGAAATCGATATACTCATAAAATCTGCCGCAAATAGAAAAACATCAATTATTCATTCTGATAATCAGTTTTTTGGTCAACATGAATATACTGCCAATTCTAAGCGTGTTTCTACTTCTGTTGCTATAACGGATTCATATCTCATTAAACTGAAGCCAGAAGTTCTTGATTATTTAATTGAGCAGAATCCTGATATAAAGGAAAATCTTAATCAATTAGATAACTTAATTTTTGAAGATGATAAAAACAGAAAACCTAAATTACCCGACGAAATAATAATCGAACCTGACATTGCTGAATTAGAAAAAGCAGAAATAGAAAATGCCGACGATGAATTGGAGGTATTTGATGATGAAGATAACGAAAATGAAAAAGACGAGGAACCTATAATAGATATTGACGAAGATGAATTCATAAGTAATATTGCCAATGATATTAAAGAAAAGAGCAGTTTAAACATTGATGAAGCGTTACTTTATGAAGAGATTAACAAAGTAGAATTTGGCGAGAACTATATTGAGAATAGTTCTGATTACTACGAGAAATATGAAACAACCGAAGAAATGCCGATTCCAACGTCGGAAGTTGGCGATTATACATCAAGTGACGATATAATTATAGATGATTCTTATGCATTAGAAGAATCATCCGATGAAACTTCACCGGAGCAAAATGTTATTCATGAGCAGAAAACGGATCTGGAAGCTGAATATTCAAAATTAATTTTGGAAAACATTTCTACAATTATATCGAGCAATGATTTAGAAAGTTTGGAGAAAAGTATAGTAACTGCGGTTGAAACAATTAATGACGCAAAGAATGTTGTGCTCTACTTTGTAAATAATTTAGAGAACACTTTATTTACACGATCTTCTAAAGGGCACAAAGGTCTTGAAGTGAAACTTGATTTTGATGCTGGAATAACCGGCTGGATTGCCAAAAATAAAAAGCCCGTATTGTTTGAGGAAAATGATAAAATAGAAGAAGATCATGAAATTCTAAAACTTAAATTAGAGTTTCCCGACGAAAGTTCTTTATACTTCCCTTTTATAGATGGCGATAATAATTGTGTGGCTGTCATTCAGCTTATGGATAAAGGTGAAAATGTTTTTACCACAGATGATGAATTAAAGCTTTTTTTATTGGGCAAAATAGTTGTTCCTAAAATAAATCAGATAACAAGCCTGGAAAGAGAATTAAACAAAAGTTCAGACATAACATTTAACAAGTTTGCCCATTTTTTGCAAAGAGAAATTAAAAAACCAATGCTTATCAGTAAAAGATATGCTGAACACCTTAAAAACAAAGGACTTCCGGAGGATGCAGAAAAAGTAATCTTGATGTTGAATAATCAGATTAGCGATGTAACAGAGCTTATAATGACAACCGTTTCTTTTGTTGATTCCTCAATTATAGCCCGTCCTGTAACGGTTAATTTAAATAATGTACTGGAAGACTTCTCGCAAAAAGTTTATACATATCTGGAAGAAAATAATTCATCAATTAAAAATAAATTTGATGAAAGTGTATTAGTAAAACTTGACTTAAAATTATTCTATCAGTGTTATTCAGAGATAGTTAAGAACGCGGTGGAAGCAATGCCTGAAGGCGGCGCGATAGAAATAATAACAAAAAAATCTGAAGGGAAAATTAAGATTATATTTAAGGATCTTGGCTGTGGAATTCCCAACAGTAATTTGAAAAATGTTTTTGATCCCTTTTATTCTTTCGAAAAACCTGAACACGCCGGACTAGGATTGACATTCTGCAAAAAGATTGTTAGCGAACTTAAGGGCGATATATTGGTGCAAAACAGACGTAATGCCGGAGTAAAGATTACAATCACATTTTCACCAGTAAACACTTTATTTTAAAATGTCTAAAAATTTAATAGTCATTTTAGGTCCAACCGCAGTAGGTAAAACCAGATTAGCATCTAAGATTGCATCCCGTTACAACGGTGAAATCATTTCAGCGGATTCACGACAAATATATAAAGGGATGGATATTGGAACCGGCAAAGATCTTGATGATTATACAATTGAAGGGAAACAAATTCCATATCATCTAATTGATAAACTTGATCCGAAAACTGATGAGTTTAATCTTTTTAGATTTAATGAATTATTTGTTCATGCATTTAATGATATTAAAGAAAAGGAAAAAACCGCAATCCTTGCCGGGGGAACCGGATTATATATTCACTCGTTGCTAAAAAAATATGAATTATCATATGCGGATTTTAGTGAAAAAAGAATTGCCCAGCTAAACAAACTTAAAATTGAAGAACTTCAGGAAAAACTAAAAAGAGTAAACCCAAATTTACATAATACTACTGACCTTTTGAACAAGGAACGTGTTATAAATGCGATTATAATTGCCGAAGATGAACAGAACAAAGTTTTGTTAAATCGGCCTGATATTGACGCGGTTGTAATTGGCGTAAAGCTGGATCGGGAAATTATTAAAGAGCGCATTACAAAAAGATTAAAAGCAAGATTAGAAAATGGAATGATTGAAGAAGCAAAGAGACTTTTACACGAAGGTGTTTCCTATGAAAAAATGATGTTTTTTGGTCTGGAGTATAAATTTTTAGGAATGTATTTAAAGGGCGAATTAAATTATAACGATATGTTTCAGAAGCTTAATAGTTCAATTCATAAGTTTGCTAAACGGCAAATGACATGGTTTCGCAAAATGGAAAAAGAGGGTGTTGAAATAAACTGGATTGAAGGTCCGGATTTTGAAACCGCGCAAAAAATTATTGACAGAGACTTTTTAAGTTAGATTTTCAGATCTTTTAATAGGAACGGACATGTCCGGTTCCTGCGTTAGGGAATTATTCAAAATGATAATTAAAAATATAAATGACGAAACACTTCCTTTTAAAGTGAAAAAATATTTTAAGAAGTATTCTGACTCTAAATGGTGTTTAGAGCTTTCTGAGAGTAAATTTTATAATACAGTTATTGTAATTCCTGCAATTGCTGAATTTGAGAATATTAAACTTCTTTTAGATTCGCTGGCTGAAAATGATAAAAAATACTTCGATGAAACGTTAATTGTTTTTGCAATTAACAACCTGCCTGACGCGGAAATAACAGTTAAAGCTGATAATAAAAACTCAATAGAGCTTTTTAAAAGTATTATAAATAAAGAGGAAAATGAGCTAAACAGTAAAATTCTTAATTCTGGATTGAATTTTGGGCTTGTTGATATGAGTACTTCTGGAAACGAGATGCCGCAAAAAGACGGTGGTGTCGGTGTCGCAAGAAAAACCGGAATGGATTTGGCTTTAACAGTTTTTAATTATGAAAGCAGTTCAAAAAAAGTTATAGTCTGTCTGGATGCTGACTGCACTGTCTCACAAAACTACATTACAGAAATCAATAAAGAATTTACAAGTAGAAATCTTTTTGCCGCGTATGTTAATTTTCATCATAGTCACAACGGTTCAGAAGAGCAACAACTTGCAATAATCTGTTACGAAATTTTTCTGCGCAATTATGTCCTGGGATTAAAGTATGCAAAATCTCCATACGGCTTTCATACAATAGGTTCAACTATGGCTTGTGATTATGAAAGTTATATAAAAATACAGGGTATGAATAAAAGAAAAGCTGCTGAAGATTTTTATTTTATGGAAAAACTTGCTAAAAATGTAAAGGTTCAATCGATAAGAACCGCAACTGTATTTCCTTCGGGCAGAGGTTCGTGGAGAGTTCCTTTTGGAACCGGGCAGCGTGTAAACCGTTATTTATCACATGCTAAAAACGAGTATCTTCTTTATAATCCGGGTTCTTTTAGAATGCTTAAAGAATGGCTTAATGTTTTTCTAGCGGCTGATAATTTCACATCAGAAAGATACATGGAACTGGCCGGACAAATTAATCCGGCAGTAAAAAGTTTTTTAATAGAACAATCGTTTGAAAAAGCCTGGGATAAAATTCTAGCAAATTCCGGCAAGGCCGAACAGATTCAGAGGCAAAAATCTCTTTGGTTTGATGGATTTCGCACACTAAAATTCATTCATTTTTTGCGGGATAATGGTTTCCCGTCAGTTAGTATGTTTGATGCGCTGGATAGTATGTTTCAGTTGAATAGTACTCATTTTAAAATTGAGCGTGAAAGTAAAATTCCAGACAAAGATATTCAGCTAAAATATTTGGAGATTTTACGGAAACAAGCATGATTAAAGCAGTTCATTATCTTAGTTATTGAGGTATATCTTTAGTATATTTAAAGTTCAATTTTTTAGGTGAGGATATGGAGTTTGTAAATAAGTTAAAGGCTATTAAGGAGAAGTTTGACAGGATTGAAACCCAGCTTTCAGATCCGGGAATTGTTTCGAACCAGGCCTTGATGATAAAGTTGAGTAAAGAAAGAAGCGATCTTATGGATGTTGTTGAAGCTTACAATAAGTATGTTGAAGTGACAACTAACCTTAAAGGCAACAGAGAAATTATAGACGCTGGTGAAGATGGTGAATTAGTTGAGATGGCAAAAGCTGAGCTTGAAGAACTGAAAGAAACAAAAGAAAATCTTGAGGATGAAATTAAACTTCTTCTTATTCCCAAAGACCCTGATGATGATAAAGACGTAATTGTTGAAATTAGAGCCGGTGCCGGTGGTGAAGAAGCTGGTTTGTTTGCTGCTGACTTGTATAGAATGTACACAAGATATGCCGAAATTAGAGGCTGGAAATTAGAGATTGTTGATCTAAACGAAATGGGCGGTATTGGCGGAATAAAAGAAGTTATCTTTCAGTTAAGCGGACAAGGTATTTACGGTGATCTTAAGTTTGAAAACGGAGTTCACAGAGTGCAGAGAGTTCCCGCAACTGAAGCCAGCGGGAGAGTTCATACTTCGGCTGCATCTGTTGTTGTTATGCCTGAAGTTGAAGATGTTAATGTTGAAATAGATCCGGGTGATTTAAGAATAGATGTTTACCGAAGCGGCGGTGCTGGCGGACAAAATGTAAATAAAGTTGAAACGGCAATCAGAATTACACATATTCCTTCAGGACTTGTAGTACAATGCCAGGACGAAAGATCTCAGCTTAAAAACAGACAAAAAGCAATGAAGGTTCTTAAAGCCAGACTTTATGATTTAGAAACACAAAAGCAGAATAGTGTAATGGCTGCCCAGAGAAAAATGGTGGTTAAAAGCGGCGATAGAAGTGATAAAATTAGAACTTACAATTGGCCTCAGAATCGTGTAACCGATCATAGAATAAACTTAACTATGTATAATTTAACAAATATTATGGAAGGCGATCTTGATGAAGTTGTGGAAAAGATGAAGATTGCTGACAAAACTGAAAGATTAAATGCCGATATATAATTTTACTGATGACATCTTTCACATAGATGTCATCGTTTTTTTCTTGCCTTAGTAAATAAATTATTTTCTATTATTTTTGAATATTTTTAAGTAATTTAAAAACTGCTTAGGGTGTCAAATTAATATAAACTTATTGTATAGGATTTTGGAAATAGAAAACCTGGAACTGTCAAAAGAAGAGTTATTAGAAGAAATTGTAAGACTCCGCGAAGAAAACGAAAAGTTGAAATCGAAGGAAAATATTGATTTTACTAAGAAAGCTCTTTCCAAAATCACATCAAAATTAAAAGCAGTTTTCGAAAATAATACACAATCCTACCTTCTAATTGATAATGAATTTAAGATAAAAGCTTTTAATGAAACAGTTAATAAGAGGATTAAACTCGTTTTTAGCAAGAAACTAGAAAAAGGTGAATCCGTTTTTAAATACATCCGTGATGAAGATCTGGAAAAATTTCAAGAAAACATAGTTAAAGCTTTTGAAGGCGATTACGCAAGTGATGCTGAAGTTAAGTATGTTTTTAGAGGCAAAGTTCTCTGGTATGAATTTCATTTTGCTCCAATTCTATCTGAAGACGGATCAGTTAACGAAGTTTTTATAAACGCGCAAAATATAACAGGAAGAAAAAATACTGAAGAAGAACTTAAATTCAGTGAAGAAAAAATAAGAGCAATTCTTGAAGCAATTCCCGATATAGTTATTAGATTTGAAGAAACAGGAGAAATAGTTGATTATCATTCATCGCGAAAAGATAATCCTATTTTTAACAGTAATAAAGTTATTGGCGAAAACATATTTCAGATTTTTCCTAAAATACTCTCTAAGGGTTTAATTTATTATATAGAAAAATGTAAAGAAGATAATTCAACACAGAGAATTGAATACAAATTTCTTAAAAAAGGAACTGAACATTATGAAGAAGCCAGACTAGTTCCCATCGAAAATAGTCAGTTTCTAATGATTTTAAGGAATGTTACTACACGTAAAGTAGCCGAGACTGAATTAAAACGATATGTTAACGAACTGCAAATTCATCAGGCACGATTAAAAGATCAGTCAGAAAAGTTAAAGAATGTTAATGATAAGCTGGCTAAGTCGGAAGAAAGCCTTAAAGAACTTAATATAAACAAGGATAAATTTTTCTCAATTATAGCACACGATCTTAAAAATCCCTTTAATATTCTGCTGGGTTATACCGGATTAATGGTTCACGAACTTGAGGAGCTTGAACCTTCCGAGATAAAAGATTTTGCCTCACGAATTGATAACGCCGCCAAAAACACATTCGATTTGCTGGATAATCTTTTAGAGTGGGCTCGTATTCAGCGTGATAGAATTGAATTTACTCCTAAAACCTGTAAAGTTAAAGATATGGTGAGTGAAATATTTTATACTTTCAAGATTTTGGCAACCGAAAAAAATATTGTCTTAAATAAGCATATTGATAAAGATCTTACTATTTACGCTGACGAAAACATGATTCTGACTGTTTTGCGAAATCTTATTTCGAACGCAATTAAATACACTAACGAACATGGTTTAATTTTAGTTTCTGCTGAAGTTATTGGTAAAGAAGTTAAATTTAGCATTAGTGATAACGGTGTTGGAATGACGGATAAAACGTTAAGTAAAATTTTCAAACTTGAAGAACATGTTACAACGCACGGTACAAAAAATGAACGCGGAACTGGTTTGGGTCTTTTACTTTGTAAAGATTTTGTGGAGAAAAATGGCGGTAAAATCTGGGCCGATAGCATAGAGGGAAAAGGTTCTCATTTTCATTTTACAGTTTCAAAAAATAAATTCTAGTTTAACAAATTCTATTCTTTTCAAGCTTGTTTGTCTTTCTCAAACTTTGCCCTGAAATCCTCATAAATATTCTTAAGATCATTAAAGTCTATATTTAATAAATATACTGAATTGAAAAAGTTTTCGAGATCAGTATTTATAAATTTTTCTTTTTTGTAATTCCTTGCATTAGAAAAACCGGCATCAGAAACAAAATATCCAATTCCTCTTCTATTAGAGATAATTTCTTTTTCCTGAAGAAAAGTAAAAGTTTTCATTATCGTATTAGGATTTACTTTAAGAGTATCGGATAATTCTCTAACTGAAGGAATTCGTTCTCCGGTATTCCATTTCTTGAGAATAATGTTTTCGCAGATATATTCAGCTATCTGGATATAGATAGCGTTATTTGAGCTAAAATCCATTTTTTACATTCTAATTTCATTATTGAATTAGTGTACTAGCAAACTAACTCATAATAATAATTCATTAGTAAATTAAATGCAATAATTTTTCCACTAAACTTTTTGCGCAAAAGGACGATTAATCTTATTATAAAATGTTTTGCATATTGGGCTAATAATAAAAAAGAGGTTTTAGTAATGGAAAATGATTTTCCAATGGTTTTATTTTCAATAAATGACTCAGTTTTTGCTGTTTCAAGTAAACATGTTCAATCAATAGTTAAACTTCCTGATGTATCATCAATACCGAATTATCCGGATCATATTAGAGGTATTATAAACTTACGCGGACAAATTGTACAAATTGCGGATCTTAGAATGATGATGGGAATAAAAAGTGTCCGGGAGGATATTAAAGAATTTGATGATATGATGGATAAACGGGAACAAGAGCATAAATCGTGGCTTATGGCACTAGAAGAATCAGTTGAACAGAACACTTCATTTACACTAACTACAGATCCTCATAAATGTGCTTTTGGTTTGTGGTACGATAATTTTGAAACTGAAAGTATTGTTTTAAGGGATATTCTTGAAAGGTTTAATTCTCCTCATCAGGCAATTCATGCAATTGCCGCAGAAATTGAAAAAGCGAAACATGAAGGTGATTTTGATTTTGCCAGGGAAATTATAAATAATACCAGAGAAAAAGAACTTTCCGAAATGATTTCATTATTTGCCGAATGCAAAAAAGCTTATAAAAAGAAGAGTCAGGAGCTCGCAATTATAATTGAGGTTAATAATAGCAGAATTGGAATTACGGTTGATAAAGTTATTTCTGTCCAGAATATTGAAGAAAAAGTTATAACCGGGGAAAGTTCAGAGATCATGAAAATTAATGATCAGAGACTTATAAAAGGTATTGCTGAAATTGAAAATGATGAATCCATTATAATTGTTATTGATGAAAATTACATTCTTAATGGCGATACTGTTGCCAGTTATGCTTAAGAATGTAAGAATCATCATCAACTAATTTAATTACTGGTTTTACTTTTCCCTTTTTTGATAAAATGAAAAAACCAAAGAAGTATATATAAAACAACCGACACAAATTCCAAATAAGGAATTTAATAACGACAAACTAAGAAAAATTGCCGCGGCTGTGTAGCTGGTTATAGTAAATCCTAGAAAATGAAAAACCAAAGTTAAAATTGAAATGAAGACTCCGCATCTTGCGGCAAAAATTTTTGGAGCCAGATCTGTAGTTTTCTTTTTAAAATTGAACAAATTAAATATTTTAGATGCCATACACTTAAACGGGCTATATTCAGGTTTCATAATTGATCTGATAAATAAATCGGATCCGGCTAAAAGTATAAAAACAGGATTATAGGTTATTAAATACGCAATTATCAACAGGCTGGTTAAAAAAGCCATTATTCTTAATTCGGCAGCGTTGGCTTTTTTATCAGAAACAGGGCAAATCAGATTTATAGTTTTCATGCTATTCTTCTTTCATAGAATATAAATTACAAAAAAGGTCTGCTTTAACAGACCTTTTGAAAAATCGAGAATGAAATAAACTTTATTTTTTAGGTTTATAGATATGCGTACTTTGTCCAAAAAACATTTCGGCTGTTTCCATAACAGTTTCCGAAATTGTTGGATGTGGATGAATTGTGAGAGCAACATCTTTAACAAGAGCAGCCATTTCAATTGCCAATGCGCCTTCTGAAATCATTTCTCCGGCACCCGGACCAACTAATCCCATTCCCATAATTCTTCCGGTTTCGGGATCAGCAAGAATTTTAGTCATGCCGTCATTTCTATCCATTGTAACAGCTCTTCCGCTTGCAGCCCATGGAAATTTCTGAACTTCAACATTAATTCCTTTTTCTGCAGCTTCGTTTTCAGTTAAACCAGCCCATGCAAGTTCAGGATCGGTATAAACAACAGATGGAATTACAACATGATCGAATGCTACTTTGTGTCCGGCAATATGTTCAACGGCTACTTTTCCTTCAGCGGAAGCTTTATGAGCCAGCATCGGATTTCCAACCAGATCACCAATTGCGTAAATATTTGCATCAGAGGTTTTAAGCTGATCATCAACAATCACAAAACCTTTTTCATCAATTTGAATCTGAGTATTTTCGATTCCTAAACCTTTAGTAACAGGTCTTCTTCCGATAGACATAAGTACTTTATCAAACACCTGAACTTTTTCTTTTACCTTTTCGCCATCAAAAGTAACCTTAATTCCTTCATCTGTCTCTTCAACACTTAAAACTTTTGTATTAAGCATTATTTTATCAAGTCTTGGAGTTAGACTTCTTGTAAGAACAGAAACCAGGTCAAGATCGGCACCAGGAATTAACTGAGGCATCATTTCCACAACAGAAACTTTTGATCCGAGCGAGGCATAAACAGTAGCCATTTCGAGACCAATAATTCCGCCGCCAAGTACAAGCATCTTTTCCGGCACATCATTCAATTCTAAAGCCCCGGTTGAATCAATTACATTTGGAGAATCTATCCATAATCCCGGAATTCTTACAGGTTCGGATCCTGTTGCGAGAATAGCTTTTTCAAAAACAACCTCTTCAGTTGTACCGTCAACTTTTTCTACCTGAATTGTAGTTGAATTTATAAACTGTCCGCGACCCTGAATATAATTTATCTTTCTTTGTTTAACTAACTGTCCTGTGCCGCCGGTTAGTTTAGCAATTACTTTATCCTTAAAACGTTTAACCTTTTTAATGTCAATTTGAGGTTCGCCAAAATCGATACCCCATTTTTTAGCGTGTTTAGTTTCTTCTAAAAGTTTTGCAATATGAAGTAAGGCTTTCGAAGGAATACATCCTTTGTATAAACAAACTCCGCCCGGATTTTTTTCAAGATCTATTAAAGTTACGTCCATTCCTAAATCGGCTGCCAAAAATGCAGCTGTGTAACCACCAGGTCCCGCTCCTAAAATAGCAACTTTAGTATTAACGACCATTTTTATAATCTCCTATGTAAAAACCCCGGAGGTTTTGAAAACCTACGAGGTTTAAATATAACTCGTTTAACTTATCTTAAATATCATTTCTAAAGAATAACATAAGTGAGAACAGATTTCTCGCTTCGTTAGAAATGACAACATAATTTATCAAGAGAGATGACATCTTTACTTAAGATGTTATCTTTAAAGTTTTATAGTCTAACCTTCTAAAACTAAAAGTAAAGGATTTTCTAAAGCTTCACAAACCCAGCGAATAAATCTTGCTCCGTCAGCACCGTCAATAACTCTGTGATCATACGATAATGATAATGGCAATTTTAATCTTGGAACAAAATTTCCATCTTTATATACCGGCTCCATAGCACCTCTGGAGACTCCAAGTATAGCGACTTCCGGAGTGTTAACAATCGGTGTAAACGAAGTTCCGCCAATTCCGCCAAGATTACTAATTGTGAAATTACCGCCCTGCATATCTTCAAGAGTAATTTTATTGTTTCGTGCTTTAACAGAAATATCTGTCAGATCTTTTGCTAATTGAACAATATTCTTTTTATCAACGTCTCTGATAACAGGTACAATTAAACCTCGGTCAGTATCCACAGCAATACCAATGTTTACATAATTTTTATAAATAATTTCATGATTCTGCATATCAACACTTGAGTTGAACTGAGGAAATTTCTTAAACGCGGATGCAAGAACTTTTAACAGAATCGCGGTGATAGTAAGTTTACCGCCGACTTTTTCAGCTAACTTGCCAAACTGCTTTCGTAATTGCTCTAACTCAGTTATATCTGCTTTATCAAATTGTGTAACGTGAGGAATTGAAGCCCATGCATATGAAAGATGTTCCGCAGTTTTTTTACGGACATTACTCATCTTCTTAACTTCAACATCACCCCATTTAGTAAAGTCGGGCAGTTTTTGTGGAACAATTCCTAGCGAAGCGTTTCCGCCTAAATTTTTATCAGTTAATTCATTTTTACGTTTTGAATATTTTTTAACATCTTCAACTGTAATTCTTTTTCCCGGGCCTGTTCCGGTTACATCTTCAATCATAATTCCAATTTCTCTGGCAAATCTTCTAACAGAAGGAGCTGCCGGGACAACCTTAAATTTTATAACTTCTCTTTTTACAGGAGGAGCCTCAGGAATATGATTTACAAATACGGGAGGTTTTGGATTAACTGCCTGCGGTGGAACCTGCTGTGCTGAAACGGTTTTTGGTGCTTCAACTTTAACGGATGTTGATTCAATAACCAAAATAACATCGCCGGAAGAAACCTTATCACCTTCTTTAACCTTAACAGTTTTCACAACACCGGCATAATCGCAAGGTACTTCCAATGCGGCTTTCTCACTTTCAACTTCAATTACATTTTGTCCTTCACTAATCGTATCGCCAGCTTTCACAAGTACTTTTGTAATCTCTGCGCTCGATATATTTTCGCCCAGATCGGGAAGTTTAAACTCAACTGTTCCGCCGGATGTTTTAACAGCAGCTGATTTTGTCTCGACCGGAACGGTTTCTGCCTTAATTTTTTTTGGCTCTGCTTTTACTTCAGGCTTTGCAGCTTCAGTACCTGAAGTCTTAAAGATAAGCTGACCAATTTTGATATTATCGCCATCCTTAACTAAAACTTCCGATACATTTCCCGCAATTGAAGAAGGAACCTCAATCGTAGCTTTTTCAGTCTCAATCTCTAAAACCGGCTGTTCAACCTCTACTTTATCACCAACCGATATAAGAACTTTAATCACATCAGCCGAAGTTATATTTTCACCAAGTTCGGGTAATTTAAATTCTAAACTCATATTTATTCTCATCAAATTATTTTCTTATGATTTTGCCGGATTTAATTTTTCCGGATTAATACCTAAAGCTTTCTGAGCTTTTGTTAAAACATCTTTTTTGATACTTCCTTCAGTATAAAGCGCATATAAAGTTGAATATGTAATATGTTTCGCGTCAACTTCAAAGAAGTCTCTTAATGATTCCCTGGATTCACTTCTGCCAAATCCAAAAGTACCCATTGTAGTTAACTTGCCTGGTAACCATTTTGCTAATGAATCGCCTGAGAACTGCAGATAATCTGACGCATAAACGAATGCACCCTTTTCGTCTTTAGTAATTTCAGCTATATAAGGAGTTTTAGCCTTTTTATCTGGATTAAGCATATTCCATCTTTCAGTTTCCTGGGCATCAAGATGAAGTTCTTTTACGCTTGTTAAACTCCAGATATCGGCAGACACATTATAATCTTTTTCCAATATTTCAGAAGCTTTTAACACTTCGTTTAGAATTGTACCGCTGCCAATTAGTTGAGCTTTAACTTTAGATTTTTTATTCGACTTCTTAAATTTATACATCCCTTTAAGAATACCTTCCTTAACACCGGCAGGCATTTCCGGTTGTATATAATTTTCATTCATTATTGTTATGTAGTAGAAAAGGTCTTCCTGTTTCTCATACATTCTGTAGATACCGTCGCGAATAATTACTGCTAACTCAAATGCGAATGCAGGATCGTAAGTTTTAAGAGTTGGAATTGGATAAGCCAGTAAATGACTTTGTCCGTCCTGATGCTGTAAACCTTCACCGGCTAAAGTAGTTCTGCCAGCGGTTCCGCCGAACATAAACCCTTTAGTACGCATATCAGCCGCAGCCCAGGCAAGATCGCCAATTCTTTGGAATCCGAACATTGAATAAAATACAAAAAATGGAATCATGTTAACGCCGTGTGTTGAATAAGCAGTACCAGCAGCAATAAATGAAGACATTGATCCTGCTTCTGTAATTCCTTCTTCTAATATCTGTCCGTCTTTTGCTTCTTTATAATATAGAAGACTATCGCTATCAACCGGCTCATATAACTGACCTGGATGCGAGTAAATACCAACTTGACGGAATAAAGCTTCCATACCAAATGTTCTAGCTTCATCCGGAACAATAGGAACAATCAGCTTGCCAACTTCTTTGTCTTTAAGAAGCTTAGTTAATATTCTTACCATAACCATTGTAGTTGAAGCTTCACGTTCTCCGGTTCCCTTGTAGAACTCTTCAAAAAGGGCATCAGAAGGTGTGCTTAACGGAGAGTTTCTTAAAATTCTTTTTGGAACGTATCCGCCAAGTTCCTGACGTCTTTCTTTTAGATATCTAATTTCTAAACTGTTATCAGCAGGCTTGTAAAATGGTGCATTTGCAATTTCTTCGTCCGAAATAGGAATACCAAATCGTGAACGGAAATGTTTTAATTCTTCTTCGTTCAATTTTTTTTGTGAGTGTGTAATATTCTTACCTTCACCAGCTTCACCAAGTCCGTAACCCTTTACAGTTCTCGCTAAAACAACTGTTGGCTGACCTTTATGTTCTGTAGCTGCTTTATACGCTGAATAAACCTTCAACGGATCATGACCGCCACGTTTCAATTTTTCTATCTGCTCATCAGTAAGATCTGCAACCAATTCTTTTAGTTCAGGATACTTGCCAAAGAAATGCTCTCTTAAGTATGCTCCGTCCTGAATTGAATGTTTCTGAGAAGCACCATCAACTGTTTCGGCAAAGCGTTTCATCAGAAGACCTTTTTTGTCCTTCTTAAGAATTTCATCCCATTCACTTCCTAAAAGAACTTTTATAACATTCCAACCTGCACCTTTAAAACTAGCTTCCAGTTCCTGAACAACATTTCCATTACCTCTAACCGGTCCATCCAATCTTTGAAGGTTGCAGTTTATTACAAAAACTAAGTTATCAAGTTTTTCTCTTGAAGCTAGTGAGATAGCACCAAGTGCTTCAGGCTCGTCTGTTTCACCGTCGCCTAAAAACGCCCAGACATTTGTATCGGCAGGAGTTAATAATCCGCGGTCTTCTAAGTATCTATTAAACCTGGCTTGGTAGATTGCCATTATAGGACCTAATCCCATTGATACTGTTGGGAATTCCCAGAAGTCAGGCATTAACCAAGGATGCGGATATGATGAAAGTCCGCCGCCGGGAGCTAATTCTCTTCTAAAATTTTGAAGCTGTTCTATTGAGAGTCTTCCTTCTAAAAAGGCTCTTGCATAAACGCCCGGAGCCGCATGACCCTGAAAATAGATTTGATCGCCACGCTGATTATTATCTTTACCTTTGAAAAAATGATTAAAAGCAACTTCATATAAAGTTGCGGCCGAGGCAAAGGTAGAAATATGCCCGCCTATACCGGCAGATTCTCTATTTGATCTGACAACCATTGCCATTGCGTTCCATCGGATAAGAGATTTTATACGTCTTTCTATTTCTCTACTTCCCGGAAAACCTGGCTGCTGATGTGGAGGAATTGAGTTTACAAATGGAGTGTTAGCTGTAAATGGTAAGTCTACACCGGCTTCATGCGCGTATGTATCAAGATCATGAAGCAGTTCTTTTACCCTTTCCGGACCACCGTTCTGCATTACATATTCCAGCGATTCAATCCATTCTCTCGTCTCTTCTTCTTTAATCAACTCAAGCTCATTTTTATTTAATTCGCTCATTTTATAACCTTACAATTTATTTTTACTATAAAAATTCTTAATCGGATAAAAAGTGTTATTTAACTTTCCAAAGTTAATAAAATAACATCTCGCATCCTATAAAATTATGCTTATTAAGATTAGATTCTAATCACAGGGAAAGGATTCGCGAACCTTTTTTATTCAAATTGATTTATGAATGTAAAATGAGTAAGTTTAGTGAAGTGGGTACTATATTTAAACTTTGAGGATATAATGAGCAAAGAAATAAAACCTAAGTTTTTACGATTTTTTGTTCCCTTAGTTGATTCACTTCTTGAATTGGGTGGTTCAGGATCCCCATCTGAAGTTATAGATTTACCGATTTTAAATATGAATATTTCCGAGAAAGAACAGGAGCAAACGAACAAAAATGGTGGTTCAACTATTATCAACCAAGCTCAATGGGCAAAATATTATTTACTACTAAGTGGCTATATCTCATCGTCACAAAGAGGAATATGGACTCTTACTGAAAAAGCTACAACAGAAAAATTCACTGAAGAAAAAGCAATAGAAATTATTAAAGCTCAGCGACAAAAGTATCGTGATGAAAAAAAGAAAAAATCCTCAGCAAAACTCTCTCAATATTTAGAACCAGATCCTGATTCTTCTGATGAAATAGAGTTATTAGATGTACTTAAAAATCTTCCACCTGATGGATTTGAAAGAATCTGCCAAAGACTATTAAGAGAATCTGGTTTTCAAGAAGTTAAAGTTATTGGTAAAAGTGATGATGGTGGAATTGATGGGTATGGAATACTTCAAATTAATCCTCTAGTTAGTTTTAACGTCCTATTTCAATGTAAAAGATATAAAGGTAGCGTCGGTTCTGCTACAATTAGAGACTTCCGAGGCGCAATGTTAGGAAGAGCTGATAAAGGAATAATTTTAACAACAGGAACTTTTACAGCTGATGAAAAAAAAGAAGCTAGAAGAGATGGTGCTCCTCCGATTGAATTGGTTGACGGAGATAAGCTTGTAAAAATGTTTCAAGAATTAAAATCAGGTGTTATTCCTAAAACTGTATATGAAATTGATAAAACCTTTTTTAAGGAATTTGAAAGGAACTAAAATAATCAACAAATTTCTTGAACACACAATTATGGTGATTTTCAAATAATTAGACTTTCATCACAAACTGGATTATATGCTTTGCTAAACTCAAAAGAAAATCTGGATTTTTTAGGAGCTGTAATTGCAAACTTTAATAATTTACTTCTAATTGGAATATTTGTAGCTAGAGTATTTAAATATCCTAAAATAGAATACTGGCTTGGAGCACTTTTTATCCTAACAGTTTTGCCTTTAATTTTAATGTTTGTTAAAGCTTTTAGTTTTGATAGAGACGTATTGTACCTTGTGCAATTAATCCTAATGATAAGTTTTATTCTACTTGAATTATTTCTCGATTATATATTCAAGATTGATTTTAGACAAAACAGAATGATAGTAATTCCCTATCTCACATTGTTTTATGCTTCATTCGGAGGAATGATTGGTATCGCAAGTCAGGCTGGAAAACCATGGTCGATAACAACAATAATAACTTTTTTGATTATGACAGCAACAAGTTTAATTATGCACTTTAAGACGGATACTTAAAATTAATTGTTTTTGAAAAAAGCATGATACAAATTATCATGTAAACTCTTGGAGTAATTAAATGTTTCCACACCACAAAGAAGCAATTAACAAAGTTTTAGAAATCTATAAAAAGGATGATTCCATTCTGGCAATTCTTTTAGCAGATTCTTTGGCTCATGGATTTGCAGAAGAAAACCAGATTGACTAGCCGAATTATTTCTTGAATGACAGCGAGCAAAACTGGATTGATCACGAAACTTCGGTTGATGATTTATAAATTAAAATTGGCAAAGGATATGGTTCTGAGTCAATATTATTAGAACGGTGGATCAGAAGTAATTGGAAAACAACAGAGCGGATTTATCTTGATACTACAATTCCCAAATACAATGGGAAGTTTTATGAAAAAATGGGACATGTAAATATTGGTAATTCAAATTGTAAATTTTTTGATGCAGATGTTCCGGCAATTAGATATGAGAAAATACTTCTAGCTCCGTCCAGTTAGAACATTGTAATCGAACTAAATATCAAACAGTTTCATCCAAAATAAATAGGAGTAAGGAATGGAAAAACCAATTCTTTCTGACAAAGAACAATTTCCAACAGATGAAGTTATTTTCACTCATATTGGAAATTCAAAAAAAAGGTGGGAAAAACTATTCGATTTTATAAGCTCAAATTACCCTGAGTTTGAAGAACAATGGAGCTACTACAATGATGGTAAAAGTTGGCTGATGAAAGTAGTTAGAAAGAAGAAAACAATTTTCTGGCTTTCCATCATAAAAAACTCATTTAGAACTACATTCTATTTTGGAGATAAAGCAGAAACAGCAATATTAGAAAGCAATATATCTGATGAACTAAAGGATTCTTTCAAAAATGGGAAACGGTATGGCAAAATTAGAGGAATTACAATTGAGATTAAAAATGGGACTGCTCTAGAAAATGTATATAAATTAATTGATATAAAATTGAAACTAAAATAACTAATTCCCGCTACTCCGAGTATCTCTAATATGTGAAACTTCCAAAAGGTAAAAAATGAACCCTTACATACTATCAGAAAACAATTATAATATTATCAAAGACCAATCATTCGATTTAGCCATTTTGCCTTGGGGTGCAATTGAGGCGCATAATTATCATCTGCCTTATTCTACAGATGTAATTGAATCTGATAAAATTGCCGAGGCTGCAGCAAAAATTGCTTATGAGAATGGAAGTAAAATTATAGTTCTGCCGACAGTTCCTTTTGGTGTTAATACGGGTCAGCCCGATATAAAACTGAATCTAAATATCAATCCAAGCACACAAAGTGCCATATTAAATGATTTAATTGAAGTATTAAATCGGCAGGGGATTTATAAACTGCATATAATGAATAGTCATGGTGGAAATGATTTCAAACAAATCCTAAGAGAACTCGGATTAAAATTCCCGAAAATGTTTCTTAGCTCAAGTAACTGGTACAGTGCATTAGATAAGGAAGAATTTTTTGATTTTAATGGTGATCATGCAGATGAAATGGAAACAAGCCTGATGCTCTATTTGAATCCAGAACTTGTTCTTCCCATGGATCAGGCAGGAGAAGGTATTGAGAAAAAGATCAAAATAAAAAGTCTTCGAGAAAATTGGGCTTGGACAGAACGCAAGTGGTCGAAGATTACTCAAGACACAGGAATTGGAAATCCTAAACTTGCAACAAAAGAAAAAGGTGAAAAATATTTAAAAGCTATTGTAGAAAAAATGGCTCAGCTCTTTATTGAAATTGCTGATGCAGATCTTGATGATTTATACGAGTAATTAGAGCATGTTTTTGATAAATAAAAAATTGAAATTTTATAATATATCTCACACACTAAGAAGGATATTAAAAATGAAAAAGGCACTAATTATTTTAATTGTAATTTTTACATACCTAAATTTATTTGCACAAGCTAAAAACCAGTCGCAAACAGAGAAAAGTGATTCTGATACTCTTGTTGTAGTTTGGACAAGTGGTGATATTGAAGTAGCTGAAAATGTTTGTTTTATGTATACACATAATGCAAAAAAATGGGGCTGGTTTAAAAATGTAGTTTTAATAGTGTGGGGACCATCAGCAAATTTGTTAGTTGCTAATAGTAAATTGGAAGCACAGGTTAAACAAATGGCTACGGATGGGATTAAGCTTGAAGCTTGTAAAGCCTGTTCAGATTCGTATGGTGTTTCAGAAAAACTGATAGATATTGGTGTTGATGTAAAATATATGGGTAAACAGCTAACTAAATATCTTAAAGGTAATTATTCAGTTATAAGTTTTTAATTTTAAGTTGAGTTTTCGGAATTTACTCCCCGACTAATGAATTTAACCAATTACTCTTCTCTAAAATATTTCTTATTTTTGTACCGGTTTAATAGTTCGCTTTTTGTTCAAAAATAATCATGGAGACCATATGAAAAAAATAATTTATGTTTTTACTTTTTTCATATTAGGTATTGTTGCACTTAATGCTCAGGAAAAAACTAACAAGATAATTGTAAACACCGATCTTGGTGAAGAAACAATTAACAAAAATATTTACGGACATTTTGCAGAACATTTAGGCAACTGTATTTACGGCGGATTTTGGGTTGGTGAAGAATCGGCAATTCCAAATACACGCGGAATTAGAAATGATGTTATTGAAGCCTTAAAAGAAATTGCTCCTCCGGTAATTAGATGGCCGGGCGGCTGTTTTGCAGATTATTACCATTGGAAAGACGGCATTGGTTCAAGAGATAAAAGACCAGCAATGATAAATTCAAGCTGGGGTGGTGTTACTGAGGATAACAGCTTTGGAACTCATGAGTTTTTAGACTTATGTGAACTGCTTAGTGCTGAACCTTACCTGTGTATTAATGTTGGAAGCGGAACAGTTCAGGAAGCAAGAGATTGGGTTGAGTATATTAATTCGGACAATATTAGTCCTATGACAAATCTTAGAAAGAAGAACGGACGAGAAAAGCCATGGAATGTAAAGTATTGGGCAGTAGGAAATGAAAGCTGGGGCTGTGGCGGTAATATGACCCCGGATTACTACGCTGATCTTTATAAAAGATTTTCAACATTTTTAATGTCGGGTAAACTCTATAGAATTGCCAGCGGAGGAATAGATAATGATTTTAACTGGACAGAAACAATTCTTAAAAAGACCCAAAAATATCAGCATCTAATAGATGGATATTCATATCACTATTATACAGTTTTTCCTGAATGGAATAATAAAGGATCGGCTACGGATTTTGCGGAGAAGGAGTGGTTTGGAACAATGCAAAAGACTCTGGCAATGGAAAGCAGTCTTAAGACACATATAGCACTAATGGACGAGTATGATCCTAAAAACAACATAGGTTTAATAGCCGATGAATGGGGCAACTGGTTTAACGTTGAGCCTGAAACTAATCCCGGTTTTTTATATCAGCAAAACACACTTCGTGATGCGGTTACAGCGGCTCTAAATTTAAATATTTTTAATAACCACGCAAAACGTGTTAAGATGGCAAACATAGCCCAGACAATTAATGTACTTCAGGCAATGCTTCTTACAAAGGATAATCAGATTGTTAAAACACCAACTTATTATGTTTTCAAAATGTACAAGGTACATCAAAATTCAACATTACTGCCTCTAAATATTAGCTGTGAAGATTATGAACTTGACGGAATTAAACTGCCTGGCGTAAGTGTCTCTGCATCAAAAGACGCGGCGGGAGCTGTTCACATTTCACTTGCAAATATAAATCCGAATAAGGCTGTGAATATAGAAATTGACTTAAGAGGAATTACTTCTATTGCGGATGTAAAAGGTGAAATTATTACATCACCAAATATGAATGATTATAACGATTTTGGAATATCAGAAAAAGTAAATGTTTCATCATTTAATGATTTTGATTTAAACGAAAATAATATAGAAATAAATGTCCCGTCAAAATCAGTTATTACATTAGAAGTTAAATAAGTAATAAAATAAAAACACTGGTTAATATAAATTAGATTAGCTGATCGGAAATTTCCCGGTGCTTTTAGATATGCGGAATCCCGGGAAAGAAACTGGAAACATTTTGATTATTAAAAATAATGAGGATCTATTGAAAAAAGTATATACGCTGCTGAGTTTAATTTTAATTGTTTTTATAGTCGGATGTAATCAGCAGGTAAAACTCCCCAAAATAGCTATTGCCGGAATTGCTATTGAATCAAGCACATTTTCACCGGCACAAACACATGCTGAAGCTTTTCATGCCAGAATTGGAGATGATGTTTATTCATATTATCCCTTTATGCAAAAGGATTCATTAACCCGTAAACGTGCAAACTGGATTCCAACGTTAAGAGGTCACGCATTACCAGGAGGAATAGTAACAAGAGAAGCATATGAATCATTAGTTACAAAAACGTTAGATATGCTTGAGGGAAATAAACCTTACGATGGAATCTTCTTTGATATTCATGGTGCGATGAGTGTTGTTGGTCTTGATGACCCGGAAGGAGATTTTATCGAGAGAATTCGCGGGCTTGTTGGGAAAGATGTGATTATATCTACTTCTATGGATTTACATGGAAATGTTTCGGAAAGACTAGCCGCAAACACCGATCTGATTACATGTTACCGCTTGGCTCCTCATGAAGACGCGATAGAATCAAAGAAACGGGCAGTTACAAATTTATTAGATAGAATTGAAAGCGGTAAAGGAAAACCTAAATATAAAGCATGGATTCCGGTTCCTATTTTATTGCCTGGCGAAAAGACAAGTACAAGAGTTGAACCGGCAAAAAGTCTGTATGCTAAAGTCGCGCCTGTTGCAAATCAGGAAGGAATTATTGACGCGGCAATTTGGGTGGGTTATGCCTGGGCCGATGAACCACGTAATCACGCAGTTGTAATGGTTACTGGCGATGATAAAGAAAAAGTAACCGCGTCTGCTGAGGCTTTAGCCGAAAGTTTTTGGGCTGTCCGAAAAGAGTTTGAATTTATTGCCCCAACAACAACCCTGAAAGAATGTTTAGCTAAAGCACTAACAAGCGATAAAAAGCCCTTTATAATTAGTGATATGGGCGATAACCCCACTGCAGGCGGAGCTGGCGATGTAACCTGGACTTTAAATGAAATTCTTGCACAAAAAGAATTTAAAAAGAAAAATGGATCTTCGCTAATTTACGCATCTATACCTGGACCGGAGCTGGTTAAAAAAGCTGTTGAGGCCGGAGTCGGAGGGAAAGTCAGTGCTTATGCAGGAGCCGCGGTTGATAATAGATATTCCCCGCCAATTAAACTAACAGGAATAGTAGAAACAATTGAACATGGCGATAAATACGCGGAAACAGAAATTGTGGTAAAAATTGGAAATGTTCATGTTATAGTTACTAAAAAGCGTAAGCCGTATCATTATGAAAAAGACTTCACCAACCTGGGATTAAATCCACGAGAATCGGATATTGTAGTTGTAAAAATAGGGTATCTGGTTCCTGATCTCTATAATATGCGAGGTGACTGGTTAATGGCGTTAACTCCTGGCGGAGTTGATCAGGATCTTGAAAGGCTGGATTATAAGCGTATTAAGAGACCAATGTTTCCTTTAGATAAAGATATGAGTGATCCAGATCTTAAGGCTAAATTAATTCCATTATCAGATGAGATATAATAATTCTGGAAGATTTATAAAAGCAGATTCAGAAATTGTTAGATCATATAGAAGGATTTGCAGAACAAGGAAATGAATAATATCTTTCCGATTAAGATAAGCTGTATTAAAACTTTAAATAGGCAGGGTTTTATTATGAATAGATATTTTACAATCGTTTTGTTTTTTTGTTTAACAACAATACTATTTTCACAGGAACTAGTAACGGATAGACCTGATTTCACGGAGAGCGCATTAGTTGTGCCCTTACACATGATACAGGTAGAAAGCGGTGTTGAGTATTCTGATTTTCAGAGTATTGAAGAGTTTTCATATCCAAATGCCTTATTTAGAATTGGTGTTGGTAATAATCTGGAAGTTAGATTTGGATTGTCCGGATGGACAAATGTCTCGGTGAATGATAATTCAAATAATTATTTAAATGATCTTCTTTTTGAAGCCAAGTATCAAATTACAAAAGATGATGTTTTGTTTCCGACAGCTATAATGCTTGTTTCAACACTGCCAACCGGCGATGAAGAAGTATCAGTGGAAAGTGCTGAAATTGGAGTTAAACTTGCTACGGGTTATGATATAAACGATAAACTTGGATTGGGTTTCAATCTAGGTTTTATATCAGTAGAATCGGGTGGTAAAAGGGAAATACTTTCCCTGGCTTCAGTCGCTATGGGAATAGGAATAACAGATAAGGTAAGTGCTTTTATTGAAGCCTATGCGGAGGTTCCGCAAAATGAAGTCTGGCAGCCTGTTATAGACGGCGGATTTACATACTTAGTAACTTCAAAAGCTCAAATTGATTTGTATGTAGGAAAAGGATTAAACGATTACACCCCTGATTTAATAATTGGTGCCGGCTTTTCTTTTCAATTTAATTATTAGAGGCTCCACTATGCGAAGAAATGAAAAAGAGATTACAGATAGATTAGAAATTGATGCCGTAATTAAGCGTGCAACAATTTGCAGAATTGCAATGGTTGATGGAAACAAACCGTACATTGTTCCCGTGAATTATGGCTATAAGGATAACACTCTATATATTCATAGTGCTCATAAGGGGAAAAAGATTGACATTCTTAAGAAAAACAATCATGTCTGTTTTGAAATAGATATTAATACAGAAATAGTTAAAGCCGATAAAGCATGCAACTGGAGTATGAAATATAAAAGTGTTGTCGGTTTTGGCAAAGCTATATTTGTAGAAGAACAGAGTGAGAAGAAAAAAGCATTTACTGTATTGATGAATCAATATTCCAATGACATTTATGAATTTAATGAAGAGGCAGTAAACACTTCAACAATTATTAAAATAGAAATTGAGGACGTTACTGGAAAACAAGCTTAGGAGATTTATTAGTGAGCACTTCATTCATGATTTTCAGCTTGGTTGTAATTGGTTTAATATTTCTTTTTACGATTTTGAAAATTGTTTTTTCAGGAGTTCAGAAAAAACTTGAAAAAATAATTAATGAAAAGTTTGAAAAAAGAGATATGATTGCTGTTACAACACGAGCTATTTTTTTTGGAATTGGCTCAAGGGGAAATTCGCAGATAAAAGGAAATGGTGCTCTAATATTGACCAAAAAATCTCTGCTGTTTATAAGAGCAGTCCCCAAAAAGGAATTTGCGATTCCAATAAACTCAATTATAGCTATTTCATTTCCAAAGTCGTTTAACGGCAAGTCAGTGTATGCTCCGTTATTGTGTGTTAAATTTGAATCGGCAGCCGGAGAAGACACTATTGGATGGGCATTAAGAGATCCGCAAAATTGGAAAAGGATTATTGAGGAAACCATGAAAAATAATGATACAATAATTGTTGAGGAAACATTTAATGTTTCGGCTTCAGAAGTTTGGAACGCCATTACTAATATTGATGAGATGAAACATTGGTATTTTGAAAACATTCCGGACTTTAAACCAACTCCCGGATTTGAAACTGAGTTTAGCGTAAAAAGTGAAAGCAGAAACTTTCTTCATAAGTGGAAGATAACGAAAGTAATTACGGATAAATTGATAGAATATAACTGGCAATACGAAGAGTATCCCGGTAAAGCTACAGTTATATTTGAGTTATTTGATGAAGGAACTTCAACAAGGTTAAAACTCACCAATAAAGTAGTAGAAAATTTTCCGGAGGAAATCCCGGAATTTTCAGCAGAAAGCTGCCAAGCCGGATGGGACTATTTTATAAAGGGAAATCTTAAAAAATATTTAGAGAACAAATAAACACTGAATAAAATTATACAAACTACATTACACACTAATTGAAATATAAATGAACGAAAAAGAAATTTTAGATTATTGCCGAATAAAAAAAATATTTGATAAGGGTTTCGGATTTTTAACAAGTCTCTACCATCAGGAAGATGTGTTTTTACATTTCTCCAGAATTAAGGATGAAGACGCAAAAGAAAAACTCCAAAAAATGAAACGCGGTATGGTGTATCTTTTTTATACTTCCAGATTAAATAAAGAAGGTAAAAGAAAAGTTGATAAACTTTGGCTTGATTTAGAAAAAATTGATAAAGTACTTATTCATGATTTTCTGGATAAAATAACAGCTGAGTTTAATGATGGTTATATAAATATTTACGAACTTGCTCATGTAGTTAAAATGTTCAGAGAAAAAGATATACTTAAGAAAGATCAGTTCTCTAAAATTTTAAACTCGCATAAGGTATGCAATAATCCCTCTGCTATTAAATCGATGTTCACAGATAAAGAAGCTAAAAAACCTGAGTTGAATTTAATTGTAGAGAAAATGGATGAAAAAGAAGTTACTCATGAAGAAGGAATTAACGAAATCTTGAAAGCTGTTAATTAGCTTCCAAGTATTTCCTCTAAAATATTTGCCGCGTCTGTAACTAAGTTTGGACAAATTGTTTTATACAATCCTAACTCTTTTGCTTTGTTGTGTTCCGAAATATCGTTTCTTTTATACCCGACTAAATCGTTGCATTCTGTTTTACTATTATTTAGTTCTTTAAACTTTTCTAAAAACAGATTGCCTTTATCATAACAAATTTGTTTTGCTTCGGTATTGTCGGGATCAGTGTTCCCGTATTTTAATCCAATTGCAAGAATAGCGCCGGTAACTGCTCCGCAGGTTTTTCCGCTTCCGGCAATTCCGCCGCCAAAAGAACTGGATATTTTTAATGCTGTCTCCTTGTCAATTCCCAGGTCGACTGCAAAAGGAGTATAAACAGCCTGGGAACAGGAATATCCTTCCATAAACATGTTTTTTGCCTGATCAGATTTTTTCATATATCCATTTTATTTTTTCTTAGTGATATCAAATTCCAATATAACAGGTAAACCTTCGTTTGGCTTTACTTTTAAATTTTCAACTTTGTAATTAATCTTGATTTTTTGGCTTTCAAATATATCATCTTTTTTTGCTTTGATCCAAAAAAGTACAATTTTATTGCCGTATAAAATTATTTCCTCCGGAACTGAAACAAACTCATTCGTGTCTTCTAAAACTAGCTTATAATCAATATCAGAACAGTTTTTGATTTGTATGTGTTTTGTAGAATTTCCAGTTAGTTCAAATTCAGTTTCTGATATTTTTATTGATTTCTCAAAAATTGGTTTTAAAAACATTTCTCTACCGACTAAAAAATCTTCTGCATAAACAACAGTTCTTCTGTCAAATAAAGCCTCTTTAATTGATGTTTCTGTATTATCCATGGCAAACACCAATGTTACCGGCCTGTGATCGCCTTTGTGAATTTCATAAAACATATTTGTCGGATCATGAATATCAGAATTACTCATCATTGTGAGGTTTCTATCCAGACACCACTGATGAACTTCCGGGTAATATTCTCTTTCGTTTACAACCTCAATTCCATGCAGCCATCCGTTTTCCAGAATCATCGAGTGTTCATCGTACCATTTGGAAACTCCATCCTTCTGCTGCCCTTTCCATCCGGGATGATTCCAAAATATAAATGCTCCCTGATCATAAGCGGCTTTCACCGCATCTTCCCATTTTTCCGTTTTAAGTTTAGAAACATCGTTTAAGAAAATTCCATTTAGATGACCCGGAGGCATTCTGCGGGTTATTTCACCGCCCTTTATAACTGTAACCTGATGTTTTTCACTTTCGCTATTTGCAATTTCGTAAGAACGGTTAAAGTCAATGTTTATATCCTTCTTGTGAGGTAAGTACTCAATATGATCAGTTATAGCAATGGCATCAAGACCTTCGCGCCAGGCTTCTATCGTTCTGATAGTCGGCCAGACATTCCCATCTGAAAAAACAGTATGCATATGGAAATCACATTTTAATGTTTTATAACCTGGTATATCGGGAATGTTTATATCAGTCCTGACTTCTGTCTGCGCTTGAAAAGGAATGGTTCCGAATATTAAAATCAAAAAAAGTAATTGAATTTGCTTTCTCATTGTAACTCCCATCTGTAGAAATTCTAAATACAACTTAAATTTAGTAAAATGAAGCCTGATATTAAAGTGAGTCAGATTCAATATTTGTTAATTATATGTTATATTTATCACTAGTTAACATTAAGATTTTCTAGAACACGTCACACTAAGCAGAGTAAAAGTGTGGATTAAAATTGAATTGAACTATGCCAATATACACAACAGCCTGTCCAAGAAATTGTTACAGTACTTGTAGTTTTAAAGTCCTGGTAAAAGATGATAAAATAAGATCGATTGAGCCACACGGGGAAAACAAAGCAGCAGGAGAAGGCGTTTGCTTAAAAGGTCTAAGTTATGTTGAAAGGGTTTATTCAAAAGACAGAATCTTAAAACCGCTTAGACGAAATAGAGTTTCGAATGAGTTTGAAGAAATTTCATGGAATGACGCGATTGAAATTATTGCATTCAAGCTGAACGAAATAAGAGAAAAGCATTCACAGAAAAGTGTTTTGTATTACTCTGCTTCCGGGACCAAAGGATTGTTAAACGGTGTTGGAAGCAGTTTCTGGAAGATGTACGGCGGATGCACAACAACATACGGTGATCTCTGCTGGTCTGCCGGATTAGAGGCAACACGATTAACACTTGGAGACAACAAACACAATGCCCCTTGGGATCTTGAAAACGCAAAGCTAATTATCATGTGGGGGAAAAATCCCGCTGAGACTAATGTTCATCAAATAAAACATATTGATAATGCGATTGAAAATGGAGCCAGGCTGGTTGTAATTGATACCAGGCGGACAGAGTCGGCCGAAAAAGCTGATATGATTATCCAGCCGCGTCCCGGAACAGACGGAGCTTTGGCATTAGCTGCTGCAAATATATTGATACACAATGATTGGATTGATAAAGAGTTTATAGCAAATAATGTTTTCGGATTTGAAGAATTAAAAAATTCTATTAAGGATTACTCTGTAGAGAAGGCTTCTGAAATCACCGGTGTACCGGAAGGACAAATATATAAGCTTGCCGAGTTGATTGGAACAATAAAACCAATGACAATCAATGCCGGATACGGAATGCAGCGTTATACTAATAGTGGTCAGACAATGAGAGCAATTCTTTCTTTAATTTCTTTAACCGGCAATATTGGGAAACCCGGCGCTGGATGGATGTTCGCAAATTTGCAGACTGGAATATTTGATTCAGTTAAAGATCCAATTGCATCATATCCACCGAAAAATGCAGACGGCATTTTTAGAGTATCAATCCCGACAACTCAGTTAGGCAAAGGTATTATTGAACAAACCGATCCGCCGATAAAAATGATATGGGTAGAACGGGGAAATCCTATTCCACAAAATCCAAATACTAATAAAGTAATTGAAGCTTTTCGTTCATCTGAATTTAATGTTGTTATTGATCAGTTTTTAACAGATACCGCAATGGAAGCAGACATTGTACTTCCGGCTAAATCTATGTTTGAACAGTCGGATATAATTGGGGCTTACTGGCATCCGTATATTCAGCTGCGGCAAAAAATAATTGATCCGCCGGGAGAAGTAAAACCGGAAACGGAAATTTATTATCTACTGGCGAAAGAAATGGGTTTTCCAGATTCGGAAATTGGAGAGAACCTGCCTTTCCCATCGGATGAAACAATTGAAAAATTTCTTGCAAAAAAACTTGAACCGTTCCCGGAATTAAGTTTAGAGAGGTTAAAAGAAAATCCAGTTATAGCTCCGGGACACGAAGAAATAGCCTTTGCTGATCTAAAATTCCCGACTCCATCCGGTAAGATTGAATTATACTCGGAGGAAGCAAATAGCCGCTGGAATGTTGATAGTTTACCGACTTATAATGAGCCGGTTGAATCAGCTAAGAGTTCAAAGTTTTCTCTTAGCTTAATGACACCAAACACAAAAAACAGAATTCATTCACAGTTTAATAATCTTGAATTAATAAAACAGATAAGCGCAAAGCCAGTTATATCCATAAATCCCGAAGACGCGAAAAGAAGAAATATTAAAAACGGCGATCTTGTAAAAGTGTTTAACGATAGGGGTAATTTGACAATTGAAGCCGGACTTACCTTTTCAATAAAGGCGGGAGCGGTTTCTATTACAAACGGCTGGTGGTTAAAAGATGGTGCTACTGTAAATATTTTATCAGCCGACCGCGAAACAGATATGGGACACGGAGCGGCATTTCATGATAATATGGTTGAGGTTGAGAAAGTATAATGGGAAAAACTCAATTTATATTTGATGCCAATAAATGCACCGGATGCAGAGCCTGCGAGATTGCGTGTAAAATAGAAAATCAGCTTGATGTAAATACAAACTGGCGGCGTGTTGTTACTTATAACAAAGACCAAAAACCTGATCAGCCGTATTATCATTTATCAATTGCGTGTAATCATTGCGAAGATGCGCCATGCATGAAATATTGTCCGGCACTTGCAATTTTTAGAGACAACAAAACCGGCGCGGTTATAATTGATGAAAACAAATGTATTGGATGCGGCTATTGTTCATGGGTTTGTCCGTACGATGCTCCGGCATTTAACTTTACCAAAGGTGTTATGGAAAAATGTACGTTTTGTAATCATCGATTAGAAGAAGGTATGACAACTGCCTGTGTTTCAGTATGCCCGACCGGAGCTTTGTTTACAGAACAATATGAATCTGTTGTGGAAAATAATATTACAGGCTTTCCCGAAACCGGGATTAAGCCGAAGATTAAAATTAAGTCAATTCGTAAAAAAAATATTCTTCCCGAATTTTCACAGCCTTATGATGAATCTATATTGAGTCTGCTGAGTGAAAAAGAGAGCGAGCCGAAAATCGATGTCAAAAAAGAATGGGTCCTTGCTGTATTCTCATTTATCTTTATGTTTCTTACCAGCATGTTTACAGCGGCAGAGTTTGTAAGTTTAGATCTTTTGCCAATGCCATTTTTAATTAGCGGTGTAATGGCAATGGGAATTAGTGTAATACATTTAGGCAAAAAAGACAGGGCTTTCCGCGCAATTTTGAATTTGAAAAACTCATGGCTTAGTAGAGAAATATTATTTGCTTCATTATTTTTAGGATCGGCATTTATCTATTTACTAATAGGCCAAAAAAGTGCTGCCGGCTTATTCATCTCGTTTATCGGATTTGCCGCGCTGTTCGCAATCGATAGTGTCTATCGTGTAATTCCGAAGAAAGAAAAATCCATTTACAAAAATAATCAGCTATTTATTTCCGCGGTGTTTTTTATCGGCATACTGATTTCCATTGAGATTTCATTTTTTATTCTGGTTATTCTAAAGATTCTTTTATGGCTAAATAATTCCCGGTTAAGTGATACAACTACAAGTAAAACTAAAATTCTGTTTTTCTATTCTAAAATAGTTTTTGGTTTTGTTATGCCTATAATTATTGGGTTAACCGGTTACAGAGAGTATTTCTACTATTCTGTAATTTCTATTCTGGCAAGTGAACTGATTGAAAGATTTGAATTTTACATTTATCTGGAACCGATAACACCTCAGAGTGAGATTGAAAATTAGTAGTTACGCTCTTTAATTTCTTAGTGTACAGTCGGAAAGTGATTCCCGGCAGCAGTTGAATAGCCCCTGGTTTATCCGCCAATTTCTTTTGGCGGATTTAAGAGGTTGTACAAACTTTTTGTTACACTTAATCTCTATTCATCTGCTTATATCTTTCTTTTGGATCATCGAACGATACATCTTTAGAATCAAATATTTCCGGATTAAATTCTCCACCCAGCCATTCTATCATTCCGGTATAATCTTCGTTATTAGGATCGCTCAATACAGATAACAAATGATAATAACCACCGATACCACCACAATCTTCTGGCGGGCATGCCATCTTACCAGCTATACATATAGGATATTTTTCAGCGATTGTAGCTTTGAGTGTTTTCTCTAATTTGACAGTATGAATCCAGGAATCACCAAAATCATATTCATATCTGGCAATGTTATTAGTCTCATTAAAATACTTTGATATTTTTTCTTTATGGTCTGCTAAAACTGTTTTATCAAATGCCTCGTACTCCTCATCAGGAATTCCAATTTCAACTTTTATGTTTGTTCCGGGTTTTTTTATTTCGAACATATGCAGATGGTAATCATACCACCCCATTGAATCTTGAATCGCAACGTGCAAATCCCAAAATGAATATGTAGAAGGAACTACTATCCTTCTCCAAATCAATGGTTTGGAATTATTCAATGATATTTTGAATTGATATACTTCATTGATATTTATAATCATACTCCCATCCCATAAATATTTATTAATCAAATATTATTTAATTTGTATAACATATTATTAACCTGCATGAATAGGGTACTAACAAATAAAAACCCCGCACCCTTTTGAGAGCTAAACTACAAATTATTAAACTAAATAAAAAGCAATTAGTTGTCTTTAATAGGTAGTGTAAAAAGTTTTGTGTTAAGGGAATAATTTATCTGAAGCGAAGCGGAGTTTACACAGCGCAGCTTCAGATAAATTCAGAAAACTTAAAACACTCAAAATCGGTTGTCTTGATTGACAGATTCAATCTTATAAAGATATTTTATACTTCCCTTCAAGATTTATTCTATCACAACTCTTCCAGTCCAATAGACCTATCCAACCGAATAGTATAATTAATGGGACAGATATAAATATTATGGAATAAATTAAATCTGCCTTGTTGTGAAGAATAAATATAATTATAGACGATATTGGTAAACCCAGTAATAAACTGAATTTTAATATTTGTTTTATTTTACCTGGACGATTATCGCCCCATTTCTTTATTCTCTTAATTCTACTTTTCTCAATAAATTCAAATAATAAAATTATTGCAATAATTAAAATTACTATTTCTATCCAAGCCAGACTAACATGTGTTGTTTCAGTTAGTCCTGGGAGAGATAAAAAAATGACAATAATTAAATAGGGTAAATATTGCTGATATTTTTTCATTTTGCCCCTTCGAATGCTTTTATTAAAAATTAAATTCTCTTGTTTACCGCCATTTCTTTGGGCGGGACTTTTTACTTACTTAGGAGGTTATACCGATTTTAATAATTGACGAAATTCAACTATAAATATTATAATTCCTTCACTGACGTTTTAAAAAATATTATAAATCAAATAAGTAAATAATCAGAAAACTAAAAACTGAAAAGAGGATATAAGTATGTGAGAACAATTTTATTTTAGTTGAAATATTATTGTTCTTAAAATAAGTTATAACCTCTCGCCATTTATTTATCCAATAGAAATAAAGGTGGTTAAACAAAAGCATTGAAATAAAAACTGTTAATAATATTTTAGCAGAAGGACTATGAATAAAATCTCCATCAAATTTGAAAATCTGTAATTTGTCAAGCAAAACCAAAAGAAAATAAGCATTTGATAAGATTAACAAAGTAAGAAAATAAATTGCACTTATATGTGGATAAAGATAAGGAACATTTATCAGACTGTTACCTCTAGACCATTTGTATAATCTATAGTAAGTATATTTGTAAAACATTTTGGCTTATTCCTGTTAAACTTTATATAATTATAATATTATTTATCTTTTAAGCGGTATAACCTGCATGAATAGGGTACTAACATATAAAAATCTGTACCCTTTTTGAAAGTAAACTACAAATAATTGAACAAAACAAAAAGCAATTATTTTTATAAGCAATTTAATTATAACTAAATAGGTGTTCTTTTATAACTTTTTTAAAAATAGTGCAGGCTATACTCATAGTGGGTTTTATAAGAGTGCCATGATCTTGCCATGGCATTTTATTAAGGAAGCTTTTATGTTAACATTTTAAGTGGAAAGGAGAAATTACAATTAATTTCTTCCTTTATTAACAAATGCCTTTTTAGGATTTCTTTTTCTGCGTCTCGATTTAGTTTCAGTAGTTTTACTTTCTTTACTGGTTTTAACTTTTGCACGATTCTGTTTTTCTGCAGGTAAACTAGGTTTTTCTGTTATTTCAGTCGGCGTAGTAAAAGGATGATTATCAACAACATGAATCGATTTTTTAATCAACTTGTTTATATCTTTTAAAAATTCTCTTTCTTCTGTATCACAAAATGAGAAAGCTGTTCCTTCTAATCCGGCACGGCCGGTTCTTCCAATCCGGTGTACATAAGTTTCCGGTATGTTAGGAAGATCATAATTTATTACATGCGAAAGTTCATCAATATCAATTCCGCGTGCTGCAATATCGGTAGCCACTAAAACACGGGTTTCTTTAGACTTAAAATTATGTAAAGCACGTTGTCTAGAGTTTTGCGATTTATCACCATGAATAGCTTCTGCTTTAATTTTTTTCTTACTTAAAATTTGAGCTATTTTATTTGCACCATGTTTTGTGCGCGAAAAAACCAGTGCCGATTCAATACTTTGATCATCTAACAAATGAACAAGAAGTCTTTTTTTATCAGGTTTCGCAACGTAATAAACACTCTGTTTTATTTTTTCTACAGTTGATGATTCAGGAGTCACTTCAACTTTAACAGGTTTATCCAAAATAGTTTTTGCAAGTTTTACTATTTCTGCAGGCATTGTTGCCGAAAAGAACAATGATTGTCTTTTTGTCGGCAGTTTTCTAATAATTTTATTAACATCATTAATAAAACCCATATCAAGCATTCTGTCAGCTTCATCAAGTACAAATAGTTCTATTGCATGCAGACTAATATATCCCTGATTCATCAGATCGAGAAGTCTTCCGGGAGTTGCTACTAATATATCAACACCTGAGTTTAATTTATCGGTCTGTATTCTTTGTTTAACACCGCCAAAGACAACCGCGTTTTTAAGTCCGGTATGTTTTCCATAAGCCGAAAAACTGTCTCCAATCTGAATTGCAAGTTCTCTTGTAGGAGTAACTATTAAAGAACGGATTGTTCTCTTTTTATAGGCTGTTTTCTTTACTTCGCTTAATAGCTGTAGAATTGGGATTGCAAATGCGGCAGTTTTTCCTGTGCCGGTCTGTGCGCATCCAAGTAAATCTTTTCCTTTAAGTATTATTGGAATTGATCTTTCCTGAATTGGTGTTGGAGATTTATAACCTTCTTCTTGTAAAGCTTTTTGTATTGGTCTTATAAGATTAATTTTTTCAAACGACATATATAAATGTTTCCTTTTGTAACGGGTATTCTAAAATTTTATTGTGTTCTGGATCAGCGGCTTGATGAATGATATCTTTCTAAGAATTACAAACAAAGGAATGAAACTGAAGCATTACAAATAATTACTTTACAAAGTTAACTTAATTCTGCATCAAATCAAAAGAAACCTGAATAATAGTAGAAGTCCGGTTTTTAATTGAAATCATAACAAAGAGTGTAATTTCCTAAAAATGCTATTTTGTTTTCAAAATAAAAACATAAAATATCCCTCAAATATTATCATAAAATGCCGAATATAAGCTGTTAATTATTTGGAGTCTAAATGTTACAAACGCTTAAATCGAAGATCATATTTGTAATTGTACTAGTTGTGGTATTTTTTGGTGCTGCAATTTTGAATACTTTTATAACTCTTGCAAATCAAAAATCTGATGGTACAGTTATTAATCTGGCCGGAAAGCAAAGAATGTTAATTCAAAAAATGACAAAAGAAGTATTACTATTTTCTAGAAACCAACTTGAAGCTTCTGAAGTTAGAACAACTGAAAAACTTTTTTCTAAAACTTTATCAGGATTAATAAACGGGGATTCAGAACTGAATTTGCCACCAACAGAAAATGAAACAATTTTAAATAATTTGAAATTATTGCGGAACGACTGGGTGAAGTTTAGCAAAAAGCTTGAAAATATTCTTGCCGGAATAGATTCGGAAAATTCCTTAAGCTATGTTATAGAAAACAATGTAAAAATATTAAATGATATGAATAGTATTGTTGGTCAGTATGAAGAAGAAACAGCCACCAGAGTTTCAAATCTCCAATTTACAATGAGTATCTTTTTTGTCCTGACATTGATAATAGGAATAGTTTCAATATCATTATCAAGAAAATTTTTATTTCATCCGCTTAACAGTATTGTTAAAGCTGCTAAGAGAATAGCTGACGGGGATGTTGATTTCCAACTGACTGTAAAAGGGAAGGATGAAATTGGTATACTTAGAAATAATTTTAATATAATGATTAACAATATTGCTAAAGCAAGTGATGATTTATTAAATGAAAAAGAAAATGTTGAGATAAAAGTTTTTGAAGCGACCCGAGATTTAGAAGAGCAGAAGTTATATTTATCAAAAAATGTGCATAATCTTTTAACGGAAATGCAAAGGTTTGAAAATGGCGATTTAAGTGTTAATCTGCCAGTTGAAAAAGATGATGAAATTGGAAGGTTAATAAATGGATTTAATAAATCTGTTTTAAATCTTAAAAAAATAATAAGCAATATTGTTAATGTAACAGCAGAAGTTATTGAAGCCGGGCATGAAATATCGGAAAATTCTGAACAGTTAGCTCATGGAAATGAAATGCAGATAACCCAGACTGATGATTTTTCCAGATCAATTAACGATATATCTCAAACAATTGGAGAAAACACAGAAAATGTTTCTTCGGCTGCAAGATTAGCCAATCTATCTGGCGAAAATGCCAATGAAAGTGTAAAAATAATACATGCAACTTTAGAAGGAATGGAGAAGATTTCTGATCTTGTGTTAAGTGCTTCGGGTACTGTAAAAAAACTTGGGAGTAAAAGTGACGAGATTGGCGAAATACTTCAGGTTATTGAAGATATAGCAGATCAAACAAATCTGTTGGCATTAAATGCAGCAATTGAAGCAGCCAGAGCAGGAGAATCCGGCAGGGGATTTGCTGTTGTTGCCGATGAAGTTAGAAAACTTGCAGAAAGAACAACTAAAGCCACAAAAGAAATTGGAGTGATGATTAAAGAAATTCAAGATAGTACTAATGAAGCAGTTGATTCTATGAATGAAGGAGCTGAGCAGGTTAATAAAGGGCGTGAAATGGGAGTTAAGGCTGGTGATTCATTAAAACAAATTTTGAATTCTACATCACAGGTTTCGCAGTCTGTTAATCAGGTAGCTGTTGCCAGCGAACAACAGAATTCTTCAATTGAAGAAATTAAAAATAACGTTGGAGCTTTTGTTGAGATTTCAGGTGATTCGGTGGGAAGAATACAAAGTGTTACTGAATCTGCTGAAACTTTAAGCAACCATTTACTAGGATTAAAAGAATCATTATCCTTTTTTAACTTTAAAGAATCAAAAAGGTTAGCTGAAAGAACAGTACGCATAGATTCTCGTGAGTTTGATATTGCAATAAATGCCCATGAAGTCTGGAAATTAAAACTTCCAAAAATTTTAAAAGGGCAATTAAAAGCTGCAAGTTCCGAAGTTTTATCCGCAACTGAATGTCAATTAGGTAAAATGTATAACTCAAATTGGAAAAGTCTTTTAAGTTCTAATAAAAACTATCAGGAGTTGGGAATTATACATGAAAGGATGCATAATAGACTTAAAGAAGCTGTAAATTGTTTGAATAATAATAGAGTGTCTGAAGCTAACAAATTTGCTAATGAAGTTTATTCTGATGCAAGCAATGTTGTAAAGTTATTAACAAAATTAAAACAAGAGTATAACTAAATTATTAAAAGAGCTGATATAATTTCAGCTCTTAATTTAAACTTAACCCCTTCTGATATTTAATTAAGTTTTTGAGCTGATATTCGTGGCGAATAAGATGCATAACCGCATGTTCCAGCATTGCGTCAACACAATATTCAACTCCCCAATTTGATTTGAAGGTTGGAGAATAAAATTTTTCTTCGGGAACATTTACAAGAGGCAGCTTCCAACGCTCTATTAAGTGATTAATATATTTATCCGCTTCACGGTCAATGTTTTCAACCACCGGTATCGCATTTATTCGTGGATCAGGCAAGTCCAGTTTTTCACAGATCCAGATTATATAACCTCTTGATGATCGGACAAAATGCAGCAGTAAAGTTTCAAGCGATTTATAATCTTCATCCTCAGTTTTAGGCAAATGTATTTTAAGCTCTTTAGCTTTAAGCCACGTCCGGTAAAGCGATCTCATATAATTCTCATGCTGAAGAATCATTGAAGCCGCACCGCTATACTTATATTGTTTTATTATATCTGCGTTCATATTTTTATGTAGGGAACGGACATATCCGTTCCCACTATATTATTTAACCAGCATCATTTTTTTAGATTCGCTATAAAATCCATTTTGCGAATGAACTCTTAATCGGTAGATATAAACACCGCTTGGCAGATTAGAAGCGTCAAAATTTATATGATGTTTTCCAACAGTTTTGTTTCCGGCAGCTAAAGTTTTTATTTCTTCGCCAAGCATATTGTAAATCTTTAAAGTTACATTACCGCTTTCGGGCAACTGATAACTAATTACTGTTGAAGGATTAAACGGATTTGGATAGTTCTGCTCTAATGAAAATCTGTTTGGCAAATTATTAAGTCCGTTATGAATATCAGTAACTATCTCGCCGGTTTTAAATCTTACTGCTCCGTCAAAGTATATAGATCCGTCTTTTCTGGCAGAACTGTTTTGTCTAATTGCAATGCTGTTAAACGTTAACGTATCTCCATCTGCAATATCCGAAAGTTTAACTTCCAGAAACTTCCAGCCGCTCCAGTCAATAACAGAAGAAAATCCATTTACCAGTTGACCATTCTCGTAAGTAAACCAAAGCTCTAATGTGTGTTTGTTCGCGTCGCCGGAAATCCAAATACCAAAACTTGAATCTGCATTTGCTCCGAGTGAAAATTCTTCTTTATCCATAAGTCTATAATAACCGTTGGATGTAGAAGTAAAGTTATAACTTAGTTTTCCGGAGTAATCACCAACTACTTTTTCTTCATCGGTATAAATAAAAACAGAATCATTATTTTCTGCCCCGCTTAAAGCTAATTGATATCTCTCAGGTATTTCAAAATTATCTACATCAACTCCAAAGACTGATATCTTATCCGCTGTTTTAAAAGTTATAATAGTATCGGCTAACATTGTACCAGAGTAAACATCAGTAATCCCCTTTTTTACAATAACTTTGTAGTTTGTATTATAATCAAGATCATTAACCGGATTAAGAATAATTTTTTTGTATTGAAATGCTGTAAAATCAATTTCAGTCTCAATCTCATTTTCAAAAGCATCAACTAATTTAATATTGCCGAATATTGAAGACGGATTAATTGGAGAATCAAAGAATAAAACTATATTAGCATTACAGCCAAGATCGGTTGAAGAATTTGCCGGTGCTGATTCCACTAAATTTAAATTTGGCGAAAATCTGGCGGTAACTCCCCAGACAACCGGCGAAATTTTTTGATGTCCGGTATTTGCGTCAGACCAGTCGTAGACAGCATTTTTACCATTTCTAATACCGCCGTAACTTCCGGCATTTTTATCGCCGTACGGATCATTACAATATAAAGTATGACCAGAACCATATTGGGCAATACCCATTACAATATGAGCATCTGTAAGTGCAGTGGTACAAAGTATATAAGGATAACCATTCTCAAATTCTTTAGTAATTTTTGACCAGCTTGGGTAATCTGAATGACTTGCGGAAACACCAAATTTTTGCATAAATGAAACTGTTCTTGATGATGGTGAACCGTTGCTCCACATATAACCGTGCATTCCGGTTTTAAAACCAATTTCCTTACGGTAACTAAAATTTTTAAAAGTATAATTTTCAAAAGTAAATTCATCTGAAATATATTGCCCGTAATTACTTGTATGACTATAGGTAGTCATCGGCCATGAAGGTAAAATTTTATAAGAAGCAAGAACTTCCATTGCACTTGTTGCACCGCAGCATCTGTAACCCTGGTGTTTTCCGCCAGGAAAGTTTGTCCAGGTTCCGTACTGCCGTGTATCAAATACCTGATGAACATGTACCCATCTGTCTAAATCAGAAGTAGTGTTTTTTGCTAGTTTCTTTTCATCATTTTTATAAAATATAACCGGCTTAATTGCGGAGCCTAATTTGTATAAAATGTTTGAAGTCCCTTTTTGTAAAGAGTTTATTCGTTTACTGGTAATTTCATCATCAGAGAAATTACAGTATAGAATCTGATCCTGATCAATATAGCTTGAATTTACTTCAATTATATTTGGTGTATTTGTTATGTTTGTTAAAATTTGATTTTCATAATCATACTCAAAAATATCTGAGTTTGTTGTTTTGAACTCATTAAAATCTATTGTGCGTTTATAGTATGAGAATTTTTTCCCGTCCGGCGACCATTTGGGTTCTTCACCTTCATCAATATATTTTATTTCGCTTGATTCAAAATTGTATGTAAAAACTTTTGCGTCAATTGAATTAAAAACCAGTCTTTTGCTGTCTGGTGAAATCTGAACATTGCAATAACCGTTTTTACTGTCCGTAAATTCAAATGATTTCCCGGTTGCCAGTTCATATTTACATAACTGATCGTCGTCGTTTTTGTAGATTACAAATTTTCCGTCGGGAGAAATTGGAGTCCAGTTAGAATATTTTTCAAGATTGTATGAAACTGTTTTATTTCCTTTAACATATAAAGTATTTTCAATAGTGTAGCTAATTGATCCGTTATTGGTAAAAGTAACCTGACCGGCATTTTGAACTGGTTTATGCAGTTTTACCAGTTTGTTTTTTTCTAAATCAAAAATAGCCGGTGCCTGTAATCCGGTTTCGCTGTCAATAAATTTGAACCCGATTATATTTTTATCAGGCGAAAGTGTAAAAAATCTGCCGCAACCGGGAGCTGAAAATAATCTTTTATGAGTTCCATCTTTTATGATGTAAAGTGATGATTCAAAATCGTCTGTAACAATAACACCGTGCGAGGATATCTTCGGATTTATAAAAAATCCTTCCTTAATATCAGCGGGATTCCCTTGTGCAATTGTAAAGCTGGTAGCGGTAAACAATAAAGTTAGAAGCAGTAAAAAAGGTTTAGCTCTGTTCATTTATATCCCCATATAATAAAACAAAAAATTAGTGCTAAATATAGACTTTTAAAAAGAAAATTGTTCGAATTATTTATGGAGTAAAATTTTACTCTTTATCATTTATTTAGTTATTAGGGTTGTAATTACTCTTACCAAAAGATTTTTTTAACACCTGGCAGTTTTTTTCTTTTTCCCAATTCTATCCATGCTTTTAACTTTCAGAATATAATCAGAAGCATAAGGAACCTTACATGAAGTTCCCCCCATATCAACTTTAACCTTTCCAATTTTAGCGGCGGTTTTTTCGGCAGTACCAGTTAGTTCTTTAATATGACTTCCAACAGAAATTACAAATCCGTTCATTGTATATCGTACCCGGTTTTGTGAATTGTGAATTTCTTTTTCAACTCTCTTTAATAATTTTGTGTATTCATCCATTGGAAGTTCGGAATCATCTTTTATAGCCGTTAAATTTGCAAGTGTAGCCCAGCCTGTTGAGGCTATATTTTCTTTTGGTGATTCAATCCATTTTAAACCTAACTCTAATCCAAATTTACTTTCAGAAGCTACCCAGGGAACAGTATATTCACTTATCATATACCAGTAAGCGTTTTTAGCCCATTTATTTAAATCACCTTTATTCATCTTGGTTTCATCAGCAATAAGTCCGGCTAAGTACATTGCATCAGAGTTTCCGGTATCAAACAATTCTTTTGCCAATTCATAATCTTTTTTTATCTTCTTCTGAATTGGTTTTAAGTCGCCAACCTTAACGCCAAAAAATGGCTCACGGGCTCCATGTTTTATGTATATCGATTTTGTACCCGGATTTCCCTTTTTTTCCAATTCTTCCATTACTTCTATTAGAGTCATAATGAATCCTTTCAATTAGTTTTATTTATTGCCAAATATACTCTGTTTATTTTTACGATCAGTTGTTCTCTATTTTATCATTATTAATTCATTAACTCCTATTACAATAAGCATGGCAAAAACTCCTAAAACAGTGTAATATCCCGAAGCTTTTAAATTTAATTTCATAATTTGATTAGCTTTCCACACTATTAAAAAAAGTATTGATAAGACAATTGCTGTAATCAAGTATTTATTTATTCCTAACATCGAAGCAATTCTTGCTTCGTCTTGCATGTTAATTCCACCAAAAAAAATTGAGAAAAAGCGTGAAAAAACAGCAAAGAAAATAATTGAATAAGCAATACTAGATTTGGTTTTCCAAGTGATCAATAGAAATATTAATCCCTGGGTAATTGTAAAAATTGGTCCGCCGATTGCAGACCATAAAGCATCGGATTCATTAATAAAATGTCCACTTTTAGGAGTTGAATTATTTAGACTTAATGTCATATCATTTCCTAACAATTCTCCCAAAGTCCAATGTCCAAATTCATGGAAGATATATGTGATAAATGCAATTGGTATAAAAGAAGCAATAACTTTCCAATCAATCTTACTTTCCTTTAAGTCAGTGTAAATTTTTGTACTAAAAGCCATGTTTATTTCTCATTTTTTGCTAGATGGTTTTATGTAATTTGGTCATCAAAGTGAATATAATGATATTTGTCTTCAAAAATATTTTTTTAGATAAAACTATATTTAAAATGAAATTGATTAAATTTTTAATGACTTGAGATAATTTATTAGGGTTTTTTATATCTTCGTATAAAATAATTTTGAGAAAATTCAATATTTAAGAAAGGATAGTTGTATGAAAAAATCAATTAGGAAGTCTAAATATGTAACAGTTCTAGCCGCTGTTTTGGTAATCCTTTTTATGGGAATGTTTCCTTCGGCGCCGGAAGAAGGGATGTACCCGCTTAGCGAAGTTGGAAAACTTGATCTGGTAAAGGCTGGATTAAAAATTGATCCGCAAGAATTATACAATCCTAACGGAACTAGTTTAATTGATGCACTTGTAAACATAGGCGGATGTACCGGTTCTTTTGTTTCTGAAGACGGACTTGTGATCACAAATCATCATTGTGCGTTTGGGGCAATTAGCAGAGCAAGTACACCCGAAACTAATTTTTTAAGTGACGGATTTGTAGCTAAAGATAAAAGCGAGGAGATTCCGGCTAAAGGATATACTGTAAGGATTATGGAATCTTATAAAGATGTATCAGAGGAAATTCTTGAAGCCGTGGCAGATATTGAAGATCTGGCAGAAAGATCAAGAGAAATTGGAAAAAAAATGCGTGAACTAGCTGAAGAAGCTAATGATGAAGAAAACTCAATTGAAGCAAGAGTTTCAGAAATGTTTTTAGGTCAGACTTACGTTTTATTTAAGTATAGAATAATTAAAGATGTGCGGTTAGTATATGCACCGCCGCAATCAATAGGCAATTTTGGAGGAGAAACTGATAACTGGATGTGGCCTCGTCATACCGGTGATTTCTCATTCATGAGAGCTTATGTTGCGCCGGACGGAAGTGCCGCAGAATATTCAGCGGAAAATATTCCTTTCAAACCTAAAAAGTTTTTAAAAGTTAATCCTAACGGAGTTCAGGAAGGCGATTTCACATTTATACTTGGTTATCCCGGCAGAACATACAGACATCTTCCATCTCAATTTTTAGAATATCAGCAAGACTATCATTTACCATATATAGCTGATCTTTATGAGTGGATTATAGAGCAGTTAGAGGATATAAGCGCGGATGATGAAACTCTTCAATTGGAAGTAGCTTCTTATAAAAAAGGTCTCGCTAATACTAGTAAGAACTACAGAGGCAAAATGCTTGGCATTAACAGAATAGGTCTGGTTGATAAAAAAATTGCTGAAGAAGAAGCTATTGCTGAGTTTATAAATAGTGATGATGTTTTAAAAGAAAAATATTCTACATTATTTAGTGATATTGATAGTGTGTATTCAGGAATTTTTAAAAATGCGGAAGCTAATCTTTGGTTTGGCAGAATAACAAGATTTTCAACTTCTCTTAATATTTCAAATTTCCTTTTAACATATCTTGAAGAAATGAAAAAACCTAATCTTGAGAGAAAGTCAGCTTATAGAGACGAAAATGTTAAAAAAACTATTGGAAGATTAAATAGAACTTTTTCAATGTATTATCCTGATTTAGAGGAAAGACTACTTTTTAGGATGTTAACGGAAGCCTTAAATTTTGAGGGAGAAGTTAAAATTGAGGCAGTGAACAATAATTTTACTAATGAAGATGAAATTGAGGACTTTATAAACAGTGTTGTTTTAGATACAAAACTGACTGACAAGGAATTTATTTTAGCTCTGTTAGAAAAACCAATAGAAGAGATTGAAAAATTTGAAGACCCGATGTTAACATTTGCATCAGAATTAAAAACCCAGCTTGATGCTTTGGATGAAGAATCTGATATGGCCGATGGTGCTTTAAGTAAATTATCGCCTAAGCTTATTGAGGTTAAAAAAGCATGGAAAAAAACTTCTTTTATTCCAGATGCAAATTCCACTTTACGCCTTACTTACGGCTATATAAAAGGATATTCACCTGCTGATGCGACTTATTATTCACCAATAACAACTTTGGACGGTGTTATAGATAAAGCTAACCAGGGCGGCGAATATGAAATTCCCGAACAGCTAAGAGAGTTATATGAATCTAAAGATTATGGCAGATTTGTAGATAAAAAACTCGGAAGTGTTCCGGTAGCAATTTTGTACAATATGGATACAACCGGCGGGAACTCTGGAAGCCCTATATTAAACGCAAATGGTGAACTAATTGGTGTAAACTTCGACCGTGCTTTTGAAGCGACTATAAATGACTACGCCTGGAATGAATCGTACAGCCGTTCAATTGGCGTTGATATTCGCTACGTTCTTTGGATAACACAAAAAATTGGAAATGGCGGCTATCTGTTAAAAGAGATGGGTGTTGAGTTATAATTTGTTTTCTTTAAAGATGACATCTGTTAAAAAGATGTCATCTTTCATTTCACTTCATTAAATTTATTCAGACAATTTTCATTAAAACTAATCCATAGGGTTTTATTATGACGGGTTTATTAGTTGTTCATTCAGCACTTGAAACAGTTTTGGAAGCTGAAAAAAGAGCACATAAAAATGTTGATCAGATTATGAGCAAGAATAATCTTTTAGCATTTGCAGGATATTTTAATGATGCCAAAACAGCGGAAAAGCATTTTACAAGTGAGCTAAATAAATATTCATCGCTGGTTATATTTGTATCAAGCGGCGGAACGGAAGAAATAATAGACTCTGTAATAAATGTAGTTAATAAACCGGTTCTTATGTGGGCTTATCCTAAGAGTAATTCACTGGCTGCTTCAATTGAAGTTTACGCGGTTTTAAAAGAAGATAATCCTGTTAAACTTTTTTATTCAGATAATATAAAAGAATTATCTAAAGAAATTGAGCGTTTTGTAAAAGTTACAAATACAATAGAAAAAGTTAACTCGGCTAATCTTGGAATGATTGGAGAGGCATCTCCATGGCTGCTAACTTCAAGAGGGAAAAAATCAATCAGTCATTTTAAAACAAAATTAGTAAATATTGATATAAATAAAATCCCGGAATATGTTAATCAGGTTTCTGATAAAGACGGTTTAAAGGTTTCCAGAAATCTTAAGAAAAAATTCAATAAAATTTCTGTTAGCGAAACAGACTTACTAAACTCTTCTAAAGTATATCTTGCTTTAAAAACTATAATTAAAGAATACAATCTCAATTCAATGACAATAAAATGTTTCGATCTGCTTCCGTACAATTATACTGCGTGTATGGGCGTTAGCATGTGCAACGATGATGAAATAGTAACCGGTTGCGAAGGTGATCTGTTAACGACTTTCACAATGATGATAGGTTCATACATAACTGATAAACCTTGCTGGATGGCAAATCCTTCCTCAATCGACAGAAAATCTAATCTATTAGTTTTGGCGCACTGCACAGTTCCTATAAAAATGTTATCCGATCTTTCAGAAAGCGAATTGGTTTCGCACATGGAATCAGATTTAAGTACCGCCATTCAGGGTCCTATGAAAAGAGGTGAAGTAACAATTTTTAGGGTTGGCGGCAACTTCGAAAAAATGTTATGCACAACAGGGCGTATTATTGAAACGGATATGAAAGAGAAAGCTTTGTGCCGGACACAGGTTGTAGTTGCGTTGGATGGTAATGTTGATTCGTGGCTTGATCACGCGGTTGGGAATCATCAGGTTATTGTATATGGCGATATAACTGATGAATTGAAAGATTTCTGCCGTTATACTAATATACAATTCAATATGATTAATGATTAAAACCGGGTCTGTTCCTTTTTGCAGATCTTATATAAAAGAATACTGAAATTGCGGATGCACAAATTGCTATCAGCCAAAATTCACCGCCAATACTGAACGAAATAGAGAAGTCGATTAGAAATCCAAATATAGGCGCGAGAATAGCGGTAGCAAATGATTTTGACTGACTCTCTATCGATAAAATTACGGCACCTTCTTTTTCAGTAGAATGACTGTCAAATCGGCTTATGTGCATTGGTCGCCAGAAGTTTTGCAATATATGAAGCAGTATGAATAGTACTATTGCAAAAATGTAATATTTAAAATAGAATAATGGAATTAACGAAGTATAAACTATAAAGCTGATTAACCAGACTAATTGTGTTCCCTTTTCCTCATTCCCGGCCAGATCTGAAATTTTATGAGAAAACCGGCTGGAATAAGCAGAACCCAAATATAAAATGAAGTAAACAACTCCAATAAGTATTGCGCTTCTTGATGACTCTTCGAGTGTAATAAGAATTGGCAAACTGATTATTAAACTTTTAACAATTGGCTGAATATAATCTTTTAATGCCGCAAAAGTTCCCTCGTAACCCATCGATTCATACATAAGGTTTCTTAAAGGCTTGTTTTTAATGGCTTTTTTTAATGAAGAAGTAAAATGATTAATAATTACAGATAAAGTGAAATGCTTTGACCTTTCACCATCAAGTGATTTTGGATAAGTAATAAAATTTATCAATCCGGCTGCATAAGGTATGGCTGCGTAGAAAAAGAGATCGTTATAATTATTTTTGAAAAGAATTATAAGAGTAGCTATAATTATTGAAAACGCGGAACCAAACTTAGACCACGATCTTGTATAGCCGTAAACCTTTGTTTTCTCGTCAAGTCTGTTCTGACTCCGAAGCCAGCTAAATATAATTGCTTTGTGAGTTCCTGTTCTAAACGAATCTCCAATTGCAAAGAAAAACATTGCCGCAAAAAAAGGTATTAAGTTATTTGAAAATCCAAAAATAAGAAAGGAAATAATGTAAGCCGAAAATGAAAGCACCATCGAAAACCTTCGTCCATAAAGATCTGCAAATGAGCCGCTTGGTATTTCAAGTATATTTATAAAAATTTCCCTAAAGGAAACCAAAATGCCGATCTGGGCAAAGTTTAAACCTTTTTCAAGAAAAAAGAACATTATAAAAGGCTCAAAGTATCTTTGATTTTTTAAGAAGCCGTATAATGAAAATCTAAATAACATTTTCTACATTTATCATAAATTGCGAAAGTTTTTCAAAATCTAAATTCCCATCGGTTCTAATTCCGCTGCAAAGATCAACTCCGTATGGTCTCACTTTTCTAATCGCGTCTTGAACATTATCCGGTCTTAATCCGCCGGCTAAGAATACCGGAACTTCAACTGCTTTAACAATCTTTTTACTTATTTCCCAATTATGAGTTTTTCCTGTTCCGCCTAGAACTTTAACCTCCAGATCAGGATTGCCGGAATCTAAAAGAAATGCATCAATAAACTGTGAAAGTTTAATACATTCATCAATTGAGCTTTCATCTCTAACGTGAATTACCTGAATGATAGAAATTCCGGGTAGTGCCGATTTTAACTTTTCATGCTCGCCATCAGGCAAAACATCAACAAGCTGAATTGTATTGACTTTACATTTTTTCTGCTGTTCAATTATTTCATCAGCTTTAATTTTACTTGTCAGAACTACTGTCCCAATTCCGGGAGGAACTGTTTCAGCAATTTCAGTTATCAGCGTTTCATCAATTATACCGGGTCCGCTTGGCATCTCAGAGACTAAGCCTAAAAGTGAAGCACCCGCATTAATTGCCATTTTTGCTTCTTCAGCCGATGAGATACAGCAAATTTTAACTCTCGTTTTCTTGCTTATCATTACTTCTCATGTTAATTTTGTCTGGCTAATTTAATAATTTAATTTTGAAAAGTCCTATTACCAGGGAGATGTTATTGGAACGTAAATATTCAGTTATCGTATTTGATCTTGGTCGTGTTTTAATTCCATTTGATTATGGTATTACTAGAAAAAAAATGAACGGGGTCTCAGAAGGATTAGGAGATAAATTTGTAGACAGATACGAAACAAATTATGATCTGCATAGAAAGTTTGAAAAAAATGATTTAAGTGTTGATGAATTTCTGGATATAATGATAGAATGGACGGAAAATAAATTAACCCGTGAAGAATTTTGCAAACTATATTCTGAATTGTTTTGGGAGAATACCGATGTGACGGCTTTAATTCCTAAGCTAAAAGAAAAATACAAGATTGTTTTATTATCGAATACTAACGAAATTCATAAAGAGTATGGCTGGAAAAATTATGAATTCCTGAAATATTTTGATAAGCTGGTTTTGTCTCATGAGGTTGGTGCTTACAAACCGGAAGCAAAAATGTATGAGTCTGTAATGGAATTTACACAGCTTCCGCCGGAAGAGCACATATTTATTGATGATGTAGCTGAGTATGCTGAAGGAGCCCGTAAAATGGGCTGGGACGCAATTCATTTTGTTGGATATGAAAATTTAGTTGAAGAATTTGAGAAAAGAAAAATTTTATAAAGTTATTATATTTATAGTATGAAACGTAAATCTTGCGTTCCATTTTTCGATAACCGAAAGGTGTGCTGTTATTAAAAACAAATAACTAGACTTTAATTTAATTTTTGATTTTATTTCGCCCGAATTGATAAATGTAATTATAACATATAAAAATTTATAGGAAAAGAGATGGCAGCGTTAGGACAACACATTTTAGTTGAGTTTTCAGGATGCACTCCTGAAATAATGAATAATGTTTCGGTAATTGAAAAAGAAATGGTTGAAGCAGCACAGAAATCCGGTGCTACAGTTATTAATTCAACATTTCATCATTTTTCACCTTATGGTGTTTCGGGAGTAGTAGTAATTCAGGAAAGTCATTTAGCTATTCATACCTGGCCGGAATACGGTTATGCTGCTGTTGACCTTTTTACATGCGGTGATGGCGTTGATACATGGATTGCATTTGATCACTTAAAAAAAATCTTTAATGCGCAAAATTATTCCGCGTTAGAATTGAAACGTGGTGCTGTTAATCTTTTAACCAGAATGGAATTTGATTTAAAAGGAATGCGTGAAGACGCCAAAAAACATGTTAACCCGGGTATGTATACCAGAAACCTCTGGTTTACTGATAAAGATGAGAACCAGGCGTTATCACTTAGATATACCGGCGATATGCATTACGACAAGAAATCAGAATTCCAGCGTGTAAAAGTTTTTGATACATGCGAGTATGGCAGAACTTTAGCAATAGATAATATGTTTATGTGTACTGAAAAAGATGAATTTCATTACCATGAAATGATTAGTCATCCGGCACTTCTTGCTCATGGGAACATTAAAAATGTTCTGGTAATTGGTGGTGGTGATGGCGGAACTGTCCGTGAAATTTTGAAACATGAATCGGTTGAAAAAGTTACAATGGTTGAAATTGATGAATTAGTTGTAGAAGCATCTAAGCTTTATATGCCTCAACTATCACAAAGTTTTGATCATCCTAAACTTGATCTGAAAATTGAAGACGGAATTAAATTTGTTTCTGAAGCAGAAGAAGACTCCTACGATTTAATAGTTATAGACGGTTCGGATCCGGTTGGACCAGCTAAAGGTCTATTCTCAGAAGCATTTTTCTGGAGCTGTAAAAAAGCATTAAAGGCAAATGGATTGTTAGTTGCGCAAGGCGAATCACCTCTATTTAACAAACATGCTTTTGTTGAATTGAATAAATGTTTCAAAAGAATATTCGGGAAAGATAAAGTTGAAACACTGTTATTCCATATTCCTACTTATCCATCGGGAACATGGAGTTTTCAAATATCTTCGAATGGTGAGATAAAAGCATCGCGGTTTGATCTTGAATCTGCAAAAGCCTTTGAAGCTAAACATGCTTTAAAATATTACAACAGCGCAATTCATTCAGCGGCATTTGCTTTGCCAAATTATGTAAAAGAGATGCTTGATGAAAAATAAAAAGTTTGATCCCAGTGGAGTGGGAATTCCAAATGGAAATTATTTTGGATTTCCCTATACACCGGATGAATCAAATATACTGCTTGTTTCAGTTCCATGGGATGTAACAACATCATATAACGCCGGTTCTTCACAGGGACCAAAGGCAATTTTAGAAGCTTCAACCCAGCTCGATTTTTTTGATCCCGAAATTCCCAATGCATGGGAATTTGGTATCGGAACTGATCCAGTCTCTGATGAAATACTGACCAAAAGTATTTGGCTCCGTTCGGAAGCTGAGAAAGTAATTAACCATCTTGAGCGTGGCGGCTCCGCATCCGATTTAGCAGTTAGAGAAGCGTTAAGCGAAGTTAATCGTGGTTCTGAAGAAATTAACGATTGGCTTTATGAAAAATGTAGAGCGGCTATAGATTCTGAAAAGCTGGTGGGAGTAGTTGGCGGAGATCATAGTGTTCCTCTGGGGCTGATTAAAGCTTTGTCTGAAAAGCATAATGAATTTGGAATTCTGCAAATTGACGCTCATGCCGATCTGAGAGAAGCTTACGAAGGATTCGAGAATTCACACGCTTCTATAATGTACAATGCAATGAATTTAGAAAGCGTAAAAAAAATTGTTCATGTAGGAATTAGGGATATATGTGACGAGGAAGCAACTCTAGCCGAAGAGAATGAGAAACTAATAATTGAATATGATTATAAGTTAAAGGAAAATAGTTTTATCGGTATTAGCTGGTTTGAACAATGCAGACGCATAATATCAAAACTTCCGGGAAAAGTTTATATAAGTTTTGATATTGACGGACTTGATCAGGCACTTTGCCCAAATACCGGAACACCGGTTCCAGGCGGATTAAGTTTTAATGAAGCTGTTTTTCTCATTAAATCTGTTGTTGAATCTGGTAAAAAAATAATAGGATTTGATCTTTGTGAAGTTGCTCCGGGTGAGGACGAATGGGATGCAAATGTCGGGGCAAGACTTTTATATAAATTATCGAACTTAATGTATTTATCACATCAAAATATTTAGGGCAGCATGAAAGTATCAACCGTATCAGTCTGGGTAAAAGAAGAATCTATAACCGATTTTATAAATGCGACTTTAGAAAATCATGAAGGATCAATTAAAGAGCCGGGTAATTTAAGATTCGATGTTTTACAGAACATTGATGATCCATGCAGATTTACACTTTACGAAGCATACGATTCTAATAAATCATCGGCAGAGCATAAAAAAACCGCGCACTACTTAAAATGGAAAGAGACGGTTGCAAATATGATGGTACAGCCGCGTGAAGGATTGCATCATAAAGTTTTGGCTCCGATTCGGAAAGATTTATGGTAATTGGAAATTTCTCTTTTGCTAAAAATCCGGAGCTACATTTTGGTGTCGGGCAATTCAAAAAACTATTCTGTTTAATACCCCAATATAATGGAGCTGTTTTAATTGTTACAGGCGCTTCATCATTTCGTAAAAGTAAAAATTGGAAAACACTTCAACAATATCTAGAAGAAAATGATATAGCTAGTTTTAAGGTGCAGGTATCATCAGAACCCTCTCCTGAACTTATCAATTCTACTGTTGCTAAATTTAAAAATGAGAATGTGAAATTAGTCGTCGGAATAGGAGGCGGAAGCGTAATGGATGCCGGAAAAGCAATATCAGCAATGCTTGTGTTAGATGATTCAATTGTTAACTATCTTGAGGGAGTTGGAACAAAAGATCATCCGGGATTAAAAGTTCCTTTCATTGCGGTTCCTACAACAGCCGGAACAGGAAGTGAAGCTACAAAAAATGCCGTGATAAGCAAGGTTGGCAAAGACGGTTTTAAAAAATCTTTAAGACACGATAACTTTGTACCAGACTATGCAATTGTAGATCCGGAATTAATGATTGATTGTCCTGCGGATATTACTGCTGCCTGCGGAATGGACGCATTTACACAGCTGCTTGAATCCTATACATCGGATAATGCAAATCCATTAACCGACTCACTTGCGTTTACCGCACTGGAATTTATAACTAAATATTTAGTTGAAGTTTATGAGAATGGAAACAACTTAGACGCACGAACCGCAGTGGCATACGGCTCATTAATTTCGGGTATGACTTTAGCAAATGCCGGTTTAGGAATAATTCATGGAATGGCTTCCCCTGTTGGCGGATATTTTAATATCCCACACGGAGTTTTTTGTGGCACCGTACTTGCTCCTTCTATAGAAATGAATATTAAAAAACTGAACCAAAATTCAGAAAATGATCCGGTTTTAAAGAAGTTTGCAAAAGTTGGAAACCTTTTTTCTAAATCAGAATCAGTGGAAGACGGCTGCAATATTCTTATAAAAAGGCTTTATGAGTTAACGGAAAAACTTAATATGCCAAAACTAAGTGAATATGGAATTGAAGAAAAAGATTTGGAGCTGATTGTAAAAAATACCGGTAATAAAAACAATCCAGTAAAATTAACGGAAGAAGAAATTTATGAAATCCTTAAAAGCAGATTGTAAAAAGAAAAAGCTAACAGGTCTTTTAGGTTTATCTATTATATCAATATTTATAATGGTTTCATGCGATCTTACAAATTTAGGTGATGAAGATGTTTTTAGAAAAGTGCCGGTATTAAAAATAACCTCGATAAAAAGGGATGCCGGTAAAATAGAATTTGAAGTAAATGCTTCTTATCCAAACGGATGCGGTTCTTTTTCCCACTCAGAATGGACACAAAGAGTTACAAACATTGATGTTGCGGTATATGGTAAACAAAAAGACGGCGCAACCTGTACAGATGCGATTATAACTATTAAGGGTAAAGTTGAACTAAACGAACCAGTTTCTGGTTCTTATACGTATCATTTCTGGCAGAGTGATTCTTCTTCGCTCGATACAACACTGGTTTTTGATTAGCCTATATAAAACTGTCACATCCAAATATGGAGAAATTATTCTTTCGTAAACCTCCGGGATTTTCTACCCGCTGATATGTTAAAAAACCGGGTTTCTTTAGAGATATGTATTAACAAAAACGAAGCAGTCAGAAATCTCATACTGCTGTTTATACTTTAGTGGAGTTTGTTTAAAATAAAAAAAGCCTTGTAAGTAATTATCCTACAAGGCTTTAGTTTGTGAGCGCGGGTGGTCTCGAACCACCGACCCTCTGCTTAAAAGGCAGATGCTCTACCACTGAGCTACGCGCCCAACACAAACACAATGTCAATCAAGATTCAAAATATACGGACATGAGAATTTAAATGCAACTATTTTATAGATTCATTAATTTTTTCTGCAATTTTTTCCGCAAGTTCGGTTTTGTTATTCGAAATTTCAACAACTCCGTGTATAAACTGATTCTCTTCTGCAGTAATCTTACCAGATTCTCTGCTAATAATCATCTTAAATTTTCTTGTACCGGCAACTTTTTTAAGCGATTTAGCCAATAATATATCGGACAAGATTTGAATACCAGCACTTGCAAAAACTACCAGAGGTTTTTCCTTCATAAATATTTTTAGTACTTCAACTCCGTTAGCAGTTTCATGAATTTCTTCAAAGCCCGTTACTTTGTTTTTAATCTGGGCACGCAGATCCGGGTTTTCAACTGCTAAAAGAAGACTCATTTTTGAATCACCAGCTTCTTCAACAACAGCCGGCTTCTCCATTTTACTAATCTTCTCAAAAATATCACGCATGTTTTTTACAAGATTATCAATCATTAAAGGTTTCAAAATATATCCCATTATACCTAATTCAACTAACCTTGTAGCAATTTCTTTTTCCTTATTGGCAGTAATCATAACAACCGGAATATGTTTAAGCCGCTTATCATTCCTAACTATTTCAAGAACTTCAACACCGCTAACAATCGGCATCGCAACATCCAGCAGTATTAAATCAACCAATTCTGTATTTAAGTATGAAATTGCGTCAATACCGTTCATTGCACTTTCAATACGACAGTTTAATCTGGTCTTCATTACTCTGCTTAAAAATTCGTTTACATTCTTATCATCATCTACAATAAGAACTTTCATCTATTTCTCCGTTTCTATTTTTTCCCTCTGGGAATTACCATATTAAAAAGACTTTTTTCTTCTTCGCTAATATTCATATTTTCGCGCACTGCATAGATAACAATATCTTTTGATATTTGCTTAATTTTTTGTGCTAATAATTTTTCATTTATTAAATGAAGGTTTTCTCCTAGACAGACAATCTTCGGGCGTTCATCCATAAAAAGAGTCAATCCCTCCGCACCGTTTTCAGCTTCCAGTACATTATAATTTTTTTCCATTTGTGTACCAAATACCCTGCGGAAACTTTCATCACCATCAACTATTAGTATTTTAGGTTTGCCTTCATTAGTATCAGCCTCTGCCGATTTCTTTAATTCTTCTATCTCTCTCATCTTTTTTATATTAGAAAAGATTTCTTTCATCCTTTCGAAAACAGTTTCGTATACCAACGGTTTAAGTATATAATCCAAAACACCAATGTTCATAGCCTTTTCAATTACCGCTCTTTCACTTACAGCAGTAAGCATTATTACAGGAATCTCACAATATTTTTCATCCTCTTTTAATGCGGTCAACATTTCTATACCGTCCATAACAGGCATGGTTACATCAAGAAAAATTACTTCGGGCTCTTCCTTTTTCATTTGCGAAAGAGCTACTAATCCATTTTTAGCACTTATAACTGTACAATGGAATTTTTTTGTAAGAAGTCTGCTTATAAACAGGGTTATATTATCATCATCATCAACAACAAGCACTTTAAACATAATATAGTCTCAACAAAAATAAAGTTTCATATCAATTTATATAATCGGAGTATAAAAATAAAATTTCAATTTAAAATAAAAGAGCGTTTTTAATAATAATTAAAAAACGCCCTTGAGAAATTTACTTTAACTTTACTTAAGCAACAAGAATTTTCTTGCCATATTAAATTCTTCAGTTTCTATTCTATAAATATAAACTCCGCTGGAAAGAGCCCAACCGTTCAGTTTCACTTCATAACTGCCAGTTGTTTTTTGTTCATTAACCAGACTCATAACTTCTCTGCCTAAAATATCATAAACTTTAAGTTTAACATTTTGCTCTTTTGGAATCTGGTATCTTATTATTGTGCTTGGATTAAACGGATTTGGATAATTCTGCATAAGTTTAAATTCTGTAATCTCAACTTCGGCTGAATTTTCATCTTCCACACCAACAACTACAGGTTCTTTTCCGTAATAAAAAATTCTGGCTTCATAAGCACCCAAATCTATTGGCAGACTATTTACATTGTTATCTGTAACCTCAATTACAGATCCGTCAAACAAATCAGTTAAATAATAAGTTGAACCAGCTTCAAACGGAAGTTTATTTAATATCAGTTCCGGTGTGTTTGCCTGATCTTTAAAATTTGCGACTGTTAAAATCAGATTTGTATCACTAATTGATAAATACGAATACACATTTGACGCATCTTTATTTGTTATTCTCTCAATTACCGGATTATGAATATACTGCTTACGAATTCTTATAAGTTTTTTAAAATAAGGTCTAATATTATTTGGATCAGTCCAGTCAATTATTCCGCGTGATGTTTCTTCACCAACTTCACCGCCCGAGTAAATTAATGGAACTCCGTTTGCGCTCATTATAATTGTGTGTGCAAGCTTACTTCTGTCTGTATCATAAACTGAAGCAACTCTGTTTTCATCATGATTTTCTAAAAACCTAAATGGACGATTATTAGCAGAATAAGTTCTTCTTAACTCACCATTTAAATCATTTATTGTTCCGCTGCCGCCAAATACATTTAAAATGTCATTTCGTAAATCCCAGTCGTTTGCCGAGTCGAATCTGTTTTGATAAAAAACGGATTCGCTTGAGGAAGCTTCAGCTTCAAGAAATACTTCTGGTTTTATATTTTTAAGTGCCGTTCTCCATTCCTGCCAAAAATCTGAGTTCCTTTGTTCAACTCCCCATGCAACGTCACATCTGTATCCGTCTATGTCATATTCAGTGATCCAGTGTTTAGCAACATCAATAAAGTATTTTCTTACATCAGTATTAGTATGATTTAAGTTTGGCAAGCTTGACCAATCAAATAGGAATTCATAATTACTGCTTCCGGGAGTACCTTCCCAAATGTACCAGTTTGCCCATGGTGAATATTCTTTATATTCAAAAACATTCTGCATAAAACGATGTGTAATTCCGGTATGATTTACTACAAAATCCAGAACTATTTTTATTCCGTTATTGTGTAATGCTTCAACTAATGAACGAAATTCTTCTTCTGTTCCGTAGTCTTCTTCGAACCCATAATAATTAGTTATTTCGTAACCATGCGTTGTTGGGCCAGAATACATAGGCATTAACCAGATTGCGTTAATTCCAAGATCAAGCATTTCTGGAATTTTTTGTTCAATACCAACAAATCCCCCTTGATCACTGAACGATCTGGGATAAATTTCATAAAACACAGCTTTATCAATCCATGCTGCGTGTTCTTCATCCTGCCCGACTCTTACTCCGTCTTCATCCACTATAATATATCTTCTTGCTTTAGCAGAACGGTTTTCGCTATCTGTTACCGTAACAGTAAAATAATATTCACCTAAAGTTTCAGGCATTGTTAGTGAAATTAAATTATTATTATTACTGAACGAAACATTAGCCGGATTATCAGGATCAGCTTCCCAATAGTATGTTAATGGAAGATCATCAGGAGAACTACCAATTGCATTTAAGTTTACCAAAGAACCAATTGTGCTGGTTTCGATTGTAATAGTTGGAGTATGATTTTTCACATAAGATATTGTTATTTCTCTTGCTTCTCCATCAAGACCTTTTTCGTTTACAGCTTTGGCAGAAACAGTATTTTCTCCTTCTGCTAAGACTACTTCTTTTTGAAAAATTCCGTTGCTGACTTCAACGTTTGATTCAACACCATTAAAAATAAAAGTTGCGTTTGTAATATTCAGATCGCTAATTTCCCCGGCTATTGTTAAAGTATCGTACCAATATTCAACTCCGGGATTTAAAATTGATATATCGGGACCAAAAACAACAAGGCTGTCAGAAATTTGGCTAGCTTTAATAAAGGCAAGTCCTCTTCCATTACCGTCAAGAGCTGTTAAACGGGGACCAAAATCCATATCGGGTTTTATATAATTATTCAACATTCTGTTTTGCCAGAAAGCACTTCTAATAAAAGCAGCATCATAAATATCTGCGTCCATTTCCAAATTACTTCCACCCAGACTTGTTCCAACTTCCATACTTTTGCCGGAACCATCAGTCTCGGCAATATAGGAGAATAGTGTTATATTTCTATCGTTGCGCCATCCGCCTAATAAACTATCCAATAACTCTAAGCTAATTTCAAATTCAAATTTGTTTTCATTTAAAGCCGGTGAACTTATTTCTAAATTTCCATCAAAGGTGAGAGGATCTTTTTTAACGGCAATTTTGTTTTCCAAGTCAGAGTTCTGATAAGCATTTCCGGGTTTTGATATAACAACCATCAATCCGTTATTATTCCATTCAGGTAAAAGCAGATCTAGATTAAGATCATCTTCTACAAAGGATTTTGTTGGATTACTTATAATTAGCCCGAGTCTGGTTCTATCAGAAATACTTGCCATTTCTATTGAGAATTGAAGCTGATTGTGAGTTTCGTTATCAGTAATATTAATTGCTTTAATATCTACCGAGCCTTCTTCAACTCCGTCAGGATATGCATATTGTTCATCGTTAAACGCGTCAATAAAATTATATCCGCTTTCATTAGGAAAATATCCGTATGTAAACATTTCAGTAACAGAAAAGCCTTCGGCATTTGTAAATGCTGCCTCAACTGTAGTATAACCAGTTTCGCTTAAATCTATATCACCGGAAACAACACTTGTAACCGAATCGAATTGTGAAACTATCTCAATTCCATTTACCTTAAGTAGAATAGATGTTTCATCCACTCCGCTGCTTAAAACACCCGGTCTTAAGAGGGTTTCGAACGTGAAAGTATTTTGATCGGAAAATATTGTACCCTGCAGCGGTGAGATCAATTTTAAACTTGGTGTTGAATCAGCTATTGCAATTACAACACTGTTGTTATCATTTAACGGATTGAATATTGGATTATCCCAGTCGTTAAGCCAAAATCCGCCGTTTACCTTTATTTTATAATTATAAGTTCCGGGTTCAAGCTCTGCTGTTCCTTCCCAAAATCCTTCTTCCACTTCCTTTAATGGATTAAATTTATCGTTCCAGTTATTAAAAGCTCCAACTGCGGAAGCAGAATTAGCCTCTTGCGCAAACACAATACGCGAATTGTTAAAATCGAAATAAAAATCAACAGGAACAAGTGTAGGTTCAAAACCCGGTTCTCTTTTAAATTTTGAACTTTTATTTATAAATCCGCCCTGATCTGTAATTATAGCAACCGAAATTGAATGTTCACCTTCTTCTAAAGGAACGGCTGGCTGATAAATAAGTTCATTTGTTGCCGGATTATAGAGTTGTGTGTTGTCAATTTTTACACCGTCTATATATAAGGAAACTTTTTCCGGGGAAATTGTTACAGCGGAACTATGATTAATAACTGCACGAATTGGTTCTCCATTCACTGAATTATCAACATACATTTCATTATTTGAATTTACACCTCTTGGCAGAAGATATGTTATCATAGGATCTTTTACACGTAGCCATGAATTGTCGTTATCAGTAATATTAATATCAGGATTGTCAGGATCATTCCACGATTGGCCCCAGTCAGCATCCATTACAAATTTGTACATGTAATCTACATTTGGAGCAAACTCAACAGTTATTTCATATACACCATCATTGTCTTCATCAGCAAGAATATAATTATCATCATCATTATTCCATCCATTAAAACTTCCAACTAATCTAAGTGTTGTAAAATCACTTAACGGCGGCGTAAAATGAAGTTTAACGGGTACATTCTGCCCATAAATACTGATAGATATAAATAGCAGCAAAAAACATTTTAGATATTTCATAATTGCTCCAATAATTTATAGAACTATTTGTAAAATCTGAAGAAAGTACAACTAAACTAACTGACACAAAATATGCCAAAAAATTGTTCTAATTACGATAGAAATAAAAGGGGATTTACTGAAAATTATCAGAAATAATATGGGATGGTTATTATATTTAATAAAAAAAATCCCGGCATAACCGGGACTTAAGTTTTAATATCTGTAATGTTCCGGTTTGTAAGGTCCTTCAACAGTTACACCAATGTATTTTGCCTGTTCTTCTGAAAGAACATCAAGTACAACACCAATTTTTGCCAGATGCAACATTGCAACTTTTTCATCTAAATGTTTAGGAAGCATATAAACTTTGTTTTCATATTTATCAGAATTATTCCAAAGTTCTAACTGCGCTAAAACCTGGTTAGTAAATGAATTTGACATTACAAACGACGGATGACCAGTTGCACAGCCAAGATTTACAAGTCTTCCTTCCGCAAGAACAATAATATCTTTACCGTCAATAGAATATCTATCAACCTGCGGTTTAATTGTGTCTTTGGTATTGCCGTAATTTGCATTTAACCAGGCCATATCAATTTCGTTATCAAAGTGACCAATGTTACAAACTACTGCTTTGTCTTTCATTAATTTGAATGCTTCACTGGTAACAATATTTTTATTTCCTGTTGCGGTAACAATAATATTAGCTTCCGGTACTGCATCTAAAAATTTCTTAACTTCATATCCGTCCATAGCAGCCTGAAGAGCGCAGATCGGGTCAATTTCAGTTACCAGAACACGGACGCCCGCACTTCTTAATGATTGCGCCGAACCTTTACCAACATCGCCATAACCGGCAACAACAGCAACTTTACCAGCCATCATTAAATCGGTAGCTCTGCGTAAAGCATCAACTAACGATTCTCTGCATCCGTATTTGTTATCGAATTTTGATTTAGTTACAGAATCGTTAACATTTATTGCGGGAATTGTAAGTGTTCCATTTTCAACTCTTTCGTATAAACGGTGAACACCTGTTGTAGTTTCTTCAGATAATCCACGAAGATCTTTTACATATTCCGGAAATTTATCAAGAACCATATTTGTAAGATCGCCGCCGTCATCCAAAATTAAATTTAATGGTTTTTTATCATCGCCAAACAAAAGTGTCTGCTCAATACACCAGTCAAATTCTTCTTCGTTCATGCCTTTCCATGCGTAAACCGGAACACCGGCTTCAGCAATTGCCGCCGCTGCATGATCTTGTGTTGAAAAGATATTACAGGATGACCATTGAACTTCGGCGCCAAGCTCAACTAATGTTTCAATCAAAACCGCTGTCTGGATTGTCATGTGAAGACAACCAGCAATTCTGGAACCTTTTAAAGGTTTCTCATTACCAAACTCTTTTCTTAATGACATTAAACCCGGCATTTCTGCCTCCGCAAGTTCAATTTCTTTTCTTCCCCAGGCAGCTAAACTAATGTCTTTTACTTTATATTTCAATTTTTGTTCAGTTTCTATCTGACTCATTCTATACTCCTAACATACTTATTTTTTATATTTTTTAAATTGTGGAACCAGATCTAATTTTTCCCATGAAAAATCTTTTCTTCCAAAATGACCGTAAGAAGAAGTTTTTTGATAAATTGGTTTTTTAAGATCTAATTTAGTGATAATTCCTTTTGGCGTTAAATCAACTTCTTTCATAATCATTTCAGAAATTTCTTTATCCGAAATAACACCAGTTCCTTTTGTATCAATATAAACTGAAACCGGTTCCGCAACACCAATTGCATAAGCAAGCTGAACTAAACATTCTTTAGCTAATTTTGCCGCAACAACATTTTTTGCAACATAACGTGCAGCGTAAGTTGCACTTCTATCAACTTTTGAAGGATCTTTACCTGAGAAAGCACCGCCTCCATGAGGAGCCCATCCGCCGTAAGTATCAACAATAATTTTACGTCCGGTTAAACCGCTGTCTCCGTGAGGACCGCCAATTTCAAAACGCCCGGTCGGATTTACATAATACTTAGTATTTTTATCAAGTAATTTTGCCGGAATAATTGCGTTTATAACATTTTTAATTACATCGTCTTTAATTTTTTTCTGACTTACTTTTTTATCATGTTGAGTAGAAATTACAACCGCATCAACACGCAATGGTTTATGATTATCATCATACTCAATTGTTACCTGGGATTTTGAATCCGGTCTTAAATAAGGCATTGTATTTTTTTTGCTTTTACGAATATCCGCAAGTTTCTTAACTAACTTATGAGCAAAAACAATTGGCATTGGCATAAGTTCCGGAGTCTGATCGCATGCATAACCAAACATAATTCCCTGATCACCCGCACCGCCGGTATCAACTCCCATCGCTATATCGGGCGATTGAGAATGTATTGCATTTAAAACCGAACATGATTCAGAATCAAATTTATATTCTGCCTCTGTATAGCCAATTTGTTTAACAGTATTTCTAACTATTTCCTGAATATCGACATAAGCCGAAGTAGTGATTTCACCGCCAACCAGAACTAAACCGGTTGTTACAAATGTTTCGCATGCAACTCTTGCATCCGGATCTTCTTTTATGATAGCATCTAAAACACCATCAGATATAGCATCACTTACTTTATCCGGATGTCCTTCAGACACAGATTCTGATGTAAATAAGTATGACATTAATACCTCGTTAATTTATTAAATAATTAAATTTCAATTTCTGCTGATTCACCAATATTTACTTTCTTAGTCTTGCCTTTTACAACAGCATACGGTCCAACTAATGAATCTTCTAATAAGCTGTTTTCAACTTTGGCATTAGAACTAATTATCGAATTTTTTATGTTGGAGTTTAACACTTCACAATTATCTGAGATTGTTGCATTTGGTCCTATAACAGAGTTTTCGACCTTCGCATTTTCTGCAATAAACACGGGAGGAATTATTACAACATTTTCTCTCCTGGTAGAAACACTATTTTTACTAAGTAAAAATTTGTTTGTTAAAAGAAGTGTTTCCTGGTTGCCACAGTCAAACCATCCTTCAATCTTGGATGTTTTTATTTTCTCACCTTTATCAATCAGTAATTGAAGAGCATCTGTTAATTGCAACTCTCCTTTTGTTCTTATATCTTTTTCAACAAGTTCATTTAAACAATCTTCAAGAAGTTTTGCATCTTTAATATAATAGATTCCAACAAGAGCTAAATTAGAAATTGGATCACTCGGTTTTTCAACAAGCTTTTCTATTATTCCATCCTCGTTTAATATAGCAACGCCATATTTACTGGCATCGTCAACTTCTTTTACACCTAATACCGATGTAGGATTTTGTAAAAACTTTCTAAAATCTGCATCAAAAATCATATCACCAAGAATGATAAATATTTCTTCATGATTTAGAGTAGTAATTGCCGTATGAATAGCATGTCCGAGTCCCAACATTTCTTTTTGCTCAACATATTCAGCGTTTATCTGAGGATAAATTGTATTAACATATACCTTTATTTTTTCACCTAAATATCCAATTATAAAGGTAACATCAGTAATTTTCTCTTCAACCAGTTTATCAAGTATATGACCAAGAATCGGTTTTCCGCCAACATTTACTAAAACTTTAGGTAATGAAAAAGTATGCGGTTTTAATCTTGTTCCAAATCCGGCAACTGGTATAACAGCCCTCATAGGACTCCAAATAAATATTAGTAAAATACTTTTAAATACGACCTCGTAACTTAAATATTTTACCCTCTATTATCAATCTGTTTGGATTATAGTTAAAATGTTAAGTAAGTTTATATTCAAAATTTAGAGGATTTCAGTAATGCAAATTAATAACAGAATTACAGAATTATTTAATATTAAATATCCAATCATCCAGGGCGGCATGGTTTGGGCATCGGGATGGAAATTAGCTTCAGCAACTTCAAACGAAGGCGGATTAGGATTAATTGGTGCCGGATCAATGAAAGCTGAATTGTTAAAAGAGCATATACAAAAATGTAAAGCCGCAACCGATAAACCTTTTGGCGTAAATCTTCCCCTGTTTAGAGGCGATATAGAAGATTTAATTCAGGTAGTAATTGATGAAAAAGTGAAAATTGTTTTTTCATCTGCGGGACATCCGGGCAAATATATCGATAAATTCAAAGAACATAACATGACAGTTGTTCATGTAGTTCCGTCTCTAAAATTTGCCAAAAAAGTTGAAGATTCCGGTTGTGACGCTGTTGTTGGTGAAGGAACCGAAGCTGGCGGACATAATGGATTAGACGAAATAACAACTATGAGCTTAATTCCGCAAATGGCCGATAATTTAAGTATTCCTGTTATTGCTGCCGGTGGAATTGTTGACGGAAGAGGAATTTTAGCCGCACTGGCTCTTGGAGCCGAAGGTGTTCAGATGGGAACCAGATTTGCCGTAACAAAGGAATCCGGAATTCATGAAAATTACAAACAGCGTGTAGTTGAAGCCAAAGATAATGATACCGTTTTAGTTTTGAAAAAAATCGGGACTGTTAGAATGTTGAAAAATTCTTTCAGCAATGCTGTAATTGAAGCCGAAAATTCCGGTGCTGAGAAAGAAAAACTTATGGATCTGCGCGGCGAAAAAAGAGAAATGCGCGGAATGTTTCAGGGTGATCTTGAAAATGGAATGATGGAAGCCGGCCAGGGTTCAGGGCTAATTAAAAATATTCCTTCTGTAAAAGAATTATTTGTTCAGCTAATTTCAGAATACGATTCTACACTCAAAAAGTTAACTGTTTAGCAGATCTTTTGTCATGCCGGTCTGTTTTAGCACCGGCATCTATATTTTATAGAGAATATTGATCCCGGAATTATAAATTATTTGAAAAACCTGGATGACAAAAAACCTTAATTTCTATCTTAAATACTTAAACTTAATATAACAGCAATATTAACAGTCTCATATTTGCCTTACTTTTCTCCCTTTATTTTCTTAATATTACAAGATTATTCACAGAAAATTCACAACTTTGTTAAAAATTAGCAGGATTATTATAAGATTCTAAATCTTATAAATTAAGTATTTGATGAAAAAAATTTTAGTATTAGGTTCAACCGGTTCTATAGGAGAAAATACTCTCAATGTAATTGATACTTTTCCTGACCACTTTAAGGCTGTTGGTTTAACAGCTCACTCAAATATTGATTTATTAGAAAGGCAGATTCGCAAACATAATCCTGAATCTGTAGTTGTATCTAACCCGGGAAAAGCACAGATCTTAAAAACTAAAATTGCTGATACAAAAACCGCTGTTTATTCGGGAAGTGACGGACTTCTTGAGATAACCAAAAACAGCGACTATGATATATTAGTTACGGCATTAGTTGGCTTTGCTGGTCTTGCACCAACAATCGAAGGAATAAAGCGTAAAAAAAGAATTGCACTTGCAAATAAAGAAACTTTAGTTGTTGCCGGCGAATTTATAATTGATCTTTGCAAACAGTACGACGCGGAGATGATTCCGGTTGATTCTGAACATAGTGCGATTTTTCAGAGTCTGGTTGGTGAAGAAAATAAAAATATAAGCAAATTAATTCTTACTGCTTCGGGCGGACCATTTTTTAACAGAGAATACAATGAACTGCAAAATGTTTCTGTGAAAGATGCACTAAATCATCCTAACTGGGAGATGGGCGCAAAAATTACAATCGATTCTGCAAGTATGATGAACAAAGGTCTGGAAGTTATTGAAGCCAAGTGGATGTTTAATCTGTCAAACGATAAAATTGAAGTTGTTATTCATCCTCAGTCAATAATTCATTCTATGGTTGAGTTTAACGACAGATCAATAAAAGCCCAGTTAAGTATACCGGATATGAAACTTCCAATTCAATATGCGCTTACATATCCCGATAGACTGGAAAGTAATTTTATTGAAACCGACTTTCCAAAACTTCATCAATTAACATTTTTTGAGCCTGATCTTGAAAAATTTAGATGTCTAAAATTAGCCTATGAAGTTATGGATCAGGGCGGAACGGCACCCTGCATCCTAAATGCCGCGAATGAATTTGCTGTTGAGAAGTTCTTAAAAGGATCAATAAAATTTTTAGAAATACCGGAAATTATTGATTCTGCTTTAAATAAAATTAGTAATCATCACACTCCCGATCTTGAAACTATTTTTGAGTGTGATCGTAAAACAAGAGAATTTTTAGAAACTCGTTAATAGGAGAAAATTAATTAATGGAAATGCTAGAATATATTGTCTATTTCGGAATCACGATTGGTATTTTAGTCTTTATTCACGAATTTGGACATTTTGCTGCTGCTAAATTATGTAACATGAGAGCCGATGTTTTTGCCATTGGATTTGGTAAAAGACTTTTTGGCTGGAATAAAATTACCGGATTTACATTTGGCGATCTTCCCGAAGATTTTGATGGTGAAGGCGATACAGATTACAGACTTTGCGCTGTTCCCCTTGGCGGCTATGTTAAAATTGCCGGAATGGTGGATGAAAGTTTTGATAATGATTTTGCTGATGAAGAACCGCAGCCTTATGAATTCCGCGCAAAACCGACTTATCAAAAACTGTTTGTAATTACAGCCGGTGTTTTGATGAATCTGATTTTAACTTTTTCAATCTTCTGGGGTATAAATTTCTTTCAGGGAAAACCAGAATTTAAAACTACAACTATTGGTTTTGTTACAAGTCAGAGTTTAGCCGATAGCCTTGGTTTTAAAACAGATGATAAAATTGTAAAGATAAATGGAGCTGATGTTTTAACATGGCACAATGTTCTTAGCGAAATGTTAGTAACAAATATTGGCGAAGATTTAGAAGTAGATATTCTTCGTAACAATGAAAATACAGTTCTAGAAATACCTTCGGTCAGATTAAAAAATATTAAGCCGGAAAACTTCTTCTTAAAAATTGAGAAGACAAATGTTGCAATTACCCAGGTTCTTGAGAAATCGCCTGCGGACTCAGCAGGTATTAAAGCTGGCGATATTTTTCTAAGCCTGAATAATATACCGGTAAACAGCGCGCAGCAAACAACTTCTATCATTAAAGGAAATAAAGAAGCTGCTTTGCCGCTTATAATTTTAAGAGAAGAAGATACTGTAAAAACTACGGTTATTCCCGGAGCTGACGGACTGATTGGTGTTGGAATTGCGGACGCATACACAGGACCGCTGGAATATAAAACATTTGGTTTCTTTGAATCAATTACTTTAGCCGGAGAAAATATTGCAAACTATACCGGCTTAACTCTATCGATGGTTAAGAAAGTAATAATTGGCGATATTGAGGTTGGACAGGCATTTGGCGGACCAATTAAAATAGCCAAATTTGCAGCCGATTCTGCCGATGCGGGAATGACATCATTTTTATTCTTCCTTGCAATGCTGAGTTTAAGTTTAGCTATACTTAACATTATGCCTTTCCCGGTTTTAGACGGCGGACATTTTGTTATCATATTAATTGAAGGAATTATAAAAAGAGAAATTCCTATTAAGATAAAAATAGCAATTCAGAATGTTGGTTTTGTCTTGTTACTGCTTCTTATGGCTGTTATTATTTATTATGATTTTATAAGTATTTAATATATTAAGTAAAAACCCATGGAGCAATCCATGGGTTTACTACTCTCACAATTAATCAAATTCACTTCACTTTTTTACACATCCAAAACTTTTTTCAATTATTTTTTAGTCTAAGCACAATAAATTTAAAATTGCTGCGTTTACTGTAGTAGAAATTTAATTACGGAGAACAGACTGGAAAAGGAATTGATTCATAAGTGTAAAAATGGAGACTCTGCTTCATTTAAACCTTTGATGAACATATATAAGAACAGATTGTTTTCATATCTAATGCGCAAAGCCGATTCGAGAGATGAAGCGGAAGATATAATGCAGGAAGTACTTATAAAGGTCTGGAAAGGTCTTCCTAAATACAAAGAGGAAAACCGGTTCTCTTCATGGCTCTTTTCCATTGCTTATAATGCTGTAATTGATGCTGGCAGAAAGAAAAACAGCAGTATTATTAACTCTGATGAAGATATTGGTATTACAAACAACGGTCCTTTTGAAAATTTTGTAGCACTGGAAACAAATAAAATAATAGAAAATGCTCTTTCATTATTAACCGACAACCAGAAGGAAGTGTTTTTGCTAAGGCAGCATGGCGAATTATCGTTCAAGGAAATTTCTAAAAAACTTGACCAGCCGTTGAATACAGTTATAAGTCATATGCATTACGCCGTAAAAAAACTAAAAAAAACACTGAGGCAGAAAGATGTTATCTGAAAATAAATTTTTAATTGAAGAATTTGAAAATGAAATTTGGTTATATCTTGATAAAAATCTTGATGATGAAAGAATGCTGTATTGGAAAGATAAAATTGAAAACAATGATGAAATAAAAACGATTTATGATGAAATTAATTCCACGCTAAATTCATACAGCCAGCTTGAAACTGAAACTATTTCTGAAATTAAATTTAGCTCAATGATACAAAAAACAATTGAGATTGATAATAAGTCGATTATAAACAGGTTTGTGCAATGGCTAAAAGGAATTAATATTGTAGGATTGAACTTTCCAAAGCTGGCACTAAGCGGATCACTTGCATTAGTCGCATTCCTAATAATATTATTTTCAAACAAACCCAGCCCTTTAAAAGAAATTAGTGCCGATCTATTGGATTGGGACGCACCGCAGCTAACTTCAAAAATGGAAAAAACCACTTATGATTTTGCATACATAAAAAACAAAGAGCTGGAAAACTATCTGCTGGAAAGAATTCAAAATGATCCATGGAAACGCAGTTATCATAATATCAAAAGTTCAATGAGCAGAATTGAAAAAGAAATTAAACAAGAATCATTATAAAGGAGTTAATCATGAACAAAAAAACATTATTGCTGGTTTTTTTAATAACACTAATTGTATTTACAAAGGTAAATGCTCAAGAGGAATTAGTTCCGCCGCCACCTCCTCCGTCTATAACATTTGATGAACAGGAAGAACAAAAATATTTGGCAAAATTTAATGCTGAAACAAGATCCAATCTTGAAAAAATTAAAACCTTTAATAAGGATAAATACAGATATTTACTGCGGGACGGTTATTTTAGAAGAATGGAACCGGGTTCATATTTTTGGAAAAAAGCCGACAAACAATATTTTGAACGCCAAAATAAAATAAGCGAACTTAATATTGCGACAGAAGCTTTAGCTGCCGAATATCACCGTGCAAATGAAAGTAAAAAAACAGAACTTCGTAAAAAACTTAAAATAGAACTGAGTAAACTTTTTGATTTGAGAGAAGCAGAACGGAAAGAAGAACTTGCCCGCTTAGAACAGGAAATGCTGGAGCTTAAAACATCTTTAAAAGTTAGAACTGAAAAGAAAGATATGATTCTGGACAGGAGAATTCAAAGTCTTTTAGGTGAAGAAGATTATTTAGACTGGGATTAGATTATTTAATAAACCTTCGGGGTTTTAACAACCCTGAAGGTTTCACTTACTTTTCAATCGCCTTTTCATAAAGCTCAATATATTTTTTAGCAGATGCTTTCCATGAATAATCTTTTTTCATCGCGTTTTTCTGAATTGAGCGCCATACTTTTTTATTATTAAAGTGAACAGCAGCTCTTTCAATTACCTTAAACAAAGCATGCCCGGAATATTCATCAAAGACAAAACCGGTACCATCATTTCTCTTTTCTTCAACTGATTTGTCCCAGTCAATTACAGTATCGGCTAAACCGCCGGTATTACGGACAATAGGAATTGTTCCATATTTTAGTGAGAATATTTGATTCAGTCCGCACGGTTCATAAAGTGACGGCATTAGTAAATAATCAGCACCAGCCTCAATTTTATGTGATAAAACATCGTTATAACCGATTATAATTGAAACATTATCGGGAAATTTCCGGGCTACTTTTTTCATCAGTCTTTCATATTTCTTTTCGCCACTGCCAAGAATTACCCACTGTACATCGAGCTTTGTAAGTTCCGGTAAGGCTTCCGCTAATATATCGTAACCTTTTTGCGATACAATTCTTGAAATCATTCCAATTACCGGAGTTGTTTTATTGTAAGGCAACCCTGCTTCTTTAAGCAGCTCTTCTTTATTTATCTCTTTATCAGAAAGTTTTGCACTTGTATAATTCTTATAAATATTAGGATCAGTTTTAGGATTCCAAATTTCGTAATCAACACCGTTTACAATTCCCGATAAATCAGATTTCCTGTCATTAAGAATTTCATGCATTCCGCCGCCGTATTCTTCTGTCAGAATTTCTTTTGCGTATGTTTCGGAAACTGTGTTTATTAAATCTGAAAATACAAGTCCGGCTTTTAACAAACTAATTTTCTCATAATACTCAACAGGACCGGTCGGATAAAAATGTTTACTGTTTATTTCAGTTTCATTAAATATATTTGCGGGAAATAAACCCTGATAACCAATATTATGGATTGAAAAAATTGTTTTAGTTTTTTGAAAAAATTTATCCCAATTATAGTTTTCTTTTATATATAAGGGAATTAAACCGCCCTGCCAGTCATTTAGATGAATAATATCGGGTGACCATTGCAGTCTTTGAATAGTTTCTATAACAGCCTTATTAAAAAGAATCCAGCGTAAATGTTCATCCGGAGAATTTGTGTAAAAATCTTTTCTTTTAAAAAACTTTGGATAATCTATAAAATATACCTGAACGTCAGAATCTTTAAGTTGAATTTGCCAGACTTCAACATTTCTAACTTCACCGCCAATATCCAACTTTATTTTTCCAATAGACCATACATAATTAAGCTTTAAATTTTGCTTTTTTATAGAACCATAAAGAGGCATAAAAACTTTTACATTGCATTTTAACTTCGACAGTTCTTTTGGTAAAGCACCGGCAACATCAGCTAAACCGCCGGTTTTAGCAAATGGAACAACTTCACTTGCAACAAAAGCAACATTCATAAAAACCTTCCTAATAACTACTTGATCAACATCATTTTTTTCGAAATAATTTTATTTTGAAACTCAAATGTATAAAAATATACACCGCTGGCAAGTGATTTTGCGTTAAATAATTGTTTATAACTACCTTCAGTTTTAACTTCATTAACAAGCGTAGTAACAAGCTCTCCAAGCATATTATATACTTTCAGATTAACATGCCCGCTATTAGGAACTTTATATTCTATGGTAGTTGCCGGATTAAACGGATTCGGGTAATTCTGACCGAGCTTAAAATGTGAAATTATATTTTCATCTCTCAAAACAGAAGTTACAATATTTGACGCTTCCGTACTAAAAACATATTTATCATTTGCCGTAATTGGACGAACAGTATAAATGAAAAGTGTATCGCCCAATGATGGCATTATTATATCATTTTCATCATAAACCGGTGTTAACATACCATGGAAATTAGGGAATGTTGACTGATACTTTGCCGGTGTTAACATATTTATACTTTCTTCAATATCCCATTTTTCGTTTGTATTTATTTCCTGTATAAACAGATCAACTTTTTCGTTGTCGTCAAAATTCCACAGAATAAAAGGACAGTCGACAACCAATTGCCCGGAACCATTATATGCTTTGTATATTGGATCAGAATATTTTCCGTCTGACAGTGTATCGGCTGAACCCCAGATTAAAGCCATATTAACAGGGGCAAGCACATTTTGACCGGAACTTTGACCAATTGTAAAACTAACATTTGTGCTGGAAGTAGTTTTAAAGTAAGATTTTTCCTCATCAAGTTTCAACTCATTATCAAGAGTAAACTGAACAGCAATACCATCAAAAACGGGAGTAAGATTAAATGCTAAAGGATTTAGGGATAACTTCAAATTATCAATCTTAAGTTCGCCTGTTCTTTGGTTTTGTATACTGGCAAACCAGTCTCCGCCTGAATCTTTTGTAAAACTGGCTTCATAACTATCACCCGTTAGAAAAGTTGAATCAATAACGTGAACTTTAATTATAGAAGTCGAATTTCCTTCTTCATGATTAATTGTCTTTTCCTCAATTTTACCTTGAGGATACTCCGACTTTTCCCGCTTTGCCACAACCTCATATTTTTTATCGGCCTGATTCCAGCTTGACCACACTACAATAATTTCATTATCGTTTGTCGGAATTATGCTTGGTTCCCATTGGTAACCTTCTGTGAAATCGTTTACTTTATTTTCAAAACTTGCCCTGTTAAACTCAGAATCATAATATCTACTATATACTCCTTCACGACTCCCGTCCTGCTGCCAGCTTGACCATACAACCGCATACTCACCAGATTCCATCCGTGTTATTTTAGGAAGCCATTGATAATACTCCGTATTCTGATTTACTAAAATTTCGCTCTCAATTTTATTCCCATCCGAATCAAATTGCTGTAAATAGATTCCTCCATCGTGTCCGTCCTGTTCCCAGCTGCACCAGGCAATTACAAAACTATTATCCTGATTTATAACAATATCGCCGAACCACTGATAATCGTTTGTATAAGTATTGACAGTAAATTCATCTTTTATAACTGTACCGTCGGGAGCAAGAATCTTAGCTATAATTCCATATCCGGATTCAGTTGCAACATCCTGTTTCCAGGATTCCCAAAGAATAAGAGTATTTCCATTCGGGAAATATTTAACTGTCGGGCGACACTGGCTATAAGCCTTTGTAGTATTAACTAAAAACTCCTCACCTAAAAAATCGGAATTCGAATTAAACCTCTGAGCGTAAACTCCTTTATCACTTCCGTCCTGAAACCATGATTCCCAGACAACAATAAAATTGCCCTCGTCATCAATATCAACATCCGGTTTAGTTTGTGAACCTTCTAAATATGTATTAACTAAAAATTCTTCGCCAATTGGTTCATTATTTTTAAACAGTCTGGCTTTAATATCAAAAATAGATTCTGTTTTAATATGCGAAGCCCACACAACTACAAAATCACCATTTTTGTTCATGGCAACTTTTGGCCGTTCCTGTTCTTCCTCTAAAACTGTATTTACTAATATTTCATTCCCGACTTTTTCATCCGATAAATTAAACAATTGCGCACTTATATCGCCTAAATCGTTTGCTTCATTTTTCCAGACAACAACATAATTTCCTTCTGAATCTCTTGCTATCTTCGGATCTCTCTGATTTTCTTCAAGCTGAGTGTTTACTATAAATTCAGTTTGTGCAAATAAACTCGCGGTAACAAATAACATCATCAATAAAATATTTATTTTTTTCATCTTCCCCTCTACTTCATCTGAAAATCTAACAATGGTAAACTATTGGCACCAGCTACTTCATAATGCCACCATTCTGCTGAATACCAGCCCATACCCGCGACATTAACCATTATGTCTTTGATTAATTTTCTATTTGCAACCTGCTCTTGTGTAAGCAGTGATCCAGAAAATGTATGACTAGCTCTATTGCTAAAATCATCAAAGGCTGTAGGCATAACCAATTCCTCACTAGTAGCTAAGTCTATTAGTGTTAAATCTACTGCTCCGCCTCTGTTATGTTTAGAACCGCTTGCAGGATTAGCTATGAAAGCTCCGTTTGGATAGATATCCCAAAATAAATATTGAACCGCTCTTGGTCTGTATCCGTCCCAGATTTTAATGCCAATTCCATTTGGATATGTTTTGCCATTATGCTCGCGGATATTTCGCAGGCTATCCTGAGCAATCTTCAATTGTAATACGCCTTTTAGAACCATAAGACATTCATTGGCAGTATAGAACTTAGGTAAAGGCATATCACCTTCCGGCAAATTTAGAAACTTGTGTTCCGTTGTACTGTACCGCAGATCAATCACAACATCGTGAATGATATCTTTTGGATTTACTAATTCATCCTCACCAACCTGAGCAAAAACACAAATCGGTAAAAAAAGCAATAGTAGTAGCTTTTTCATATTATCCCCATAATTTATTAATGAACAACTGCTATTATATTATTCAATTTTTATTCTTATATCAACCGCATAAATCTTATCGTCTGTAGAAACTATCAGTGGATTAAAATCGAACTCCGTTATTTCTCTGTTTTCTATAAACATTTTAGCAGTCAATTTAATAATTCTTTTTAACTCAGACATATTAACAGGTTTCTCACCTCTTACTCCGCTGAGAATTTTACCCATTTTAGTTTCACTAATCATTTTCTCAATATCACTATCAGAAATATAAGCCGATTTCATCGATATATCACCAATTGTCTCAACATATTTGCCGCCGGTTCCAAACATTAAAACCGGACCAAACGACGGGTCTCTAAATCCGCCAAGTAAAACTTCATGTTTAGTTTTTATAAATTGCTGAATTAAGAATTCTTCAATCTCAAAATTATTATTCTTAAATGAATCTATAATTTCTTTCACTGCTATTTTTAATTCTTCACGATTTTTAATATTCAGCTTAACGGCATTTAATTCTGATTTATGAATAACCTCTTTATTTACCCCTTTAATAACCAGAGGAAAATAATCATCAGTAATTTTATTCAATTCATCAGGTTTAATAGTTAAAGATTTTACAATTGGCAAATCATATTTTTCTGTTACTTTCTGCACTTCTGCCTGATTAATAAAACCAGATTCGAAATTATTTTTTCTTCTGTCGAGACTTAATAAACCCAGGTACTCTTCTCTAGAATCAGCCAACTCCTTTTGAGAATTGGAGTAAAACAGCATATTAGAAATTACTTTAGCCGGATCTTCCGGATTTCTAAACAGCGGTAATTTTTTTTCCGATTCTTCTCTATACTTTTGCCAAAACTCCGGCAGCGGCATAACTACCTGCATAATTGGTTTTCCCGAGTTAATGCCCGCAATCCCTTCTATCAGCGGCATTGGCTTAACCATAACCGGTTCAACAAATATAGAAACTACCGCGTCAACATTTTCATCAGCAATAAGCAGTTCATTCACTTTTTTATATGTTTCAGCATTACCGCCGGGTAGTGTATCAACCGGATTATTAACGCTTCCTTCGGGATGAACAATTTCTCTCAATTTCTGCTTTGTATCTTCCGATAAATCTGCAAGTTTTAGTCCCGCGTTTTCGATTGCATCAACGGCAAGTATTGCCGGGCCACCGGCATTTGTAACAACTCCAATTCTGTTTCCCTTTGTAATCGGGAAGTTATCAAATCCCTTTGCTGTATTAAACATTTCATTTAGGTCATCAACTCTGATAATACCAAACTGCTTTAATAATGCATCTACAACTCCGTCACTGCTTCCCAGTGCACCAGTATGAGATGAAGCCGCTTTCATTCCTCCCGAAGTTTTCCCGGCTTTCAAAACTATTGACGGCTTATTCACTTTTCCGGTTATAAATGATTTAATAAACGCTTCGCCATTTACAAAACTTTCCAGATAGAATGTTAACGAATTTATATTTTCATCCTCTTGCCAGAACTCCAAAATATCGTTTTCATTTATATCGGCTTTATTTCCAACACTTATAAAATGCGCAAATCTGATATCTGTTTCTCTCAAAGAGTTTAATACGGCTGCGCCTAAGGCTCCACTCTGGGAAAGAAAACCTATTTTCCCAATCTCCGGTTTTTCCGCTACAAAAGTTGCGTTAAGTTTTATATCATCTAAAGTACTTATAACACCCATGCAGTTTGGTCCAACCATTCTTGCGCCGGCCAATCTGATTTTTTCCAGAAGTAAGTTTTCAGCTTTTGCGCCTTCTTCACCAACTTCCTTAAAACCGGCTGTTACAAGTACAATTGATTTAACACCTTTTGAAAGAAGTCTGTTTACCGAATCATCTACAAATGGTTTTGGTACAACCAGAATTGCAAGATCAATTGTTCTCTCAATTTCATCAATTGATTTATAACACCTATAGCCAAGTACTTCATCGGCTTTAGGATTTACGGGAAACACTTCACCTTTGTAATCGTAAACTTTAATGGTCTTTAATAATTCGTATCCAATACTTTTCTCTTTTGTTGAAGCACCAACAACACAGATTGATTTTGGATAAAAGAAATTTTTAATTTGGTCGGTCATAATATCACTGTTTTTATTTAATATTTACTCTGTAAAATTTAATTAACTGTTCCATCATTTCATTAAACACGGGATTTTTTTTCACAATTATTTTCCCCTTATTTACAATGTTTTTTTCTAAAACAAGATTCCCATGTTTTACAAGTGTATCATTTATTTCATAAAGAAATTTTGCGGTTCCGTTATTACTGTAAAACTGATTTACATTTTCCCACTTTGCTGTTTTATCATGCTTGCAGTGTGCAATAAAAATTGGAAGTTTAACTTTTACATCTGAGTTTTTTTCACGTATATCTTTAATTATATCAACCAGATGAATTCCGCTGTAATCAGCAACTTTGGGATATTTATACGGATTTTCACTTTCCCCTCTATATAAACCGTCGTTATACTTTGCTACAATGGAAGAAACTAAAGGAATACTCGCATTAAATTCTGTCCAACCGCCCAATCCCAAAGCGGCTGAGAATAGAAATAATCCGCCATTAATTTTTTTAGGATTATTCAGAATATAATCGATGCTTAATGCTCCGCCAGTTGAAAATCCGCCGATAGAAATTTTTCTTCCAAGTAAACCCGCGACTTCAACAGCATTAAAAACTTCCTTTCTCCATTTGGTTTTAAGACTATCATCTTCCATCGCCAAGTCTGGATCTTTTAATCCGTGACCAGGCAATAATACCAGCACTACATTTGCAGAATCACTTACAAATCTTTTGGCAATGTCTTTTAAATAATATGGAGAATCGGATAAACCGTGAATTAGAACTATCACGTTTTTTGTGATTTTATTGTAATGATAAATAGTTGGATAATTATCTGTTCTTAACTTGCCGGATACAATTTTAACTTCGCTTATTCCAGAAAGTGAATCGTTATTAATTTCTATGTGAACATCATCTAATCTTTCTTCATAATTTTTTTCAAATATTGAGATAGCTTTTTCAATATTTGAATTCTGTGAAAATAATTCTTTTGGCGGCAAGAATAAAATGAGGAGCAAATATAAGTGAATGTAAAATTTCATCTAAAAATGATACCTTTAAATTAATTGAATCTAAAGATATTTAATAATTACTACTTCTCAAACAAATTAGACATGATAAAATCACAGTTTAGCACCGCAATATTTACAATATACAGCATCTGCATCGTGACCTTCTTTACTACAGGCTTTACAAACCTGAGTAGAAACTGAGCTAATATTTGTTCTTGAAATTTCGGCTGTTACAATTCCTGTCGGGACCGCAATTATTCCGTAGCCCAAAATCATTATCATGGAAGCAATAGCCTGCCCCAATCCCGTTTGAGGCGAAATATCCCCGTATCCAACTGTTGTTAAAGTAACAATTGCCCAATAAATACTTCTGGGAATACTTGTAAAGCCGTTCTCCTCACCTTCAATAAGGTACATTGAGGAACCGACAATTAAAACAACTGATAAAACTACAAAAAGGAAAACTACTATTTTTCTTCTGCTGGCAATTAATGCAACTCTAAGATGTGATGCTTCCTTTATATATTTAGCAAATTTTAGAATTCTAAAAATCCGGAGTACTCTCAATATTCTTATAACAATAAAATATTGTCCGCCTGGGAAAAAGAGACTTAAATAAGTTGGCACAACTGAAATGAAATCGACTATTCCGTAAAAGCTGAATATATATTTAACAGGACGATCAACTATAAGAATTCTTAAAAAGTACTCAATTGAAAAGAGGATTGTAAAAAACCATTCTGAGTAGAATATTAAATCAGTGTATTCATTGCTTACCGATTTTACACTATCGAGCATTACAATAATTACACTGATTAAAATACTTACAATCAGAACAACATCAAATATTTTGCCGGCAGATGTATCAGCTTCAAAAATTATTTCGTGTAACCTATTTTTCCATTTTGGAAGAGTATTTTTGTTTTCCATACAATAATATTACATAAGTTTTAGAGTGTTTTTAATGTTTGCGCGCTTAACATAAGTTTATGAATATCTTTATTTCCCATATCATAAAGACTTTGGAAAATCTCCTTAATTTTATGATTTTCTGTAGAAGACGCGATTCTTGCGTAAACATTCAATAAACACTTATCCATTTCCAAAGCTAAATCTGTTACATCGTCTACATCCATACCGGGCTTAAATTTGATATCTTCAAAACACTTATACTTGCCTTCTTCAGGCAAAAAACGGAACCAGCTATCTAACAGTTTATCACTTAAACCGCCTTCAAATTCATTTAACTGATCTTCAATGTTTTTTTCATGACGGCTTAAATAATCTAAAAATATTCTGATTCTTTCGTCATCTGTTGATATACTTAATCTTTCATATAGCTTGCTAACTTTTTCATGAAAACATTTTGCAAACTCAATTACATCTTTAACTCTTTCAAATTTACTCATTTTCGCCTCCAATCTAATTGAATTAAACCGGACAGGAATTTCATTACAAGATGTATTTACAGTATCTTAAAAATCAACTTTTCTCTTTCTTCCAATCTTTCTTAATCAAATTATTGGAACCCGGAAAACTTAATTATGAAAGATCTCTAAGGAATATATAAAATTTTTGATTAAGAGAATATCCCTTAATTAATCTTTCCAAATGAAATCGAACAGCAAATATCCAGCCGTAAGCATTATTACATCATAACTTATAAGGGATGCAATTTCTACAACAGATTCTGATATAGTAACACCGTCAATTGCAAATTTTGTTATTTCAAGAAGAGTTAAAATTAATGGAAGTAATATTGGGAATGAAAGTACCGGATAAAGAGTTCCTTTACCGCTTGCTTTAGAAATTATTGCGGCAATTACCGTTGATGATATTGCAATTCCTAAACTGCCAAATATAAACGCGACAATAAAAAGAGGCATATTATTGACTGTGAATGATTCGAATAACAGAGAATAAAGGATTGTAATTGCAAAGTTCATAATAAAAACTAACACTAAATTGAATATAAGTTTTCCGTTAAATACGGTTGTTGGAGCCGCAATTAATTGAAGTGTTAATGTTGTGCCTCTTTCTTCCTCACTTACAAAAGCTCTGGAAAGACCAGACATAGCGCTGAAAAATATTACAACCCACAATAAACCGCCTGTTAAATGAGGCGATATTTTTTCCTGTCCAATAGAAAACATTATTACACTTATTGTAACAAGTATAAACATTGCAAGTGCGTTTATTGCGTATCTTGTACGCATTTCTGATTGCCAGTCTTTTTTAAATAATGCTAGTGCTTTCATTTATTCGGCTTAAATTTTTCAATTTCTAAAATTTCAGTACACAAAGAAAGATCTGTTTCTTCGTTTGATGCAACTATAACAAGCGATTTCTCTGATACATTTTTAATCATTTTATATACAGCATCTTTACCTTCATTATCAAGGTTCGATGTTGGTTCATCAAGCAGCAATAATTCCGGCGAATGTAAAAGCGCAAAGATAAATTTAATTCTCTGCTTCATCCCCGAGGAATAACCTTTCATCAAATCTTTTCTTCTGTTATAAATATCGAATTCATTAAATAAAAAGTTCACTCGTTCTGTATCGAATTCCGTTCCCCGGATTTTTGCAAAGTGTTTTAAGTTTTCTTCGGCAGAAAATTCATCGTACAGAACTAAATAAGGAGAAACAAATCCCATATGATTATGAAGTTTTTCTGAGGCTATTTCTTCTTCGTTTAATTTGTGAATTATCTTACCTCTTGTAGGAGCTATTATATCAGCAATTATCTTTGCAAGTGTAGATTTACCGGAACCATTATGACCGGCTAATCCGTAAACATTACCCGACTTAAATTCAAAATTTATATTGTCAAAAATTAAACGGCGACCAAATATTTGGGTGACTGCATCAGCTTTAAGAGTATAATTAGTCATTGTATATAACCAGCTTCCCTGTTTTAATATTATCGCCCGACTTAGTTACATATATATAAACACCGGTCGCAAGTTTTTTGCCATCATTATTTTTACCATTCCATTTAACAACATCAAAATCAAAACTTCCAAACTCCGGACTATCATCAGAATAAACCAAATTCATGCTAACCGTATATATTTTTAATTCTGTTTTATCAGTTATACTGCTAATTGCGGGAATAAATACATTTTCATTATTTGCGTATGAAAAAGGTTGTGGAAACGCGTAACCAATTTCTTCACTGTTTGCCGGCCCGTCAACTATATTATCTCTAAAAATATAATTACTTTTTAATAATGAATTATCTGTGGACGAAACAGAAACATATAATTCGTTAGTTATTGAAACCGCGCCATCCGATCCACTCGAATTTAAGGTCAGATCAAAAGCAATTCTATTGTTACTTCCGTTAGCAATTGAGATAACATCTGAATTTGTAACGATAGACATTAAAGTATCGCCCGACTGAGTTACGACTCTAATGAAATTATTAGAAACCGCATTTGAATTTATTTTATATGTCTGTTTATTACCAATATACGAGTAAGTGTTTATCGGCTTTATTACAGGATAATTAATTCCCTCTTCAAAATATATTTCCGGGTCAGACTTAATTCCGGTATAATAACACCAGATTCCAAATTCGTTAAATAATTCTTTGAACGATAAACCTTCTTCGGCCAATGCATCTTCAATAGCTTTAATCGCGCTTCCTTTTTCTTTAAAAATTTCCCAGGCTCTTCTAATTAGTTTCTGTCCGAACATTGCATCATCTTTTTCCCGGTTAAATTTTTCAACCAGAAAAATATTCCAGATACAAATATCATATCCGCCGCCAGCAGTATTATCAAGTCTTTGTTCAGGATGTCTAAAATAATCGCTAAGATAGTTATAATAATCGTTTACTTCATCATAAACAAATTCTTCCATCGAAGTAGAAGTCATTTCAAAAATAAAAAGCTGTGATATATCATCGGAATAGTTACCAACCTGAATTCCATGATGGAACTCATGTGCCGCTGTAACCTTAGCTGCCCGTATTCCCTTTTCATAAGTATTGTCAAGCCTGTTATCAATTACCATGTAGGCTGCGTTATCTGGTCCGTCCCATCTTGTTTCGCCATAACCGCCATAAGGTTCAACATAAACATCATATTTGCCGTCACCGCCGTCTGTTCCGTCGCTTGGCGGTTTTAAATAACCTAAAATATTAACTTCATAGTTATATGAATAATCAAGTGCCACTGCTAATGAATCAATGGACATATCAATAAGTTCTTTTTCTGTTTTTCCAGGATCAGAAAAATAGATAGGGATCTCAGTTCCTGTGGTATCAAAATGGATTCTAAAATAACCGGAAGGTGAAACTATGCTTGTTTGTTTACCGGGCCGGCTCATCACTTTTCTCAGACTTTGCTGTTGCTCAACGGTAAACTGATCGAAGTTGGCTTTAATTTCCATAACGGTTCCAAAGCCGCATTTAACCGGGGCATTTACTGTTTGAAGTGATAGTTCTTTTATATTAGTGTTTTTCTGATGTAAACTTATATAATGCTGATATAATGAGTCCAAATTCTGTGCAAACGAGTTTAGCGATACAGATAATACAAAAATGACAGTTACTATTTTTTTCATTCTACTTTCTTTAGTTTTATAATCTTTTCAGTGGGGCTAAAATAGATAATATATAAGTTATTTTCTAGGAAATTCGTTATGACCCAGGTATCATCCACATTTTCCGCTATTATCTTCGCGGAAACAATTTTACCATCGTTTATTTTTACCTCATTAATATTTGACTGAAGGTCTCTTATAAACAATAGTTTTTCCTTTTCTGAAATTTTATGAATACTTACATTATCCCGGTTTAATTCATACTCAAATGGAAATGTTATTTCTGAATCGGATAAAAACAGCAGATCACTTTCAAGATCAATTATAGCCGTCTTTTGATCACTTTTAATAATTGAGATCAAATTATTTTTTCTTGGGAAAATTATTTTATCCGCGGCTAATTCATGAAAATCATACTGAATTATTTTTTTCATCAGAGTATCATTTTTTATCTCAACATTCTGAACAGAAAATTTATTCTCATTTTTAGTCCAGTAACTTAGAGAAACATACTCACCTTTTTTCATCAACTTTGATTTTATCACATTACTATCAGCCATACTAACAGAATCAGACTGTGATAAATTTAGCAGCAGAGTATCAGAATTCATCATTAGCAAATCATTTCCCGCAATATCAACAATAGGAAATTCAGTATAGCCCGTTGTATTTTTGCTGGTTAAATTATTCAGATCAAATTCACAAACCTCATAAATAGTTGAATCAGATATAAAACAATTGAAATTTAATTTAGAATTAGTCTGATAAAAATTGAACTCGGAAAAATGAAACGATAAAGGAATATTAATTATGTGAGAAAAAGGTTTTTTAGAATTTGTATAAAACAACTTTAAACGATCAGGATTGTTTTCGAGCAGAGCTACACAGGTAAACTTCTTATCGTTAATTACTTTTATCTCTTTAACATTTCCATCAGCAATAAGATTAAACTCTTTTTCATCATTTATGTTTTTAAATTTATATAGAAAACCCTTTTCTGATAATACAAATACTTGTTTTTTTATATCATAAATATTGTTAACCGCCTGACAATCGATAATCAGCTCATTATTATTTTCAGCGGTTTCCTGAATTGAAAAATTAAAACGTAAAGCCGATTTTGACTGGTTAATATATGCTAAATCTTTTTGTCCGTTATTATTAAAATCGTTGTACAAAAACTTTGACGGTGGGTCTGAAACCGGAATTTTATATTTCTGCCCGCAAGAAAACACTGAATCTCCTTCTATAACTGTAAAGCCGGAGTTTGTGCTATATATTAGATCGGTATAATCGTCTTTATTAATGTTATCAAATTTCAAATGTAAAAGTTGTTCATTTAGCGGGACTGTTCTTTTTAATTCAAAATTTCCCAGACCGTCATTATAAAGCATTACTAAACTTTCGCTAACAATATCGTAAGCAATAATATCATTACTATCGTCAAAATTCAGATCAGTAAAAATCAAATTTGATAAAAGATGATTCTCGAAAATTTTATCTTCTTCTAAAACATATTTATTTTCTCTTAAAACCGAGATACCGTCAAACGCTTCGCCATAAACCAGAACTTCAAGTTTGCCGTCATTATCAATATCTTCCGCAACAACATTTCCCGGATAAGATTCAAACTCAAACTGATTTAATAATTTTATTGTTCCATATTTGGTGAAAGAAATTAGTCCGGCAAGCATTTCTTTTCGTGAGATAAAAACATGCGCCTGATCTTTGTTATCCAGTTTTTTGAATCTGGTTATATCTGTAATAGGATAATAAAAAAACTTAGTTAATCCGTTTTCAAGCGTTTCTTTGTTTTTACTAAAATGAATTGTCACCCTTTTTTCGTCGGCGCCAAAAAGCATGTAATCTTTAATTCCGTCCTGATTAATATCGAAACTAAAAATCCCGTTATTTCCGGGATCGGTTTTATATATATCAACTCCGCAAAACCCGTTTACTGAGATCTGCCCTTGGGGTGAACTAAAAATAAGTAATAAAAGGATGCTAATTTTTAGGAAGTGATTTAAGACGGTTCTTCCGTCTGCGCATTGCCTCTTTATGCCTTCGTTTTTCATCATCGGTTTCCGGTATTATCTCAAAAGTTTTTTCCGGCTTCCTATCATCATTTAATTTAACAAAAGTTAAATACGCACTATTTGTGTGCGAAGTTTTTCCTTCTTTGAAATTTTCTGATATAACATTAACGCCAACTTCCATCGATGAACTAAAGGTTCTGTTAACTGAAGCCTTAAGAGTAATTACTTCGCCTAAATGAACCGCGTTATGAAAATCTATATTATCAACAGAAGCAGTAACACAAACTGTTTCAGAATGTTTAGCGGCAGCCATAGCGGCACAAATATCAATCCAGTGCATTAGCTGTCCGCCAAGTAAATTCCCCAGCTGATTTGTATGCTGAGGCAAAACCAATTCAGTCATTGTTATAACTGAATCTTTAACAGTTTTAGTCTTTAGATTCATTATTATTTATTGATACCTTTATATCTAAAATCTCTTTGCTAAACTCACTTTCCGGATACAATTCTAAAAACCTTTTTATATCCTTAGCAGCTTCAACATCCATTTTTTTCACAGCTTCAATTGTAATTTTTTTATAAAGAGCTTCTTCGGCAAATTGAGTATCATGATATGTTTCAGCTACCATTGTGTAATATTTTAGAGCCGCATAAAGATATTCCATCTTTTCATAGATGTAAGCATTCGAAAATTCTTTTTCGGCAAGCTTTGTATAAAGCTCATTAATCTTCTTATCAGCTTCGTCTACTTTTTCGTTTGACGGAAAAAAATCTATAAATGCCTGAAATTCTTCAATGGCTTTTTTAGAGTATTTTTGATCTAACTGATAAGGCGGCGAAAGCTGATAATAGGATTCAGCTAACATAAATTGTGCTTTAGGAACATGTTCACTTGCGGGAATATCTCTTATCAATTTACTATATTCATAAGCGGCTAAAATATACTCGCCTCTTTCAAAGTAAGTCATACCTAAATAATACTGAGCATCATCGTTTATCGCGCTTCCGGGATACTGTAATAAAATTGCCTGAAATTCATTTAAAGCTGTAAGATAATCTTCATCATCAAATAAACCCTTTGCGTAATTAAAATGTTCATCCATACTCATTTCGGATGTATCTAATGAAGAAGAACAAGCCACAATCGAAAACACCATTAAAACACTAACAAAAATCTTTTTCATATTTATAATAACTCTCCAAATAAATTTCAAAACGAAAGGTAAAGATAATAAAATTACTTCGGTGCATAAAATTAAAAGCGTATAAAAATTTAGTTACTTCTTACTGTGAAAAACAGAATAACTGTTACAATTGCGGTTCCCATTACAACTGCCGGTTCAAGTAAAGTTGAGAACATTGGTTCTTCCGGACGATTTCCCTTAGTAAAACCGAGTGCATTGTTCTCATAACTTAAAAGATCATCATATTCTAAAGTATCAGTTTTAGTTAGCAAAAATGTATTGGAGTTTGAAATCAGCTTATTCTCCTTTATAAAAAAAACACCTTCTACAAGCAACTTCCGCTCAGTTATAAAACTTCCTAAAAACCCGTCTCTAAATGGTTCCGAATAATTTACATTTACATTACCGACAGAAAAATTTAATTCGCTAACCGAATTTTCATCATCAATAATTATTTTATATTCTCTGCCTAAATCAGCAATTAATCTGTTTTTTAATACTCTAAAATCATCAGGAAATTCCGCGTTTATCTTTATCTCTGATTTTTCATGAACATTTTCCAAAGCGTTTACAGCAGCCGATTTTATTAACCCGTATATTCCGTCAAAATTATTTTCAACCTGAGCATTTAATACTGAACAGATAGATAAAAAATATATTGGCAACCAGATGTATTTTCTCATTAATCTACCAGATTATTGACTGATAACGAAAAATATGGGAAAAATATAGTAATTCAAAATAACCTTTAAATATATTCTATAATCTTCTGCCAGCAGCAATTTCACGTAATCTTTCAATTCTTTTTTCAATTGGCGGATGAGTTGAAAACATTGCCATAAAAGATTTACCATGTAAAGGATTTACAATAAACATATGCGCCGAAGCTGTATCGGCATTATTCATAGGAATTTGCTCATTCCCGTAAGTCAGTTTATCAAGTGCCGAAGCAAGCATTAATGGTTTACCCGAAATCTCTGAACCTGTTGAATCGGCCATATATTCCCTTGATCTGGAAATTGACATTTGGATTAAAACCGCTATAATTGGAGAAAGTATTAACAAAATTAACGAAGAAAATCCGTCACCCTCTTCATCATCATTTCTTCCGCCAAACATAGCCGCAAATCCTGCCATTCTTGCTAAAAATGTTATTGTACCGACTAAAGTAGCCGTAATAGTACTTATTAAAATATCTCTGTTTTTTATGTGTCCAAGTTCGTGTGCTAAAACACCTTCCAATTCTTCATTGTTAAGTATTTTAAGAATTCCCGTTGTAACGGCAACTGCCGCATTATTAGGATTTCTTCCGGTTGCAAACGCGTTTGGTGTTTCATTATTTACTATATATACTTTAGGCATTGGTAAATTTGCTTTATTGGCAAGCCGTTCAATAAGCCCGAATAATTCCGGTGCTTCCTGATACGATATTTCCTGGGCACGATACATTGCCAAAACTACTTTATCCGAAAACCAATAAGATCCAAAATTCATTGCCAGCGAAATTACAAACGCTATTATCATTCCGCTTTCACCGCCTAATGCTCCGCCTACAATAATAAACAGAGCCATCATTGCAGTCATTAAAAATACGGTTTTTACTGAGTTCATCTTACTTCCATCTTTCTTTAATTCTTAAAAATGACACCTTTAACATATAGTTTTTGTCCTTTGTTCCAAATAGATTCAGATGTTGTTGCACTGAACTTGTAGAATTGTGGAAATATTGGCTCAAGATTAGATCTATGCACAAAACACTTATTGATTCAAGCAATTATCTCTCTAAATTGTTAATTTTGCATAATTAAGTTTTTACATTCATTAATGGGAATCCACACATGAATTCTAAATTCAGCAAACTTTCATTTTTAATTATTATAATAGTATCATCACTAATTATTTCAAGTTGTGGTGAACAAAATGCATCGGCCGATTTAGTTCTTTACAATGGTAAAATAGTCACTTTAAATGACTCAGATTACGTTGCAGAAGCAATTGCTGTAAAAAATGATACTATCTGGAAAATTGGAACCAGTGAAAATATTAAACAGCTAATTGGTAAAAATACAGAAAAAATTAATCTGAAGGGAAAGTTTGTAATTCCGGGCTTTAATGACGCACATTTACATTTCGAAGGTGTTGGTCAGGCTAAAATGAAGCTGGAACTTCAAAAAGCTACTAACTGGAACGAGATAATTTTAATGGTTCTTGAAGCTTCGGAAAAAGCGAAACCGGGCGAATGGATACTTGGAAGAGGATGGCATCAGGAAAAATGGGATCCGAATCCCGATCCGAATGTGGAAGGTTATCCTATTCATGAACAGCTAAGCAGAGCAACTCCTTACAATCCGGTAATGTTAACTCACGCAAGCGGACACGCGGTTTTTGTAAACACAAAAGCAATGGAACTTGCCGGGATTGATGATTCTACAAAATCGCCGGAAGGTGGAAAAATTGTCCGTGATGCCGATGGAAAGGCAACAGGAGTTTTTGAAGAAAATGCCGAAACACTTATTACAGCTAAACTTAATGAGTATTTAAATAGCCGCACACCCGAAGCTATTAAATCTGATAAATTAAAAGCCTTAAAACTGGGATATGAAGAGTTCCATAAATATGGAATTACTTCCGTAACTGATGCCGGTTCCACTTTTGATGATATTGATTTTTATAAAAGCCTTGCCGACAGCAGTCAGTTGCAAGTCCGCTTAAACACAATGTTATATATTGAAGATGCAAAAGAACTCGCGGAAAAAATTTCGGGCTACAAAATTTATGGTTATGGAAATAATTTTCTGAGTGTACATTCTATCAAAAAATACATTGATGGCGCGCTTGGTTCACGCGGTGCATTGTTTATGGCGGATTATTCTGATCTTCCCGGACATCGGGGACAACTTGTAACTCCAATTTCTGAAATGGAAAAAGCTGCCGACATAGCAATAGAAAACGGATTTCAGTTATGCACACACGCAATTGGCGATAAAGGAAACAGAGAAGTTCTTAGAATTTACAAAAACGCTTTTGATAAACATCCTGATAAAACTGATCTTCGCTGGAGAGTTGAACACGCACAGCATCTTTCTGTAAGAGATATTCCTAAGTTTGGTGAATATGGTGTAATTGCCTCTATGCAGGGCATTCACTGTACATCGGATGCTCCTTATGTTATTAATAGATTAGGAAGTTATAGAGCGGAAAAAGGAGCTTATGTATGGAGAGATTTAATAGACAGCGGTGCAATTATTTGTAACGGGACTGATGCTCCAATAGAAAGCGTAAATACAATCAATAACTTTTACGCTTTGGTAACAAGAAGAACAAAAGATGACAGAGAATTTTATCCGCAGCAAAAAATGACCAGACTGGAAGCTTTACGAGCTTACACAATCAACGGAGCTTATGCATCGTTTGAGGAAGATATAAAAGGAACTTTAGAGGCTGGCAAGTTAGCCGATATAGTTGTGTTGTCTGAAGATCTTTTAGAATGCGCCGACTGGAGAATACCAAACACAGAAATTATTTACACAATTCTCGGTGGAAAAATTGTTTATAAAACAGAAGAGAAATGAAATTGATGTCACATTGGTCTTAAGAAAACTTGAAGTCATATTTGTTTCTCTGTATGTTTGTCATTTAAGCTGTTAGAACAACTGGAAAACCATTAATTAAAACTTCATAACAATTTTTATAAATTACTTTATGCCAGAAAATAATAACATATTCCTAAACCGAATTCCGACAAAGGCAGATATAACGGAAGCTCACGAGCGAATTAAAACTGTTATCAATAAAACACCGGTTATGACTTCCTCATACATAAACTCCGTTGCCGGGGCTGAAATATTTTTTAAGTGTGAAAACTTTCAAAAAGTCGGAGCATTTAAATTCAGAGGTGCATCAAACTCTGTTTTAAGTCTTGAAGATGAACATTTAAAAGGTGGAGTTGCAACACACTCATCCGGGAACCATGCTGCCGCATTGGCTTTAGCAGCCAGGACTAAAAACATTGAGGCTTATATTGTTATGCCAAAAACCGCTCCGGAAATTAAGAAAAAAGCTGTTGAAGGTTATGGTGCTAAAATTACTTTCTGCGAACCAACTCTTGAAGCAAGAGAAGCATCCTTAAGCGAAATTGTAAAAAAAACGGGAGCTTTGTTTGTTCATCCCTATGATAACTACACAATTATAGCCGGGCAGGCAACTGCCGCGAAAGAACTGATTGAAGAAATAATTGATCTTGACATTATTACCGCTCCGGCTGGCGGCGGCGGACTTTTAAGCGGAACATCTTTAAGTGTTAAATATTTTGCGGAGAACTGTATCACTATTGGTTCGGAACCTTCGGGTGCGGACGATACGTTCAGATCAATCAGGGATAACAAAATTTATCCTTCTGTAAAACCTAATACTATTGCGGACGGATTATTAACATCGCTTTCTGAAAAAACATTTAAAATAATTTCTGAAAATGTTAATGAAATTATTACCGTTAATGATGATGAAATAAAAAAAGCTATGCGCATGGTTTGGGAACGAATGAAAATTATAATTGAACCTTCTTCAGCGGTTCCTTTAGCTGTAATTATGAACAGCAAAGAAAAATTTAAGGGTAAACGTGTAGGTTTAATTATATCTGGCGGAAATGTTGATCTGGAGAAACTGCCGTTTTAATTCAGTTCTATTTATTATAAGGTACTGGCAAATAATAAACCCGCAAAATATATTAACGGTTTTGCTAAAAACATTCTATCCTCTGATAAGCATCTTTATTAATTGCCTGATATATACAAATTAACCGGGCACAAAGGAATGCTGATATGAAAAAAATAATTAGCGAAGAGAAGAAACCAATTAAATTGTGGCTGGATGACATAGAAGAATCCGCAATGCAGCAGGCAAGAAACTTAGCTAATCTTCCATTTACATTTAAGCACGTTGCAATAATGCCTGACAGTCATTTGGGTTACGGTATGCCTATCGGGGGAATTCTGGCAGCTGACGAAACAATTGTGCCTAATGCTGTTGGCGTGGATATAGGCTGCGGTATGTGCGCGTTAAAAACCAATTACAGCCAAATAAGCCGGAATAATTTGGAGAAAATTGTTAATGAAATAAAGCGGATTGTGCCGGTAGGTTTTAATTGGCACAAGCAGGCGCAAAATGAGCAGCTTTTGCCTGTTAAGAGTGATAAAAAAGAAATGCCGGTTGTAAATGAACAGTACGATAAAGCATTACACCAAGCAGGTACTTTAGGCGGCGGAAATCATTTTATTGAAATTCAGAAAGGCAACGATGGTTTTATTTGGATAATGATTCATTCGGGTTCCAGAAATATTGGCAAAAGAGTAGCTGAACAATATAACAAGATTGCCGTGAACTTAAATAAAAAATGGAGTTCAACGGTTCCAAAAGAGTGGCAGCTTGCATTCCTGCCGATTGAAACAGATGAGGCACACCAATATTTTAACGAAATGCAATACTGTGTGGAATTTGCCTTTGCTAATAGAAAACTGATGATGGAGAATGTTAAAAAAATTTTCACCGGAATATTAACAAATGTAACTTTTGCCGATATGATAAACATTGCCCATAATTATGCCGCGAGGGAAAAACATTTTGGTCAGAATGTAATAGTCCACCGTAAAGGCGCAACCAGGGCTTATGAAAATGAAATTGGAATAATACCTGGTTCAATGGGAACAAAATCTTATATTGTTCAGGGACTGGGAAATCCGGAATCGTTTAAAAGCTGTTCGCATGGTGCGGGGCGCGCAATGGGAAGAAAAGAAGCGCAACGTAAATTGAACCTGAAAGCCGAAATTGAACTTATGAATAGTCAGGGAATTATTCACGGTATAGAATCGGTTAAGCAATTAGACGAAGCACCAACAGCATATAAAGACATAGATATTGTAATGAAAAACCAGAATGACCTTGTAGAAATTTTAGTTGAATTAAAACCATTGGCAGTAGTAAAGGGTTAATCTTTCGCAAAAATTCACATGTCTAAAAACTATTCTGTTTATAAAGTACGATTTGTCATTCCGAACAAAGTGAGGAATCTTGTTTTTTAACTAAAAAGACCTATTCTTTCGTCACTGACTTCTCTTTATCATAAATTTTGGAAGTTTTGAGACAGCCTCTGCGACCGTTAAAATTCTATATTCTCTTGTTTATCCGCCGTTTCTTTTGGCGGATTGAAGAGGTTAGGCATAAAAAATATTTTACTAATGCTTGATTTAAAAATGCTAGAAATATGATAAAAAGTGCTTGCGTATTTGTTTGTTGCCAACATGATTCGAAAGCAATCTATAATTATTAGCCTCAAATCTTATTCTACCGGCTATTATTGCGGGGTGTATTTTTAACTCGCTTGCCAATTTATAAATTGAAGGTATACTATTTTCTTTTACTGGATTTCTTTTTCAAATTTGTTTGGGAATTAACCCCTCACTTGCTAAATCATCAGCCTCTTTTTCTATTGTATTATCATCAATTTCATTTATACGTAAATCAAAATCATCAACAATAAATCTTTCTGTGTCTGAAAGATGTAAGGAAACATGAGCTAGTTCATGTAATAGGCAAAACCAAAAGTTATCAATTCTGTCGTAACGCAGGGTCAAAGCAATTGTTGGAGTCCCGTCTGGCAATAACAAAGCTGCTCCGTCGAGGTAGGTTTTGGGTAAATGTGGCACTATTATTAAATGAATACCCTGCTTTTCAAGATATTCTTTAGCCAGCAAAGCACCGTTCTCAAAATAACTTAATCGGGATATTTCTTTTAAAGTACTTAAGTCGATTGAACCTTTTATAAACTTTGTGTTCAATTTTTGCTTTTTCGATAGTGAAATGACTTGCAAACACCATGCTACAAGTGAATACTTTTCCATTTTAGGATTGTATCTTCCTCTCCCGCCTTGCCGAAAGTAACTTGCAGGAATCATTTCCAACCCACCAGCATCAGTTATAAAACCTCTAATTAACTCTTCTGATTTTTCCTTTAAGTTGTCAACTTTTGGAAGCCACCCACGATTTACCATTTCAATAACTGGAAAATTTGACCAAACCACATTCTCATATGATGTTGGGAATTTTCCATCGGGTTCTCTAAGTAAAACTTCAGCAGGAATACCCAATTCACTGTTTAATATTCTCATCATAGCCAGTGTAAGAGTGCGTTTCCCATTTAATATCTCAGAAACTTTACTCTTGCTTCCAAAATATGGAGTCATATCCTTCTGGAATAATCCGAGTTGCTCCATGCGGAATTTTATTGCTTCTAATGGATCTGGAAAATCAATCGGAAACTGTTTTTCTTCATAAAGCTCTACAAGAGTTGTAAGTAGTTCCAATTCATCATATTCTGATGTCCCGGGTTTAGCATCGAAAATGCTATCTATTCTTGCTAATGCTTTTTCGTAGTCGTTAATATTTTTAATTAAATGGTTCATTTCTTATATGTTTTCCGCATCAATTTTGTCATACTCTTTGTGTGTTCCAATCAATCGTATAAATATAGTTTTAGACTCAAAATTTACTCTAACGGCCAATCTGTATTTATTACCAGCGATATTAAAAACAATTCGATTATTTTTTAGGATGCTAGCTGATCTATATTTTTCTTTTACTTCCGCTGGTGAAGCCCAATCTCTATTTTTTGCTTCATAATACCATGATTCCAGCTGTCCTTTTGAATCACTAAAATCTTTTATTGTATAAAAATCTATCAAAGTTTTTCTGCTAATTACATGCATAATATATGTGGTTCCCAAACAAATGCCAATGCAAAAGTTCCCATACTGGGAACCCGGTTGCGTTAATACAACTAAACCGCTGCACTAACTATATCTGCAAGTGCGACGACCCTACTTTACATATACAAATTACTTAGAACAAAATGCCGAACGAAAAACTAAACTATACAATTTGTGTTAACCCCAAACCGTAACTGCGGTCGTTTTGATGCGTGGGTTATATGTAATTATACTATTTCTTAATAGTTTTTTCCTTTTGAATTCTATCATAGTCGATCAAAGCCAGCCTGATACTTGAAATAACTGTTGCTGGTTCATCTTTCATAACAAAATGTCCAGAGTTGGAGCAGTAAAAGAACTTTCCATATTTTAACGGATATAATAGTTCAAGCCAACGTTTCATCTTGAGGTTGCTATTAATTCTAAACAACTTTTCCTTATCAAAAATTGTTTCCCCTCTGTCATCACCAGCTTCCGAATAACCACCCGCCATTATAAAATGTACAGGAACATCGGGTAAAGGAATGCTATCGCATTCTTTAAATTCAGTCGCGTTTAATTTTGAGGATATTTTTACTTCTTCAACATAAAAATTTGGCATTTCGGCATAAAGTCTTTTTTTAAAATCGTCATAAGGTTTTGCAAACATAGAATCTATTTGATGTTGCGTTAATCCAATTTCTAAATATGGAAGATCTCCATCCCCTTTCTTTTTTGTAAAATCTATAGGATCAACAAATATAAGTCCGGCAATTTCATCCGGATAGTATGAAGCAAAGCTTCTTATATACGCTCCGCCAAAAGAATGTGATACTAACAGATATGGTGGCTTTAGACCTTTTTCTAAAAGCATCTTCCTTAAATTTTCTACGATATGTTTTGTTGTTGGGGGTATGCTATCATTTTCCGATTCTCCAATTCTTGGCCGATTATAAGAAAATATTGTAGATGTTTTCGATACTTCAGTAATTATAGTTTCCCAATTACCATATTTGCTGGCCATACCATTTTCGAACACAATTACAGGTTTTTCATTCTGGTTGTTCTCTAATCCAGCTGTGAATATTTCAATCTTCTTTCCATTCACATTAATGAATTCTTTTTGTCCAAATCCAAAACTGCTCAATCCCAAAATCATTACAATTGCGAAAATTGTCACTCGTTTCATAGCATTTCTCCTTTACTAGAACTCCTAAGGTAATATTGATAACTTACAAGAAAAAGCCTTTTAGTGTTCGTGATATCCTCTAATTTTACAGGATATCATACCGTTGAAAATTCACTTAAAGCTAAAGTTTATATTAAAATGAAAAATTTATTTTTGTAGAATTTTATATCCCTAAGAAGTTCAAACTTAAAAAAAGGGCGAGGAAAATCAAAGAGAAAATGAGATTAGGTAATGCTTTTGTCATTTTAAAATTTTCCATTCCTTCATTCAGCCAATCATTTTTTTTATAGTTTCCAAGCCGGATGACCATTGATATTTCCGATTTGCTTATCAAAATCAATAAGAAATAATTATCAAAAATTACCTGCTTATTAAATACTAATCTAAATGCGCGAAAAAACAAATCTTTTTTAGGAATGATTTATGTTAAAAAGTTTAGTTTATTAGTTTGTTCAAAATTATTTGGAGTTATTATGTTAAAAATAAGACTAACATTGATGTTAATTTTAGTCGCTTTAATTGGTTGTTCAAAACAATCATTTAAGATTATTGATATTTTGCCAATTATAAATCTGGAAGCCGGAATCGAAAAAAATATAATAATTTCAGATTTATTCTATTCAGATCATTATAATTTAACGTTTGTAGAAAATAAAAATATTAAAACCGAATTTGATTCAAAATCACTAGTATTAAAACTTACTGCTGATAAAAATTTTGAAGGCGGAACAACTTTAGAGTTTTCTAAAGATGATAAAACATATTCAATTCCTATAAACTGTTTTATAAAACCCATTGCAAAGTTTTCTTTCAGACCTAAAAAAAATTATAAAGAGATCTTTGTTTTTGGTGAATTTAATGACTGGAGAAGAAGTGAAATTCCTTTAACCGATGAAAATAAAGATGGTGTTTTTGAAAAAGAAATTTCAGTTGAACCTGGTTCGTATCAATATAGATTTTTAGTTGATGGCGAAGAAATTGTAGATAAAGCTAATCCTAATAAAATTGAAAATGGCAAAGACCATTATAACTCGGTTGTAATCGCCGAACCCCGTTTTTCTTCAACACCATTTTTACATGTTCTTAATTTTGAAGATACTGGTGAGAGTACACAACTTAATTTTAAGTATACCCCCGAAGATGCAGAAATACAGACCAAAAATGTAATTGGTCTTGTGGATAATTTTAATTTAGCCGCTGATCAAATTAAAGTTAATAACAATCTGATCTCGTTATCATTTAATAAAGAACAACTTGCCGGTAAAAAACATTTAAGAGTCGCGGTTACAAAATCCGGTCAGACAACAAATTATAAAAACATAATTCTGTTTGATGGCAAACCTTTAGATAACAGCAACGATACATGGTTTGACGGTGTTATGTACTCTGTATTAATTGATAGATTTAAGGATGGTGATAAATCGATTAACCAGCCTGTTGTAAATGATTCAGTTGATCAAAAGGCTAATTATAATGGTGGTGATCTTCAGGGCGTTGTTGAAAAACTTAATGATGGATATTTTGAGGATTTAGGAATAAATATTATTTGGATTTCGCCTGTCTACGATAATCCAAATAAAGCTTATCAAGAATATCCTGCGCCACACCGCTGGTATTCGGGTTATCATGGTTATTGGCCAATTGATCCGTATAGAATAGAAGAGAATTTTGGTGATATGGCAAAATTAAAAGAATTGATAAAAACAGCTCACACTAAAAAAATAAAAGTACTGCTCGATTTTGTATCAAACCACGTTCACAAAGAACATATATATTATAAAAATCATAAAGACTGGTTTGGAAAACTTGAGCTTGAAGATGGCAGAAAAAATTTGCGCTTCTGGGACGAGTTCCGTTTAACAACATGGTTTGAACCTTATCTTCCATCATTTGATCTGCTTGGTTCTAAACAGGCGCTTGAGCAGTTAACAGATGACGCAATCTGGTGGCTTAAAGAAACCGGTGCCGACGGTTTTAGACATGACGCGGTTAAACATGTTCCCAATGAGTTCTGGAGATTGCTGACTAAAAAAATAAATAAAGAAGTCGCGATTCCGGAAAATAAATATGTTTATCAGGTTGGTGAAACATTTGGAAGTTACGACATGGTAAGTTCGTATGTTAACAACGGACAATTAAGTTCCCAGTTTAATTTCAATCTATATAATGTTGCTCAGACGGCGTTTATTGATCCGAATACTTCTTTTAAATTTTTGGACGAAGATATGCAGAGAACATTTAAGTATTATGGAAATCTGCATTATATGGTTAATATTATGGATAGTCACGATAAAAACCGTTATATAGCTTATGCTGACGGCGATCTTGATCTTTCGCAATGGAGCGCGATTGAAGAAGGCTGGAACAATCCTCCTAAAGTTGATAAACCATCGAGCTATAAAAAAGCTGAGTTATATCTGGCTTATATGAATTCGATTCCGGGATTGCCAGTAATATATTACGGAAGTGAGTTTGGAATGACTGGTGCATCAGATCCTGATAACAGAAGAATGATGCGATTTGATGATCAGTTAAGTGAAAATGAAAATCAGATGTTAAAAAATGTTCAAGAGTTAGTAAAACTTAGAAGAAAACATACCGCTCTTAGGCAAGGCGATTTCTACACTGTACAAGCTGACAAAAACATCTTTGCTTATATCCGCTCGGATATGAATGAAAGAATATTAGTTGTGTTAAATAAAAATGAAAAAGAGAAAGTTTTTGAATTAAATATTCCTGCCTTTTATAATTCAACAAAAGCTGTTGATATAAAAACCAATGATACTGTTACAGTTGATAAATCGATAAAAGTTAGTATTGATGGTATTGGCTGGAAGATGTACAGTTTAGAAAAATAATTTAAGATGAAGATGACATCTTTTAAAAAGATGTCATCTTCATAAATTTATTTCTACTCAACCAAATGAAGTTTAATTGATTTCGTAAAATTCTTTCCGTGTATAACTGCAAAATATAATCCAGAAGATACTTTCAGATTATCATCTGTATCTCCATGCCATCTAATATAGTTAATTCCTTTTGGCATCGATGAAAGATCAAATTCTTTAACTTTCTGACCTAAAATATTATAAATTATCAAACTATAATCTGCAAATTCTGGAATGTAAACTTTTAAAGTAACTGTACTGTTAAAAGGATTTGGATATGCTGAGAACTCTATATCGGCAGTTGTAGTTGAATCTTCCTCAACAGATGTTGTGTTACCATCATTACCTTCGTCGTAATCTTCACCTCCAGAATCATCATCTCCTTCATCTTCTTTATTATTATAATTAGTTAAACTTTTATCTATTACAATAAACCCTGTGTATGGAGTTAATATTTTCTGTTCTATACTCATATCAACAATACTACTAATTGTTAAAGGATCGTATGAGTAATCTAGAAGTCCGCGAATATTTTCACCATACCATGAAGTAGCAATTTTTTGATCTCCCTCTTTTAAATCTGATTCAGTTATTATAAATGTTGTATCAACAATTTCCATCTGTTTTTTACCAATAATTTTAACCGTGATCGGAAAGTCTCCAATAAATTTTCCAGCCTGCATAATTGGGAAATCTAAAGGATAATAACCTTCGTTTTGATTCATTAAATGTTTGCTGAATGAATATCCGTTCTGAAAAGTCATCTGAACTTCAACACTTTCGAAGTGGCTTATCTTTTCATAGAAGAAAGCATTCAAAATAGTTTTTATATCATGATAACGAAGGTAATATAAATTACCGGCAGTCTCATAACTCATCTTGCCATAAAACGATTGTAACTGGGTTTCGTAGTATCCGTTGCCGTTACTATAATTGTATACAAGTCCATTTACATTATCAAGATCAACAAAATGAAGTTTAGAGTTTTTAGTGAACATATCAAGAATTTCACCGGCCAAAGCTTCTTTATCTGAAACTCCAAGATTTATTTCATCGGTATTAGAGAATACAACAACTTCAGGATTTCCGGAAGATTTATTTATAAACTCAGCAGCCTTACTCATTAAAGGCTGAAAATAACTGTATGTCGGGAAAGAGCGTTTCATAACTTTAGTAAAGAGCCAATCCAAATTTTCTTCTGAACAGCTTATCCAATTTTCGGATCCTACAACAATATCATCATAAGCAATCATAACATTAATAGAATCATTTTCATCCATTGCCTGCGCAATTGTTTCTTTTAAGTAAGTAATTAAATATTCACCATCAAAATTTTTAGTGTTATAAATATTTAAGTCTACACAAACTAACACTTTTCTATCTTCCTTTATTTTTGGTGTTTTAGGCGGATAAACAGCTAAGTGATAGTAATTTTCATCATTGTATTTGTACGAACTTAAATATGCATGATCTTCTATTGGCGAAGGAATTACAAACTCTACAAATTGATCATATAACACAGGAATTTGTAATGACCATGTTGAATCTGTAATAGACTGTTCTTTGTTCAGAACTTCTGCACCCACAACTCTTGGTTCGGCAGAATTTCTATTGTATTCGTATTTAATATTTACTTTGTTAACGTTGTTAATTGTTTTTTCGGCAATAATCTGAGTAATTGGCAGCCATGCTCTTAAAGAATTTGCAGAAGGTCTTCCTGGAACTAAATACTGTATTTTGAATTTTCTTTTTTCACTTCTTTTAACCGGGAAAATTTTAAGTTCATAATTTACTTTGCCGTCTCTTGTTGCTTCAGACTGAGTTAACAAGCCCGGATGCCTAATTGGTGTACTTACATCACTGAACATTAATTCTGCTGTCCATTTATCCATTACTGTTGCTGAAACAGTTGAGTCTTCTGTAATCCACAATTTATAATCAGTCATTATAGCATTCTCAGGAAGCGAAAATTTCCACAGAAATTCTAATTCATTATAATTTTTGAAAAACCAACTGTTAAAATCGTAAGAGATTGTCATATAAAGATTCATTTCAATGAAATTGCCTCTTGGTACAACTTTAATTGTAGCATCATGAATATTAACGTTATAGTCCTTTACATTCGGATAGTTGGCTTCGTAAACTGAGTATTCACCGGCAAATGTAATGGACGTAATTAAAATCATATATATTAAAAATAACTTTTTCATTTTATCCTCAAATTTTAGTTAACGAATTAAAAGAAGTTTCATGCTTTGAATATGTTGTTTTGATACATACCTAACGATGTATGTACCGGAACTTACATCTTCTCCGAATTCGTTTTTACCATTCCAGACAATGTTTTTTACGTGCGAGTAATTATTATTGAAATCGTACGACATTACTTTTTGACCAAGTATGTTGAAAATTTCAACTTTAAAATCCATATCAGCTTCAGTAGACATTTGAATGTTTATTGTAGTTGTTGGGTTAAAAGGATTTGGATATGCTGATAGTGCGTATGTTTTAGGCAGCTCAGGTGTTTCTTCAACTGCTGTAATGCTGTCTGGAACTGTAAGTGTATCATCTAAAGTTAATGCTTTGAAGCCAATATAATTATCAACCCCGGGAAGTAAAAAACCACTGTACGGAGTTAATATATTATTCTCTACTGCCAACTTTTCGATATATTTTATTGTCTCATTAGTCTGAGGTTGTGCAAGTAAGTTTTCTCTTATGTAATAAGAATACCAATAAGTTTTGGCAAACTGATCACATTCATTTTTTATATCAGTTTCTTCAACTTCAAAAGTTTTTCTATATAGTGAATCGTTTAAATAACCGTTGTATAAAACGTCAAAAGGAGCATCACCATCATATAAGCCAATCTGGAAGTATCTTGACATCATGTTAAAACTTTTTCTTCCATTATTTAAATCAACTCTGGAATAACTGAATCCGTTATTTGGAATCGGATCAATTTCAACTACGCCGACAGTAGGAGCAAAGACTTCTAATCCTACATCAGCCCAATCATAGTTTTGGTAATTCCTTAATTGTTTAAAAGAACCTCCTGTTAAACGGAATAAGTTTTCATATAAATATTGATTTCCTCTGTAATATTTATTGTTTATATAACGCCCGTAACCATAGCCGGTATCCATAATTCTAAATTTAATTTCATGATTTGCTGCCAATGCAGTTTGTTCAAGTATTTCCATTGCTTCTGCGGCAGTTTCAGCGTGTGAATCATCGTCTGAGATTAACCAGATTTCACCGCCTTTATCTATCTGATTAAATCTATTTACAGCGGCTCTTAAAATAAACGGGAGTGTGTTTAACTTTGGATCATAAGTTTTTGCTTCATCCATTTTCTGGTTTACCAGATCATTTGTTTTAGGTCTAAAGTTATTATCAAGCCATTTGGGATTAAAATCACTCACTATAAAAAGGATTGAATCCTTTTCTGTTAAAGAATGTCTCAGAGCCGGATTAAGGTAATTTAATACGGGATTATTATTCTCATTCTTTAAATCGAGAGCTATAATCACATGTCGGCCGGGTCTGTCATCATCAGTTATTTGCGGCAAACCGGAATATTGATAAAACTTATTTTCGCCGTCTACAAATGTTTTAAGATATTCACCATCAACAATTTCCATTGGAGTTCGTAATAATGCGTCATTACTCCAATTATTATAGTCAATTGTTGGGCCAATTTGCCATTGCCAATAATCATCAGCTTTTTGCCAATTACCATATATATTTACAATATTTCTAGGTATTTCATTTTTATTATTTTTATCAATCAATTTAAATGTTGCGGGCTTATCATTATTTGGGTATGTATAACTTCCGTTATTCCACCGGGCATACGGATTGTAAAAATTTCTAGTAGTAATTCTAAATCTTCTAACATCCCAGTACATTTCACATGGAGTTAAATATTTGATTTCAATTTTTTTGTACTCACGGCTATCAACAGGAGTAATTTTTAATTCTAGAAAATTATCCAGAGTTCCGTTATAATTTCTATTGCGATATTCCCGCATAAGTAATTGTTGTTTTGAAGTATTAGTTCTGTCATAATTTGCTTCGGCAGTTGAAAGATCAATCATTTGCGCCGATAAAAACTTATTCTGCGCGTCATCCCACATACGGCAATCTGTAATTACCGATTTCTCAGGCAGGTTGAAATTCCAAATAAATTCGTAATTGCCAGTTTCGGGGAAATTAGTATTTCCATAATAGTCTACTGTTTTCCCTAGCCTGACTTTCATTGTTAAAGTTGTTTCGTAAAAAAGTCCGTCAACAGTTACTTTGGTTTCAAATTCATTAAATTCTAAAGTGTTCCAGCTATAATAGTTATTAATGTGCCTGGCCTGAAATTGTACGTAATTGTAGCCATTAACCTGCTGTGTTAAAAGTGCGGAAAAAAACAAAATTAGAAAAAGTATTTTTGTTTTCATTTTTCCTCCATTTGATTTATAATAAATACATTAATATTTATCTTCCTAAAGAATACCCGACAAATAGTAAAATACAAAAATATATTTTAAGGTTTCACAAGTGCAAAAGTAATTCCACTAAAACCTGTCTTCTTAATTAAAAATAGTCTAAAATGTTGATATTTAGTAGGAATATTTTTCAGAGTTATGAAAGTTTTTTGCGGCTTTTTATCATTTGTTTTGAAAGGAAATTGTTTCTACTTATTTTTAGCTCAGTTTATAAATAGAATAGTGACTAGATTTTATGCAATTTTTATACGCAGCCGAATTGAAAAAACACTTTGTTGTAATGGGAAGTTATTATGATATTCAACTTTCGGGAAACTTAATTTTACAATGCCGAAATATTTTAGAGATTTATAACCGGGAATATTTTGAAAGTAATACAGATACAAAAATTTTGTATAAATCAATACCTGATCTAATTGTAATTATGATGAACCCGGGTTCTTCAGCTCCGCTTGATAAAAATTATATTCCAAAGAAATATAAAGTCTCAGAGCTTAGTTCTTTATCAAACAATAAATTGATTCCCGCAAAACCGGATATTACCCAGTATCAGATTATGAGATTGATGCTAGAAAAAAAATGGAAGCATGTTAGAATATTAAATCTTTCAGATATTCGGGAACCTAAAAGCACGCTGTTTATAAAAACGGTAGAAGATTGCGAAAACAAATTTGGAGCGTTTCATTCAATTTTTTCCGGTGAGAGAAAGGCTGAGTTTAAACTCGCTTTCAAAAATTTTAATGAAAATAATTTGATCATTGCCGGTTGGGGATGTGATAAATCGCTAGAATTTTTAGCCGTGAGAGTATTGGGAAAAATTAGAGGCAGAAAAATAGTTGGTCTAAACTGTTCTGATAATGAAAATCTCTATATGCATCCAAGTCCGACTTTACAAAAGCATAAAGAAAAATGGCTGAATGAAATTGATCAGAAACTAAAACCGATTAAATAATTTGCACCAGGATTTTTATGCAAGATATACATGTGCGTAAATAATATTAAAAAAGCCGCCAGTAAGTAGTGAGGCTGTCTCAAAACTTCCAAAATTTATGATTAAGAGAAGTCAGTGACGAAAGAATAGGTCTTTTTAGTTAAAAAACAAGATTCCTCACTTTGTTCGGAATAACAAATCAGACTTTTGAGACATCCTCAGTAGTTTCCGACGGCAAATTGCAATTAGTTATTTTTCTAATAAAGTTTTAAGGTTGCTTAATCCAAGTTCAAATTGTGGTCCCATCATATCTTCTAAAAACAAACCAAAATATCTTTCCGCCGGATAACCTAACTCACCTGCGTAAGTCCATGTTAATTTTGTTGTGGTGCTGTCAACCGATTCAAAGTTCCAGTAAACATCTGAAGTCATTTGATTTGGAGAAAGAAAAGTTAATTTTGAATGGATCGATTTATTTGGTTCAGATTCAAGTACTTTCATTTTTCCTTCACCAATAATTTCACCTTTCCAAGAATATTCTGTATTTGTAATTGTAACAATTGCTTCAGTATCAAGCGCTAACCACGGATCCCATTTATTTCTATCCTTGAAAACTACAACCTGGTTATAAGCAGAATCCGCAGAAACATTAACTGTTGTTTCTCTTGAAACTGAATATTCAGAAGGTAAAAACGCGGCAACAATTAGAAAAATAGCAATTAAACCTAATACGATAAAACCAAGTATTTTTATAATTTTCATGATGTCCTTTCATTTGTTGTGAGTTGTGTTCAAATATATAAAATGTTAAAATAAAAATTCTAATATATTTTGTGCGCATAATTTGCATAGAAATGAAAACCCGGCGTAATTAAAATGCCGGATTTTATAAAACAGTTGTAAACAATCATAAAGGAAAAGCTATTTGTGAGATGTTAGTATTTACGTTTGTAGCTATGTTATTTGAATCTGTTAAACCAGACTCTTTTTTCAAACGGGAATCTGTCTTCTTTTGGTTCTTCATTTACCGGAACACCAATGGGAAGAATAACCTGAACTTTTTTATCTTCTGGCAGATTTAATATTTTAGAGATTTTTTTACCTCTTCCTTCAATTCTTAGTACCCCGTCTAACCAAACCGATGCATATCCAAGATCGGTAATTGCCAGAAGCATATTCTGAACTGACGCGGCACAATCTTCCAATTGAAAATTATATCCATAATAAAAATCATCAGGATTCTTATCAATTACACATACTATTAATGCATTACATGTTTTAATCGGACTTTTATTGGGTAAAACACTTTTAATTTTATCAAGTATCTCTTTTTCATTTACAATAACAAATGATGTAGTTTGCAAGTTTTTGCCCGAGGGAGCTTTTAAGCCAGCTCCGGCAATTTTTCGTAAATCCTCTTCCGGAACAACAGAACTAGTAAATTCACCTCTATGAGTATATCTTTTTTCAATTGCTTCAAAAAGATCCATATAAACACCTTAAATTATTTATTTCACGCTTATCTTAAATATTCTAACTTAGTTACTTTTATATTGAATTCCTAATGTAAGTGAGTTACATTTGAGCAATACCTTTAAACTAATTTATAGAAAGTTGATGAAAAATAAGTATATTGATTTAATCGAACAGACATTTGATTTCCCTCAAGAGGAATTTAGAGTAGAAGACAACGAACTATATTATCATGATATTCCTTTAATGGATATTATAAAACAGTACGGAACCCCTGTTAAATTCACCTATTTGCCGCAAATTACTAATCAGATTAAAAAAGCGAAAATGTGGTTTAATGTTGCAATGGCTAAATCTGAGTATAAAGGGAAGTATAATTATTGCTACTGTACAAAAAGTTCGCACTTTTCGCATGTTATGGAAGAAGCTCTTAAAAACAATATACATATTGAAACTTCTTCGGCATTTGATATAAATATTATTGAATCTCTTGAGGAAAATGGTCATTTAAGTAAGGAGAAGTTCATACTTTGTAACGGATACAAGAAGGATGATTATATCCAAAACATCTCAAATCTATATAAAAAAGGTTTTAAAAATGTTATTCCCGTCTTAGATAACTTTACCGAACTAGGAAAATATGAAGATGTTTTAGAAAATGAAATTAATATTGGAATTAGAATTGCTTCTGAAGAAGAACCAATGTTTGAGTTTTATACTTCCAGACTAGGAATTGGATACAAAGATATAGTTCCTTTCTATGTAGCAAAAATTAAAAACAATCCAAAGTTTAAGTTAAAGATGCTTCATTTTTTCATCAATACCGGAATTAAGGATAACGCTTATTATTGGAATGAACTTCATAAAAGTTTGAAGGTATATGTAGAGCTGAAGAAAATTTGCCCGGAATTGGATTCCCTTAATATTGGCGGTGGTTTCCCCATTAAGAGTTCATTAGCATTCGATTATGACTTTGAATACATGGCAGAAGAAATTATAAATCAGATAAAAGTAACATGTGAAGAAAATGAAGTTCAGGAACCTGATATTTTCACTGAATTTGGTTCTTTTACGGTAGGTGAGAGCGGAGGGATTTTATATTCTGTTCTTGATCAGAAAAAACAAAATGACAGAGAAGCATGGAATATGATTGACAGTTCTTTTATGACAACACTTCCAGATACATGGGCAATTAATAAGCGCTTTATTATGCTTCCAATAAATAATTGGGATCAGGAATATGAACGTATTCTTCTTGGCGGATTAACTTGCGACAGTGATGATTATTATAATTCCGAGCAACACGCTAACGCAATATATCTTCCAAAGTTTAATGCAAATAAAAGAACGTATATCGGATTTTTTAATACAGGAGCATACCAGGAAACCATTGGCGGTTATGGAGGTTTACAGCATTGTTTAATTCCCGATCCAAAACATATTATAATTGATAAAGACGAAAATGGCGAGATTATTACTAAGCTTTTTTCAAAAGAGCAAAGTTACAAAGCTATGATGAAGATTTTAGGTTATTAGATTCGAAGCCGGTAAATGGATTTAATGAAAGGTGAGAATTATTATGAGAAGATATATTTAGCCTTTAAGAATCACTGACTCTGACTGATTTTTGTAATTTTTATGGATTGACTTTAAATGATATTAATTTAACTTATTCCTCTCGTTCTTATCGAGATAAACTATTCTAAAACTGTCCGGGATACTTCATAAATATTTTATAAAAGTTTCCCGAAAATGTATTGTGATATGATGTTAAGGGTATTAAAGTTTGATTTTATGCAACAGCAGCATAGACAATTATTTAAAGAATTAATAAGATAAAAATACATTTTCGGGCTTTTTTATGATCATCTCCCTTCCAAATATTAACGGCATTTTCTTTTTCCCTTCATTGAATTCAACTTTCAAAACAAGATGTAATCTCTTATAAAAGTGATTATATTTGAATCAATAAAAATGAAAGTGAATCTAAATGTCACATAACCATAGTCACCATCACCATGATTTTACCGGTACAACCGGGCGTTTATTAATAACAATGATACTTAATTTTATAATAACCATTGCGGAATTAATAGGCGGTGTTCTTTCCGGAAGTTTGTCATTGATTTCGGACGCACTCCATAATTTTAGTGACGGAATCTCTGTAATCCTAAGCTATATTGCTTTGAAATTAAAATCGAAAGAGAACACTCTAAAACATACATTCGGATTAAAACGAGCGGAGATTTTAGCGGCTGTGATTAATTCTTCAGTGTTAATCGTAATTTCCGTTTATTTATTTTATCAGGCTGCAATCAGATTAATGGAACCGGGTGAAATTGATGCATCTATAATGACGATTGTTGCCTCGATTGGTCTTGTTGCAAATGTGATTGGAACAATTTTACTCAGCAAAGATGCTGATAAGAGTATGAATATAAAATCGTCCTATCTTCATCTGTTAAGCGATGCGGTTTCATCTGCTGCGGTTATAATTGGCGGATTAGCAATTTACTTCTGGAATATTTATTGGATTGATCCTGTTTTAACAATTTTAATAGGAATTTATATTATACGTGAAAGTTATTTAATTCTAATTGACGCAATTCATATTCTTATGGAAGGTGCTCCTCTAAATATTTCTGTATCAGAGATTGAAAATGAAGTTGTAAAAATTGGCGGAGTCGATAATATTCATCATGTTCATTTATGGATGGTTGGCGAAAACGATATTCATATAGAAGCTCATATTCAGGCAAAAGATATGATGCTTAGTGAATCTGATAATTTAAGAAAGAGTGTTGAAAAACTTTTTAAGGAGAAGTTTAATATTAATCATGTCACACTTCAAATAGAATCATTGGGTTGTGAAAGTGCGGATATAATAAATATGTCACACTGAGTAATTCCGACCAAACTAGGATCGTATCCTGATGTGAAAAATCCTCTCACACGGAAATCCCTAAAAATCGTGTAAAATTAAATCTTTTATTTTTTTATTTGATTTATGAAACTTAACTGTATATATTGCGTCTATACAGTAGAGACAATAAACAAAAAGAAAAAATGCTATTTAATATCAACCACATATCATCAGAACCTGTACATTTACAAATTCAAAACCAGATAATTGAAAAAATTTTAGATGGTACCGTAAAATTTGGAAATGAAATTCAGTCTGTTGGAACCTTTGCCAGAAATCAGAAAGTGAACAGACGCACTGTTAAAAAAGCTTATGATGAATTGCTTTCAAAGGAAATTTTTCATTTAGAGGATTCAGTTTTTAGAGTTAACCATTTGTCCGATAAAAAGATAATGAAACTTAAAAATGAGATTAGTAAAAACGACAGACTTATAATTGAACAGGAAAGAATTGAAATTGAGTTAAGAGCTGCTCAGCAAATACAAGCAGATCTGCTTCCTAAACATTTACCGGAAACTGAAAAATATTCACTTGCGGCCTATTCTTCAATTACAAAAACAGTTGGCGGCGACTTCTATGATTATCTTCCGATGAATAAAGATCAATTTGGATTGGTAATTGGCGACGCAAGCGGAAAAGGGATGCCGGGGGCATTGTTGATATCTCAGATTCAGGCAATTCTAAAAAGCAGTTTTAAAAATGCTAAATCAATTAGAAATACACTTCAGATATTAAACGACTATCTAATTAAAAATACAGCGGCCAAAAATTTTGTTACAATCTTTTACGGTTTTTTGGATTCATGCTCAGGAGTTTTTCAATATTGTAACGCTGGTCATAACTATCCATGGTTAATTAAAAAAGATGGTTCTCTAATAGAGCTTAACAAAAAAAGTCCGGCTCTTGGAATAATTCCAAATGCGGAGTATTGGGAAAACTCAGTGTTCATAGGTGAAAATGAATATGTGGTTTTATATACAGACGGTATAACTGAAGCAATGAACGCTGAAAAAGAATTGTTTGGCGAGCAAAGATTAAAAAAAATAATTCAAAAGAATAGAGATGAAAATCCGAATGAAATAATTGATTTGATAAACGCCGAACTTGAGAATTTCCAGGGCACACAAATTGAAAACGATGACAGAACAGTAATGATATTAAAAAGGAAAATTAAATAGATGTTTCTAAACTTAACTGATTTTTCGGATGAACCGCTGCAGAGTCAGATTTCCAGACAGATACGAGCGAAAGTTTTAAATGGAGAAGTTGATGCCGGAACTATGCTTCCATCAATACGAAAACTTGCCCGGGATCAGCATGTTAGTGTTATAACTGTCCAGCGTGCTTATGAAGCTCTTGAAAGAGAAGGATTAATTTCTTCGAGACGAGGAAAAGGATTTTTTGTAAATGAAATTAGAGATAAAAGGAAAAAAGAAATGTCTATTGAGAAATTGATCGATAAAATAAGACCTTTATTAAAGGTTGCTAAGGAAGAAGGTTTATCAATTGAAGATATCTTTGCTGTGATAAAAAAAGTTTTAGAAAGTAAATAATATAAATGGAGAATAAAATGGATTATGCATTTAAAATTGAAAGGTTAGAAAAAAAATATTCTGATTTTAAACTTGGTCCTCTCGATCTGGATTTAGAGCCAGGAATGGTTATGGGTTATATTGGTCCCAATGGTTCAGGTAAAACAACAACGCTACTCTGTATGATGCAGTTAATTAAGGCTAATTCTGGTTCGATCAAAATTTTTGGAACGGAGAATGCCCCAAATAATACAAGCTGGAAATTTGATATTGGTTATGTGAGCGATTCACCGGTGTTTTATGAAAACTGGAACGGTGAGAAAAACTTAAAGTTCTTATCACAATTTTATCCAAATTGGTCGGATGATTATGCAATGGCACTTGCAAAAAGATTTAATATTGACCTGACAAAAAAAGCTAAAGACCTTTCACGCGGAAACCGTGTTAAACTGTCACTTATATCAGCTTTGTCTCATAAACCAAAGCTATTACTTCTTGATGAACCTACATCCGGATTGGATCCTGTTGTAAGAGCAGAAGTCCTTGATACTTTATTTGAAGTTGTTGAAACCGGAGAACGTTCCATTTTCTATTCAACTCATATTCTTTCGGATATAAGCAGACTTGCTGACGATCTCGCGTTTTTGAAAGACGGTAAATTATTATTCAAAACGGCAAAAGATGATTTAATAGAAAAGTGGAGAAAAATTTCATTTAAATATAATGGTGAATTGAGGGTTAAAAATTTAGTTAGTAAAAAAAATGAGGGTAATGATTATCAGATTATTACTTCTGATTTCTCAGACACTATAGAAAAATTAACTGAATTAGAAGTTGAGAATCTGAATGAGCACAGAATGAGTATTGATGAAATAGCGGTAGAAGTTTTAAAAGGGTAAATACATTTGTATTTATCGGAGGAATTATGTGGTGCCTGGTAAAATCAGAATATGAATATAATTTAAAGAGAATCCCAATATTACTAATATTGTTTCCTGTAATATATTATTTGAAGTTGGCGGAGCTTGAAATCTTTTTTTATAACCTCGGGATTTTCTATATCATATTTCTAACAATGATGTTCTTAGTCTCATTCAAAAATAAAGAATTAAGAGAAAGAACTTTTAATACACTTCCGGTAAAAAGAATTGATATTGCAATTTCAAGATTGATAACTGTTCTATTACCGCTTATATATTATACAATTATAATGGTACTTTTCGAGGTTTCAATTTCCAAATTTGATCCGGACTTGAACTTTGTAGTAATATCATTTAGCCTAAGTGTAATTAGTTTTGCCCTCTATTTAATAATGCGCGATACCAGCCTGAGGTTAGTAAGAGAAAAAGGAATTACAAAAAATAATATGAAGACAACTCTGGTTTTTGCAATCCTGATCTTAAACATACTAGCTGTTATTTTAGTGTTTTTAACAAAAGAGGGTTTAGAAATTCCACTTAATGAAATTAGTGATTTTTTAAAAATGATAAATCCTTTTAAGGGTGAATACACTGAATTAAGGCTTATTATAACTGCGATTATCTTATCCTTAGTTAGTTTAACTACCTATACAAAAGGTAAATTCCATATGGAGTAAATTACAAATGTTGAAATTATTAATATCAGAATTAAAATATAACCTGACAATTTATTTGTTGTATTTAGTAATGACACCAATGTTCTACACTGCTGTTTTGCTATATAATAATGATTTTTTGCTGGGAATGATTGAGTCATTTTTTCCTTTTATGCTTATTAATCAGATTATAATTCGACGCAATAAAGAATTTAGAGAAAAGATGTTTAATACTATTCCCATTAACAGAGAACTATTAGGCATTCACAGACTATTGATAGTTTTAATACCTATTACAATTTGTTTTTTAATATTAATCCCAATCGCTATTACTTTGTCTGATGGTTTTCATGAATTAGAAAAACTGTCAATTATATACGGCTTAATAATAATCTGCTTATCTCTCTATTTTATTATCCGTGATGTTTTTCTTTCACACTTACGGGAGAAAGGGATTACTAAAAGCAAAATGCTGATCTATTTAATGTTAACTGGTTTAGTGCTTAATATAACCGGTGTTGTTTTATTTATGCTTGTAAAAGCAGGATATGAAATCCCAATAAAACCACTCTTTCAGTTTTTAGAAAACCACAGTCCGTTTAGCGGTGAATTAATCGGGCTTAGAACCGTTGCATTGGGATTTATGCTAACTGTGCTAAGTGTTTATAGCTATAATAGAAATAGATCACACATAGAATAAGTAATTTTTAACAATTTAAGAACTGAGTTAATCATGTTTAAAATAATTAAAGCAGAACTAAAATATTACAAAACACTATTAATGGTTACATCAATTTTTCTAATTAGCATGCACTTTACATTTTTAACATATGGCGCAGAAAATTTGGATAAATCAGTTCCTGCATTAAGAGTTTCCATTTTTGCGTTTGCTGTAATTGTCTTTGTCTATCGTGTGATTACGCTTTTTAAGGAAGGTCGCGACCGTGTAATCGTAGTTTTACCTATTCACCCAGGGTCAATCGGTTTCGCAAGACTTTTATTCATACCAATTTTTTGGGTGAGCGCAATTTCATTATTCTTTCTTTGTAACTTAATTGTGCAGTTCAATAATATTGGGTCTGAATTTATTTCGGAACTCGTTTCTTTAACCGGACTTGTATTAGTATTAAATGCTCTCGCAATGATATACTTAGACTTCTTGCATTTCGGATTAAATAAAAAACAAATAATCTACGTGCAGGCAGGCGGAATAATATTAGCAGCATTTTCATATTTAATTTTTATCGCATTAATACCGCTAACCGAAAATTTTGGAATTTTGATTTTCGAAATATTTAACCTGAATTTATCAAACATATACCAATCATATTTTGGAGCAGTAATAATGCTGTGTATTGGAGTTTTAGCATCAGTAATCAGCAAAAATATATTTATGAAAAGAAAAACATATCTTAACTTATAGCAAATCTGTTGGGAGTAATGCCCTGATATTTTTTATTGTTTAGCCGATTCCTGATCCATGGAATCTACATATTAAACATGACTAAAAGCTTTTTTTTGATCCCAGAAATTCTAAAGTGTTATTAATCTTACTATGCAGTTTTCTGTAGTAATAGAGCGGATATAAAGAGTGAGAGCCAATTTTTCTCTTATATAAAAAGGGATACAGATTCTTATGACAGGCTATAGAATCAATAATTAGAAGAGTACAGCTATAATTGATAATGTTTAGAATTCTATTTCCTTTCTCAAACGCTTCCTGACTAAGCAAAACGTGATTAATAAAATTAAATAGTTTATTAGTTTTTTTCTCACATTCATCTTTTGATTGTTCTTTTGAGAAGAGAGTAATATGCTGATTCTCCTTATCATCAGCTATATCTTGTAAATCGTCAATCAGTTGTAGAAACACACCAAATCCAAACATGAAATCTGCCTCTTCATAATTTAAATTGCCCAATACTAAATATGCATCAGCTAAAACAGAGCTTCCGCCTTTTTCAATACTTATTTTTGTAATCAGTTCCTCACTAATTGCATTACACTTATTTTGCGAAATACTTTTAACCTGACCATAATGTATCGCGAGTAAACTCTCATAAACAGAGTTATAATCGTATCTGGGAAACTCTTCTTCAATCATTTCTACTAGAGCAAAAATCTTTTCTTCAATTTCATTAAAGTGGTAAACTTTTTCACCAGCCAGCTTCAATCCAAACCGATGAAGAAATTCTAACTTTTCAATTTTACTAATTGAAGTATCATCCAAATAATTATCACTGTAAGGGTACAACATACTGTAGGCAAATATAGACGGAGTTAATTCGACTTTTTTATTAAACAAAAGCTGAATCGTATTCATTATCCAAACGTTGCGTATAGCCTGAAATAAATTTTCAGAAGTAAGAGTATTATCAAACTCGCTGGCCTTTTTTAAAAACTCATTTACCAAATTATTAAAATCATCATTAAAGAAAATCTCCGCTTCAATTTGTCCAAATTCTAAAGTCTGAATAAAAAATAATTTTAATCTATTGAATAACTCAGACTGCTCGGATGGATTATCAAAGATTGATGAATCAGAAATCTTCAAAGTAAAATCGTTCAGTAGTTTATCCAGTTCTCTTTTCTTTTTATACTTACTAAATAAATTATATCGTTTTCCAGGTTTAGGAAAATTACTTTTGCTATTTCCTAATTGCTTAAAATATTTATCAACAAAAATGGGAATATCTCTTTCCCTGATAAATGCAAATACGTCTATAACAGCTTCAATATTATTCATTTAGTCTTTCAGTTATTAATACTGCATGATTAGTCGAAATAAATTAAGAGAAGTTCCGGGGAATAAAAAGATAGAAGTATTATTCTGAAAAATTAAGTAGTAATAAACATGTATCAGCCGTCTGCAGAGATGCCGGTAAAAAATAATACCGGCATTAAAATTTATTTTAAAACTGAAAAAAATCAATGAACAATGGAACTTCCTCCAATAAATTCTCTCATAACAGAATCATGAGGAACAGGAGAATCGTCTTCTACCGGTAGAATCGAATCGAGAAGCTTATAAATTCTGGAAGCCCTTTCATAGGCATCAGTTTTAAGCGGATCATCTTTGTAAAGTTCAATCCATTCTTTAAATTTATCGAACATCAAATGTTTGTATAAAGGCAGTTCGTAAGCCATACCGCTATTTATTGTAAAATCAGTTGTGTTGTTATAAGGAATTATATGCCGTAATTCACTTGCTCTAACGTAGTGCCAATGTTCCAAAGTTTGTTTCGGATTATAAGCTCTATGGGCTGCGTCTCTTAACATCCTTCTAATAAGTCTTAGATCGGTCCAATGAACATATTCCCCGTCTATACCTTTCATTTGCAATAATGGCTCTATGTAAATCTTAAATTTATTATTGTCCGAAATACCCGCGCTCATTGGCGGATAAAGACCGTGTAGACTATCTAATAATAGAATCTCACCTTCTTTTAACTGCAGTGACTTTTGATTTAAATGACGTGTCCCGGTTTTGAAATCATAAAACGGCAGCATAACTTCTTCACCATTACATAGTTTTGTTAGATGTTCGTTAATTAGTTCAATATCCAGAGCCTGCGGAGTTTCAAAATCATAATCTCCAAATTCATCTTTGGGATGAAGCTCCAAATCATAGAAATAATGGTCAACTTCCAGTGCAACAAACTTTAACCCTATATTTTTAAGGTGTTTTTCTAGTTTAAGAGTTGTAGTAGTTTTTCCCGATGAAGAAGGTCCGCTTACAAAAACCAGTTTAATATCATTGGCTTTTTCTTTAATTATTTCTGCTGCCAAAGCTATATCATCGTTATATCGCGCTTCAGCCTGATGAACTATCTGAGGAAATTCACCATTTCTAATTCGCTGATTCAAATTATCGACGGTATGCAAATTTCTACTTACTGCCCAATCGAGCGAATACCAAATTTTTTGCCACGGAACATTATCGCTTTTCTTAGATGCAATTCTGGAACTAGTTTCTCTTTTCTTCTTTTGTTCATCTCTGTACAGTATAAAGGCCTTTGAAACTTTTGCGTGCCCGTTTTCAATTAAAACCTTTTCAACTACATCCTGAATATCTTCAATTGTAGGAATATAGTTTTCAGCTCTGCCATTTTCCAGCATCTTAATAACCTGATCAGCAAGCCATTCTGCCGTCTGTTTATCTCTTCCGCCAACAGAAACAGCCGATCTATAAATAGCATTTATAACACGTTCCCTTTTAAAAGGAACAATAGCTCCGCTTCGTTTAATAACTTGTTCTAACTTTGCCATCAATTACTCCACATTTGTAATTCAATTCTAAAAGTAAAATATCAATTTTGAAGTTATTTGTAAATGGTAATTTAAAGAAAGGTGAAAAAATAATTAGAAGATAACTGATGAATTATTTTTTAATATTAAGAGTATTGTGAGCTGGACTGAATAATAAAGCAGAACATATCTGCAATAATTAAACTAATTTATTTCGATACCATAGCTTTTTATTTCATCTAAAATCCGGCTTTACCCATTTCTACAGCTCTTTTGATTTTATAATTATCTCATTGCATTTTTCTTTTGTTAAACTTTTTAATAAACGTTCTTTAATCAGTTGATATCTTGCTTTAATATTTTAAAGTTCATTTTATTTACTGATTCCTAATTCCTGCATCTTTCTAAAGAGACTTGTTCTATCAATTTCAAGCGAAGCAGCCGTTTCACCAATTTTCCAATCATTAAATTCTAGTGTGTTTCTGATAAACTTTTTTTCAAACTCTTTTCTGGCATTTTTTAAATTTGTCCCTAATAGTAAACCGGTATCAGTATCATCTTCATCTAACTTGCTGGTAAATGTTTTATACATTGTTTTTATAGTGAGTTCATTAGTATTTTCGTATATAACAGCCTTCTCTATTATGTTTCTCAACTCCCGTACATTTCCCGGATAATCATACGAATACAAAAGTCCTTCAACTTGTCTTGAAATTGAGATAATACGTTTGTTATAACTTTCGCAATAGAGTTTTAAGAAAAAATTGGCAAGTTGAACAATATCTTCTTTTCTATTTTTTAGAGGTTCAATAAGCAGATTTATTACATTTAATCTGTGATAAAGATCTTCTCTAAAATCACCGTTTTCGATTAGAGTTTTTAAGTTTTTATTTGTAGCGGCAATAATACGTACATCAACCTTGCGGGGTATATTTTCACCAATTACTTCCACTTCATTCTCCTCAAGAACCCGTAGAAGTTTTGCTTGAAGATTTAATGACATATCACCAATTTCGTCAAGAAATAAAGAACCGCCATCCGCGGCAATAAACTTACCGGTTTTATCAGCATGTGCCCCGGTAAAAGATCCCCGCCTGTGTCCGAACAATTCACTTTCCAAAAGTTCAGAAGGAATTGCCGCACAATTTAGTTTTATGTACGGAAATCCTTTTCTATCACTGTTATGATGAATTGCCCACGCAATAAGTTCTTTCCCGGTTCCACTTTCACCCTGTATTAGAACCTTCGCATTTGTGGGTGCTATATGTTTTATTTCATCAATTAAAAGTTTAGTTGACCTGCTATTACCTATAATTTTGTTGGTGCTTTTAAGTTCATTAAAAATATTTTCGTTTTCCCGGGTAAGACATTTACTGGTTAAAGCATTTTTTAGTGTTAATAACAATCGCTCTGGATCAACAGGTTTTTCAACAAAATCATATGCGCCGAGTTTAATGGCATCCACCGCAATTGAAATTGTACTTTGTCCGGAAATAAATATTATTGGGGAACTAATATTATACGGCTTTATTTTCTGCATCAAGTCAATCCCATTCATACCGGGCATTTTTATATCAAACAAAGCAGCATCATAACTTAAGCTTCCGATCTTTTCTGAAACTACAACCGGATTTGACTCTTTTTGAACTGAATATCCTTCTTCTAGAAGCATTGTTTCCAATGATTCCAAAAATACTTTATCGTCATCAACTAGTAATATTTTTTTCATTTTAACCTGCCTTAATAGAACACAGAAAACACCGATTTAACTGATCTACACAGATATTTTTTATCAGAGATTATCTGTTACATCTGTTGCATTAGTGTGCTATTGTTTTCTATCATTTGTAAATATTTCATTATTCTGCTTCATTTAGTTAAAGAATAAAAGACAACAAAAACATAGAACACAGATGACACTAATCTGACTGATCTACACAGATGTTTTTTTATCAGCGATTATCTGTTACATCTGTGTCATTAGCGTGCTATTGTTTTCTATCATTTGTAAATATTTTTCTTCTAATTTCCGGTTTCTTGCCGAAGTTTAATAATAACCCGATTTCAATATTTGTTGCTTTCAAATAGTTTATCAATTGATATTCATGTTCCTGGCAAAGTGATTCTGCTGCTTTTAGCTCCAGTATTATTTCATTATTAACAATTAAATCGGAATAATATTCACCAACATTAGTTTCCTTGTAAAAAACATCTATCTTTTTCTGCTTCTCCACATAGAATCCGTTTTCAACTAATTCTTTGAATAAAGCGTTTTCATAAACCTTTTCCAGAAATCCGAACCCAAGCGTATTATAAACTTCATAGAAGCACTTAATAATACATTTAGTTTCCTTTTCATACAAATACTCCATTGTTTTGCCCCTTTTAGTGAGAATGAATAACAACAAAAACATAGAACACAGATAACACTGATATAACTGATCTACACAGATGTTTTTTTATCAGCGATTATCTGTCGCATCTGTGTCATTAGTGTGCTATTGTTTTTCTATCATTTGTAAATACTTCATTATTCCGCCTCACTTAGTTAAAGAATAAAAGACAACAAAAACATAGAACACAGATAACACTGATATAACTGATCTACACAGATGTTTTTTTATCAGCGATTATCTGTCGCATCTGTGTCATTAGTGTGCTATCAGGTTTTAACCTCAAAACTAAACTCTGTTCCTTTCCCAACCCCTGACTTAACATTCAATTCACTTTCATGGTCTTTAATAATCTTTCTTGCAATTGCCAGACCCATTCCAGTCCCTTCTTTTTTAGTCGTAAAATACGGATCAAATATTTTAATTAAATCTTCCCTGGGAATCCCTTTACCATAATCCTTAACTGTAATAACCAATTTTTCGGCATATCCTTCCAGTATAATATTTATTTCGCCTTTTCCACCAACAGCATCAATCCCATTTTCAACCAAAACCTGTAAAACCTCTTCAATCTGATAAGCATCAATTTTAGCAACTGTATTTTTAGTATTAATTATAACCTCAAACTTAATCCCGGCATTTATGAAACTTGAGAACTTTTCTTCAATCCTGCCTATCACGATTAAAATGTCAGTTTCCTGGAAATTCAGTTTTTGATAATCCGCAAACTTTAACAAATTATTAGTAAGCGTTTTAATTCTGATTATTTCGTTTTTAATAGTCCCGACATCTTTGCTAACAACCTCCTTATCAGTTATTGGCTTATCAACATTTTTCTCTATTGAACGTAAGTTTATTAACATTGATGAAAGCGGAGTTTTAATTTCATGCGCTATTTTCTGCATTGAGTGAAACCAAACACGGGAGCGCTCTCTCATTATTAGTTCAGTTTGGTCATCAAGTCTAATTAAATATGCAATAATTAACCCGAACTTAATTTTAATAGGAGTAATTGTTAACCGGATCATGAATTTTTTATTTTCCCTTTCAAAATCAATCTCTTCAATTACTTCACTACCCTTAATTTTGGCTTCATTGATAACTGAAAGAATTATTGATTTTGTGGAAAACAACTCCGCGAGAAACATTCCTCTTTTTAAATTTTCACCAAATAAACTTTTAGCACTTTTATTGAATGAAAGTATTTTTTTCGCGTCATTTATAACTAAAATTGAACCGCTGGATTGTTTAATTGTTATATCTACAGTTCGGAAATAAATTTGAAGACGTATTCCAACTTTAATAATTAGGAAGATAAATAGCAGCGTAAAAAAGAATATGGCAATAACGATAAGAAGATATTGAAAAACATTTCTTTTTATGAATTTGTAAGTTATTGTCCCATTATTACTAATACAACCTAAGTACATTTCATTATTTATTTTAGAGTATTTTAGAGAAAGCTTTGTGCCATAGTTTGCTTTTGGAACGATTTCATCTACTGTTCTCGCAATTAAATCAAGATCGTCATCATAGACAAAAAGATTTCTGTCAATACTAAAAACTAGATACATTTTATTATTGAAATCAAATAATGCTTGTGATAGGTGAACCCCTTTCTCATGAGTTACACTTTTTTCGATCTGCAATTCATTGTTTATCAATTCGATTTTATTAGGAGCGGAAAATAAAAATGATTTAAATTGGTGATTTGTACGTGTCAAAGTCCCATTCCCATATTGTTTTAATTTTAATGAATCAATAACTTCACCATTATAATTATAAACAACTATTTTCAAATCTGTTTTGATATCAATTGGAGAGTGATAATTAAAAATATTTGTTGAGTTTGAATCTGAAATTGCTTTCGATCTGATTGCACTTACATTTTTGTCTGAAGAATATTTCCATTTAACTTTTAGGTCTTTATCAAGAAGAAAAAACCATGCACATGTATCAGGATAGGGAACATTATAATTTAATTTCCAAGTATTATTAGAGGAATAGCTGCCAATTAGAATTTCATCAGAATCATCATTATTCAAATCAGCAAATCTAAAACTGATCGGAATAGTGGTCTCAAATTCTTCAACTATTTTTTTTTCATTTAGGTCATATATAAATAAACTTCTTGGAAAAATTGAATAGCCTGCAACAACAGAAAAATATAAATATCTTTTTTCGAAATCGGTATTGTGGTATTGGAACTCACAATACATAATATCCCATTTAGTATCCCCCAATTTTTTTGGCTTGGTATATAATGGAACATTTAGCAGAGAAATTTTTCTTTTTCCATGATTAATTACAGAGTAAAAAACCGTATCGTTTTTAAAATGGATAAATTGAATTTCATCAATTCCGTCCGAATCAAGATCTTCTTCAGTTTTTATTTTACTCAATAATTTGAAGTCATAAAAATTATATTGTGCTTCATTGTAATGTTGTGGGCTGTCAATGATAAAGCTCGTTATGTCTGAGTTGTATAGTGAATCAGTGATATTGAGTGATTCAGTTTCACCATCATTATTAAGATCAGTAAAAATTAGTTCATTTTTAAAATTCTGCCCATATTTATAAACATTCCATTTTTCTAAATCATAAGGTGGGAGAGAAAAAAAATAGATAGCTGAACCAATCATCAAAATGACAAATACGATTGCTGAAATCAGTAAAAATATTTTTTTAAATGATTTAAACATTTTCCCTACAAGCAGTTTAATTCACAAATTAGCAAAAATCGAACCCGATTTTAATTGCCCTATTTACAACAAGTTCATTTTTGATGTTGCAAAATCGAAACATGAATTTGACGTCGTTGCAATTTTACAACAAAGTTAAGAAAAAAACTAATAAAACAAGATGTTTTTATGGTATTAAAGTTGGAATAGGCACAAAGTAAAACCCAAATACGAAATGGAATCAAATGAACTATAATTTAATAACAACGATTGTTCTAACTCCTTATAATCTTATTAGTTACTCTCTTTGTTTAATTAACCTCATTTCACAATCACAAGTTGAACATGTAATTCGAAAAAAACATGACTTCAATTAAAAATTTTGAATGAGGTTACATGCTTTAAAATTAAAAAGAATGATAAATAAACAGAAGATGTTTTTCTCGTTTTATTTGCATATTTGTCCAATATATGAGAAGCAACATGGAATCCTTAATAAATTTAATTTATGATAAAGTAAATAATCTGGTTACAAAAAAGAGGGTTGTTGATTATTCTAAAATTGACAACTGCATTTTAATCTTATACAAGAATGTTACCTCCAGAAAATTATATTTACTGAATGATACGATTGCAAGTGAAGAGCGGGATCAAATTAATAATCTAATGCAGAAAATAGTTGATGAAGAAGTAGAAAAATACTTTAGCTTATAAGTAACCAAATATAATATGTTTTTTATTTAACTGCAGATTGACGGCTTATCCGCCAATCTGTAGTTATTAAAAAATGATTTACACAATTTTACTCAAATAAATTTTTTAACCGCGTTTGCAATTATCTCAACACCTTCATGTATTTTATCTTCCGGAGTATGTGAAAATGCTAATCGGAACCAATTATTTTTTACTCCATGCGGATCGAATGTTTTGCCAACTACAAAAACCGCACCTTTTTCAATTGAATCTTTTAAGATTTCTGTAGCGTCAATTCCTTCGGGCAGATGGAACCACATGTAAAATCCGCCTTTTGGTTTCACCCATTTAACTTCTTTTGGCATAGTTTCTTCCAGGCAGTTTTGCATAATATCCATACGCCTTTTGTAGGTTTCTCTTAAAAATGCTAAATACGGCTCAAGTTTATTCTGCCGTAAAAATTCATTTGCAAGAACCTGGGTAAATGTAGGAGAACATGCATCCATTGACTGTTTAACCAACTCACATTTTTGAAAAATTTCCGGCTTTGCTAAAAGCCAGCCCAAACGCATTCCCGGACCAAGTATTTTAGAAAACGAACCGGTATAACAAATGGGAAGATCGTCAGTTTCATTAACTTTCATAGGAACAGTTAAATCTTTATCGGTCTCATTAAAATATATTTCTCCATACGGATCATCTTCAAGAAGAATAATATTTCTTCCTTTCATCAGATCCATAACTTTTTGTTTTCTTTCACGGCTGTAAATAATTCCCGCCGGATTATGAAAATACGGCGTTAAGTAAACTATTTTGGGTGCGGGCTTCTGATTCAGTTTCTTTTCTAACTCTTCTATTATAATTCCGTCTTCATCAATAGGAACCGGATCAATTTCAGCCTGATAAGATTTAAATGCCGATGTTCCGCCAATAAAACAAGGAGTCTCAGTTATAATTCTATCACCGGGATCAATAAAAACTTTGGTAACAATATTAATTGCCTGTAAAGATCCTGTTGTAATCATTAATTCATTTTCATCAACCGGCAGACCTTTAGTTCTAAGATAATCTTTAACTGCCTCAATTAATGGAGGATATCCGGAAGTTGGTCCATATTGAAATCCGGCTTGTTTTATTTTTTTAGGAAGGTTTTTATAAATTTCATCTATTGCTTCTGTAGGGAAAAGATCATTATTTGGCATTCCGCCTGCAAATGAAATAATATCCGGTCTTGTAGCAAGTTTCATTAAATCACGAATCTCCGAAGTACGGAGCTGTCCAACACTTTGCGAAAAAGGATACATTATTCCTCCTTTATTTTAACAACATTGTTAATAGCCATTCACCTTAGGTCATAACAAATATAGTAAAAACAGAAATAAAGTAAATTAATTATTTGTTTTGGATTTAGAATTTGACGCAGTTTTGGGTTGTTCTCTAAAAGAATTTTTTGCGGGCAGTATTATAAATTAGATTTATTATTCAACAGAATCTTCTAACAAATTTTCAGTATTCGTAGAACTGTCTCCTGACTTTTCAGATTCACTATCTTTCACTTCTTTAGAATCAATCTCTCTAATTTCCATAAAATAGTCCAAACTTTTCTGTTTGCTTTTTTCCATCGATAAAAGCAGAGATTCTTTTCTTTCAGGCTCCAAAACAACATCTTCAGCATCACTATTTTTGTTAGTCATTTTTTTAAGATCAGCAGCCATTACAATAAGACCAATAAGTTCAGCCAGAATTTTTTTGCCTTTTCCGTCATCAACACCAAGAATATCCATTAAGTCGTCTTTATGAAGAAGAAGCCCGACAACACTTAACTTCTCTTCCCCAACGGCCTTAACAACATCATCAACTATCTGCTGAATAAAGTTATGAATATCATCTTTTTCTATTTCAACTTTAAATGCGGAAGAATCCACATCATTATAATTCATTCCAAAATTGACTTCATACTTTTTAATTAAGGTTTTATCATCTTCCTTTTTTTCGCGTTCAAAAATATAATTAAAGTTTACTGCTAATGACCGTTCTTGCTGGGCAAATAAACCATCGGCCGTTAAACTTGCATTATTCTTTTTGAAAAATTCTAAAGAAAAAGAAATTTCGGAAGTGCCAATACCAATTTTAGATGAATTTGTGTCTAACCCGGAATTAAAAAGTCCCTGGGATAATTTAGATATTCGTGCGGAATCTTTACTTTCAACCGCATTAATTTTTGACGCAGATTTGACTACTGTATTGTTATGATCAAAATTAGTAGACTTTATTTGACTGGTCGTTGATATTAAGTCATTTAATACACTTAGAACCATTTTAAAATCCTCCATGATTTACAAGTACTATCGGAAATCCTATAAATTTTTAAAGTCCTTTTTTTTAGCAAATATTTTAAATGTACTACTTTAAGTATTACCTTTTTGTTAGATTTACGCTGTTTATACTACTTTTTAAGAAAATTTTTGGGCTGGCATGAAACAGGCGTTTATCTCATTAATATTCATTCTTTTTATAATTGGATGCCGTGAAAAGAAAATTAATGAGTTTCCTCAATTAATTAGCAAAATAAGCATTAAGGTACCAGAACCTTCCGGACTTACTTTTAGCAACGACGGCAAAAATCTAATTACAGTCAGCGATGCAAATTCCACAATTTACTGGATGACTTTTAAAGGGGAAATAGTTAAACAAATTTCTTTTGATGGTTACGATTACGAAGCTGTAACTTCACTGGATAAAAACACAATTGCAGTTGCACTGGAAGATTTACGGGAAATTAAATATTTAACAGAAGCCGGAAAAATTTTATTTACCCATAAAACTAACATTACCGGTGAAATTAATAAAGGATTTGAAGGTTTAGCTTTTAATAAAAAAAATCATCATACCTACATTGCTAATGAAAAAAATCCTTGTATGTTATTGGAACTTGATGATTCTCTTCAAATTATTTCACAGACAGTAATCAATTTTGTGAGTGATATTTCCGGGTTGTTTTATGAAGAAAAAAATGATATTCTTTGGCTAATTAGTGATGAGAGCAGAGCTCTGGTAAAATGTGATTTGAAAGGAAAATTATTGAAAAAATATAACATTGCAATTGAAAAGATTGAAGGTATTGCGGTTGATTCTGAGAAAAAACTTATATATATAGTCTCGGACTTAGATGAGACTCTTTATATTTTTAAATTGCCCGAATAAAAAAAAGTTTAAATGAAAATAACTAAACATATAATAATAATATCGTTTTTGTTAAACGTACTTTTAATTGCGCAAACTGCAATATGCGCTCATTGCGGAAAAGAAATTAAAGGTACTTATATTGTTATTGAAGGAGAAAAATATCATCCGCGGCATTTTTTATGCGCAAAATGCAGAAAACCAATTGAAGGTGATTATTACAAAAACGGGGATTTTTTCTACGATAAAAAATGTTATCATGATCAGTTTACAGATAAATGCGATGTTTGCCAAAAGCCGTTAATAGGCAAATATGTTATTGATATGTATGGAAAAAAATATCACCAGTCGCACGAAAAGGAATATAAAAAGTGTGATAATTGTTACCGGCTAATGACAATGAGTTTAACCGGTGGCGGACTTACATATTCCGACGGAAGAAATATTTGCCGAAAATGTTCACAAAGTTTTTTAAGTTCAACTGATCAGTATAGAAGTCTGTTTAACAAAATTATTAGAAAGTTAAACGGGTACGGATTAAAAATAAATTCCAAAAAAATTGAGATCTATCCGGTAGATAGAAACGGACTTCGTTCCGCAGCAAAAGGAAGTTACTCAAACAGTCTGCGCGGTTACACCGAAACACGTTTAAGAGAAACTACAAGAGGAAATAGAACCGATAAATCTTTTGAGCATACAGTTTATATTCTAAATAACACGCCAAGAAAATATGTAGAAGCAACTTTAGCGCACGAATTAACACACGTCTGGATTAATGAAAATGTTGAAAATAAATTATCCAGAAAACGTGAAGAGGGAAGCTGCAATTTTGTTGCCTATTATTATTTGAAATCTGATATGAGCAGCGATGCGGATGATTTAAGAACTCAGATAATGAATGATCCGAGTGTGGAATATGGAGACGGGTTCCGTGAGGTTTACAAACAATTCAAGAATAAAAATTTAAGCGATTTAATGAGGTTTTTGAAGAAATAATATGACTATTGGCTGTATTTTAAAATGTAGCAGCATTGATCAAAATTCAACTTTGGGAAATTGTTTTATTAATTATAAACAAAACCGGACTGTTTAAATGGAAAACAAATTAAAAGATATGTTCACTAATTTATGGCAGAACTATTTTTCCGGTGCTGAATTGCCGATTGTTTTTTATTACTCAGATGAAGTATCGGAAAATGATTTGAGCGATTCAAAACGTGAGAATAGATGCCTGATAGGTAATTTAAATAGGGTAAGAAACGGACACCCGTTTGTATATAATTCCGAGGTTCCCGGATGTTTAGGAGGTAAACGATATTCTGGTTTTTCAGAGACACTTAGACCTAATTTTGAACATTTTCTATCATGCGGAATTCCAGGTAAAGTTGAGGGTGAAAAATATAAAAAAACACCCGGACTTGTAATAGAATTCCTGAAAAACAACCCTCCTTTTAAGGCTCCCAAGAAACATTTAATATTTAAACGATGGGATAAACTTACGGAAAATGATGACCCCGAAGTTGTTGTGTTTTTTGCAACCCCGGATGTTTTATCCGGTCTTTTTACACTGGCAAATTTTGACAGGGCGGATTCGTACGGTGTAATTACACCAATGGGATCGGGTTGTGCCTCAATAATTAATATTCCTTTAGTAGAATCCAAATCTGAAAATCCGGGAGCTGTATTAGGAATGTTTGATGTTTCTGCCAGACCTTATGTTCCGGCTAATATTCTTACATTTGCAATACCCATAAACAGGTTTTTGCAGATGATAAAAAATATGGATGAAAGTTTTCTACAGACTAATTCATGGAATCTTGTTAAAAATAGGATATAAACATTTAACGTTGAAAATAAAAATTTAAGCGATTTAATGAGGTTTTTGACGAAATAAGTAATTCCAAATAAATTGATGTTTTTATTTTACGATTTTGGAATAGTAATTATAAAACAGCTTCCTTCACCTGCTTTACTTTTCACATTAATATTTCCGCCAAGTTTTTCAACCATTTCTTTAACTATTAATAAACCCAGCCCGGTTCCCTTTTCGCCATCTGTTCCTTTTGTTGATGAATTGAATTCCTCCTTAAAAAGACTGTTCAAATTCTGTTCGTCAATTCCAATACCGTTATCCTTAATTTCTAATCTGACAGCATTTGTTTCAATGCCTGATTTAATATTTACACTTCCTTCGGGATTTGTAAATTTTACAGCATTGCCAACCAGATTATGAATTACTGATCTCAATAATATTTTATCGGCTTCTATCGAAATATCAGTATCAACTTCATTTTTAATATTAATGTTCTTCTTATTTGCCGCTACTCTTAAAGTAATTAGTTCGTTTTCAATAAAGTCATAAATGTTAATTGATTCTTTTTTGATTTCAATTCTATTTGTCTGAATCTGAGCCCAATTCAATAAATTTTCAAGAATATTAAACTGACCTTTTAGTGAATTATCAATTTGGGTAAGTAAGCCGGAAACTTCTTCATCCGAATAACCGGAAAAATCCTTTTGCAAAATTTCTATCAGACCCATTGTGCTGTTAAAAGGACTTCGTAAATCGTGTGCTATTATTGAAAACAATTTATCCTTGGATTTATTTAATTCACGCAGCATCAATTCCGATTCTTTTAATTTCTCTTCCGCATTTTTATTTAGTGTATTATCATGCGCAACATAAAGAACCGCATTATTATTTAGAAAAGAAATTCTTGCGTTAAACCATCTTACTTCATTATCAATTTCTAGTTTGTAGTCTATTGATTGTGTTAATTTAGATTCAAAACATTTATTAATTGCATTAAGAAAAAAAGAAGCCGTACTTTCATCAAACACATCACACAACGATTTCCCTAATAATTCATTTTTTGATTTAAAAAGCATAGAATTATTAGTTGGAGCAATATTAATGTATTCACCCTTTCTATTAAACTCAATTATAAGATCGTCCATAGCTCCAAATAAAGCTTTTAATTCTTTTTCTCCTGCCCGTATTTTAAATAGTGCTCTAGCCAGCAGCCAGATTAAAAGACTAATAATAAAAGCACTTACATAAAGACTTATTGTAATTACCTGAATGTTATTTAAAAAGCTGTTCCAGCCATTTTTAGGCATACCAGCCAAAATCCATTTACCGGTAGGCAATAATACATCAACTGTAACAGGTTTTTTGTCAAATATTTTTGAGTCTCCTAAAAACACTTCCCCGTCATATCCCGATCCATCAATACCGCGTATAGCATAATTATATAAGGTGTCTTCCGATTTTAGATTGATTTCGTTTAATATTTTATCTTTCCAGATTACAATGTCTGTCATCCCCCAAAAATTATTGCCGGCTTTTTTTGTCTGATCAAATATTGGGGTGTAACTTATAAACGCGATTCCGCCTTCTACTAATTCAACTGGTCCGGCTATAAAAGTATTTCCGGTTTTTATTGTTTCATCAACTATTTTTTTTCTTCCCGGATGATCTAGTAAGTTTAGCCCGATAGCCGATTCGTGCCCTTTATAGGGAAATATTGCATTTATAATACAGTCTCTTGAAAGTGACATTGTACTTATTACAGAATCCGATTTAATAAGCTGATCCGCAAGTTGATGAAATTCTGATTCAGAAATATCAGGATGAAGTGAAGTATACGCCGCAACACCCTTTGTATAATAGATTCGGGAATTAAGTGATTTTTCTAGCTGTGATTTTTTAGTAATTAATAAATCGTAAAGGTTTGTACGTATATTCTTTTCTTTACTCTCATTGTTGTATTCGGTATATCTATAAATAATAAAAACAAACAGAAAAAGGGAAAAAAGCGCAATGGCAATCGGTTTTAATTTATCATCTTTAGATCTGTGCATTTAATATCTCCGGCAGAAAAGATTCAGGCTTTTTTAAAATTGAAACTTTTTAAATATAGCTAATTACTATTCTAATTCCATTTGTTTTCTTTTGAACTCTCCTTAATCCTTTCAATTACTTTCATATTAGCAACAGCATCTTCAAGCGGAGTGAAAACATCCGTATCGTTAAAAATTGCCTGTGAGAATAATTCACCCTGAATTGTATACTGATCGCAGATATCAAAAGTAATTTCCTCAATATCGTTTCCCTTTTTAATCCCTATTTTACATGGTTTATCGTTTGGAGCGTTAAAAGGGATTTCTATTTCAATTTTACCTTTTGTGCCATAAATATAAACTCTTTGAAGCGGAGCCATTTGTGTTGAACATGTAAAAGCAGAAGTTCCGTTTCCAAAATCTAAAATTCCCGAAGTCAGATAATCGGTATTAAAGTTTTTATCAATTTTCATTTCACCAATTACTTTTTTTGGTTCAGCACTAAAAATAAATCTGGAAAGTGAAATACAGTAACAGCCTATATCCATCAATCCGCCGCCGCCAATATCGGCCATATTACGGATGTTTTCCGGATCATTATTATAATAGGCAAAAACAGATTCTATTGTTTGCAGACCGCCTATTTCACCATTTTCCACAAGCTGTTTTGCTTTCTGCCATTGCGGATGATGTCTGTACATAAAGGCTTCCATCACTTTTAAATGCGGTTTGTATTTTGCGAAATCAAGAAGCTTTTTTGCCTCTTCTGAACTAAGCGCAATTGGTTTTTCGCAAAGTACATGTTTGTCGGCTTCTAATGCTTTAATAGCCCATGAAACATGAAGATGATTGGGCAGAGGAATATAAACAGCATCTATATCTTTATCATTTAATAAGTCTTCATAAGAACCGTATGCATTAGGAATATTCAATAATTTAGAAACTGCTTCTGCTTTTTCTAAACTTGAAGATGCAATTGCCCGTATATCACAATATTCGCTTTTTTGCATTGCCGGAATTACTTTTTCTACGCCAATTTTTGCGGTGCTTAAAATTCCCCAGCGTACTTTATTCATGTTTATTCCTTAATTTTTATGTTGAATTATTTAACTTATTCCGAATAAAAAAGTATTCATACACCACATTGTTAAAAAACTTATATTCTAACAAAGATACGTTTATAATTGATTATTTCAGATTATTTTATTCTCGCAAAATTCAAAAAATATTATTTATATTATACCCGGTCAAAATATAAAAGGAGTAATATTATGAGAGCATTTGTTCTTTCAATTATTCTTGTCAGTTTAATTAGAGCAACTGTTTTAGCACAAACAGTAGAAGGAACTGACCTTCCTTATAGAATATCTGAAAAAAAACTAAGCCCGCTTCGCAGTAGAACCGATACAGTATTCCAGAACATGTTAAGTAAAGAATTAAAGCAAAATAAGGAGTGGAAAACATTAATCACTGAAAAAAAAATGGCCATTGGTGTTGTTGATATAAGCGACCCGGAAAACATTAAATATGCAAGGGTTAACGGCGGTGTTATGATGTACGCGGCAAGTCTTCCAAAAATTGCTATACTTTTATCCGCAATGGACGCGTTTGAAAGAGGCGAGATTGAAGAGACAGAATCTGTTAAAGATGATTTACGGCTGATGATTAGTAAATCAGATAATAATGCAGCTTCCAGGATGATTGAATTATTAGGTTATGAAAAAATAGAAGAAGTTCTTACTGATCCTAAGTATGAATTATACGATGAAGAATTTGGCGGAGGTCTTTGGGTAGGCAAAGAATACGCGCGCCAGGGCGAAAGAAACCCGGATCCGCTGATGGGATTAAGCCATGCCGCTACCGTTACACAAGTCTGCCGTTTTTATTATTTAATGGCTTTTGGACGCTTAGTTAGTTACGAAAGATCGCTGGAAATGCTTCTGCTAATGGAAGACCCGGAACTGCATCATAAATTTGTAAACACTTTAGATAAAATTGTGCCTGATGCTATTATGTTTCGTAAATCGGGCACATGGAGAGAATGGCACTCAGATTCAATTTTAGTATGGGGACCAAAATGGAGAAGGTATATTTTGGTAGGATTAATTGAAGATTACCGTGGCGAAGAAATTTTAAGAACGGTTATACCCGTAATTGAAAAAGTTTTGCAGTCGTTAAAATAATGTTTAAGCAAAAAGCAATACAGTATTCCGATCAGTTTTTTGAACTGACAAAAGAAGGATTAATTTCTTTCACGAAATTATTTATGCGAAAAGCTTTTGATGTTAGGGAAGGGGAAATTACGCGGGTATTGCTTATGCAGTTGAATATATTTCTATTAATATCAACTATCTTAATACTTAAACCGGCGGTAAATTCTCTTTTCCTTTCAAAATTTGGAGCAAATAATCTTCCATACGCGTTTTTATTAGTTTCTTTATTTGTAGCCGCGGTTTCCTTTATATATTCCCGTGTTCTTAAAGTTACCCGGCTAAATAAAATTATTATTACGACTATCATCTTTTCAATCTTTATGTTTTTTCTTTTTTGGGTGCTTCTTTCTCTCAATTTTTTGGAAGGATGGGTTTTATATCTCTTCTATATCTGGGTCTCAATTTTTGCAGTTTTATCCGCTTCCCAGTTTTGGATTATGGCAAACGTAGTTTTCAGCAGCAGAGAAGCTAAAAGATTATTTGGTTTTATTGGTGCCGGTGCAATAGCCGGAGGTATTTTTGGCGGCTATTTAGCATCAGTTTTGGCGTATATAATAAATAGTGAAAACCTTTTACTTGTATGTATTTTTCTTTTAAGCCTCTGTATTCCAATTACAAAGAGAATCTGGAAAATTGGTGTCGCCGATGTTCAAACAACATTTGAACAGAAAAAAAGATTTAATGGCTTTGCGGATCATCCTATACAGCTTATAAGGAATTCGAAACATTTAACATATTTGGCAAGTATTATTTGCGTTAGCGTAATTGTTGCCAAACTTGTTGATTATCAGTTTGCGGCAATTGCATCCCGGGAAATTACAGATCCTGATTCGCTGACAGCTTTTTTTGGCTTTTGGCTTTCTACTATTAGCATAGCATCTTTGTTTATTCAATTGTTTATAACACGAAAAGTAGTTGGTGTATTTGGAGTTGGTATTTCTTTGTTTTTTTTGCCAGTTGGTATTTTACTGGGGGTTGTTGCTCTTTTTTTTGTACCTGAGCTTTGGGCTGCTATTTTTCTAAAGACAAATGAAGGTTCGTTAAAACAATCTGTTAATAAAGCGGGAATTGAATTATTAGCTCTTCCAATTCCTCACGAAATTAAAAATCAGACAAAATCGTTTATAGATGTTGTAATTGATAGTATGGCCACCGGATTTGGAGGTTTTATTCTCCTTGTATTTGTAGTTGAATTAGGCTTATCTACCAGTTTTGTAAGCTTCCTGATTATGCTCCACTTAATACTCTGGTTTTATCTTGTTGTTAAAATAAGAAAAGAATATGTGCGGTTATTTAAACTTAAAGTTAATCAGATTCATCCCGAATCGAAGAAAATGAATCTCGATTTGACAAATGAATCAGTAATTGGAGGTTTAATTAAAGTTTTAGAAAAAGGTTCTGAAAGACAAATTCTGTTTACGCTTGGAAAAATAAAAAGGTTTCAGAACGAAAGATTTTTTATTCCTCTTTTTAATTTATTAAATCATTCATCCGCCGAAGTCCGTTTAGAAACCCTGCAAAATTTGTACGTTTACAAAAATAAAAACATTAATAGCGATGTTGCCGAACTGATAAATGATACTTCACAGGAAGTGAAAATTGCGGCTTTTCAATATCTTATTCGTCACACAACTTTAAATTTAAGTGAGTTAATAAAACCTTATCTGACTTCGGATAATTATGGAGTACGCGAAGCGGTGATTCTTGCGCTTGCAATTGAAAGCAGAGGAAATCATTCACTTAAAAATGAATTTAGGATTGAAGCAATTTTAAAAGATCTTTCAGAAGAAATTAAATTAACGGAGGATTGCGAAAAAGCTTTCCAATTAAAAATAAATTATCTAAAGGCTATAAGCTGTTCCGGGTTTTCTTCTTTATATGCCGATATAAATAATTCATTTACGGATAATAATCCCAAAATTGTAAAGCAGGCAATACTTTCGGCCGGATCAACTTTAGATCCTCAATTTATTGATAAAATAATTGATTTTATATTAAATGATGAATATAAAGAATCTGTTAAAACCACTCTTCTTAATTATGGATCTTCTATTATTGATGAATTATTCAAGAAAATAAAAGATAAAAATGTACACATTGAAAAAAGAATATTATTGATTTCAGTAATAGAAAAAGTGGGTGTTCAGAAATCGGTAAATTATTTGTTCGGGTTAATTGGTTCAGAAGAATTGAATGTTAGAAATGAAGCAATAAAAGCTTTAAATAATTTGAAGAAAAATTTTCCGGTGTTAAAGTTTAACAAAAGGCATATTGTTAAAAACATAAGTGAGGAAGCTAATCTTTACTACGACACTATTGTAGCACTTTATTCCCAAATTAATGCCAATCAGACTAAAAAAAATCTTGAAACTAAAAACCAAAAAGAAGCCAGAGAAAGTCTTATAAAACTTTTGGAAAAAAGACTTGATGGAAATCTTGAAAGAATATTTCACCTTCTTGGATTACGATATCCGCATGATGATATAGTAAATATTTACAAAGGAATTAAAAGCAACAAGCCCGATCTTAGAACAAACGCAATTGAATTTCTGGATAACATATTAGATCCATATTTGAAAAGAGTTTTAATCCCCATTATTGAAACGGCCGCACTCGATTCTATTTCAGAGGTCGCGATAAAAAATCTAAAAATAAAAGTGCCAAGTGAATATGAATGTGTTGAAATACTGCTGCATGGAAAAGACCTTAAAATAAAATTAGCAGTTCTATATTTTATTTCGCAATGGAAAGATCCCCGATACAAAGTTATGGTTGAAAGTTTAATTAATAGCGATGATCATAAAATAAAATCATCGGCAATAAATGTATTAGAAGAAATGGAAAAAGGTTAAACTTAATTTTTTCTAATAATTTTATCAATCTGGGAAGCTAAATACATATGGTCTGTATTGGAGTTCTTTCTTAAAACATTGGACATTAGTGTAACAAAATAAGTTGTGCCGTCCGGATGCTCGACAATTACAACAGAATTCATAAAGTTTTCTACATTACCGCAATATTTTTCACATACAAAACCTTCCTCATTTTTGCATTTATAAAAACTCCCGGATTTAAAATATACCGCCGCATTTGTTAAAGCTGAAGTGGATGCATAACGAATTCTTTTATCCGTCATATAAAGAAATCTTTTAATTTCCAGACTTGTTTTTTCATCAACAATTTTGCCCCGCTCCATTGCGATAAGATATTTCATAAGTCCGCCAGGTGTCGCAATACTTCCGCCCGATCCGGGAATTATTTTTTTTGCTTCACTTGTAAACAAGCTTCCCAGCCGCCATTCATCCTCAGTAATTTTCATTGTTCTAAGCGGATCGTTTACAACTGAAATAGCAATTTTAGTTAATTCCGATTTGGATGTTTTATTGAAATAATCTTTTGCCGTCTCTTCGGATACAGGATACCGGTTTTTAAAAGCTCTAATAAGTACAGCTTCGCGCCAGACAATACTTGCCGCGGCATTAGAACTGACAGAAATCATATGATCTACCCATTCGTACAAGGAAAAAACATCCTCATTTTGAACTGTCCGTTTGAAGAACTGATTATTTTCGGGATTAAAAAAAGGAACAGAGTGAATATTTGTAATTGCCCATTTACCGGCTTTAACAAAAGTATTTTTTAATAATTGTTGTCTATCCTCAAATGAGTCGGGATATAATTGCTCTAACTCAGAAAACAATCCGGCTAAAATTGCCAGTTTCCCAATACTTCCGGGCATAAACCCTCTATTCTGCTGCCTTTGGGCATAACGTATTTTTTTACCACTTGTTATCTCTAAAACAGAAATTGCGTAACTCTCATCCAGATTAGGAAAAAGTTTATTAATGGAATTTTGAAATTCTGGATTTGCAGAAGGAATTACTGCAAGGCTGTCACCTCTTGGACAAGCCAAATTTAATTTGATATCTTTTAATAATTTTAGGGCTCCCGAAATTGGTTTTTGATCAATTATTTTTCCTTCCAGTATTAACTGAAGTCTCAGAAGCCTTTTTATGCCGGTTAATGTATATCCATCAATAGGATAAGGTTTTAAATCCCCGCTTGTAAAAAATAACATAGCCAGGATAAGCAAAATGTTCTTTATACTTTTCATTAGTTTTTTATAATTTTTGATTTAAATCAATAATTTTATCTAAAGGAAATTCGGATGAAATTGAATCAAGATATTCTGACTTTAATGCCATTTTATTTTCGACAAAAGGACGTATCTGGAATAGCCATATTTTCCCATCCAAAAAACCAAGCTCAATATCCATGGGACCAATCGATTTATTTGTTCCCGGCTTATTTTTTATTTCCTCCGCTAACTGTCTAAGCATCCGCAAATTTTCTTCTTCTAATATCGGAGTTTGAAAGGAACTAATACCTTTTATTACTCCGCCGGTTTCCGGAAGTATATTGTATTTTATTTCCCTGGAAGGAAACAGCAGAATATTCTCATTATTATCAGCCAGCAAATAAGTTTCCGATTGCTGACCTTCTACCGCACCGCCGGCTCCTTTACTGAATGCCGCAGTTATATCATTATCATTAGCCGTTGTAATTCCTTTAGTAATCATTACCCCCGATTTATCAACATTTACCGTTGGTATAATTAGCAATGACGGATAAACATTTTCCGGATTTAATAAAAATTTCTGCCGCCATTTATAACTTCGCTCTGAATATGGCGAGGCCCACACATCCCTAATTCCCTGAAGAATTTTTTCCTTATCTATTACATTAAATAGAGTAAGATTTAATCCGGCTCCGGTGAAATCTTTAAGGTCTTCCATGTTAGTATCGCTTCGTATGAATACGGCAATATCTCCGATAGGTTTATTTAATATGGTTTGGAAACTTTCTTCCAGGTTATTTACAAAGCCGGGTAAAAGATTTATATTTTTTATAGCAGTTCCTAACTCACCAAGTTTTTGCAAAGTGAAAGTCTCAATATCCTCCTTCTTAATATTTGTTTTCTGCATTTTCTCTGCTTCGGTAAATATATAGTCTAGAAATTGCCAGTAGGTTTCGTTTGTTCCGGGTATAATCTGATCCAGATGTGTTTTGAATATCCCGAATGGAATTACAAATCCGTTTACAACATTATTGGGGAATAAAAATTTTAGTTCACCCAGATTCGCGGCTTTTGGCCCGCAAAGTCTGCCGGAATTTTTAGCCCTGATATTTTTCAAATCAACTATTTCTGATTTTTCTAATTCCAGTTTATTTACAGGAATATTAATTCTTTCATCTTTTCGAATCTTTTTCTCAAATAGTTTTTTTTCGGCAGCAGTCATATTTTCGGTCAGTTTAATAATAACAGTTCCGCTTTTTGAAACCGCGTAAAACACTTTTCTGCCCGAATGTTTTTTTAATTCATTAAATATTGAAGGTGAAATAACCGCGTTTGGAATTCCAAGATTACGCGCAAGAAGCTGAATATGGGAAATAATGTTTCCTTCAGTTACTGTCGCTATGCCTGCAACGGGTTTTAAATCCGCCGGGGATCGCTCTAAAACATAGATCTTATCCTGAGAAAATTCTATTTCACGCAGGGATTCCAATACAATAAGTTCACCCATAGCATAACCGGAATTTAATCCCCGGATTGAACCTTTAATTTCAAAATCTATTATGTTATTTGAAAGAGAAGCCCTGGCTGAAACAAATTCGTTTAGCTTTTCTATAAGATTACCCTGCGGCAAAAGTAAAGATGAGCGAATTAGATCATCAAAAAAACCGGAGGTTAGCGGTTCAAATCCCAGAAATAAATTAATCGCTTCTTCATAATTACTCCGCACCATTCCTAAACTCCATTCAACTATTCTGCGGCTATTATCAAGATAGCTGTTAAGATCACCTAAGCTGATTTTATTTAGTTTTGGCGGGAGCAGTTTTTTCTGCAACTGTTCCCATTCCCAAATTTCTATTAAACCGGTTGCGGCAATTGCTTTACAAAGCACATAATTTTTTAAAAGATGATCCTTTATATTAATGGTTTGCCAGGTATCAATTTCTCTGAAAATTATATTTTCTAATTTAAGCGATATATCCAATAGAGCAATTCTGCCTTTAGGATTTTTTTCATTCAATAAATTTTTTCTTATATGCCAGATTAAATCCGCAGCTTCTCTTATTTTTTCCTCTACCAAATTATTTTGAGAATTCTTTATAAAAGTTAATATAGTGTCTTTTAATCCGGTATTCTTAGATATGTTTTTTAAGTGTTTATTGATAGAGTTAAAATCAACGGGTTTATAAACAGTTTCTAAATCAGCAATTAATTCATCAAATTTCTGCAGTAACTCCGAAGTTAGTTTTAATTTATTCTTTTCTTTAAATTCTTTAACCTTTTCAAGATCGGTAAAATCAGGCTGCCCGTGAATTTTTATTCTTAAACTCATAAAAGGGGAATATTCTTCCGAGATATTTTTAGATACGGCTCTAATATTTTGAGTTTTTACTTTATCGCTCTGATGCGGTATGTCCTTAAATGATTCCCGGATCAAAAAATACTGATTAGAGATCAAATCATCTTTAGCTAAAAGCTGAGTAAAAAATTCCATTCCCCAGTTTTCTTCATTTTCGGCCTGAAACGCGCCCCTGTAAAATTGAGCCCGTCTTAATATCCAGCCGTTATCAACAGCTCTTAAATATTTTTCTACCTTGTATTGTTTAAAACGCATGTTCCCATTTTTTTCGTCCCAAAAATCATCGTTATCCGTGGCGGCAAGTATTTGTCCTAAATAGACTTTGTTTGTCTTTGCTAAATGCTGAACCTGCTCTTTGTAACTTGCTCTTTGTACACCGCCCGGCTCCGAACATCTTTCGTTTGGAGGGAGAGTTGAACCATCTTTGCAGAACCATCTAATTTCTTTATAAGGCCCGCGCTGGTCTTTCTTAAATTTTTCAATATAATTTTTGATAACAGAATTGTTTTGTATCTGCGAAAAAACATTCTGGGTTAAAAAAATTAAAAGGAAAAAAATGGTTATATATCTATTGATTCTTTTCACATTAACTCCAATTACAAAATATTTACAAATTGTTTGAGTCAGGATAATTGACTGTTTCATATAGCTTTTTTCTTTTATTGTTTTAGTAAAAATATTCCCTCATGAGTTCCAATCCAAATGGTATTTCTTTTATCAGCTTTAATTACAGAAGAGTAAAAAGTGACAGGGATATCAACTTTTTTGTATATCCACTCTTTATCTTTATAGACTATTAAATAAGTTCCATTGTTAGAGTGAAATGATGTCCAGAGATTTCCATATTTATCCAAGGCTAATTTTCCGGTATAGCCGGGAATTTCTTCATTTTCCTTAAAAGGAGTTATGTCGGTAAACTTATTGTTTTCAAGCTTAACAATAGTTGGTCCAACCGGCCAGGCGGCACTTGACAATGAATAGTCGATAGATACATAAGCAACTTCATTTTGAGCCGCAATACTGAGAATCTCCCAGAGATCAAATCCAAGGTCATCTTTATCATAAATTTCCCAGTTATTATTAGAGATTTTTATAACTGACGAAAAAGTAACTCCGCCCCACAAATTATTTTGATCATCAACGGTTATACATCTGACTCCATTATCCGGCAATTCAGAATTTTCAGGTGTATAGAGAGTCCAGTTCCCGTTATTAAGTTTCATCAATCCGCCAAGTTTAAACCGGCATGAACTTATCCATAAAGTGTTATTTTGATCAACGGCCAGATCCCAGACAAAATTTTCAGCAAGCGGAGAATTTGATGTATTAAAAATCTCAAATTGTTTGTGATTAAATTTGATAAGACCTTTATTGGTTCCTAACCAGACAATATTATCATAATCTACTTCCAAATCATAAATATACAGACTATCAGGAAGTTCAGAATTATAGAAATTATAAATGGTTGTACTTCCGTCATATTTAATTAATCCCTGCTCAAAAGTTCCAATCCACGCGGTTCCTTTTTTATCGAATACAATTGAAGATATGTTATATTCACTTAATATATGATCTGTTATTTGAAAAGAAAGTTCCTCATTCTCAGGAACAAACGCTCTGTCGCATGCTGAAAAAAAAATTGCAGAAAAAATGATGAATATTATATTAATTGCTTTCATAGAACTAATCCCTGTTTAGCCTAAGATTATAAAAAGAAAACTACTAAAAAATCATATATCAAAAAATATAAATTTTTGTGCCGTAAGAAATTAAGATGCCGCTAATATGGCAAATGGTATTTCCCAATTATTAAATATCTATTCTGTTTATATTTACATAGCTTTGAACTTAAGTTATTAATGTTTTAAGTCTTTATAAATTGAGGAAATTACACGATGTACGATTATCAGAAAACGAATGAATATTTTGCGCAGGCTCCGGGAATGATGGAAGAGATATGCGAAGCCGAACTTATTGAACTGGGTGCCAAAAATACAAGAATTGCTTACAGAGGAATTTATTTTAAGGCTAGTTCCGCCGTTTTGTACAGAATCAATTATACATCTCGTTTAATTTCGCGTGTATTAGCTCCTTTAATCACTTTTGATTGCGGCGATACAAAAGATTTAAGAAATGCCGCCGCTAAAATTAGTTGGGATAAAATGTTTTCAGTTGATCAGACATTTTCAATTACCGCCTCTGTTTCATACAGCAGAATAAAAAATTCACTGGCTGCTTCTCAATATTTAAAGGATGGAATTGTTGATCATTTCCGTAAAGTAAGCAAGGGAAGACGCCCGGATGTAAACACGGAAGATCCGGATATCAGGTTTAATCTTCATATTGAAAAAAACAGAGCAACTCTAAGTTTAGATACAGCAGGCAAAGCACTTCATAAAAGAGGTTACAGACTTGTTGCCGGCGAAGCGCCAATGCAGGAAACCCTTGCCGCCGCAATAATACGTTTAAGTAAATGGGATGGAGAAAAACCTTTGCTGGACTGTATGTGCGGTTCCGGAACAATTCTTTGCGAAGCACTTATGCACTATTGCAGAATTCCCGCTCAAATAAAAAGAACAAATTTTGGCTTCTTTTATCTGCCTGATTTCGATAAAACTCTTTGGTATAAGGTTAAAGATGAATGTGACAAAAAAATTCGTCCGCTGCCTAAAGGTTTATTATTTGGAAGCGATATGTCTGAAGAGACGTTAGTTTATGCAAGGGAAAATTTATCACGGCTGCCGTATTCAGATAATGTTAAATTATCGTGCCGTTCATTTCAGGATATAGAACAGTTTGAAAACGGTACATTAATTACAAATCCGCCTTATGGCATACGCCTTGGTGAAACTGAAGAAGTGAAAGTATTATATACCGAACTTGGCGATTTTATTAAACAAAAATGTAAAGGTACATCAGCTTTTGTTTATACCGGCGATCCTTCGCTTCGTAAATCAATCGGACTAAAAACAACTAGAAGAATTCCTCTGGTAAATGGAAAGCTTGAAGGAATACTTATGCAAATTGATAGCTATGACGGCAGCAAAAAGAAATACTATAAAGATTATAAAGACGCGGAAGAAGCGACTAAAAATAATTCGGCAAACTAATTTTTCTGCAAAACATATTAAGTTTTTTTAACTACTTTTAAGAAAATGCCATAGTTGAACCATGGCATTTTCTTTTTCTGAAGGTTTTACATTTAATCTGTTACTATGCCGGGCTGTCTTAAAAGTATGCTTCTTGCATCTTGGATCGGTAGAAAATATAAATTTGGCGCGCTTTCCATACTTCGATAAACTCCGTCTGACAAAAAATAAACTTTTGAGATATCCTTTTCTGCCCTGACTACTCTGGGAAACAAATCCCGAAAAAATATAAAAATTGTGACAAATCAATAAATTTTCGTATTTTTGCACTGGAGTTTTTAAGAAACATACTCTTTTATGAAAAAGTTTTGTTTTACCCTCGTCATTTTTCAAAATTGAAATTGTCTAACCGGTTTAATTCCTATTTGTATATAGATTATTGCAATAAATTGCATTTGTCTGTACTGCATTAGAAAGTAAAACAAAAACTAGCTCCACAACATTATTTTTCGACACTAAGTATAAGAATGGTTTAAATGATAAGTACTAGCAATATATCACTAAGTTTTGGGAAACGGACTCTCTTTGAAGATGTAAATTTGAAATTTTCTCCGGGAAACTGTTACGGCATAATCGGGGCAAACGGCTCGGGCAAATCGACTTTTATTAAACTTCTATCGGGTGAAAATGAGCCAAGTACTGGCGATATTATTTTAACACCTGGCGAAAGACTTGCTACATTAAAACAGAATCAATTTGAATATGATGAGTTCCAGGTTCTAAAAACTGTAATGATGGGACATCAGACACTTTATTCTATAATGGAAGAACGTGATGCTATTTATGCTAAACCCGATTTTAATGACGAAGATGGAATTAAAGCCGCGGAACTTGAAGGAGCTTTTGCTGAACTGCACGGCTGGGAAGCTGAATCTGAAGCCGCGGAACTGTTAAGCGGTCTGGGTATAAATGATGAAAATCATACAAAGTTAATGAAAGATCTTACCGGAAATGAAAAAGTTAAAGTACTTTTAGCCCAGGCTTTATTTGGCAATCCCGATATACTTTTACTGGATGAGCCTACTAACCATCTTGATATAATTTCGATTAACTGGCTTGAAGATTTCCTGGCTAAGTTTAAAAATACTGTAATTGTAATTTCGCATGACAGGCATTTTATAAATCAGGTTTGTACTCATATTGCCGATATTGATTATGGTAAAATTCAGATGTACACGGGTAATTACGATTTTTGGCTGGAAAGCAGCCAGCTTGCCGCAAAACAGGCAAAAGATTCTAATAAAAAAATTGAATCGAAAAGAGCCGAACTGCAGGAATTTATTTCCCGCTTTAGCGCAAATGCTTCAAAATCGAAACAGGCAACATCCAGAAAAAAACAATTGGAAAATCTTACACTAGAAGATATAAAACCTTCCAGCCGTAAAATGCCTTATGTAGTTTTTAATCCGGATCGTGAAGCAGGCAATAATCTTCTTGAAATTAATAATCTGGCAAAAATGGAAGGTGAAGAATTACTGCTGAATGATATAACCTTTAAAGTTGAAAAAGGTGATAAAATTGCCTTTGTTGGTCCAAACGATATTGTAAAAACAAAATTATTTGATATTCTTAATGAAATAGATAAGCCGGATAGCGGAAACTATATTTGGGGTGAAACTACTAAAGTGGCATATTTCCCTAAAGACAACGCTGATTATTTTGATGTCGATCTAAATTTAATAGACTGGCTTCGTCAATACTCAAAAGAGAAAGATGAATCTTACATACGGGGCTTTCTTGGAAGAATGCTTTTTAGCGGAGAAGAATCTTTGAAGAACGCAAATGTACTTTCGGGTGGCGAACGTGTACGTTGTTTACTGGCTAAAATGATGTTATCTGGCGCAAATGTTTTAATTCTCGACGGAGCTACAAATCATCTTGATCTTGAATCAATTTCCGCGCTTAACAACGGTTTAATGGATTTTAAAGGTACAATCCTTTTTAATTCACACGATCATCAGTTTGTACAGACTATCGCAAACAGAATTATTGAGATTATTCCTACCGGAATTATTGATAAAACAATGACATTTGATGAATATATTAGTGACGAAAAAGTTAAGAAAATTCATATGGATGTTTATCACGCTTTATCAATAAATATTTAATATTCCTGGTTTTTATCTTATTTTATAAAGCTGATAACGTAAAAACTATAATTGTAAGTATTAAGCTGACTGGGATTTGGCAAACCGTGCAAAAGCACGGTTTGCATGATTATTAAATAGCTTTTAAGACAGTTATCTAAAAGATCTTAAACACAACGTTTGTTTACATTTATTGTCTGTTAAAATTGTATAATAACACTGTCGGGATCAGTTAATCACAAAGCTTTTTATTTTACAGTTTCTCCATCTTCAGATTTCAAATTTTCCTTTTTTACTTTTAAAGCTTCTATTTCTAACAGTTTCATTGTGTGTTTATGTTTTGTCAAAATAGCGACAACAGGCAATAAAATTCCCATAAATACAGCTATACTTAAAAATATCCAGAAGTAATCAGACATATTTTATATCTCCTTTTTTGTTATTTAAATATATTAATAGTGTTCATTTCAATGGATACGGATTAAACCGTATAAAAATGAATATAATTATATTATGTGTAGATTTCATCTTTAAATACTAGAAATTAATCGGTACAATTTAGGGGTTAGACGCAATTATCAGAGTAATGTTTTAACATTAATAAAAATCAAAAAAAATCTCTATGTGAAAAACTATATAAAACAAAGCTGGCGGCGTTGCCGATAAGCGGCGCCCCAACATTGAGACTCCCATCTGCACCACACTCAAGATTTAAAGCAAGCTGTGTTTAACTTTCATTCTAAACACTGCTTGCCAAGATATTTTTTTATTACTAAAACTATTTTTAAGAACTAACAACATATTCAATTGGTTATTTATTTTATTGATCAAGAACCTAGCAACTACAACAAAACCCGAATGAGCAAAAAAGGCAGACGTGAACCAAGGCTGATACTTTTTAGTGTTGCCAGAACAGCCATCAATTGCAATCCTTTAATAAAAGAAATCTACGAGAAACATGTTAAACGTGGGATGTCCAAAATGGCAGCACTTGGTTGTGTTATGCATAAAATACTCAGAATT
>JAEINS010000024.1 GCA_016342755.1 Melioribacteraceae bacterium | reverse complement strand
TAGGATGGCTAAAATTCCACTTTTTTCGGGAATTTTAATTGTCGCTTAAAAGGAATTATAAATGTCGTTAATCACTTGACGTTGCCAATCGTTTTGACGGACCGAGTGAAATAGAAGTAGTTCTATCTGCAAAAGGAAATGCTTAATTTCAATTTTAATCATACATTTCATACCTAAATGTAATTCACACCTAGTAATAAAAACAAATAGTCTATCTTATATTCATTCAATTCTTTTTATTTCAATAAGTTATAGAGAAATTCTATAATGCTAAGGATTGGAGTCTAAAAATTAGTACATTTGGGATGTGAAAACCATTTATTAATCCCAGGAAGTTCTTGAAGTATTGTCCAAACTGTACAGTGAAGTGTTCAGTAGAAAGTTGTTTAAAACAGAAAAAGCCGTCTGGAATCAGACGACTTTCTTTGTTTTTAGCTTAAAAACGAGCTGGTGAACGGACTCGAACCGCCGACCGGCTGATTACAAATCAGCTGCTCTACCAACTGAGCTACACCAGCTTTTAATCATCTCACCTAAGTGAGTCACTCATTAATTTTGAGAATTCAAATATAGACAGCTTCCCAATTATTTGCAAGAAAAAAATTAAAGAAAAGTTTAAATTTTAAAATTATTTTTATCTCAGCAATAACATCATCTTAGTTTCTCTTAAATCATCCATTTATAGCCCATAAAACTAGATACTATATTTCCCGGCATTTGCTTCTCTATTAAATAAAACAGAAGTTTTTTATAATAAGACTTGACATCTTTTATTTTTGTATTTATCTTTGTTTTGTAATCATTACAAATACATTATGAAACCAAAATAAAGGAAAAATCATGTTGAAAATTGGTCAAACAGTTCCAGAACTAAAAGTACAAGCTTTTCACAACGAAGAAATTAAAGATTTAAACTTTGCTGATTATAAAGGACAGTGGTTAGTTGTTGTGTTTTATCCGGCAGATTTTACATTTATTTGCCCGACTGAATTAGAAGAATTAGCCGAAATGTATCCGCAGTTTCAAGAAATTGGCGCTGAAGTATTAAGTGTTAGTACTGATACAGTTTTTGTTCACAAAGCATGGCACGACACTTCAGAAGCTATAAAAAAAATCAACTTCCCTATGGTTGCCGATCCAACTGGTAAAGTATCTAAGAAATTTGGAACATACATTAAAGAAGACGGTCTTTCTTTAAGAGGAAGTTTTATCATTGATCCTGAAGGAGTATTAAAAGCTTTTGAAATTAATGATAACAGTATTGGCAGAAATGCTGCTGAGTTATTTAGAAAACTTCAGGCTGCCAAATTTGTTTCGGAAGCTGATGGCGAAGTTTGTCCTGCAAACTGGACTCCGGGCGGAAATACTCTTAAGCCGGGATTAGACTTAGTAGGTAAAATTTAATAAAAAGTATTTATAAGTAATTCCGGTGTTCCCGATGTATTGAGAATACCGGAATCTAAAAAAAAAACAGATGTCGGTACAGAATATTATCATCAAAATAAAATTATACTTCTCAAGAACATAAATTAACTGAGAATGCAAATGCTTAATAATCATGGTTTATCAAATTTAAATGTTGGAAAAATGCTGACAGAACAGGGTGTTAATCCTTCACATCAAAGAATTAGCATCTTAAAGTTTTTGCTTTCTGCTAAAACTCATCTTTCAGTTGAGGATATATATAAGGGATTACATGAAGATATTCCTACACTTTCCAAAACTACAGTCTATAATACACTAAGTCTGCTGGTTGCAAAAAAACTAATTAGTGCTTTAACTATTAACGAAACAGAAGTTATTTACGATTATGAAGTCGGGTCGCACGCACATTTTCAGTGCACAAAATGCAAAAAAATATTTGATATTGATGTAAATAAAGATCTGCTAAATATTAAAAATATTGATGATCATGAAATTTATGAAACACAAATTAATTTGAAGGGTATCTGTAGAAACTGTCTTTAATTAATTGAACATCTGTAATACATATATAATTTAACTATTATTATAAAGTGAAAAAATAATTATCAAGGAGAATATAAAATGTTGAACGAAAGAACAGGAATTGTAACTTTTAAAGGAAATCCTTTAACACTAGAAGGAACTGAAGTTAAAGTTGGAGATGCTGCACCTGATTTTACCGCTGTAAATAATGGTCTGGAACAAGTAAAATTAAGTAATTATAAAGGAAAAGTTGTTCTATTAAGTGTTGCTCCCTCTTTAGATACAGCTGTGTGCGATCTTCAGGGAAAACGTTTCAATAAAATGGTAACAGAAGTTTCGGACAGCGTAGTAATTTTAAATATAAGTTTAGATCTGCCATTTGCAAACGCAAGATGGTGCGGTGCAACTGAATCAGAAAAAATTGTAACATTAAGTGATTACAAAGAAAGAGAATTTGGTTTAAATTATGGTGTTCTTATTAAGGAATTAAAACTTCTTGCCCGTTCTATCTGGGTTATTGATAAAGATGGTAAAGTAGCTTACAGCGAAATAGTGCCGGAAACAATAAATGAACCAAATTATGATAAAGCGTTAGAAGCTGTTAACTCATTAGTTTAGAGGAAAAGAAATGTTACAAAAAGGTGATAAAGCTCCCGATTTTAAGTTAGAATCAACTGAAGTGAAAGTAGTTTCGTTAAAGGATTTTAAAGGTAAAAATGTTGTTCTCTATTTTTACCCTAAAGATAATACTCCCGGATGTACTACCGAAGCCTGTTCTTTTAGAGATAACATAGATGCATTCAGTGAAAAAGATACTGTGATTCTGGGTGTTAGTCCGGATAAAATTGCATCTCATCATAAATTTATTGATAAACAGGGTTTAAACTTCCCATTATTAAGCGATCCTGAACATGTTGCCGCCGAAGCCTACGGAGCCTGGGGCGAAAAGAGTATGTTTGGAAAAAAATATATGGGAATTATCCGTTCAACTTTTGTAATTGATAAAACAGGTAAAATTGTTGAAGCATTTTATAAAGTGAAAGTTAAAGGTCATACTGAAGAAGTGCTGGCAAATTTGGTATAAGTTTTATTTATTTACAATAACCTTAAAAACTAATTATCATGATTTTATTAGAAAGGAATTTAATAATTAGACATAAAATGCTTGGAGAAAGTTAATATGGCAAAAGCACCGCTAGAACTAAATTGTGTAGTTACTCAGATGATTCAAATTTCACCCGTAAATGTAATTATAAGAGTTGTACCGGACGACTGGGAATTACCAGATTTTAAACCCGGACAATTTGCAGTATTATATTTACCAGGATCAACTTCCAGATGTGAAAATTCCGTTGCGGAAGAAAATCCTTCAGATCCTGATAAAATGATTAGAAGAGCTTATTCAATAGCATCATCTTCTAAAACAAAAGAGTATATAGAATTTTATATAACATTAGTCCATTCAGGAGCTTTAACTCCAAGAATTTTTGCTCTTAAAGTGGGTGATAAAATTGGTCTGACTTCTAAATTTACCGGAATGTTTACAGTTGATAAAGCTCCAAAAGAAGCCAATATAGTTTTAGTTGCAACCGGAACCGGAGTTGCTCCTTATATAAGTATGCTAAGATCAAATATACTTTCTGATACTAATAGAAAATTTGCCGTTATACACGGTGCCTATAATTCATGGGATCTTGGTTATTCATCCGAATTAACACTCTTGGAAAGTATTGCGCCTAATTTTAAATATTTACCGACTATTAGTCATCCTCAAAACGAACCTGCCGCCTGGCATGGAAATGTTGGATTTGTTCAAAAAATTTGGCAAACAGATGCTTTAGAAAAGGCCTGGGGTGAAAAACCAACACCTGAGAATACTCATGTTTTCTTATGCGGAAATCCATACATGATTGATGAAATGGTTGCAATTCTTGAAAACGAAAAGTTTGTGGAACACAAACCTAAAGTTGAAGGACAAATACACGTAGAAAGGTGGTAATCTTTTTTGATGGATATTCTATTTAATATAGTTAAAGAATTTTGGCTCCTGTTAACTGAAATGGCTCCGTATTTATTACTGGGCTTTTTAGTTGCCGGATTATTATCAGTATTCATTTCACCGGAGTGGATTGAAAAACATCTTGGTTCAAACAAATTTGCAAATGTTGTAAAAGCATCTTTATTTGGAATTCCCCTTCCTCTCTGTTCATGCGGAGTTTTACCGGTTGCTGTTTCATTTCATAAACACGGTGCCAGTAAAGCCTCAACAACTTCATTTTTAATTTCAACACCACAAACAGGAATCGATTCAATTCTGGTAACCTATGCAATTTTAGGTCCGGTGTTTGCAATATTCCGGCCAATTGTAGCTTTTATTACAGGTATACTTGGCGGCGGACTTGTACAGTATTTTGATGAAGATAAAGCAAAAATAAACATTACTCTTGAAGATAATTCATGTAATGATTCTTGCTGTTCAACTGAGATAAAACAATCAAAGTTTAGTAAAATTATTGAGCACGGATTTATAACACTTCCAAAAGACATTGGGAAACCTCTTCTTTTAGGATCACTTATAGCAGCAGTTTTAACGGTATTAATTCCGCCCGGACATTTAGTTGAATACATTGGCGGAGGAATTTTTTCAATCCTGTTAATGATGATTGCAGGAGTTCCAATATATGTTTGTGCTACTGCTTCTGTTCCCATTGCTGCCGGATTTATACACATGGGAGCTTCACCAGGCGCTGCCCTTGCGTTTTTGATTGCTGGGCCAGCAACAAACGCGGCAGCATTTGCCACTATTGTAAAAACCCTAAATAAAAAAACAGCGATAATTTTTTTGGCGACAGTTGCGGTAAGTGCGTTTATTAGCGGGGTTATTCTCGATCTCTTATTCCCCGATCTTGTAATTCCTTTTACAGAACATAGTTCTCACCAGCATGGAGGTTTTTCAATAATTAATGCCGCGTTAACAATTTTATTATTATTTGTACTTTTTTATTCACACTTAAATAAGTATTTTAAACAATCAGAGGTAGAAAATTCAATGGATCAAAAATCAGATAATTCTTCCTTATTAAATGTTGAAGGAATGAGCTGCCAGCATTGTGTTAAAAATGTAAATGAATCGATTACAGCACTTTATCCTAATGCAAAGGTTAATATTAATTTAGAAAAAGGTGAAGTTGTTATTGATCAGGAAGATATTGATTTAGAAAAAATCCGTGTTGCAATTGACTCTGCTGGTTACAAAGTATTATAAATAATTTTCCTGATAAATAATTTTTAAAATATTAATAGGAATTAATATGGCTAATTTAGAAACAAAATATTTAGGTCTGACACTTAAAAATCCTCTTATAGTGGCAAGTAGCGGCCTAACAAAGACCCCGCAAAAAATTGAAGACTGTGAAAAAGCCGGTGCCGGTGCTGTAGTTATTAAAAGTATTTTTGAAGAAGTTCTAACACAGGACGCATCTAAAATTGAACAATCAATTGAAGCACATCCTGAAGCATACGACTATTTATTATCTGAACTTGAATTACAATATGGTTTTGATGAATATGTTGATCTGATTAAAGCTGCAAAAGATAAAGTAAGCATACCGGTTATAGCTAGTATTAATTTAGAAAAAGGTGAAGTTGTTATTGATCAGGAAGATATTGATTTAGAAAAAATCCGTGTTGCAATTGACTCTGCTGGTTACAAAGTATTATAAATAATTTTCCTGATAAATAATTTTTAAAATATTAATAGGAATTAATATGGCTAATTTAGAAACAAAATATTTAGGTCTGACACTTAAAAATCCTCTTATAGTGGCAAGTAGCGGCCTAACAAAGACCCCGCAAAAAATTGAAGACTGTGAAAAAGCCGGTGCCGGTGCTGTAGTTATTAAAAGTATTTTTGAAGAAGTTCTAACACAGGACGCATCTAAAATTGAACAATCAATTGAAGCACATCCTGAAGCATACGACTATTTATTATCTGAACTTGAATTACAATATGGTTTTGATGAATATGTTGATCTGATTAAAGCTGCAAAAGATAAAGTAAGCATACCGGTTATAGCTAGTATTAATTGTACTTCGGAACACTACTGGCCGGAATTTGCCGCTAAAATTGAAGAAGCCGGTGCTGATGCTTTGGAACTAAATGTTTTCTCAGTTATTGCGAGTCGTAGAAAAGATAGTGCCGAAGTTGAAAACATGTATTACAATATCATAAAAAAAGTTAAAGCACATACTAAACTTCCTGTGGCTATGAAAATAGGTTCTAACTTTACTTCGCTGCCAAACCTGGTTTATAATTTAGAGAACAGAGGTTTAGACGGACTTGTATTGTTCAACCGTTTTACAGAACCGGATATTGATATTAATAATTTGGATTTAAAAACTACATTTACATTTTCCAGAAAAACCGATTATCATCAAATTTTAAGATGGGCGGCAATTCTATTTGGCGAAACAAAAATAGATTTATCAACTACAACTGGTATTCATACTTGGGAAAGCGCGGTTAAACTTTTATTAGCCGGTGCTACAACAGTTCAACTAGCTTCTGTACTTTATGAAAAGGGAGTTGAGGAAATACATTCATTTAATGAAAGAATTGAAAAATGGATGGAACAGCATAAGTTAAATTCAATAGAAGAATTCAGAGGAAGATTAAGTTTCAAAAAATCTCACTCGCCACAAACATATTTAAGATCACAATTTTTAGATAAACTTAGAAATATTGAATAGAATTATTACAGAGGTTATTATGATTAAAAAAAGAATGGAAGACGAATTAAACAAACAAATTAATGCAGAGTTTTATTCTTCATATTTATATTTATCAATGGCTGCTTATTTTGAAGAAAAAAATCTTGCCGGATTTTCAAACTGGATGAATGTTCAGGCTCAGGAAGAATGGGCTCACGGATTAAAGATTTTCAACTTCGTAAATGAACGCGGCGGCAGTGTTAAACTTATGGCAATTGACGCTCCTAAAAATGAGTGGAATAATATAATTGAAGTTTTTGAGGATGTTTATGCTCATGAACAAAAAATTACCGGATTGATAAATAGTTTAATCGATGTAGCTATTGAAGAAGCTGATCATGCTACAAAAAACTTTTTACAATGGTTTATTGATGAACAAGTTGAAGAAGAAGCTTCTGTTTCTACTCTTCTTGAGCAAATAAAAATGATTGATGGAAAAGGGACCGGACTTTTTATGTTGGATAGAGAATTGGGTTCAAGAACTTTTACTGCATTAGTGTAATTTTAAAGATGACATCTTTTAAAAAGATGTCATCTTTCTTTAAGAATTTTCTCATCTCTAAAAATAAACTTATTATTACTCTTCAAAAAAAAACCTATAATATATCTATGCAGAAATACACTTTAAATGATCTCTCAAAATTGCTTACAGAAAAGAGAATAAATCCAACTCATCAAAGGTTAGTAGTTTTGAAACATCTTATCGAAAAAAAGAACCATCCATCTGTGGAAACTATTTATGAAGAACTGGTTGAAGAAATACCAACATTATCAAAAACCACTGTATATAATACTTTTAAACTTCTTTCTGATAAGAATATTGTCTCAGCTCTAAGTATAAATACTTCTGAAATTTTATACGATTTTATTGTTAATCCACACGCCCATTTTAAATGTGTGAAGTGCGGAATAGTTTTAGATATTGTGTTAAATGCTCCTATAGCTGATAAACCTAATATTAATGGGCATTTGATCCTTGATGCACAGATAAACTATAAAGGCAAATGTTCAAGCTGTAAATAGTTTAGTTATTTTAGACTGTAAAGAAGCGGTTATTGACAACCTTGTAAAATACTATTTCCATAAATATTTTAATTTATAAAAACACAAAAATTGCTTCACAGTATGTTGGATTTACTAAAGATGATTTTTCTAATTTGAATAATAAAATAGTTACTGAGTTAAATTATTCAACATATTAATACTTCCATAAGTTCAACATGACATAGCTAATTATAAAGCTTTACTTATTTCTGTAAACACAATTCTCCATATTGCACAACTCACAATCATGTTTACTAAATTTAACACCCTTTCCTATTCCTATAAAACCGCTTATAGATTTAATAGGATTCATAAGTGAAGTTTCTGTAAGAGTTATTCCGCAAAAATTTTCCGGCAGTAATTTAAATAACTTCTGCTGCTCAGCTACACTCCAGTCGCAATAACCGGGACTGTATCTGTTTGTAATCCGTAAGTCCTGATCCGCCATTTTTAGTTTAAGATCAGCATGGATAATATCCATAGTCTTTTCAACCAATACTGAACCCGCTACATCGCAAATATAGGAATGCAAAGTATCCCCTTTTTTAAGAAACTCATTTGCCCACTCTGTAATTCCTTTGCCAATTGTACAAACAAAAGCAGCAATTTTTTCTGATTTTTTTAGTCTGGCAGTTATTAACTGACTAGGAGTGAATATTAATTTATCTGCAACAATTTCATTTTTGTTCGAAGTAAATGATGCTTCATTAATTGAATATCCGCCCGTGGGATTTACATGATTTTCAATATCTGCTAAAATCTCGTTTATAATGTCTTTAAATAAATCGGGAATATCCCCACCAGAATATCCAATGAAGCGTTCAAGATCTGAAAGCCGCACCACCACTTTTTCATATTCAATATTATATTTTTCTATCATCTTAAAGCCAGCTCTTTAAATCTGTTATTTATCTCTTTAATATTAACACAATCACCCATAAAAACCATTTCACCCGGACCAGAAAAGAACTTCATGGGGATAATCTCAAACTCACCAAAACATGCCTGCACACTTGCACATGAATCATCTTCATATTTTACATGCCCTTTAAGCCTAATCATAATCGGAGAAACCTCTCTAAGGAAATTATCCAATCCTTCCTTACTTACCTTAGCTGAAGTTCTAATAACACCCGAACTGATATCAGGTTTTCCTCCGCTTACATCGCCTTTCTTTAACTGAGTACGAACCGGGATTTCATGATTTTCAAATTCTTTTGAAAAATCACATTTGCAATATTTTGCTAATTGAATCTCCGCAATGGGATTTATTTCTTTAACACTTGATACAACATGATCAACGTTGCCGTTATTCAAATCCATTTTATTTAATATTATTTTATCCGCTACACGGATCTGATTTACAACCCGCTCTATATTTTTATTAATCCTTGAAAAGTTTTGAAGATCAACAACACACCAAATATATTTTAAAAATATTTTTTTAGATAATTCTTCTTGCTGAAATATTTCAGCTATAGCTATAGGATCTGATAGTCCGGATGCTTCAAGTATAACTATATCCGGTTTATGTCCATCTACAAATTGGTTTAGTGATTCTATAAAACCGCCCAGCAGACAAACGCAAAAAACCGACCCTTTGTTAATTTCAAGAATTTCAAAATTTTTATCGAGCTGGTTTAATTCTTTTCCATCTACTTTTGCCGGTGCAAATTCATTTTGAATAACGGCAATCTTTTTAGAATCACAATATTCATTTAAAAGATTCTTCAAGAATGTTGTTTTCCCGCTTCCCAAAAATCCGGTTACTAAATAGAAAGGGATTTTATCCATTTATTTTCTTAGCAAATTTTTGGTCAAGTTTTTCTTTTACTGCAGTAATAAGTTTTTCACGCGGCGGAATTTGTGAACTGAAAACAACTTCCCCTTCAATGCAGATTGAAGGTATATTCTTCACTTTAAGTGCCCGCATCATTTTGATGCTTTCTAATTCTTTAATTTTGAATTCCTTAATTTCCACAACTTTTCCAAACTCGGGAATTATTTTATTAACAGCTTCAACCATATATTTGCAAGGTGCGCATGAAGATGAATCGAGTGTGAATATATCAATATTCAATTTATCCGGTTTCCAATGTCCGGTTAAATCAATCTCAGTTTCTTCTGCGTCGGCATTATCCATTGTTCTAATAACCTGCTGCTGATATTCATCGAAGACTAAATTACTAACGGCCTGCAAATTTATAACAGGAGTATCCATCGGTATATCACATCCCGGAGCAAGTATAAATCCTTTTAGTCCGCCTTTATCCATACATGAAAGAGCGTCAGCCTGACAATCATTTTCATTCCCGAGTAAAAGAGATACAGTTAATTTTATATTCCCGCCAAAACTTATTTTATGTTTAAGAGTAATATTTTTTACAAATTCCAGATCAATATTTTCATCAATAGAAATATTATCTGGTTTACATTTGCACATTTCTTCAATATTCTGTTCAGCATTACCACAAACAAAAAAAGAACTTATCTTTTCCCGGGATCTTATATAAGTGAAGATTTCAGATACATAGGGCGATACAAACTGATTAAAATTCATCGGATCAATCTGACTTGTCATTGGATCAACAACTGCTATAACATCGCAGCCGGCTTCAATATAATACTCACTCATTTTTTTACCGACTGCCGTACAGAAATCTAAAATCATACGTATCTCATCCGGTTCCATAAACATTTTCATAAAAATGTCTGTTCCAAGCAGATGAAGTGCCAATGTAAATGGGCCTGTAATTAATCCGTAAACAGCTAAATCGGGATGATCGTTTTTTATCCTTTTAGCGGCATTCAAAGTAATCCCAATTCTGCCATCTGTTTTATTGGGAATCCTAAGATCCGATAGGAGTATGCCCTTCTGCAATGGATGTGAAACAACAGAGGGAGGATTTTCGTCTGCCCAAATTAACTCGCACCCTAATACTTCTGCTTCCAATTGTAGATCAAATAAAATTGGGATTCCATCGGGATTATACTTAGTAATAGCCTCAGAAACACCTTTGTATATTAGCTCTTCTGATTTTAAAAACTCTGAAGCATTTTTATTAATTAGTTTTGCCGCATGTACACCTACAAAAGGCACCCAGGGTATACGTTTAACTTCCTGAAGATTAATTGCCCTTTGTATTAATTTTAATCCTTTCATGCTTACGCGGCTCCGGCATTTATATACTCAACAGCACCTTGTGGATCGGGAGCATAAAAATCGGCACCAATTTTATTTTTAAAATTTTCATTAACCGGTGCACCGCCAATCAATATTTTTGTTTCAGGATGATCTTCCTTAATTAACGAAACAATCTTTTCCATCTGAACCATTGTTGTAGTTAACAATGCTGATAACCCCACATAGCTATTAGGATTTTCTTTAACAGCTTCCAAGAATTTTTCGGGTTTTACATCAACTCCAAGATCAACAACATTCCAGCCGTTTCCTTCAATCATCATTGAGACAAGGTTTTTTCCTATGTCATGCAAATCACCAGCCACAGTACCAATAATAAATGTTCCTTTAGCTTTAACAGCTCCGGTTATAAACAGCGGCTTTATATGCTCCATCGCAGTACTCATTGCTTTAGCCGACATTAATACTTGCGGGACAAATACTTCATTAGCCCTAAATTTAATCCCGATTTTTGCCATCCCTACTATTAAACCCTTTTCCAGTATATCTTTTGCGGGTATACCTTCATCAAGTGCTTTTTTTGTTAACTCCGCCGCTCCTTCTTTTCCTTTCATGTCCGGCGGATAAGGAGACTTCAAATCAATTTTTCCAAATTCAACACAGTGAGCAATCTCATTTAATAAACTTTCCATTTTTTACCTCAATTTATTTTAATCATTTACTGCTGAAATCATTGCTACAAAATTTTCGTATGGAATATATTCAGGTATACTGTTGCCAGAGCCCAGAGCATAACCGCCCTTTTCAGATGTAAGTTCTAATAGTGCTTTTGCCCGGCGGGTAATTTCAGTAGGAGTACTACGGGTTAGAAAATCAATATCAAGCCCGCCAATAATAGCAATCCGGTCTCCCCACAATTTATAGGCCTCTTCAACCGGAATTATCTCATCCTCGTAAGAATGTTTTCCCTTATAACCAATATCATCAATTATATCATCCATCACTTCTTTAAGATTACCGCACGAATGAAGCATCGAAAGTTTTCCCGCACTGTGAATTGCGTCAGCTATTTTTTTATGCCAGGGTATCACATATTCCCTTAACATATCAGGCGGAAACATTGTCTGGGTTTTAAAACCCCAGTCATCATTTGCTATAACAGCACCAACCTTATCAAACTTAGAAACATTTTCGTAAAACCTTAATAATCTTGAACCAACGGCGTCAAAAATTTCCTTAGTCAGTTCTGCGTCCATCATATACATATAACATAGCTGCTCATAACCCACTAACTCAGTAACATTTTCAAGAACTCCTCCATTACTATTAGGAATCATCATCATGCCATCAGGAAGTCCTTTCCCAATTTTTTCGTATAAACTATAATCGTATGAATCAGCATCCGGCCACGGATATTTTTCAAAACTTTCAATATCCTTAATTAAAGCTCCCTCGTTTTGCGATTTACTTTTTTTCTGATCAACTTCCCCTTTTGGAAATGCAAGAGCGTTTAATCTCCATGCCGAAACCGTGATATAATCGTATCCCATCATAACTGAAGCTTCAGTAAGCATCTTGAAATAAGTCATATAATCATTTTCATCAACAGTAAATTTATTTTCTGTAAGTCTTTGCAGCAAGGGTATATTGAAGGCAAATTCATAAAGCACGGGTCTGTTGGGTTTTTCCCGTCTTAGTACTTTTTCAAAGTTTGAAAAATCCGGCTCAAAATTTTTTCTTTTGTATGTCATATTACACCAATTAGCTTATGTTAATTGAATTAATAGAAATTATACGATTCTAAAATAATATGGCAAACTAAATTTTTCTTTTAGTATATTTACAAAATTCTATACTATTCTTGCACTTTTTAATAAATAAGCAATTTTAAGATATGAAAGCCAAATTCGAGAATGTAACTTATCCGGTTGATTCCGCTTTTAATATAATTCCATTTTCTACTCCTTATTTAAAATCACCATGGCATTTTCACACAGCTTATGAAATAGTTTACATAAGCGAGGGTTTTGGAAAACTTTTTATAGGGAATAATGTTAACGATTTTAAAAAAGATGATTTGGTTTTCTTTGGTCCAAATTTGCCTCATGCCTGGCTAAATGATAATTCCGGCGAACATAAGACTTCTGGTGTTTTAATTCAGTTTAAAAAGGATTTTATTTCGGATGACTGGGTAAACTTTAATGAATTTAAGTATATAAAAAATGCTATAGAGAAATCGAAAAAGGGAATTAAAATAACCGGGCAATCCAAAGATCTGGTACTTTCCGGAATTGAAAAAATTCTAAACGCAAAAGGAATTGAAAAAATCACTCTGCTGATTCAAATACTGGACATTATAGGTTCTACAAAAAAGTTGGAGACAATTACTGTAATTGATTATTATAGCGCAATAAAAAGCAGCAGTAAAGAAAAGATGGAAATTATATTTAATTATATTCTTAACAATTATTTAAAACCCATTTGTATAAACGAAGCGGCAACTCTTGTAAGTATGAATGAAACTGCTTTTTGCCGTTACTTTAAGAAAAACACTTCAAAAACATTTATATATGTAGTTAACGAAATGCGAATTGGGTACGCATGTAATCTGCTTCAGGAAAAGAAACTTACAATCTCAGAAATATGTTATAAAAGCGGATTTAACAACATTTCAAATTTCAATAAACACTTTAAATCAATCACTAGTAAAACACCCTCGGAATATCAGAATAATTATTTCAGAAATTAACCTTATTGTTTTTTATTAAAACATTAATAAAAAATATTCTATTAAGATGTTGTTTATATTAAAAAGACTTAACTTTGTAACCGGCAATAAATTTCTTGTGACATCTTTTACAAGAGGATTTCAACACACATCTAATTTATTATTATTTGATACAGCCAATCTAAATACCCGTTAGTTATTTAATAAAAATTTGATTTGTTGAGATTGAAAATGGATAGTATTTTTAAACCGAAATTTTTCAGTTTGCTAAAAGCTGGAATTAGTAAAAAGCAAATAACCTCCGATATTTTGGCGGGAATTGTTGTGGGCGTTGTTGCACTGCCGCTTGCAATTGCCTTTGCGGTTGCTTCTGGCGTTTCACCGGAAAAAGGATTGATAACCGCGGTTATTGCCGGCTTTATTATATCTTTACTTGGTGGAAGCAGAGTCCAGATTGGCGGACCCACGGGCGCGTTCATAATTATTGTTTATGGAATAGTTGAAAAATATGGAATCGACGGACTAATAATTTCTTCTGTTTTAGCCGGAATTATTCTTGTCTTATTTGGTGTCCTCCGGTTAGGAACTTTATTAAAGTATTTTCCTCATCCATTAATTGTCGGCTTTACAAGCGGCATTGCTGTTGTAATTTTTTCAACTCAGGTCAGAGATGCTTTAGGTCTTCAAATAGAAAAGATTCCTTCGGACTTTATTGATAAATGGCATTTATATTTTACGCATTTAAACGAGATAAACTTAATTGCTGTCGGTATTACTGCCGCAACAATTTTTATAACTGTTTTTTCCAAAAAGTTAAAAACTAAAATCCCGGGTTCATTTTTTGCAATAATATTTTCCACCCTGTTAGTTAATATTGCCGATCTGCCTGTTACATCAATTGAATCCTTTTTTGGTGAAATCCCAAATAAATTTAGTTTTGAAATTCCTGCTTTTAATCTGAGCGAATTACACATTTATATTTTACCCGCAATTACAATTGCTTTGCTTGGCGGAATTGAATCATTACTTTCCGCGGTTGTTTCGGACGGTATGATAAGTGGTAATCACCGCTCTAACACTGAACTTATTGCACAGGGTATAGCAAATATAATCACTCCGTTTTTCGGCGGAATTCCGGCTACCGGAGCAATTGCAAGAACTGCTACAAATGTTAAAAACGGCGGGCGCACTCCAATTGCCGGAATGATTCATGCGATAGTTTTGCTTTTAATAATGCTCTTTTTCGGCAAATGGGCAAAGCTTATTCCAATGTCGTGTCTTGCCGGTATACTTATAGTTGTTGCATATAACATGAGCGAATGGAGAACATTCCGCTCTATATTGCAAAATTCATTTTTCGATGTGATTGTGTTGCTTTCTTCTTAACTGTCCTTGTCGATTTAACTGTAGCTATAGAAGTAGGAATTGTACTATCCGCATTATTATTTATGAAACGCATGACAGATTTTGGTGCAAAAATTCCTCCGGAAATTGATTCCGATTTACTTGAAGATTATTCAAAAATACCAGAAGATGTTTCTATTTATGAAATAAGCGGACCATTGTTTTTTGCTTCCGCTAAAGAATATGCCGAGGTTATTAAAAATGTTGGAATGAATTCTAAAGTGCTGATTATTAGAATGCGCCACGTTCCTTTTATCGATTCAACCGGATTTCATAATTTAGAACAGGTAATTGAAATTCTTCAGGAATCTGGTGTTTATATAATTTTAGCCGGTGTTAATAAATCTGTTCTAAATGATTTTTATAAACACAAAATTAATTTGCTGATTAAAAAAATAAGTATTTTTGATTCTTTTGATAAGGCAATTCAGTATTCACAAAAACTGGTTGAAAATAAATAAGATTAAAGGAGCTGGCGATTTTGAACCAGACATGTCTGCGACAGGCAAAGTAGATGTGAGAAATCTTGTTTATATTATAAAACAAAGATTCTCACTTTGCCCTGTTTATAGAGCTAAGTGAGAATAATAAATAAAACGATTTTGGAAGAACACTGTTAATATTTTAGCATGATGTTTTACCATCATACTCTTTTGTAAAAACAGGATCTACAGGTTCCCAAAGTTCAATCTTATTTCCTTCCGGATCCATTATATGAACAAATTTCCCATATTCATATTCTTCAATATTATCAACAACAGTTACACCATTTACTTTAAGTTCCGCTACTAGAGCTTCAATATTTACTACACGATAATTTATCATAAACTCTTTTGGCGATGGTTCAAAATATTTTGTGTCTGCTCCCATCGGGCTCCATTGCAAATAGTTTTTTTCTTCCGGCTTAATAGTATCTCTAAATTCAAACAGAGAGCCGTACTCGTTTGTTTCTAATCCTAAATTTTTATCATACCAATTGCGCATATTTTCCGGGTTATTACACTTAAAAAATATTCCGCCAACTCCTGTTACTCTGTTTTTTTTCTTTTCAGTCATAATTAAATCTTTCTTTATAATTTTAAGAATGAATAAATATAAAAAGAAAAGCTTAAGAATTGAAATCTTATAGGTTACAATCCGAAACGATTTGCGAATGTATTTAGTTTATTTACATCAATAATTGTTACTCTGCTATTTGTGTTTATGTAGTTTTCATCGACTCTTCCGCTGGTTATAAGTAAACGCTTATTTGTATCTTTAGTAAACTTCTCATCTTTAAGATGAAACTGTATTGCCTCAGCATTTAGGAAATCAGTGAAAATACATTTTGCCATTACTTTTATTTTTGTTCCGGCTTCATCACGTTCGGCATAAATATATGTACCGTAGTTTTGTAAACCTGTTTCCATTTCGTTAATGGTAAACCCCAGCAGGGTTAAAATAAAACTCATTTTTTGTGTTACTTCTTCTATTGTAGAATAACCGGTCAATTCCGGTTTTATAACTTTCTCAGCACCATTATCACCAGGCGCGGTCAATTTTAATATTTCAGTCCAATCAGCTTCGTTAATCATTTTCTGATAACTTTCTGAAGTTAAATGCCCGACGAGGTTTTTATCGGTCAAACCCTGTTTATTCAAATATGATTGAAGTCCGGAGTCGTATGTATCTTTAATAAAATAGTTTATTATAGTTAATGCTTCATGTCTCTCTGCCGAAAGAATTTTCTTTTCCATACTCCACACTGAAGCAGGATTCCACCACTGATCAAAATTTATTATATACGAAACTTTTGGTAATTGGAATTTAAGACCAGAGGTTTTGATGCTGCATAGATAAACAAACATATTATCGTCTTCTTCCGATTTACTAATAACTTCATTCAGTTCATCCGGATTCATAGACGGAGTTAATTTTACAAAAGTAATATTATTTTTCTTCAGCAGTTTTTCAATTTTGTTAAAACCGAACTTTTCGAATTGAGTGAAAATAATTACTTTTTTCTCCCACTTAGAAATTAAGTTCAAGTGTTTAATTATTAAATCAGTTTTAGGAGCTGTTTTAGATTCACTTGAAAAATTGTATATCTGCTGCAAATCATGTAAGGCTCTAAAAACATTTGCCTGGAATCTGAACGGATCACCTAAGAAAAGGATATCAGAAAGTTCTTCTCTTATTGAAGCGAACTTTTCTTCATACTCAGTTTTTTGTATTTCAGTTAACTTAAGCCAGTAGTCTTTTCTAATAATTTCTGGTGTATCATTTTTTACAATTGCTTTTGAACGACCTAGAATAAATAAATCATCCCGGTTAAAAAGTGCTTTAATATCCTGCTGAATATAATCTTCCGGGATACTTGATAAAAGCCAATAATAATAGGGCTCAAATTCAGCCGCTAGAATATTTTCAATATCCGAACTATCTTCCAGCTTCTCATGAATATCATCGAGCACAAGACAATCAAATGATTTTAAAATTCTTTTGCTTAATGTATTATTACTGATTTGCCTGTTAAGCTCCGAATAGGTAGTTATAAACACATTGCTTGCGCTTTGCCATTTTTCAATCGGATCATTTTCATTTATTATTGATAAAATTAATTCTGGTGCAAACTGCTTAACAACACCAATCCATCCTTCAATGGAATTAAGAGATTCATTTAAGGATTCGTCTCCAATTGATAGATCATCAGTAATAATAAGGGCTGATTGTATTGTACGTTTATTCCATAGAAGTTTTATAGCTCCGACTGTTTCAATAGTTTTACCCAAACCATATTCATCGGTTAATAAAGCAAACTCACACTCGGTTAAAAACTCACTTCCTATACGCTGATAGGGATAAAGCCTGTTGAATATTTTATTCTTAAGAACTTCATCTATTTTTAAACTTGGTTCTATTAAGCGTTTGTAATATTTGTAATCAGCGTTATCTTCTTTATCATCAATAATATCATTTGTTATATAAGTATCATCCGATTCAAGTTCAGTTATATTTAAAGAAAACTCATTTATATCCGGCGTAGATATATAAAGTCCTTTTTTAAATGGCTGTGTATTTGAAGGGTCTGCTGTTAAAGGGCTTGTATAGTTAACGGATAAAATTTCAGACTCAAAGAAGTTGCTTAAATTAACACTAATTATCTTAGGCGCTTTATCTAATATCTCATATTCTTTCTGCAGAGTCTCGTCTAATATTTCGGCCGGACTCATATCATCCAAACTCAAAAGATCAATTTTATAAATTTCCGGGATCAGTTTTGCCAGGTGATCAATAATTTCCGGTTCAGGAACTTTGAAATCAACATCGGCAGTATCTTCAGGTATATACTGAAAAATTACTGTTGAAACTTTTAATCCATCGTATGAAAAATCAATATTCTCAGAATCTTCTATCGGGATATGATATTCTATATCTATTGTTTCTGTTTCCACCGATTCGAGAACAACATTTGCTGAGCCGCTGTTGAAAGATGTAAATTCAATATCTTCCGTAACAGTCTCTGGTTCTGTTATGTCAACTTCTTTTATTACTGAAGACGGCTGGAGTAATTCTATATTTTCAGTTTCTGAAGATGGTTCAAGCAATTCTATATTCCGGGTCTCGGAAACCGGATGCAAAAGTTCAATATTCCTAATTTCGGAAGAAGGTTTTAACAGTTCAATTTCGTTAATACTTGGTAATTTGAATACTGTATTAGCTTTATATAATTTAGGTTTTGTTCCTAAAACCGGCAGATCAACTTCACTAATATCTATATCCGATTTTTTAAAGGTTTCATCAACTAAACTTAGTTCAGCTCCTTCAATAACCGCATATTTTATTTGGTTAACTTCTGTTTTGCCAAAACCAAATAATACATAATCGGTTTTTTGTTTTTCCAAAAGCATTGAATCAAATGAAGTGATCTTTGGTTCTTCCAAAACTAAATCTGGGATCTCCGGATTGATTTCCACTGGATCTAGATTAAGATCAACATCCATATCAACTTCAACAAATGATATAATAATACCAATTTCTTCTTCTGAATGTTTTGGTTTATTTAACCATTTACTGATCTGATAATGTTCCGGCATCTCCAATTCAGAAATTGAAGTACCAAGTTTTTTTCTAAGAGCTTTGTACATGTTGTACTATTCTCTGGTTCTCTTCTGATAAACCTGTTCACACGCTAATTTTAATCTTTCGAAAGGCTCTATAAGATCTCTTGATTCGGCAACCCCGTTTATCATATCCTTTAATTGAGGAAGTTCATCTTCAAATTTCTTCGATGTTTCTATATAGACTTTACCCGCTTCGGCATTGAAGTTTTTAATTTCCTCCGCTTTTGTAGCTATTTTTGAAGCTTTATCATTATCATTAAATACGCGTACAACTCTGGTCTGCTGTTTGTTGTTTGCGCCTAAAAATAACGGATCGCGGACGAAGATAATATCAACTTCTTCCTTAATTGCGCCTAACAGCGGAACCGCAACAAGTTCAACGGAAATATGTTCTTTTAATACACTTCCGTACAGAATTTTTTGAAAATTTGACGGCTTGATAGGAGCGGTTACTCTAAACTCCAAAGGTTTTGTATCAGTATCAGTTACCATTACAACACCCATAATTCCAGTTTCATTCTCGATATCGTATGTTTCCAAGAATGCTATTTTCCCAATTTCCAATTTATCCTCCTTTTGGTTTATGCTCTTATATTATCGGAGTTTCACTTTATTACTTAAGTAATTTTTACCGATTTAACAGGTCATTTTTATATCTAACTGAAAATAATTAGTCATCAGACTTCAATTTCACCTTAAAAACTAATTTTATGCTGAAGATAAACAAGTATTTGAGCAAATGAAGTGCCAAAAGAAAGTTGTAAGTTGGCAGTTTTGAGATTTGATTTTATAAAAAGTAAACATGTTTTCTTTTGTATGAGGAATGGTGAGGATGTCTCAAAAGTATAATTTGTCATTCCTCACTTCACCCCTCTGAATAACAACTTTTGGAATTATTGAGACAGCCTCACCACTTCTTGACTGTGATAACTGCTCAATACAGATATTCATTCCAATTATAAATAAGAGTATTTAGAATTATCATTTTTATAATTATTGAAACCTTTCCTTTTATTTTCACGCTAAAACAGACTTTCTTCTTTGGCTCAGTATTTGTAATTTCATCATAAAACTTGGGAGATTAGTATGTTTTATGCAAAACGAATTTCATTTCTTTGTATCACAATTTTATTTTTCTCAACTCAAAATTTCTATTCGCAATATTACCGTTTAGCATGGGCTGATGAATTTAACGGAACTGAAATAAACGATTCTAACTGGACTCATGAGACCGGCGGACACGGCTGGGGAAATGCCGAATTTCAATATTATACTGATAGAGAAGATAATTCTTATGTTGGAAACGGCAGATTAACAATTAAAGCTATAAAAGAAAATTACGGCGGCAGTGCTTATACTTCGGCAAGATTAATTTCTAAGGATAAACAAGAATTTCAGTACGGAAAAATTGAAGCAATGATAAGACTTCCTTACGGACAAGGAATATGGCCTGCATTCTGGACTCTTGGAAATGATATTTCTCAGGTAAGCTGGCCAAAGTGTGGTGAGATTGATATAATGGAAATGGTTGGCGGAGAAGGAAGGGACAATATAAGTCATGGCACTGTTCACTGGGATGATAACGGACATGCAAGTTACGGAGGAAATTATACTCTAAGCACCGGCAATTTTTCTGAAGCCTTTCATCTCTTTTCTGTTATCTGGGATCCGCAGAAAATTCAGTGGTTTGTTGATGACAAGCTATTTAATACAGTTGATATAACTGCTGCTCATATGGATGAGTTTCATAAAAAACATTTTATACTGCTTAATCTTGCGGTAGGCGGAAACTGGCCTGGTTCACCAAATTCTTCAACAGTGTTTCCTCAAACAATGGAAATTGATTATGTAAGAGTTTATCAGTTATCAAACCTGTACCCGGAGATAAACATTACAGAACCAAGTAATAACAGCACTTTTTCTGTTCATGCTCCGATAAATATAACTGCTAATGTCGATTTTGAAGATGAAATAGAGAAAGTAGAATTTTATCAGGATGCAGCATTAATTGGTGAGACAGTTGTTGAGCCTTACAATATGAACTGGAATAATGTTGAAGCCGGCTCTTATACTATTTCAGCAAAAACTTATTCAACAACAGGTATTGTGGGAGAATCTGAGAAAATACATATTGTTGTTGGCGAAAGTGTGTCACAGTCTTCCTACAAAGGATATTATCATACAATTCCGGGAGTTATTCAGTTGGAAGATTATGATTTAGGAAAGGAAGGAATATCTTATTCTGATAAAGATGCCAGCAATACCGGTTCTACTTATAGAAATAATTCTGTAGATATAGAGGTGTGCGAAGATTTAGGCGGAGGTTATAATATTGGCTGGACTCAGGCAAATGAATGGCTTGCATATTCAATAAATGTAACCGGCACTGGTTCTTATGTATTTACATCAAGGGTTGCAAGTGAAAGCAGCGGCGGAAGTTTTAATATTGAAATTGACGGAATTGATGTAACCGGGAATATCAGTATAAATTCTACCGGCGGATGGCAAACATGGAAAGATGTTGTTTCAAATGAAGTTGAGCTTACAGAAGGAAATCATATTCTAAAAGTTAACATATCAAACGGTAATTTTAATTTTAATAAAATAAATGTTTATGAAAAAAATGCTGAGCCAGAAGTTATCTTATTATCACCAAACGGGGGTGAAATATTGCCCGTTGGAAGCATATTAGAAATAACATGGCAATCCCAATTGATAGATAATGTTCGCTTAAGATATTCTCTCAACAGCGGTTCAACCTGGAAAACAATAGTTCCGTCAACTACCGCTCAATTTGGCATTTATAGATGGCTGGTACCGGAAGATATTTCAACTGACTGTATTATAGCTGTTCAGGATAATGCAAAGTTAACTACTTATGATTTATCTGATAATCCATTTGAAATAACTAATATTACAGGTACTTCTGAAGAAGACAGGTTGCCAATAGGATTTTCGCTTGAACAAAATTATCCTAATCCGTTTAATCCGGCAACAACAATAGAATACTCAATTCCCATCGTCGAGTCGAAGCATACCTCGATCCTGCAGCTCAAAATTTATGATGTACTTGGAAACGAAATAAAAACATTAGTGAATAAAGCTCAATCTGCCGGAACGTATAAAATCACATTTGATGCATCTAATTTAAATAGCGGAATATATTTTTATAAATTGCAAAGTGGTAATTTTGTTCAGGTTAAGAAGATGAGTTTGGTTAAGTAAGCTTAATCACAGAGTCGGGGCATGCCCCGACTCTACATTTAATATATATATATTCGTTCTAAACAAACTTTTCTCTATTCTGCAGATTAAACAATCCAAATAATTGCGTTAGAATTATTCCGGCTAAAAGGTAAAGCCGGTTGTTTGTCATAACTGTCTGCCAAATTACTTCACTAACATCTCGAGGTAAATCGAATGGATTTAGAAAAATATTCCATTCGCTGTACTGCAATATTCCGCTGGATATCCAAAAAACGAGTCCGATAATTATCATAATAATAGCGGAGCCGTTTCCGTTGCGGATTACAGTAGAGATCATAAAAGCAAAACTGCCCAGGAAAAATATTGGATACATAAGCTGATATGACATTTCAAAAATCGGGACAACCGCGATTGCAAAATAACTAAGAATTGATAATACTATTAGAAGCGCAAAAACTATAATGTAAATGATTATCATTCTAACAAGCCAAACCTTGTAACGGTAATTGGGAATGGAAAAAATTATTTCTAGCATTCGTGAATCTTCATCATTCTGAATACCAAATGTAGTTGGATAAAAGATTAATAGTATGCCTGGAAATAACTGTAAATAATAAACGGATTGTACGTTTGAATCGGATGATGAAAACAAACTAACTATAGTTACAAAAATGAAAAAACCAACCGCTGCCAATAGGAAGTAAATAAATTTATTGGCAAAAATTATTTTCAGATTATATCGGAATAATTTATCTATGAGATCTATATTATTTCTTAGATTAAATTTGCTAAACATCATTTCTCCAGCTTCACTCTATTGGTCATTTATATTTCCCCGTCAATTTATATTATAGATTTTTCACTTTGCATATCAACAGACAGCTTCATTTATACTACAAATACTTAACCGCTCTTTTGCAAACACAAATAAGCATCTTCCAGACTAGGTTTTATAGCAATTGCATCTTCATGCGGCTGTTTCCCGGCTATACATCTTATTCTAATCCTATCACCATCTCGCATGTGATTTATAATTACATATTCATTTTGCAGTTTTTCAAATTCACTTTGCGACACTTTCAACTGCCAGATTTTTCCTTCGGCAATTTCCGCCATCTTAGCGGGTTCACCCACATACTTCACTTCTCCGCTGTTTAGAACCGCAACCTTACTGCATGAACTTGAAATATCTTCAATTATATGTGTGGAAAATATAACAATCCTGTCCTGAGCCAGTTCCACAAGCAGATTTCTGAATCTAATTCTCTCACGAGGATCAAGTCCGGCTGTTGGTTCATCAACAACAAGAATCTTAGGAAGATGCAGAAGAATCTGCGCGATACCAATTCTCTGTTTCATTCCGCCAGAAAAGGAGCCAATCTTATCATCTTTTTTCTCATACATGTGAACTGATTCAAGAACATACTTCACCATTGCTTCACGTTTATCTTTATCCAAAATATTTTTTAGAATAGCCTGGTAATTAAGAAATTCGAAAGCAGTCATATTTTCGTACGTACCAAACTCTTGCGGCAAGTAACCAATTAAACCTTGAAGTTCCTCACGCATTTCGTTCCTATCAATTCCGTTAATCCAGACTTTACCATAACTTTGTTCAAGTATACCGCAGATAATTCGCATTAGGGTAGTTTTACCAGCTCCATTTGGCCCCAGTAATCCAAACATTCCGTTCCCAATTTCAAGTGTAACTCTGTTTAATGCTTTAAATGGTTTTTTCTGTTTCCCAATTATTGGAATATGTTTTACCAGTTTATAATAATTATTTCTAACTTTTCTTAATCCTTTCGGATTAATTTCAATTGTGATTAATCCTTTGTACAATTTCCGCGATGTGGAATAAACAAGAAGAGCCGCATACCATAGAACCGCGATGAAAACAATAAGTGTGAGGCTTTTCCACATTAAGTAAAATATAACAAGATTTAACGTAGGGAATCCCCAGAAAATGACCTTATATAAATTTCCGCTAATAAATTTGATTACTTTATTTTCTGAATTTATTTTCGTCACCACATTCTTTATTAAATAGAGAAGATAGAAGAAAATTATATGCGCAAGAAAGAAAATCCAAAATCCTTTGTTCAAATAGAAATAATTAAAATAGATCAGGAATCCAAAGAACGGAATTTCCCAGATATAATTAGCCGGATCATAAAATTTATTAAGTTTAGCTTTTCCTTTTTTCCATTCACGCATAAAACGGGAATCGGCATCATAAACTTTAACCAGGTTCTGGATCTTAATAATTATATCTTCACCATCGGCAATTATTTTTTCATCCGCGCGTCTTAAGCTGGTTTTAATAAAATAAGTTATAGCAGGAACTGTAATAATAACTAAGAACCAATCTACAAGCTGCCAAATAAAACTATCAACTTCATAATAGACAATTGCAGAAAGTGCTATGAACACTATGAGTTGAAGGATTTTACTTATTAAGTCTAATTCACGAATCCATTTAATTGCATTATCAAGACCAGAGTGAAATGTTGGAATAAATATAAGTGTAAACAATGTGCTTACAGCTAAACCGCCAATAACCGTAATTGCAAACGGCGCTCCAATTGCGGCTACATATTCCGATTCACCCATTGCCAGCGGAAACATAGCTATAATGGTAGTAATAGCTGTTATAACAATCGGGCGTGTCCGCGCCATACCTGCCGTAACAATTGCCCGCAGTTTACCGTAACCTCTTTTCCTAAGTATCCGTGAATAATCAATAAGAATAATTCCATTGTTAACAACAACTCCTAACAGAATTAAAAATCCGGTTAACGTATTAGTATTAAGAAGTGAGTTACCAGTAATTATAAGTGCTCCTAAGGAACCTATAGCTGCCAAGGGTATTGAAAACATTAGTACAAGCGGTGTTATTAAAGATTCAAATATTGAAGCCAGAATCATATAGATCAGAAGTATTGCAACACCAATTAAGAAATAATACTCTTCAAATTCGTCATCTTCCTGAACTACTTCAATTGCAATACCAGAAGGAATAACTAAACTTGAAACAAGTTCTTCAATTTCTAATTTTGCGTTATCAAGAAGATCATTCGATTCATTTATTTCTGACAGGAATTGGTATGATACTTCAATTTGTTTTTCCTGATTAACTCTGGTAATAGAAGACATTCCGCTTGCATAAATAATTTTACTTATATCATGCAGTTCAAAACTTGAACCGGAATTTGCAGTAATAACCAGCTTTCTTAAATCCTCCATCGTTTTGTCATTATCAGCACCGGGATCCTCAGTTCTAATAGTTATATCATATTCATCAACGCCCTGCTTAAATTTTGTATTTGAAGTAAATTCTTTTCTGAATGTATTAAGTTCACTTAACACTGATGTTAGAGGAATATCGAACTGACTCATTATGTGTGTATCAAATAACAAATGTATTTCCGGTCGGTTGCCCGCTACTGAAACATTTGCATAATTAACCGAGGAAAGATCTTCCAGATAATATTTAATATCATTCGCGACGTTTCTCATTTTTTCAAAATCGCTGCCTTTAATCAGAACCGTTTCCCTTTGAGAACCGATTCCCATCATCCTTTCAAATCGGTTCAGCATGTTCATTCCGCTGCCGCCGCCAAAACGCTGATTAGACTGCGGCTGATCAAATCCTATTTCAGCATTGTTAATACTGTTAACAGAATTTTGAATATTCGATTTTATATCTTCAATACTTTTATTATCAATTGATGAATAATCTTCTTTCAGCTTAATAGTCAGTATAGACTGATCTTCATAAATTCTACTAGTGACACTTTCTTTCTCTTTAAGATTCTCTAATTTCCCCTCAATCTCTTTTGTTAACTCATCCGAAAATTCAAGTGTAGATCCTTCCGGCATTGTTGCGTATAGATTAAAAGAATCTGTTTCAACTTCGTTTGATACACTTATACTTACCGCTAAAGCTATAAATATACTTGCGAAGAAAATTATAACCGCTCCTATTATGGTTCTGGCCGGAAATCTTATACATGATTTCAGCAAAACTAAATAAATCTGAATTAGTCTGTTGTCGAGTCCTAATCTTTCAAAAACTTTTTGATTCTTTTTCTTTCTCAATAAAAAATAGTGAGTGATCATTGGAACCAGAAAAAGTGCTGCTAATAGAGAGATTATTAAGGTAGAAACAATTGATACACCGATATGAGTGCCAAATAAGCTGACCAGAAAATTTGTAGAAAATACAAACGGAAGAAATACAGTTATTGTAGTAAGTGTAGCGGCCATTATAGAACGCCATACTTCTTTGGTGCCTTGTACAACTGTATTATTATAATTTTTGTCTGACGAAGAAAGCCTGTAAATATTTTCGAGAACAACTACACTATTATCCAGGAGCATCCCGACTGCTAATGCAATTCCAATAAGAGTCAGGCTATTTATAGATATATCAAAATAATAAAAGAAGTTGAATGCTGTAAAAACAGAAATCGGGATTGCCAGAGCAACTGTTATAACTAATTGAAAATTTCGCAAAAATATCCAAAGAATAAATATAGCCAGCAATCCGCCTACCAGAGCCAGTTCTATAATTAAATCAATATTCCGTTCAATTTCTTCAGCTGTATTTCGCTGAATATAAATTTCAACATCCAGGTAACTTAGTTTGTTATTCAGATCAGTAATTACATCTTGTGTTTTATGCGACAGTTCAATCAGATTAACTTGTGAATCCCTTATAAGTTGTACTGTAACTGATTCCTTTCCGTTTACCCTGCTAAGAGTTTCTTCTTCTTTTACACCAAAAGATATATCAGCTATATCTTTTAATCTAACCGGACCCTGCCGAATAACTATTATATTTTCTATCTCTGTAATATCATCAGTTTCCGAGGATACGTTTACAAAATATCTTGCATTGTTTTTATATGTCTCCCCGACAAATGTTGTAGACTTATTATATTGATTAATCAGACTGCTGATTCTGGATGGCGTTATTCCATAGGCTTCAGATATTTCTTTTCGAAGAATAATCTCTACCGATTTTTGCCTGCCTCCTGTAACTTCAACATTTGCGATTCCATCCACACTTTCAAGAACCGGAAGTATTTTTTCTTCAACAATATTTCTTACTCTGTCAGATCCGCCGGAACCGCGCACTTCAAGATCAATAAACTGATTTGTTAATTTCTCAGTATCAATCTTTAATACATTAACAATAAATCCTTCGGGCAGTTTCGATTTCGCATTTTCAATTTTTTCATTTAGTTTTAGGTAAGCATATTTTGTGTTAATATTTTGCTCATAAAAAATGGTTATCATTCCACTTCTGCTATCAACATAAGAGTCAATACTTTCAATACCTTCAAGGGTACCAATAGCACCTTCCAAAGGTATAATTGCCTGATTCTCCATATAAGAAGGATTAACCTCCTGAATTGAATTAACCTGAATAAAGAGCATTGGCAATTCAGTATTAGGATATAACTCGACTGGTAAATTTCTATATGAAATATATCCAAGAAGCGAAAGTCCAATAAAGACCATACTTACAAACGTTTTTCTTTCAACAACTATTTTTAATAGATCCATGAAATTTAATCTTACTTACTGAAATTGAATTTTTCTTTTAATTTATCTACAGACAAATAAACACAAGGAATTACGATTAAGGTTAATATTGTTGAGGTTATTAATCCTCCTATAACCGCTAAAGCCATTGGCGATCTTAAAGACGCGCCTTCACCAATCCCTAATGTTAATGGTAATAATGCTAAAATAGTTGTTAAACTTGTCATTACAATTGGTCTAATACGTCTGGTTCCTGCTTCAATAATAGCAGCACGTAATTCCAGACCTTCTTTTTTAAGCTGATTAATTGCATCTACTAATATGATAGAATCGTTAACAGCAATTCCGACAAGCATAATTATTCCTATAAAAGCCATAATATTAAACGGCATACCAAGAATTAAGAATATAAAAACAGCTCCCACACCGGCTAGCGGGATTGTTAATAAAATTGTAAATGGATAAAGAAGCGATTCGAACTGCGATGCCAAAGCCATATAAACTAAAATTATAGAAAGTAGAAAAGCAAATACCAGATTGCTCATTGATTCTTGTCTTTTTAACTCCTGGCCTGCAACTTCAATTTTATAATTTGGTTCCAGCGGAATATCAGAGAGTTCATTGGTAATCTTTTTCACAATGTGATCAAAAATAACATTATCATTTAACTGCGATGTTATTTTACCAATTCTGCTTTGGTTTCGCCTGTTTATTTCTTTTGGCGCATTTTTCTCACTTATAACAGCTACTTCATTTAGTCTTATTACACTTGTGCCGCTATTTAAAATCATGTTTTCTAATTCTAGCAGCGAAACATCAGGAATACTTAAGGTTATATCTTTCATTTCACCTTCATATTCCCAATCGCCGGCATCCTTACCGCTTAATTTATCCTGCACCTGCGAACTAATTTCATTAACACCAAGATTAAATAAACCAGCCCGTACTCTGTCAATCTGTACATCAATCTCCGGCGCACCCTTTTCAAAACTGGTTTGGATATTTGATAATTCATCCATTGCTAAAAGTTTTGATTTTACTTGTTCAGAAATTGCTTCAAGAACTTCAAGGTCATCTCCTTTTATCTCAATAACTATCGGTGTATCTTCAGTTCCAAGTATTTGCGCAAGCGGTGTCTTATCGGTACTAATACTAATTTCTATATCTTCAGTAACCTCAAGTCCCTGCATCAAATTATTAATAATTATACCCGATCTGCCAATTGATTCATCATTTAAAACAATTTTCAGTTCAGCATAGTTTTCATCATTAAACAAAGATCCAATATCGGATGTAGATGTTTTAGAGGCTCCAATATTGCTATATAAATATTTGAGATCTTCACCAACAATTTCTGTAATAAGATGTTCAAGTGATGAAACAGTTGAAGCTGTTAGTTCTAATCCGGTTCCTTCATCTAATTTTATTTCTAATGTAATTTCACTTGAATTTGTCTTCGGCATAAACTCGCTGCCTATAACCGGTATTAGAAAATAAGAACCAATTATTAAGATTAAAGCCAGAGTCATAACCAAAATACTTTTATCCAGCACTTTATTTAGAAAGGATTTATAACTCTTAAATTGAATAGACTTTTTCTGTTTTTTAGAAGTATGATTTTTTAAAAACTTTGTACTCAATAATGGTATAAGAAATATTGCGACAAATAAAGATGAGATTAGTGAGAACGCCACTGTCCATGCCTGATCTTTAAACAATTCGCCGGAAGCTCCGTGCAAATATACAATGGGAAGAAAAACAATTATTGTTGTTACTGTAGAGGATATTATAGCTCCTCCAACTTGTGAAGTGCCTTTTATTGCCGCTTCTTTAACTGATTCTCCGGCTTCTAAATTTCTAAAAATATTTTCCATCACAACAATAGCATTATCAACCAGCATTCCCGCACCTAAGGCAAGTCCGCCTAAAGTCATTATGTTAAGTGTTAATCCATTAAAATACATTAAATTAAAAGTTGCCACTATGGATATTGGGATTGCAATACTGATAATAGTTGTAGTACCAATATGCCTAAGAAATATGTATAGAATTAGAACCGCTAATATAATTCCTATCAATGCTGTTTCTTCAACTTCCTCAATGGAGTTTTGAATAAATTCACCCTGGTTTTGAATTACAACAAATTCATATCCGGGCAAGGCATTGGAGATTTCCTTTAAAGCTACTTTAAGTTCTTCAATTGCTTTAACTGTATTATACTTGGTCTCTTTATAAACTGAAAGACCTACACATCTTTTTCCATTAAGCCTTACAATATTCTCAGGATCTTTATTTTTATAAACTACCGAGGCAACATCCGAAAGATATACCGGAACTTTTTTTAGACTATCACCTTCAGCGGTTAATTTATAACTTACAATTGTTTTTTTAATATCATCAATAGTTTGGAATACACTTACACCCTTTATAATATACTTCTTGCCCATTTCAACAATAGATCCGCCAGATATATTAGCGTTAAATTTTTCTATCTGAGATTTTAATTGTTCCAGAGTTAATGAATGCGCCGCAAGCATATAATTATTTGTTTCTATATCTATTTCTTTTTCTTCAATACCAACTAATTCAATATCAGCAATTCCTTCAATTCTAATCAGTTCATTTCTAATATAGTTTTCAGCGGTCTTCCTTAAATTATCCATATCTGTAATATTCGGGTTAGAGAATGCCACGGTCATAACGGGATCAGAGTTTGGATCGACTTGTGAAATGCTTATATCATCAACTTCAAGGTTTTGAGCTAAACTTGTAACTGTTTTTTGTAAATCGAGAAAAGCCTCATCCATATCTTTATCCCAACTATACTCTACCGTTATCTGCGCCACACCAACCTTAGTTACGGAAGAAACCTGTGTAACTCCTTTTTGCTGTATCGCAATTGATTCAACTGCTTTGGTATAATTTTTTTCAATCTCCTCGGGAGGTTTTTCGCCAACTTGTAAATCGATAAACAATCTGGGATTATTAAGATCAGGGAAAAGATCAATACTTAATCTGTCAAAAGAAATATACCCAAGCAGCAAAACGCCCAATATAACCATCATTATTGTTACCGGGTATTCTATTGAAAACTGAATTAGCTTTTTCATCTATTATTTGCTTTCCTCATATTCGATTTAATCACATCATAATTTTGTCTTGCCAGTCTGTTTTAGAGTCGCTAGTAAAACTAGATTCCGTTATAACAAATCGGGATGACAAATTTTATTACTTAATAATTTTCACTTTGCTTCTATTGCGAAGAGTCTCAAAACCCTTTGTAACAATGCGTTCATTAAGCTTTAATCCTTTAACTACTTCTACATGTGTAGGATTCTCAAGTCCCGTTGTTATAACAGCTTCCCGGGCAGCACCTTTAGCAACAACAAAAACTGTTTTACCGCGTTGCTTAGATAATATTATATCTTTAGGTATAACTAATACACTATCTTTTTTTGCAATAATTAATTCAGCTTTTGCAAACATACCGGGTCTTAATAATCTCTCGTTATTTTCAATTTTTAAGGTCGCCTCAAAAGTTCTTGTTTGTGTATCTATAGCCGGCGATATTTGCGAAATTGTTCCTTTCAGTGTATCATCCTCAATTGTATAATTCATTATACGGGCACTTTGTTTAACATTTATTTTGTCCAATAATTTTTCCGGCAGATTTATTTCCATATATAGCTCAGAATAATTCATAACCTTTAGAACCTGTCTGCCTGTTGAGATTTTAACATTTTCAGTATAATATGGGATATCAACAATTACTCCGTCAAAAGGTGATTTCACTTTTGTTTTTTCTAACTGAATAACAGCATTCTCGTAAGTATACTTTGCATTTAAATAATCTGTTTCAGATGTGTTTAACTCACGTAAAGTAACACCGCCTTTGTCGTAAATTGATTTCTGTTTTTCATATTCGCTAAGTGCGTTATCGAGGGAATGTTTTTTCAGATCAATTCGTATTTCATTTGCAAATTCTTCATCTTCAATTTTAATAATTACTTCACCTTTTTTAACCAAATCGCCAAGTGAATAATTCCTCTTTGTGCCGGGATTTATTTGCAGTGAATATTTCCCGCCGATTTCTGAACTTAAAACAGCTTCCTTAACAGGCATAACTGTTCCTGTTGTTTCTATAAACTGTTCTATTGATTTATACTTTACATCTTCAACCGAAACTGGTACGGAAATATCTGTATCAAAATCCGTATCATTGCCGGTACACCCTATTAAAAACAACATCAAAAATAAAAAGCTGAAATACTTTTTCACTTTTTTCTCCTATTCAAAATTATTTATCAAACTTTTTAAGCACAGGAATTTCATGTTCAAAATCCCATAGCGACTGTATTTTCAAATTTAATAATTCAATTTTATAATTTAGTAAAGCACTAATTCTATTTAACTTGGTCTGAGATAATTGATTCTGAAAAATATCGAGATCTATACTGGTTAAATCTCCGTTTTTATATCTTTCTAAATTTATTTCATATGCCAGTTCAGCATTCCTTACACTTTTTTCAGAAATATCTATCTGCATTTCCAGATTATTTAGATTTCTGTAAACACTTCTAATCGATTTTAGTATGCTGATCTTTTCATCTTCAAAAGAAACCTGAGAACTTTTTAGACTTGCTTCCGCAGCTTTAATACGCGCATCACTTTCGCCCCAGTCCCATAGGGGTACATCGAAGGTAACCGCAAATTGCTGGTTGTTTGTGGGGGTATCGTAGATCTTTGCTAATTTTTCATCAGTTCCTATTATACCTACTGATAACGACAAATTACCTTTAAATTCATTTATTGAAGATGTTCTTATAATATTAAACTGTGAAGCCTCAATGTCAATTTCTCTTTGTCTCAATTCCATCCGGTTATTTAAACCATATTCCGAAGCCTTCTTAAGATCAACCATAATCGGATTAAATGTTATATCAGTAACAATTGTAATCTCTTCATCTAAAGGCATTCCAATTAATTGCTTAAAATCATCCAGAGCATTTTCTAACTGAACCTTGTTTGTTTTTAATTCCGCGTCACTATTCAGCATGTTTAATTCTGCCTGATATAATTCTTCCCGGGCTAAAATTCCGGCATCAACTTTATTGATTGTTATATCATAATTTTTTTTCTGACTATTATATTCTTCCTGTGAAATTTCCATACTCTGCTGTTTTTGATATACATCATAAAACGCCTGAGTAACATTTTTTCTCAAATTCAATTTCTGCATTTCATAACTTAGCGTTGCATTTTCAAGATCATACTCAAGCTCTTTCAGCTCAAGCATAGTTCTGTTATATGTGAATAATGGCTGATCATAACTTAGATACAGATTGTTACTGAAAGATTTTTCATTATCATTGTTAAATTCACTAAAAGCATCCTGCCATGAAAATCTATCTATAAGCGATAACGTTCCATCAGTCCATTTTAAGGGCTGTGAAATACTGAAAGTACCGGATGACCTTTTAGTTTCGTTTGTATTCCATTGCGAGAAGTAGTCATTAAAAACTCTGTCCTTCGAATATTCAAAAGGAGTAATAGATAAATTGAATTTTGATTTTAAAGCAGCATTTTGAGCATTAAGTGATTCTTTGCTCCTTTCTAAATTGAGCTTCGATTTTATAATAGTTGGGCTATTAACCTCAGCTATTTCTAAAGCTCCATCCATGTTCAATATAGTCTGTGCCTTAGTATAATTGTTACTAAAGAGTAAAATACAAACCAGTAAAAATATTTTTTCCATTTTATAACCTAATTTCTTACTCAAATTATATTTGATTATTGTGCTATCCATTTTATTGCATCTGCTATAATTAGTCCTTCACCTTCATCAGTCAATTCAACTTTGCAATTCCCTTCCGAAAAATAATATCTGCCTAAAAGATTCCAGCCCTTGTCAGCATTATTAATTTCAACCTCAACATCCTCAACACCATCATCATTATGTATTTTATAATGATATTTAGTATTGGAATTATTTTGACCTCTTCTTCCAAATGTTAAAGCGTTACTAATGTAGGCGTAAACATCATAATAACCGCCGGATAAAATTTCTGTGTTCCATGAAACTGATTTGCTGCCGTCACTTCCTCCAATAAAATGAGCAGAGTGTATATATTTGCCGTAAAAATCAGAGTGTATAGTTGCAGTCCAATTATTTGGAGGATTCCAGAATCTGACACCTTTATATTTTTCATCATCATTTCCTAAATCCAGTAACTGCTTAAGCATGCTTCTATCACTGGTGTTAACAAATGTAAATGTCGAATCTTCATTGTCTATTATTATTTCACCACTATTAATTAAACGGCCTTGTTCAACCGGAAAACTTCCTATAAAGGGTTTAACTTTTTTACGCTCTTCAAATTCTTCAAAGGTTTTTTCAATATCAAGCGGAAGATTTAATGATAAAATTGTGTTGATGTTCATTCTCCGTGGTTCTTCATCCAATACAATTCCGTACTCAAGTGTTTGTTTAGAACCCAGCAATAAAATTTGTTCACTAATTGCCTCATCCGCGCCACTGCCGCCAAAAGAGCCAAATCTGCCGCCGCCTCTGCCTCCACCACGACCGCCAGCCGCATAGAATGAGGTTTTAATAACTCCGCTCACATTCTCCGGATTTGTAACCGTAAACCTGACTTGATATTTTTCTCTGTTACCTTCTGTAAATCTATAGTTTTCAATTTTTTCTATTAAATATCCCGGCAGCCCGTTCTGATTGTACCATTCATCCATCATGCTATAAATATCAATACTTGTTTCTTCTAATATTTTTTTATGAAAAACCTCTAAATCAATTTCTGAGTTGGGAGAATTAGAAAGTATATTATTTATAATTGAAGATAATTTTTCTGTGCTAATCATTCCCTTTAACATGTTAAACAGATAATCTCCTTTTATATCTAATATATCCGGCAATATATCTTTTTTAAGTGTATCACTTAAATGGGCAGCAATTCCTTTTTCACTCAAACTAATTGCTGCTTTTTCAATTGGCGTAATGGCTTCCATTACACGTCTTCTTGAAAATGGGGAATCGTCTTCATCACCTTTTAAATAGCCTTCAAACAAAGTATTAAATAACGGATAACTATCTGAAGATACTTTGTATACATAAGAATAATAATTTGGAAATATTGAAAATGGGTTCCCTGCACTTTGCAAATCACTTTGAGAACGGAATCGCATATTTCTAGATTGATCAAATAATGTTGAGGATATAAAGTTGTTGAACATTTGGCCTTGTTTTTCTTTTTCAAGTATTACCTGATTACTTCTATCGCTAAATCTTTCCTGACCCTGCTTATATAATTTAAAATCCGCAGCTTCAACATTAAATCCATTCTCAGTTAAAAATATCATTTCCGGCTGTCCGCTTTCCTGGGCAACCGTCCAGGCCCTTTTATATGTAGTATATTGGACAGGAACCTCGATTAAAGAGAGTCTGTTAAACTTATATTCTAAACCTATTTTAGTTTCATAATTATTTTTAAGTTCTCTTATTAAAGTCCCGAGTGTATCACCTACTTCGTTTAAATATTCATCAAAATAATTGTGCCCCTCAAAAGTATAAAGACTGTAATCAACTGAGTCTACTTTTATTGAGCGTTTTTCATAATCTCCAATTATAAGTGAAATAAACGGAATTGGCTTGCTCATATTAAAACTGGTTTCATACTCATTTAATTTTGTTTCGGTACCTTGTGATAATACATTAAGATTTTTATCTGTTGTTACATTTAATTTAAAGTTTATAAAATTCGTTTTATAACTGAATGGATTATTCCTTAAATATTTTACACCGGAATTAGGATACCACTGATTTTCATTTGTTAACAAGACATAATTTTCTGTTAAAAATGAATATCGTTTTTTAATCCCGAATACAAACTGTCTTTTCGACTCATCAAGCCTTTCATCGTCCATATCAAGATAACATGCGTTTTCGTCAATTTGTCCTTCATAAAAAATTAATAGTGAATCACTATTTCCCGATAATAGTTGTTTATCAGGAGTAATTCTTATCAGGCCTTTTTCATTTACAAATTCTATGTTTTTATTTTTACTTGTAACCGATGTTACTATTAGCCCGGGATTCAGATTAAAAATATAACCGGTAACCGACTCCTCATTTTTATTAACAAATTTTATTTCTGATCTGCATTCCAAATGATTTTTTTTATGAGTTAAACTAATAGTGTTATCAGTTATTGTTACTCTGGGAATTTTTGAACTCTCATAATTTGCCGTATATATATCTGTTCTTAAAGATTCTCTTTCAATAGGTATTAGTATATATGAATAAATAGAGAATAGGACAACAATTAGTGAGATAATAGTTCCGGGTAATGATAGCTTTCTTATTAAATCTTCCTGGGGTAAGCGTTTGAACATCAGGATAGTTAAAAATATTAATCCAATGCCCGCGAAAAGATATAATCCCCGATGTATTAGAATTTCATATTCATTGCCGAACCCTACAAAATCTGAATACATTAATGGAAACCACATTGTTGTGTAATCAAATATTGGATCAATCTGCGGCCCTAAATAAAAAATTGCTGAAGCTATATAACCAAGTAAAATAATAAATGTAATGGCCTGATTTTTAATTACTCCCATTAAGAAAAATGTGAGCCCGATAATAAATACCAGCGTTGGCAGGCTTATTACAAGCGGATATAAAAAATATGCGTATATATTTACATCAGATAATCCAAAGAAATAATGTATGGTTCCGGTTAATACTAAGACAAAAACATTTAAGATAACAAATACAAATAAAATACCGATTGCCTTTCCTAAAATGTACGAACTGTTACTCATCGATCTAATATAAATTGCTTCGGTTGTATTTAGTTTTCTATCCCTTTTAAAAAAATCGGATGACAGGAAAACAGCAATAACTGCCTGTGCTAGATTAAAAAGGACCATGTTTATGTAAGGAGTTGAAGAAGGCAATGCGTACATAGACCTAGGTATAAAAGGCTTAAATACATTTGTAATGGTTACCAGATCGTACATAAACAGAAATGCAAGGCTTAAAACAATAAATATTCTCAAGAACCAGCTTCGCAATAATGTTTTAAGTTCAAATTTTGCTATTATAGTTATGTTATATAGTGATAACATTTATTTTTTCCATTTATTAGTAAACTTTAACTGTTTCGTCTTCAACTAAATATTCCATAAAATACATATAGGCATGTTCCAAATTAGGCTCAATTATTTCACCTTTATAATCCCCCAGTTTATTAGCAACCACTTCAACATCCCAGCCGTTTTCGGAAGGTATAGTTGATATAACAGGATAGTTTGCTTTTATATTTTCAAGATCACTATCAAAGGCTTCAATTCTAAAAACATGTTCACGCGCTAAATCTATTAACTCATCCGGAGTGCCGTTAAAAGCAACCGAACCTTTGTTTAACAAAGCCATCTTTTTACATGTACTGGAAATATCGCCAACAATATGGGTTGATAGTATAATTACAATTTCTTTTCTGCTCATATCAGAAAGAATATTTCTAAATCTTATTCTCTCTTCGGGGTCAAGTCCGGTAGTTGGTTCATCAACTATTAATATCTTTGGATCTCCAATAAGTGCTTGTGCAATACCTAACCTGCGTTTCATTCCACCGGAAAGTTTTTTTGCCTGTCTGTCTCTGAATTCAAGCAGTCCTACTTTATCAAGCATTGCATCAACTAAATGCATTCTTTCCTTCTTCAATTTAATTCCAGCAAGTGCTGCCGAATAGTCGAGGAACTCCCATGTTTTTAATTTTGGAAATGAACTGAAATCCTGGGGAAGAAAACCTAACATCGATCTTATTGCACCTCTATCATTTAATATATCGAGATCATTTATTTTTACATCGCCGGATGATGCTGTCATTAAAGTTGCAAGTATTCTCATTAAAGTTGTTTTGCCCGCGCCATTTGGTCCCAGAAGACCAAACATTCCGCTATCAATGTCTAGTGTTACATCGTTTACAGCTTTATTTCCATTTTTGTAAATCTTTGAGAGATGATCAATTTTAATTTTCATAATTTGCTTTTATTATGGTTTTATGATTAGACAATATGTTGTATTCATTTATTCCATGAATAATTTATGATTTTATATTTAAATACTGTGTATTGTTAAATGCTAAATAAAAAATACTTATACCTGTTTAGAAAAAACAACATTGTGTTTGACGAATTAATTTATGTTTTGTGCCTTATTATATCACCATTTAAAGCACCTGTATGAACTCCGTCGTTTATGGTCAGTTTTCCGTTAACAATAACTTTTTCAATCCCGGTTGGATAATTGTGGGGATCCTTAAATGTTGCTTTATCAATTACGTTATCAAAATTGAAAACCACTAAATCGGCATAATACCCTTTTTTTATTTGACCTCTATTTTTAAGATTCAATTTTTCCGCAGGCATCAAAGTCATTTTCTTTATTGCAGTCTGAAGATCAAATATTTTATCTTCTCTGCAGAATTTCCCTATTACCCTTGGAAAAGTACCGTAATATCTTGGATGAGGTTTTCCTGTTCCCAATTTCCCGTACGGAGCAACTGCAGTTCCATCTGATCCTGCCATAACTAAATTATCCGCTAAAACTTTTTCCAAATTCTTTTCATCCATTGCAAATCCAACAATGCCCGGATTAAGTCTTTCTTCAATCAATAATTCCTTTATAAAATCGAGTTCGCTTTTATTACATTCCCCGGCACAATCTTTTATCGACATTCCTTCCCACTTTTTATTATGCTTTTCCGAACATGAACTTATAACTACTCTGTCCCATCCGCCAATTCGTATGCCGCGGCTATCAGTGTATTCATAGATTTTTTTTATTTGATTTTTATCTTTTAATCTTTCAATTACATCATCAGTGTTTCCCTGTCTGGCCCATAAAGGCAAAAAAGCTGATAACCCGGTTCCATAAGCTATATAAGGATATCTATCAGCATGAACAGGTATACCTGATTTATTTGCATCCCCAATCATTCTTAACATATTTTCAACTTTATGCCAATTAGCTTTATTACAGGCTTTAAGATGTGATATTTGCAATGACACTTTAGAATATTCAGCTATATCTAAGGCTTCTTGTATAGCCTCTTCAACTGTATCATCTTCGTTTCTCATATGTGTTGCATAAACACCATTTTTTGATGCAACTGTTTTGCACAATTCAATAAGTTCATCGGTCTTTGCATAACTGCCCGGAGAATACTCTAATCCGGTTGATAAGCCTAAACTGCCCATTTCCATTGATTCAGAAATAAGCCACTTCATTTTTTTCAACTGATCTTTAGTCGGCTCAACATCATTACGGCCAACTGTAAAAGCCCTAATATCGCCATGCCCGGTAAAGGAAGCATAATTTATTGAAGTTTTATTTTTTTCAAGCGCGCTGAAAAATTCATCAATATTTTTCCATTTCATTTCTATCCCATACTTTTCCAAGCCGGAAGTTCTCATATCTTTTATATCTTTGGGCAAAAGTGGAAATACCGATGAACCGCAGTTACCGCCGACCTCTGTAGTAACTCCCTGTCTAATTTTGCTTTCAGCCTTATTATTTACAAGAAGCTCTTTATCAGTATGTGTATGAATATCTATAAAACCGGGGGAAACATGTTTTCCCGCAACATCTAAAATAATATCGGCCGATGAATTTGCAAGATCATCAATAGCGACAACCTTATTGCCAATAATACCGATATCATTTTTATAGACTGGTCTACCGCTCCCATCAACAATTTTTGCGTTTTTTATAATTAGGTCAAATTTATTTGAGAGGCTTATGCCCATAAAAAGCGCGCTGCCGGCAACTGAAGCAGTTTTTATAAATGTACGGCGAGATAATTTAGTTTGCATCCAATCCCCAACTATTTATTATGATTAAAATAACACTTTAAAGTATTTTAATCCATTTGCTGTGTTTAAGATCACTTCGGAAAACCAGGAACTTTTTTCTGTTTCAACCGACTAAAATTAGTATATTTTTTCACCAATTAATTCATAATCTTTTCAAACAATTTTAATAATTAATAGGGAGCAAAAATGGGCACAGGTATTTCGAGAAGGCGATTTTTAGAGAACGGAGCAAAAGGCTTAGTAGCTGCTGCATTTGTACCGGCATTTCTAAAAGCAGATCCTTCAAAAGCATTTTCAACTCCGGATGGAACAGTTATGAAACTAAAAAATTATTATGATCATTTTACCATTAGCGAAGAAATAATCCGTGAAGTGATGCAAACCGCATTATCAAAAGGCGGGGACTATTGTGATTTGTTCTTCCAGCATTCAATAAGCAATTATATTGGACTTGAAGACAAGTCGGTTAACCGTGCCTACAGTGATATAAGTTATGGCGTTGGCATCAGAGTTTTAAAAGGCGATCAGACAGGTTATTCTTTTACTGAAGAAATTACACCCAACGCTATGAAGTTAGCTGCTAAAACCGCGGCAAACATTGCAAACGAAACAAAAAAGTTTGATCCTGTTCCATTAAAACTTCATGAAACTCCTAACTACTATAAAATTGAAACTCCTTGGGAAGAAGTTAAGATTGATCAAAAAATTCCGTATCTGCAAAAGATCAACGAAAAAGTATTTGCAGAAGACAACAGAATTATAAAATCGAATGTTTGGTTTATTGATCAGACTACTTATAATCTTGTTGCTAACTCCGAAGGACGCATAACATACGATTATCAGCCGATGAGCCAGATTTCTGTTTCATGTACAGCAGAACAAAATGGTGCTAAAGAACAGAACGGGTTTAATCTTTCAGGACGCAGGGGAATTGAATTTTTTACTCCGGCAAATGTTGATAGATTAGCAACAGAAGCTGTTAGAAGAACTACAAATCTTTTTGAGGCAGTTAAGCCGGAAGCAGGGGAAATGGAAGTTGTATTGGCTGCCGGCAGCAGCGGTATTCTTTTGCATGAAGCTATAGGTCATGGTATGGAGGCTGATTTCAATAGAAAAGAAATTTCGATCTTTGCCGATAAAATTGGAAAACCGGTTGCTGAAAAATTTGTAACAATTGTTGATAGCGGAACAAATCCTAATATACGGGGCTCTATTAATGTTGATGACGAATGTAACGATTCTCAGGAAACATATCTTGTTGAAGGCGGAGTATTAAAAAGCTATCTGCATGATAGAATTAGCGCAAAATTTTATGGACTAAAACCTACCGGCAACGGACGGAGACAATCGTTCCGCCATCCGGTTCTTCCTAGAATGAGAAACACATATATGCTTCCTGGTCCGCATAAAAGGGAAGAAATTATTGAAAGTGTTAAAAAGGGCATTATAGCTGAAGATTTTACAAACGGTCAGGTTTTTATTGGCGGCGGTGATTTCACGTTTTATGTGAAGTCAGGATATTTAATTGAGAACGGAAAAATTCAGCGACCTATTAAAGACGTTAATATAATTGGTAACGGTCCGGAAGTACTTAAAAACATTAACATGGTTGCAGACGACTTCAAAATGGCTGAAGGAGGCTGGACTTGCGGCAAGGACGGGCAAAGTGTTCCCGTATCAATGGGCTTACCAACAGTAAAAGTTTCAAGCATTACTGTCGGAGGCGTAAATAGCTAAACTATTTAAGTTATAGTTTATTCAAACAAAATTGAAAATTGATATGAGGAATTTAAAATGAAAAATGAAAGGTTAAACCTGGCCGAATGGGCCACAAAATATGCTCAGAAACAAGGTGCTGATGAAGTAAAAGTAGATATATCAAACAGCAGATCTGTTGATGTAAGTTTTAGAGATAAAAAAATTGAAAACTTAACAGAGGCAACTGAAAACTCTCTGTCACTAACTATTTATGCAAATCATAAATATTCAAGTCACTCAACAAGTGATCTTAGAAAAGACGCGCTAGAAAAATTTATTGAAGAAGCTGTTTCCGCAACTAAATATTTAAGTCAGGACGAATTTAGAACACTACCCGATCCAAAGTATTATCCAAAGGATTTAGATGTTGATTTAGATTTAGTTGATAAACAATATGAAAATGTAAATCCGGAAAAGAGAAAAGAGATTGCAAAAGAAATTGAAGAAATAGCCAGAACACAAAGTGACAAAATAATCTCTGCATCTGCCGGATATTCTGATGGAATTAGTGAATCGGTAAAAGCCCACAGTAACGGATTTTTAGCTGAGAACAAAACAACTTATTTCTCATGCGGGGCTTCTGTAACAGTAAAAGATGAAAGCGGCGGCAGACCGGAAGACTGGTATTGGGGTTCAAGTAGATTCTTTAATCAACTTCCTGATCCTCAAAAATTAGGAACAGAAGCAGCTAAACGCGCTTTAAGAAAAATTGGTCAGAGCAAAATTAAATCAGGCAAATATGATTTAGTAATTGAAAATCGTTCCGGCGGAAGATTGCTTGGAATGATGTCAAGCCCTATGAGTGCAAGAGCTCTTCAGCAAAAAAGTTCTTTTCTCGAAGGAATGCTTGGCAAACAAATTGCGTCTGAAAAACTTACTCTCATAGACGATCCCTTTGTTAAAGGTGCTTTTGGTTCCAGACTTTATGATGGTGAGGGAATTGCAACCAGGAAAAAAGTTGTAATCGAAAAGGGAATTCTTCGCCATTATTACGTTGATACTTATTATGGTAAAAAATTAGACATGGAACCAAACTGCGGATCCCCAACAAATATATTATTTGAGTATGGCGATAAATCTGCTGAAGATATGATTAAAGAAATGAAAAATGGAATTTTTGTAACCGGATTTATTGGCGGTAATTCTAACTCAACAACTGGTGATTTTTCATTTGGTATTGTTGGACTGTTAGTTGAAGATGGTAAAATAACAAAACCTGTAAACGAAATAAATATTTCCGGTAACGCAAAAGAATTCTGGAATAGCTTAGTAGAAGTTGGAAATGATCCTTATCCATATTCTTCATGGAAGATTCCGGCATTCAAATTTGCACAAGCTGATATAAGCGGCATTTAATAAATTCAAAACTAAAGATGACATCTTAAAAAAAGATGTCATCTTTTTTTAAACTATTGCAGTCTAAAAATAACAGGTACTGCAACTCTAACACGAACTGCTTTACCGCGTTGTCTGCCGGGAGAAAATTCACTTTTTAGAACCGCGTTAAGAGCTTCTTCATCACATCCGGCTCCAATACCTTTAATTAACTCAACCTTTGTAACTGTACCATCAACATCAACATATGCATGAACATAAACTTTTCCTTGAATACCTGCTCTTTTAGCCATGTCCGGGTATTCAATTTTTTTAAGAATTGCCGCAACTCCGCCTATTGGATAAGGCTGTTCTTCAACCGGAATAAACATATAAGCTCCGTCATCCTCTTCCTCTTCTTCTTCAATCATAGGTGGTGGAGCATCAATAGGTTCATCATTAAAATCTGTTTCATCAATTGTTAAATCTTCTATTGCCTCATCCTCTATTGCTGCTTCAATAGGAATAGGCGGTTTGGGAGGAGGAGGTGGTTTATTTTCATGAACCGTATTTGCAATATCCTCCACATTAATTAAATCTTGAGGAACAAAAACAGTCTCACTTTCATTTTGTACATTTGGAAAAAACTTGAACGCTAAAATTGTAACCATTAGAGATACTATTAAGCTTACTTCAAAAACTCTCTGAGAAGTTCTTTTAAGATCGTACTTCGGATTTTTTGGAAGTGCCATTTTATCCCCCTATTTTTTGTTATAAAAAACTTAAAACCGGATAAAATGCATCCGGTTAACTTAGTTTAAACATTATAGGAACAGTTACTTCTGCTTTTACTTTTTTCCCGTCTTTTTCACCGGGGGTAAATTTAGTGTTCTTAACTGCTTTAAGCGCGGCATCATTTAGAACTTCATTATCCGACTTTTCGATGCTGGTTTTTATTACGTTTCCTTCAGCATCAATAACTGCTGTTACAATTACTTTTCCCTGAATACCTTCTTTTTTAGCTTTATCAGGATATTCAACATTTTTCATTATTGTTTTTAATCCGCCGACCGGGAAAGGTTCTTTATCAAGTTTTTGTTTGCACTTATCCTGCGCATTAAGGCTTCCGGCGGAAAGTGTAAATAAAAAGACCATCAATAATCCCAGTCTCACTATAGTTTCATTTACTTGTTTCATTTTTTGCTCCATTATTATATGTGTTATTAGATTCTACTTCCGGCCGGAAAGTATTTGTCTACTTATATCCTAATTTTATATCTAAATATGTTATTGTATTCTCTTTTATTTCTATTGATCCTGATATGAAATTCTCAAATTCTTTAGCATTGACTTTAAATTTATACGTACCCGGTTTAATTCCGTTAATCTGGTAATTTCCGCCTAAATCAGTTGCCGCGCCTTTATCTGTGTTTTCCAATAATATATTTGCGGCTATAATTGGGATATCGTTTTTTGCTGCCGTAATTCTACCCATCAGTAAACTTGCATTATTTCTGTTATATTCCTTTACTCCAAGAATTGAATAGGTTCCGTTTTTTTCATAACCCAAGTCATCCAGTCTAAAGACAATTGGTATTGCGCACGCCACTTTAACCGGTTTTCCTTTATTAATTCCAGGATTAAACTTTGTCTTTCTAATTGCAATTGCCGCAGCTTCGTCACATCCAAATCCAATTCCTCTTACAATTTTTGTTTTCTCAACATTCCCCTTTTCATCAATATAAGCCCGTATTAATACTCGTCCGCTAATTCCCTTTTCTTTTGCTTCCTTTGGATAAACAATATTCTTCTGTATTTCCATCATCCCCCCAATTACAGAGGGCATTTCTTCTACTTCAGAAAAAAACTCGGCATCACCTTCAATTTCTTTACCAACCAAAGATTCGGCACTGGTAAAATTTTCATCTTTACCTGGCAAATCATTTTTGCTTTTATCACAAGCAGCAATAACAATCAATAATAGAATTAGTAATATCTTTTTCATTTTCATCTCCTACAAAGACGCTCTTACAATTACCGGATTATCCAATTGCGCATTTATAACTGCTTCAGGTAACTGGTTATTCATTAACACCTGCATATTCTGATTCTGCATTTTTATTTGTGTAATTGCATTATCAACTCTAATCTTGTAATCCCGCGATTCATTATAAAAATGCATTGTTAGAAATATTAAAACTATAGCAACACCGTATGCAACAAAAGCAAGCGGATTTTTACTAAACAAGCTAAAACTTTTTTTTATCGTTCATACTTCCAACAGAGTACATTATACGCTCTTCAAGTCCGAATGGAAACTCTTCTAATGTTTGCTCAGTTGCTGTTTTTATCATATTAAGATCTTTAAAATAATCACGTGCTTCATCATCAAGTGAAAGCCGGGTAAACAGAAGTGTTTCTTTCTCTTTATCAAGTTCACCGTCAAAATATTCATTGATCATTATTTTTAAATCATTCTGTCCCATTATTTTCTCCTGCTATAGCAAGGTTTAATAGACTCTTGCAATTCTTCGTGCTAATTTTTGTCTGACTTTAAATAACCTGCTTTTAACCAGATTTTCATCAATATTCATTATGCTTGAAATCTCTTTATAACTGAGTCCGCCGTATTCTTTAAGCAGATAAATTTCTTTTTGTTCATACGGCATACTTTCAAGCTCTTTCAAGATTAGTTCTTTTACTTCTTTCATCTCAAACGCGACTGCTAAATTTCCGCCGTCATCAATTTCAAGATCATCCGTATCTTCAACATTAAACTGGTCTACTCTTACTTTTTTTGTTCTAAAGTATGTATAAACTTCATTTCGCGCGGTTCTAAATATCCAAAACTGTATGCTGCTTTTATTTCTAATATTTTCAAGGTTTTCATACAACTTTAAAAACACATTCTGAATAATATCTTCACAAACCATTTTGTTTGAGATCATTTTCAAAACATAGTTATAGACTTGCGCTTTATAGCGATTATAAGCAAGTGTAAATTCAATTATGTTTTTAGAGTTTGCCATTTTTTCTCTGTTCTCTTACTTCTACAGATGTATCAATTGAATATATGTTGCCGCTTTGGTTTAAAATAATTAAAAAAAGTTGAAGATGAAATTTTGTTTATATAAAAACTCCATACTCTTTATTACTAGTAACAAGTTGTTGTTCTTGAATTTAAAACTAATAGCACATATTTTGCCCATGAATTTGGAACTCTATTTTGATATAATTGTTTTTCAATATTAATAAACTGGCTACTAACTAATGTTTTTACGAATAAATCTGATTACATTTTTAATCATAACTTTTATAACCGGCTGTTCATCAAGTATTAATTATATAAATGCTGTAAATGATTCTATATTGGAAACAAATGGTAATCAGCTTAACATTCTTACTTATAACATACAGGCTATCGGCAATAAGGAAGATGAACTTACAGATGGATTGGTTTCTTATTTAAATGAAGAGCAATACGACTTTGTGGTTTTTCAGGAATTATTTAGTGAATCTGAGAGAAAAGAAATTATTGGCAAGATTGATACAAGCAAATATAAATCAATAATTTCAAGAATTGATTACGACAGTTTCCCTGAATCTCTTTATCAGGATGCCGGATTATTTTTAATGAGCAAACATAAACAGATTGATTTGTCTAAAATAGATTTTGGCGATGCAGTTAAACACACTGATAAAGCAATTCATAAAATGTTGAAAAAAGAGATTTCGCTCTCACAAGATTTCCTTTCAAATAAATCAGTTGTTGGTTCTCTATACCAGATAAATGATTCTACAAAAATGTTCTTATTTGCGACTCATGTTCAGGCTTTGGGTTCAGCAACTCATAAAAGATTACAGTTAAACCAAATTAAAAAATTTATTTTCGGATCAGTGCACAAAGTAATAAAGGAAGGTGTAATTTCGGATCCTGGTAATTTGATAGTTGTACTAGCAGGCGATTTTAATATTGATGCTTACGACGAAGAAAAATTTTTACGACTCAGAAAAAGCCTGGGTTATCCAAGAGATTTTCACAAAGAGTTTAATAAAGGAGAAATAGAGTATTCTATGAGTTTCAAGTTTTTTAATTTTTTTAAACGTTTCGATTATATCTTTGGATACGATAAACTAAATGATATAAACTTGAAAAAAATAAAAATCAGTTCTATAAATACCACCGATGTAATTGGTACTAATCATCAGAGTATTTCTGATCACTTAGCTTTAAAAGCTACTATTATTATTGATTAACATTTATAAAATAATGAACACCAAAAATAGTTTATGATTAAAGTAACCTGCGCAATAATTGAGAATAAAGGGAAAGTACTTGTGGCCCAGCGAAGTGAAAAAATGCATCCGCCTTTAAAATGGGAATTTCCCGGAGGAAAAATCCATAGTACTGAAACTGCCGAAGAATGTATAATTCGTGAGATTAAGGAAGAGTTAAATTTAAAGGTAGAAATTATTAGTCGACTCAAAAACAATTTTTATAAATACGATATTAAAACAATTGATCTAATTCCCTTTAGAGTTAAATATATTTCCGGAGATATCATTTTACTGGAACACCAAAACGCCAAATGGATTTTACCCGATGAATTAAATACTCTGGATATGGCAGAAGCTGATATCCCGATTATTAAAGATTACTTAAAGATAATTGGAACATAAATTTCAATTAAATCTTTTGTCATATTTCTCAAAAAAACTCAATCCGCAATTTTTATTAACTTCAAACTCATCTTTATATTTATGTATTTCAACTTTAAAGATATTTAATAGTGTGTTTTTTAGCGAATCAACAGAATCATTATACTCAAAAGGAATTGTTTTTTGTTTTTCTAAACTTTTATCTATTTTATACGTCATAAAGATTTAGAAATCTTAAACTATTGGAGTAATCTGGATGCGGCTTAAACGAGTTGAAGATGGTGCTGATGTTTATTACATAAATGTTGAAACCGGTGAAAGAGTAGAAAAAGACACTCTAATACTTAACAATGCAAATACAAAATCTATTGATGATTCAAGTGACCTTTCAAAGCTTATAAATACTGTCGGTATTTCAATATTTGCTGCCGCAATATTTCTTGCCCTAATTTTGTTCGCCGTATATCAAAATATTTTTAACAGCTTAATTCTTGCGGCAATGGGATTATTTGTGATGATTCTACTTTATGCTGCTTCCTGGTTTACAAAACTTGTAAAAAAAGGAGTTGAATCGGCTGAAAAATATGTTGATTGATTTAAGTTCCAACTAAAAACCTTCTACATTCATCTCAACAGAATAGAGAGAAGTACGCGCAGTTATAAATAAGGTTTTTCTATCAACGCCGCCAAAACATACATTTGATGGACTTTCCGGTATTTCAATTTTTATAACTTGTTTACCATCTTTCGAAAAAACAGAGACGGTTTTATTTGTCAGATACACATTTCCGCTTTTGTCAATTGTCATTCCGTCCGAACCTTCGCTGCAAAAAAGTTTTTTATCACTCAAAGAACCATCTTCCACAATTCTGTAACTGTATGTTTTGCCAGCTCCAATATCAGCAACGTATAAAACAGTTCCATCGTCCGATCCAATAATTCCGTTTGGTTTTACTAATTCATTATCAACTCTAATAACCTTATCTCTCGAAGGCAACAAATAATAAACAGCCTCGACATCTAAATCAGCTGATTTCCTATCCCACCAGGGTCTTTGATAATACGGATCTGTAAAATAAACTCCTCCCTTTAAATCAATCCATAAATCATTAGGACCGTTTAATTTACTTCCATTATAATCTACTGCATATTCCTTTATCGATTTATCCATGTTGAATGCGATTAATTTGTTATCTAAATCTGCACAGGCAAGAAGTTCGCCATTCATGTCAAAATATAAACCGTTTGATCTTTTTGAATCATCTGTAAATAATGAGAGAACACCATCCACATTCCAGATGTGTATTTTATTATTTGGCTGATCTGTGAAATAGACATTGCCATCTTTATCAGCAGTTGGCCCTTCTGTAAAACTAAAGTCATCAGCTAGTTTTATAACCTCTGATTTGACAATTATCTTATCTGTGATGTTTTTATTTGAACATTGAACAAAAAACAACAAACATGCTATAATAATTATTCCACTAATTTTCTTCATATAACCCTTCAAAATCAACTTTAAATAACAAAAGATAAAGGTACTAAATTTATTTTATTTTTTTTATAAATTATCTTCATAAAAAATTAGGTTATGAAATATATTTTTCTTAAGTTTGGGTCGTTAAGGCAGTAACTTTAGAAGTAAGCTCATTTACAATGAGTCAGTTAGAAAAGAAGTAGATGTATTAGTTTTTAGATTCGAACTTCCCCTATTGATTTTAGAGCCCTGTCAAAATATCAATCAAATTATTTAAAAAGGAGCACTGTTATGACAGAGCGCAAAGAAGGAACCGTTAAATGGTTCAACAGCACAAAAGGTTTTGGTTTTATTTCACAAGAAAATGGCGATGACGTATTTGTACATTTTCAATCAATAGTTGGTGATGGTTACAAAACTTTAGAAGAAAACGATAGAGTAGAATTTTCAGTTACTGAAGGCGCAAAAGGTCTTCAAGCAACTGCAGTTAGCGTAATTGGCTAATTATAAATTTATTCGTAAAAAAAATCCCGGTCTTGGCCGGGATTTTTCATTTTAAACCAAAATCACTTTTCTCTTATATACCTTTTAAACACATATAAACTATCTGGTGTAAAGGATTCTGAATCAGACATTTGTAAAATCGTTTCAATCGAATAAAAATCTCCGTTTTCAACTTCCTCTTCCTGCAAAACAACTTTACCATCATAACAACATGATAAACTTTTCCCCAGACTTTATTTTTCCCATCCTCATAGAAGAATTTAAAATGAGGGATTAATTCAATATTAGTTATACCTAATTCTTCGGCCAATTCTCTTTTAGCTGAGTCATCATATTCTTCACCGGCTGATACAACTCCTCCCATCAACAATAATTACGTTTTCTTCTTTCATAAATTTAATTTTTCCGGAAACTTGGTGATACTCCGTTTTCTAAAATCTGTTTTAAATTATGTCCTCTTGTATCAATCTTATAAATATTATCTTTGCCTTTGCGTATTGTTTCGGAAGTTAGGGCTGAAAATATTATTGTGCTTTTATTATCCATAAAATTGAAAGAAGTTACATTTAGTCCCTTTGGTGTAATTCTAAACGGAACACCTATCATTGGATCAAAAATGAACAACACCGATGGCGCATAAACATAACCTTCAATAAAATCATCATCATTTAACGCTGTAAAAATCAGAACTTTATCCTTTTGAAAAAACTGAAAATTCATATCCCATGAAAAACCATATTCCCCGATTATTTTCGTAAGAGATGTCTTCTTCAGTATTTCTCCGTTTATATCAACTTCAAATAAATTTTCTTTATCGTATAACAAAACCCTTTTCCCATCCGATTTCCAGCCGCCTATTCCAATATTTGTTTTCATTCCGTTCGAAATTACTTTGAATCCTTTTCCACTTGTATAAACAACAGCGGCTTTTGTTAAACTGTCTTTTTTATGACTGAATAAAATATGTTTTGAATCGGGTGACCATTTAGGTGAAAAATTTTCGTTACCGGGAATATCTTTTAATATTAAGTTTTTCTTGGTCGAATTGTTATAAATGCCTATATATCTTTTCAAAGCTGTCGAGGAAAATTCATTTTGTGTGTAAACAATGTTTTTCCCATTCGGAGAGATTTGCGGATTTGTACCTTCAAAAAGTTTTGTTTCTTTATTTGTTAATGAATCGGACACATAAACATGACCTTCCCTGCAAAAATATATTTTCTGGGCAAATAGTTCAGCCGACAGGAAACAAATTAAAAGAACGGATAAAATAATAAATCTGGTATTGTTTTTTTTCATTTTGTTAATCCTCAATTTCTCAAGACTGGGAAAATATAAAAAAAATATTTATTAAAACTTAAGTTGATTTATTTCGGGATGATTTACAACCATTTATCCCGGTAGAATTAAATTATTTTCCACTTGTTTCCATCAACCATAATCTTATTTTCGTTTGTTAATCTTAAAATTAATCTTGAGAGAGTTTCCGGAGTTGTACCAATTGCGGCAGCAAGATCTTTTTTCGAAAGTTCCAGTTTAAACTCAGTTTCGTGAGAATAGTGTTCTTCTAAAAATTTAAATAATCTGTCTTCAACATCATGAATTGTTAAATACTTTATTCGTTCTGCAAGATATCTTTGTTTTCTAATTAAAAGACCAAAAAACTCATTTCTAAATTCTTTTTGATCAAGAAGACCATAAAAATTTTCTTTCTTAATTATAAAAATCTCAGTTTCGCTTAAGGTTGTTGCAGTTACCGGATAAACATTGTTTTCGAATAAAATTACTTCGCCAAATAATTCACCCGATGTAATAACTCTTATTACAATTTCTTTTCCGTCAGCAGTTGTTTTACTAAGTTGAACTTTTCCCTCTACACATAAAAAAAAGGAATAACCTTTATCACCTTCACAAAAAAGCTGTTCCTTTTTCTTTATTTTTTTCAGGGTTCCAATTTCATAAATAAGCTCACTGTTTTTTACGGAAAAGCCCTTAAAAAAGTTCGATTTCGATATTAATTGCCTAATTTCCATTATCCACCATTTAACAATCAGATACCAAAAATAACTTCTTTTATCACACTTACAAAAAAAAATATTTTTTTTTCGCTTTCTTGATTCAGATCAAGGAAATAGCATTCTGTATATGATAGATTTGAACCAGAAATTATAATAAAGGAGAAAATAATGAAAAGAGAAATTATACATATAGATGAAGATTTGTGTACTGGTTGTGGAGATTGTGTTCCAAATTGCCATGAAGGCGCGTTACAAATTATTGATGGGAAAGCCCGTTTAATCAGCGATTTATTCTGCGACGGATTGGGTGCATGTATTGGTCATTGCCCGGAAAATGCTATAACAGTAATTGAACGCGAAGCTGAGGCTTATGATGAAAGAAAAGTTATGGCTGAAATTGTTAAAAAAGGCGAAAACACAATTAGAGCGCATGTAAATCATCTTAAAGATCATAATGCAATTGAATTTTTAACTGAGGCGTTAGATTATCTTAATGAAAATGGAATTGAAATTGATTTGAGCAAAAAAGAGGAAAGTGCTTCATGTGATTCTGGTGGCTGTCCAGGTTCTAAATCAATATCGTTTGCAAAAAAAGAGACTGATGATTCTGACAATTCTGGAACCCGTCCTTCACAATTACAGCAATGGCCTGTTCAAATGCATTTAATTTCTCCACAGGCTCCTTTCTTTAAAGGATCTGATTTATTACTTGCAGCTGATTGTACAGCTTTTACAGTTGGCGATTTTCATAAAGATTTCCTGAAAGATAAAACGTTGGCAATTGCTTGCCCTAAACTTGATACACGACAAGAAAATTATTTAGAAAAATTAAAAGCTCTTATCGATTTATCTGAAATAAATACTTTAACCGTTATGGTTATGCAAGTACCATGTTGTAATGGCTTATTATACATGGCTCAGCAGGCAGTTACTGAAGCTACAAGAAAAATACCTTTAAAAGTTATAGTTATTGGCTTGCAAGGTGAAGTGTTAAAAGAAGAGTGGATTTAAAAAATTATAAACTAAATAGATTTAAGGAGATATTATTATGAGTATGTTCTGTTATCAATGTCAGGAAGCTTCAAAAGGAATTGGATGTTCAGGTTCAATGGGTGTTTGCGGAATTCCTGCAGATGTATCTAATATGCAAGATCTTGCAATTTACATTCTAAAAGGTGTTGCTATTGTTAGCACTAAAGCAAAAGAAGCCGGAATAGATGTTTCTACTGCTAAAACTTATATGACTGAAGTATTATTTACAACAATCACAAATGTAAACTTTTCAATTGAAGATTGTAAAACAGTTGTAAAAAAAGGATTAAAATTAAGAGATGAATTAATCTCTCAACTTGCAGATAAAGGTGTTGAATTAGGAAATAATTTACACGATTCGGTAACTTGGTTTTCAAGTGATGAAGCTGAATTAATAAAAAAATCTGAAGAAATTGAAGGTAAAATTGATGCTCCAAATGAAGATGTAAGATCTTTAAGAGCTTTGGTTCTTTATGGTCTAAAAGGGATGGCAGCTTATCATCACCATGCAATAAATTTAGGCACTGTAAACGATGAAGTTCATGATTTTACACAACGAGCTTTAGTTGCTCTTACAAATGATGAATTAACTGTTGAAGAAAATATTGCATTGGTTATGGAAACTGGAAAATATTCAGTTGATGTTATGGCTTTATTAGATAAAGCAAATACAGATGCGTACGGTAATCCGGAAATAACAGAAGTTAACATCGGTGTTGGAAAAAATCCTGGTATCCTTATTTCAGGTCACGACCTAAAAGATATGGAATATCTTTTAGAGCAGACTGTAGGAACTGGTGTTGATGTTTACACTCATAGTGAAATGTTACCGGCTCACTATTATCCAAAATTCAAAAAATATGATCATTTTGTTGGAAACTATGGTAATGCATGGTGGAAACAAGATAAAGAATTTGCGTCTTTTAACGGTCCAATTATAATGACTACAAATTGTATAGTTCCTGTAAAAGATAGCTATAAAGATAGAATTTTCACAACAGATGCAGTTGGTTATCCTGGTGTTAAACATATTCCGGATGGCGAAAATGGTGCAGCAAAAGATTTTTCAGAAGTAATTGAAATTGCTAAAAACTGTGAAGCTCCAATTGAAATAGAAACTGGTAAAATTGTCGGTGGATTTGCTCATAACCAGGTAATGGCTCTGGCTGATAAAGTTGTTGGTGCTGTTAAAACTGGTGCAGTAAAAAGATTTGTTGTAATGGCTGGCTGCGATGGCAGGCAAAACGGACGTAATTACTTTACAGAAGTTGCCCAGGAATTACCAAAAGATACTGTAATTTTAACAGCCGGTTGTGCAAAGTACAGATATAATAAATTAGAATTAGGTGATATCGGTGGAATTCCTAGAGTTCTTGATGCCGGACAGTGTAATGATTCTTACTCTCTTGCAGTGATTGCTCTTAAATTAAAAGAAGTATTTGGTTTAGAAGATATTAACGATTTACCAATCTCTTACGACATTGCATGGTACGAGCAAAAAGCTGTTACCGTTTTACTAGCATTGTTGTTCTTAGGAGTTAAAGGTATCCGTTTAGGACCAACACTTCCTGCATTTTTATCACCAAACGTTGCTAAAGTTTTAGTTGAAAACTTTGGTATTAAAGCAATTGGTGATGTAAAAGAAGATGTTGAAGCAATGATGAACGCTCAGTAGAATAAAAAATATTTCCCTTTATAAAACCCGGTTATCTCCATGCCGGGTTTTTCTTTAAATAGATTTAATTATAATTTTTGGGTAATTTAACAATAAATTCAGATCCTTCGCCAATCTTCGAATTCACAAGTATTTCACCATTACATTTTTTAACAAATTCATAAGCCATTGGCAAACCTAAGCCGGTTCCAGTTTCATTTGCAGTTCCAATAGTAGTTGTAACTTTATCAATTCTAAAAAGATCTTCAATTTTTTCAGGGTCTATACCAATTCCATTATCTTTAGTCGAGATATAATGGTATAACTGATCTTCAGAATAATCTAAATATATTTTACCGCCATGTTTAGTAAATTTTATTGCATTGCTCACCAGATTTCTAACAACTGTATTAACCATATCTTTATCAGTTTTAATAATCGAATCGCCTATATTGGAAATTAGGCTGATTTTTTTATTAACTGCCAGAGGATTTAACGTTTCAATTATTGTAGAAATAGAATCGTGTAATTTTACATCAACAAGATTTACATTAAATAATCCTCTTGTAACACTTCCCCATTCTAAAATATCCAATAATAAATTTGTAAGCAGTTGGGATGAATTAAATGCGGTTTTTAGATATTCTGTTCTTTCTTTCTCATTTAATAATTCAAAATCAGCTACTAATAACTCAAGATAGTTTTGTATAACACATGCAGAGTTCTTTAAATCATGTCCAATAATTGAGAGCAGTTTATCCTTCTGGGCGTTTAACTCATTTAATTGCTGATTTGCTTTATTCAATTTTTTATTGGATTTTCTCTCAGATCTAAATTTTGATATATATAAAAGAACAAACCCTAAAATTAAAACGGATATTATAATTAGAAATCGATTTAAGTTTTGTTCAATCTCAATATCCTTCTTTAGAATATCCCATTCTCTATCTTTTCTTTCAGTAACAAAAGCCATCTGCAGATCGGCAATTTTATTTGAACTTTCCTGACTGAATACTCTATCCTTAATTGAAGTATAATTTTCCAGATATGTATAAGCTGTAGCGTAATTATTAGATCGCATGGCTACCTGTTTCAAAAGGTCATAACTAATAAGCATCTGATCCATATGCCCAGTTAACTCACCTTCACTTAAGGCTTTATTTAAATATTTTTCTGCTTCCTTATATTGACCTTTTTTTAAGTATAATGCCCCAATTTGATTATAATTAATTATTTCGCCATACTTATTTCCAATTTCAATATCTATCTCTAAAGCTTCGTTTCTCATTTCAAGAGCTTTATCTAATCTCATCTGCTTAAAATAAATATCACTAATTCCCGCTAAAGCCCAGCTTTTACCCTTAACATAATTTGTTTGTTCATTAAATTCTCTTGCAATGGCATATGTATTTAGCGCAATAATATCCTTGCCCTGTTTTTCATAAGTTGCAGCCTGATTTAATAATGATTTTGCATAACCCCTGTAATCTTTAATTCTATATCGTATTTCCCCCGATTTTAAAAACTTCTCGAGTGCCTTATGGTAATCTTCTTGTTTTAAGTAAATCTCGCCAATATCATTTAAAGTATACGCCATTCCATCTTCATCGCCAATTTTTTCAAAAACTTCATATGATCTAAAGATATATTCTAATGCAGTTGAAAAAAGCGCGTTTTTATAATAATAATCCCCAATATTATTTAAAGAATATCCTATTTGAATAGAATCACCTTTTTCTGTAGCCTTTTGAATCGCGATTTTATAATGATAATAAGCTGAGTCCAGTTTCCCTAAGTTTCCAAATATCACACCCAGATAATTATAAGCTTCGGCATAATATTTATCAATTGAGGTTTCTTTCATTTTATTAATGGCCGTAACTCCATATAATATCGCTTTTTCTGGATCCTTACTTCTATTTTCCCAACAAGCTTCTTTTAACATTTTTATCTGTAGGGAATCTTCAAAATTAGAGATAGAGCTAATTAAACTATCGGCAGAATTTTGCGCTGAAATTAAACTTGTAAGAAAGACAAAGGAAAAATAAATTAACGATCTAAACAATTTCATATTATCATTCAATTTTTGTGAATAGATATCCTGCAAATTTACAAAGTTATTATTAGAAAAGATGAAAGTTACGTTAAAAAGTTGAAGTGTAACTGATTTTTAATTAAACAAAACTTTACTATATTATTTTAACTTTTGTAGGTCTTTTTCGATAATAACATAATGAATTTACTAAGCAGAATAAAATATGAATTACCCGATGAACTAGAATCTAAGTTCCAATCAGAGTATAATAACAGAAATATAAAAATAATCCGAATTACTTTACTATCGGGCATTATTTTTTATGCGTTGTTTGGTTTTCTCGATTTTTTAGTAGCTCCTGAGATTGCTGACACTTTCTGGTTAATACGTTTTGCGGTAGTAATTCCTTCAACTTGTATAATTCTGGCTGCAACATTTTCGAAACGATTATTTAAATATATTCAGCCTTTAATGGGATTTATTGTATTAATTGCCGGATTGGGTATTGTGATAATGATTGCTGTTGCGCCGCCTGAAGTAGGTTATAATTATTATGCCGGAATAATTCTGGTTTTTATTTTGGGTTATGCATTCTTAAATATAAACTTTAAATGGGCAACAATAAGTTCCACTATAATTATTTTAGCTTACGAAATAACAATATTTTATTTAGTTGATACACCAGTTAAAACTATAATAAATAATAATTTCTTTCTTCTCTCAGCAAATTTTATTGGAATGTTTGCCAAATTATCCTTTGATTATTCTCAGAGAAAAGAATACGATATTTCCTATAAGCTTGATCAATCCAATAAAATAATTAAAGAAAACAACTCACATTTAGAAGAGCGCGTTAACCAAAGAACTGCTGAATTAAAAATGTTAAATAATAAACTGAGAATTGAAATTGCAGGAAGGAAAAAAATTGAATCTAATTTAGTTGTAGCAAAAGAAAAAGCCGAAAACGCAAATGAACTGAAGTCTGAATTTCTAGCTCAGATGTCGCACGAAATTAGGAGTCCGATAAACGTAATTCAAAATTTCACTTATTTAATTGAAGATATTTTGGACACGGTTGAAAATGAAGAGCTGGATATTTGTTTTGCCGGTATTGATTCCGCAAGTAAAAGAATTGTGAGAACAATTGATCTTATTTTAAATACCTCTGAACTTCAACTCGGAATTTATGAACCTACTATTAGAGAAATTGATTTAGCCAGTATATTACCTAATCTTAAAAAAGAATATTTAAAAATGGCTGAGTCTAAAGGACTTGAACTAAAATTAAATTTAGATGTTACTAGTTCAAAAATAATAACAGATGATTATGCGCTAAATCAGATATTTGCCAATCTAATTGATAACGCGATTAAATATACCGGGAAAGGATCAATAGAACTTAGCCTTTCAGAAGAAAATCCCGATAAGTTTTTATTCGCTATTATTGATACAGGAAAAGGAATGTCTGAAGAATATCAATCTAGAATATTCGATCAGTTCAGTCAGGAAGAAGGCGGATATACACGACATTTTGAAGGAAGCGGACTTGGACTTTCGCTGGTTAAAAAATATTGTGATATAATAAATGCTGATATTAGTGTTGAAAGTAGTAAAGACAAAGGAACAACTTTTAGAATATTACTAAAATCTATAAATGAGAACTAGATTCTCCATACATATTTAATCTTAACTATTTTGCGTCTGCTGTTTTAAACCTTCCTAAACATTGCTTATTTTTATACTACAAATCTATTTTAAATATATATACATATGAAAAAAATTTTCTGCATAATCTTTATACTATTATTCGTCTTTAACCATTTGTTAAACGCGGAAGAAATAAAAATTGCCGTTGCAACTAATTTTTCGGCTACAATAAAAAAAATTGTTAACCTTTATGAAGAACAAACCGGAGACAAAGTTGTTCTAATATTTGGCTCCACCGGAAAACTGTACGCGCAAATTAAAAATGGTGCCCCGTTCGATGGATTTCTTGCTGCCGATTCTAAAAGACCTAAATTACTCGAAGATGAAAAAGTCGCGTTGAAAAATAGCCGTTTCACTTATGCTATTGGAAAACTTGTACTCTGGAGTCCTGCAATTAAATTGGGTGATTCTGCGGTAAATGTTTTAACTTCATCAAAATATAATCATATCGCAATTGCTAATCCTAAATTAGCACCTTATGGAATGGCTGCAAAAGAAGTTCTAATTAAGTTAAATCAATTTTTAAAACTTAGTAAAAAGATTGTTAAAGGAGAAAATATTGGCCAGGCATTCCAGTTTATAAAAAGTGGAAATGCTGAATTAGGATTTTGTGCTCTCTCTCAAATTATTGGAAGTAATATTCAAAATAAAAATTATTACTGGATTGTTCCCGCCAAATTTTACTCTCCTATTAAACAACAGGCTATATTATTGAACAAGAAAAAATCGGCTAGAGCTTTTTTTGATTTTCTCAGAAGTCCGGATGCAAAAAAAATAATTCATGATTTTGGATACGATACTCCATGATATTAAATGAATATGATATATCAGCTCTTATAATAACACTTAAACTTGCTTTATCAACTACATTTATACTGCTTGTACTGGGTACTCCGTTATCCTGGTGGTTATCTAAAACAAAATTCAGGCTCAAATTTTTAATTGATGCTGTAATTGCACTGCCATTGGTTTTACCGCCAACAGTATTAGGCTTTTATCTTCTCATCGCTTTTGGTCCCGATGGATTCATAGGAATATTGTTAGACACTTTGGGAATAAAACCAATCGCGTTCACGTTCACCGGATTAATAGCCGGCTCTGTAATTTATTCATTGCCATTTGTTGTTCAGCCGTTACAGGATGCTTTTAAGTCCGTAGGAAAGCAGCAAATAGAAGTCGCCGCTACTTTAGGCGCTTCACCTATCGATCGCTTTTTTACCGTTATAATTCCATTGGCCCGTCACGGATTTTTTACAGCCGCTGTATTAGGATTTGCACATACCATAGGAGAGTTTGGAGTTGTACTGATGATTGGCGGTAATATTCCGGGTGAAACTCAGGTTCTATCAATTGCAATTTATGATCATGTTGAAAGTCTGGAATATATAAATGCACATTGGCTTTCGGGAATTCTACTCTGTATTTCTTTTATAATGCTGATTTCAATCTACGCGGTTAACAGAAAATTTAGGATAGTTCAATCATGAGTATTCATGCAAAATTTCAGATCAAGAAAGGAACTTTTACACTTAATGCTGATTTGAACATCCCGGCAAAAGCTATCACATCTATATTTGGAAAGTCCGGCAGCGGAAAAACAACATTATTACGGGCAATTGCCGGATTGGATTTCCATAAAAACGGATATATCAGAATAGGCGAAACAGTATGGCAGGACAAAAACATTTTTGTTCCGCCGCATAAAAGAGCCATAGGGTATGTATTTCAAGAGCCCGGTCTTTTCCGGCACCTTAGTGTGATTAAGAATATTGAATATGGGCAAAAACGTTCCTCTAATTCTAAAAACAGTATGTCACCCGGTTATATTATTGATCTCCTAAATATTAAACATCTTTTAGATCGTCAGCCCCAATATTTATCGGGCGGTGAACAGCAGAGAGTTGCAATCGCCAGAGCATTGGCTTATAATCCGGATTTGCTTCTTATGGATGAACCACTTTCTTCTTTGGATGAAAATTTGAAGTTAGAGATTCTACCTTACATCCAATCACTTCACACTGAACTTAAAATTCCAATTATTTATGTTAGTCACTCAACTGATGAAGTTGCACGTATTGCAGATCATATTGTTATACTTGAAGAAGGCATAGTTAAAGCTTCGGGTCTAATTGGCGAAATTCTTACAAGCCTCGATTTCAATATTTCCAGAGATGAAAATGCTGAGTCATTGGTTGAAGCAATTGTAATGGATCACGACAATAAATTTTCTTTAACTTATTTAGATTCTGAATTTGGGAAATTTACAGTCGGACAGAAGAATTTACCTATTGGAACAAAAGTCAGACTAAGAATAGCCGCCCGTGACGTGAGTATTACATTAGCAGCACAGACCGGGACAAGTATATTAAATATATTCCCTGCTCAGATTTCCAAAATTGCTCCGGTTGGAAGATCGCAGGTTATGGTTAAACTGGTTTCTAATAAAGCTTCCATATTAGCACGTGTAACCCGTAAATCGGCAAACATACTGGATCTTGCCCCGAATAAAAAAGTTTACGTTCAGGTTAAAAGTGTTGCCTTGTTAGCTTAGAAAACATTTGAGCTAAACGAGCTACAATAGGGAATTAAATTTTATTTAATATTTTATCCAATACCCAATTTGTTCTCGCGCCCGATAAACCGCTGCTTGGACAAGTTCCTTTCCCTAATAGTTCTTCTACAACTAATTTAATAAGCGGCTCTTGAATATGCTTTGGCCATTCAGAAATAATTTCAACATTCCCTTTAACTGTTATTAACTTTATTGGATCCCGGATAAATGTTGGGAATATAATTTTTCCTTTGTCGCCAATAATTTCTATTTCATCACACACATTTTTTTTTGTTGAAACAAAATTCCACGAGCCCGTTCCCAGTATCCCAGAAGAGAATTTCCAGGAAGCAGTCACATTATCTTCTACCTTATATAAACCACCCAGGTTAGAGGCATTACCAGAAACTTCTTCAATTGAACCACAAAGAAAGTCTAAATAATCAAATTGATGAGAGGCCAAATCATAAAAGTATCCGGCACCGGCAATTTCCGGTTTTAAACGCCAAGGCAAATTTTCTTTGTTATAATCAGCAGAATTGGGGACTAAGTGGAGTTTAATGTTTGTCTGAAGTATTTTCCCAATACTTCCCTTCTCAACTAATTCTTTTACTTTTAAGAAGAGAGGAAGTACGCGTCTGTAATAAGCCACAAATAATGGGACTTTATGCTTCTCACATATATCAATCATGCTTAAACATTCATAATAATTAGCTGCCATAGGTTTTTCAACGTAAACCGGCTTGCCAGCCTTTGCGGCTAAGTGTGTATACGCGCAATGAGAAGATGGAGGTGTAGCAATATAAATTGCATTTACATCAGAATCGTTAATAAGGTTTTCAGCATTATCATACCATTTAGGAACCAAGTGTCTTTCGGCATAATCTTTAGCCTTAGCAGTATCACGCCTCATTACAGCTACCAATTCAGAATCTCTAACTCTATTGAATGCCGGACCGCTTTTTATTTCGGTAACATCTCCGCATCCGATAATCCCCCATTTTACTTTCTTCATTTTGATCCCATTTATTTAATTGTCTCATAAAAATTCTTCAAAACATAATAAGCTTTTTTCTTATCACCTTTATCTGAAATTAATCCTTTCATATTCCAAAAGTTCTGTATTCTTGGCTTGTGTCTGCGGGGTGACTTAAAATCCTTTAGTATCCATGGTGTTAATCCTTGTATGAAACTAACTTTCTTAAACATTTCAAGATTTTCTTTGTACAAACTTTCCTGAAATTCCTCTGACCATCTTGTTAATTTATCACCATGTTCGCCAAATAACGCGCCGCCGCCAAATTCGCTAATTATAACCGGCTTATCATAAACTGTTTCCCATTTAATTCCTCTGCACTTTTCAGGTAATCCATCGTACCAGCCTATATAAGCGTTGCATCCTAATACATCAACTACTTTTCCAAATTCATCATCAATTATCAAAGTATTGTCATCACTATAATGTCTTTCCATTGCAGCGGTAATAAGCCGTGAGGGATCTAGTTCTTTTGCTTTTTTTGCAAGCTTTGAAAGGAACTTAAATCTTGCTTCTGATAAAGGTGTTTCGTTAGCCATAGACCATAAAGCAACTGCACATCGGTTTCTATCACGTGTTATCATTTCTGTTAATTGATTTTCAGCATTTTTGTATGTTGCTTCATTTTCCCATGAGATAGTCCAGTAGACTGGTACTTCTGCCCATACTAGCAGCCCTATTTCATCGGCATATCTAACCATAGCTTCGTTATGAGTGTAATGAGCAAGTCTTACATAATTACATGATAAATCTTTTGCCCATCCTAAAAGCACTTTCGCATGATCCTTTGAAAATGCGCGCCCGCCATTTTGATAAGCGGCTTCTTCATGCAAACATATTCCTCTTAAAAAAACAGACTTTCCGTTCAATAAAATATCCGTTCCTCTTGTTTCAATTGTTCTGAAGCCAACTTTATCAGCTATAACACATTCCCCTAGTATTAATTCAACATCATATAACTTTGGATTTTCCGGTGACCAGAGTTCCATCTTTTTTTCAATTTCAAATTTTGCAAATCCATTATCATCAGTATTAACGGCTTTATAAATTTCTGCTTCCGGAATTTTAATTTCCAATTTCTTATTTAAATGATTTCCATTTAATTTAACCCAGCCCGATATTTTATTTAGGTTTCCTTTTTCTAATTGTATGAAATAATCTTGAACGAATGTTTCCTCTGTTTCGATCAGTAATACCTTTCTTGTAATACCACCATAGTTATACCAGTCAGTATTTACAGTAGGAACAGCATCCTTATATCTTTTATTATCCGCTTTAACAATAACGTAATTGCCTTTCTCTTTTACTTTATCGGTTATTTCAAATTGGAACGGGGTGAATCCGCCTTCATGTTCTCCAATCAATTCGCCATTCAGGTAAACTTTTGCATCATAGTTTACAGCACCAAAATAAAGGAACAGTCTTTTTTCCTTTGGTAAGTTATAGTTGAATGATTTTTTATACCAGATAGTTCCTTCGTAATAAAGCAGCTTTTCTTTCTGCGAATTCCAATCACCGGGAACATATAACATTTCATCTGTATCAAAACTATATTCTAATAACTCCCATCTTTCATTTTGCTGAGCATTCTTAAAATATCCATTATTGCTTGGTTCATAGCGATAATCATAATACCCGTTTTCGTACGGATCTATTATAACATTCCATTTGCCATTTAAACTTGTGGTTTTTCTCGCATCAACATTTATCATAGCCTGAGCAGAAAGCACAACATTAACTAATAAAAGAATTACAAATAAATTTTTCAAAATTTTCTCCGATATACTAATTTTCAATTCTTGTTTAAATTTATAATTCTCCAGACTTTTAATATAATCTGAGTTTGGAGTCAATTGTTTTTTACTTTTCGAAAAGTTTTCATTTTTAGATTTTTCATAAACATAATCTTCAAAATAATTTTCTGATAACAGTGTTAAAACCTGGCACCTTGTTTGAACGTCTATTATTGGAGATGAAAAATGAAAACAATAGATTTCAAATATTACATGAATTTACAAGCACGCTACATTTCACAAATATCTAAAAAACTTGATATTTCTATTGTTGACGCGGCTTTTTTATATTCATCAATTTTAAGAGCAAAACTCCATGGCAAATATATAATACGTTATAATCATACTCTGTCCAGTTTCGAGTAAAAATGTATTAAAAAACAAACAGAATTAGCTCCCGACAAACAACTTCATAATTTTAGTTTTAATCGCAGAATAAGGCGCGTATCTTATTGGTAAATCTATCCATGTCGATTTTTTCAATACTGCTTTAGAATGAGAAAAAGTCTCAAATGAAAACTTAATTTTCCGGTATTATAATTGTGAAAGTTGATCCTTTCCCTAATTCACTTTCAACATCAATTTTTCCATTATGTTTTTGTGTAAATTCCAAACATAGCTGCAATCCTAAACCAAGCCCTTTTTCACTATCAGTTCCAGTTGTCTCGGTGTGTTTATCTTTATTAAATAAATCCTCCATTCTATTTTTATCTATTCCAATACCTTCGTCTTTCACTTTAATATTTGTAAAACCATTTTTTGAAAATCCAAAAATTGTAATAGTGCTGTTATTCTTCGAGAATTTTATCGCGTTATTTATAAGGTTGCCAATTACTGTATTCAGCATAAATCTATCGGCATTTATTTCCAATTCATCTACTTCTGTTTTAATTTTTAGTTGTTTAGATCCGGCAAAAAATTCGTATGGCAAAATTGATTCTGTAATAAGCTCTTTGATTTTAATTTTATCGGGGGAAAAAACAATTTTATCTGATTGACTTTGTGCCCATATCAATAAATTTTCTAACAGAGTTAAGGTTTTTCGTGAAGAATTTGATATTAAAGAAATCATTTCAAGTTTTTCAGAATCGGGTAAATTGTAAAAATCTTTCAAAAGCAAATCGCTAACATTAATTATAGCTCCAAAAGGATTTTTTAAATCGTGTGCCATTATCGACATAAATTTATCTTTTGTAAGGTTTGCCTCTTTTAATAATTCATTACTTGTATAAAGATCTTTTGTTTTATTGTTTATTAAAGCCTCTAATTCCGATTTCCTTTGATTAAACCTTCTACCTCTAATAACAATAAACGAAACTATAATAATAACCACTGCCATAAAAAGGAACACTTTAAAATACCATCGTAGCCAGAAAGGCGGTACAATGGTAATGGCAAGCTCTTTTCCGGTTGTATTCCAAACACCGTCGTTATTTGTGCCTTTAACTTTAAATACATATTCTCCCGGATCAAGATTTGTATAATTAGCAAAGTTTTTATTCCCGGATTTAACCCAGCTGTCTTCCAACCCTTTTAATTTATAGGCATAATTGTTTTTTGACGGCGAAGTAAAATCGAGTGCAGTAAATTCGAGATAAATATAATTTTCCGTATAATTTAATGTAACCGATTCTAAATCAGCTAAAGTTTTATCGGAGTTATAATCATTATAATTTACATTGAATTTTGTTAGTTCAATTGGAGGAACTGTATTATTCTCTTTAATTTTTGAAGGGAAAAAATAATTTAAGCCATTAATACCGCCAAAAAATAATTCGCCGGTTGCAGAATTTTTAAAACTCGCTCCTCCGTTAAATTCATTTGATTGAAGTCCGTCTCTTTTATCAAAATTTTTAAATTTCAGTGTTTTTTTATTAAGCCTTGATAATCCTTTATTAGTACTGATCCATATATTTTTGTTATTGTCTTCTAAAATACAATATGCGGTATTGTTCGCGAGACCATCAGATTCATTAAACCTTTTAAATGTTTCTGTTTTAGAATCGAATTTATTGATGCCTCCGCCAAGAGTCGCAATCCAAACCTCATTATCACTATCAATAAATATATCCCGGATTCTGTTATTACTTAGACTTTGTTTGTTTTCCATTGAATTTAAGTAACGAATATTTTCCTGAGTTTTTAAATTATAAAGATTAAGTCCCGCCTGAGTCCCAATCCACAATCGTCCGTCAGTATTAAAGGTTAAAGAAGTAATCTGTTTACTAGAAATAGACTTTGCATTAAGCGGATTATGTGATATTAAACTAAATACGTTCTTAACCGGATCAAAAATATTAACTCCGGCTTCGGTGGCTATATAAAGCTTTCCTTGTTCATCTTCAATAATAGCCTTAGTATAGTTATCAGAAAGGGAGTTCGAATTATTTTTATCGTTTAAAAATCTTTTAAAAGTTTTTCTGTCGGGATCATAAAAATTTATACCTCCGCCCCATGTTAAAATCCAGAACTTCCCTTTTTTATCTTTATAGATTGATCTAATTCTATTATTACTAAGAGTGTTATACTTACTAGGATCATGCATTAAAAATTCAATCTTATTTGTCAATCTGTTTAGAATGGAAATTCCCTCGTCAGTACCAATCCAAAGATTATTATTTTCATCCTCAAAAATTGCTTTAATGAAGTTATTATTAATACAGTTGGGATCATCTATATTTTTATTTATATGCCCGAAAAAATTATTGTGTTTTTTGTAAAGCCCTATTCCGCTTGAAAAAGTTCCGACCCAGATAATTCCCGAACGATCTTCAAATACCGACCAAATTCTTATATCATTAAATGTAGTTTTATTAGTATTAGAATTTTTTATACTATAGCATTTATGATTATCCAACTGATATTGAAAAAGCCCCTTATCATCAGAACTAATCCACAATTGCATGTCATTATCCTCACGAATTGAAGTTATTAACTTTGGACTGTGGTTTCCTATTTCCTTGCAATTTTCAAACTTTTTAGTTGTTTTATTAAATATATGAAGCCCGTCACCAAAGGTTCCAACCCATAAAACCCCTTTGCTGTCTTCGCAAATAGCCGTCACATAATTAGACCGGGAATCATTATTATTCAAATTATTAGAATAGGTTTCAAATTTTTCAGTTTTCGGATCAAATTTACAAAGCCCTTTTTGGTTTGTTCCAAACCATATTTCACCTTCCGCACTTTCAAATAATGCATATAAATTATCTTCCGGTATACCGTCCTTTATAGATTCATTATATTGGTATGATTTAAAAACATCAGTTTTGGGATTGTAAAAATTTAATCCGCCGCCCCAGGTTGTCATCCAGATGTTATTGTTTTTATCAACAATTAATTTTTGTATCCAGTTATTCGATATACTATTTCTATTCCCGGGTTCATGTTCAAACCGTATAAACTTTTTTGATCCCTTTTTAAGAAGATTTAATCCGTTTCCCCAGGTTCCAATCCAAAGATTGCCGTCATCATCAAACTCAATCGAGTTTATCCAGTTTTCGCCAATTGAGTTATAATCATTTGGATCATTATTGAAATTGACAAAATTATAGCCGTCGTATTTATTAAGTCCGTCTTGTGTGGCTAACCAAATGTAACCAGTATTATCCTGGGTAATATCCAAAACTAAATTGTGTGAAAGCCCTTCGTTAATGGACAATTGTTCAAATCTTATGTTTTTGCTTTGAGCAATTAGCGAAATACTAATTAAGAAAAAGTGCAAAAAAATTTAATCATTTCTAATATCCATTTACCCAATTATTAGGAATTTATTCTTTTATTATCGCAATTAAGGAATGATTTTAAAGTCCGTTTTAAAATATAATTATTTTACTGTTAATAACATTTAAAATAATTACGAGTTGGAAATGGAGAAGTTTATGAATGAACTTTTTGATTGGGTTATGCAAATAAATGAAATGAGTCATTGGTTAAAGTTTTCTCTTAAAAGAGAAAGAGCTGGCAAGGGGTACCAGCTCTACAGTATATACAACAAAGGAGAACTGTTGTTAATTTTTATATGCTAAAACGGTTTTATGATTAAGAAATTTTTCGATATTCTTTTTGTTTTTCTTATCTAATATTTTATTGTAACTGAATCCTTTTCCAATTACGTCCAATTCAACTTTTTGCGAACTTATTAAATTATCTATTAATCCGTTAGGAACTCTTACGTAAAACTCTTCCGCAATTCCCAATGCACCAAAATCTTCAGTTTCAGAAGGAATTCTAGGTAATAATTCATGAACCTCATTTCCAAACTTCAAATTTATTTTTTCGAACTGTGCTTCTTTTTTACCGAAGTAATAGAAACCCAGCACAAATTTATTTTGTTTTTCCATTTTCAGACTAAACAACCTCATATATAAAGTTGATAAATCAAAAGGAATAGCTTCTTTTAATTCAATTCTATCAGTTGAAACAGTTGTGTGATCTTGTTTAATTTTATTTTGTTTTTCTTCCACTTTAAAACTTGAACATCCAACAAATGTAATTGCAATTAATAATATGATTGATAAATATTTCAAAAATGCTCCTATTTGTTTTTACCAGTTTGATGCCACTATCGGCAAAAGGATTTAAATTTTTATTCAGGTTTAAGGGTATTTATATAGAACCAATGTTAAAATATTTACATATACCTTTAGAATCTTTAATTTTCTAAAAAAACTACATGTTATAAACAGAAAGAAAAAAGGAGATTAATTAGGGGATGATTTTTTATTTAAGAATCAGAATCGTTTAAACTTATATCCTCTGTTTTGTAATTCATCTACTAAATCTTCCAGAAGAAAATAAAATTTATCCGTTCTATCCGGATGAGTTCCAATATGAAGTAAAAGAAAAAATCCGTTTAAATTTTGCTCAGATTCATAATTAATAATCGAGTTATAAATTTCATTGCTGCCAATATAATTTTTCATACCAGGAACTTTGTAATCAGAATTTGATAAAGTTCCCGGAGTAAAATTAACAAGAGTTAACCCAAGTTCCTCAGTCCATTTAACAATTTGTTCATTGTACCATTCAAACGGAGGCATAAAAAAACGTGCATCAGACTTAGCAATTCCGAACTTCGACATTTCATGGAAGTTGTCTTCCAGATCTTTAACAAATTCATCATGCGTAATTAATGTTGAATCCCGCTTTGTCCAGTCGCAGTAAAGAAGGTGTTTATTAGAATGTGCTCCAAGATAATGTCCATTTTCAAATAACTTTTTTATTGTTGGTTTGAATTCTTCTTTTCTGTAAAAATCGCCCGTAAAAAAGAAATTAGCTTTTATAAATTTATCTTCCAAAACTTTTAAAATATATTCACCACCATCACAAAAGTCGCCACCGGTAAAACACAAATAAATTTCCTTTTCGTTTATGTTCCCCCGTATAAACCCATTATTACTGCATTTTATCCAGTTCTCTGTCTGAGCAAAGATACTAGAACAAAATATTAGAACAACAAACAGACTTAACCGCTTCGTCATAATAAATCCTATTTTACTGAATGAATCAGAATTTGATTCCCGGCTATATCACTGGTGAAAAAGAGGTAATCATCTCCGCCCTCCTTTATTTTAAGCCTTTTACGAATATCACTGACACTTAATCTAAAACCTCTTTTAGCAACATTAGCTTTTTTTATGTCCAGCCCGGACAAATACTTTTTGATCAGCTTATCTTTGAACGGCACAACATTTTTCACTTCAAAAACTCTTCCCGGAAAATCGGGCATTAATATTTCACTTGTCAGAAAATCACATTTATCATTTATAAAAGAGAGCCCGAATTCTTTTGCGGCAACTGAACTCAATCCGCTTTTTATAATTCCGGCATCTGGTTCGTAAAAATATTTTTGAACCGGCAAATATTTTTTTGGTATATCATCATTAAGTTTTTTTTGAAATGTTTTTTTGGCGAAATTTTTTCCGTCGATCAAAATAGTTTTAATCGTAACATTTGTTTTACTTTTATTCTTCTTTAAGAGCAACAAGACTTCTTTACATTCGTTATCAACCGAAACAATAATAAGTTCAGTCAAATTTGAAAAACGCTTTACCGCCTCAGTTAAATCAAATGCCGGAGCTGCCTTTATCATTATGTTATCAGATTTACGAAAAAAGAGATCAAGATTCTCATAAATATTTGGAGTGCAGTAATCTAAATCGATAGATCTTTTTGATCCTTCTCTTCTTGCCGGATCAAGATATATCCAGTCAAAAGTATTATTCTCAACTGTTTTTAAGTACTCAATACTGTTAACATTTTTAATCGTAATGTTACTGATCTCAAGTTCTTTTAAATTCACCTCAAACATTTTTGCTAAAACTTCATTCTGTTCACAGTAAATTACTTTTTCAAAACTTTTAGAAAATTTGATATCGTCAATTCCTAATCCACCTGTGAGATCAATTATTTTTCTCCCGTTAATTAAACTGGCTTTAACAATTGCCGCCGCCTCACTTGAACACTGTTCTAAGGCAATATTATCATAAAGGAGTTTACTTTCACTAATCTTTGGAAGTTTCTTTAGTGCCTTTCTGCCGCACAAAATCTGCTCTGATATTACCCGCGAGGAAGCTCCTTCTCTCTTGTTAAGTTCCAAAGCAAGTTTTGCCGGGTCATGATTTTTATATTTTTCTATTTGACCGAACAGTGTTTCTTTATCAATATTCCGGAATTCTTCTAAAGTCATTTGTTAAAATTTTTAGTTTGTAATTGTTCAAAGTTAATAAAAATGAAATTTGAATTAGACATCTTTTCTCAATAATATTGAATATGTAAAAATGAATAATAGTTTTTAGTTCTGAGTTAACAGTATTCAGTTAAGGATCAAATCCAATTTGCAACATCTTAAGAACTAAAACTAAAGTGTAAATTTTTGAGGTGATTATGACCAACTTAGATATTTCAAATTCTATGACCATTAAACTTTCTGATCAGCTTCCCCCTAAAAAGGAATTTATTGAAGGTTTAAGAAGAGCTCCAAACCGTGGATTAAATCTGACCAAACACGAGATTGCCACAGCACTTAAAAATGCGTTAAGATACATCCCGGAAAATCTTCATGAAGAATTAGCGCCGGAATTTCTTGAAGAACTTAAAACTACAGGACGTATATACGGTTACAGATTCCGTCCGGAAGGAAAACTATCCGGCAAGCCAATAGAAGAATACAAAGGTATTCCTGAGGCAAAGGGTCTTCAGGTTATGATTGATAATAATCTTGACTTTGACATTGCGCTTTATCCTTACGAATTAGTGACTTATGGCGAAACCGGACAAATATTTCAAAACTGGATGCAATATTTGCTGATTAAAAAATATCTTGAAGTAATGGAAGAAGACCAGACTTTAGTTGTTAGTTCCGGTCATCCTTTAGGTCTTTATAAATCGCACAGAAACGCGCCAAGAGTTATAAACACTAACGGATTAATGGTTGGCGAATGGGATAACCCTGATGACTTCAAAAAGTTAACCGCTATGGGCTGTACTAATTACGGACAAATGACTGCCGGCGGCTGGATGTATATTGGTCCGCAAGGAATTGTACACGGTACATTTATAACTCTGCTAAATGCCGGTCGCAAGTATTTGGGAATCCCAGAGGATAAGGATTTGAAAGGAATATTTTTTGTTACTTCAGGATTAGGCGGTATGTCTGGTGCTCAGCCAAAGGCTGTTGAAATTGCCGGCGGAATAGGTGTTGTAGCTGAAGTTGATTACAGCCGTATAAAAACTAGGCATGAACAGGGCTGGGTTAGCAAAGTATCTGATAATCTGGGTCAAATTGCTCAATGGATGAAAGAAGCAAAGGAATCGGAAGAATCAGTTTCAATAGCATATCATGGAAACGTTGTTGATCTATTAGAATATCTGGATGAAAATAATATCCATGTTGAATTAGTTTCTGATCAGACTTCATGTCATGCTGTTTATGAAGGCGGTTATACTCCGGCAGGAATCAGTTTTGACGAAGGAAGAAATCTGATTGAAAACGATTCGGTAAAATTTAAAAAGTTAGTGGATGAATCATTAATAAGACAGTATAAAGTGATTAAAAATCTGACTAAAAAAGGATCTTACTTCTGGGATTATGGTAATAGTTTTATGGCTTCAATTTTTAATGCGGGTGAAAAATCGATTGCAAAAAATGGAACTGATACTTCAGAAGGATTTATCTGGCCGTCTTATGTTGAAGATATAATGGGTCCAATTTGCTTTGACCGCGGATTTGGTCCGTTTAGATGGGTTTGTTTAAGCGGGAAAAATGAAGACTTACGAGCGACTGATAAAGCCGCAATGGAATCAATTGATCCATCGATTAGCAGTGTACATAGAGACAACTATCACTGGATTGCCACAGCGGAAGAACACAAATTAGTAGTTGGAACAAAAGCGCGTATCCTTTATGCTGATGAAGAAGGGCGAATTAAAATTGCATTGAAGTTTAACCGGTTGATTAAAGAAGGTAAAATTGGTCCGGTTATGCTTGGGAGAGATCATCATGATGTTTCCGGAACTGATTCGCCATTTAGAGAAACTGCAAATATATATGATGGAAGCCGTGCAACCGCTGATATGTCGGTACAATGCTTTGCCGGAAACGTTGCGCGTGGAATGACACTTGTCGTTTTATCAAACGGTGGCGGAGTTGGTATTGGTCGCTCAAGTAACGGCGGTAACGGTATTTTCTTAGATGGCAGTGAACGAATGGATGAAATAATAAAAAAAGGTCTTTCATGGGATGTAATGGGAGGAGTTTCAAGAAGAAGCTGGGCGCGTAATGAAAATGCTATTGAAACAACCGTTAAATGGAATGAAGAGAATAAAGATAAAGGTCACATCACAATACCATTTTTAGTTAAAGATGAAATTATTGAATCCTTGATATAAATAGAGACTGTAAATTATTTTGTGTAAACGTTATTTTGTAATTTTATAAGAACGGCATCAGCCGATCTTCAAATC
>JAEINS010000003.1 GCA_016342755.1 Melioribacteraceae bacterium | reverse complement strand
TAAATCGGGACTGGCAGAAAAGATTGCCTAGCAGTGTTTTTGTGGTGTTTGTCGCTGCGAGCGTAGCGCGGCAGTCTCGAATAAAAAACGGAGATCGCCACAGTTGTTTTGCTCCTTCGCGATGACAAAATTTATTAAAAAAAAGGTTGATTTTGTTTAGTTGCTTTTAAAGCAGCTCAGTATTTGATGAAATTTTAATTATTTGTCCTTTTCCCTTGATGGAAAAGAACGAAAAGATCAAGTCTGAAAAATATTAACTAAAAATAATTTCATTTCACTAGAAGAAAATAACTCATCTCGACAGTGAAAGATGCCGAGATTCAAACAGATTTTCTTCAGTTTCGTTCAATTCAATTATTTTCTTAACGTTAATTTTTTTAGGACGAAATAAAAGCTTAATTCACATGTTTTCCGAGACGTAGATTTTTCGAGGCCAATACGAGAATTATTAAGGATATTGGTATTAGGCATGAGAAGGAAGAAAAAGCTGAGGCTTAGACAGGCTGAGGTTAAGAATAAGGTTAAGGAAAGTAAGTATTGTCATTCTGATCCGGCAACTGACGGAGAAGAATCTTGTACTTAATGCTGAGATCCCTCACGAAAAAATGTTCGGGATGATCCCGATAAATCGGGACTGGCAGAAAAGATTGCCTAGCAGTGTTTTTGTGGTGTTTGTCGCTGCGAGCGTAGCGCGGCAGTCTCGAATAAAAAACGGAGATCGCCACAGTTGTTTTGCTCCTTCGCGATGACAAAATTTATTAAAAAAAAGGTTGATTTTGTTTAGTTGCTTTTAAAGCAGCTCAGTATTTGATGAAATTTTAATTATTTGTCCTTTTCCCTTGATGGAAAAGAACGAAAAGATCAAGTCTGAAAAATATTAACTAAAAATAATTTCATTTCACTAGAAGAAAATAACTCATCTCGACAGTGAAAGATGCCGAGATTCAAACAGATTTTCTTCAGTTTCGTTCAATTCAATTATTTTCTTAACGTTAATTTTTTTAGGACGAAATAAAAGCTTAATTCACATGTTTTCCGAGACGTAGATTTTTCGAGGCCAATACGAGAATTATTAAGGATATTGGTATTAGGCATGAGAAGGAAGAAAAAGCTGAGGCTTAGACAGGCTGAGGTTAAGAATAAGGTTAAGGAAAGTAAGTATTGTCATTCTGATCCGGCAACTGACGGAGAAGAATCTTGTACTTAATGCTGAGATCCCTCACGAAAAAATGTTCGGGATGACCCCGATAAAGCGGGACTGGCAGAAAAGATTGCCTAGCAGTGTTTTTGTGATGACTAAAAAATATGTCATTCTGATCCGGCAACTGACGGAGAAGAATCTTGTACTTAAAGTGGAGATCCCTCACGAAAAAATGTTCGCAATAACAAGTTTGAAAGGCGGAGATCGCCGCAGTTGTTTTGCTCCTTCGCGATGACATATACTAAACTGGACTGCCCGAGAGGTGGTTTGGTAAAAATTGAATGAATGGAAAATGATGAATGGATGGATGGTTGAAAAGAAAGTGGAGATTGCTTCGGCAAAAAAATGCCTCGCAATGACAATTTAATAATTTAGCCATACGTTTTATTATTGTAATTAAATAAATTCAAATATATTGTAAATTGATATGAAACTAACAAACTCTAAAATACTTATCACCGGCGGTGCCGGCTTTATAGGTTCTAACCTTGTAGAATACTTTTTAAAAGGAAACAACGAAGTTGTATGCCTTGATGATCTTTCGACCGGACACAAAAAGAATATTGTCCCATTTTTGGATAATCACAACTTTCAGTTTATAGTGGGTGATATCCGTGATCTTTTAACTTGTAGAAACGCTGTGCGTGACTGTGAATATGTTTTTCATGAAGCGGCTTTGGGTAGTGTGCCCCGTTCTATTAAAGATCCTAAAACTACAAACTCGGTTAATATAGATGGCTTTTTGAATATGTTAATTGCATCAAGAGACGAAGGTGTAAAACGTTTTATTTATGCGGCTAGTTCTTCTACTTATGGTGATTCTAAAGAAATGCCTAAGATTGAGGAAAGATACGGCAGACCATTGAGTCCCTATGCAATTACAAAGGTAGTAAACGAATATTTTGCAAAGGTTTTTTCTGAGCTTTATGGAATGGAAACGATAGGCTTACGTTATTTCAATGTATTTGGTAAAAGACAAGACCCAAATGGTGCTTATGCGGCGGTTATTCATTTATGGGTTAAAAAACTGATTGCTCATGAATCACCGATTGTTAATGGTGACGGAACTTACAGTCGTGATTTTACTTATGTAGAAAATGTTATTGAAGCAAATGAAAAAGCTGCAATGATTGACAAAGAAATATATTTTGAAAGATGTAAAGAATATTTTGGTAAAGATTACTGCAACGAAGTTGTGAATGAAGTTTTTAATGTTGCATATGGCGGTAATACTACTCTTAATGAATTGTATGAATATTTAAATAAAAATCTTAGTAAGTTTGATCATGAAATTGAGAGTGTAAAACTTGTGAATGGTCCTAATAGAGAAGGGGATATTCCTCACTCTTTGGCATCAATTGAAAAAGGGAAAACCGTTCTTAAATACAATCCACAATACGATGCGAAGAATGGTTTTGAGTTAGTTTGTGAGTGGTATTATAACAATTTCAAAAAATAAAAATTTTGTAGAGACGAGGCATGCCTCGTCTCTACATTTGAATGATTGGGAAAAAAAGGATTTCAAATAACCAATCAGTCAATTCTTTTTCTCATGCTGTCATGCTTCTTTCATGCATGTTTATCCGTTTTTTCATTTGTATTTAATATCAACTAACAATAGATTTCACTATTTCAATTAACTATCTATTGTACAAATTTGAATTTATTAAAGCGATTTGATTTTAGTTCTGATATCTTTTCTTTAAAAAAGATTTTTTATATAAGCGGAGCAGTGGTTTCCAGTAAACTGGTGTTCTTAATTGTTCCTTATTTATTGTCTGCCGTTGAATATAATGACTTTAATAAAGTTTATTATGCCGCGGGAATTTTAGTGATTTTCGGAAGATTGGGATTTGAGTTTGCGATAAATAAATTGAATTTACGCACGGATTTCTTAAGTCTGATTGTAGCTTTTAATATATTTATCGGATTTATATTGCTTGCAATTTTTGATACCAAAATTGAAAAAATTGAGGAAGTTTTAATCATTGTTCTATATTCATTCTTCTATGTTGTGGCAAATATATTTTTGTTCAAGGCTCTTTTTAGGAGTAAACATAAAAATTATTTTATTTATAAGGTATCATTCGGATTCTTTTTGCTAATTGGAATTATACTGCTAACCATTTTGCATATTAAAATTATTTATGTATTACCTGTTGCGGCTTTTTTATGGTTTGTAACATGTTTCAAAAAAGACAACATTAATAGAAGTGATGATATAAAAAGTTTTTACAAACTTGGTGTTAGCAGTTTCATTATTAATACGTTACCTGGTATTTCGGTTATAATAGATAAATTTATTGCCAATCATTATTTTGCTACTGAAGTTGCAAATGCTTATACGTTTTCATGGATTATGATTGCACCTATGATATATGTGGGTAATATTACGGAACATCTGATATTAGCTTCTAATAACAAGAAAGGGAGTAATACTTTACAGTCGGGTGTGATTTTCACAATCATTGGAATAATCTGCTATAATTTGTTGTGTCTGGTTATTCTAAATTATTTTTCAGAATTATTACCTGCTTCAATCGATGTGGAAATAGTTAAAATGATTGTTCCTTATTTGCTTATTGGTTATTCTCTCTATACAATATTACAAAATCCGGTTAAGGCATATATCCTTAAATTTGCAAATAAAAATATTCAAAGTAAATTAAGCAGAGTATATCCGATTATTGCTTTATCATTTGTAACAGCAATATATTGTACATTTGAGTTATTAAAAAGCAGTAGCTATATATTGCTTATTGGAATAGATTTTATCTATCTTTTTGCAATCATTTTAGTACAGTATATAGTATTAAAAAGGTATTCTGTTGAGTAACAAAATTAAAAAATATGTAGAAGTATTAATCCTAGTTTACATTATTGCCTTATTTAGCAGAGGCTTCCCGTCAATTAGTAATATATATTACCTAACAGTTCCAATACTGTTTTTGTTCTTTCTTGATTACTTTAAGCTGATATCGAATTCTGTACTGAGCAAAGCCGAAGTAATCCAACAGCCAAAAGCTACATTCTTTTTCTTCCTCTCATTTGGAATCTGGTCCTTAACAACTGCACTATGGAGCAGTGACTGGCAAATAACAGTTACAAGATCATTGTTCTTTCTTTTTCTTTTAATCTCATGTTTCAGAATGGGAGAATTGTTAAACAAAAAAAAAGTTAGTAAAGGTTTAATACTTCTGTTAGTTATACCAAACTTGTTAATCATATTACCAAATATTATTTCTTTTATATTTAATTATCCGGCAAAAGAATTATTTGGCTATAAGTATTTTGGCTTTATGGGTTTCACAAATCATCCAAACAAATTAGGGCAATATATACTCTTAACATTTCCGATTGCGATTATGGGAGTAGAGGTGTTGAGAAGAAAGAAAAAATTGAATATTAAACTAGTGGAAGACGAAGGAAAGCATGGGGGAATGAAAGCACGGATGCATGAAAAGAATGAATGCATGAGTTCATGGAGGTATGGTAGTTTGGCGGTGTTCAATCATTCAATCATTCAATCATTCAATCTTCTATCTTTTGGCTATTTAATACTTGTTGTTTGTAATTTGGTTTTATTATATTCTTCTCATTCGCGTGCGGCAATTATCAGCTTGGGTTTAATTTTTGTACTCTATTTACTGTTTACAAAGTCCTTTAAAAAGATTGCAATATGGGGAAGTATTCTATTTTCAATTATTGCAGTTTTATATATTTCAGTTAATCCAATAAGAGAATCAATAAATACTCACTTGTTAAAACAAGAAACAAACTTTCTTGATAACAGAAGATATTTAATAGAAGCCTCTTGGGAGGCAGCATTAGAAGGCGGATTTTTCGGTATTGGTTACGGAATCAGCAGCGAAAAATACGTCAGCAATGATTATGGTGATTTTAAGAGTGAACATTTTACAAGAGAAAAAACAGTAAGTATTTTAGCACTAGCAGAAGAAACCGGAATTATTGGTTTAACATTATTTCTCTTGGGTGTAGTCTTACTATTTTTTACAATCTGGAAACATCGGGACTCTAGAATTGTGTTGTTATTTGGGATTTATATTTTGGTGCTTCAAGTATATGCTCAAATAGAATCCTGGTGGATTGGGATAGGGGCAGCACCGTTGCCGGTGTTTTTTATTTTTTGCGGTTATATAACAGCAATGTCATCCCGAGCGAAATCGAAGGAAAGCATATAATTTACGAATAAAGTGTATTTGCAAATTAAATTATCATGAAAAAAACAGTGATATTTAACTGGCAGAAATGAATTGATAAATTTGAACATCAAGTTAGAATCTTGTTATTAAAATGTCGTAACAAACTGATTATAAATGTTTTACTCTCTTCTTTTATCTTGACACAAAAGAAGCAAAAGGTCAAGTCTACAAAAAATTGACTAAAAATAATATTATTCGACTAAATTAAAAGAACTCTTCCCGATAAAAAATATATCGGGATTCAGACAACTTTTAATTTGTACATCTCATAATATTATTTTCTTTACGCAAATTTTTTGAGGTCAGAAAACTTAGCTATTGTTGGGTTATTTTTGTACTTAATTTTTACTTTAAACCAAAAACTGTGAACTGCAGACTATAAACTATGATCATCGGCATTGAAGCTTCTAACATACGGGAAGGTGGAGCCTTAATTTACCTCTACGAACTCCTTAACCATGCTGATCCGCAAAGAGATATGTTTACTAAAATTATTGTCTGGAGCAATAAAACAACTTTAGAGTTTTTACCCGATAAGGATTTTATTGTAAAAAAGCATATAAAACTTTTAGATAAAAAACTAGCTTTCCGTTTTTTGTGGCAGAATGTTCTTGTTACACAATATGCAAAAAAAGAGAAGATTGATCTTCTTTTTGTTCCCGGCGGCAGCTACTTAGGCAGTTTTAGACCTTTTGTGCCAGTTTCTCAAAGTATGCTTCCTTTTGATGATGCAGCCTTGAAATTATACAAGGGTACGGCAGCATATTATAAAAACAAATTTCGTAAACATGTTCTTTTAAGAAGTTTTAAAAATGCTTCCGGCGTTATTTTTGTTTCACAGGCAATGAAAGATACGGTTTATAAATATTTAAAAAAGCCTCATAAAAATGATACTGTTATTCATCATGGTGTTTCTGATATCTTTTATAGGGAAACTGTACCGGAAAAAACTGATGATAAAATAAGGCTGCTTTGTGTTTCTTATCTTTTACCTCATAAAAATATTGATTCGTTAGTTGAAGCTGTGATGAAACTTTATAATGAAGGGAAAGATATAGAACTGAAAATAATTGGGGGATATGATTCACCTTATGCAAAAAAAACTTTGAACTTAATAGATAAGCTTGATCCAGAAAGGAAAGTAATAAAGCTATTGGGCAAAATAAATTATTTTGATATGCCTAAATATTATTTTGAATCTGATGCACTTGTTTTTCCATCTTTATGTGAATCTTTTGGGATGCCATTGATGGAGGCAAAAAATGCTCTTATTCCAATTCTTTGTTCAAGAATTGATTCTTTTGTTGAAGTAATGGGGAATGGCGATTTTTATTGTGAAGATAAGTATCTAAAAAATAAAATTATTGAATTCTCAGAATCTAAGAATAAACAAAATATTAGAAAACATAATAGTTGGAACAAATCAAGTACTGAACACTTTAAGTTTTTCAAACAAACAAAAGATTTAAATAGTTTATAAATGAATGCAGAAAAAATTAAAAATATTATATCTGAAGGTGAAGGCATTGCCATAGAGTTTAAGAGGGCAAAGAATGAACTGCCCGATAACCTATTTGAGTCTGTTTGTGCGTTCCTGAATAAAAAGGGCGGTACAATTCTGCTTGGTGTTAGTGATGATAAAGAAGTAGTTGGTGTTGATAAAAGCAAAACAGAAGAATTAGTTAAACAGATTGTTAATTTAAGCAACAATCCGCAAAAATTATTTCCTTCTTTTTTATTGGAACCGAAAATTGTTGAGTATGAAGGGAAAAGTATAATCTCTATATTTATTCCTATTTCTTCTCAAGTGCATAAAACTGCCGGTAAAATATATGACAGAAGTTCTGACGGAGATTTTGAACTAAAAACGGATGAGCAGATAAAAGTTCTTTATCAGAGAAAAAGTACAGATTATTCGGAAAATAGAATTTTTCCATTTTTGAAGGAAAATGATTTTAATCATGATGTTGTAAGAAAAGTAAGGAAAATGATTAAAATCAACAGACCAAATCATCCTTGGAATGAATTAACAAACGAAGAATTTTACAGAATATCCGGATTATATAGAAAAGATTACAAAACCGGAGAAGAAGGTTTTACATTAGCAGCTATTTTGTTATTTGGAAAGGATAATGTTATACAGAGTGCAATACCTCATTATAAAATTGATGCACTTGTAAAAAGAGAAAATGTTGATAGATATGATGATAGAGATTGCATTCGGTGTAATCTTATTGAAGCTTACGAAAGGCTAATGAAGTTTGTTGAAAAACATTTATCTGATAAATTTTTCCTTGAAGGAACACAAAGAATTTCTCTTCGTGATAAAATATTCAGAGAAGTAGTTGCAAATATGCTGATACACAGAGAGTATGTAAATGCATTCCCATCTACATTTGTAATATACAAAAATAAAGTTGTTGCTAAGAATGCTAATAGAGCACATTTCTTTAAGGTTTTAACCCCGGATAATTTTGAACCTTTTCCTAAAAATCCCGATTTAGCTTCCATATTTACTCAAATCGGTCATAGTGAAGAACTTGGAACTGGGATTAGGAATGTTTATAAATATTGTAAAGCCTATTCCGGAAGTGATAACATAATTTTTAATGAAGAAGATGTTTTTGTAACTGAAATACCTCTGAGTGGTTCTTTGGAGCAAAAAACAAATGACGGATTAAATGACGGATTAAATGACGGATTAAATGACGGATTAAATGACCGGCAAAAAAATGTGTTAAATTATATTAAACAACATCCGGGTATTAAGATTAAAGATGTTTCTGAAAAACTAAATATACCTATAGATACTCTTGATAGATATATAAAAATATTTGTTGAAAAAAATATTGTTGAACGAAAAGGAAGCAAAAAAACCGGCGGATATTTTATTAAAAGTAATTAATGTAAATTGAATTTAATAAATAAGATTGATCCCAATAGAAAAGTTATAAATTACTGGGCAAAATAAATTATTTTGATATGCCCAAATTTTATTTTGAATCTGATGCTCTTATTTTTCCTTCTCTTTGTGAATCTTTTGGGATGCCGCTGTTAGAGGCAAAGAATTCTCAAATTTAAATTCTTTGTTCAAGAATCGAATCTTTTAAAGAAATTAATTCTCCATTAGTCAGTTATTTTAGTACTACATCGCTTCATGAGTTTGTTAATGATATTCTATCCATATATCAAGAATCTTTTATTAGGGAGAATTTTGGTTGGAGGGAGAGTAGTGTTAATAGTTTTAGATATTTAATAATTTTTAATGAAAATAAATGAAAAAAAGAGTGATTGTAACCGGTGGTGCGGGATTTATAGGTTCTAATCTTATATATTATTTAGTAAATAATTTTGATGTTAATATTCTGAGATCGATAAACTTACCTATGCCCGTAATTTGGCAACTTTAGGTTCCTCAAACTATAAAATTACAACTGTAAACAATAATTTTTTACTTGGAAATAATATGAAACTATACATAGCCGGACATAATGGAATGGTCGGATCTGCCATCAAAAGAAGATATGAATCAGCCGGACAAACTAATATCGTAACTCGTGAACTGGAAGAACTTGATTTAACACAGCAAGCCGAAGTTGAAAAATTCTTTGAATCCGAACGACCAACTCATGTAATTGTAGCTGCTGCAAAAGTTGGCGGTATTTTAGCTAATAATAAGTATCGTGCTCAATTTATTTATGAGAACCTAATGATTGAAGCAAACATCATTCATGCAGCTCATAAATATGGTGTGAAAAAACTTTTATTTTTAGGCAGTTCATGTATTTACCCTAAAATGGCACCACAGCCTATGAAAGAAGAATACCTTCTTACTAATATATTAGAATACACAAACGAACCATACGCAATTGCCAAAATTGCCGGTATAAAACTTTGTGAGAGTTATTACAAGCAATATGATTCAAATTTCTTTTCAGTTATGCCGACTAACCTTTACGGACCTTATGATAATTTTAACTTGGAAACATCACACGTTTTGCCGGCATTAATTCGTAAATTCCATGAAGCCACACTTCGACAAGCTCAGTGTGAATTTGATGATCATGCAATCAATCAACCAATCAGTCGATCTTCTTCTGTTGTTGTCTGGGGTACTGGAAATCCAATGCGTGAATTCCTTTATGTAGAAGACCTTGCTGATGCATGTTATTACTTAATGGAAAACATAAATGCAAAAGATCTTTATGATAACAACCTAACACATGTAAACATAGGCACCGGAGAAGATCTTAAAATAAGTGAACTTGTAAATGTTATAAAAGAAGTGACCGGATTTGAAGGTGAAGTTGTTTACGATACATCTAAACCGGACGGAACTCCTAGGAAACTTTTGGATGTTACTAGATTACATGAACTTGGCTGGAAACATAAAATATCTCTAAAAGAAGGAATCGAGAGAGCTTATAAGTGGTATCTCGAAAATGAGGAAAGGTTTAGAAGATAGAAGATAGAGGATGGTAGAGTAAAATGGAAAGCAGAGCAAAGGATTATAAGGATTTGGAGGTTTGGAAAAAAGCTCATCAGTTTGTTGTGAGTGTTTATAAAGCAACTGAATCTTTTCCTAAAAGTGAAATTTATGGTTTAACTTCTCAATTTAGACGAGCAGCTGTATCTATTCCAGCTAACATAGCGGAAGGTTTTGCTAAAAAGGGTAAACCAGATAAACTCAGATTTTATAATATTTCTCAAGGTTCTTTAAATGAGTGTGATTATTATTTAATCATTTCTAAAGATCTTAGTTATATAAATGATATTTGTAACTTAAATAGCTTGTTAAATGAAGTAGCAAAAATGTTGACGTCTTATTGTAAATCAATCAAGGCTTCTATTTAATAGGTCTTATTCTAACTACTAAATACTAAATACTATCTTCTTTTCTTAAATCAAAACTGCATTTAAAATTTGTATAGGGAAATAAATTATCATGTCAACAAAGAAAGCATTGATAACCGGCATTACCGGACAAGATGGTAGTTATCTTACCGAAATACTTTTAGATAAAGGCTATGAAGTTCATGGAATAATTCGTCGTAGCAGTTCTTTTAATACTGGCAGAATTGATCACTTATATAATGATCCAGAGATTTATAATAAAAAATTATTCCTGCATTATGGTGATCTTGTTGATACTTCCAGCCTAAACCGATTATTAGAAAAAATTGCACCGGATGAAATTTATAATCTTGCGGCACAATCTCATGTAAAAGTATCATTTGATGTCCCAGATTACACGGCACAGGTTGATGCTCTTGGAACTCTTCGTTTCTTAGATACTATGCGTGAAGTTGGTCTTGATAAAACAACTAAACTTTATCAGGCATCTACATCTGAACTGTACGGAAAGGTGCAGGAAGTTCCGCAGACTGAAAAAACTCCTTTTTATCCACGCTCGCCATACGGTGTTGCTAAACTTTACGGTTTCTGGATAATTGTAAACTACCGTGAAGCGTATGATATTTTTGCCTCAAACGGTATTCTATTTAACCATGAATCACCAAGACGTGGTGAAACTTTTGTTACCCGTAAAATTACACGTGCCGCAGCCAGAATTGTAGCCGGTCTTCAGAAAGATCTGTTACTTGGTAACCTAAACGCTAAACGTGACTGGGGTTACGCTAAAGAATATTGTGAAGGTATGTGGCAAATACTTCAACAACCGACAGCAGATGATTTTGTACTTGCAACCGGGGAAACTCATACAGTACGTTCTTTTACAGAAACAACTTTTGCAGAATTAGGCATTGAACTAGAATGGCAAGGAGAGAACGAAAATGAAAAAGGCATCGTTTCCGCAATTAAAAAGGAAAAAGTAGAAAGTATTCAAGAGGAGCTAAAATCTACCAACACAAATGGTCCACTTTTTAATTTAGAATTTTTAATTTCTAATTTGAAACTCGGTTCCACCGTAGTTTCAGTTGATCCTAAATATTACCGCCCAACTGAAGTTGAACTTCTTATTGGTGACGCTACCAAAGCCAAAGAAACTTTTGGATGGGAAGCGAAAACAAAATGTGTTGAACTAGCTAAAATGATGGCTAGGGATGATTATAAAAAGGTTCTTAAAAGAGGATATTAAATTCAAATCTTGTAAAGATCCGAAAAATTTTTGTGGTGTTTAACAATTGTTCTCTTTGAGTAGCAATAAGCTAAAATGAAAACGAATATTATAAAACTATTCAGAATACTAACAAAAAGTATTAACATTCAACTCCCTTAATTGTTACATTATTAATTTAATACATAGTTATTAATGAATTGTTAAGGCAAGATTAATTTGATATTATTAAAAATGTATATTCGCAATTTTTTATTCCCGTTGTTGTTTATATTACTGATCCTTAGAGCTATTCCTGAAATAACTTTTCTATACCTTTTATTTCCAGTGCTAGGATTATTTTTACTACTAAAAATTAGAACTGAAATTTCATTAGATGACTTTTCTAAAAATTTTCTAAAGTTATTGTTCATTTATGGTTTTTGGATAGTTCTATCAGCTACATGGTCTAATAGTAAATTTATATCTCTAATAAATGGTTCTTATTTTATCTATATTGCTAGCATTACCTTTTTATTAATGGTATATCTTTTAATTGATAAAATTAAAGTTTTTCAAAAGTTAATTCCGGCTAATTTATTTTTAATAATACTATGTATTTTTTCTTTAATTTCTAATTTGCCGGAAAATGCATGGACAAAAGGAAATGCCCAAGGATTTGCCGGTTTTGCTGCCCACCAAAATACATTAGCCAGTGTTTTAGTTTTAACTTCATTTCCTTTTTTTGCTAAAGTTGTGAGCAAAACGATAGGAAGTATTCAGCGTTATATCTATATAATTCTATGCATTTTTAATGTAGTTATATTATATCTAACTTCTTCAAGAGGAAGTGTAATACTATTAGCAGTTGCAATGTTCTTGTTTTTGATTTTTTATTTAAAGATTAAAAGCTTTTTAAAAGTTATTTCAATCTTGATGGTAGCTTTTTTTATCTTATTTCAGTTAAAACTAATTAGGACTGGATTTGAGGATTTTGTGTTAAAGGATGCCGACGAATTTGGGGCTTCAAGATTTGGTTTAATTCAACCGACGATAGATGCAGCGGAGAATGGTGGATATATTGGAGTTGGTTACGCAGTAAGTGACCAAAGTATTATTACAGATTTTGGACATTTTGTTGGAGAAGAAAAAAGATTTGAACGTGAAAAAATGATTAGTGTTTTGGCAATTATCGAAGAAGTAGGGATAATTGGATTTATCTTATTTTCACTTCATATAATCTATATATTTTATTTAGTGATACTAAAAATCAAAATCTTTTCGTTAAAGCAAATCAGTAATAATAATTATGACGATTATTTTAATTTAAGTGTTTCATTTGCAATGTTTATCTCAATTTTAATTCACACACAAATAGAAGCTTGGTTTTCAGGAGCGATGGTTACATCAGTACAACTTCCGTTTTATTTCATATATCTTGGTATTTTATTAAAAAGTTGTAATAATATTCTTAAAAATAAATTTGTATAAAATGAGTTTTGGAAAAATAATAGCGTTTAGTGGTTTAGATGGTTCCGGTAAATCAACACAAATAGATTTGCTAAAACAATATTTGAGTAGTAAAAATATTAAAACTAAATATATCTGGTCGAGAGGGGGATACACACCTCTTTTTAACTTAGCAAAAAGTTTTGCCAGAAGGTTATTAGGAAAGAAAGTTGCCAAACCTGGTAGAAATAATCAAAGGGAGAAACAAATTAGTAAACCTTTGATTGCCAAAGTTTGGCTTTTGATAGCAATGTTCGATTTGTTTCTTCTCTATGGGATATATTTTAGAATACTTAGGTTATTTGGTTATTATATTATTGCTGATAGATACATTTGGGATACTTTAATAGATTTTAGATTAAACTTTTCTACTCATAATATTGAAAACTGGTTTACCTGGAAAATGACCTTATTTTTAATACCAAATCCTTCTGCACCTATTTATTTAGATATTCCATTGGAAATTTCATTGGAGCGGCTGTCAAAAAAAGATGAACCTTTTCCAGATTCAGCTGAGGTTCTAAAAAATAGATTAGACAATTATAATGAACTTATAACAAATGATTGGTTTAGAGTTAATGCAAATGACCAGATTGAAGTAATACATAATAATATATTAAAGGCTGTAAATGAAAATTAGCCTTTTATTAAAGCGTGAGCCTTTTTTTAAGATTCTAATAGAAACTTTGGAAAGTTACTTTAAGCTAACTTATAACAAGGATGTTAATCTTAAAATAAAAAAAAGAAGTCTTTTCGGAACTAGTAATAATAAGTTGTTTTGTAATTCTAAGATCAATGTTTTTTTTACTAAAAATAACTCTGAAGATCAATTTGGTCAAATTGTTAAAGAATATTCTCACAATCCAAATATTATTAAAAAATGGTTACAGATTATTTATCTAAAACTTGCAGTAAACTTTCCATTTGCAAAGTATTATTCAGACTTCTCACTAACCATTACTCCATTTTTTGAGGAATTAAATAACTTTTTAATTTATGGTGGTAATCATAGAATTAGAATTATTGATTATAAAAATAATAGATCGGTAGTGATTCTTAAAGTTGGTTCTAGACCAAGTTTTCTTACCAATGAAATAGAATTAAGAAATGAAAATAGATTGAATGGAATTCCTAAGCTATTAGAGTTTAATGAAGAACAAAGGTGGTTTACTGAAGAGATTATTTCTGGTACACCTATTAATAGAACAAGTTCTACGAATATAGTAGATAACTCATTCTTAAAAGCTATTGAGATATTAGAAAATTTACAGAACAGGTCCAAAGAAAGTTTATGTATTGATTCTTATATAAAAGAATTAAGTAAAGAAATTGATGAAATTATCTTAAATAAGATTTTTGATTCTATTAGAGAAGGAGTACTTGATCTAAAAAAAATATTAATAGAAAAGATTGGTAGGCAAAGTGATAGGCTCAATATTAGCCTTACTCATGGTGATTTTCAAGCTGCAAATATTTTATTTGAAGGATCAAAAGTATGGTTAATTGACTGGGAAAATGCAAAAAAAAGAAATATAAACTATGATTATTTAACTTTTTTGACAGATGCACGGACAATATCAATATTCAAAAAATCTTTTATAATTCTATTTAATAGATCAGAAGATAATCTTAAAAATGATTATCCCTATCTCAGCTTTAGTCTACCAATAAAACTTTCTTTGAAAATTTTCTTAATTGAAAATTTGATTTTTGCACTCGAACAAAATAATAATGAAAATTTTTATGATATTGATGATTATTTAACTCAGTATATTCAATTAACGACTGCAATTTTAAATGAAATAGATAATGAATAAGTATATTTTTATTAATCAGGTAACCGGCCCTTTATTTATAGATATATTGAATGTTTTTTCCCGAAAAGGTGAAGATGTTGCTCTATATACTGGAGAGGTAGAAAAGGCTTCTAAAGAATTACATGAAAATGTTAAAGTAAGTTATTTTACAAAGTATAGACGTAATAATGCTGTATTAAGAATACTAACCTGGTTACTGTTTCCTTTTTTAACATTTATCAAATTATTACTATTAAAAAAAGATTATAAATTATTTTTAGTTACAAATTCTCCCTTTACTCCTTTTTTAGGTTCAATATTTTACAAAATGTTTAAGATAAAGTTTTATGTCCTGGTTTATGATATTTATCCTGATGCATTAGTTAACTTTAACTATATATCAAAAGAATCTTTTATTTATAAAATATGGGCAAGAATAAACAAACGCGTTTTTACAGAAGCTGAAAAAGTTTTTACTATCAGCGATTGTATGGCTGATATAATAAAAAGTTATTATAATAAACATGATAATTTAAGGGTTATACATAACTGGGTAGATACAGATTTTATAAAACCAATTAAAAAAGAAGATAACTGGTTTGCAAAAAAATATAATCAAGTTGATAAGCTGACTGTGATTTATTCTGGGAATATGGGTGCTACACATGATCTTGAGTCTCTAATTGAGGCAGCAAAAATATTAAAAAATGAAAGCGGAATTAATTTTTTAATAATTGGTGATGGTGTTAAAAAAGAGAAAATAGAAAAAATGGTTATAGAATATGAATTAAATAATGTAATCTTATTACCATTTCAGCCTGCTGAGGTAATTCCATTTTCTATGGCTTGCGGTGATATTGGTGTTGTAACATTAGGTACAGGAGCCGAGGGTTTATCTGTTCCAAGTAAAACCTACTATATGATGGCAGCTGGCAATGCAATTTTAGCGATAGCTTCAAAAGATTCGGAATTAGCTAAAATTTGTAATAAGTATCAAATTGGTAAAGTTATTGAATCCGGGAATTCAGAACAGATTTCTAAGTTTCTTTTGTCAGATACTACTGTTTTTGAAAATTTTTCTAACATCTCTCGAAAAATATCACAAAACTTTACTCCTAAATTAGCAGAAGAATATTTTGAATCTCTATAATAAGTTACTTCAAGTGATTAAAGATAATAATGCTTTAATTATAACCGGTTTTGGAATGGCATTTCTACAAGGAATGAATTTTTTAACCGGAATATTTTTGGCTCGCAATTTAACACCTGCAGATTTTGGGAAATTTCAATTATTAATAACTTTAATTACAAGCGTTGCAATTATTGTTAAACTTGGTGTTGATGAGGGGTTTTTATATTATTTGCCTAAGCTGAACAATGAGAAGAACAAAATTAAAGGTTTTATAAGTTATAGTTTAGTTATAGTTATAATTAGTTCACTTCTTGTGGGATTGTTAATTACAACCTTTGGTGGAATAATTGATAATTACTTAATACAAAAAATAGAATTTTCTTATGAATTAAGTCTTTTTATTTATTATTTGCCAGTTTTTGTTTTATTTACAGTTGTATTAGGTGTATTACGGGGATTAGAGTTTTTTAATTTTAGAGCTTCTCTAATTTATTATCTTAATCCTTTTATTTTTATCATTGGGTTAATAATTGTTTATTATATAAGTGATAATATAAGTTTAACTTTTATATATTCTTACAGAATTGTTGTCTTTTTAGTTTTAGGGTTTGCCGGCTTATGTTTTATTATAGTAAAATTAAAAAATTCTAATTTTCAATTTTTAAGTTTTAATAAAATTAAAGAGTTTCATAAACTTTCGTTTGCACTAATCTTTATAACATTAATTGAGTTTATTGCTGAACAGCCTACTATTGATTTGTTACTTTTAGCAAATCTAACAGATGGAACTAACCTTGGTATTTATGCGGTGAATTATAGAATAGCCATAATAATGTTAATTATTTATACCGGTTTTAATGTTATATACACACCTAAAATGGCTAAACTTTATGCGAATAATAAAAAAGAAGAATTAATAAAACTTTATAAAAATTGTAAGTTAAAAATGAGAATCCTTTCTTCAATCGTTTTTTTCTTCTTAATAACATTTTATGATTATTATATTGTTTTTTTTGGTGATGAATATAAAGAAGGTAAGTCTATTTTTATTATTTTAGCAATTAGTTTTTATTTAATATCCTTTTTAGGATTAAATAGTAGCTTGATGATAATCCTGAATTCGAAGAAAAAGGAATTTATATTAAACTTAATTCTTGTATTACTTTTATTTGTAGCTGGTTTTTTATTATTACAAATTTATGGTCCATTGGGAATGGCAATTGCAAACTTTGTGTCCTTTTTTATAATTTTTGGATATCGCAATATACTAATCAAGAACTTATTAATTAAAAGTTAATTAGAAATATGATTATTTTATATATAATAATACTATTACAATATCTTAAGTATGTTAAGAAGGATTTAAATTCTGGTTTCTGTATTTCTCCCACTTTTTTAATGCTATCAACTTTTGTTTTACTTTATGTTGTTCCAGAATTTTTAAATTTTTTATATGATTTTAATCTAAGAAAATCTTTTTTTATTGAAAAACATGAATTTTTATATCATTTTTCTGTAATTATTTCCTTTTTCAGTCTACTCGGGGGGATACATTTATCAAAAAAACGACAACAAAAGAAGCGCACAATTTTATTTGAAAAATATGTTTCTTTGTCAAGAGGTGCTTTTCTATTAGCAAACTTATTTCTTTTGTTAGGAGTTTATGCTGGTTTTAAATCACTTCAAAACATGGGTGATATTTATAGTGTCCTTTTTAGTACAAGGTTTGGAGGAGATTATATTGAAGCAAGAATTATGGGTGAAAATAGTGGTATTATTGGTGTATTAGTTTGGTTAATACCAATAAATCTTGCTTATATCTATATCTATATACAGTATAGATTTAGAAGTGTAATTATTGGATTTTTATATAAAAGTTTAATTTTTTTAATTCCTGTCTCCATTTTCTTATTACTGACTGTTAGACATAATTTAATAAGTTTAATAATATTAATATTCTATTATTTTCTATTCACAAATTATAAATTTGCTAAGAAAGCTTTTTATTTATTTCCAATATTATTTGTCGTTATTATCTTCATGCAAGGGATTAGGGTCTCTGGAATAGAAAAAGTTGAAAGTAAAGAGTCTATAGAATTTTTCTTAGAGAGTTTAGAGCATAAGAATGTTACACATAAAATTATAAATGATGTATCAAGGAAAGGTTTTACATATTTTGAGCATATTGGTGATGTATTTGTTTTTCTGGTACCCAGGGCAGTTTGGGCAGATAAACCAATTGGTGGGTATTTAAATAATCATCACTTTCCTGAGGTTGCAAGAATAGGTTCTGAAAAAGCAATTGGAATTGTTGGAGAAGGATATTCTGCCTTTGGGTTAGTAGGAGTGTTCTTGTTATCTGGACTATTGGGGTATGTTATTTATTCTGTGCAATTAAAAATTAGTGAAGAACCCGATCTTGTTAAGAAACTTTTTTGGGCAGCAATCATTATTCCATTATCGTATTTTTCAATTAGATCTAACATGTTCGGTAAACATCTAATTAATTCATTATTGGTTTTATTAAACATATTTATAATAAGCAAATTTCAAAGTTGGCATATAAAATTAAATGAAAAAAATAGCAATTAATCTCCTCCCATATTCACCAGGAATGCAAGGTGGTTCCGAAGTTTATATACGTAATATTTTAAACTCAATCAAAACAGAAAATCTTAACTACAAAATTTATTTGTTTATATCTGAAGATATTAAAGGTTTATATACAAATAGAAATAACATTGAATTTGAAGAAGTTGTAATACTTAAAGGTGGTTGTTCTAGATTAAAAAGAATTTTTTACGAACAGTTTGTATTACCTTATCACTTATACAAATATAAAATTGATCTTGTCATATCAAATTATGTTGTTCCTGTATTTAGCACTTGCATGACCTTAGGAATAATACATGATATGCAATATAAAAGAATGCCGGAACTTTTTGAAAAATCGAAATTAATATACTGGAATTTATTTATTCCGTTAACCATTTGGCGAAGTAAATTAATTGGTACTATTTCAAATTTTTCTAAAAATGAATTGATTGAATTTTTCCCAAAAGTGAAAAAGAAAGTTTTTATTACTTCCGAAGGAATTAAACCTGAAATACAAACAGTAGTTAGGTCTCTCAAAAAAACTGAATTTAAAAATATAAACTTTATTCTTTCTGTTGCTACTTTTGGGAAGCATAAAAATTTAATTACTCTGATAAAATCAATGAAATTTGTAGTTGAAAAGTTTCCGGATATAAAACTTAAATTAGTTGGTGCCGCAAGAACTCCCGATGCAATTTCAGCAAGGGATAAGTTGAAATTAGAAATAAACAATTTAGGTTTAACAGATAATATAGAGTTTTTAGGTTTTGTTTCTGATGAGCATCTTGGAGAATTGTATAGTAGATGTCTGGCTTATGTTTTCCCATCTTTATATGAAGGATTTGGATTACCACTGATTGAAGCTCAAAGCTGTGGAGCACCTGTAATAATATCTAATAAAGGTTCTCTACCTGAAGTTGGTGAAAAAGGGAGCTTAATATTTAATGCTCTAGATGAGAAAGATTTGAGCAAAAAAATATTACATGTCATTGAGAATCCACAGTTCAGAAAAGAAATGATAGAACAAGGGTATGATAATATCAAAAGGTATTCTTGGGAAAAAGGTGCGCATGATTTGATAAATGCGATCAATAAAATCGAATTTTAGTGGAGCGTAAATCGATCTCCTATTAAAAAGCTGAAAAGCTATTGTCAAAATTATATTTTATAATTCAAAACTTAAAAATATACTAATGGAATTTATTTCAATATTTAAATACATAATCAATGAGTTAGAAAATAATAATGTGAAATATTTAATTCTACGAGGTTATGAAAACCTACCCCAATCTTATTCTAATGATATTGATTTTGGTATATTATCATCCAATTATAGCTCTTTAATATTAAGTTTAATCAATACTAAAAACAAGTTTAATTTGAGACTTCTATATCGGGATTCCAGATTCGAAGTGTTAAAATTATCGTTAATAAATTAGCTAGCCTTTATACCATAGATATAGTTGAAGAGAATTCAAATTTAAGATTTCATGAGAGATTTAGTTTTACTAAGATAATTGAAGTAGGTCGAATACTTGGAAAAATAGTTAAATTAAGAAAAGTACATTATAATAAACTATACATAACTTTTTCGTTGTCATTATTTGGATCCTTAAAAACGCTTTTAATAATCATGTTAACTAAATTGTTTAATGATTTAGAAGTGATTATACATATTCATCGTTGTGACTTTTTTTTATCCTTTTATGGTAAAAGTATAAATAAAATGATTTCTAAAATAATTCTATTATTTACATCAAAAGTAATTCTATTATCAAAATCAGAAAAGAAACTTTTTAAAAAACTTTTTAGAAATACTAACTTTTTTGTTTTAGAAAATACTATAGAAACTGAATATGATTTTGGCGAAAAGAAAAAGAGGAAAGGCAAAACTAGATTTATTTATATTTCAAATTATATTAAAGAAAAAGGAATATTTGAACTTTTAAAAGTTTTTTCTGAATTATCAAAGAGTAATGATAATATTGTTTTAGAAACATATGGTGAATTTACGAACGAAGAAGACAAAGCTAAAATATTATCATATGATTCAGATAAAATAAGAATAAACGGTCAGATTATTGGACAAAAGAAAATGGAAAAAATATTTAAATCTGACTGTCTTGTTTTACCATCTTATAATGAAGGACAACCATTGATACTATTAGAAGCAATGTCAGTTGGCACAGATATTATTTCATCGAAAGTTGGGACCATTTCAGAAATGGTTGGTGAAGATTATAAATATTTTGTTCTGCCCCAAAATGAAGATTCTCTTAAAAATGCATTTTTAAACTATTTAAATGTAAATGACAATGCTAATGGATCTTATTTACAGCAAAAATATTATTCCAAATTTAGTAAATTAAAACATTCAAAAAAAGTTTTAGAAATTTTTAATTAAGTTAAATTAATATGTATTATAAAATAAATAAATTAAATAGCATTGAGAATCTAAAATGCTTAGTACTTTCTTCTGATGAAATTACGAATAGAAAAAGAGAATTCTTAAAAGAATACTCTTTAATAAATATTGAACAAATTTATACAGAAACAAATATTGACGAAGTAGATTCTCACACAGCATTTTTACTTAAAGAATGTGGTATTGATTTAGATGATAAATGGAATGAATCGCTAAATTCTACTCAAAACCGAATAGATAATTTATTAGATGAGTTAGATTTAGTTGCAGAAAAATTAAATAAAAAAGATATAAAAATTGTTGCATTAAAAAATGCGGGTATTGCGAAGGGTATTTATAAAAATAGCGCATGTTCGCCAATGGGTGATATTGATCTTTTAGTATCAGTAAAAGATTTTAGAAAAGCGCATGAGGTATTAATAAATGAGCTTGGGTATACGTTTAAATTTAGATCTGAATTTGAAGAAGAAGATCTTGAGGATGCTTTTAGAGGTGGTGGAACAGAATATTATAAGGATGTTAATGGATATAAGGTTTGGTTAGAATTGCAGTGGAGGCCAATTGCTGGCAGATGGATACAGCCAGAGAATGAGCCTGATGGTGAAGAATTATTAAAACGCTCAGTTGAGATTTCTGATTCTAAAGTCAGAATTTTATGCCCAGAAGATAATTTATTACAAGTAGCACTTCATACTGCTAAACATTCGTATGTACGTGCACCAGGTTTTAGATTGCATTCAGATGTTGATAGAATAGTTAGATATACTAAAGTTAATTGGGAGAGATTTTTAGAACAAGTTATAAAACTAAAACTTAAAACAGCTGTTTATTTTTCATTAGGCTTTGCAAAGACTTTGTTAAAAACACCAATTCCAGATGAAGTATTAAAGAAATTAAAGCCAAACTTTATTAGAGGTAATATAATAAAGTATTTTATCGCTAAGGCGGGTATTTTTAATCAGACAAAAAAGAAGTTTACAAAGATAGGTTATATAATTTTTAATATGGCGCTGTATGATTCATTGTTTTTACTATTAAAATCATTATTACCTTCGGCTGATAATATAAAAAAACTATATGGTTTTGATAGTAATTTTAAATTGCCTTATTATTATTTAAAACGTTATGCTGACCTATTATTTAAAAGAGCAAAATTATAATGTATAAATTGTTAAAATCCTTAATAGATAGATTAACAGCACTTCTACTAATAATTGTTACTTTACCCATAACTTTTTTAACTGGTCTCGGTTTGCTATTTCAAAATAAAGGGGTAGTCTTTTTCTTACATCCTCGTCCCGGTAAAAACGAAAAAGTATTTAAGGTGATAAAATTCCAGACAATGAATAATAAAAAAGATGAGAATGGAAATTTGTTACCTGATGAAGAAAGATTAACAACTTTAGGAAAATTAGTAAGAAAGATATCAATTGATGAACTTCCGCAGATGATAAATGTATTAAAAGGTGATATGAGTTTAATTGGTCCTAGACCGTTATTAATTGAGTATCTACCTTTATATAATGAAGAACAAAAACGCAGACATGACGTTAAGCCTGGAATTACAGGCTGGGCACAGGTTAACGGCAGAAATGCAATTAGCTGGGAAGAAAAGTTTAGATATGATGTTTGGTATGTAGATAATATTAGCTTTTTACTTGATGTGAAAATATTTTGGTTAACGATAGTAAAAATATTTAAAAGAGAAGGTATAAGTTCAGATACTCATGCTACAATGGAAAAATTTGAAGGTACAAAAGAATAATGAATATATTAATAACATCAGCCGGAAGACGTGTTTCTCTGGTAAGATCGTTTCAGAAAGAGTTAAAAGAAAAGTTTGAAGATGGTAAAGTTTTTACAACTGACATGGTTCCGGAGTTATCTTCGGCATGTAATATTTCTGATAAGTATTTTGCTGTTCCGCGCGTTACATCAGCGGATTATATAGATATTTTATTAAATATTTGTTTAAAGAACTCAGTTAAAATGGTTGTGCCTACAATTGATACTGAGTTAATGATACTTGCCGAAAATAAAGAGTTATTTAAGAGTAAAGGAATAGAAGTAATTATTTCTGATAAAAGACTAATCAAAATTTGCAGAGATAAAAGACTGACTCACAATTTATTTGATGAGCTAAATATTAAAAGAGCAAAGGATATAGATAAAAATAATCCGAATTTCCCTTTATTTATAAAGCCTTTTGACGGAAGCTGCAGTAAAGATATTTATGTTATTGAAAATAAAAGTATGTTAATAGATTATCATACTGAGAATGAAAAACTGATGTTTTTAGAATACCTTGATCCAAAAGATCACACAGAGTTTACCTTAGATTTATATTATGATAAAAACTCAAAGTTAAAATCGGTAGTTCCTCGTAAAAGAATTGAAATACGTTCAGGAGAAATTAATAAGGGAATAACCAAAAAGAATGATCTTATTGGTTTTGTAAAAGAAAAGCTGTCAGTTTTAGATGGGGCTGTTGGGTGTATTACATTACAGCTGTTTGTAAATAACAGAACCAATGAAAAATACGGTATAGAGATAAACCCAAGATTTGGTGGTGGTTATCCTTTAAGTTATTTAGCTGGAGCAAATTATACTAAGTGGTTAATTGAAGAGTATTTTGAAGAGAAAGAAATTTATTATTTTGATGCCTGGGAAGATAATTTACTGATGTTAAGATATGATCATGAAGTAATAGTGCGGAATGCAAAGGTCTAATGATTGAATTAGTATTAAATTCAAAAAGTGTTATTGTTCTTGACCTTGATGATACGCTATATAAAGAAATAGACTTCTTAAAATCTGCCTACAAAGAAATCTCTGAGCATCTATCCAATGAAATAAAACTAAATATTTATCAAGAAATGCTCGATTTATATTTTGAAGAGAAAGATGTTTTTGAAATAATAGTTAATAAATATAAATTCGAGTCCATATATAAAGTTGATCTAATTAGATCATATAGAAATCATTATCCAAGTATCGTATTACTTGAAGGTGTAAAAGAGTTTATACAGAAAATAGAGGAATTAAATATTCCTTTGGGTCTTATTACCGATGGTAGATCCATCACTCAAAGAAATAAAATCGCTGCACTAGGACTATCTGATTGTTTTGATGAAATAATTATTTCAGAAGAATTTGGTAGTAAAAAACCTTCAATTCAAAATTTTCAAATTTTTATGGATAAATATAGAGACCATTGCTTCTATTATATTGGAGACAATCTGAAAAAGGATTTTGTAACTCCAAATAAACTTGGATGGAATTCAATTTGTTTGTTAGATGATGGTAGAAATATTCATAAGCAAAATTTTGACATTCAGGATAAGTATAAAGCAAAAAATTACATTAAAACATTTAATGATATTATAATAAAATATGAAAAATAAAATCTGGCTTTCATCTCCTCACATGAGTGGTGAGGAATTAAACTATATTCATGAAGCATTTGATACAAACTGGATTGCTCCATTAGGTCCAAATGTTAATAATTTTGAAACTGACTTAGCATACTATACCGGAGTTAAACATTGTGCTGCTCTTACTTCTGGTACAGCTGCGATACATTTAGCTTTAATAATGCTCGGTGTGAAGCCTGGTGATGAGGTAATATGTCAAAGTTTTACTTTCTCTGCTTCTGCTAATCCAATTGCCTATCAAAAAGCAGTTCCAGTCTTTATAGACAGTGAAAAAGATACCTGGAACATGGATCCGCTTTTATTAGAAAAGACAATAAAAGCAAGGAAAAAGGAAAAAGGAAAAAGTGTAAAGGCTATTGTAATAGTTCATTTGTATGGAATACCGGCAAAGATTGATGAAATTATAGAAATTGCAAATAAATATGATATTCCAATAATTGAAGATGCAGCTGAAGCATTAGGCTCTGAATATAATGGGAAAAAACTAGGTTCATTTGGTGAGTTTGGCATTCTTTCTTTTAACGGAAATAAAATAATTACAACTTCCGGCGGCGGGGCACTACTTTCAAATAATAAAGAGTATATTGAAAAGGCAAGAAATTTATCTACACAAGCCAGAGATGAGGCTCCTCATTATCAACATTCACAAATTGGTTATAATTACAGAATGAGCAATGTTTTAGCCGGTATTGGTCGTGGACAGATGAAAGTTCTTGATGAGCGAGTTAATCAAAAAAGAGAAATTTTTGAATATTATAAAAAAGAAATCGCTGATTTACCCGGAATAGAATTCCAGCCGGAAATAGAAGGTTCATTCTCAAATAGATGGTTAACCTGTATAACTGTTGATCCCGATAAATCTGGTGGCATTACTAGAGAAGATATAAGATTAGCTTTATTGGAAGATAATATAGAATCAAGGCCCCTCTGGAAACCGATGCATATGCAGCCGGTATTTGAAAAATATTCATTTTACGGAAATGGAACTTGCGAAGAACTATTTAAAGATGGATTATGTTTACCTTCAGGTTCAAATTTAACAGAAGAAGATTTAGAAAGAGTTGTTGGGGTAATTAAGGGAGTTTTTAGAAAATAGTTAAGAGTTGTATAGTTTAATAGTTGACAGTTTAGAGTTAACAGTTTAGAGTTAACAGTTTAAGTATGCCATTGCGATTCCGGTTAGTTGGAAGAAGCAATCACAGACTTTAAAAGTGAGATCGCCACGTTGCATTGCTCCTCGCGATGACAAAATTTATTATAGCTGCTAACTTTACGCTTGAAAGAATTACTATAAAAGCTTATATATGATATAAAGTATATGGAAATAAAATGAATTCAATAAAAATAAAAAGAAGAATATCATCTTCAACATTAAAAATAAAAGAGCTCGACAAATTTATTAATAAAGATGTTCAAATTGTTATATCACCACTAGAAAAAAAAGAAATTGAATTGAAGGAACTATTAAATATATCAGAATGGGATATATCGGAAAAAGATATTAGGGTAGAATCTTGGAAAGTTCCAAATTATTAATTGACACTTCGATTATCATAGATTTTCTTAGAAAGAAAAAGAAGAAAAATACATTGTTTTGGAAATATATAAATCAGTATGAATGTTATATTTCTACAATCACACATTTTGAGTTACTTTGTGGTGCAAATACTGATCTGAGAATAAAAGAATTAGATGTAGTATTTAATTTTCTTACTATTTGTGATTTGAATAAGGAAACTACTTTTCTGTCCGCCAAAATTTTTCAAAATCTTAAAAAAGAAAACCTTTTAATAGAGTTTAGAGATATTTTTATTGCAGCAACAGCTTCATCTTTAAATATGCCAATCGCTACATTAAATAAAAAAGATTTTTCTAGAATTGATAATTTAGAATTACTATAGTTTTAAGAGATAGTTAACAGTATACAGTTTACAGAAAAAAATGATTCGATCAAGTGGGTCTCAGTTTTAGTTTATCAAATTTTATAATTGAGATTCCATCAGTCGTTCTGGCAAATGTATAAACAATAAATTTTGAATATGTCACTGAGAGTGTAACAAAGCAATCTCAATATTAAGAGAGGAGATCACTTCGTCTTTCGAATAATCGAATTCCTTGTGATTACAGTTGATTATATTATGGTGATTGAAGTGAAGCAATCACAGACTTTAAAAGTGAGATCGCCACGTTGCATTGCTCCTCGCGATGACAAATTTATTATATTTGCTTACTGCTTACTGCTTACTGCTCACTGCTTACTGTACACTTACACAAAAAACAGTTATATTTATTACACAAAAATTTTACGAGGGAAGTAAAACAACAATATGCCAATGAAATCAGCACAAAGATGGACAGCCAGATTAACCAACAGACATTTTTTTATTGTAGATGTTTTTATCTGTGTAATTGCACCATTAACGGCAATGTACGTTCGGTTCGACGGATATTTTGATCCGGAGATATATTCACTGCCATTAATCTTATATATGGGTTTTTTCACATTTGTTAAGCTTGGTTCCTTTTATTATTTAGGATTATACAAAAGATTTTGGCGTGCAGCCGGTATTGATGAACTTGCAAAACTATTGTTTATTGGAATTATAACACTTTTATTATCAGTTTTTATTTATGCTTTGCTGCGTATGTTCCCAATGCTGTCTTTTAATATATTACCGGCTTCTTTGCCATTTATGGAAGTAGCACTCGCTTTGCTTTACGTTTCAACTGTAAGAATGAGTGTAAGACTTTTTGAAAGAGCAAACGAAAGAATGATAAATAGTGACGGTTCCCAGAGAGTTCTTGTTGCGGGTGCCGGAATGGCAGGTATTGCCATTGTTCAGGAAATGCAGCGAAATCCCCACATGGGATTATATCCAATAGCTTTTATGGATGATGATCCGTCAAAACATAAAATGAAAATTAGAGGAGTTCCGGTTGCCGGTACTCTAGACAGGCTAAAAGATGCTGTTGAATTATATAAAATTGATCAGGTTGTAATTGCAATGCCTTCGGCTTCCGGTAAGGTTGTTAGGAAAATAGCTGATCAGTGTAGTATAATAAATGTAGAGACTAAAATAATACCTGCAATGGCTGCTTTGCTGGATGGGCGTGTAAGTATAGAAAAAATGCGTAAGATACAGATTGAAGATCTTCTTCGCAGAGATCCAATTCAGACTAATACAAAAAAAGTTGGCGAATATATAAGCGGTAAAAAAATATTAATTACCGGCGGCGGCGGATCAATTGGCAGTGAGTTTTGCAGACAGATATTGAGTTTAAGACCTGGTACATTGATAATTTTAGGACACGGTGAGAATTCAGTATTTGAGATTGAGCAGGAACTTAAACATAGAATTATGGATTCTGGCAATTTTACAACTAAGATAATACCTTTTATTGCTGATCTAAGATTTAAGGAAAGGGTTCGTACGGTATTTGAGACCTATTCACCCGAAGTAGTTTTTCATGCTGCTGCCCATAAACATGTTCCTTTAATGGAATCTAATCCGCAAGAAGCTATTACTAATAATGTTTTAGGTACAAAAAATCTTGTTGATCTTTGTGTTGAATATGATGTAAAAAGGTTTGTTGGTGTTTCTACTGATAAAGCTGTTAATCCGACTAATATAATGGGGGCTACAAAACGTACCGGTGAAATGATAATTTTGAATGCTGCTAAAAAAACCGGAAGATATTTTTCGGCAGTTAGATTTGGGAATGTTCTGGGAAGTCGCGGGAGTGTTGTTCGTACTTTTCAAAAACAGCTTGAACAAGGCGGACCCATTACAATTACGCATCCCGATATTACTAGATATTTTATGACAATACCAGAAGCAGTTCAGCTTGTTCTTCAGGCCTCCGTACTTGGTGATGGCGGCGATATTTTTGTTCTAGATATGGGAGAACCTGTTAAAGTTTTAGATATGGCCAGAGATGTAATACGACTTGCCGGTTACCGTGAAGGTCTTGATGTAGATATTAAAATAATTGGGTTACGACCGGGTGAAAAACTTTATGAAGAGCTTTTTTTAGGTGATGAAGTTTATAAAAAAACCCATAACGAAAAAATAATGATTGCCCAGAATGCCAGTCATTTTCTCCCGGAAAATCTTGATGAAATTTTACGTTTCTTAACTGAAACAGAAAAGCAGTATACAAGAGGTGAGATTGTATTTAAATTAATTAAATTAATACCAGAGTTTAATCCTGATGAATATGCTAAAAAACATGTTACCGAACAAGAAGCTTAATCTGTTTTTTATTCTTCTAGCTAATTGTTTCTTGCTAACAGCTAACAGCTCACTATCTTACGCCCAATCTCTTTCTGAAGATTTAAATTCAGATGTTTATGATTATTTATCTAATCTTTCAGTAAAAGGAGTTATTGAATTTCGTGATGTTATAAAACCAGTCGGCAGAAAATATATTGCGGAGAAATTAAATGAGTTAGATACAAAAAAACAAAATTTAACCAATATAGAAAAAGATGAGCTAGAGTTTTATAAAAAAGAGTTTGGACAAGAAATAGAGGCAAGGAAGAAGTTAGAAGTTAGAAGTAAGAAGGAAAAAGAGGAAAGTAGTTTAACACTTTTTAATATGGATGAGTTCGGAAGGTATAGGTTATTCTCTTTTAGAAATGATCTATTTAAGGTTACTGTTGATCCGATATTTGGTTATGATTCCAGATTTAGAGATGGAGGGAAGACTACACATTTCTGGAATGGTATTTCAATGAACGGATATTTAGATAAAAACTGGAGTTTTTATTTTAAGTTTACTGATAATTCTGAGAGTGGAGAATTTATTGATTATACTAGAACCTTTAGTAGAGATATTGGTTATAGCTGGGCTTCTTCAAAAAGTTTAAATAGCTTAGTTTATGATATTTCTGATGCTGAGTTAAATTATTCATGGTCGTGGGGTACAATTGGTTTTAATAAAACCTCTATGACAATAGGAAGTTCAAAGCAAAATCAGTTAATATTGTCAAGTAAACCACCATCGTTTGAAAAAGTCTGGCTTCAAATTAAACCGGCCAATTGGCTGGAGCTTAACTATTTTCATGGATGGCTGCATTCAAATCTAAAAGATTCGTTAACCCATCGTATTACCCCTGTTGAAGGCAGGCCTTCATTTGATAGAATTGGCAAATATATTGTTAATCACTCTTTATCTGTTTATCCAAATGATAAATTATCAATTACTCTTGGTGAGTCTATTATATATAGCGATAAATTAGAATTTGCATATTTTATCCCGGTTTTATTTTTTCGAGTTACAGATCATTATCTTTCTGATGAAACAAGAACAGATTCTGGTGATAATGCACAGTTATTTGCAGATATAAATTATAAGATTACTGAGTTGAATACTGAAATTTATTCTACTTTGTATATTGATGAAATGTCTATAAATGGTGTAATTGAAGGTGATAATACCAAACCAAATACAATTGGATTTAGCATTGGTTTTGCAAATTATGATCTGGTTCCAAATGGAAGTATGGTCTTTGAGTATACAAGATTAAATCCATTTATGTATATGAATTCTGATGATGCGCATTTATATCAGAATAAAGGTTATTCAATAGGCAGCTGGATAGGTTCTAACGGTGATCAAATATATTTTTCCTATACACAAAGATTTTTAAGAGGACTTAAATTAGAATTTTGGGGAGAATATATAAGAAAAGGTAAGAAAGAAGACCCGGAAGCTCAGTACCAGGTTCCATATCCTGCTTTTTTACATGGATTAAATGTAAACTATACAAATTATGGTGTAGATTTAAAATATGAAATTACCCATAAACTATTTGCCAGAAGTAAGTTCCAGTATTCTAAAATTACCACTGAACAAGAAACCGGCGGATTTGTTGACGAAACCTATAACGAATTTTCCTTTGCCATTTACTATGGACTATAAAAATAGTCTGCAGTAGACAGTTTTTAGTTTACAGTTTAATGATGAAGAAATGCAATTAGTCGTAAGCGATTAGCTGTTAGTTTAGATTTTTTCATTAACCCAACTCCGCTACATTATGGGAAGTGAGACTGCCACGCTTCGCTCGCAGTGACAATTTAATTTGAAACTTATCCTTATTGTTTTATTATCTCTTGATATACTACGCAACTGAGTCGGGTAAGCTCGAGTTAACGGTTCTCTTTATCTTTTCTATTGAAAATATAATGTAATAAAGAGATACTAATTAAATTTGTTTTTAATAAGGTTTTTGGTCATATTATGCTCATAAATAATTAGATAAAAGATATGAATCCGATTAAAAAGAAGTATATAAAAGATAAGAATGATAAAAATATTGCTGTTCAGTTAGATATTGATACATATAAAAAAATTGAAGAGACATTAGAAAATTTTGCTCTATTTAAACTTATTGAACAAAATAAGGAAGACGAAATTTTTACAATAGCTGAAGCTAAAACCTATTATGCCAAATTAAAAGGTAATTAGTGAAAGTACACTTTAGAAAACGATTTTTAAAAGATTTGTCCTCACTACCTGTCTCATTTCAGAATAAAATTGAAGTCCTTGTTTTCAAAACCATTCCGGCTTTATCAGCACAAGAAATTTATAAAAAAGTTAAAAAAATGCATGGTTATAGAAATTTCTATAAAATGCGTGTTGGTGATTATAGGATTGGAATTAAAATAACTCAAGATGAAATTATTTTAGAAAGAGTTTTACATAGAAAAGATATTTATAAATTTTTTCCATAAAGTAGTTCAATATTTTTTATTTCTATCCTAGTCCTTAATCTTTCTTTCTCTAATCTTATAATTAGAATTTAATTTTATTGTTGCATTACCTCTCGATATACTTCGTTACTCGAGGTGACGTATTTCAGTTTTTTTAATAATTCTTTTTTCTAGGTGAGACTGCCACGCTTCGATCGCAGTGACAATTTTTTTAGTTTTTAAGCTCTTTCTAAATCTTAACCTCATTTTCATTTCCAATTCATTTTTCTTTCCACTAAAAACTATTAACTGTTAACTATCCTCCCTTCCTTCTGTTAAATTTTTTACCACTTAAATAATTTCACATCAAGATTTCTTTAATTCTCCCCTAAAATCAAACTTTTTAAGAAACTATTCTTTACTCTGTTAAGAAAATTGACAGTAGTCATTATTATGGTCTATTAGCTAACATATTGTAAAATAAGAGTTTAACATTGTATTTTAGTTTGGTACGCAGATTGAATTAAACTAGGCAATTATAACCGGAGCCTAGACATGAAATTAAATACATTATTAAAATCGATTATAGCTTTATTGTTTTTAAGCTTAACATTACAAGCACAGGTTACTAAAAGTGATATTAGAGATTTATTGGTACTTCAGGGATTTAGTGATCTTGCAGAAATAGAAGCCCAGACATCAGTAATATATGATAGTTATTTAGATAAAATTAGTTACAATTTTGGTGATCTTTTAGCCGGTGTTGGATATAGTGCTTTAAGCGGAGTAAGTTTAGGTGCGCATGAAGCTCATCAGTTTGGATACAAAAAAATTGACTGGATGCCAAAGTTTATGCAGGATTGGTATAAATCATCTGATAGAGCACTTCCGCAATCTGTATTTGGAGATTTCTTTAACTGGCGTGAAGTTTTTAAGCAGTTTGATTATGTTGCAGACAGAAACGCATATGAATCATTAAATACATTCTTCAAACAAAAATGGTATTTTTCTTTAGTAACACATTGGGTAGTTAAAAATACATTCGCTACAATAATGCGTGATCAGATGAAACACGAACAGCCTTTTTATAGCTGGAAAATTGATTTTGTAATGGCATTGCCGAAATAGGAAGGATAAAAAATAAGAATGACTGAATGGATGAATGACTGAATGGATGAATGACTGAATGGATGAATGACTGAATGACTGAATGGATGAATGGATGAATGACTGAATGACTGAATGGATGAATGACTGAATGGATGAATGACTGAATGGATGAATGACTGAATGACTGAATGGATGAATGGATGAATGACTGAATGACTGAATGGATGAATGACTGAATGAAGATAGAAATTGTATTTAAGAGAGAGAAGAAGTAAAGAGAAGATTTGAATATTAGGATAACGTATTTAGTACTGTTAGGATTAACATCAAAAACCGGATTTGTTTAATATCTCCGGTTTTTTTATGTCTATTCCAAAACTCAATCTTTTTCATTCAACCATGCAATCATTCATCCAATCCTTTTCTTAACCTTACCCGCTTTGGATGTGGTGATCTGTCGTGGCTCAATCTTAATCTTAACCTCAATCTCAACCTTTATCCTTCATCTATTCTTCATTCTTTCCGGTTCTCTATCGAGGGATTTCTTTTTATTTTCTCTCTTTGATACACCTTTACCCATTTTCAACAACTGTAAATAATATTAACTGTAAAAAAAATTAACATTCGTAAACCTTACTATTTCACGTAGAAAAGCTGTTTTTAATGAATTATTGATATTTGTTTGAAATCTTAACATGAGTATAAATTCAGCGAATTCTTTGTAAGTTATTCTAGTGTAACAATTTAAGAAGTTGTGCTATTTTGGTACAGTGATTGGCATTCTAAGCGTAAATAAGAAATGGAGCTTAGAATGAAAACGATTAAAACCATAATATTACTTGCAATTTTTAGCACAGTTAGTTTTGCACAGCTTACAAAAGACGATGTTCGGGAAATATTACTTATTCAGGGTGGAGAAGAATCTGCTTACATGGATGAACAGGTTAACGATCTTTATGACAGGTATTCAAAAAATAATAGTTATCAGACTTCAGATTTAGCAATTGCGTTTGGCTATTCAACTTTAAGCGGATTTAGTCAGGGATCATACGAAAGCTATACATATAGCTATGATAACACTTCATGGATGCCTCAGTTTATGGAAAACTGGTATAATAAAAGAGTTTCAGGCGATGAACTGTTAGGCCCAAGTTTAACATATCATAAAGTACTTAGAAGTGTTGATTATATCTCGGATAGAATGGCATACAAACAATATAAAAGATATTTTGACGGAAATCCCTATCTTGCAACCGCAGCACAATATTTTGTTAAAAGTTTTGCAACCTACATGACCCGCAATAAATACAGAACCGGAAGTTTCTTATAAAATAAATTTCAGCTATTTGCAGAGCCTTTTGAAATCCAAAAGGCTTTTTTTTTATTCATGCCTTGGTTTCCAATTCCCAATAAAATTTTTCTTATTAAATTTTCTATTGTTTAGTTATATCTAATAATAGATATCTTTAGTAATTTTGAATAAAAAATATTGAGGAATTAAAATGATAACAAAATTTGTTGAAGGCAATAATATTTATCTGCGTCCATACAATAAAGAATTAGATCTGGAATTATTTCATTTTGGAAAAAATAATTCTGAGGTACGGGAGACTCTATTTTTGTTTTCTCCATTTACTAAAGAGCAGACTGCTGATGAGATGGATAAATGGATTAGTTGTAAAGATAATGTCCTATTTACAATTTGCGAAACAAATTCGAATAATCCAATAGGGTTAACAGGTCTTTTTAGAATTGATATGGTAAGCCGGGCTGCCGTTTTTTTTATTTCAATTTATGATTCTGGGTATTGGTCAAAGGGTTATGGAAGTGAAGCGACTAAACTGATTCTAAAATACTCTTTCGATATTTTGAATCTGAACCGGATTCAATTGCATGTTGCAAAAAATAATGTGAAAGGTGTTAAGGCTTATGAAAAAAACGGATTTCAAGTTGAAGGAACATTAAGAGAAGCTATGTATAAAAACAATGAATATTTTGATTTCTATGTTATGGGCATTCTTCGTAAAGAATATTACAAATGAAATAAAAGAAAAACGTCTTGCATTATTGGACAAATGTCCTTATTTTAATATAGAACTTAAGATGAGGTTTATGATGAACTCTAATAATTTAGTAAAAGAAATATTCCAAACATATTCAGCAAATACTGCCGATAATTTAACAATTGTTACAAATGCTGCCAACGGGGTTAATATAAAAGCTTTTTTCGATTTTATAACTTTATCGGGTTACAACAAAGAGGAAGCTGCGGGCTTATTTAATGTTTCTCTAAAAACTTTTATGCGTTACAAAAAGGAAAATAAAAATCTGGCTCCTCTTTATGGCGAAATGGTTCTCAAATTAATTGCGCTTTATAAACTTGGTTTAGAAATTTTTGGAAGTGTACCGTCGTTTAATAGCTGGTTAAAGAAAGAAAATTTTGGGCTTGGTAATTTAGTACCTAAAAACCTAATGAACATTTCTGGAGGAATAGATTTAATTGCCGAAGAACTTGAAAATATTAAATATGGCAATTTATCCTAGTCATGGAAGTTTTTCGCATAACTCATTATTTATATACTGATCTCTTAGCTTCCGGGAAGTCCGCCAGATGGAATAATCGTGGGAAGTTTATTATTTATACTACAGGAAGCAGAGCTCTTGCCTGTCTTGAAAATCTGGTTCACAGAAATGGGGAGGGATTAAATTCACTATTCAAAATTCTTACAATTGAAATTCCCAATTCAGTTAAGATAAAATCATTGTGCACCGATGAGCTTTATACAGACTGGCAGGTATTTACTAATTCTTATTTCACCCGCCAAATTGGGGATGAGTTTTTATCGCAAAATAAGTATCCAATTTTAAAAGTCCCGTCTGTTATTATTCCTGAAGAATCAAACTATTTGATCAATCCAAATAATATTGATTTCAGAAAAATAAAAACTAAAAGCATTGAAGATTTTCTTTTTGATAACAGACTGAAATAATAAAATTTTGTTATTATACATTTTGGCAGTGTAAAATTATAGATTTTCTAACATTTCTTTTTTACTCTCTTTTCCCTTATCTTTGTAATCATTAAAATTTATAAAATTAGGTTGTTTAGAAGATTTGAAGTTTGAATTAAAAGGAAAAGACCCGAATAGCAAGGCACGTGCCGGATTGTTAGAAACTGATAACGGTATAATTGAAACACCTATTTTTATGCCTGTTGGTACGCAGGGCACTGTAAAAGCAGTTAAGCAGCGTGTTTTACAAGATGAAATTAAAGCACAGATAATATTGGGAAATACCTACCATTTATATTTAAGACCCGGAACAGATATTCTGGAAAAGGCAGGCGGCCTGCACAAGTTTATGAATTGGCAAAATCCAATTTTAACCGACAGCGGCGGTTTCCAGGTTTATAGTTTAACTGAGCTTAGAAAAATGAAGAAAGATGGTGTTGAGTTTCGTTCGCATCTGGATGGCTCAAAACATTTTTTTACTCCTGAAAAAGTAGTAGGAATTCAGCGAAGTATAGGATCGGATATAATGATGGTTTTGGATGAATGTACACCTTATCCATGCGATTATGACTACGCAAAAAAATCTACACAACTTACTTCCGATTGGGCATTGTTAAATAGAGAAGCTTTTGAAAACAGCAAACCTTTGTATGGTCACAGTCAGGCCCAGTTTGGAATTATTCAAGGAAGTGTATACAAAGATCTTCGTGAAAAATCCGCTAAAGATTTAATGAAACTGGATTTTGAAGGTTATGCTATAGGCGGATTAGCAGTTGGCGAACCGGCAGAAGATATGTACGAAATTGTAGATTTTACAACTGATTTTATGCCTGATGAAAAACCAAGATATTTAATGGGTGTTGGCAGACCGGAAAATATTCTTGAAGCAATTGAACGTGGTGTTGATATGTTTGATTGTGTGATGCCCACCCGTAATGCGCGCAATGCATATCTGTTTACTTCAAAAGGTTTTGTGTCTATGCGTAATGCAATCTATAAAGACGATTTTACATCTCTTGATGATGAATGCTCTTGTTATACATGTAAAAATTTTACGAAAGCATATCTAAGACATTTATATGTAGCGAGGGAAATTTTAGCACTGGAGCTTGCTTCTATTCATAACTTAACATTTTATTTAAATTTGGTTAAAGAAGCACGTAAACATATAATTGATGGTACTTTTAAGGAATGGAAAAATAATATTGTAAAAAAAATATCAGTAAATGTAAAAACATTAAAGGAGAATTAAATGGACTTTTTATTAGCAATGCAGCCAGGCGGTGAGCAGGGCGGCGGAAGTATGGTAAGCACACTTATTATGTTCGGTGCAATTTTCGCAATTTTTTATTTTATGATTATAAGACCACAGCAGAAACGTGCAAAAGAAAGAACAGCAATGATAGAAGCACTTAAAAAAGGTGATAAAGTTGTTACAAGCGGCGGAATGCACGGAACAGTTGCTGGTCTTGAAGAAAAAACTATTTTGGTTGATGTTGGTAATAATATTAAAATTACTTTCGATAGACAAGCCGTTAATGTTGTTAACGATAAAAATGTTGAAGTAAAAAAATAATTTTTAATACAAAGATGACATCTTTCAAAAAGATGTCATCTTTTATAAATATAGTTGATATTCAAAATCTCTTATCCGCTTATTTACTTTCCTCTTGACAATTAACCCCAATTATAGTTATGATTCAGAAATAAAAATCTTACATTGAAGATAATTAAATTTAACTGCCGGGGTTTCCAGTGAAAAATATACTACTATTATTTCTGTTTTTATCAAGCTTAGTTATATCTCAAGATCAAAAAGTTTATGTAGCCCAGATTGAAGGAGTGATTGATCTTGGATTGGCTCCTTATGTAAAACGGGTTGTAACTGAGGCTGAAGATAATTTTGCGGACGCAATAATATTTAGGATTAATACTTTTGGCGGACGTGTAGACGCTGCCACGCAAATTAAAGATGCAATTCTTAACAGTAAAGTTAAAACTATTGCGTTTATTGATAAACGCGCAATTAGTGCCGGAGCACTTATATCTCTTTCGTGTGAAAAAGTAGTAATGGTACCGGGTGCTTCTATTGGTGCCACAACAGTTGTTGATGGAGCTGGTACAAAACAATCGGAAAAATCGCAGTCTTATATGCGCTCGGAAATGAGAGCAACAGCCGAAAGAAACGGCCGTCCTACAAACATAGCAGAAGGCATGGTAGACGAAAGATTAGTAATAGAAGGACTTGTAGACAGCACACAGCTTGTAACCCTTACATCTAAAGAGGCTGTTAAATGGGGAATAGCTGATACAATAATCTCTAATATTGATGAAGTATTGGAAGCCTACGGACTGGAAAACGCAGATATAATAAGAGATGATTCTAACTGGGCAGAAGAGGTTTTAAGATTTATTCAGAATCCTATTATAACTTCTGTATTATTAATGATAGGTATGGTTGGAATGTTTACAGAAATGAAAACTCCCGGTTGGGGATTACCTGGTTCTGCCGCAGTTATTGCTTTAACTATTTTCTTTGGTTCACATTATATTTTAGAGTTAGCTTCAATATTAGAAATAGTTTTGTTTTTAATAGGAGTCTCTCTGCTAATTGCTGAAATATTTATTATTCCGGGATTTGGTATTGCCGGTATTGCCGGTGTTGTCTTGATTATTGGAAGTCTGTTTATGGGATTATTACCGGATTTCGATTTTCTTAATATGGGATTGATTCAAACCGCATTAGTCCAGTTAGCCGGTTCATTTATATTAACGGTAATTTTAGTTGTTGTACTTCTTAAATTTCTGCCAAAATCAAAAATGTTTAACAGACTTATTCTCGATCAGGATATAACAAGCCATAGTGGATATACAGCCGAACCTGATGTTGTAGACTTAACCGGGAAAAGCGGGATTGCGTTAACTGATTTAAGACCGTCCGGGACTGCCGTAATTGATTCTAAACGAATAGATGTGGTTACTGAAGGTGATTATATTGTTAAAACTACAAAGGTAATTGTAACCAGGATGGATGGTTCTAAAATTGTTGTAAGGGAAGATGTTTAATTAATTGAATCCCGACTTTTAAAAAAAGTTGGGATTCTTAATCTTACATTAATTCTTTAATCTCACTAAAATACTTATCAATAAAGGCATTTGCCTGATCTTCAGTTTTAGCCTCAGCTATACAGCGTATAATTGGCTCTGTGTTCGATTTTCTAAAATGTACCCAGTGATCTTCAGCATCTATGCGTAAACCATCTTCAGTATTTATCGATTCACTATTATATTTACTAATTAACTTTTCAATAATTGCGTCCGGATTTACATCGCCAAGTTTAATTTTTCTTTTGGCAATAAAATAAATCGGCATAGCGTCTTTTAATTCACTAATGCTGCCGCCAAATTCTACTAAGTGCTGCAGAACTATTGCAGTACCAACTAATGCATCTCTGCCATATTGAAGAGCCGGAAAAATAACTCCTCCGCTTCCTTCGCCGCCTATTACAGCATCTACTTCCTGCATTTTTGAAACAACATTCGCTTCGCCAACCGGTGAACGGAAAACTTTGCAATTAAATTTTTTCGCTATATCATCTACGGCTCTGGTAGTTGATAAGTTTACAACTACGCTGCCTTTCTCTTTTGAAAGTACAAATCTAACAGCCTGCGCTATTGTATTTTCTTCGCTGAATGGTTCACCTTTATCAGTTATTAATACTAACCTGTCAACATCAGGATCAACAACAACACCTAAATCGGCACCATGCATTTTTACAGCTTCCATAGTTTTGGTAAGGTTTTCCGGGATTGGTTCCGGTAGTCTGGGAAAGATTCCGCTTTTTTCACAATTTAATTCAATAACTTCACAGCCAAATTCTTTTAACAGTTCGCTCATTATATAAACGCCTGCACCGTTTACACAATCCAGTAAAACTTTGAACTTTCTTTTTCTTATAGCTTCTACATCTATATATTTCATTTTAAGAACTTCGTGCATATGGTTTTTTAAGCCGTCCGCAAAGGAAGTCAGTTTGCCTATTTTATCCCACAATTCATATTTTTCATTTGAAGTATTAAGTAATTCTAACATTTGTTTATTTTCTTCAAGTGTCATAAACTCGCCTTTGCTATTAAGCAGCTTTAAAGCATTCCATTCGTTAGGATTGTGAGAAGCCGAAATTGCAATTCCGCCAACGGCTCCAAGTTTTTTTACATTATAAAGTACAGTCGGAGTAGGGCATATACCGATATCAATTACATCATTTCCTTTTGCTAAAAGAGTTCCGGTTATAATACTATTTACCATCTCGCCAGTTATACGGGCATCGCGCCCGACAATTATTTTTCCCTTTCCGCAAAAATCAGAATATGCAGAAGTATATTTAACAATTGTATGCGGATCTAATCCATCTCCTACAATTCCTCTAATTCCAGAAACACTAACCATTAAGGTAGGCATTGCTCCTCCATTTGTTTGAACATCAAAAAAAATTAAGCTTTCAAATATACTAAATCTTGGAATTATACGTGATTATTTATGAAATGTGGATAAAAACATCTTAATTATTTCATTATTTGACCAATCCTATCTTTATTTAGGATAAATATGTACACAAAAATAAAGAAATATCACCCTGCTCCATGCCTTAATAATTAAACTATTTGAGGGCGATATTGGTGTCTTTATAAAGTAAAACGGGAGATATTATTTTTTATATGAGTCAAATGAATAAATATTACTTATCATTCAATAGTATTCAAATGGTAAAAATATTTTATTTATAAAGTTGATTTAAGATTGTAACTATGCTATTTTAAACACTTAGTTTTTTCAACTGTTGAAATTACTAAAAGACGTTCTTATCAACTTATCACTAATAGATAAAGCAATTAATTATTCAATAATTAAAATATGGGGAAAGTTATGAAAAAAACTTTACTAGCTTTAACACTTCTGATGTTTATTGCAGTTACTACTAACGCTCAAACAACAGATCCAATCACTGCCAATACAATGGCAACATTTACAGTTCCTTCACCCGAAGGGTTAGATTCATTAGCAGCGTCACATTTACCTTATGCAGACGATCTTGGTGTGCGCAGGGTAATCGTAGCAGATCCTGATAATGATGGTGTTCAGGAAGTTATTTCTACTGATTATTCTAATGGCGGTCGTGTTCATGTTATGGAGTATAATGCAGACGAAGGTGTATTAGAAGTTGTTTGGTCTTCACCTGTTGATACAACTAGTTCAGGTTCAACACCACGTTATCCTAGAGTTGGTGACTGTGACGGTGACGGAAATCAAGAAATTATTTTTGAAAGAAACGGAGTTGTTAATCCTGATGGTAGTGTTGGCCGTATTTCTCTTTATGAGTGGAACGGAACAGACTGGGGAACAGCACCGGCGTTTTATATTACTCCAACAATGTTAGAAGCTGCCGGCGGACGTGAAGGTTTACGTTTTACCAGAGAGTATTTAGCAGTTGGCGATTATGATGGTGACGGAAGAACAGAAATTATACCTCATGGAGCAGCTCCAAGACAAGACGTTTTAATTCTTGGTGTAGCAAACAGTTTTCCAGGTTTCGCTAGTATAGTTATTGAAGGTGGAAAACCGGATAATAGCACAAATGGCGGTGATTTTGGTGCTGGTAACTCTTACTGGAATACAATTCCTGCTGATATAGATGGTGACGGTACAACTGAATTAATAAATCACGTTTGGTTATATTATGGAATGTGGTCTATTGATGTAAACGGACCAGATTCGTATACATATCCGGTAGCTGCTGATAATGCGGAAGCAAAATCGAATGGTACTTATTGGGAATATCTTCCTACTGATGCTTGTAGTTATTTTGGTATTACTGCTGCGGATGTTAACGGTGATGGAAGAGACGAAATTTTTGGTACAGCTTATACTAATGGCTGGGATTTAACCTGTCATAGTTTTGGTACAGAAGATAAAGGAGTTTATTACTGGGATAGTACTTCACAAACTCAAAACTTTGGAATTATAGGTCCTAACACTGAATTAGCAGCTCTTGCCGGAAGAACAGCAGCCGGATTCTGGGCATGTGTAAAAGGTGATGTTAATCAGGATGGAAAAGACGAAATTTATACTGGCGGTCCTCAGGGATTAAACATTGTTTCTCTTCAATATAAAGGCGAAGGAAGTCTTATTGATAAAGAAAGTTATGAAGCAAATGTAGTTTATGCTGGTGATGCCGGTGATGTTTATGCTGTTTATGAAATTTATAATGGTAAATCTACTACAACTTTTGATACTACTTTTGTAGCCGATACAGTGAGTACAATAGATACTACTTATGCTTTTGATCCTTCTATAATTGATACTACTAAATCTGAAACTCCTTTTACAGCTTATATTTACGCCGATGATGTTGATTTGGATGGTGACGGAAAACGTGAAATAGTTATTTCTGAACAATCAGTTTATGATTCGATTACTGTTAAATTTTATAACTGGGTAGATTCTCTAAATACATGGGAATATGATGAACCAAACAGTTATAAAACTTTTAATGAATACAGAATATCTGTCAGATTATTTGAATATGACGGTACAACTGGTTTCAGCGAACAATTATTAGGAGTAGTTACTCCGGATGATTATAGATTAGAGCAAAATTATCCTAATCCGTTTAACCCGACTACAAATATTTCTTTTACATTACCTTTAGATAAAAAAGTTTCTCTAAAAGTTTATGATATGCTTGGCAGAGAAGTTAGATCTTTAGTTGATGCACAAGATTATAAAAAAGGTGTACATTCAATGGCTTGGAACGGTACTAATAATGCCGGACAAAAAGTTGCAAGTGGACATTATATAGCAAGATTTACATATGGTAATTTCTCTAAACAAATAAAGATGACATTACTTAAATAGTTTAGAACTTAAAAAGATGCTGTTCATTTAAATGTTCAGCATCTTTATTATTCATGGGGAAAAGTTTGAGATTATTAAATGATGTCTATACAATTCAACTTATTGAATGGAATTATAGATTTGTACAATTTTTTATTGCAAGAAACTGTATAAACTATTCATTTATCAATAACCTTTTTTCCTATACAGATAATATGATTTTAGTTAGTAAAGATGACATCTCTGCAAAAGATGTCATCTTTATATAATATTATTCAGTTCTTACAAATTTTGAAGATTAAAATAGTCAGCTTACATTGTCATTTTTAAGAAGAAGGCGTCTGAGAAATCTAGTTTAGATGATAGCTAAAAGCGAACCGGCATTAGATTTGAAACAAATGTCAGACTGAGTAGCGAAGCGTATCGAAGTCTAAAAAATGTTTGTGCTCTATATTTTCATCTTACATAAATTTGCACTTAAAAATTTGAAAGCTTGAGATATCTAAAATATTATAAAATAGTGTTTCAGATATTTTAATTTAGATTAAGCACTAAAGTTGTTATTTCGAAGGAGTAAACAACTGAGAAATCTAAAAAAAGATTCCTCACTATAAAACTGTTCGGAATGACAGATAGAATGAATGCTAGAATCTAGTGCAAGTTGAGTTCTCGACAAGACAGATGATTGAATTGTCATTTCGAACCGAACATAAGTGAGTGTGAGAAATCTAGTTTGGATGCCGGCTAAAAGAAGACCGACATGACGTAAAGAGTGAATTGTAATTTCGAAGAAGCAAAGCGACTGAGAAATCTATTATTGATAAACATTATTAAAATTATATAAATACAAATTAATTAAATTTATTTTTTTTGAGGTAATTATGAAGAAAACGAAACTTCTGATTTTTATTTTCCTTCTAAGTTTAATATCTGCCTCCCAGATATATTCCCAGTCAACGGGTAAAATTATGGGCGTTATTAAAGATTTAGGACTTGATGAAGGAATTCCATTTGCCAATGTTCTGGTTAATGGAACTACAATTGGTACAGCTTCAGATATTGATGGTAACTTTGTAATATTAAATATTCCTCCGGGAGTATATTCTGTAACCGCGTCTTACGTTGGTTACCAAAAGCTTACTATATCGGATGTTAGAATAAACGTTGGTTTTACAACTAACCTTGAATTCGAACTATCTTCGGGTGATATTGAACTGGATGCTATTATAGTTCAGGGTGAAAGAAATCCGCTTATCAGACAGGATTTAACAAACCCTACTGTGGCAATTACTTCTGAAACTATCGATGCGCTTCCGGTTGATAACATTACTGATGTTATTAAACTTCAGGCCGGTGTAGTTCAGGGTGATGATGGTACATTACATGTTAGAGGCGGTAGAAGTGATGAAATTTCGTTTCAGTTAAATGGTCTTTCTGTAAACGATCCGTTTGGTAATAGTAAATCGGTTGGAGTAGCAACTAACGCGGTTCAGGAAGTTTCTGTTTCTACCGGAACATTTAGTGCTGAATTTGGTAATGCTCTTTCTGGTGTTGTTAACTATGTTACTAAAGAAGGCGGGAACAAATATTCATTCAGTTTAAGAGGTTATGCAGGTGATTATGTTTCTTCACGTGATGAACTTTTTAACAATATTGATGATATAGATGTTTTAAATAGATCAAGATTAGAAGGTACTTTTGGCGGACCGATTCCTTTTTCAAACAATACTAAGTTTTTTGTATCTGGTATTTATAGCGACTTCAAAGGTTCGTATTACGGTCAGAGAATCTATAACACAACTGATTCTTATTTAACTCCGGATAACTTTGCTTCTTCAGATTCAAGAACCGGATCGGCAACTGATCCATATTTTTTTAATCCCTACCATTCACCTGCGGACAGTAATGGTCTGCCAACAGGCGACGGAGCTATTGTAGCTCTAAACCCTTCTCACAGTTATAATATTCAGGGTAATATTTCGCATAATTTCAGTTCATTAATTAAACTTAAATATGAATTGGTTTCTGATTATTCTGAATACAAGGATGGGGACGGTTTAAGAACTTACAGATACAATCCTGATGGAAACGCGACTTATTACGATAAGGGAATTGTACATGCATTAGATTTAACACATACAATAAACGATAGAATATTCTATACTATAAAGGGATCGTATTCTGAAAAAGCCGTTGATTATTACTTATATGAAGATGAAAATGATCCAAGATATCTTCCTGGTTTTTATTCGCAGACATGGGGTAACACTTTATACTACACCGGCGGAACAGTTAATTACCGTTCGGAGCGTAAAACAATTACACGCGGTATTAAAGCTGATGTAGTTGCCCAGTTATTTGGTATTCATGAAGTAAAAGCTGGTGTTGAATATAGAAAACATGATGTTAGAAGAGATGGTTATACAATAACTTTCGAGAAAGAGTATGATTTTAACGGTCAAAAATATTATTTCCCATTAAATTATACTGATGCTATTTATGGAACTGATTTACCAATAGTACGAGGTAAAACTCTCGATCCGTCATCGTATCACTTAAAACCAACCAACTTTGCTGCATATATGCAGGATAAAATTGAGCTTGCAAAAACTCTTATTTTAAATGCCGGTGTCAGATACGAATATTTTGATCCGGGTGCGGAATATAATCCTTCTATTTCTCAGGAGCTTACAGATGAAGGAAGCGGTTATTTAATTGCCGGGAATAAAAAAGTTGATCCTAAACATATGATCTCTCCAAGATTAAGTGTTTCGTATCCAATTACCGAACGCGGTGTTATTAGATTCTCTTACGGACATTTTTATCAGATTGGACAGTTATCAAGTTTATATACTAACAATCAGTATTTTGTTACAAACCTGGGTTCTACTCCAAGATTTGGTAATCCAAATGTTGAACCGCAAAGATCAGTTCAATATGAAATGGGTTTACAGCAGCAGTTAACAGACGATTTTAAGTTTGATTTAACAGCGTTTAATAAAGACGTAAGAGATTATATTTATACTCAGAATGTTTATACACCCGAAGGCAGACAGTATAGAACCTTAACAAATCTTGCTTATTCAAATGTAAAAGGTGTAACTCTTTCGTTCATTAAAAGAAGATCGCCCGGCAGTATGTTTGCGGCAAGTTTAGATTATACTTTCCAGATTGCCGAAGGTAACAGAACTGAGCCGACTGAAGATTTATTTTTTAGTGAGGCGTCTGGTAAGCAAACTGAAACTTATTTAGTTCCTTTAAGTTTTGACAGATCGCACCTTATTAATGGTACTATTCAAATATCAGATCCAAAAAACTGGACTGCCGGTTTTGTATATAATATTCAGACTGGTACTCCTTATTATCCAGAATTACCTCCAACACTTTCAACAATTACTTATGAACAAAATTCAGCTAATAAATCGATGCAGTGGAATGTTGATTTCAAGTTCGAAAAATTCTTTGAAGTTGGCGGTTTAGATCTTTCAGTATTCCTTCAAATAGATAATCTGTTTGATACTGAAAATGAAAAATCTGTTTATGCTAGTTCGGGCGAAGCTCTTTCTAGTGTTGAGCAAACTCTTAACGCTGTTCAGTTTGATGATTTAAGAACTAGAATTGAACGTAAAGACGGCGGAATGCTTGGTACGGATGTATTAGATAATTATTATAAAAGAGCTGAAAGGGTAAGTAGCCCAAGAGAAATCAGATTAGGTTTTTCAATAGTATTTAAATAATGAAAAAGATATTGAGGAATTATATAATGAAGATAATAAAATTATTCATGCTGGCACTTGTTCTTTCAATTTATTGCGGAACAACTTTTGCGCAGCAGGAATCAGAAGAGTTTATAAACTACAAAGAATTATCCTATCAGGATGCTTTAAGAATTTTTGGTCCTCTTAGCGGAAAGAAATTTCAAAAGCCTAATGGTCTGGAATCTGAGTTAAAAGATATTAGAATAAAAGGGAATAAGATTGCCACAATCCTTTATAATCACGGGTCAGTTTGTGCGCCAAGTGTATTAAACGATGTTGATGATCTTGTCTGGGAAGGACTGGGTTATGGTTATGAGTTTGGTACATTAGCCGGTGCTGAAGTTATTGACGCGGACGGTAATCCATTACATATTATTAGTGATTCGCACATTAGATCTTCGGAAGGCGATTATAACAGTGACGGAACATTAAAATGGGGATGGCTGCCAAGACCGGGATTTTCTGACCCGTTTCAAAACAGAGTTGCTTCGTTAAACGCGGAAGATTCTGATGGTGACGGAAAACCTGATTCATGGCCAGACGAATGGTACTCAGCAGGTGCCGGTAAATATTTGTGGCCTGCGTTTTTGGGCGATATGTCTACTGCTCCTGATGAAGAAGTTTATTACGGAATTGATGATTATACAAACTACGAATTCCAGGGCAGATACGATCCGTTCCCATCTGATTTAGAAAAAGGCGGATTAGGTTTGCAATCTTTAGTACGTATTTTACAGTTTAATAATCCTCTTGCTGAAGATATTATTTTCATGATTTATCAGATGACCAACACAAGTGAAAAGAATTTAGATAAATTATATATGGGTATGTTTGGTGATCCTCATGTTGGCGGCGGAAGTGATTACAGTGATGATAAAGCTTTCTTTATTCCTCCAAAAGGGGACTTGGCTGAAAGTTACGATCAGCGTGCCAGAAGTATGGTTTACGCATGGGATGATGATTTTAAAGGACACGGCGGTAAAAGACCTGGTTACTTTGGATGGAAATTTTTAGAATCACCTTCTATTGCTGATGACATATTTGATAATGATGATGACGGTATTATTGATGAAACTCCTTTTAATAGTAAAGGACAATTTATTGATGGCGAAATAGTTGATATTAATACTGGTATAGCCGCAGAAGATATTGAAAAATACACAGAAGTTTATGGAAAACCGCAGCCTCGCTGGTCCGGTGATGAAGACGGCGACTGGGATATAGAAAAGCATGATGTTGGTATAGACGGTATTGGACCGGAATCTGTAAACTATCCGGGTAAAGATTATGGCGAAGGTGACGGATTCCCGACCCAGGCCTGGTTTAACGATGATAATGGCAACGGGCAGTTTGATAGTGAAGAAAGTGGAAGTTTAACTGAAGAATGGTCGAACGGTCTTAAGTGGGCTGGTTCTGAGCCAAACTTTGGATTTAGAGATGTTTCTGAATCTGATCAGTTAGGTTTAACCGGATTTACAGCCGCTCAGTTTGGAAGTCCTAATATTCCTAAAAATGATGAATTGCTTTGGGGATGGTTTGTTAAACACGAAGAAAGAACACCTGAAGAACCAATTGATCCGGAACAGCCGTTATTAAAAGGTAAAGGCGATAACGTTTTCTGTTTCTCTACTGGTCCTTTGGCTTTAGCGCGTGGTGAGTCGCAGCGTTTTTCTATGGCAATTATTATGGGTGAAGATATTTTAGATCTTCGTTTAAACGCTATTACATCTGTTAGAATTCTTGAAGCGGATTACAGATTTGCACAGCCTCCTTCGAAGCCGATGGTAACAGCAGCTTCTGGTGATGGAAAAGTAACTCTTTATTGGGATGCTAAATCTGAAAAATCAATTGATCCTTTAACCGGTGAAGAAGATTTTGAAGGATACAAAATATATAGAAGCAGGGATTTTAATTTCTCTGATGTTTATAAAATTACGGATGCAAACGGTGTTCCTTTCTTAGGTCAGGCTTTAGTTGATCCTCAAACCGGTGCAGCCGCACAATTCGATTTAGATAATGAATATGCCGGATTAGCTGAAAGAGAATACGACGGCAGAGGTATACGTTACGAATTAGGTAATAATACCGGTCTTGTTCACCAGTATGTTGATTCATCTGTTACAAACGGTGTAAATTATTATTATGCTGTAGTTGCCTACGATAGAGGTTCTCCTGAACTGCCTCCAACTGAAACTCAGGCTGTAATTCAAAAAGATCCTTTAACAGGTGAGCTTATTTATGATGTTAATACTTTAACTATTACTCCCGGACCAATTGCAAAAGGATTATCTAATGCTCAGGCTGGTATTGATGGTGAACCGCTGCACACAAAAGGTGATGCAACCGGAAGTATTAAAATAGAAGTTTTAGAAGATTTAGCGGTAGACAACAAAACATATAAAATTAAATTTGAAACTGTTGATGAAGTATCAAACTTTAGTGTATTAGATTCAACAGGTGTTAGTTATACATTTGTTTCTAAAGATACAGTATTAGTAGCTTTGAGACATCTAAATATTGTAGCTAGCAGTATTGAAGTTTTTGATGCCGGTGATAATAAAATTGCAGCAAGTAAATATGCGGTTAATACTTTAAGAGGAAGAATAGCCGGTTCTTCGAACGGAAGTTTACCGGAAGGTGAAGTTTTTACAATTAAGTATAGATATTATCCGGTTTACAAAAGCGAAAAATTCAACGATGTAACTTATGATCCCAATACAGACGAAATTCTAGAGTTTGTAGAAAATGATGGAAATAATGCTTTTGACGGTATGAGAGTTTTTATTACAAATGACCGCTTAAGTATTAATAAAGAGGATTCTAAATTTATTGTAGGTGAGCCTACTGTTAACGGCAGATTATTTTATCCGGGTATTTTTGTTACTAATAAAGTGAAATTACGTAACGACTTTGAAATTAGATGGAATAATCTGGATAAAGACGCTGATGGTAAATGGCTTCATGCAAATACTATTACAACTTTATTAGGCGAGTTTAATTGTCCGTTTACAATTGTAAATCCGGCTACAGAAGAAGAAGCAACATTTGTAGTCTGGGAAGAAACAAATCCAAATAAACAATGGGACTGGGGTGAAGCTATTATATTCCAGCCGTTTGGAGCAACTGACGCAACAACTTCTTATCAGTTAAATTTATCAATTGATTCAACTGCAAGTGAAGTTGTGCTTCCTAAACAAGGCGATGTTTATTTACTAAAAACAAATAAACCTTTTAATAATGATGAATATACTTTTGATTCGAAAAGTGTAGTGCTTGAAAAAGAAAGCGTGGCAGAATCGTTAAACGATGTTTATGTAGTACCAAATCCATATGTAGGATACAGTGAGTCCGAAAATCCTGGAAGAACACTAACTAAAAGAGGCGATAGAGAACTTCAGTTTAGAAATCTGCCTCAACAGTGTAAAATCAGAATTTATACAATAACCGGTGAACTTGTGGATACTATCGAGAAAGATGATAATACAAGTATGGCTTCATGGAATTTGTTAAGTAAAGAAGGTATGAGAATAGCTTACGGTGTTTATATATTCCATGTTAAATCAGAAGATGGTAAGGAAAAAATAGGAAGATTTGCTGTAATTAAATAATTATAAGTGGCGGATTTAAAGTTCGCCATATTTAATTACTCTAAGATTGAATTTAAGATTTGGAGATAAAAATGAAAAAAATAACGATAACACTTTTCACTTTAACGCTGCTTCTATTTCTGGGCATTTCCGCGAATGCACAAAGTGATGTGGGTGTTTCAAAAGTAGGTACTACAGCAGCTCAGTTTTTGAAATTTGGAGCAGGTGCAAGAGCAATTTCTATGGGCGGGGCTTATACCGCTGTTAGTGATGATATTTATGCAAGTTATTATAACCCTGCTGGTGTTGCGCTTGTTAATGGCTCTGGCGAAGTGGCTTTTAATCATGCGGAATGGTTAGCCGATATTACTTATGATTATGCGGCCGGTTCTATAAACTTAGAAGGTCTTGGAAGTATGTTTATTACTTTAAGCACTATGCAGGTTCCAAAGGAAAAAGTAAGAACAAATGATTTCCCGGAAGGCGACGGACGTTATTGGGACGCGACTTCATTATCAATTGGACTTGGTTTTTCAAGAAGATTAACTGATAGATTTTCAATTGGCTTACAGGCTAAATTTATTCAGGAATCAATTTGGAATACTTCCGCAACCGGATTTGCTTTAGATATAGGTACATATTATGTAACACCTTTTAACGATCTTGTTATTGGCGCTAGTGTAACTAACTTTGGTTCTAAAATGCAGTTAGACGGTAGAGATATTCAGGTAAATCTTGATCCAAATGACGATCCGGATACTGGTCCTAACAATGTTCCCGGACAGTATAAAATGGATAATCATGAGCTGCCGTTAACGTTTAGAGTTGGTTTATCTATGAAGGTTTTAGAAACAAGATACATGAGCGTTAAATGTGCGCTTGATGCTGTTCATCCAAATGATAACGATGAATATATTAATGCCGGAACTGAGTTTGGTTTTATGGATATGTTTTTCTTAAGAGGCGGTTTTCAAAAAATATTATGGGATGCCGAGAATGGTGAAAACGGCTTAACATTTGGCGCGGGTATTAGTTATCAGATGGATTCAGGAATGAATATTAAGTTTAATTATGCTTATGCTGATTATGGCGATTTAGAAGAAATTCATTTTTTGGATATAGCTTTAGGTTTTTAAGTTTCAATGAGAAATTAAAATTGTCATTCCGGACCGGACTCAGTTAAGAGAAATCTTAGAAAATAAAAGATCTCTTATACTTGCTTTGCTCTATTCGGGATGACAATTTATATATTAATAGTTCAGCAGAAATATTCTTTATAAATACATAACCAGGAATACAGACCTATATAATAGTTAAAGACAATATACTCTAATTATCACAATTAATTTTTTAATAAGTTTATAAATAATTTTTATTATAAAACATTATGGGATCTATTGTATGAACAGAAAAATCATCTTGTCCTGTATCATTTCTTTTTTCTTACCAATTTTAATTTTCGGCGGTACAACCGGTAAAATATCTGGTTTTGTTACTGATTATCAGTCGGGCGAACCCCTAATAGGCATTAACATTTTAGTTGAAGGTACAACTATTGGAGCTGCGACCGATGTTAATGGCGAGTATATTATTATGAACCTTAAGCCTGGTAAGTATAATTTAATTTCATCTGGTATTGGTTATAAGAAAAGAAGAATTGAACAAGTACAGGTAAATATCGATTTCACAACAAACGTTGATTTCCAAATGGCTTCCGAAGCTGTTGAAATGGATGTAATTGTTGTTCAGGCTAAACAAAAGCTTGTTAGGAAAGACCTTACATCATCACAGGCAAATGTTACATCAGAAGAAATTAAGTCTTTACCGGTAGAAAGTATTAGCGGAATATTAACTCTGCAGGCCGGTATTGTACAAGGCTCTGACGGTGCATTACACATTAGAGGCGGACGCTCAAACGAAATAGCCTACACGGTAAACGGCGTTTCAATTGGCAATCCGTTTAGTAATAGTAAAATGGTTTCTATCGCGACAAATGCTGTGCAAGAATTATCGGTTGTAAGCGGTACTTTTAATGCTGAGTATGGTAATGCTCTTTCGGGTGTTGTAAATACTGTAACCAAAGAAGGCGGCAGCGATTACAGCGGTTTTATATCTGCTTATACCGGAGATAAATTAAGTACAAGAGACGATATATTTAGAGACATCGATAAATTCGATATACTAAATGATTATGTAGGTGAAATGACTTATGGCGGTCCTGTTCCTTACCTGAAAGATAAACTAACATTTTTTGTTTCTGGCAGATATTCTAAAGAGAAAGGCTGGAGAAACGGTAGAAGGGAACAGCTTCCTTCCGATTCAGTTTGGATAAATCCTAAGAATTCTAAGGATATTAAAATCTCTAGTAATGGTGACGACAAGATTATACCGATGAATCCTTATGAAGGTTTAAATACAACCTTTAAATTGACTTTCAAACCCATAAGTACCCTAAAGATAAACTATGATTTAATATATTCAGACTCAGAGTCAAAATCTTATAGTCATACTTATCAATATAATCCTGATGCATTGGGAACATCCTATTCAACCGGATTATTAAACGCTATTGATGTTAGTCATGCTTTAAGCAACAGAACTTTTTATACATTAAAATTTTCGCACAATTATAATAATTACAAAAGCTATTTATACCCTTTGCTTGACGCAAGCGGGAACGAAGTTGATTATCATGCCGGTATGAGTACAGATGATTATCATGCTGATCCAAGATATCAGCCGGCTCATAAAGATAACAGACCGGCAAGTTATACCTTTAGTTCGGGCGGTACATCAAATGGTCATTACTATCAAAGAGCACAGACAATTGGTGCCAAGTTCGATCTAACTTCGCAAATTAATAATAATCATGAAGTTAAATTTGGCGCACAGTTTAAGACACATACAATGGATTATGAAAACTTTTCGATATTGAGAGACTCACTTACATATTTAACTCCAACTATCCTAAGTATTTATACACCTAATCATGATAAATACACAAAGGAACCTGTTGAGTTTTCCGCATATATTCAGGATAAAATGGAGTTCCAGAGTATAGTTCTTAATGTTGGACTTAGATACGATTATTTTGATTCGAAATCTAAATATGCGCCGGATATTTTCAAACCTTCATCCAATCTAATTGACGCGGACGCTAAGTATGTTTTAAGTCCGAGGCTTGGTGTGTCTTTCCCAATTACAGATAAGGGAATGATTCACTTTTCTTACGGACATTTTTATCAGATGCCTCCGTTTAGTTATTTGTACTCTAATCCCGATTTCAAATATAATTATGCAACAGGTGAGCAGACATTTGGAAACGCGAATCTAGAACCCCAGAAAACAGTTACTTATGAATTAGGTTTACAGCAGGAACTAAACGAAAATCTTGCGTTCAATTTAACCGGATTCTATCGTGACGTGCGTGATCTTTTAGCTTCGCAGAGAATTAGAATAAGCGGTGATGAAACTTATATTAAATATGTTAATAAAGATTATAGCAATACAAAAGGGATCACTTTTTCGCTTACAAAAAGACGTGGTGCCGGAGAAATGCTTAGTGCAAGTATCGATTATACTTTCCAGGTTGTTGAAGGAAATGAAACAGATGCAGACGCGTTTTTCTTAGATCTTTCTTCCGGCCGTCAGGCAGAAAAAGTTCCGGTCGCGCTTGGCTGGGATCAGGCTCATACAATTAATACCAGAATCTCTTTAAGTGACCCTGGTGACTGGAATCTTAGTATAGTTGGTAAGTTTGGTTCAGGTTTGCCTTATACACCTTTAGTAACCGGCAAAGAAGTATTTGTTAGAACTAACAGCGGAAGAAAACCTTCTAAATTTACTGTTGATCTATTAGCTGAAAAATCGATTGAACTTTTAGGAACTGATGTAACCTTTTTTGTAAAAGTTTACAATCTGTTTGATACACTTAATGAAACACTGGTTTATAGTAATACAGGTCGTGCAACTTATTCCTTAGACGCACTTAAAGGTGACGCGCAGTATACTGATAAATTAGCTGAAACTGTTGATGGAATTCATCCTATTAGCGAATATTTTAATAATCAATCTTATTATTCACCTCCGAGAGATATTAAAATTGGAATGTCTTTAGATTTTTAGATTGAATTTATAGGAGTTTTTAAATGAATAGATTTATTGCAGTCTTTATTATGTTATTTATATTATTGCCCGGATTTGATGCTTTTGTTGTTAAAGCTCAATCCGAAAATCCGATACATTCGGAAATTGAAAGAGCAATAATAAACGGGGTAAATAATTCCCCGGTGGCTGATCAGGAAGAAATTAAAAAAGATAAATATACAAAAGATTTTTCGTCACTTGCTAAATCAACCGCTCATGAAGATAGAAAATCTGTTTTTATGAACGGAAATAAAATTGGTGTTGAATTATATAATTACGGCGGCATTGGTCCCGGACACGGTTTAATTAGAGGAGTAAATAATTTTGTCTGGAAAGATCTTTCATATATATTTACTTTTTCACCGATTGTAGGTGCAGAAGTTGAAGATAAGGATGGCAACACAATCCATATTATTTCAGATGGAGTTTGGGATTATCCTAATATTAGAGAAGTTAGTCCCGAAGGTGATAAAGTATGGCAATGGCAGCCGCTTCCAAATTATGCCGATCCTGACCAGGATAAAATGGCAGCTAACCCAACCATTGATGCTGATGAAGATGGTAAACCGGATAGCTGGCCGCGTTCATGGTACAACCCATCTTTAGGGCAATATGTATGGCCTGGTTATCTTTCTCAAAATGCTACTAGTGCCGATATGGAAGCTTTCTGGTCTATGGATGACAGAGAGAATGATGAGTTCCCATATTATCCATTTGAAAATGATACTACAAGACGTGGTCTTGGAATTCAAGTTGATGGACGTGCGTTTCAGTGGAGTAACGCATTAGCGGAGAATACAATATTTTTTGTCTACACAATTACTAATACAAGTGATAAGGATTTAGACAAAGTATTTTTTGGAATTTATGGCGATCCTGATATTGGCGGAGGAACACCCGAAAACAAAGATGATAAAGGATTTTTTATTCCTGCTAAATCTGCCGGCGGAGTAAATGTTGATAATTATCCGCTTTATTCAAGAAGTATGGTTTATTTTTATGATGATGATAAAAAAGGAGATAAAGGTTTACCTCTTGGATATTTGGGATGTAAGTTTTTAGAAAGTCCCGGTAACGCAATTGACGGTATTGATAATGATAGTGACGGTATGATTGACGAAAGTCAGGAAGACGGAATAGATAATGATAATGACTGGCTTGTTTCAATTCATGATGTTGGTATTGATGGTGTTGCCGGTACCGAGGATCAGGGTGAAGGTGACGGAATCCCAACAGCCGGGGTACAGTTGGCAGACGGTTCTTTAGATCCGCTGTTTCCTGGTGAACCAAATTTTGAACTAACTGATCTTGATGAAGCTGATCAGATTGGATTAACAAGTTTCAATAGCTGGACTTGGAATAATGACCAGATTAGAAATGACGAATCCATGTGGAACAGATCAATCCCTGATAACTTCAGTGATATCCAGCAAAATACAGACATAGTATTCATTTTTGGTTCAGGATATATATCTCTTAAAAAAGGGGAAACAAAAAGAATATCGATGGCGCTTATATGCGGTGAAGATATTAGAGATCTTTTAGTAAGTGCTGAAACAGTTCAGAAAATATATAACCAGAATTACCAGTTCTATAAGCCGCCGTATACACCTACAGTTAAAGCAGTTCCTGGTGACAAAAAAGTTACCTTATACTGGGATGATATTGCGGAATCAAGTATTGATCCCATTTCTGGCAAGGATTTTCAGGGTTATGTTATTTACCGCAGTACTGATCATAACTTTAATGATATTCAGACAATCACTGATGGACGGGGTTCCAGTTTCTTAAATGATCCTTTAAAAGACATTGATGGATATGATGCCAAATGGGATGTTGCTTATGTTGAAGAACCTTATGAAGATGCAAATAGGAATGGGTTTTATGATAAAGGTGAAACTTATAAGGATTTGGATAAAAACGGAATTTGGACTTCTAATCTTGAAGATGAGTGGGAAGGTTATCACCCGGTTGCTTTTAATAAAAGAGGAATTCATTATTATTTAGGTGATAACTCCGGTTTGGTACATTCATTTGTGGATTCGAACAATGTTGTAAATGGGCAAACCTATTATTATGCAGTAGTAGCTTATGATCGTGGTACTATAGATGATACGCCTCCGACAGAAACTACCAAGAAGATTACTCTTGACCCAATAACAAATCAATTACAATTTGATAAAAATACAGTAATGGTGGTTCCCGGTCCACGTGCAGTGGGGTACGAAGATCCTTATGTTGATCAAACAAGTGTATCTCATGACGAAGGTACATCAACAAGTATTATTGATTTCAAAATTGTTGATGATCTAAAAGTTAAGGATAACGCGAAATATAAAATTATTTTCTCGGATAAGTATTTAAGTAATAAACAGGAAGTTGGCAAACTGAATTTTTCTGTATTGTCACTTGATGAAATTACTGATGAAGTTGAATTGTTTGATACCAATTTTGCAAATTTATCGAACACAGGTATTGCCGATGACGAATATTTAAAAGTTGTTGGTGAAGACGGAGTTGAGTATAAAAAAGATATCGATTATAAGATCAATTATTCAGTTGGTAAAATAAGAAAAATTGCTGCCGGAAGTATGAATAACGATCAGAAGTATGAAGTTACGTATAGATATTATCCGCTTTACCAAAGCATGGCAATGTATGGTGAAGAAACAAATGAAGTTTTTGACGGAATACAATTATTTGTAAAAAATGAAACTAAACTAGAATTTGATAGTACTCAGACCAGCTGGATTGAGGGTAATTCTAATTTTGGTGTAAAAGCCCAGCTTGCTGGAATTGGACAATTCAAAGAATTATATCCCGGTGATTATGAGATCAAATTTTCAAGTGATTATATTGATTCAGCAATGGTTATTACCCCGACTGGTTTAAGCAGTATTCCGGTTAAGTATTCTGTTAAAGAAGTTACCGAAGGAGTTCCCCAAAAAGTGGTTACATTCCTTTTTGAAAAACCGGAAACTACGGATGAAGCATGGACACCCGGCGAAGAGATAGTTCTTTTCTGGCCCGGAACAAAAGGTGAAATTTCCGATACAGTTACCTGGGGAGTTATAATTTCTCCTCCCAAAGATTCTACAGTTGTAGCAATGCCTCCTACAGATGGTGATGTTTTGAAGGTAGTAACTAAACGCCCATTTAAAGCTAATGACAGGTATTCATTTAAAACTGTTGCCGGAAAAATTAAAGACGGTTTAGGTGAATCTGACTTAGATGATGTTTACGTAGTTCCAAATCCTTATGTAGGCTTTAGTGAAATAGAACCTACCAATAAAATAGCTAGTGAAAGTCGTGGTGAAAGACGTATCTATTTTGAAAATTTGCCAAGTCAGTGTACGATTAGGATCTATTCTCTGGCAGGTAATTTTGTTACAAAAATAGAGCATGATTCCGGTTTAGAACATGGCAGAGAATATTGGAATCTACTTAATGAAGACGGCTTCAGTATTGCCTATGGTGTTTACTTCGCTCATATAAACGCACCAGGTATAGGCGAGAAGATAGTTAAATTTGCAATTATAAAATAGAGATTTGATAATATGAAAACATGCAAAAGTATATTGGAGAGATTAATGAAATCTGCAACTTATATAAAAGTAGTATTGTTAGTAGTGTTTTGCGTTTCTATTATCAATGCTCAGAATATTTCTAAATCGGGAACTACTGCCGGACAGTTTTTGAAAATTGATGTTGGTGCCCGCGCAATAGGTATGGGAGGAGCTTTTACAGCTATAAGCGATGATGCTTCTTCTATATACTGGAATCCGGCTGGGTTAGCAAGTATAAATTCCAGTGAAGCTATTTTCAATCATACCGACTGGATAGCCGATGTTAAATATGACTTTGCCGGCTTTACTACATACTTAGACGGGGTTGGAACTATCGGCGCATTTTTTAACCTAATGTCAATGGGAGATATGCTGGTACGTACTGAACAAAATCCGGAAGGAACTGGTGAAAATTTTACCATGCAGGGAATTTCTATGGGATTAAGTATTGCCAGAAATCTAACAGATAAATTTTCCATCGGGTTTAATATCAAATATGTTCAAGAAGATTTATGGCATATGTCATCAAGCGGATTTGCGTTAGACGCTGGTGTGATGTATAAAATTCCGATCTTAAATGAATTCAGACTTGCCGCAAACATTTCTAACTTTGGAACAAAAATGCAGTTATCAGGTAGAGATATATTGATTATAACTCAGCAGGGACCAGGTGGTGGTAATTTAATAAACACCCATATTGAAATGGATGAATTTGATCTTCCATTATTATTCAGGGTTGGCGTAGCTGCTGATCTGTTAAAAGAAGAAGAATATAGGCTTACTGCCGCAATTGATGCTGTTCATCCAAATGATCATACTGAATATGTTAACTGCGGTACAGAAGTAACCTGGAATGAAATAGTAATGTTAAGAGCCGGTTATAAATCATTATTTGAAACAGAATCTGAGCAAGGATTAACATTTGGTGCCGGTATAAACTATAGATTAGCCGGTTCAATGGTTGTGAAAGTTGATTATGCTTATGAAGATTTTGGCAGACTTAAAGAAATTCATTACATCACAGTAGGTGTAAAATTCTGATAAAATCTATTATAATTTTTATAAAGCCTTTCCTGAGTAATTGGGAAAGGCTTTTTTATTATATTTAGAATACAAATCTGAGGATTAGATTCTAATGGAAAGAAAAACACAAAATAAAATAAAGCGTGTTACAAAAATATTAGTTGATAAATTTGGATATCCTTACCGGCATGAAAATCTTCCAGCACCGCTTGATATGCTTATTGCAACTATATTATCTCAAAATACAAACGATAAAAATTCTTACAAAGCATTTCAGAATTTGAAAAGAAAATATCCTGCATGGGAAGAAGCGTTAAGTGCAAAAGAATCGACTATAGAAAATTTGGTTAGGGTTGCCGGACTTGGTAAACAAAAAGCAAATGCGATTAAAAATTTATTAGATGATTTGAATTCACGGGACGAAGGTTTTTCATTATCTCATATTACGGAACTTAGTGATTTAAATGCTATTGAGGAACTAACTAAATACGATGGAATTGGAGTTAAAACTGCAAGTTGTCTACTTTTATTTGCGTTGGATAGAAATGTTTGTCCGGTTGATACTCACGTTTTCCGTACTGTTAACAGACTTGGAATTGTCTCAGAAAAATCGAGAGATAAAACATATTTTATTCTCAATGAATCATTTCCAAAAGATATTGCCCATACTTTTCATACAAATTTAATTCGCCTGGGAAGGGAAGTTTGTACACCAAGAAATCCAAGCTGCGGAGTATGTCCGGTTGAAAAAGAATGTCTGTTTGAAGAAAAGAATTTGGAAAATAAAACTGTTTCAGCAGAAAGAGATTTTATGCTTTTGGATAATGTCCGGTTATTAAATTAATGCATCTGAAATTTTTATTTATTTATCCTTTATTTATATTATCACGATAAAATTTTGAATTTATACTAATCTGCAAAGGTGATTTATGAGTGAAAAGTATGATATAGCCGTTCTAGGCGGCGGTCCGGGCGGTTATGTGGCCGCAATTAGAGCATCACAATTGGGTTATAAAGTAGCTGTAATTGATAAAGATAATCTTGGGGGTGTCTGCCTTAATTGGGGTTGTATTCCTACAAAAGCGCTTCTTAAAAGTGCCGAAGTTTATAACACGGTTAAAAATCACGCAAAAGATTTTGGAATAATTACAGAAAATGTTGATAAAGATTTTTCTAAGATTATTAAACGTTCCAGAAATGTTTCCAGAAAGATTGTTGCCGGTGTTGAATATCTTATGAAGAAGAATAAGATTGATCGTATAAAAGGATTCGGAAAACTTGTATCTAAGAATCAGATAGATATAATTGATGAAAATGGAACTGTAACAAAAAACATTACTACAGATAGGATAATAATTGCCACTGGAGCCAGACCAAAAGAAGTTCCTAATATACCTGTCGATAGAGAGTTTATTATCACAAGTAAAGAAGCCATGAATTTACCTGAACAGCCTGAAGAGATTATTGTAATTGGTGCCGGTGCAATTGGAGTTGAGTTTGCGTATTTCTACAATACAATCGGGACTAAAGTAACTGTAGTTGAAATGCTTCCGAATGTCCTTCCGGTTGAAGATAGTGAAATATCCGCGGAGCTGGAGAAAATTCTAAAAAAACAAAAGATAAATATCCTGACTTCCACTACCGTTGAAACCGCGGTTGTAAAGGATGGTAAAGTCCATGTTGCAGTAATCAAAGATGGTGAGAAGCAGGAGCTTGTTGCTGATAAGGTTCTTAACTCAATTGGTGTGACTGGGAACGTTGAAGGAATTGGACTTGAAGAATTAGGAGTTGAGATTTACAAAAATAGTATCAAAGTTGATAGGAACACATATCAGACAAGTATAGAAGGGATCTACGCGATTGGTGATGTTGCGGGACCTCCCTGGTTAGCTCATGTTGCTTCAGCAGAAGCTATACATTGTGTTGAAACTATTAAGGGATTAGATGTTAAACCAATTGATTATAATTCAATTCCGGGGTGTACTTATTGCCAGCCGCAGGTTGCCAGCGTTGGTTATACAGAAGCAAACGCAATTGAAGCAGGATATGAAGTTAAGATTGGAAGATTTCCATTTTCGGCGAGTGGGAAATCGGCTGCAATTGGAGAACGGGACGGATTTGTTAAATTAGTATTCGATGCAAAATATGGCGGGCTTTTAGGAGCACATATAATTGGAAGTGAAGCAACTGAACTTATAGCTGAACTTGGTTTGGCAAAAACACATGAAGCAACGTATGAATCAATAATTAAAACGGTGCATGCGCACCCAACTTTATCAGAAACAATAATGGAAGCGGCGGCCGATGCAAATGGAGAAGCAATACACATCTAGAGAATTTGATTACTGTGATCTTGGTTTAATAGCTTATGACAAATGCTGGGATTTACAGAAAGATATTTTTAGTAAACGAGTTAAGAGTGAAATTAAGGATACCTTATTTTTATTGGAACACCCTCATACTTATACTCTTGGCAAAACAGCTAACAGAGCTAATCTGATTGGGACAGAAGAATTCCTAAAGCAGAAGGGTGTTTCTGTCTTTGATATTGACAGAGGCGGTGATATAACTTACCATGGACCCGGACAGATTGTTGGTTATCCAATAATTAGTTTAACTGACTGGAAAAAAGATACCCATTTATATCTGAGGAATCTTGAAGAGATTATTATTATGACTTGCGCAGAATATGGACTTGAAACTGGTCGTAAGGAAGAATTCACCGGTGTCTGGCTTGGTGAACGTAAAATTGCAGCGATTGGTATTAAGATAAGCAAATGGGTAACTATGCATGGATTTGCATTTAATATAAATCCTGATCTTAGTCTTTTTGGAGGAATTGTTCCATGCGGAATAACTGATAAGGCTGTAACAAGCCTTTCAAAAGAGCTGGGCAGAGAGATACCATTATCTGAAGTAAAAGGAAAACTTCTTAACAATTTCAAAAAAGTGTTTGATTATGAAAATTTTCATGAGCAAAAGCTGGATAAATATTTGTAGTAGAAAAATAGAAAACCCGGAGAGCTAGGAGGGGCAGGGAATCTTCTCCGGGTTCGGATTAAGGTTCAATTAAATAACCTTGTTGTGGAAACCTTAATTAACCTTTTATCATTTCAGTAAACTTTTTTAATTCTTTGGGATCGTCCTCAAGTGCAATTTTAGAAATCTTTACAAACTTTGAATACCATGCGTAAACTTCTCTCAGATTTTCCTTTTTTTCCAGAGTAGCCTTAATGGCTTCTCCTTTTACTCTCTCAACAACTCTTAAAAATTGACTCACGTCGTTTATAAGATCGAGTCCTTCATTTAGCGAAAGTTTTGTAATACCGTGCTGCTTAAATCCCGTTTTAACATTATCAGACTCAAGAGCATTCTCATAAAACCCTTTAACCTGAATTATAAATTCGTTTGTCTTTGCAGCGCGTTTCCCGTTAAGTTCAAGAGCCTTTATTATAAGCGGATTATTTTCAAATAATATCCGTGCAATTTTTAAATGCCGCATATATATTTTTTTTGCCGCTGATTTTTTCCTGGCTAATTCTGCAACAGCTTCACTTTTTTTCTTCAACTTTTCAGTCTGATAAGAATTTATTTCTTTACTGTTATTTAAAAGAGAATTTGCAGAGATTAAAACTTTATCAGTATAGCCATATTCTTTGATATGAGAAAAAAATATATTATTCTTTTTTACATATGAAAGAGATAGCATAAAATTATTAAATAAAATATTTTCTTTTATATTAATATTTAACATAGATGTAAGTTTTTTAATAAATATAAAGAAAATATATAAGAAAAAAATTATAAAACAAAGAAAAATTTAAATAAAACTAAAGAAAAGCCATTTAAATAAAGTTAAAAATAAATATATATGAAGAAATAAAATATCTATATAGCAAAAAATAAAAAAAGAGTAGTTATAATAAGATAGTATTAAAAATAAAATTCAATATATAAAATTTGTAACTGATTCTCAGATTGAAAATCATGATTTACAAGCAATACAATTTTTTTTATATTAAAGGATATTATATCTTAAATTAAGGAGATGAAAATGAGTAGAGACGGAGACCTTATTTTGAATGATGTAAACCTCTCGGAAAACTCAACTGGAAAAGTGCTTGATAGGAAGGATTTGTTGGAAGCGCTTAAATTTATGATTCTTTCTAGAGAGATAGATAATAAAGTTTTTAAATTAATAAAGCAGGGAAAATCCTTTTTTCATATTCCTGGTTCTGGACATGAAGCAATCCAAATTGCCGCCGCAAAGTCTATGAATATTGGTACAGACTGGGCGTATCCATATTATCGCGATCTGGCATTTGTTTTAGGTCTGGGAGTAAGTATAAAAGATATCTTTCTTCATATGCTGGGAAAGAAAGATGATCCGATGTCAGGCGGCAGACAAATGCCTTGTCACTGGGCTTCTAACGAACTTAATATTCCTTCGCAGACAAGTACCACCGGAATGCAGTATTTGCAGGCTGTTGGATGTGCGTTGGCTCAGAGAAAGAAAAATTTGGATGCAGTTGTTTATGTAAGCAGCGGCGAGGGTACTACCAGTCAGGGTGAATTTCATGAAGCTGTTAATTGGGCTTCAAGGGATAAACTTCCGGTTGTCTTTGTTATCGAGAACAATAAATGGGCAATATCAGTTCCGGTAAGTAGTCAGTCTGGCGGTAAAGATTCCTCAATTTCTGAAATGACTTTAGGTTACGAAAATCTTCTTAGATTGAGAGTTGATGGTACCGATTATAATGAGTCTGTAATTGCTTCCCAAATAGCATTCGATTATGTAAGAGGAGGAAAAGGGCCTGCTCTAATTGAGGCCGATGTAGTAAGGCTAAACTCGCATTCATCTTCTGATGATCAGAGAAAATATAGAACAAAAGAGAATTTAAAAACTGATCTAAAAAATGACCCAATTGAAAAACTATCTAATAAATTAATTAATGAATCATTTATTAACAGAGATGATTTAGAATTGATTAGATCTGAGATTATTAGTGAGATTGACAATGCAGCAAAATTTGCACTGAAGCAGGAAGATCCTGATCCGCAAACAGCAGAAAGATATATTCTTGATGAAAGCGGCCACAGTGATAATCTTAATTACGAATCTTCAATTCCGCATGGAGAAAAAGTTGTTATGGTTGATGCTGTCAATCATGCGCTTCATGAGGAAATGGAATTTAATAGTAATATGTACATATATGGACAAGATATTGCTGATGGGAAAGGCGGAGTTTTTACCGCAACAAAAAATCTTTCTACAAAGTTTGGACAAGACCGTGTATTTAATTCGCCATTAGCAGAAGCAAGTATAATTGGCTCTGCGATTGGTATGGCACTAAGCGGATTAAAACCGGTTGTTGAAATACAATTTGGTGATTACATTTGGACGGCATTTATGCAGTTACGAGATGAACTAGTAACTTTAAGATACAGATCAAATAATAAGTTCTCAGCTCCAATTGTTATTCGTGTTCCGGTTGGCGGTTTTATTCACGGAGGATTATTTCATAGTCAGAATATCGAGGGGATTTTTAGCCATGTTCCGGGGTTGTTAATTGCGTATCCTTCAAACGCTGCTGATGCAAAGGGTTTGTTGAAGACAGCATGTAGACTTAATGATCCAGTACTGTTTTTAGAGCATAAAGGATTATATAGGCAAAGTTATGCAACTGCTCCGGAACCTGATGAAAATTATCTTCTTCCATTTGGAAAAGCTAATGTTGTAAAAGAGGGAACGGATTTATCCGTAATTACTTACGGAGCAATGGTTCATGAAACAAATTTTGCAGTACGCCGACTCGAAGAAGAAGGATATTCCATTGAAGTAGTAGATATTCGGACAATTTTTCCTCTTGATAAAACTACAATTTTTAATTCGGTTAGAAAAACGAATAAAGCTATTGTAGTTCATGAAGATACAATCACATCCGGGTTTGGAGCAGAAATAGCAGCGCAAATCTCGGATAACTGTTTTGAAAATTTGGATGGTCCGGTAAAAAGAGTAGCAGGAAAAGATACATTTATTCCTTATCATCCAAATCTTGAAAAAGTGGTTTTACCAAATAGAGATAAAATTTATGAATCGATAAAAGAGCTTTTAAGTTATTAAGGAGAATCCCAATAATGAAAATTGATGTTATAATGCCTAAAATGGGTGAATCCATTATGGAAGGTACCATTGTTAAATGGCATAAAAAGGTTAATGATTTTATAAAAGTTGATGAGATTATTTTTGAAATTGAAACCGATAAAGTTGATTCTGAAATACCTTCGCCGGTAGAAGGTATTTTAAGTGAAATTATATTTGGTGAAAATGAAACCGTTGAGGTTGGAACTATTGTTGCAAGAATTGAAAGTGCCGGAGAGGAAGTTCCAGAACGGGAAAATGAAACTGAGAAAGAAGCTGAGTCAATTATAGAAGTGATGCAAAACAGCGAGTCAGTAGAAAACACAATTATTGAGACAGATAGATTTCTTTCGCCTTTAGTAAGAAGTATTGCTGAAAGGGAAAATATATCAGGTAAAGTACTAGATAGAATTAAGGGTACCGGACTGAAAGGGAGATTAACAAAAAATGATCTTCTAAATTTTATTAATGAGCAAAAAGATATTAAGGATGTTTCAAAGACTGGTACTAATTCAATTCCCAGTGGTGTAACTGAAATAATCCCGATGGATAAACTACGAAAGAAGATATCGAAACATATGCTTAATAGCAGAGATACTTCTGTTCATGTAACCGGTGTTACAGAAGTTGATGTGACTAATATTGCGGAATATATTAAAAAGAATAAAGATAGAATTCTAAAAGGAGAAAATGTTAAACTTACATATCTTCCATTTATCTCTGCCGCAGTTATAAAATCACTTAAGCAATATCCATTAATAAATGCATCTCTGGATGGCGATAATATTATTCAGAAAAAATATATAAATCTTGGATTTGCGGTTGCGGTAGAACCAAATGGTTTAATTGTTCCTAATATCAAAAATGCAGATGAAAAATCAGTAAAGGGTTTAGCAAAAGAGATTATAAAACTATCGGACAGCGCCCGTACAAATAATCTTAAACCGGACGATATATCCAACGGAACGTTCACACTTACTAACTATGGTGTATTTGGGACTTTAATTGGAACCCCGATTATAAATCAGCCGGAAGTTGCAATCTTAGGAATTGGTGCGGTTGTAAAGAAACCAGTTGTATTAGAAGCAGACGGATCGGATACAATCGCAATCAGATCGATGATGTACATTTCTATAAGTCACGATCATCGTTTAGTTGATGGAATGATGGGAAGCAAATTCTTAAAAAGTGTTAAGGATACTTTGGAAGATTTTGATTTAAGTTTTATTTAGGCTAATTTTGATCAGTTATATTACGTTTTTTTTGAACTTTATGAATTTGGAGTTAAGAATTGATAAATAAACATCAGCAGGAATTTAAGGAAAGCATAGAAGCTGAAAGAGGAAATTTAGGAAAAAAACCGGATTGGTTGAGAGTAAGATTACCAAGCGGAAAAAATTATAAAGATGTTCATAAATTAATGAGGGATGCAAACTTAAACACAGTTTGTGAAGAAGCACGATGTCCTAATATGGGTGAATGCTGGAATGCAAGAACAGCAACATTTATGATACTTGGAGAGATTTGCACACGTACTTGTGGGTTTTGTAATGTTAAAACCGGCAAACCTCCTTTATTAGATAAAGATGAACCGAGAAGAGTTGCGGAAGCAGTTGAGAAACTGAACCTTCGTCATGCTGTTATTACATCGGTTAATAGAGATGAATTAAAAGATGGCGGTGCTTCAATTTTTTCTGAAACAATTAGATTGATAAATGAAACTTCGCCAGATTGTACAATTGAAATTCTAATCCCGGATTTTCTTGGTAACGAAGCTGCATTTGAGAAGATAATGGAAAATCCGCCAGATATACTTAATCATAACTTAGAAACAGTTCCCCGGATTTATCATGCTGTTAGACCGCAGGCAAAATATCAGAGAAGTCTTGATCTAATAAAGTGGTTTAAGAATAAAGGACTAAGGACTAAAAGCGGAATAATGGTTGGTATTGGTGAAAAGAACTCAGAAGTTTTTGAAGTTATGCAGGATCTTAAAGATTATGGTTGTGATATAATGACAATCGGGCAGTATTTGCAGCCGACTCAGAATCATTTACCTCTTGATAGATATGTAACTCTCGAGGAATTTGAGATGTTTAGTAAAAAAGGTACTGAGATGGGATTTTTAGCGGTAGAATCTTCTCCGCTTGTAAGAAGTTCTTATCATGCCGATAAACACGCCAGATTGTAGAATATCTTCTAAAATTTAATAAAATCTCCATGATATAAACTTCAATAAAAAAGTAAAAATCATGGAGGTTTTTCTGCATATAATCATCACAAAATATCCATTTTAATTGAATTTTATTTTTTAAGTCCTTATTATTTGTTTTACTTTCAAGGCGCTATTAATAAAAATAATAAGTTATAGGGTAGAATAATGAAACATAGGTTTTTATTATTTTCATGTACAATCATTTTTATTATCAGTGCGTGTAACCAACCAAACAAAATACCGCAAAAGAACAATTACCCGTCAGGTAGTTTAAATATTAGTATTAATGATCCGGTTGAGACGCTGGATCCTGTAAAAATTCTTTATAGAAATGACTGGCAGGTTGTATCCGCTATTTATGAAGGATTAGTAGGGTACACCGAAGATCATGATTCTTTAGAAGCACTAATAGCTGAAAGCTGGCAAGTATTTGATAATGGAAAAAGATTTACGTTTAAGATAAGAGACAGTATATATTTTCATGATAACCCTTGTTTCCCCAATGGGAAAGGGCGGTTGTTAGATATAGATGATGTAATCTATTCGTTTAACAGAATGTTGAAGAAAAGTTCCGGGAATGTATTTGGAGGAATATTTAATGGTAAAATAATTGGGCAAAGAGAATACTATAATTCTGAAAGAGAACATATTTCCGGGCTGCGAAGAATATCGGAAAATGAAATTGAAATTGTGCTGACAGATTCATACTCAACTTTTTTAAAGTTGCTGGCAACGCCTTCAGCATTTATAATTCCTAAGGAAGCGGTTAAATATTATGGAGATCAGTTTTATAAAAACCCCGTAGGAACTGGCCCATTTAGATTGTCAATCTGGAATCATCTAGATGAAATCCATTTGTCAGCAAACAGAAAATATTGGTGTAAATCAAAAAACGGTGTGAGATTTCCATTACTAAAAAATATAAAGTTTACGCTGGTATTAAACAGTTCAAAGCTATTGCCTGAACTGTTAAAAGGCAATAATGATCTGTATTTAACCAACTTGTCAATTTTATCCGAATTAAAAACAAACAAAGATTTTGATAATAAATTTGAAACGAGAAAAAATAATGGTTTCCCGCATATTAGATTTTGGGAGTTTTCTTTCGATAAAAACTCTTCACTTTATGAACATAAAAATTTACGAAGGGCAATTGCGGCTGATTATGATCCCGTTGTTTTTGATGAAAACTCATTGCAAAATTTTACACCGTCTAAATCGCTGGTTCCAAAATATTTGTTAAATAATTTGGATTCTGATATGGATAATGTTTATGCTGAATCAATGATAAGTGAGAATATAACTGGCGATGTTGAAGTTTGTTCATCAATAAGGACAATCAGTTATGACAGTTTAGTTTCAAAATTAAAATCAAGAAATATTACAGTTAACGGAAATATTCTTGCGTCAAAATATTATCATCATATTGTTAATAATAAACCTGAAATATTTAGAGTATCGATGACACCGTCGTTCCCGGACGTTGAGGAATATTATTCGCTCTTTTATTCTGGCAGCGATAAATATGTAAACCTTTGTAATTTTAAGAACAATAAATATGATAAAATATTTAGACTCGTGATGCTGGAAAATAATGTAGCTAAACGAAATGAGCTTTGTCTTGAATTAGAAAAAATATTAAAAAATGAAGGTGCCTTTATTCCGATTTCATATTCGACTCAGAATATTTATGTTTTTCCAAAATATGTGAAAGATTTTAAAATGAAATATAATATCCCCGATTTTAGAACAATATGGATAGACGATAATTATGTTGCTAAAAAAGAAATTGGGAGCTAAGATTGTATTTTTTTTCTCCACATTTGTTCTTGTAACAATATTAGTTCTTATTCTGTTTATATATTTTGAAGGTAAATCGTACTTAAGAAAAAATGCTTTTGAAAGGATTGATTATTACTCCGGGATAATTAACAAAAAAAATGAAAGTGAATTATACAATTACGAAAATGAAATATTAGGGCTTTATAATCTGGTTAATCAGGATAGTGAAAATTATTCTAAGATAATCTCTGATTTTCTTTTAGCATATCCAGCGCATTATTCAAAGATCGGTTTTTGTGAAGCAAAATCTGATTCAGTGATTATCTTCAGTAAACAAAGGGCATTTAACGGTGAAATATTTAATGAAAAAAATGTTGAACCCAAAGAAAAATATTTATCTGCTTTTTGTGATAATAAAAATCCTAATCAAAAAAAGATAAGAATGCAAATAGATACCACTGGGAGGGAAATTAATTATGCTGCTTTCAGCAAAGATACTGAAATTGGGCTTTTGGGAATAATAAATACTTCAGATTATTTAGGGAAAATATTAGCGCAAATTCCCGAATTAGAACTAGATGAACTGCTATTTGTTAATTGGAATGGGGTAATATTAAATGCCACAGATAAATCCTTAATAAACAAGGATATTTCTAACAAAGAGGAATTTAAATCAGCTAAAAAGTTAGAACAGTATTCCGAAGTACTGCCTGGTAATAAAGTTTTAAAGTGGTGGTATTTAAGCTCAATTAAAGTTTTTATAAAAGTATCTATCGATTTTAATGGGTCGATGTTAAAGCTTGATTCATTTGCAATAAATACTCTAATCTATACATTCTTAATTTATAGTATATTTGTTTTGGTAATTCTATACTTAACAAATCAGTTTATAGGTAATCTTAAAAAAGTTACAAAAGTTGCCGGGTACGTTTCGCAAGGAGATTTTTCTCAAAAAATAGATTTAAAAAGGCATGATGAACTTGGACTTTTAATTAACACATTTAATGACATGGTTTTTAACCTTGATCAAAGCTATAATCAGCTTAGTGATGTTAATAGTGAACTTCAAAAAAAGATAACAGATTTGCTCAAAGCTCAATCGGCTCTTTCGGAAGCTCAGCGACTTGCTTTAATTGGGGAGACTGTTGCAAAGGTAACACACGAACTGCAAAATAAAATTGGAGGCATACATATCTGGATACAGAATATGGAATCTCTTGAGGACTTAAATGATACTTCTAAGCTATATCTCATGGAAATGAAACTTGCAGTAAACTCATTAGATAAGCTTCTTCTAAATTTCAAACGGTTTTATAGAAAACCTTCTTTGGAAATAGCTACGGCTGATTTATCAAAATTATTAAATAGAGTTTTATTTGAAAACAAAATTTCAGTTGAAGAGAAAAATATTTTTATAAAAAATTTAATTGAAGATTCTATACACTATGATTGTGATCAGAATCTTATTGAAGAATTATTTAGTAACCTGCTTATTAACGCGATATACTTTGCTCCAAAGAATTCTGAAATTACAATTACACTTAAAAAAACAAATAAGCTGATTTTTGAAATTATGGATCAGGGTTTGGGAATTGATAAGGCAAGTCTGAGTAAGATATTTCAGCCTTTTTATACAACAAAATCGAGCGGAAGCGGTCTTGGGTTAGCTATAGTTAAGAATATTGTAGATGCCCACAATGGAAAAATTGTTATTTCAAATAATAAACCCAACGGAACAATTGTTAGAATTGAACTTTAATAATTAATGGTGTCTAATGAAAATATTATTAATCGAAGATGATCAGTCAATACAAAGAGGAATAGAAACATATTTAAGCAAAAATGGTTTTGAGGTTTTAACTGCTGATAATGGGGAAACGGGACTTTTACTTGCTGAAACAGAAGAAATTGACTTAATAATAAGTGACATTCATTTGCCTCATTTAACCGGGATTGAAATTCTAAAAAAAATAAAAAGTAAAAAAAATATTTCATTCATAGTTATAACTGCATTTGGATCGGTAGAAAATGCGGTTGAAGCGATGAAGTTAGGTGCTGATGACTATTTAACAAAACCTCTTAATTTATTTGAACTTCGTATTCGTATTGATAAAGTTCTGCATAAAAATAAAATTATGGATGAGAATAAAAAACTAAAGGCTATTATTAAAAGATCCCAAAATGGTACTATAATAGGTGAAAGTAAAAAGATTACTGCAGTAAGAACCATATTAAAACAGCTTGAGAAAGATGATGATATTTCTGTTTTGATTACAGGTGAAAGCGGAACCGGAAAAGAGATTATAGTAAAACATATTCATAATAACAGTAGTAGAAATGGTAATTCCTTGGTAAGTATAAATTGTGCAGCTATAGCACCGGAATTAGTGGAGAGTGAATTTTTTGGGCATAAAAAGGGATCGTTCACAAATGCTTATGAAAATAGAAACGGAGTATTTCTGGAAGCTAATAATAGTACGTTATTCCTGGATGAAGTGAGTGAATTGCCGTTAAACATGCAGGCAAAACTGCTGCGTATTCTACAAGAAAAAAAGATAAAGCAAATTGGGAGTGATACAGAAATTGAAGTTAATACCAGGGTTATCTGCGCTAGTAATAAAAGGCTTGATAAACTTGTGAACGAAAATAAATTTAGAGAAGATCTTTTTTATCGCCTTAACATTATTGAAATAAAAGTGCCTCCTCTAAGAGAAAGACCAGAAGACATTCCATTATTTATTTCTCATTTTGTAAATAAATATTCATCAAGAAATCTATCGTTTTCATCGGCAACATTGGATATTATGCAGCAATATAATTGGCCGGGTAATATTAGGGAATTAGAAAATACTATTAGAAAATTAATATTGATTTGCCCAAAAGATATAGTTGAAGAATATGATCTTCCAGAAGAATTACTACTCGAAAGCAAAAAGTTCAATAATCAAAACAGTTTATCATTAATGAAAAAAGATTTTCATCAAGCTACAAAACAGGCATGTGCGGAGTTTGAAAAAGAGTATATCAAATTTCATTTATTTCAGAACAACGGTAATATTAGCAGGACAACGGAACGAATCGGGCTTTCACGGGTTAGTCTTCATAAAAAAATTGCTGATTACGAAATAAAGATTGATGAATTAAGATAAGATTACTAAATGTACGAGTGCTGTTCTTTTTTAAGAGAATGCCGTTTTATTTGCAATCTTATTAAATATGAAAGATACAATGGATGCAAAAATACTCCATGAAATAATTACCAGGTAAAATTGATTGTAATCAAAAGAAAGGTTTTTTCTAGTCACTTCAAAGTAGCTATATAAGGGTATAATTACTAGTCCGGCAAGTATAACCAGTAGTATAATTGATAATAAAAAGGTTAATGAAGCTCCTTGTGATGACGCAAGTCTTATTGGATTTTTCTCATTTAGATTTTTAAATAAAGCGCCCATTCCAAAGTTAACTTGTGTTATAGCTACTGATGAAAAAAAAGAAAGGAGTCCCGAAAAAATAACCAGGTCGTATGAAAAAATTCTATTTGAAAATAAACTTAGAAATTGTCCCAGTATAATAATTAAAACTAAAAAGGGAAGTTGTTTAAGCCATAATAATTTTTTAAAACTAATAGGAGCCGATTTCATTTTCCAGATAGTATTTCCTTCTAAACTCATTAACGGAAATACAAATCTCAGGGCTAAAGTAATAATTAGAAATTGATTAAACATAAAAATTGTCATGTATACAATGAGTTTTAGCTGTACACTATTACTTAGTACTTTTGATACACCTGATAAACTTACCATAAAAATAATCATTAATATCATGAGTACAATAAAATGCAAAGTCTGACTTGGTTCTCTGAAAAAATTTATTAGATCCCTTTTTAATATGGAATTGCTAAATCCGTCTAACCATTTTGATCCGCGAAAACTCAATAATAGTCTGCTATTATTGGTTCTCACTTCATTCGACGATCTGTCCTGAATTATCAGCCAGGTTCTAAAATAATATTTCTTCCCTAAAAACAGAGCTATTAAAAAAAATATTACCGCAAAAATATTGATGTAAATAATATATGTTAATATTTGCATTAAATTATTTTGAGTAATCCAGTAAAGTGTATCGGAGAGCCACTGACTTGGCAAGTATGACGCAAACTTTGGAATTAGATCACCATAGTATTCATCAACGTTTGGATAGTTTTCCATTACACTGTTTACCAAATAGACGGGTGAAAGTGTTTTGAAAAAGATAAACATTGATGTAAGATAGGATCCTAAAAGCAGACCGATTATTAATTTAGCTCCAAAGCGTGAAATTAGTTTTATAATAATTAGCAGAATTATTACACCTAACGATCCGGCGGAAATTAAAAAGGGAAGAAAGGCAAAAATTGTTATAGCTAAAACACCCGGAATTGAGTAGTCATAGTACAAAAAATATGCACTTAAGGCTGAAAACAGCATCAGAAGCATTGTTGATGAACTATAGAAAAAATTATCCAGAAACTTTAGCAGAAAAATATTCTCTTTTTTTATTGGTTTTTGCATTAGAAAATTAATTTCTTCCGACTTATACAACGTGGAATAGGAGACAATAATATTACCAGCGTTTATCGACAAGAAAAAAATAAAGAAAACGATTGAAAGAAATTCGTGCAGCAGGAAACTTCCAAGTTTAACTTCTTCAAGCATAAATTCCATAAGGCTTTTTGTAAGGAAGAAAACTCCGACAGCAAATCCGCCATATATAATAAGGCTTCCAACACTCTTAATGATTGTGGCAAAATTCAATTCAGAATTCTGCCGTATATAGGCTTTCGATTTAAATTTTAATATGTGAAAAAACTGGTTCATTCGTTTGTCAGTTCGATAAAAAGCTCTTCAAAATTATTGTTTTTTTCTTTTTTTAGATTTTGAAGTGAATCCATATCCAAGTCAAAAATCAATTTGCCCGAATTTATAATCCCAACTCTGGTGCATATTTCTTCAACCACATTTAAACTGTGTGTCGACATAAAAACAGTTTTACCGTTCTCTGCGGCATCACTCAAAATTTTTTTTACAAGCTGGGCAGTTTGCGGATCAAGTCCAACCATCGGTTCATCAATAACAATTAAATCGGGATCATGCAAAAATGCAGAAGCAATTGCCACTCGCTGTTTCATACCCTGCGAATAATCTTCTGTCTTTTTATGTATCCAGCTTTCTATCTTGAGTAAATCTTCAACGTATTCTATTCTTTCTTCTAATGATTTATTTGAAAGATTATATAAACCTCCGCAGAATTGCAGAAACTCATGACCAGTTAATTTATCATATAAAAAAGGCTGATCCGGAATGTAACCCAGTTTATATTTCGATTTAATGGGCTCTTTTATAATATCAACTTTATTGAAGTTAATATTTCCATTAGTAGGAGCCAGTAGACCAGTTAATATTTTAATTGTAGTAGTTTTCCCGGCACCATTTGGACCAAGGAATCCAAACAATTCGCCTTGCTCAACTGTCAGATTAAGTTTATCAACAGCCTTAAGATTTCCAAAACTTTTGGATAGGTTTTTAATTTCAAGCATAAAATCTAATCAGTTCATTTTAATATTAGAGGAATAAGATAATGATTTATATTGAATAATTTCAATTACCTGATAGTTGAAATAAATTAATTTCTTGACTAACAAGAAATTAATACATATTTTTGCACCCTTAAAGGCCGTAAGAGGCGCATTAACCAGATATCTAGTTGGAGGAAGCTTATATTCCTATGAAAATTAGAAACGGGGATTAATGCCGAAGCAGATAGAAACATAAGCATCTATTTGTTGGTTGCGCAGGTTGAATCCTGCGGACTGTCACGTGTAACAGCGTGGAGCGCTTAAAGTCAAGCAATAAACCTTTCAAATTGCTTTCCTAAGCTTACTGCCAAACAAAATTACTTTTAAGAATTTACGTGCAATTATTGTATGTGATTTCGGAAATACTATAACCGGAGGTTATTTTGAACCAGCTTGCTGTAGCCAAGTTTGGCGGTACTAGCATGAGTAACATGAAAACAATGTCGACTTGTGCGGATATTGTTTTGAGTAGACCGGAAGTTAAAATAGTTGTTGTAAGTGCAACATCCGGGACTACAAATTTATTAATTCGAATTTCTCAAAGTGCCTTAAACAATGATTGGGAAACTACAGATGAGTTAATACAAAGTCTAATAGGTAATCATAATAAGATTCATGAAAATATTGGTTATAAGAAATCAGTAAATGAAAAGCTAATTTCTGTTTTTGAAGAGATAAGAACATTGGCTAAAGGCATGTATTACCTGAAAGAAATTTCGCCAAAAGCCTATGATAGTTTACTGGGAACAGGAGAGATATTATCTTCAATCTTATTTTCAGAAGTGCTAAATCAGATTTCTGAGAAAAAAAATGTAAAGGTTTTTGATGCACGTGATGTAATGATTACAAACAACAAGTTTGGTTCTGCTGAGCCGGATATTAGTAGTATTAAAGCCAAGGCAGATGAATTGCTTCTTCCTATAATCGAAGAAAATATTGTTGTAACACAGGGTTTTGTCGGGAGAACTAAAAAAGGCGAAAATACAGTTCTTGGAAGAGGAGGCAGTGATTATAGCGCAACATTATTAGCGGAAGCAGTGGAAGCCAGCGAAGTGCAAATATGGACTGATGTTTCGGGAGTTGCAAGTTCTGATCCCCGATTTGTTGAAAATGCCAGATGGATAAATGAGATTAGTTATTCAGAAGCCGCGGAACTGGCTAATAGCGGCGCGAAAGTACTGCATCCGCAAACACTAATACCGGCAATCAGAAATGCAATACCTGTCTTTGTCGGGAACAGTTTTAATCCTACTGACAGTGGAACCTGGATAAAAGGTGATGCTGATAAAAAACCATTAATCAGAGCTATTGCGTTGAAAAGAAATCAAATGATACTTACAATAAGCAGTATTAAAATGATTGATGCTTATGGATTTTTGGAAAATATATTTAGGGTGTTTTCATCGCATAAATTGAGCATCGATTTAATTACAACCAGTGAGGCAAGCATTTCTGTAACAATTGATGAACCTGAATTATTAACTGATGAGGCAATTGAGGATTTAGAAAAATATGCCGATGTAACTGTAGAAAATAGTTTGTCGTTAGTTACAATTGTTGGAAACGGAATTCTTACCACTCCGGGGATTGCGGCTAAAACATTTTCATCAATAAATGGAAATAACATCCGAATGATATGTTACGGTGCCAGCAGACATAACTTTGGGTTCTTAGTTGACGATAAAGATGGAGAGACCATAGTAAAAAAATTACATAAAGTTTTTTTGGAGGCAGAATGAAAGCGGCTGTAATTGGAATTGGGAAAACCGGAAGCAAGGTTGTTGAACTTTTAGATGAATCAGAAATTTTTGGAGCTTACAACAGTAGAAATCTGCCTGATGAAAAAGTACTAAGCGGGGCAGATATAATTATCGTTTTTGTCCCAAATAAAAATCTCGAATCATTGTCCGAATTGTTAATTGATTCCGGAAGACCAGTTATATGGGGCGTTACCGGATATGAAATACCGGAAGACATTAAACAAAGAATTAATGCCGGATCTGTGCCCTGGATTTATAGTGCTAATTTTTCATTGGGTATGAATATAATACGTGATGTTTTAAGAGTTTTAAGAGGCGGGCTCGATGTTCTTTCTGATCCCAAAATTTCTATAAACGAAATTCATCATACAAAAAAAATAGACGCTCCGAGCGGTACGGCATTAGTCTGGAAAAATATAATAAATAATGAAGTTGAAGTTACAAGCGAAAGAGTTGGTGATGTTGTGGGGACTCATCAATTAAAGATAGCAACTGATACAGAAGAGATATACCTTGAACACAAAGCCTTAGACAGAAGTATTTTTGCGCAAGGTGCCATTTGGGCTGCGAAACAAGTAACGAAAGAAGGTTCGAATTTAAACGGACTTATTTCTTTCGAAGATTTCACAAAAGAAATTATTAGGAAATACTTATGAACAGTTTAAATGAATATCCTTTATGGACAGCGACTATAACATCTTTTAATGAAGATTCCTCAATTGATTTTGAAAGTTTTGAAGTATTATTAAAGCGACAGGAAAAGGCTGGAAACGGGATTTTAATTTTGGGTAGTACAGGCGAAAATTTATCTCTAAGTCTGGAAGAAAAAAAAAACATTGTTGAGTTTACACTTAATCAAAATCTGAATGTTCCAGTTATGTGTGGTGTTGGCGGATCAAACTTTAACGAAAGCAAGAACTGGATTGAGTATTTGAACACAAATGATTTAAGCGCATACTTACTTGTAACTCCCTTATACACTAAACCCGGAGCTGTCGGACAGACAGAATGGTTTAGGATATTGTTAAATAAAGCGGAAAAACCCTGTATGCTTTATAATGTCCCTTCCAGAACGGGAAAAGAGCTGAGTCATGTTATGGTAAGAGAGTTAAAAAATCATCCAAATTTTTGGGCTATTAAAGAAGCAAGCGGTTCTATTGGGGAATTTGCAAACTATCGTTCCGATTCGCCTTCTACAAATATTTTCAGCGGTGATGATGCAATGCTTCCATATTATACATTAAACGGTGCATCGGGACTTGTTTCTGTTATAGCTAATGTATGGCCTGAAGAAACTAAAAAATATGTTGAATTATGTAAAGAGAATAAAATCAATAAACATATTAAACTTTGGAAAGAAGCGGCTGATGCGCTATTCATAGTTAGTAATCCAATTCCGGCAAAAATATTATTGCATGAAAAAGGTGTTATTAAAAGTCCGGCATTACGATTACCTTTGACAGTGAGGGAACTGGAAGATAATAGTTACCTGATGCAGATTGATAAAAAAATAACAGAATGGAATAAAGTTAATTAAGGAAAACATGATGAAAAATTATCAGGAAATACTTGAACAGCTTGAAGCTGGTACTATAAGAGCCGCTATCAAAAATGAAAAAGGAATTTGGGAAGCAAATAGAGAAGTTAAAGAAGCTATATTAGCTGCTTTTAAAGATGGTAAAAATGTTCAGCATAATGAATTTATTGATAAACATAACATCTTACCGCGAAATTTTAAAGTTGAAGACGGTATAAGAATTGTGCCGGGCGGAACATCAATTAGAAAAGGATGCTACGTTGCCAAAGGTGTAATAATTATGCCGCCGGCTTATATAAACATTGGTGCTTATGTTGATGAAGGTTCTATGGTTGACAGCCACGCTTTAGTTGGCTCCTGTGCCCAGATTGGGAAACGGGTTCATTTATCGGCAGCGGTTCAGATTGGCGGAGTATTAGAGCCAATAGGAATGGCACCTGTTGTTATTGAAGATGATGCGTTTATTGGAGCCGGAGCTGTAATTGTTGAAGGTGTTCAGGTGAAAGAGAAAGCAGTTATTGCGCCTGGTGTAATTTTATCTGCTGGTGTGCCGGTTTATGACGCTGTAAACGAAAGAATACTAGATCGTGGAGAACCAATCCCGGCTAATGCGGTTGTTGTTCCAGGCAGCCGTCCGATAGGCGAAAAACGTAAATGGGCAAATGATAATGGTCTTCAGGTTAGCTGTCCTATTATTATTAAGTATCGCGACGCGCAAAGTAATACTTCGTTAGAATTAGAAGATTACCTGCGTTAAATCAAAATTATTAACTGTTATGCCGGCAAATTTTTTATCGGCATAACAGCTTTTTTACAAAGTGCGGTGACTAAAGTTCCCCGGTAATTATGGTTTTATCCATTGGTTACAGTATCAATATTATCCTTTCTATTGTATCTTTCTTTTACAATTCTTATTATACTTGCCTAATTCTTTAATATTGAAATCAGAATAATTGAAAAATTAAATATTTGCGGGGAAGATAATTTTGGATATAAAGTTAAACGAAATGGAAGTAAGAGTAATTGGGTGTTTAATTGAAAAAAAAATAACGACACCTGAATATTATCCGCTTTCAATAAATTCACTTACTACTGCCTGCAATCAGAAATCGAATAGAGAACCGGTTGTTGGGTATGATGAGGAAGATGTTGAGGAAACTTTACAGGGTCTTATTGAAAAGGGGTTTATTACTGAAGTATTTGGAAGTGGCAGAGTGGTTAAGTACAGAGAAAGATTTACACAAGAAATGGATTTCAAATCTGCAAAAACTGCGGTTATAACTGTACTTTTCTTACGCGGACCTCAGACAGCGGGCGAAATCCGTTCCCGCTCTGCAAGATTACATCAATTCGAAAACCTGGGTGAAGTTCAAAAAATATTAAACGATCTGGCAACTGCTGAAAATGGTCCTTTTATAATAAAGTTGGAAAAAGAAGTTGGCAGAAAAGAGAATAGATATTTTCATCTTTTCCATGGCGAAGAATTTATCAATACACTGGGAATTGAAAAAGAAAGTACAAAACCGGTTGAAAAAAGTTCTGAAATAGTTGAGCTAAAAGAAGAAATAGAAAGCTTAAAGAACGGATTAAATGAGCTTAGGAATGAATTTGAAAAATTTAAAAATCAATTTTGAAAACGTATGAATAAAAAAGATTTTAACTGGCTGGAAATAGCAAGAGAATTACAGGCTTTAGCGCAAACCGGACTTGCGTTCAGTAATGATAATTACGATACAGAAAGATATAACCGGCTTACAGAAATTGCTTCTGAAATTACAGCCAATTATTCTAATTATGATGCCGAAGTTTTGAAGGAAATATTTTTATCACATCCCGGATACGCAACACCTAAAATTGATGTTAGAGCCGCTGTAGTAAATGATAAAGGTGAGCTATTACTTGTGCAGGAAAGAACCGATGAACGCTGGGCAATGCCGGGAGGATGGGCTGATGTTGGCGACAAACCTTCGGAAGTTGCGGAAAGAGAAACAATTGAGGAAAGCGGCTATATAGTTAAAGCAAAAAAACTGGTGGCTGTATTTGACGCAAATAGAAACGGCAGACCCATGGAATTTTTTCATGCCTTTAAAATTATATTTCTGTGTGATTTGATTGGCGGTGAAGCTAAAACCAGTAATGAAACTATGGATGCTGGCTTTTTTGCTTTCAATGATTTACCTCCGCTATCGGAGAATAGAACTAACAGAAAACATTTGGATGAAATAAAACTTCATCTTTTAGATTCAAATAGATTAGCAACTTTCGATTAGTGAATAATTTATATCAATTGAGATTCTAAAATGAATAGTCTGGATAATAATCTTTCAAAAATTAAAATTTTAATTGTCGAGGACGATGAAGGATTATCCCGCTTAATTCAGAAAACACTAAAAAGACTTAATTATACTGTACAACTGTCTACCGATGTTAGTTTTATTAAGAGTTTTATTAAGCATAACGATAATGTTCTTTTAATACTGGATTACAATCTTCCTGGTATTACCGGAAAAGAATTAATTAAAATACTTCAAAAAGAAAAAGATGATATTACATTTATAGTAATAACCGGTTATGGCGATGTATCTATTGCTGTGGAAATGATGAAACTTGGTGCACGCGATTATTTAATTAAAGATACTAATTTTATTGAAATTATGCCTGCGGTAATTGAGAAGGCAGTAAACGAGTTAAACCGGAAAATAAAGCTTGAAGCTGCTGAAGAGGCTTTACAAGAGAGGGTTGAAGAAATCGCGATTTTTAGATCCTTTGCCGATACATCGGGACAGGGATTCTGTCTTTCGGAATTGAATGGAATAATTACTTATGTAAATCCTGCGCTTTGTAAACTGTTAGGTGTAAAATCTGAAAAAGATCTAATTAATAAACGTCTTCTTAATTTTTATCCTAAAGATGAACGTGAACTAATTATAAAAAAAATTATTAATACAGTTATTGAAACCGGGAAATGGATGGGCGAAATTTCGGTTAATCCAAGAAGCGGCGGAGTTATACCTTGTCAGCAAAATGTGTTTTTAATAAAAGATGAAAATGAGGAACCAATATATCTGGCGAATCTGATTACAGATATAACTGAGAAAAAACAAACTGAAGAGTTTCTAAATTTACAAAGTGCCGCATTAGAAGCAGCTGCCAACGCAATTGTAATCTCAAATATTAGAGGTGATATTGTATGGAACAACAGTGCTTTTACTAAGTTAACCGGGTACGAAAGAAAAGAAATAATGTATAAAAATATGTCCATTCTTCATTCCAATAAGCATAATAAATTGTTCTATGATAATCTTTGGGAAACAATTTTATCCGGGAAGGTCTGGTATGGCGAGATAATTAATCAGAAAAAAAATGGTGATGTTTACATAGAAGAACAGACAATTACTCCGGTATTTAACAAGGAAGATAAAATAACTTATTTTGTTTCAGTAAAGCAGGATATAAGTGAACGAAAAAAGGCCGAAGAACAAATAAAAAAAATGAATGAAGAGCTTGAGAAAAGAGTTGATGAAAGAACAAAAGAAATATTGGAGATGCATAAAGTTGTTCATGATTCAGAAGAAAAGTTTAGAACTCTTTTTGAGGCAAACTCCGATGCTATAATGCTTTTAAGCGATGAAGGAGTTTATGACTGTAATGTTGCCGCTGTAAAGGTTTTTAGATGCCGGACACAAGACGATTTATTGGGAAACAAAATAGCTAAATTTTCTCCTGTCCGCCAGCCTGATAACCAAAACTCCATGGAGCTTTTTGAACGGTATAAAAAAATTGCCTTAGAAAAAGGGAGTGCAAAGTTTGAATGGGTTCACTGTTATTTTGACAGAACTCCGTTTTATGCAGAAGTATGGCTGACTGAAATGATATTGGGCGGCAAAATAGTTATAGAAGCTGTTGTTAGGGATATAACTGAGAAAAAGGAAGCTGAAATGGAATTAAGGCTTGCTCAGTCTCAACTTTTGCAGACTGAAAAAATGGCCGCACTTGGTGAATTGGTTGCCGGCGTAGCTCATGAAATAAATACTCCCATTGGTATTGCGGTTACAGCTGCTTCACATCTTGAGGAAAAGACAAACGAATTAAAAGAATTGTTCGAATTGGATAAGCTAAAAAAATCGTCTCTTGATGACTATATAAAAATGGCATCTTCCGTATCTGATTCAATTTTACCAAATCTTGGCAGGGCTGCAAACCTTATAAGCAGTTTTAAACAGGTTGCGGTTGATCAGACAAGTGAAGAACTAAGGGTATTTAAATTAAGAGAATATGTTGATAATATACTTTTAAGTCTTAGACCCAAGCTTAAGAAGACTAAACATGAGATTAATATTGACTGTTCAGAGAGTCTGGAAATTAAAAGTTATCCGGGTGCTTTATCGCATATAATCAATAATTTAATAATAAATTCTTTGGTTCACGGATTTGAAGAAATTGAGAAAGGGAAAATTAGCATGCAGTTTTCTCATTTAGGAAACGAACTTATGTTTGTTTATACCGATGACGGGAAGGGAATTGGAGAAGTTAATTTGCAAAAAATATTTGAACCCTTTTATACAACAAAAAGAGACAAGGGTGGAAGCGGTTTGGGGCTTCATATCCTTTCTGATATTGTCCGCGATAAACTAAAGGGAGATGTTGAGGTAGAAAGCGAAATTAATAAAGGCGTTAAATTTATTATCAGATTTAGAACGGAAAAATTGAATGATTAAATCTGATGTTGTATTATTATTTACATAATGTTATCTTATGACAAAATTGAGACTTTAAGATGGGTGAAGAAAACATATTTGCTGGTTCAGGTTCTGAGGACGAGTTAATTTTTGCTGAAGAAGATCAATTGGCAGCAGATTCTTATGAGCATGAACAATCGTGGAAGATTTTGATTGTAGACGACGAAAAAGACGTTCACACGGTTACCAAATTGGTTTTAGATGATGTTGTTTTTCAAAACAAAAAATTTGATTTTATAAGCGCGTATAGCGGTAGTGAAGCCAGAGAAATATTACTGCATAATAATAATATTGCGTTAATTCTGTTAGATGTTGTAATGGAAACTGAAAGCAGCGGACTTGAGCTTGTAAAATATATTAGAGATGAACTTAACGATAAAGATATCCGTATTATTTTAAGAACCGGTTATCCCGGTCAGGCACCGGAAAAACAGATTATAATTGATTATGACATAAACGATTATAAAGAAAAAACCGAACTGTCTTCTCAAAAACTTTTAACCGCTGTTATATCCGCTTTAAGATCATACAACGATATTATAACAATATCCGTGCTTAACCGTACTCTTGAGAAAAAAGTTGAAGAAAGAACAAAAGAATTAATTAAGGCTAATGATAGTCTGAATGAATCGATGGATAAAATTGAAAAAGATTTAGAAGCGGGAAGAAAAATCCAGACTAAATTTTTACCTAAGAATAACATAGTAATAAACGGCTATAACTTTGAACATGCTTTGTATCCGTCTTTAATATTAAGCGGCGATTTTGTGGATTATTTTAGAATCGATAATAGATATACCGGATTTTATTTTGCTGATGTATCGGGGCACGGAGCTTCATCCGCTTTTGTAACTGTACTAATTAAAAGGTTTATTGATGATTTTTGTGAGAAGTTCCATTTAGAGAATGACAGAACGGTTTTAAGTCCCGCATCAGTTCTAATATCCTTAAATAAAGAACTTCTGGAAATAAATCTGGAAAAATATACTACTATGTTTTTTGGTGTAATTGATAGTAAAGAAGATAAATTAATTTATTCAAATGGCGGACAATTTCCATATCCATATTGCAGTTGCGGTAAAGAATGCAGAGTTTTAGAAAAAAGTTCAACTCCGGTCGGATTATTTAAGTTTTCTAAATATGAAGATTCTGAACTTGATTTATGCGGTGATTTATCTATATACTTCTTTTCTGACGGAGTTTTGGAGATTTTACCACAGGAAGATTTAAGGGATAAACAAAAGTTTCTTAAAGAATTATTAATCTCGGGCAAATCTGATATAAATTCATTAATTAGTGAATTAGAACTTAAAGAAAATGCTGATTTCCCCGATGATATAACTATAATGAAAATTTATAAAGTGAAGTAATATGAGTCAGGGAAAATATTATTGTGCATACAGCGAAAATCATTGTTTTATTAAAATGAGCGGCGATATAAGATATACAAACTGCGGCGGCTTTAAAAAGTTTCTTGATAGAATAATGAGTAAAGATATGTTCGAAAATATTCTTTTTGATCTTTCTGATACTGAAAATATAGATAGTACCAACCTTGGTCTGATTGCAAAAAATGCTGAGTTTATAATAGAAAATCATAATACAAAACCAGTAATTGTTTCTACTAATAATAATATTACAGAATTACTTCAGAGCATTGGTTTTGATATGGTTTTTCAGATTGTTAAACAATATTCAATTGACGAGAATTTTGAAGATATCCCAAATGAAAGTCTGGTTAACTCAACTGAAATGGGCAAAACATTATTGGAAGCCCATCGTAAATTGATGGAGTTAAATGAAAAAAACCGTGATACTTTTATTGATGTAGTTAAGGCATTGGAAATGAGTGTGGAAAAGAAATCTAATTTAGGAAACTAGTTTGGGGGTAGAAATGATATTTGAAAAAGAAATGCGTGACGGTATTACCGTAATTACAGTTCATCTTAAAAAAGCAACATTTGCAAATGCCGATAGTTTTAGAGAGTTTTTAATTGCCGCAATTGATGATGAACATGATAAGTTTATAGTTGACTTTACTGAATCTCATTATATCGATTCCACTTTTTTGGGTACATTGGTTGTCTGTTTTAAGAAACTGGATTGTGTTGGGGCTGATCTTAAACTGGTTTGTAATGAACGTATTGAATTTATTATTTGTGAGATTACAAAATTATCGCATGTGTTAAAGGTTTATAAATCTCTAAAAGACGCGATAGATAGTTTTGCCGTTCCTCACGATTAAAAGAATAAGTTCTTAAGTTATGTAATAGTTTTGTGAGTAATATCACAGAACTATTTTTTTATAAAATTAAATGTTGCAACATATAATGTTTGAACATATATTTGCAGTGAACATTTTTATAAACTACCCGAAAGGATAAAATAATGAAAAATATAAAATCAATAATTACACTTCTAGTTTTATTATCAACAATATCATTTGCCCAAACTAATTGGAAATTTGATGTCTCGCATACAAATGTAAAATTTTCAGTTTCCCATTTAGTAATTACAGATGTTGAAGGAAGCTTCAAAATATTTGATGGTTCGGTTGAATCGGTTACTGATGACGATTTTACAGATGCAAAAATAAATTTTAGCATTGATGTAAATAGCATTAATACAGAAAACGAAAAGAGAGACGAACACTTAAGAGCTGCGGATTTCTTTAATACCGCGGAATTTCCTAAAATAACATTTGTAAGTAAATCGATGAAAAAAATTAGCGAAAACAAATACAAACTTGTTGGTGATTTTACAATGAAAGGTGTTACAAATGAAATTGAACTTGATGTAAAATATAATGGTTCAGCAGTTGCATGGGGAACAACTAAAGCAGGTTTTAAGTTGAGCGGTGAGTTAGACAGATTTGATTATGACTTAAAATGGAATAAACTGTTAGAAACAGGCGGTGCTGTAGTTGGAAGAACAATAGAAATTAACGCAAATGTTGAGCTGGATAAAAAGTAAATGAAATTGGAAACTCAAATACATCAAAAAAAGTTTAAAAACGAGTTTCAAAAGCTGGCCATAAATATTCCGTATACTTATGGCTGGCTTAATTCTATTCAGCAGTCATTTTTTAAAAAATATGATATGTCAACACAGCAGTATAATATTCTTAGGATCTTACGCGGGCAATATCCGAAATGTATAAACGTGAATGATGTTAAATCCAGAATGATTGATAAAATGCCCGATGTATCGCGAATAGTTGAACGTTTACGGAAAAAAAATTTGTTAGAAAGAGAAATATGTTCAGAAGACCGGAGACGCGCAAATTTGAAGATTACCCAAAAAGGGCTGGAATTATTAACCGAAATGGATAAATATGAAGATGATGTGACAAATATTTTTAATCTTACCAAATCCGAGGTTAAACAGCTTAACGATCTGCTCGATAAAGCCAGAGGATAATTATTTATCCTTTAAGCTTAATACTTTTATTGGTTCTACAATTTTATTTATCTTTGAATAATTGTTTAACCTGAAAATAATAGCTGATGATATTTCTGTATCTTTTGAAATTAATAATTTACCGCTCTCATCTTTAATATTTTCGGCTGCCATCATTCCTACTTTTAATTCAGTAACAAAAACTGATTTTAGTTCTAATTCATCGGCCAGACCATTAGCAACAGCTTCTAAAGAAAGCAGTATTTCCGTGTCATATGCACCTACGTCTTTGTTCATTATTTCCAGGATACGGGCATTTTCTTTCGAGTATCTGGAATAAATGTCATAATCATTAATTACTTTTAACATTCTAGCCATCAATGGAATTGAATCCCCGGAAATATAGTCTTTTTCTTTTCCTCCGGAACCGTCATATCTAATGTTTTGGAATTCAATAGCTTTTTTTACTTCATCTAATCTGGGTATTTTTTCGAGTAGTTTTATGCCAATATTAGGATGTGAATAAAAGATCTCTTTTTCATTTTCCGTAAGTTTGTGCCCCTGATTTATTTTTTCAATTATCTCACCCGGAACACCAATACAGCCTATTTGCGATAGAAGAGCCGAAATTTCTATTATCCATTGTTCCTTTAGTTTCATCCTTTTACCAATCTGTACAGCAAGATTTCTAATTCTTGCCGCTTTACTGAATGCTGACGGGTTTACTATTGATAATATATCCAGAAGTACTTTTATTGTTCCTTTTAGGGTTTTGTCCAGTAATTCTTTTTCATTATTTATTAACTGGTATTGTCTTGTACCATCGTAAAGGACTTTTAAAAGCTGTTCTTTCTGACATGGCTTAGTTAAAAACCGGAATATATTTCCCTCGTTTACGGCTGAAATTGCGGTTTCCAGATTTGCATGACCTGTTAAAATTATTCTTACCGTATCGGGATTAATATTTTTTATTTTACTTAATAATTCTATTCCATTCATTACAGGCATTTTAAAATCTGAAATAACTACTGCAAATGGACCTTTTTCTCTCACGATTTTTAAAGCCTCAATCGGACCTAATGCTACAGTAAGATCAAAATTTCCACGAAGATTTCTTCGGTATGCATTCAAAATATTCTGGTCATCATCTACAAATAGAACTTTATCCATTTTGCAGTTCTCCAATTTTTGTTTTTAGAGAAATTTCATCTTTATTCGAATATAAATAATTTTCCAATTCGGTTCTCAATTGAGGGGATAAATATTGAGAAAAATTAGAAATATAAACTAAATTGCTCAAATCAAAACTGTTATCAGTTTGTTTTTCCAGTTTGTGATGATTCATTATTACTTCTATTATTTTATTTGGAATACCCCATATCCCAAGTAAATAGGCCCCGATTTCGGCATGCGAGGTTCCAAGTAATTCATTTTCAACATCATGGTATTTTAATTTTTCTTTTTTAATAACTGTCTCAATCTGCTCATAAACTTCTTTATTTTTCATTATTACAAGTTTTCCAACATCGTGCAGCAGTGAGGCAATATAGAGATCGTCTTTCATGTTATTTGGCAGCTCCAGCTTTTTATGCAGATCAAGAGAATAGTTTGCTGTATGAAGACAATGGTTAAGTAAATCAGTCATAGAAGCTCTAACATTGCTGGCTGCGTCAACTCCTTCAAATAAGGGTATATATAATACAAGCGATTTAATAATTCCTAAACCCAAATAATTAACCGCCTCTATGGGATTTGAAATATTTTTAGGTAAACCAAAAAAGGCTGAGTTAACGATCTTCAATATTTTAGCGGTAAGCGAGGGATTTTTTGATACTATTGCTCCAATCTTATTTAATGATCTTTCCTCTTTATTAAACTCTTTTTCAATTTCTAAATAAATATCGGGCAGAACCGGCAGCTGATCAACACCTGCTACCAGACTTTGAATATTTTTATTATCGTGAAGATGACTTTTTAAGTCTGAGGAATTTTTTATTACTTCTTTCAGTTCTTCCGGGACACATGGTTTGCTGATAAACTGATGTGCTACGGAAATAGATTTTAGTGCCATTTCATCATCCGCTTGTCCGGATAATATTATCCTTATTACATTGGGGAATTTTTCTCTAACCTTTTCTAATAATTGTACTCCGTTCATTTTAGGCATTCTCATATCAGTAACAATAATATCAACATTTTCATTTTCAACTATTTTTAATGCCTCTTCACCGCTAGTACAAAAATATTGTCCCCATTCTTTTCTCATTGGGAATAACATCCTTTTGAGCCCGTTTATAATATTGGCATCATCATCTACGAATAAAATTTTAACTTTCTTCATGATGACCTATAGGTATTATTATTTTAATTGTTGTTCCTTGTCCATAAGTAGAATCGACTAAAAGCTCACCTGAATGCTTATTTATTATTATCTCGTGAGTAATTGCTAACCCTTGCCCTGTTCCTTTGCCAACTTCTTTTGTTGTAAAAAACGGATCAAATATTTTTGAAATTTTATCTTTCTCAATTCCAATACCATTATCCTTAATTTCAATTATAAAATTAGTTTCGTCTGTATAAGTTGAAATTTGTATTTTACCTTTTTCATCTGAATCAGATCCCATTTTTTCTTCAATTGCATGAGCCGAGTTAACAATCATATTAAGAATTACCTGGTTTATTTCTTCCGGACTGCAATAAACTTTTGGAAGATTTTCTCCCAAATTAAGCTCCAAATCAGCTATATATTTCCACTCATTTCTAGAAATAATTGTAGTTACTTCAATTCCCTGGTTAAGATCGCACAATTTTTTTTGAGTATTGTTTGTATGGGCAAAATCTTTCATTGCTTTAACAATCTGGCTAACTCTGGTTAAACCTTCCTGAGACTGGGAAATTGCCAGTGGTATTTCTTCGGATAAAAATTCATAATCATATTGTTCAAACAACTCATTTTTTAATTCTTGAACCTCTTCTTTTGAACTGATTTTATTTACCATATCAATTATGTTTTTGAAACTATCATTCAAAAATGAAGTGTTATCATTTACAAACTGCAAAGGCGTATTTATTTCATGGGCAATACCGGAAGCCAGACTGCCAATTGATTCTAGTTTTTGCGATAATGCTGATTGAGTTTCGGCACGTGTAAGTTCCGTTATATCTCTAAAGATAAGAACAAGACCCTGATGTGAACTTCCTGATTTGCTAATTGTAGTTCCATTTATTGATAATATTTTAATTCCGTTTGTGGCCGATAAATTTATATGTTTAAGCATAAACGATGGTGCTTTCCCATTTATTACATCTTGAATTTTTTCTTTAAATTCCAACTCTGTTTCTATATTTTCAAACTTAAGCACCTCAAAAATATTTTTCCCAAGTAAACTTGAATTGCCGCCAAAAATTTCTATCGCGGCTTTATTTGAAAGTGTTATAAAACCGTCATTACTTATTGTAGCAACTCCTTCGCTTAAAGAACTTAAAGTAATTGATAATTCTTCTTTTTCCTGTGCTAATTCAATTTCAATTTCTTCTTTTCTTTTTTGCTCTCTAAATGTGTTTATTCCATAACTTAGTATGTAAATAATATCATATATTGCCTGAATTTCTTCTTCGTCAAATCTATTTGGGATTCGGGTATAAAGTGTTAAAATGCCAAATGTTTTTTCATTATGAATTATTGGTAATGAGATTACGGATTTAAGATTATAAAGATTAAGTACACAGTCTTTGTTAGGAATCTCGTCTTCGGCATGATAATACCTGGTTGAATTATCTTCTATTACACTTGCTATTTCACATAGTCCGCAGTTTAGGCACTTGTGCATAAGCATGTCTAATTCTACATCAAATTTAGATGCTGAATATTCAGGTTTAGTGTTAATTAATTTACCATTATCTAAATATTGTATTACAGCTAATTCATAAGCACCGGTTTCCAGAAAAATATTACAATGTTCTTCGCATAATTGTTCTTCGTTGCCCGAAAGTAAAAGTGCTAAATTACATTTAACTTTTAACTCTAATAATCTATTTAACTGACTTAATCGTTCTTCTTTTTGTTTTTTTTCTGTTATATCTTCTTTTATAGCAATATAACTGGTAATATCTCCGGATATATTTCTAATAGGCGAAATAGTTGCGTATTCCCAAAAAATAGTTCCGTCTTTTTTTACATTTTTAAACTCTCCGCTCCATGTTTTACCTTCACCAAGTTTTTGCCAAAGTTCTTTAATTATATTTCTATCAGCATTCTCCGCTCTCAAGAATCTGGGATTTTTGCCCAGTACATCTTCAATTGCATAACCTGTTACTGTTTCAAATTTTTTATTTGCATATTCTATGTGGGCATTCAGATCGGTAATTATAATTATATTGTCACTTTGATCAAGTGCACTGGAAAACTTTCTTAACTGTTCGTTATAAATCAGATTTTCATCAAATTTAATATTTAATTCTTTATTTATTTTACGGAGGTTTTTATTCCTTACAAGAATTATAATTAATAATAATATTATTACAATCCCAAGAAAGATAATTAATGAGGTTAATCTTGATCTATTCCAAAATGATTCCGGGATGAACTGAATATCTGAATTATCCGGCAACTCATAATTTAGTTTATCATGTCTTTTAAGTTCCCTGTAATCAAACATATATTTGTTGGGACTTTTAACAACATAATTTGGGATTATACTGTTTTATTGGTAAGTATCCTTTTGGCAATTTCTGCCGCGGCTTTTCCCTGCCCGTATCCATAAAGAAGCTTACCGCCTATAATTCCATGACCGAAATTGAAATCGTTAAAAGAAAAAAACTGCGCAGTTGTTTTCAGTTTTAAAAAATCGAGTAAAACATTTGTTACATAGTATTTTTGATCAATATCTTTATTGAAAACTGAATAGATAACAACATCTTTATCACTCTTTGATTCTAAATTTTTAATAAGATCTTTAAGTCTAAGGCTGTCTAAATATTTAATTGATAAATCGTAATTTTCTATAGCCTGCATAAAATCTTTTTTAATTGCTTTGCCGGTAACGGTTATATCAGTTACTAAAGTAAGCTCACGCAAATCCGGATTTAATTTTTTTATTAGCTCAATATTCTCTTCAATAGCCAGTTTTTCAGGAACACCGTAGATAAGTTTGTATTCAGCTAAGATTTTATCATCAAAATGATTTATTCCGCAAAAAACTTTTGGAATATTTTCAATATCAAAAGATGACTTTTTGAGAAGATAATCAAGCGCGTTATTATCCGAAATAATAATAATATCTAAATCAACTGACTTATATTTTTGTGTAAGTAATTGATCATAATTATTTATGTACTCTTCAGAAAAAAACCTTTTTGTATCCAGATTTTCTATATATATCTCTGAACCCGGGAATTCCGGCTCAAGATTTTCCATCAGACCATTTAGTATTTCAGAAGTCCATGGAGAATTTTGATGATATGAATTTATTATGAGAATTTTAAATTCTTGAGGATTGTCTGCCAGAATAAAGCTGGAAAAAAATAATAATAATACTATTTTCAACGTAACTTTTTTCATTTTCAACTCTATTTATATTATCTGTAAATAAAAATAAAATTAAATAATTACTGCTCCTTATTAAGCATAAATTGCCGGAATATTTTCCAATTTATTAAAGAATCTGGATTAATGTTCAAGATCAATTTATGATATAATAGTTAAAAATGTTAACTTTGTCAGTCTAAAAAAAAATCTATTTCTGTTCAATAAATAATACAAAATTCATGAAAAAAGAATACAAACTGCTTCTGTTTGATGCCGATGGAACATTATTCGATTACGATAAAGGGGAAGCACACGCGTTAAAAACTACTTTTGAAAAATTTAGATTCAACTATTATGTAGATATTCATCTTCCTAAATATAGACATTTTAACTCTCAGGTTTGGAAAATGTTTGAAGATAAACAGATAGATGCTGATAGTTTAAAGGTTGAAAGGTTTCGCAAATTATTCATTGATCTGGGCTTTTGCGCTGATCCTACTAATTTTAGTGAAGCTTACTTAGACGCGCTTTCGCAATGCAGATTTCTTCTCCCCGGAGCTTTGGAAATACTGGATTATCTTAATAACAATTACAAACTTCTGTTAATTACTAACGGACTTAAAAAAGTTCAGCGAAGCAGATTAAAAGGTTCGGAAATTGAAAAGTATTTTCCTTATGTAATTATTTCTGAGGAAGTTGGATCTCCAAAACCGGAAACCGGCATATTTGAAAAATCATTTGAACTTGCGGAACATTCCGATAAAAACTCGGCTGTTATAATTGGTGATAGTTTAACCTCGGATATTAAAGGCGGAGAGAACTTCGGTATTGATACAGTCTGGTTTAATCCGCTAAATAAAGTTAATTCTAACGGAGTAAATCCGACTTTTGAAATTAAAGATTTAGCAGAATTAAAAAATATTTTATAAGTGATAATTAAAATAGTATATAAATAAATCTATTAACCGGAGCAATAGATGAGTAATATTAGAAGGATTTTTGTAGAAAAAAAACAAGGCTTTAATATTGAAGCCGTTGGTTTATTAAATGAATTGAGAGAAAATCTTTCACTCGGGAAACTGGACAGGGTACGTGTTTTATACAGATATGATGTTGAAGCAATTTCGGCTGAAGTTTTTTCTGAGGCTAAATCAACAATTTTTTCTGAAGCTCCCGTTGATACTGTATATGATGAAACATTAGATATATCAGGTTATAAAGCATTTGCTGTGGAATATTTACCGGGACAGTACGATCAGAGAGCAGATTCAGCGTCTCAGTGTATTCAGATTTTAACACAGGGCGAAAGACCGGAAGTTAAATACGCAAAAATGATTCTTCTAAAAGGTGAAATTTCGGAGACAGAATTTTCTAAAATTAAAAGATATATAATCAATCCGGTTGATTCCAGAGAAGCTTCTTTTGAAAAGCCCAAAACATTGAAAGACCAACAGATAGTACCAGAGGATGTAAAATCGATTGAAGGCTTTATTGATCATAATGAAAATGAGTTATCCGGGCTTCTAAGATCACTTGGATTAGCAATGGATTTAGAAGATATAAAATTCTGCCAAAACTATTTTAGAGATACTGAAAAACGTAATCCCACAATGACTGAAATGAGAATTCTTGATACTTATTGGTCAGATCATTGCCGCCATACAACTTTTCTTACAAAAATAATTGATGTTCAGTTTGAAGAAGGTTCAATTTCAAATAAAATAAAAGAAACTTATGATGAATATCTTAAGAGCCGTGAATTTGTTTATGGCAAAAGATTAGCGCAAAAAGATATTTGTCTTATGGATATTGCAACTCTGGCTGTTAAAGAATTAAAGAAAAAAGGCAAACTACCGGGATTAGATGAATCAGAAGAAATTAATGCATGCAGCATTCAGGTTAAGGTTGATATAAACGGGGAAGATGAGGACTGGTTAGTTATGTTCAAAAATGAAACTCACAATCACCCGACTGAAATTGAACCATTTGGCGGAGCGGCAACCTGTTTAGGCGGCGCAATTCGTGATCCGTTATCAGGGCGTTCTTATGTTTATCAGGCCATGCGTGTAACAGGTGCCGGTGATCCTAGAGTTCCTATTGAAGAAACAATCGAAGGAAAACTTCCACAGAGAAAAATTTCAACAGAAGCTGCTCATGGATATAGTTCTTATGGTAACCAAATTGGTTTAAGTACCGGATTAGTTGATGAAATCTATCATCCAGGTTATGTTGCGAAAAGAATGGAAATTGGTGCTGTTATAGCTGCCGTTCCAAAATATAATGTAGTGCGTGAAAGACCAGAACCGGGCGATGTTGTTGTATTACTTGGCGGAAAAACTGGTCGCGACGGATGCGGCGGTGCAACTGGTTCATCTAAGGCGCATGATGAAGAATCAATTATAGCTTGCGGAGCCGAGGTTCAGAAAGGAAACGCGCCGGAAGAACGCAAAATACAAAGGTTGTTCCGTGATGCTAAAGTTACCAGAATGATAAAACGCTGTAACGACTTTGGTGCCGGCGGTGTTTCTGTTGCGATAGGTGAATTAGCTGATGGATTAGAGATAAATCTTGATCTTGTTCCAAAAAAATATGAAGGATTGGACGGAACTGAATTAGCAATTTCTGAATCGCAAGAGAGAATGGCTTGTGTTATAGCTAAGGAAAATGAAGAAGCATTTAAAAATGCTGTCGCAAAAGAGAATCTGGAAGCTTCTACAGTGGCTGTTGTTAAAGAAGATCCCAGAGTTAAAATGTTCTGGCGAGAAAAAACTATTGTTGATATTGCCCGTGAATTCCTTGATAGCAATGGTGCTACAAAATCGACAAAAATAAAAGTTACTGAACCTAAAACAGAATCAACTTTTAAAACGGAAATACCTTCGGATGTTAAGTCTGAATGGATGGAAATGCTTGCCGACTTAAATGTAGCCAGTAAAAAAGGGCTTGTTGAGAGATTTGATAATTGTGTTGGAGCCGGAACTGTAAATTATCCGTTTGGCGGAAAATACCAGTTAACACCGACTGAAAGCATGATTGGAAAAATTCCTACAATTGATGAGGAAACTACAACCGGAACAATAATGAGTTACGGTTACGATCCGATATTATCAAGTTGGAGTCCTTATCACGGAGCTGTTTACGCGGTTGTTGAATCAGTTTCAAAAATAGTTGCAGCCGGTGGCGATCACAAAAATATTTGGTTCAGTTTCCAAGAGTATTTTGAAAGATTAAATGATGAACCGACGAGATGGGGAAAACCTTTGGCGGCATTATTAGGAGCTTTTTACGCACAGCAACGGTTTGAGCGTGTTGCAATCGGCGGAAAAGACAGTATGTCCGGATCGTTCAAAGATATGGATGTTCCACCAACTTTGGTTTCGTTTGCTGTGGATACATTTGATTTAAGTTTATCAATTTCACCCGAGTTCAAATCGGTAAATTCAAAAGTTGTATTCTTCCCGGTATTAAAAGATAAAGATCAATTACCAAATTTTGATTCACTTAAAAATGTTTATGAGAAGGTTATTGAACTTAATAAAGCCAGAAAGATAAATGCTGTTCATACTGTTAGAAGAAAAGGTATTGCTGAAGTAATTTCCAAAATGTCTTTCGGTAATAAAATTGGTTTTGAATTTGATTCTGGTTTTAAAAAAACAAATCTGTTTACACCTGAGTTTGGCGGATTAGTAATTGAGTTTAATGATAAAATAAATCTTGAAAAAGATCTTGCTGGAATCAAGCATAAAATTGTTGGTTCAACAAAAGATAGCAATTCTATTAAGTTTGGTAATGTTGAGATTAATCTGGAAGAAGCAATTAAAACATGGACTGAACCTTTAGAGGATATTTTTCCAACAAAAGTGAATATTGAACGAACCGTTGGCAATGATTATAAATTCGAAGCTCCAACAATTGTTACATCAACCGAAAAGTTTGCAAAACCGCGTATTTTAATTCCAGCTTTTCCGGGAACTAACAGTGAATATGATTCGCTGAAAGCTTTTAATCAGGCTGGCGGTGTTTCTGAAATTGTTCCGGTTAGAAATTTAACAGCAAAAATGATTGATGAAACTGTTCATGAGTTGGCTGATAAAATTAGAAACTCGCAGATTGTATTTATTCCGGGCGGATTTAGTGCCGGTGATGAACCGGAAGGATCAGGCAAGTTTATTTCAGCAATTTTTAGAAATCCTTTAGTTAGCGATGCGGTTAATAATCTTCTTAAAAACCGTGATGGTTTAATGATTGGTATTTGTAACGGATTCCAGGCTTTAATTAAGCTGGGATTAGTTCCGTACGGCGAAATTACAGATATAAAAGAAGATACTCCTACATTAACGTTCAATAAAATTGGACGACACATTTCTAAGATAATTTATACCAAAACTGTATCAAATCTATCGCCTTGGTTAGCAAATGTTGATTTAGGAACAGTTCAGGCAATTCCGGTTTCTCACGGAGAGGGAAGGTTTGTAGCTAATGATGAATGGATTACAAAGTTAAAAGAAAATGGTCAGATTGCTACACAATATGTCGATTTTGAAGGAAATCCCTCGATGGATGTGTTTTTTAATCCAAATAGCTCTTATATGGCAATTGAAGGAATTACCAGCCCAGATGGTAGAGTCTTCGGTAAAATGGGCCACAACGAGCGTTTAGGAAGCTTTGTCGGGAAAAATATTCCGGGAAATAAAGAAATTAAGCTTTTTGAAGCCGGTGTAAATTATTTTAAGTAAGAATTATCTAAAATAATCAGATTATTAAAAGTTACAGATCCCCATAATTTTTATAGTTGTGGGGATTATTGTTTTGGATCACTTAAAATTAGCTTTATAGTATTTTAAAAATTCTTCTTCTTCTAACAGTTGATTTGTTACATACTTGTGCAAAACAGAATTTATAAGCGTTTGATATGGTATTCCACTTTTTTCAGCTTTTTCTTTCAATCTTTCTAGATCATAACTAGAAATTCTCAAGCTTATTGATTTATTCTTTTTTGCTTTTGTAAGAATCGAATTAATCTTATTTAATTTATCAGAAGATATCGTGGTGAAATTTTCAATGTTATCTTCTATGAGTTTTTCTTCATTTGTTAATTTATCTTTCATCATTTTTACCATACTTATTATGAAACTTCCTACTAGGAAATGCTGTTTTTAGAACAATCTGATCCTTTTCATTTATTAAAAAAGAAACAACCCAAGTATAACTTTTAAAATCCAAAATAAAATACTGTTGATTTTCTCTTCCTGGATTTTCAAGGACAGTAAGTATTTTATCATTCAAAATGGCATCGGTTATTTCTTGAAATGAAATACCACGATTTAGAATCAGCCAATTATTTTTGTCTCTGTCCCAGATTATATCCATAATTCAACATAACTCTTTGTATATACAATGTCAATGATTCCTTTTTTCAATATATTTTTTTTAATAAACCCCCAAAAAAAATGGACGCAAAATTTTTGTTCGCAAAATAGAATGTTCACCTTGTAAACAAGATAAAATAATATTAATTTAATAATATTAATTCATGCTAAGGGCAATAGATGAAACACATTGTAGTATTACTCTTTTTAAGTTTTAGTTCCATATTTGGGCAGCCGGAAAAAATATATGGAGTTTTAGATGATTATTCACTTCTCCTTAAAAACGGAGAAAAAGTAAAGCTTGCCGGAATAAGATTCCCAAATATTCATCATCCTGATACATTGATTGGGAAATTTGCAAAAAATGTATCTGACAGCATGAAACATCATTTAGTTGGGAAATATTTCAGAATAGAAGTTGATAGCGAAAGCAGACGTTTTGGGAAAACCAATTCTGTTCATTTATATAAACGGATAAATGCAGAAAAATTGGAGAATGTTAATAGCCGGTTTTTAGAAAAGGGATTTGGGTTACTTGAAAAAAATATTGACGAAGAACATTTACCTCTGTACAACTTATCTCATAATAGTGCAAAAATAGAGCGAAAAGGATATTGGAAACTCATTTTAGACCGGGATTATAATAAACTAATATTTTTAACAGAAAATGAAATTAGTAATCTTAAACTGAAAATTGAAGAGCAAAAAGCAGAATCGGTTAGCAAATTAAAGATTGAAAGAATTATTGATGCAAATTTATTTGAATTAAATAATGGCGTTCAAATTAAAATGGCCGGGATAGATGTTCCCAGTATTGCTGATGATAATGATGCTTTGAGATCTGTAGCTAAAAAAGCAGTTTCTTATGCAAAAATTGTTTTAAGAAACTTTTCCATTGAAGCAGACTTGATTTCTTCTGCACAAGATAAATATCCCGGAACATATCTAATAAAAAATTTTCCTTTGAATAAAAAAGATTATCAAGTTGAATATATCAAAAGGGGATTTGCCAGAATAAATTCTGATCTGGATACTGCTTTGGTTAAGGATTATAAAGAAGCAGAACAAGAGGCTTTTAAAGACGCAATAGGCATTTGGAGTGTAAAGGGAATAAATTATTTGAAGAATCTGGATGATGATTATTCTGAAGAGGATATATTAGTTAGAGAAACTCCGGGTGAATTTCAATCAGATGTAATTCTCACTAAACCAAAATTTTTAGTAGTAAATGAATTATTATCCGGTGCAGTCGGCGGTGCCCTTGGAGGAATAGCCGGAGGTCTTATTGGAGTCGGAATAGCTAAGGCTGGTAATGAACGAGGCGGGTTTTCCGAATTAGCGCATGTTGTTTTGGGTGGCAGTGCCGGAATAATTATTGGTGAAGCTCTTGGTGTTTATGTTACAGCTAAAAAATATAATCCTAATGTAAACTTTGGAGAAACTTTGGTTTTCTCCGTTGCTGGAGGTTTAGCTACTATCGGACTTGGTCATTCGCTGGATTCAGAAGAGTTTGCCTATGTCGGACTTATTTTACCAGCAGTTGGAGCGATTTTTTATACAGAAGTAATTGCAGAGCAGCCGACTGAAAATTTGAATATAGGATTAAAACGAGATAAATTTGAAAAATTTAATCTTACACACCAAGACATCTACAACAGCAGTAAACTATTTGAAATGAACGTTTTAAGAATAAAATTTTAACCTTTCCCATATCCCCACAATTTTAAAAATTGCGGGAATATTTTTATTTCTCTCAAATTTAATTCTTTTCTTGCTCTTCTCGGAACTTTTTAATAAGATATTAGGTATTAAAAACCAAATGTTTTTTATGTCAGTTCTCGACTAACTTGATGTGAAACGAAATGTAATACATGACTTTCTGATTTGTCATCCCGAACATTATTACTATGAGGGATCTCACTAAAACAGTTTTATCAAGTTTTAATGAGCTAGATTTCTCACCACGATGAAACAGCGGTTCGAAATGACAAAATTATTTGAAAGAATCGAACGTAAAGGAGAAAACATGAAGTCGACAATATTTATGATAATGCTAATTTTAATAAACTCAATTCAAGGACAAAGTATGAATTCAGAACATAAATTTGAAACTGCAACTTTTGGCGCCGGATGTTTTTGGTGTGTTGAAGCAGTTTTTCAGGAACTTAAAGGTGTTGAAAAAGTTGTAAGCGGATACAGTGGGGGAGATACAGAAAATCCGACTTACAAGGAAATTTGCAGCGGAACAACAAATCATGCAGAAGTTGCACAAATTACGTTTGATCCAGATATAATTTCATTTGATGAACTTTTAGAAGTTTTCTGGAAAACACATGATCCTACAACTTTGAACCGACAGGGAGCAGATGCCGGAACACAATATCGTTCTGTGATATTTTATCATAATCCGGAGCAGAAAGAAAAAGCGGAGCATTATAAGACTAAGTTAAATGACTCGGGAGCATTTGATGATCCGATAATAACAGAAATTTCTCCACTTTCAAAATTCTATTCAGCTGAAGATTATCATCAGGATTATTACTCGCAAAATAAAAATCAGCCTTATTGTGCATTTACAATCACGCCTAAAATTGAAAAGCTTCGCAAAGTTTTTGAAGATAAACTTAAATAGGGGAATGCTCCCGAGGTTAAATTTGTCATTTCGAAGGAGGAACAACTGAGAAGTCTATTTTTTTTGTTTTAGATTTCTCACACTTGCTTTGCTCGGTTCGAAATGACAAATTAATTTAGTGTATAATTTTTCAAATATTAGATTTCTAAATCTAATATTCTAACTTAAAACACAATAATTTTTTTAGTTAGCTGAATATAGCTAAGTTTAATAAAATAAAGCATTTGTATTATTAAGCTAAGATAGCTCTTCATTTTAAAATTCAAATCTCTTAGAAATTGATTCCTTTAAATATTAGATTAGGAAACTTAAAGATGTCATCTTTCTGAAAAGAAAGTTTTCTACACTTCGATAATGTTCGAGTTAGTCGAACAAACTCAGTGTGACATTCTGATAAAAATTAAGATTTCTCAGTTGTTCCTCCTTCGAAATGACCTGTCTTGTCATCTCGAACAGTTTTATAGTGAGAAATCTTTGTTTTGATTAAAAATACATGCTCCCAAAAAATAGGGGAATAAATGACTAAAAATGAAGAAAAAGTTTTAAGCCGAGAAATTGATGAATTTAGAGGAGTTTCAGTGAAACTGGCTGATTCTGTTAAAATAGGAGAAGCTATTTCAGCTCTAAGCAATGAAGTTAATTTATCTAACGATGATTTTGGATTAGTTATAATTTCGAGTAAAGTAGAGAAAAGTCAATTTAAAGAATTCTCTAAATATGTTGAAATTAAAGAAGTTAGCACTGATGACTTGAAATACCGGGATTCAGTAATTCTTAAAATATCGGCTGCTCCCAGAGGAATTCCGGTTGAATGTGAAGGATTCTTCTTTGGCTTGAACGGGGAAGAAGTTGTTCCTCTATCGCTGGCTAAATTAGAGAAGATCAGAAATGAGAAAACTAACGAAGACTGGTCGGCACAGATTTGTAAAAATGCCACAATTGATGATCTTGATCAAATAGCTCTAAAAAAGGCGAGAGAAGGCTTTAAGATCAAATTTCAGCATCTTAGTAAGGAAATTGATTCCTGGGATGATATTAAATTACTGAATAAATCGAGACTTGCAATTAGAGGAGCATTAACAAACGCTTCCATTTTATTACTTGGCAAAGAAGATAGCGAACATTTATTATCGCAAGGTGCCGGACAAATTACATGGATTGTAAAAGACGATAAAAACACAGAAAGGGGATATCAGCATTTTGGATTGCCGGTAATAAGCCAAATAGAGCCTATTCTTGGGAAGATAAGAAATTTAAAGTATGATTATTCAACTGATACATCTTTTGCTCCGGTTGAAACAACTAAGTATCAGGAAACAGATCTTAGGGAATTGCTGCTGAATGCAATTGCTCATCAGAATTATAAACTTGGCGGCAAGATTACAATCATCGAAAAGCCGGAAGATTTAACAATTTCAAATCTTGGCGAAATGTTTGAAACTAATCTAAATAATGTATTATTTGAAGATGCTCCGGGGTTGCATTACAGAAATCAGCATTTAGTAAATATAATGGTAAATCTAAATCTGATTGACGCAATAGGAAGCGGAATAAAGAAAATATATATGTCGCAAAGATATAAGAATTTTCCAATGCCGGATGTTGATCAGACAACTCCAAATCATTTCAAAGTAAAGATTTACGGGAAAGTTATAAACAAGAATTATACAGAAAAACTGATTGCCAGGAAGGATTTGGATCTGGATACGATTATTCTGCTGGATAAGGTTCAGAAGAAGATAATAGTTTCAGAAGAAGAATATCGTCTGCTCCGCGATCAAAAGCTTGTGAATGGAAGATATCCTGATATAACAGTTGCTTCTAAATTTTCCGCTTCAGTAGGGGAGAAACCACAGTTTGTTGAAAAGAAAGTCTATTCTACCGATGAATTAAAACAATTGGTTATTAATCTAATGGAAAAGAAAAGTGAAGTAAGCAGACAAGAAATTGACAGCCTTTTGCTGGATAAATATCCGAAAGAACTGGAAGAGAAGAAGCGTAGAACAAAGATCAAAAACCTATTATTTACCATGTCGAAGAAAGATATTACAATAACTAATAAAGGCTCGGCTACAAAGCCGGTTTGGTGTTTATTAAAGTAAATAGATCTGTTAAAATAGTCTGGTTTTTTAGCTGAATAATGAAGTTAATAAGCTAAATAAAAGAAGCTAAGTTGTTGAAATATACGGCTTAGCTTTTTTTATATAAAACCACGTTTTAGCTAAGCTAAGCTGAAAACAAGCCAAGAAAAAGCTGAGTCGGGTTGGAATAAGCTGAGGCTTGGCTAGTGCTTAGCTGTTAAAACACATTGTTAGCTAAGTGACAAATACTTTGAATTTATTCCAAAAACAAGGTTTATTAATGAATCCTTAAATTATAGGCTAATTACGTGTTTTTACTTTTGTTAATACTTAGAAATTGGTTTATATTATAATTTAGATTAACGTTAGTAATTATTAATCATTTGAGTGGTTTAGAATGAGAAAAGAGGAAATAGGTAAGTATTTAGTCAAATTACAGTTATGCGAGGCTCGTGATCGTTCATACAAACAAATTGGTCCGTTTAATGAGATAGTTAAAGTCGGAGAGAAAAAAGAGTATAATCTATTACCAGCCGGGTTTAACAGTTTAGAACTATCAACAATGAACAATGACGAGATTGAAGATATCTGTGACGAAACTGGAATAAAAAATTCCATTTATAGATCGAGCGCGGATATTATTATTAATGATTGCAGATTTAAGTTGATAAATGTTAAGCTGCCTAGTATTCCAATTGTAAAAAATATTACCAGAGATAAAATTGAATTACTGTGCTCCAAGGTGGATGCTGATATTCTGGCAATTGATAAATATATAGATAAATATTGGAATTTAAGGGAAAATGGATCTATTGGTGAAGAAATTGAGAATAATAGTGAAAATTCGCCATTTAAAGGATCTAAGGAGCATTTAAGCAAACTTATTGAATATTTTCTTTTTACCGGAGACGAAAAAGGGGAATACAAGTTAAAAGCTGATAAATTGTTATTTTTCAGTAAACCTTTAAATCCGGAAAGCTGGAAGATTATTGATAAAGAGAAAGCTGTGGACGAATTGTGGAATAGAATGAAAATCAGTTTAAAACATCAGGGAATGCCTTCAAAATACCCTAATAATAAAGATAATCAAAACAATGAAAGTATTGATATATGGTCCGAATATTTAAATGACAGATATGTGGGAGCATTAAATATCAGGATTTAGAAGTAAAGTTATTTTGAAATGTTCTTAGTGCCTTGCCGGTTTCTAATTCATAGGTTTAAATATTTCTATGAAAACCGGAATGAAAGTAAAAATGCTGAATATTCAGAATAACCTTAAATATTGTTAAAACAAACACTTAGCTGCCTTCATATAAAAAGGAAAACTTTTGAAATACTCCCTAATTGAGAACCAGTCTGATTTGGACAAAGTTATAGAAGAAATATATAGTTCAAATTGCAAAGAAATAGCTGTCGATTTAGAAGGGGAATCAAATCTCCACAGATATGGATTTCATCTTTGCCTAATTCAAATAAAAACCTGTATTGATTGTTATTTAATTGATCCTTTGGCAATTGATGATCTTTCCGGGGTTAAAAGAATATTTGAAGACGAATCGATACAAAAGATGATGTATGCTGCGGAATTTGATGTGAAATTACTCTTTTTTACACACAAGATTGAATTAAAGGGTTTATTTGATTTACAAATGGCTGCTAAACTTTTGGGTCTTGAAAAGCTGTCACTTAAAAATGCTCTTGAAACTTTTATAGATATTCAGGTTCCTAAGAGTAAGAAAAAACAGCAGTCAAACTGGAGTTTAAGACCGCTAAGATTATCTTTGCTGGAATATGCCGCAGCGGATGTTTATTTTCTTTTTGATCTAAAAAATAGAATGCTCCCGGAATTAGAAAATAACGGGTTTATGAAAAATCTTATAAAAACGAATAAATCAATTGAAAACGTAAGATTTGCTGAAGTGAAGCATCCGCATTTATCAATTAAGAGATCTCAAAAATTAAATAGAAGAGCCACCGTTTATTTGAAACATTTTTATGAATTACGGGAGCATATTGCAAAAGAAAACGATGTGCCGGTTTTTAAGGTTATAAGAAATAATGATCTGGCAAAAATAGCAAAATACCCTCCGGTAGATGAGTCTAAATGGTTAGAATTAAATGAGTTAACAAGTCTGGCTAAAAATAGAATCGGTGATTTTTTACTCAGCAAAGAAGCGGCTGACAGGGAAGTAAAGAGTTTGAATGTTAAGTAGTCAATCTGAGTAATTTTGTGAAGCGTATGCAGCGAAGAATGTAAGTGACAAAATATATTATTAAAAAAATTTGTTTGTTATAATATTTGAATATATCCCTCACCAAAAACCGTTCGGGGTTACACTGCAGAATGAGTTGATTTATTAAGAAGCACAAAAAAACCCGCCAAAAGACGGGTTTTTTGAGTTTTATATAATTTAGAGATTAATCGTGAAGATATTCTCTCCAGTCAACATTTTTCATATCTTTAGTTTTAGCAAACTTATTGTGCATTCCAAATGCGGCAGCAAGAGTTTGCGGAGTGTGTTTTTCGCCGCCAATCTTAACATAATCCCATAATTGCTCTTTATAATCAGGATGTGCGCAATTTTCTATTATTGCTTCCATTTTAGCTTTAGGCGATTTATTTCTAAGATCCGCTACACCCTGCTCCGTAACAATAATCTGAACTGAATGTTCACTATGATCAACATGAGAAACCATTGGAACAATAGCACTGATTGCTCCGCCTTTTGCCACAGAAGGACAGGTAAACATCGATACATAAGCATTCCTGGTGAAATCACCAGAACCGCCAATACCGTTCATAATTGTTGTTCCAAGAACATTTGTACTGTTTACGTTACCAAACAAATCAACTTCAATTGCTGTATTAATTGATATAATACCAATTCTTCTGGCAACTTCGGGATGGTTAGTAATTTCTTGCGGACGAAGAACCAATCTTGGATGGAAGAAGTCCAAGTTTTCATAAATATCTTTAAGCATAGGAGGCGAAACCGTTAAACTACAACCACTTGCGAAAGTTACGTGTCCTGCTTTCATCATATCAATAACAGAATCCTGAATAACTTCTGTGTACATTTCAAATGCCGGAATGCTTTCATTTTCGCCTAAAGCGGTAAGTACTGCATTTGCAATATTACCAACACCAGACTGAATGGGAAGGAATTCTTTTGGGATTCTTCCGGTTCTTAGCTCATGCGCTAAAAAGTCGGCAACGTTTTTACCAATTTGTTTAGTAGTTTCGTTTAATTCTGAAAATGCTCCCACTTCATCAGGTCTGTTTGTTTCTACAATACCTACAATTTTAGACGGATCTACTTTAATAACATCAGAACCAATTCTATCGTTCGATTTATAGATAGGAATTTCTTTTCTATGCGGTGGATCTTTTGGTTCATAAATATCGTGCATACCTCTAAGTTCTTTTGGGTGTGCTGTGTTAAGTTCAATAATAATCTTATTAGCTTTATTGCAAATAGTTGGGGAAACACCAACTGAAGATGTTGGCACAATTTCACCGTCTTCTGTTACATCACAGGCTTCAATTACAGCAAAATCCAACTTTCCGTAAAATCCGTATCTAATATTTTGGGCGACAATTGAAAGGTGAGAATCAAAAAAATCAGCTTTTCCGGCATTAATTAGCTTTCTTAAGTCAGGATGCGACTGATAAGGAGTTCTGAAAGATATTGCTTCTGCTCTGGCTAATTCGCCGTCTAAAGAATCGCCTGTTGATGCTCCGGTAATAACACCAATTTTAAAAGGGTTTCCAATTTTGTGTTCAGCTTTAGCTTTTTGGGCTATTGCTGTCGGAATTGCTTTTGCTGCTCCGGCTGCTGTAAATCCGCTGAATCCTATCACGTCTCCATTGGAAACAAAATTAGCAGCCTCCTCAGCAGTTATGAATTTTAAAGCCATAAAATTTACCTCTATATTTTACATTGATCAATTTAAAATCTAAGGTTTCAAATATAATATTATTGAATAACAAAATCGAGAAAAATTTATTTATTGCTATTTGTAAAGTTAAATTTTAAAACTAAATTTTAGGTTTAAAATTAGAGGTTTAGTGATATTGATGAATTTGTTATAAAATAATAAGTTATAAGGTTTACTGAAAATGATATACGGGAGCATATAAAATAAATAAGTCGAAAATGATCTAAAATTACTGTTTTGCCGTTTTTATTGCCTCACTGAGAGCAATGAATAAAATGAATACTGTAACTTAAATAAAAATAACAAGTTACACTGGTTTTATAAAGTCAGTAAACAAATCATTATTTGTGTTGTTAAGCACAATATTAATGCTGTTTTGTAATGTATTTTTTTGAATTTAGATTATTCTTTTTATTAAAATTTAAACTTTGTAACTTGATTTATTAAATTAAAATTGAATTATTTTCTGGGAGCATTTATGTTTAACAGTCCTGAACTTTTTGGAAATCCACAAAATTTTGTTATGGATCCTGTTCACGGAGCAATTTCCTATTTTGATCATGAAAGCAAAGTTATTGATCATCCTCTCTTCCAAAGACTTCGGAGCATTTCGCAAACAGATATTTTAACGTACGTTTTTCCGGGAGCATCGCATTCACGATTTTTACATTCACTTGGTACAATGCATTTGTCCGGCAGGTTGTTTAAAAAGGTTATCCGCTCGGTACAACTTGAACTGGTTGGCGACTTAGAATTAAATTTTAAGCCTGAGCATTTTAAGGCAATTCAATATATTCATATCTGTTTAAGATTAGCTTCACTTTTGCATGATTCCGGTCATGCTCCGTTTTCACATCAGTTTGAGTATTCCGAAGCAGTTAAGAGAATCTTAAAAGATAAAGACATTTTCTCAAATCTTTGGAAAAACAGTAATTTTGAGAGGTTTTATAATAATGCTCCTAAAAAGATAAAACATGAATATTACTCGGTTGCGGTTGCAAACAAGATTTTGACTGATATAGAGATTGATAAATTTGGAATTGAAGTTTCGGATGTACTGGCAATAATGGAAACTACTTCTGCAATTCCTTCGGAAAAGATGATAAAACATGCAGTAAAGTTGTTCGAAATTGTATTGGATAAATCGGAAATTGGAAAATATGATGATTCTGAAATTGGACGTTCAATTATACTGGTGCTAAGAGATATGATCTCTGGTGAAGTTGATGTAGATAAAATGGATTATTTACTACGAGATTCATACTTTTCGGGAGCAATGCACGGTATTTATAATCTTGATCACATAATAAATAATTTACGTGTGACCTGGAAAAAATCAGCATTTCGTGCAAAAAAGCCAAGATTTTCTTTAGCTGTAATCTCTAAAGGTCTGGGAGCATTAGAGGAATTTGTTCATTCGCGCTATAAATTATATTTAATGATGTACAATCATAAAACATGTGTGGGATTTACATGGCTTCTTGAAAAAGCTATGGATGAAGTGTTGGCAATTCCCGAAAATCTTGAACATGTAAAAATCTGCATGAGTAATGTAGATAAATTTCAAAATTTTACCGATACTTATTTTTGGGAGGAATTTAGAAAGATTGCGCAAGAAAACGCGAATTCAGCATCTGCTAAGCTTATTTATAGAGAAAAACTTAAATTTTTAGACAGCAGACAAGATATTGGCGAAGAAGAAATTGAGAATATAAAAGAAGATTTGGAAGTAAAACATGGAGATGTAATTTACCGGGTTTGTAATGCTAAGTTTTCTAATATAATGCCAACATTCGAGAAAATGATGGTTTTACATAAAAATCGTGATACCGGGAAATATTATTTAGATCAGATATCTAATCATTCTGATTTTTTCAGTAAGTTCAGTAATACTAAGCTGGTCTATTTTTATAAAGCACCATAATTAAAAGAAATTTGCGGCATTAGAATCTCTGTACTATAAATTTTGTACTTATATATTAAACATAATTATTCTATCTTTAGAATAATTTTTATATAATTATGGATTATCAGATATTCATGCAAATACAGTTTGGTAGATTGAGCCAAAAAATAATTTGGGCACTTTTATTAACCTTTTTAATTACAAAGACAAACTTATCGCAAAATGAGAGTTTTTTTGACCCGGAGCTAAATAAAACTCTTAAAACCGAAAATTCAATCAGGGTAATAAACGGAGTTTCAGTTCCCAGTTATTTCCCAAATTTTAATCCTTCAATCAATTCAAATCTGGCCTCGGATAAAAAGCTGTTTTTAATAAACGGCAGAACGGATAACACTTTTTTGCTGATCTATAAAAATGACGGAACACCCTACTTTTATAAAGAAATGGATAATATTGGCGGTGATCTAAAACTTCATCCAAATAATATACTTACTTATTGGCTGGGCGAAGATGTTTATGGATTTATTGGATTAGACTCAAATTTTAACGCTGTTGATACATTTAGATGTACTACAGGTTATAATACAGATTTTCATGAAATTACAATTCTGGAAAATGGCAACTATTTTGTAATTTGCGATGATTATAGAATTGTTGATATGAGTGAGTTGATTGATGGCGGGAAATCAGAGGCAATAATTTTGGAGAATGTTTTTCAGGAATATGATAAAGATCATAATTTAGTACTTGAATGGAAAACCTCCGATCATTTTGATGTTTTTGATTCTGAAGGGCAAAGTTTAACTTCATCAAAAATTGATTATGTTCATATTAACTCAATTGCGGTTGATTATGATTCCAATATTATAATTTCTAGCAGACATTTATCGGAAGTTACTAAAATAGACAGACAAACCGGTAATATTATCTGGAGATTTGGCGGGAAAAATAATCAGTTTCTTATTGATGATGATATTACATTTTCCTATCAGCATGATGTAAGACCTGTTGATGGAAAACCGGGACATTATTTAATGCTTGATAACGGTAACTTACGAAATCCAAAATTTTCCAGATCAGTTGAATATATAATTGATTCTGAGAACATGACAGCCAAAAAAGTTTGGGAATATAGAGCAAAACCGGATATTTTTACAAGTTTAATGGGAAGCACACAAAGATTGCAGAATGGAAATACGCTAATAAACTGGGCAAATACAACAGATCCGGCTGCTACAGAAGTTGAACCGGAAGGCAATATTGTTTATGAAGCCGGCTTTGATGAAGATTATAATAGTTATAGAACTCATCGTTATAAATGGAGCGGAATTGCTGATAAACCTTATTTAATTGTTGAACCTTTTGCTGATCGTTTAACACTTTTATTCAATAAGTTTGGTGATAAAAAAGTTGATTCATATAATATTTATACAAAAAATGATGAAAATCAGTTTAATCTATTAGATAAATCCAACAATCCATTTTACAATATTAACAAAATTGATACACCCGGAAAATATAGTTTTGCCGTAACGGCTGTTAATTTTGAGGGAAATGAAAGCGCGAAATCGAATATTGTAGAAATATATTTAAGCGGATTTGATTCTGAAAGTAATTTGGTGAAAAATGGAGATTTTTCTGAAAAGTTAAATTATTGGAATTTTGAATCTGATTCGGCAAAAAATATTACTAATTTGTTTGATGATAATGGTTTAACTATCAATATTGAAAAAACAGTTTCTAATTATCTGGACATTCTTTTAACTCAGGAAAATATAACACTAATTAATGATGTAAATTATATTTTTGAATTTGACGCAACGGCTGAAGAAAATAGTTTAATAAAAATTAAATTAGGATCTGCTTCCGTAGATTATGCAAAAATTGGAACTGTTTTGCTTGAAAAGGTAAAAAAACATTACGGGTTTGAATTTAAAATGAATGACAAAACTGATTATGAGACTAATTTGTATTTCCAGCTTGGAGCAGCTTCTGATGACATAACTTTAAATAATATCAGTTTAAAGAAGAGTCAGGGTACGGCAGTTTCTGAAACTGAAAGTATAATGGAATTTAATTTAAAGCAAAATTATCCAAATCCGTTTAATCCGGCAACTACAATTGAATATACATTACCAAATGTAGAGACTAGGCATGCCTCGTCTCTACGGTTAGAACTTTTTGATATTCTAGGCAGAAAAATTAAAACACTTGTAAATGAATATCAGAAACCTGGCAATTATAAAATTGAATTTGATGCCTCTTATTTGGCAAGCGGAATTTATATTTATCAGTTAAATTATGAAGAATATTCAGTTTCGAAAAAAATGTTATTAATTAAATAGCTATAAATGTTGCCTCAGAAATGTAAAATAGCCAAACTAAGTTTTAACTTTGGACTATATTTATAATAATATTAGGAGATTTTAGATGAAATTCACAAGGATTTTATTGATTAGTTTTTGTGTTCTTTTAGTTACTAATCTGGTAGCACAAGAGAATATTCCATACAAATTTATTAGTCCAAAACCATCTTCAATAATGGTTTCAAACCAGACAAATATAATTCTGCGTTATACAGGCACAATTGACCAAACAACTTTGTCTGCTGAATTATTTAAAGTTGAAGGTGTAAAAAGCGGAATTCATGCTGGAAAAGTAATTTTAGCAGAAGACGGCAGAACAATTCTATTTAATCCTAATGTTCCATTTGCATATGAAGAAGAAGTAAATGTCGAAATTTTAGCAGGAATTAAAACAGATTCCGGGAAATACATACCCGGACTTAATTACAGTTTTAAGACAATTTCTTCCGGCATTCCGCAACTAAGAAATGCTTCAATAAATGATGATCTTTCTGAAATAGAAAATGAATTTTCGGCGGTATTACATAAAAATACAAATAGTTTATTACTTCCGGCTCCCGAAATAACAATTAACTCAATTGATAATCCGGGCTCCGGAAATATTTTTATGGCTACATGGGATCGTAATGTTCCTGCTAAATTTGGGAATTTTATTTTTATACTCGACAGCAGCGGAGTTATACTAGATTCGGTAAGAGTAAATGGAGCTCCTTTTGATTTCCAGGTTCAGCAAAACGGACTTTTATCTTATGCTCTTGGCGATTTTTCTGTAAATGTACCTTTACCTGGTGAAGATCTTAGGCATATTGTTCTAAATTCAGATTTAACTGTTGTTGATTCGTTCAAAATGAAAAACGGTTATACTACAGATTTTCACGAATTTAAGCTGCTTCCAAACGGTCATGCTATAATGATGTCTTATCATACTATTATTTATGATATGAGTAAAATTATTGAAGGCGGTAAAACTGATACAGAATTAGTTATAAATATAATTCAGGAACAGGACAAAGATAAAAATGTTGTGTTTGAATGGCGTAATATAGATTATATTCCTATTACCGATACAGATCTGGCTTTAACAGATTCGCGTATTAATTATGGAACATTAAATGCTTTTGATATTGATGACGATGGCAATATTTTAGCTTCTTTCCGTAATCATAGTGAAATAATGAAAATAAGCAGAGAAACCGGTGAAGTTATCTGGAGAATGGGCGGACTGCACGGCGAATTTACTTATGTTGGCGAACATGAAGAAAATGCACCTTTTTATCATTCACGTCAGCATAATATTAGAAGACGGCCAAATGGAAATATTACTATGTTTGATAACGGTCAATTCCATCAGCCTCCTTACTCAAGAGCGGTAGAATATGCAATAGATGAAGAAAATAAAATTGCAACATTGGTTTCTGATTGGAGATATCCTGAAGGAAATATTTTCTGCGTTACGGCCGGTAATGCTGAACCTCTTCCTAACGGTGGATGGTTTATTGGTTATGGTGTTCCAAATCCGCAATTTGTTAAACGGAATGTTGTAGAAGTTCATCCTGATGGAACAATTGCGCTAGAAATTTCGTTACCAAACGGAATTTTGGCTTACAGAGCTACTAAACTGCCTTGGAATAAATCGGTTAAAAAACCAAGTTTTACAAATTTTGAAGTAAAAGAAGGAAATACTTATTCTTTTAATAATGAATCGATTAAGACCGGAATTGAAATAAAATATAATGGTTTAGGTGCTGCTGATTATAATGAATCAAAAATTACACGACTGCCATACGGACCGGTTAAGCCTCAGTTTATTGATATTATAATTTCTGTAAATCCGGTTTCTATAGTTTATGAAGGTTTTGCAATTAACTCGCAAAATGCTGAATTTCATATTGATTTGGAATATTATCCTGAAATAAAAAATCCGGTAAATACAATTGTTTGTTTTCGCGAATTCCCAAATCAAGGATTATTTGTTCCTAAATCAACAATATATGATAGTGATAAAAATGAACTAATTGTCGTTTTAGACAGTTTTGGAGAAATTGTGTTTGGAGTTTCTAAGGATAGCCTAAAAAGTAATTCTCCAATTCTATATGAGCCGTTAAATAATCAGAAATTAGTACTGCAAGATTCAATTTTGGTTAAATGGACTGGTAAAGGGATGTATAATGCCTTTAATGTTCAGGTCTCAGAAGATACTACTTTCTCTACAATTTTTACTGAAACAAATACAAATCTCTCAAATTTGGCGGTTTCCGGATTAACCAATAACACAAAATATTACTGGCGTGTTAATTCAGAATTAGGTTCTGAAGAAAGTGAATGGTCTGATATTTACAGTTTTAACATAACTGATCCTTATGTAAAAATAATTTCGCCAAACGGCGGTGAAGTCTGGGCAAATGGAAGTTTGGAAGTAATTAGATGGGAAACTAATATTCTTGAAAATGTTCATATTGATCTGATAAATGATAACAATAATATCTTTTCTTTAGATACAGTTTCTGCTGTATTTCAGGCTTATTCATGGAATTTGCCGGAGGATTTAATTGCCAGAGAGAATTACAAAATTCAGATTACAAGCGAATCTTCTTCATCAATAAAAAGCATTAGCGAAAATGTATTTTCCATTATAGACACAGTTACAAGCATTACAAATGCGGATGAAATTCCGGGTAAATATGTACTTTATCAAAATTATCCAAATCCGTTTAATCCAACAACGGTTATAGAATATTCTATTCCAATAGCAGAATCAATGAATGCATCGACTGTAAAATTAAATATTTACAATATGCTTGGACAAAAAATAAAAACACTTGTAGATAAAGTACAGACATCGGGTAATTATCATGTTACTTTTGATGCTTCAGATTTTGCGAGCGGAATTTATATTTACAAGCTTGAAACTGGTAATTTTTCTGCAAGTAAAAAATTAATGATACTTAAATAGCGACTGGCTAAACAGTTATGAAAAAAATTGGATTGTCACTTTTAGCATTTATTTTTCTAGGATATTTAGCAGTCTGTATTTTAATGTACATTATTCAGAATAGTTTTATTTATTATCCAGGACCGATTGATGAATCGAAGTCTTACATTGCAGAATATAAGAATAGCGAAATTATTATAAACCATGAGGATATTAATCTTCATGGCTGGCTGCTTAATTCCGGGAAATCGAAGTTAATAATTTATTACGGCGGAAACGGGGAAGAAGTTTCGCACAATTTAAATGATCTTTCAAGGTTCAAAAATTATTCAATTCTTCTGCTAAATTATCGTGGTTACGGTAAAAGTGAAGGTTCACCCGATCAAGACGCAATTTTTGAGGATGCACTTTTTATTTATGACAGATTTTCAGAAGATTATGAAGAAGTTATTCTATTTGGCCGGAGTTTAGGAACCGGAGTTGCAAGTTATGTTGCAGGAAAGAGAAATCCGTCTAAAAATATTCTTGTAACTCCTTTTGATTGTTTGGCAAATGTTGCACAAAGCTATTATCCATATTTACCGGTAAACTTATTAATAACTCAAAAATTTGATTCAGTTGAAAATATAAAAGATTATAAAAATAGAAGTCTGGTTTTTATTGCCGGAACAGATAAAATTATTCCTAATAAAAGTTCTTACAATTTGGCAGAAAAACTGGGCGATAGCTGTAAAACTGTTTTTATAAAAGATGCCGGGCATAATGATATTCAGAGTTATCCGGAATATTGGAAAGAGATTGCAAGGTTTTTGTAGATGAATGCAAATAAATAAGAATTCCGTTGACTTATTGACGCAATTAACGAAAATGGAAATAAAAAGAACAGCTTTAAACCAAATTCATTCAAAATTAATATCCAATAAAGTAATTTTATTACTCGGTTCAAGAAGGGTTGAAAAAACTTTTCTCCTCAATCAAATAAAAGATGAAACAAATGAAAAACTGTTATTCTGGAACGGTGAAGATATTGCGGTTCAGGAATTATTAAAAAGAAGAACTGTACAGAATTATTCTAATTTAATTGAAAGTTAATATTCCCAAAGGATGTAGAAAAGCATATCCTGAAGCAGAATTTAAGTTAATAAATCAGAAAAATTATTTCGAGTGGATTACTCTTTAGTTGATTTCGTAAAAATACTTCCGGCAAAATAATATTGATATTTAATTAACCAACGGATTAATCCGTTGGTTAATAATAGATTAAAACTAAACTTCAACACCAAACTGCTTGCCATATTTTTCAAAAACAAAATCTATATCTTTATCACCACGACCAGAAAGGTTCACTAAAATAGTATCTTCTGCTGATAAAGTCTGGGCAAGTTTCATTGCATAAGCTACAGCGTGTGCGCTTTCAAGAGCCGGTATAATACCTTCAATCTTTGAAAGTTCGAAAAACGCGCTTATAGCTTCATGATCTGAGCAAGTTTCATATTTAACACGTTTTATATCTTTAAGATAACTGTGCTGAGGTCCAACGCCAGGATAATCCAAACCGCTTGCAACTGAATAAACCGGACCGGGTTCACCATTTTCATCTTGTAATAGATAACATCTAAAACCATGAATAACTCCGGGAGTTCCATAAGTAAGAGTTGACGCATGTTCTCCGGTTTTAAAACTTAAACCAGCAGGTTCAACTCCGTAAATATTAACATCTAAATCTTCAAGGAAGTTTGAAAATAATCCTAGTGAATTAGATCCGCCGCCAACACATGCAACAAGATTATCCGGAAGTTTACCAGTCATTTCAAAAAATTGTTCTTTAGCTTCAATACCAACTATACTTTGGAAATCCCTTACCATCATAGGAAACGGATGAGGACCAACAACAGAGCCAATTGCGTAAAGCTGTGTAACAGGATCCTGCAGATAAGCCTGGAAAGCAACATCTACAGCTTCTTTAAGAGTTTTAGCTCCTACTGTTACTGGAATTACATTTGCGCCAAGTGCTTTCATTCTTAAAACATTTGGTCTTTCTTTATAAATATCAACTTCGCCCATGTAAATATCGCATTCTAATTCATATTGGGCAGCGGCAGTAGCCAGGGCAACTCCATGCTGTCCGGCACCGGTTTCTGCTATAATTTTTTTCTTGCCCATTCTTTTAGCCAGCATTGCTTCGCCAAGGCAGTGATTAATCTTATGAGCTCCGGTATGATTAAGATCTTCGCGTTTAAAATATATTTTAGCGCCGCCAACTTTTTTAGTCAGGTTTTCTGCAAAGAATATTGGACTTGGTCTTCCAACAAAATGTTTGTAAAGATAATGCAGTTCATCTTGAAATTCTTTATCGTCTTTAAATTTTAAATATTCAGCTGTAATTTCATCCATAATTTCCTGGAGCTGCGGGGGAATAAAACTTCCTCCAAATTCTCCAAAATATCCTTTAGTATCAGGCAGTACTTGAGCAGCAATTAATTCCGTCATAATTTCTCCATTAACAATATGTTTTAATTAAATTTTTTGTAATTGATTTATCATCTTTTAATAATTTTGCTCCACGGGTTATCTTGCATAAACTGATGTGCCGTTTTTTTGCAATACTGCGCTGACTCATTCCATTTTGAAGATCTTTCATAAGTCCCCATCTAGAGGCAAAATCATCGCGTTCGGCTTCCGTAAATATTTCAGAAAAAAGTTTGTCCATCTCTTTAGATTCTGAAATTTTTGTAAAAACCTCTATCAATTCTTTCATTTCACTCATAGTTAATTTTCTCAACTGTTTCTATCAATAGTAACAAAGCTAAAAAAAATGATTGTATATGTCAAATGGAATTATTTTAAAAGATAAAGACCAGTGCTGATAGAATTATTTTAGACTATTAAATTATGTTCTTCGGAATAATTATTGAGATTGAATGATTTTGTTAAAAGTATTTATAAATATCATCGTTAAATTGCGAATGCTGGAAATTACTTTGCCAAATAGCCTTCAGAGCTATTGATATATTAAACTGAAATTATTATTATCAAATCTGTTGATATATATTTTGGCAAACTGACCGAGGCCTCTTATGCAAGAATGGAAATGGGATGTATTCAATTCTGATTATTTAGAAAATACTATTAAACGTTGTAGAGAAAGAAATATAATTCTTCCTACTTTTGAGCAGCTTAAAAATCCACAGTCTATACCTTCAAATATTTTAGAAAAACTAAAAAAAATCGATTTCCAAGATACTCATCCTCTAAATTTATTTAGAATAAACTGGAGAAATAACCCCATTGATAAAGGGATTGGTGACATCAATTATTTTGAAATCCCGCCTGAGATAACCGGAGTTAAAGCTAGAATAATTGGATTAGTTGGAAAACATTTCCCAACCGGAGCTCATAAAGTTGGAGCTACTTACGGCTGTCTGGCACCTTATTTGGCAACCGGTCGCTTTAATCCTGAGTATCACAAGGCAGTTTGGCCTTCTACTGGAAACTACTGTCGTGGTGGAGTTTTTAATTCTAATTTATTAGCAGTAGATTCTGTAGCTATATTACCCGAAGAAATGAGTCAGGAAAGATTTGACTGGCTTAGAGAAAGGGCTGAAGAGGTTTTTGCAACTCCGGGTTGTGAAAGTAATGTAAAAGAAATTTATGATAAATGTCATGAACTTGAAGCTAAATCAGATAAGTATTTTATTTTTAATCAATTTGATCAGTTCGGAAATCCAGTCTGGCACTATGAAATAACAGGCAGTAATATTGAAGAACTGTTTAATAGTGTAAAAAAAGGTGATCAAAGATTATCAGGATATGTAAGTGCAACCGGTTCTGCCGGAACTATTGGTGCCGGTGATTATTTGCGAAAGATAAATCCATTGCTTAAAATAACAGCAACTGAAGCACTGCAATGCCCAACCTTGTTATTAAACGGTTATGGCGGACATAGAATAGAAGGAATAGGTGATAAGCATATTCCATGGGTTCACAATGTAAAAAACACAGATACCGTTGCAGCAATTGATGATTTGGATACTCTTAAAGTATTAAGGCTTTTTAATGAAAAGAATGGACAGGAAGTTTTAGCTAAAATGGGAATTTCAGAAACTACTCTGAAAAAACTTCCTTTATTAGGAATTTCATCTATATGTAATTTACTGGCTTCAATAAAACTTGCAAAGTATTATGAGTTTAATGAAAATGATATCATATTTACAATATTCACTGATTCTGTGGAAATGTATAATTCAAGATTAGATGAAATGAATAACGAGTTAGGTGAATATACTGAGCTGCATGCTAATGTAGATTTGAATGCATCAATTTTTAAGCAGGGAACTGATAACTTTAAAGAATTAAGTTATTATGATAAAAAAGCAATTCATAACTTAAAGTATTTTACATGGGTTGAACAGCAAGGAAAAGATGTTGATGAACTGAATCAGCAATGGTACAACGAAGATTATTGGGACGAGAGATTTTCTATAGTACCGGAATGGGATAAAAAAATAAGCGAATTTAATAATGCGGTAGGATTGTTATAGATGCAGAAAGTGATTAAAAATGTTTTAATATCTACTAGATTTAACAAACTTCAATTAGTTGATATCTATTTTGATGAAAGGATAACAAGTGTAGAGCCCGCATTTAATAAGGAAATTGATTGGCTGGAAATTGAAAACAAAGAACAGTTTGATTTATTTATAAGTCAAGTTGAAAGCAAAAATTATTCTGAGAGTATTCAAGTTTTTGATGGCGGGTTTAAGCTAGCTATACCTGGAGCAATTGATGCACATGTACATTTTAATACTCCCGGGTTTGAGTTTAGAGATGAATTCGAATATGCCAGCAAATCTGCCGCAGTCGGCGGAACTACAACAATTTTTGATATGCCCTGTACCTCGATTCCTCCGGTTACTTCTAAGGAAAATTTTAGTATAAAACAAAAAGCTTTATCCGGTAAAGCCTTTATTGATTACAAATTCTGGGGCGGAATTTCCGGGAATGATTTTGAAGAGATTAACAAATTAAAAAAACAAGTTAAAGAATTATGTGAATCAGGCGTTGCCGGATTCAAAGTTTATACAATTTCTGGTATGCAGTCTTTTACTGATCTGACTTATGAACAGATTAAAATTGCCGCTCAGGTAGTGAAAGAAAATAATTCAATTCTTGCGGTTCATGCCGAAGATAAGAAGTTGGTAACAGACAGAGAAAAGTCTGCGAGGATGAACTTAAAAAGTGACTGGGGAGCTTATTGCGGTGCCAGAGATGATCAGGCTGAAGCGAAAGCTGTATTCAATGTAATAAATATAGCTGCCGAAACCGGTTGTCATATTCATATTGTTCATCTAAGTTCAGCGCTTGGATTAGGTCTGATTAGGAAAGCTCAGAAACAGGGTGTCAGAGTTACCACAGAAACTTGTCCTCATTATTTACAGTTTACACAAATAGATTTTGATGATCCTAAAATTACAAAACTTCTAAAAACCGCTCCGCCAGTAAAGTTTGAAACTGATAGAGATGCCTTATGGAATGGACTTAAAGACGGAACTATTTCATTTGTAACTACTGATCATGCGGGATGTGATCCATTAAAGGAAAAAATATCAGATGATTTCTGGGAAGTTTATGGCGGAATTCCCGGAGTTCAGCATAGAGTAAATTATATGTTGAGCGAAGGGTTCTTTAAAGGAAAAATTGATCTTCAGACAACGGTTCATCTTTTATCAGCCGGTGTTGCCGAAATATTTGGGCTTACTGATAAAGGCACGATATTAAAAGGGTTTGATGCGGATATTACTTTAGTTGATCTGTATAAAAACCAAAAAATAAACTCGAAAGAAATGCTTTGCAAGGGTAAATATACACCGTTTAATGGTATAGAACTGAAATCATCAATCTCAGAAGTGTTTTTAAGAGGCCGTAAAATAGTAGATAGAGGAAAAATATATTCACCTGATTATCATGGAAATTTGTTAACAAAATAATTGTTTGCTATGAAAGTAAAAAACGCATGGTTATGCCAAATTGAAAATCGTTCAGTAAAACCTATATTTTGCGATTTTACAATTGAAGAAGGTAAAAACAAAAATATCTTTGAGCGGAATTTTAATGAATTTACGGAGCTTGAGTATGATATAATTGATTCCGACTGTTATGATGTTCAGGGTGCGGTTATAACTGTTCCAAATGTGAATTTTCATGATCATATCTATTCCAGGCTTGCAAAAGGTTTACCTCTTAATGGGCCAATGGATAATTTTCAAAATATTCTGAAAAATCTGTGGTGGAAACTTGATCTTGCTTTAGACAAAGATATGATAGTTGCTTCAGCTCATATGGCTGCGTATGAGTCCATATTAAACGGTGTGCAATATATATTTGATCATCATGCTTCTCCTGGCGTAACAGAGGGCAGTTTAGAATGTATTAAATCAGTATTAAGAGAATATGGACTAAAAGGAGTTTTGGCATTTGAAACCTCTGATAGAAACGGGGATAAATTAAAGCAGGATGCTCTTCTTGAAAACAATTCATTTTTAGTTGATTATTGTGATGATGATTTTAAAGGCATGTACGGATTACATGCTTCTTTTACTTTAAATAATGATACTCTAAGACATGTTGAAAAATATATAAAAGGTTCTGAGATAGGTATACATATTCATCTAAGTGAAGATGAATCGGATAATATAATCAGTAAAGACAAATATGGAGCCAGACCTTTAGAACGGTTAATAAATTATAATCTGGTAAATGACAGAAGCATATTATCACACGCGGTTTATTTAAATAAAGACGATTATGAATTGTTGGACAATTATAAATGCGCAATAGTTTTTAATCCTGATTCTAATATGAATAATTCTGTCGGATTTCCTTGTATAAGTGAGTTTTCAGAGAATCAGATGTTTTTATTAGGCACCGATGGTATGCATGCTAATGTTGCAAAATCGATGAAACAATTATTTTTAATGCTGCGTTGTAATGGAAAAAGTTTTGAAGAATCTTTTAGGCTTATAAACCGGGTGTATTTTGATCAAATTGAATTTATTAAAAAGTATTATCCACATTATTCAAATCTAAAAGAAAATGATAGTGCCGATTTTATTGTCTGGGATTATGTCCCTCCGACTCCTTTAACAGAAGATAATTTTATGGGGCATTATTTATACGGAATAATAGAACGAAGTGTTAAATCGTCAATTTCCGGTGGCGAATTTTTGATGAATAACTTTAGAACTAAAGTACCAGATATGGAATTATTTTCTAAACAAATATACAAAGCTGGTAACAGCCTTTATGAGATTTTGAAATCTAACCAGGCTTTATTATGAAAAAAGATTTTTCAATTGTTGGCAAAGAAGTTATAAGACAAGACGGATTAGAAAAAGTAACCGGTACTGCAATGTTTGCGGATGATATTGTATTGAAAGATATATTATATGGGGTAATGCTCAGAACAACAGTTGTACACGCTGAAATTAAGAGTATTGATTTTTCAGAGATTGCAGATAATAAAAACTTAACTGCAATTATAACTTCTGAAGATATTCCCGGAGCAAAAAAAGTTGGAGCTATTAAAAAAGATCAGCCTATTTTTTGTTTCGATAAAGTTAGAACTTCAGGTGATGTTTTGGCAATGTTAGTCGGCAATAATGAAAAAGAAATAAAAAAACTGCTGACGAAAATAAAAGTTGAATATAGTGAACTCCCGATTTTATCTAATTCATCTTTAGCAATGAATGAAGATGCCCCGGTTATACATGAAGAATCTTCAAATAATCTTATTTGTGAATATCCTTTGAGAAAAGGGAATGTTGAAGAAGGGTTTAAAAACAGTGATTATGTGATAGAGAGAAGTTACTCTACATCTTATCAGGAGCATGCATATATTGAACCTGAAGCTGTTATCGCAATTCCGCTAGAAGGAAATAAAGGTGTAAAGATAATTGGAAGTATTCAAAATCCTCATACAACAAGAAGTGTTGCCGCTTCGGTACTTGGATGGCCTTTAGCAAAAGTGCGTGTTGAACAAGCAGAATTAGGCGGCTCATTTGGCGGAAAAGATGATACAATGAATGTGCTGGCTGCAAGAGCTTCTATTGCTGCGGTAAAATGTAATAGACCGGTAAAGATTAGATATAACCGGGAAGATTCTATTCTGGAATCGTATAAAAGACATCCTTATAAAATGAAATATAAGGCAGGGTTTAATGTGGATGGCAAAATAAAGGCGATGAAAATTGATATTATTGCCGATGGCGGTGCTTATGCTTCAATGACTCCCTTTGTAACATGGCGATCAGTTGTTCAGGCAACCGGGTCTTATGAGATCGAAAATGTTGAAACTAATGTGAAAGGTGTTTATACAAATAATCCATATACTGGTGCATTTCGCGGATTTGGTTCCCCGCAGCCTGTTTTTGCTCAAGAATCGTTGATGGACGAGATAGCGGAAGAATTAAAAATATCTCCCTTTAAGCTTCGTGAAATCAATGGATATAACTCCGGATCAGTAACAGCAAGCGGACAAATATTAAACTCGCATGAAGTAACATTAAAAAAAGTATTAGCTAAAGCATCCGATGAATCAGGATTTAATGATAAGTGGGAAAAGTTTTCTAAGGACAGAGTTCAAAAAGATTTTATTATTGGTTCAGAACAAAGAGAAAAAGAGTTTATACTTGATAAAGAACAATTTATAGAACCGGAAAATGTCTGGAGAAGAGGTATTGGATTATCATGCAGTTTTAGAGGATGTTCTCTCGGTGCCGAAGGTATTGATGCTGCCTCAGTTTTTGTTTCCTTACAAAACGATGGCTCTGTATATTTGCATTCAGGATTAGCTGAAAATGGACAGGGGTTGCGAACCACTTTTTCCATAGTAGTTTCAGAGGTTTTAGGAATTCCATTTGAAGATGTGTTTTATCTTGGTATTGACACTGGCTATGTTATGGATAGTGGTCCAACAGTGGCTTCCAGATCTACTATAATGGGAGGTGGTGCTGTAAAAGATGCGACTGAAAAGATTAAAAGAAATTTATTGGATGTATTTATTGAAAACTATAATATTCCCCAAATTGCCCGGGTTGAATTTACAAATGGAATGGTTACTTATGATAAATATTCAATGAGTTTCAAAGACCTTTGTAAACTGGCTTATAATAAGGGAGTTAATATTTCGGCGGTTGGCTGGTATGCGGGCCCTAATGTTGACTGGGATGAAGAGAAAGGTCAGGGCAATGCTTATTTTACTTATGTATATGGATGTCAGGTTGCGGAAGTAAAAGTTAATATTACAACCGGAGAAGTATACATAGAAAACATTACAGCAGTACATGATCCCGGTAAGGTGATTAATTTGTTAGGTGCAAAGGGACAGGTTTACGGTGGTGTTACACAAGGAGCAGGATTATGTTTGTGGGAAGAACTTAATACAATAGACGGAAAAATTAAACATCAAAATTTTGATGAATTATTAATCCCAACAAGTAAAGATATAGATAATATTGATGTACATTTTGTTGAAGGTGAAGAGGAGTATGGTCCCTGGGGCGCTAAATCGTTGGGAGAACCAACACTTGAGCTGACTTCGGCTGCAATAAGTAATGCTATATATAACGCAACTGGTGTCAGGTATAGAAATCTCCCGTTAAATCTGGAGGAAATTGTTTTGAATCGGAAGTTATCTCCAGCATCAGTAAAAAGAGGCAGTGCATAATGTTAAATAATTTTGAATTCATAAAGGCAAAAAATCTTGAAGAAGTGCTTCAACTTTTAAGTAATTCCTCAATTAAAACAAAAATAATTTCCGGCGGAACCGATGTAATACCCGGAATGATGCAAAGTTCATCGAGATTTTCAAATGTAAAAAGACTAATTGATATTAACGCTGTAAGTGAATTAGAATCCGTAAAAGAAACTAATAACAATGTTCTAATAGGTTCAGGATTAACTTTTACTGATATTGTAGGAAATGAATTATTGAATCAGGAGTTCCCTCTGTTATGTAAGGCTTCTTCAAAAGTAGGAAGTCTGCAAATAAGAAATAGAGCTACAATAGGGGGGAATATTGTGAATAATGCACCATGTGCCGATTCACTATCGCCATTATTATGTTATGATGCTTCATTGATAATCCAGTCTAAACATTTAAGAAAACAGATTATGCTCAAAGATTTTCTTCAAAAACCATATAGCACACTTCTTGGTGATGATGAGATAATTACTTTTATTCAAATTCCAAAACTCAGGAAAAATTATAAAGGCGATTTTTATAAACTTGGAAGACGGCGGGGAGTTGCGATAAGCAGACTGAGTCTATCGGTTCTTATATATACAGAAAATAATATCATCAAAGATTTGCGCATTGCTGGTGGTGCTATTGCGCCTGTTGCAATAAGATTTGATGAAGTTGAAAATTTTAGTACTTCTAAAAAAATAAACAAAGATTTACTTATTACTTTATCGCAAAAAGTTGGTAAGACAGTTTTAGATATAACCGGACTTCGCTGGTCCAGTGATTATAAATTGCCGGTTGTTCAGCAGTCATTATATCAGTTGTTAAGAAAAATTTTATACAATTAGGAAACGAAATGATTCAAATTAGTTTTATTCTCAATGGGAAAAAAGTAAAATTAGAGACTGATGAAAACAGGCGATTGATAGACATACTTCGTGAAGATTTTTCACTTACGGGTACAAAAGAAGGCTGTAGCATTGGGGAATGTGGTGCCTGTACTATAATTATGAATAAACTAGCGGTAAATTCATGTCTTGTGTTAGCAGGACAGTTAATAGATTCTGAAATATTAACTATAGAAGGTGTTTCGGAAAATGGGAAGTTAAATGTACTGCAAGAAAATTTTTTGAAGTATGGAGCTGTTCAGTGTGGTTACTGTACACCGGGGATGATAATGTCGATCTATGCATTATTATTGAAGAATAACAATCCAGCTGATGAAGAAATAAAAGAAGCAATTGCCGGTAATTTATGCCGCTGTACTGGTTATAAACAAATTATAGATGCTGCCAGAGCAACGGCAGATACTGATATGATAACAGATCTCTCACAATAGAACTGTTCCAGATTATAAAATCTATCATCTCTAATCCCTAGTTTAACGAGGTGAGAAATCTATTATTATAATGATAAAGCTAACTTTTAACCAAATAATTATAATTTGAAATTATTTCATTAATCAGTAAAAATTCTTTTCTATCTGTATTAATAAAATCACTATCAAACTTATGAGTTTCTACTTTATTATTTATTCTTAAAAATATAGAGCCTGGTATTACTTGTTCATTATATTGAATTAGAAATCCATTATTACTGCTGTTCTTAAATTCAGATTCAGAATTAAACATTGTGAATTTACTTTTATACGGTGAATCGTTATAAGGGCAAAATGTTGTACAGTTGCCGCATTCGTTGCAGAGCTGATCAATATGAATAATCTGATGAGTATCTTTGAATCTGCCCGCCGGGCTTTTAATCAGTATATTAGCTCTATTAGGACATACTTCAACACATTTATTGCAATTATAATTACAGCTTAAACATAGTTTTGCTTTTTCAACCAGGTCATAATTTTCATTGTTATAAACTTTTCCTTTTACTCTTTCTATCTGATCCTGATAATCAGAAATAGAGAATTCAGTTTCAGTAATGTTAATTCCAAGTTGCTCAAAAATTGCATTAGAAACTTTTTTTGCGTCTGCAATAGCCTCTACAACCGTTGCCGGTCCACTTTTGGCATCTCCTCCAATAAAGACATTTGGTTTAATTGTCTGCAGTGTATCAGAATTAATTTTTAGATAATTATTGCTTAATAGATTATTCTGATCCAAAAGATTATAATCAACTTTCTCCCCGATAGCAGTAATAATCGTATCAATTGATAGTTTAGCTAATTTATCGGGGATAGGATTTACATTTCTTCTACCATCAAAATCAACTTCTGATAATTTCATTTCCTGACAAATTAATGTTCCATCTTCAAATTTAACCGGCTGTAGTAAGTCTCTGAAAATTATACCTTCATTTATTGCGTTATAGAATTCTTCCATATCAGCCGGCATATATTCTTTTGTTCTTCTATAAACTATTGTAACCTTTTCAACACCGTCAATTCTCTTTGCAGCTCTGGCCGCATCCATTGCTGAGTTTCCACCGCCAATTATAGCTACCCGCTTTCCTAATTCAATTTTTTCTTTTTTATTAAATTGTTTTAAGAAACTAATTGCTTCAAGAACATTTTTATTATTATGCAGATCAAGTTCCTGAGATATTCCAGCCCCGATGGCAAGATATATATAGTCATATCCGGCTTCCTTTAATTTTGAAATATTAAAATGTTCATCAATGTTAAATCTAAATTCAACCCCTGTTTTCTTAATCAAATCAATATCTTTTTCAATAATATCTTTAGGAATACGAAACTCGGGAATAGTTTGAATAACAGTACCGCCAGCCTTTTCTGTTTTTTCAAATATAGTTACCCTTAATCCCTCCCTGGCAAGAAAATATGCCGCTGCTAAACCTGATGGACCCGCTCCAATTATGGCAACTTTTTTATTTAATAATTTATTAACTGGTTTAATATTATTAATAAATTGATCAAATCCTTTTTCCATAGCAAACTTTTTAAGTTCCCGTATTTCAACCGGGTTATCATAATTCAGCCTTGTACAATTATGCATACATTGATGATCGCATATATGACCAGTTATATTAGGCAGAGGATTCTTATCCAGAATAATTTCAGTCGCTTTTTTGAAGTTCCCGTTTTTTATAAAATGAATATACTCAGAAACATCCTGGTGAATTGGGCATGCTTCAACACAGGGCGCAATATAGCAGTCGAATAAAGGAAGTTTCTTTAAAAGATTAATTTCATTCTTAAACTCTAATTCCTTCGAATAAAATTTATTTTCTAAAGCTTCAACAGCAACCTGATTTAGTTTTTCTATATCGATGACAGATGAATAATTATGGTTATGGTTTTTTATTTTCTCAGCTATTTGTGCCAGTCTCAAATATCCTCCAGGCTTTAACAAATCAGTTGCAAAAGTAACCGGAGTGATTCCTGTTTCCAGAATATCTATAATGTTATGAATAGAAGCTCCGCCTGAATAGGAGATTGGTATTGCTTCTATAAAATGTTGTTTAATTTTGGCGGCAAGATTAATTGTTAATGGGAATAACGCTTTTCCTGACATGTACATTTCTCCGCCAGGCAGTTTATCACCCTTATTTGAAACTCCCAAAGTATTAGAAAGTTTAATTCCAAAAATTTTATTATGCTGTTTAGAAAACTTTACTAATCTTCCAAGCATAGGAATGCAATCCTCAAATTGCATGTCATGTTCAAACGATTCTTTTTCCAACTCTATATGGTCATATCCGTGTTTTCTAAGAATCTGATTAACCTTTTCAAATCCTAATAATGTGGGATTTAATTTTACATAAGTATGAAGCCGTTTTTCTTCGATAAGATACTTAGCAATTGATTCTATATCTTTCGGGGGACATCCGTGCATTGTTGACAGGGTAACTGAATTTGAGATAATAGGAGAAATGTTTTCAATTCTGCTTTTTAATTTAGGGATTTCAATTTGCAAGATTTGTGCGAACTTTTTAAAATTTTTATTTTCAAAAAATTCTATAAGTTCATTTTTGTATTTATGAAATAAATTATTTGAACCTGAATCAATTAAATTATTTATGAACGAATCAATTGGATCCGATTTTATTCCTTTCAAATCGTAACCAACGCTCATGTTGAATATAAAACCCCTATTATCACTTGGCGAAACAACTTCTTGCAAAAGATGAATTAATAACCATGCCTTTAAATATTCATCGTACGATTCATTTAATTTTAGTTCTTGTGACCACTCAACGTTATAACCTTCCTCGGCTGCATAAATACAAGGTTTGTCTATTTCAAGTTCATCCATAATCTGGACTGTTTTCAATTCGAAGAATCTACCGCCGCAGAGATAGGAAGTAATAATATTATGCGCCATTTGTGTATGAGGTCCGGCAGCGGGTCCAATTGGAAAATCAATTGATTGATTAAATACATTATAATTGTCAGAATTTGCTTTAACAAATTTGGATTCGGGAATATTAAAAGTGGTTTTACTGTTGAGGTATTCATCAATAATCCAGTTTAAGAGTCCCGAAAAACTGAAAGTTCCCATTTTATCTGACATTTTAACCCCTTATTATTAGCAATTCCTCTAAAGCAAAATTTATTTTAAATATAAGATATTATTGAATTAAAATTTTGTTTTTTTTAAATTCATTCTGGAAAACAAATTTGACCAAATTATAACGGTATTCAAATGAGTATAAATTCAGAAGTCCTTAAATTAGCAAATGAATATCAAAACTATACTTCGCAAAATCTTTCAAACTTAATAACTAAAAAATCTCTTAGCTTACAAGAAAAAGAAGTTGTTAATGAACTTAAGCAGCAGATGGAAGAAGCTGGTTTTGATGAAGTTAGAATTGATGGTTTAGGAAATGTAATTGGCAGAATTGGTAATGGTAAAAGGGTTATAGCATTTGATGGACATATTGACACTGTAGATATGGGTAATTTAGAGAATTGGGATTTTGATCCGCTTGGAGGCGAAATTAAAGATGGATTTGTTCTCGGACGCGGAACAGTTGATCAGAAAGGTGGTCCGGCTGCTTTTGTTACTGCAGGAAGGATTATAAAAGAGTTAGGAATAAGTAAGGACTTAACAATCTATTTTGTTGGTTCTGTAATTGAAGAAGATTGCGATGGCCTTTGCTGGAAGTATATAATTGAAGAAGAAAAGATTAAGCCGGAATGTGTAGTTATAACGGAACCGACTAATATGAATCTTTACCGCGGGCATCGCGGAAGAATGGAAATGGAAGTTGAATTTTTTGGCGTATCCTCGCATGGTTCGGCTCCTGAACGTGGAAAGAACGCAATATATATGGCTTCTAAAGCGGCATTAGAAATTGAAAAGCTAAATGAAAATCTTTTAGCAGATCCTTTTCTTGGCAAAGGAACTGTTACTGTAACAGACATGCAATCTAAAAGTCCCTCGCTGTGTGCTGTTTCAGATTATTGTAAAATGCATTTGGATAGAAGACTTACCTGGGGTGAAGATAAAGAGCTTGCTGTAAACCAGATTGAAAAAATTGTGGCTGAGTTTAACGCTAAAGTTAAAGTGCTTAATTATAATGAAGAATCCTTCACCGGTTTGAAATATGGGATGGAGAAATATTATCCGACATGGAAATTGGAAGAAAATAATACAATAGTTCAAAAAGGGGTTGCAGCATATAAAGAGTTATTTGGAGAAGATCCCAAGGTTGATAAATGGACATTCTCAACAAATGCTGTAACTATAAATGGAATTTACGGAATCCCGACAATTGGTTTTGGTCCCGGCAATGAGGTTTTAGCTCATGCACCAAATGAAAAAGTTTCGGTTGAGCATTTAGTAAAAGCTTCGGCGTTTTATGCAATGTTTGCTGCAAATTATTTAAACGAATAAATAGATTTCATCGGCTTCATTTGATTTATCAATAGGAGATGTTATGGATTTAAAAGGGAAACATTTTTTAACTTGTGATGATTGGACAAAAGAAGAATTAGATACAGTATTTGAAAAAGCAAAAGAGTTAAAAGAAAAATTTTATAAAGAGGAATTAACTTTAGACCTTCCTTACAAAACATTGTTCATGATATTTTTTGAACAGTCAACCAGAACAAGAAATTCTATGGAAGCCGGTATGACTCAGCTAGGCGGACATGCACACGATTTAACAGCCGATAAAATGCAGCTATCGCATGGCGAAGCTCCTAAAGATACTGCAATTATCCTTTCGCGTATGGGACACGGAATTGCATCCAGAAATTGTTTTTATGGAATCGGTAATAAGTATTTAACCGAAATGGCAGAGAACTCTACAAAGCCTATTATGTCATTACAGGATGATATATATCATCCATTCCAGGGGCTTGCAGATTTAATGACGATATTTGAACATTGCGGCTCTGATACTAAAAATCTTAAAGTCACGGTTTCATGGGCTTATGCCGATACACATTCAAAACCATTATCAGTTCCGCAAACACAAATTCTGTTATTTCCCAGATATGGAATTGATGTTACAGTCGCGCATCCAAAAGAATTTCCTTTAAGCAAGGACATTGTTGAAAAAGCTGAGAAGAATGCAAAAGACGGTGGTGGAAGTCTAAAATTCACTAATGATATGGATGAAGCATTTGAAGGGGCGCATATTGTTATTCCAAAAAACTGGGGAGGATTTGGCCATTACGGTGTTCAGGATTATTTGGATAATGAAGATGAATGTAAAAAAGAAATGAAAGTAAACTTAGAGAAATATCATAACTGGATTTGTAACGATAAAAGAATTGCTTTAGCTGATAAGAATGTAAAACTTATGCATGCGCTTCCGGCCGATAGAGGAAACGAAGTAACAGATGAGATACTGGATAACCCGGATATATCTATTGTATTTGATGAAGCTGAGAATCGTCTGCACACTGCAAAATCAATAATGTCATTAACGATGTAGATCATGACTCATTATTATTATAAATGTTTCGATTGTGATTCTGAATTTCCTGCTGAAAAGATAGAAGATAACCAAATATATCTTTGTCCTGAATGCGGGGAATCGAAAAAGAATACACCGCTGAAAGGTGTTTTATTAATAAAGTATGATACAGATTTTATAAAACAGAATATTTCCAGATCCGGTTTATTGGGAAAGAGAATAGGGAGATTCTGGGAATATCCCTATCTATGGCCGTTAAAAATTAATAAAGGAAAGTTCAGTAAAATATCAGAATCAGTTTATAATAAATTAATCTTATTAGAAGATCCGCTGTTAACTAACAATTATAAAGGTATAGAAGTCGATTTCTGGGATGAAACACGAAACCCTACTTATTCTTTTAAGGATAGGGCCTCTAGCTTAGTTGCAATAAAAGCGATTGAGTTGGGAGTTAATGAAATAGCTGCTGCTTCAACTGGGAATGCCGGGTCTTCACTTGCCGGAATTTGTTCGCGACTTGGATTAAAATCAAAACTAATTGTTCCTAAAAACATTCCCCGTGAAAAGCTGAATCAGATAATGGCTTATGGAGCCGAAACATTTTTAGTAGATGGCGATTATGACCAGGCTTACGATTTATGTTTGGAGTTATCAGAAAAATATAATTGGCTAAACCGGAATACAGCTTATAATCCGCTTACAATTGAAGGGAAAAAATCGGCCGCAATTGATATGTTTATTCGGTACAAAGGGAAATTACCAGATTTCATAGTAGTTCCGGTAGGTGACGGAGTTATTATATCGGGAATATATAAAGGCTTTTCTGATTTATTGCAACTTGGATGGATCGAAAAAATACCTATGCTTATTGCGGTTCAGGCCGAGGGAAGCAATGCTTTAGTACGATATTTAGAAACAGATCAATTTAAATTTGAAAGTGCAAACACAATAGCAGACAGTATTTGTGCCGGCGCGCCAAGAAATTTATATATGGCATCAAAAGCAGTTAAGGAAACAAACGGATTTCCAATTGGAGTGAAGGACGAAGATATACTGATAGCTCAAAAGGAATTTGCTCAGAATTACGGTGTTTTAGCGGAACCGGCTGCTGCTGCATCTTTTGCCGGATTAAAACTAGGGCTTGATAAAGGTTTAATTGATAAGAACTGGAAAGGTTTACTTTTAATAACGGGAACCGGATTAAAAGATAGTGCTTCTATTAAAAAATGGATTAATGAAATTACTCCTAAAAGTGAAGAAAAAATTAAACGAAGTTTGTTGAATATCTAATATTTTATTAATCGGAATAGAAAAATAATTCTATGAAGATGTTTTTGAATCAAAATTTGTTATATTAAAAAACTAACTAACTTGGTGCAATTATGTTTGGCGAGACAAATGGCATTTTAATTTGTGGTGGGTTTTCTAAACGGATGGGCGAATTTAAACCCTTAATGCAATATGAAGGGTTACCATTTGCTTTAAACATTTTATTTAAGATGAGCAGGGTCTGCAACAAGCTAATTGTTGTAACCGGTCATCAGGGCGGGCTGATTAAAGAAAAATTAAATGAATTGCTTAATGATAAAGAAACACTTGCTAATGAAAGTGATATTGAGCTTAATTCTGTTATGATTGATCATTTGAAAAACAAACTCGAGTTTGTTGAAAATACTCTTTATGAAGATGGGATGTTTACTTCCTTTCAAGCCGGATTAAGAACAGTTTCTGATTCCGAGTGGGTTCTTTATCACTTTGTTGATCAGCCTACATTACCAAGATCGTTTTATGATGAATTTATAAGCCTGACTTACAATGATGTTGATTGGATTCAGCCGAAATATGAAGGCGTTAAAGGACATCCAATCTTAATTAATAGAAGTCTGTTTAATCAAATCCTGGAATCAGATAAAAAAACAAATCTGCGCGAAGTTATTAGAGATTTTGTTGTTATGAAACGGTATTATGAGAGCCCGTTTCCTCAAGCTCTTGATGATATTGATACTATATCGGATTACAACAGAATAATGAAAATTGATTTAGAGGTGGAATCTAATTAATGCAAAGAAAAATTTCCCTTATTGTTAATAATGAATTGGTTGAAGTTGAAGTAAATCCTGGTTCTGTTTTATTAGATTTATTAAGAGATACATTAAAATTGACCGGGACTAAAGAAGGCTGCCGCGAGGGTGATTGCGGTGCATGTACTGTTATTGTTGGTAAATTAAAAAATGGAAAGATAAAATATAGAGCTATAAATTCTTGTCTCTATCCAATTGGAAATGCCGCTGGCAAACACATTCTAACGATTGAAGGAATTAATACTGATTCGTTAAACAAAATCCAAAAACTATTTTACGATGAAGGTGCTTCGCAATGCGGGTTCTGTACGCCTGGTTTTATTATGTCTTTAACCGCGCACCTTTTAACTCACAATAAATTAATGTATGACGAAGTTGTTAATTCTGTTGCCGGAAATATTTGCAGATGTACCGGATATTCTTCAATTAAACGAGCTATTAAAGAGTTAACAACTGAGTTTGTTTCTAATAGTTATGAACTTGATGATTTGATAAATAAAGGTTTGGTTCCAGATTATTTACCAGGAATTAAAGAACGATTAATCTCTATAAATGAACTTATATCTGAAAGATCAGAGTGTCTTCAGAAACATCATAAAATAATTGGCGGGGGAACAGACTTATTTGTTCAAACTCCTGAAGAACTTTTTGAGCACGATCTTACATTTATTTCGCAAAATGATATGTGTGAAATTAACTTTAAAGGTAATAGGTGTTTTTTAGGCAGCACAGTAACCTTCGAAATGATAAAGACTTCTACTGAGCTTCAGCAGTATTTCCCAATGATGGACGATTATTTTAAACTTGTAGCATCACTTCAGATACGTAATAGTGCTACAATAGCTGGTAATATTGTTAACGCTTCGCCCATTGGCGGAATGAGTGTAATTCTGCTAGCATTAAATGCTTCAATAATTATCAGTAATAAAGAAGAGAAAAAAGTATTTCATCTAAAAGATCTTTTTCTTGATTACAAAAAGTTAAACATGGAAAAAGATGATATTATTGAGTGGATAGTTTTTAATCTTCCTAACGGTAAATTTAATTTTGAAAAGGTTTCTAAAAGACGACACTTAGATATAGCTTCGGTTAATAGCGCAATGTATATTGATGATGAAGAGGGAATTGTTAAAACTGTTTATATTTCTGGCGGAGGAGTGGCACCAATTCCATTGTTCTTAAAAAGAGCATGTGAATTTTTAACCGGGAAGGAAATTAATAAAGAAAATATAATCCGGACAATAGAAATCGCGGAGACTGAAATTTCCCCAATTAGTGATGTGCGCGGAAGTGCCGATTATAAAAGACTTCTCTTTAAACAACTTCTTAAAGCTCACTTCCTAAAATTTTATCCCCAACAGATTAAAATGGGGGATTTGTTATGAAAAATCTTGATACAGAAAAACATATAAAAGGAAAATCTTTATTTATAGATGATTTCCCAACTCCGGATGGAACATTAATTCTGGATGTTTTTTATTCCTCAGTAGCACATGCAAAAATTGTGAGTGTAGATTATTCCGAAGCAGAAAAATTGGACGGAGTTAAAAAAATAATTACTGCCGGAGATATAATTGGTGAAAATCAGATTGGCGGAATTATACATGATGAAACGTTACTGGCTGAGAATGAAGTAACATATATTGGTGAACCAATTGCAATTATTGCCGCTAAAGATAAGCGAACTGCCCACAAGGCAAAATCACTGATTAATATTAAATATGAAGAATTGCCTGTTATAACTGATCCTAAAGAAGCTTGTGAAAAAGGCGAATTGATAATTCCTCCCAGAATTTTTTCATGCGGGGATATTTATAATACATGGGATTGTTGTGATTATATCTTCGAAGATACAGTAGAAACCGGCGGACAAGAACATTTGTATTTGGAAACACAGGGTTCCATTGCAATTCCTGTTGAAGGGAAAAAAATAAAAATCATTTCTTCAACTCAGGGGCCAACGTACGTGCAGAAAGCAGTTTCTAAAGTGCTTAATATACCAATGCATTTTGTAGAGGTTGATGTTCTTAGGCTAGGCGGAGCTTTTGGCGGAAAAGAAGATCAGGCAACAGCATTTGGAGCAATGGCCGGTTTAGCGGCATATATTCTTCAAAGACCGGCGAAACTTGTTTTGAACAGACATGACGATTTAGTTATAACCGGAAAACGTCATCCATATATTTCGGATTATAAAATTGGATTAAATAAAGAAGGAAAAATATTAGCATACGAAGTTTCTTATTATCAAAATTCCGGAGCATGCGCAGATCTTTCTACTCCAATTCTGGATCGTTCATTATTTCATGCGACAAATAGTTATTCAATTCCTAATGTTAAATCTACTGGATACTGCTGCCGTACAAATCTGGCTCCTAATACTGCTTTTAGAGGGTTTGGAGGTCCACAGGCAATGTTTGTGATTGAAGCAGCTATTCATAAAGCTGCAGAAGAAATGGGTATTGATGTAGAAGAAATTCAGAAGAAAAATCTTGTTAGCGAAAAAGATGTTACACATTATGGACAAGTGTTAAATAATTGTAATGCTCAAAAATGTTTTAATCAAACAACTGATTTGTACAATTATAATCAGCTAAAGTTAGATGTTAAGAAATTTAATAGTGAGAATGATCAGTATAAAAAGGGTATTGCTATAATGCCTATCTGTTTTGGAATTAGTTTTACTAACTCGTTTCTAAATCAGGGAAGTGCATTAATTCACATATATACTGATGGATCTGTTCAGATTAGTGCAGCTGCTGTGGAAATGGGACAGGGTGTAAATCAGAAATTAAGATTAATTGCGGCTAATGTGTTTTCAATTCCGGTTGAACTGATTACTGTTGAATCTACTAATACAACCCGTGTTGCAAACACTTCTCCAACGGCAGCCAGTAGTGGTGCCGATTTAAATGGGAATGCTGTTTTTATTGCATGTAATAATTTATTAGATAGATTGATAAATAGAGCTGCCGAAATTCTTAATATAACTGATCCAAAATTGATTTCAATTAAAAATGGAACAGTATATATATCGGGTGAAAAAACGGATTTAGCATGGAACGGTTTAATTGAACAGGCTTATTTTAATAGAGTAAATCTAAGTTCCCAGGCACTATATACAACTCCGGAGATTTATTTTGATAAAGAGACAAACAAGGGAAATCCATTCGCTTATCATGTTTACGGAACTGCGGTTATAACTTCAAAAGTAGATTGTGTGCGTGGAATTTACAATATAGAAAGCGTTAAACTGGTTCACGATTTTGGTAAAAGTATTGATCCGGTTGTGGATAAAGGGCAAACTGAAGGAGCGGTTGTTCAGGGATTAGGTTGGTTAACAATAGAAGAAATTGCGCATAATGTTAACGGTAAATTGTTATCGGATACTTTATCAACTTACAAAGTGCCGGATATTTATTTTGCTCCGGATGAAATTGAAATTGAATTTCTTGAAGATTCAGAAAACAGATTTGGACCCTTGAATTCTAAGGCAATTGGCGAGCCTCCGTTTATGTATGGAATTGGCGGATACTTTTCTATTATCAACGCAATTAAATCTTTCAATCCCAAATTAGAAATTAATTATTCTGCACCAATCACACCTGAGAAAGTTTTAATGTCATTATACGGTAAATAATAAAATGAAGAAAAATATCTGGAAGTTCATCCTCACAAAGCTTGAAAAAAATATATCAGTTGTGCTTTTAGTTGTTGCTCAATCAAAAGGTTCTGCGCCTGGCCGACAAGGTTTTAAAATGGCTGTCTCTGGTGATAATGAATTATTTGGAACAATTGGCGGCGGCAAAATAGAGTTCGATCTCGTTGAATATTCGAAAAAGATAATTGCAGAAAATGAATCCGTAAAAGAATTAAAAAAGTTTGTTCATCAGCAATCTGAGAAAGACAGTTCCGGAATGATATGTGGTGGCAGCCAGGATGTGATAATCTGGAAATTTTGTGAAGATGACATAGAAAATATAAATGTGTTGCTGGAAGCGGAGAAAAATTTCATTCCTAAAATTGTTTCTTTTAATAATAACAGACTAGAAATTACCAAATGTAATTTAAAAACCATGAAATATGTTTTTTCATTAGAAAATGAAGATTGGGAATATTCTGAAAAAGCGGGAATATCTGATAAAGTTTATATTGTTGGAGCTGGTCATGTTGGATTAGCAACCGCAAATCTGCTTAATTTATTAAATTTTGAGGTTATACTTCTTGATCATAGAAACGATTTGGATTTGTCATCAATCAACAAAAATGAGATAAAATTTCAAATAATTGATAAGTATGTAAATGTTGATCAGTTTCTTGAGGAAGGTGAAAACTCTTATGTTGTGATTGTAACATTTGAACATTCTGGTGATGAGGAGGCGTTAAAATCTTTAATAGGAAAAAATTTGAAATATCTTGGAATGATGGGAAGCAAACGAAAAGTTAAAGAAATTAAAGAAAATCTATTAAAAGCCGGCATTAAAGAAGAAATATTCGAGAATATACATTCCCCAATAGGAGTAAAGATAAAATCTGAAACTCCCGATGAAATTGCGGTCAGTATTGCCGCAGAAATTATTGATGTGAAAAATAGCAATTGAATAAAATAAAGGATATTCCGAAAATTTTCTTTTTTAGTTTGTTTACCGACAGACATGATATCTTACAATAACGCTATTTTAGATCCCAAATAACAGAATATCCTATCAAAATTAATTTTCTATTAATAATTTATTTATATACTAAACTATTCCAGACTTGTACCGATAGTTAAAATAAAAATAATCGTGAGTGTGTGAAATGGAATTTACATTATCGTTACCTTTATTGTTAGTTATAGTTTTTGCATCAATTTTATTTACCTTATTCGTTTTTTCATTTTTAGTAGCTTCTAAAGTTGGTGACGAAAAATTTAACGAATTGATGGTTAAAGAGAATGGACTCTCAAAAGAAATTCAGCCCCTCAGAAATTGACCCTTTGTTAGTTAATAGTATAGATGAAATCATGTACCTCTAAGCCCAACATTTGTTTGGGCTTTTTTTTGCCCATAATTTAACTTGATTAAAAGACAAGTCTGTGAATTCTATTAAACGTAAGACATCTGATTAAAAAAAGTAAATTATCCTAAAATGGGTTAATAATGGAAGTGGTTTATTTTTATTTAAAAGCTGAATTCGCTTTTTAGAACAATAGTTTTTAGGAGATTAGAAATAAAACAAGACACCATTTTCGGGGAAGTTTAGCAAATATGAAGTAATTAGATTAATATTTTGAGTTTTAATAAAATGGGCAGTAAATTTGATTTAAAGTAAACCTGTTTAAAAAACAAAACCCCTTATAAAAAGGGGCTTTGTGAAAACTAAAATTATTTCATTCGGTTTTCTTTAGCAGCACGTCTCTGAGCTTTAATACGTGTCATTCTTTTTTCTATTGAAGGTTTTGTAAAGAATGTTCTTTTCTTGAACTCTTTCAAAACACCAGAACGTTCGTATTTTTTCTTGAATCTTTTTAAAGCTCTGTCAATGTTTTCATTATCTTGTAAAATAATGCCTACCAAATTAATTCACCACCTTCTATGGGTTTAAGTTTAAAAATTGTATCAGTAAAGTTAACAATTTCATTTTTATGAAGCAAAATTAATTATTTCTCATTTTGTTCAAAAACAAAACCGTTTATAATTGAAAACTTAACATTTCCATTTTCCAATAAACGCAGATTTGCATAATTGCCGATTTTCACTTTTTTATTATCTGTTTTTAATTTATCGGGTATTTTGGGCAGATTTTTATTGCCAGTATTTTTCATTTCTTCCGACATGGAATTTCCATAAACAACTTTAAGACCTGAACAATCAATTTCTTTTAATCCATTAAAAGTAGATAAGTCGCCAAGGTCTTCAATCTTTCCTTCAAAATAAAAAGATTTATAATCTGCTGTATTTAACTCATTAGTGTTAATTCCAATATCAATTTTATATTGTGAACCGTTTGAATTTATTACACAATTTCTAAGCAGAAGATCAAACATTAATGGTCCGTTATTCGGGATTGCATAATAATCTTTTATATCAGCTGATTTATATGATTCATTTATGATTGAGATTAGCCCGGATAAAATTATAATAAAATTTATTTTACGAAGGAACTTATCTTCAACATCACCAAGCCAGCCGCCGGTTTCAACAAGTAAAGTTGGCGTTCCCCATTTAATCATATTATCGCCGTAAGCTCTAGGTTCAAACGCATCATCATATTTAGCAATGTGACCGCCAATATAATTATCCAAAACCTTTTTTACCTCAACAATTAATTGCATAGTTTTTGACCGGACATCATTTATATCTTTAGCAAAATTATAAGAAGGGGATAAGAATGAAATTGCAACCTGCTGATTTGTTTTTCCAACTGTATATCTGGTATTCTGATTGTGAAGATTCAATCCCAAATCCGGTTCAATTTTATCTCGCAGTTTTTTTAATATTTGTGCTTCTGGAGAAACTAATCTGCCGGCATCACGATTTAGGTCAATATCTAAAGCATTTCTGCGGGTGTATTTTTCCGCTCCATCAGGATTTAACATTGGAATAAAGTACATAGTAATGTTATTAAGTAGCAGATCAATAATTTCTGAATAAGATTCAGATATATGAAGAAAATTAAAGAAATCGAATAATGCCATTGTAGCAGTTGGTTCATCGCCATGCATCTGACTCCATGCCAATATTTTTTTAGAACCTTTGCCAACTTTTATTAAACTTATTTCTCTTCCTTCAACCGATTCACCAATTTTTTCTACATCAAATAAATTATTTTCTTTTAATTTTGAAATAAGCGGCTGTAGATCGGTATGTTTAAATCTGCGATGTTTAATTCCATTTTCTTCGAAATTTTCATATTCACTTAATAATTGAGCGGTTAAGTTTTTTAAATCCAAGATAATTTCCTTTCATATGAATTAAAATTATTCGGCAAATATAATAAATTGTAAATAAATGAAATTTAATTTTAGGTCAGGAAAGTTTTGAAATGCTGAGTTTAGATTCCGGCAGCAAAATATTTCCGCACCGGAATCAATTTAATATCAACTTGATTTTTAGTACATCATGCCAATTTTTATAGTTAAGAAAATTCCGCCAACAGTTTTTCTAAACTTGCCGGTAAGGTTTTCAATACCCTTATTAAAAAAACGGGCTGTGTAATATTTAACACTTAGTCCGGCTAAACTTTTTTTACTAATACCAAAATCAGCACCAAAACCAATATAACCGCCAACTGTAAAATGAGCTTTCGCATATTTTAAGGAATTGAAAAACTCTATTCTCTCGCCGTTTTTAACGTATGGAGAAGTAACAACCATGGAAGGACCGATTGCCAGACTTATATACGGGCGCAAATTTTCTGTTACTGTACTAGAAAAAATTCGTTGTTTTAATCCAAAGTTCAAAGGAGCTAAAAGTGATCGGTTTTTTTTATTAATACTTATCGGCATTCCCCAATAATCAATGTATTCTATTTCACGGTCATCTTTAGTTTCCGAAATTGAGAAATCAACAAAAGCTGTTAAATATTCATTTATCGATCTTCCGTAAAAAGTTCCTAACCCAAATCCGCCGTCACTGAACATAAGATCTGCGCCAAACTGATTAGCAGGAAACTTTTCTGGCGGTTGTTCCGGTGCCATTTCGCCAATACGCTGAGCATTTATGCTTATAATAGGTAAAATCAAAAGTAAGAGAATTATTTTTTTCATATTTTATTACCTAATTTCTTAGTTTGTTATATTAAATATTTAAAGTTACAAATTCTTAAACAATTTAATAATTATTTTTACTAATAAGAAAAAGAGTAAAAAAATAGTATTGTTTAGGGGGCAAAGTGGAAAACATGTTCAGTGACAAAAAGGATAAATTAGAAATGGCTGTTAATCTGGAACTTAAAATCAAACTTGAATCAAAATCCGATATAATAGAACTCCTCGATAAAATTGGTGCAGAGAAAACAGAAATTCTAAATCAGAAGGATGTTTATTACGAGAATAAAATTGGGCTTATAAAACTTAGAATTGAAAACGGAAAACATAAACTGATTCAATATTTAAGAGAAGAGGAATGTAAAGATAGGTGGAGCCATTATGAAATACTTAATATATCTGATGAAAACGCTGAGGATTTTTTATCAAAGATATTTAAGGTAGAAACGAAAGTTGTAAAAGTCAGGCAGCTTTATCTTTATAAAAACACCCGTATTCATTTAGATGCAGTAGAAAAACTTGGTGATTATCTGGAACTGGAAACAGTTGTTCATATTGATAGAGATTCCTCAAAGTTGGAATTTGATGAAGTTGTGAATCTTCTAAAATTAGATATAAGTAAACAGATTAAAAAATCGTATAAAAACCTTATTGAAGAATTATGATTCTGACTAAAGCATCTATTTCTAAAGTTGATTTGAATCAACTGGTAGATTCTTTGGTATCTGAAAAAAAGATTAATGAACTTCTATTAGTTGTGCCAACCAACAGAAAAGCCCGTAAAATAAAAAAAGAAATAATTTTGCAAATTCCCGGGCAGGCTGTAACCGAATTCAACATAGAAACAATTGGAACGCTTACTACAAAAATTCTAAAGGAGCATAAGAGTTTTGTTGAACTGAGCGAAGCAGCGGCAACTCTGTTTATAAAAGCAAGCAGCGGTAAAGCAGATCTTAAATATTTTTCGATGAATGAAGGAGAAATTCCGAGAGGAACTTTAGAAAAAGTAAAAAACGTAATTACTGAATATAAAAAGCATAACATATCGCCCTCAACATTAAGAAATGAATCTGAAAAACTTGAAGGAAGTGAAAAATTAAAAGCTCTTGATATTGCAAATATCTATGAAGAGTATCTGAACAGAAGTTCTAAGAAAAATGCTTTTGAAATTGGCGATATCTATAATGCGGTTCTAAATATTGGGAAGGATAAAATATTAGAGATACTTGCTAAACTTTATCCTTCGGTAAACCGAATAATAATAAATGGCTTTGATGAGTTTACTTCTCCTGAGATAGATATAATTGATGTTTTGAGCACCAGAGAAAATACAAGTCTGTTTTTAAATTTTGATTACAATAATTATAACAACGAAATTTTTGCTCATCTTGATAAATGTTACGATAGATTTGCTGAACTTGGTTTTAAAAGAGTAGATGATATTTCAATTTCCGGTTCAAATCAATTTGAAGATATAGTTAAACACAGATTTTTTAAGACTAAATCAGCGGAAAAGAATAAGTCTTTTTTAGATAAAATAGTTAGAATCTCAGCTAAGAATCGGGAGAATGAAATTGAACTGATTGCAAAGCAGATTAAAAAACTGATTATAAGTGAAAAAACAGAGCCTCACAAAATTTGTGTTTCGTTTAATCAGATTCAAAAATATTCCGGTATAATTAGAGATTCGTTCCGTAAGTATAAAATTCCGTTTAATCTAACTGACAGGCTGGCTTTAGAAAATTCTTTGCCGGTTACAGCACTTGTAAATTTTATTGAGATTAGCGAAAACAACTTTTTTCATAAAAACATTTTTAGAGCTTTAAGCAGCGGATTTATAGATTTGGAAAAAGTTGATTTTGGAAATTTAAATACTGTATCAAAGGAACTGAATATTATTTCTGGTTACAAAAATTGGGAATTCACTTTAAAAGATGCTCGTAAAAAAGTTAAGTTTGAAGTAGATCCGGCAAGGAAGAATTGGAGACTGGATAGTTATAATAAGGCATTGAGAGATATTAAAATAATTTCTGATTTATTAAAGCCGTTTGAAGAAAATCTTACAATTAAAGAGTTTTATGAAAAACTAAAAAACTTAGCTCATCAGTTAAAAATTCCATATTTAGTTTTACAAAAAGCCGACGGTAAGGAAGAGGAGTATATAAAAGGATTTACGTATTTCTTTGAAACAATAAAAGAAGTTTTTGAACTGATTGAAATTGAAGATGGAAAAGATAAAAAGAATCTGCTTACTTACTATCTTGATCAGATTAGAACGGTTTGTAACTGGGCAAGATTCAATATTAAAGAAAGAGCCGATTACGGTGTTCAGATAACTTCGAACAATGAGATTCGCGGATTAAAATTTGATTACCTTTTTATGGCCGGATTAACTGACGGCGATTTCCCAACTAAATTTACTCCCGAAATATTTTTCTCCGGTTCTTTTTCTAAAAAGGAGCGAGATCATCAGACACAAGAAAGATATTTATTTTATCAGACTTTATGCTGCTGGACGAAAAAACTATTTATATCAATTCCTGCTTTAGATGAACAAAAGGAATTATCTGAATCGACCTTTGCGACTGAACTTTGTTCTCATTTTGAAGTAACTGAAAAAGGGAATAATGAATTTGAAAATAAAATTTTTTCTGATGATGAATTACAAATTGAAGCCGGTTTACTAGGAATTGATTCGTTTAAAGCGATATACAAAGAATATGAAAAATACGTTCAGCTTAATCTGGAAGTATTAGAAAAAGTATTACAGATAGAGGAGTCGAGAATTACTGGTGATGAAAGGTTCGGGGATTATAGAGGTCATCTTGATCTTCAGAACAGTGAAATAGAAAGTGATCTTGAAAAATATAGAGAAAGAGAGTATTCAATTTCTCAGCTGGAAACTTTTGCCGCTTGCCCGTTTAAGTTTTTTATTGAACGAATACTTAAACTGGATATTCCATCTGATCCGACTGAAGATATGGAAGCAATGGAATTAGGTTCAATTCTGCATTCAATCTTTTTTGCATTTTTTATAAAACTTAGAGAAAAGAAAATCAGACTTAAGTATTGTAATGATTCAGATTTTGAAATAGCAGAGAAATTAATATTAGAAATAGCTGAAGAAAAATTTCCAACAGATGAAAACAGCAGCTTTTCATTTATAGAGAAAGAGAAAATATTTGGTCTGGAAGGGAATAAAAAGAGATCGTTGCTTTATAATTTCCTGGAGTTTGAAAGAAACCGTGAAGATAATTATGAGCCGGATTTTTTTGAGTTGAGTTTTGGTTCGGTTGATAGATCTGAGACAGATGAAAAATATCAGGATATAAAACCGATTAAAGCGGGGAATATAAATCTGCGCGGTAAAATTGACAGAGTTGATATAAACAGTGATGAAAAGCTTTTTAACGTTGTTGATTACAAATTAAGCGGTAAAAAGCCAACTAAAGAAGAGTTATATGAAGGATTAAAACTTCAGCTTCCAATTTACATGTATGTTGTAAAGCAAATTTTATCTGATGATGAAAATGAGCTAAAGCCAGTGCTAATGCAGATTTTTTCGTTAAAACAGCAGGAAAAGAGTTTTGGGTTTGATAATGTAAATCTGACAAGAAAAAAACTGGACGATGATGATCTCATTCAAATGAATGAAGAATTGATAAGTTCGTTAATTGAAAAAATACAAGTATATGTAGAGAATATTGCAGAAGGTAAGTTTAGTCTTACTGATAATGAGGAAAAAGCCTGTAAATGGTGTAAGTTTAAATCTGTTTGCAGAATAAAAGATATTAAAAAAAAATGAGCTGATCCTGGATTATATTTTAGGGAAACAATTGCGAAAGTGAATAAGAAGAAATATTATTTTATGAAGTGTCAAAATTAATGTATCTTTTTCAAATGTCGTTTTTAGTTGAAAAGAAGAAATGATTTTGTTAATTTTTGAGGTGCCACTGCAAAAGCAGTGGTAATTTTTTTTAAATAACGGAAAAGAGGTTTAGTAAGTGTCAAATTTAGTTTATTTGAGCAAGGAAAGATTAAGAGAGCTAGAGCAAGAATTAAGTGAGTTAAAAACAAGCGGTCGTAAAGAAATGGCGCAGACTATCGCGGAAGCAAGAGCTCATGGAGATTTATCTGAAAATGCTGAATATGATGCTGCAAAAGATGCTCAGGGCTTATTAGAATTGAAGATAAGTAAACTGGAAGGATTGTTATCAAGAGCGCAGGTTGTTGACACATCATCAATGCCAAAAGATTCTGTGCATATTCTTTCAACAATTTCAGTTAAAAATCTGAATAATTCAAAAACATTCAAATATACATTAGTCTCTCAGGAAGAAGCTGATTTACAGGCCGGCAAAATTGCAGTCAATTCTCCTGTTGGCGCAGCATTTATGGGTAAAAAACTTGGCGAAATTGTTGAAGCAAAGGTTCCGGTTGGTATTATGAAATTCGAAATTTTAGAAATTGAATAAAATAAAAAATTAAATTCTATATGTCGAGGGTCGGAATTTCCGGCCTTTCTTGTTTAATCCCAATAATCTTAGTTGCAAAATGAAAACTACCGAACAAAAAGTACTAAAATTTATTGATCGGCTAAAGCTGATAAATGAAAATGATAAGTTATTAGTTGCGTTCAGCGGTGGTCCCGATTCTGTGTTTGCGTTAAAATTTTTGCTAAAATATTTATCAAGGTTAAAAATAACTCTGGGTGCATGTCATATCAATCATCAGTTACGCGGAAAAGATTCTGATAACGATCAATTATTCTGCAGAATTTTTTGTGAAGAAAACAATGTAGAGCTTCACACAGCTTCGTTTGATGTAACTTCATTTGCAAGTGATAATTCTTTGTCGCTTGAAGAAGCTGCCAGAAAAATTAGATATGAAGAGTTTCAGAAAATTGCAATTGAATTTGGATATACAAAAATAGTAACAGCTCATAACATGAGTGATAATTCTGAAACTGTTCTTTTTAATCTTTTCAAAGGTACCGGTATAAAAGGTTTACGAGGTATTCCGGTTCAAAGAGAAAATATAATAAGACCATTTCTTTGTTTATCTAAAGATGAAATAGTGAATTATTTGAAATTGACTGATTCAGATTTTTGCCTGGATAAATCGAATGATGATCAGAAATTTAAAAGAAATTTTTTGAGGAATGAGATAATTCCTAAAATTAAAGAAGAGATAAATCCAAATTTTGATGAAGCTGTTTTAAGGAACTCCGAGATTTTATCAAATTCCATAGAAATAGTTAATTCTTTGGCTGAAACTGAATATCAAAGACTGGTTGATGAAAACGATGATTCTTTTTCGATTAAAATAAATAGAAATATTTCTGATGAACTTTTTAGTGAAGTGATAAGGAAAGCGGTTGATAAACATTTAGATATTGAAGTTACTTTTAGTGATATACAACACATACTTAGCCTTTCTAAAGGAAATGCCGGCAGTAAACTGGAACTTAAAAATAATACTGTGGTAATAAACGACCGTGATAAAATTGTGTTTGTAAAAAAAACAGTGGATGAAACTGAGTTAGTTAAATTAAAGATTGGAGACGAAGTTATATTCGAAGGAAAGAAATTTTTTCTGGAAGAAGTTGAAAATCATATTAATAATTTGAAATTTTCTAAAGAATTTGAGTTGTTTTCTGCTGATAATTTAACAGAGTTCTTTATATTACGAAGATGGAAAAATGGTGATAGATTTATTCCATTAGGGATGGCAAATTTTAAGTCGGTCTCCGATTTTTTAACCGATCAAAAAGTATCATCATTAAAAAAAAGGGAGCAGCTTGTTTTGGAAAATGACAGCAAGATTGTTGCTCTTCTAAATTGCAGAATAGATAACAGAGTTAAAATTACAGATATAACAAAAAGAGTATATAAACTATGGACAATGAAAATAAGCTAGACAAAGACGTAATTTACGTTGGAAGTGAAAAGTTTGTTAAATATCTCCCGGAAGAAAAAATTCAAGCCAGAATTAAAGAGCTTGCCGAAGAGATAAACGAAGAGTACAAAGATAAATTGCCAATATTTATCGGTATTTTAAACGGTTCATTCTTATTCTTATCAGATCTAATAAAGAATGTTCATGTTAAATGTGAAATTGATTTTTTTAAGTTATCAAGTTATGGCGATTCAAAAATATCTTCGGGTAAAGTGAAGATGTTAAAAGAATTAAACGCTGATATTGAGGGAAGACATATAGTTATAGTTGAAGATATAGTGGACAGCGGATTATCGGTTAAGTATATAGAGGAATTAATAAATTCGCATAATCCTGCCAGTATGAAAGTAGCATCGCTTCTGGTTAAACCTGGCAGCATTAAATATGATGTTAAAATTGACTATATTGGGTTTGAAATTCCGGATGAGTTTGTTCTGGGATACGGTTTAGATTATGCGCAAAAATATCGTAATCTTCGTTCAATCTACTCACTAAGTGAATAATGGAGTTAGTAAAAAAATGTTCAATAAAATAGAAAATTTTCAAATGAGTGATAATTCAAATAAAAAAACAGAGAAAAAAAGTTCTGGCGGATCGCAAAAACCAAACGGCGATTTTGACTGGTCTAAAATTTTAAAAGCAGTTTTTAGCTGGGGAGCCGTTATTATTGCAGCTGTAATTTTTATGCAGCTTATGAATACTGGCAATACAGCAGCAACTGAAATTGATTATGATGTTTACGAATATTTGTTGAATAATGGTAAAATTGCTGAAGCTAAAATTATTAAAACAGATATTAACGATTATACGTTTGAAGGAACTCTAAAGACACCGGAAGGTGTTTTAGTAAAAAACAATGAAGTTAATCTTCAGACATTTTCAGTAATTATTGTTGAAAGAATGCTTGAAATGGAAGAAGCCAGATGGCGTGAGCAAAAGGTTAAGTTCACTTATGAAAGAGAATCGAACGAATGGCTTACAGTAATACTTAGTATTGTTCCATGGATATTGATTATAGGTGTCTGGGTTCTTTTTATGCGCAGAATGCAAGGCGGTGGCGGCGGTGGCGGCGGAAGCCGTGGAATTTTTAACTTTGGAAAAAGTAAAGCAAAACTGATATCTGAATCAGCTTCCAAAGTAACTTTCAAAGATGTGGCCGGAGCTGATGAAGCAAAACAAGAACTAGAAGAGATTATAGAATTTTTGAAAGAGCCTACAAAATTTCAAAAACTTGGCGGTAAAATTCCGCGCGGTGTTTTATTGCTGGGTCCTCCCGGAACCGGAAAAACTTTATTGGCAAGAGCTGTTGCCGGAGAAGCGGGTGTACCTTTCTTCTCAATAAGTGGTGCTGATTTTGTTGAAATGTTTGTTGGTGTTGGTGCCAGCCGTGTTCGTGATTTATTTGAACAGGGTAAAAAAAGTGCTCCATGTATAATATTCATAGATGAAATTGATGCTGTAGGTCGTCATAGAGGTGCAGGAATTGGTGGCGGTCACGATGAACGCGAACAAACTTTAAACCAGTTATTAGTAGAAATGGATGGATTTGAACAAAACAGCGGTGTAATTATTATTGCTGCTACAAACCGTCCCGATGTACTTGATCCTGCGTTATTACGTCCTGGTCGTTTTGATAGACAAGTTGTTGTCGATCGCCCGGATGTTAAAGGACGCGAAGGTATATTGAAAGTTCATACAAGAAAAATTCCTTTAGATAAAACCGTTCAGTTAAAAACATTAGCCAAGGGTACACCGGGATTAGCTGGTGCCGATTTAGCAAATCTTGTTAACGAAGCTGCATTGTTAGCCGCAAGGAAAAACAAGACTACAGTTGATATGTCTGACTTTGAAGAAGCTAAAGATAAAGTAATGATGGGTATGGAACGCAAGAGCATGATAATTTCTGATAAGGAGAAAAGACTTACTTCTTACCATGAAATAGGACACGTACTTGTTGCAAAAAAAATTCCCGAATCAGATCCGGTTCATAAAGTAACAATTATTCCAAGAGGAAGAGCGTTAGGAGTTACAACTTATCTACCGGTAGATGAAAAACATACATATTCAAAAGAATATTTAGAAGCTACAATTGCTTATGCGCTTGGCGGGCGTTCGGCTGAGCTTGTTGTGTTTGACAGCTTTACAACGGGTGCCGGCAATGATATTGAAAAAGCTACTTCTTTGGCGCGTAAAATGGTTTGCGAATGGGGTATGAGTGAAAAACTTGGTCCGCTTTCTTATGGAAGCAATGAACAGGAATTATTCCTTGGCAGAGAAGTAACCAAACATAAAGAGTATAGTGAAAAGACTGCTGAATTGATTGATGCAGAAATTAAATCGATTGTTGACGCTGGACTTGAAAGAGCTGAGAAAATATTACGTGAAAATTTAGATATACTTCATAAATTATCTGAAGAATTACTTGAAAGAGAAATTTTAGATTCTGAAGAAATTGATAAGATAATTGCGGGTGAAGAATTACCGCCAATGAAGAAAAATGGAAACGGGAATGGCGAAGTTCCTGAACATGTAAAAAAATTAATAGATGATAAAGAACAAAGAAGTACTAAGCCTGAATCGAAGGATGACATTACAGAATAATTCCATCGATTATAAAAGCGAATTACTTAGGAAAAGTATTCACCTTTGTTCATTGTCTATTCCTATCTCATATAATTTTGTTTCAAGGGAACTGATGCTGTATGTATTGGTTCCCTTGGCTATCTTCAGTTTAATCTTAGATGTTGGCCGCAGATTCAGTCCTTTCATTTTTAACCTGCTCGATAAATTTTTTGGTTTTATGATGAGAGATCATGAAAAGCAAAAAGGCAATTTTAATCTTAGCGGGGCAAGCTGGGTTTTTATATCAGCAGTTGTTGTTGTTCTAATATTTCCCAAATTATTTGTAATTACCGGATTTGCCGTACTTATAGTTAGCGATTTAACGGCAGCACTAATTGGGCGCAGATTTGGAAAGCATAAATTCCTATTTAAAAGTCTAGAGGGAACTTCAGCTTTTTTTGTATCGGCATGTATAGTAGTTTTACTTACTCCCAAATATGATGGTCTGTTTTTAGAATATATAATAGGGTTTATTGCAGTTGCAATAGGAGCAATTGCAGAAAATATTTCTTATGGATGGGCTGATGATAATCTGCTGATCCCGTTTTCTATTGGCGGAGCAATGTGGATTATGTATTCAATATTTTTGCCCGGGTATTTCATTTCTTTGTAAAAAACAAAAGAAACTTAATTAAATATGAATTGTATAAGCGGAATTCAAAAATCAACGGATTTATAAAATGAAAAAAACATACACTGGAATAATTGCACTCCTATTTTTAGGCATAACAATGGTTATTAGTTCATGTTCTCAGACATTGCCAAAAGCAAAGGGACCGGAAGACCAAATAACAGTCATTGCTGATTCGGCTGAATATTATGAGCTGGAACCAATTTTACAGCAAGTATTCAGTAAAGTTATATATACACCACAGCCTGAGAACTTATTTCATCTAAAACAATATGGTCATAATCATCTTAAAAATATTGGCCGTACTAAAAATGTTATTATAATTGCCCCGTTAAACTCCGGATCGTTTACATCCAAATATATAAATAGTTTACTCGATTCAACTGTTAAAAACAAAGTGATAAATGATTCGGCATTTGTTTTTAACAAATACGATCTTTGGTCAAAAAATCAATTAGTAATGATTTTAACTTCACCAACAATGGATGAGTTAAAACAAAAAATATTAGCTGAACATGAAAACTTATTATATCATTTTCAGAATGCGTCGGATAAACGTTTAATGGAAATGCTTTATCATCCCAAATATGAACAAGTTGGAATAGAAGCCGGTATACTTGAGAAGCATGGATTTATCTTTTATATAGATTCTGATTTTAAACTTGCGATGAATAATGATGAAGATAATTTTCTTTGGATTAGAAGAGGCACTAACAGTGACAGGGAAAGATGGATATTTGTTCACTGGATTGAGAATGCGTCTCCCGATTTAATGAATAAGGATTCTGTTCTTGCAATAAGAAATAGAATTACTAAAAAATTCTATACTGGAACAGAAGACAGTACTTATGTTATTCATGACGATAATTATCTCTCTGTAAAGGAAGTTGATTACAAAGGAAGATATTGTCTTATGACAACTGGTCTTTGGAGAATGAATGATCAGGCTATGGGCGGACCATTTTTATCTTATACTTTTTATGATGTTAAAACTAAAAGATTATATATGATTGATGGATCGATCTATTTCCCAAAATTTTACAAACGCAATATTATTCAGCAAGTTGATGTACTTCTAAGATCGTGGATTCCTGAATATGAATTAACAGCCGAACAAAAAGAAAGATTCAAAGAAGCTTTAGAATAGTTTAATGTGAAAAATTTAAAATAAAATTGATAAACCCCGCATGACTTAATGCGGGGCTTATTGAAAAAACATTTTTTAATCTTCTATTAATCCCTCTATATCGGCAACAGCATAAGTACAAACCATATCACCCGTAACATTATTTGCCGTTTCAAACATATCAAGAATAGGATTTATTCCAAGAGCCAGCGCAATAATAATTGAAACTTGAGAACCGGATAATCCCATCGATTCGAGAATAATAAACAGAAGCATTAAGCTTCCGCCAGGAACGCCTCCGGCACCAATTGAAGCCAGTACAGTAGTAATCACCAGTATAATTAGCGATGATATGGAAAGATCAATAAAGAACATATTAGCGGCAAGCATAGCAAACATTGGCAGATGAACACAAACACCGTCCATGTTTATTGTTGCGCCAAGCGGAAGTGAAAAACTGGCAAGTTCATTTTTAACTTTTAATTCACTCTCAATTGTTTTAATTGATACGGGTAAAGTTGCGGCACTGCTTCTTGTAATAAAGGCAGTAATAATAGCTTCCTGCATACTCTTAATAATTTTATAAGGATTTTTTTTAGTTGTAATAACTAATAATAACGGATAAACAATAAACACCATTCCAAGTATTCCAATTATAATCCCGACTGCAACGCTTATATACGGGCCAACTATATTTGGTCCGTATAGACCAAAGTTTACAATTGAAAGTACAAAAACTCCTATTGGAGAATATTCTAATATCCAATCAACAAGTTTGAATATTGCGTCTCTAATTGATGTGAAAATGCTTAATAGATTTTCTAGATCCTTAACATGTTTTTCACTTTTGTTAGTCTCAATTAATACTCTTATGGCTAATCCGAACATTACAGAAAAAATAATTATAGCAAGGAAATTCCCGGATGATAAGGCTTCAAATGGATTCTGAAACATCTGCATAATCATATTTGTGAAGCCGCCTCCTGTAGTTTTTCCGCCAAGTTCCTGCGCCTGGGATGATACAGTTTCTGCTATCTTTTCCCATCCTTGCAGATCACTTCCACTGCCGGGATTTATTATTACTGCTAAAAGAGTTCCTACAATAGCTGCTAAAAATGAACATAAAAAATACCATGCAATCACCTTTACACCAATTCTTCCAAAACGTTTTATAGGAAGACTGGCAGCACCCGTTATAAGTGAAAAGAAAATCACAGGTATAACAATCATTTTTAACATATTTACAAATACTAATCCAAATGGCGAAATGTAAGAAATTAAATCAGTTACAAAACCCTCATTTCCTTGCCCGGAGTAATACCAAAGTACACCGCCAAGTATTGAACCAATAATAAATGCCAGAAATATTCTTAATAAAAGTGATGTGGAAAAATAAAGCCTAAATAATTTTTTCATAAAATGATCCAGAGTTATTAATATTATGCAAATACAACTGTTCTATTATTGAATGACAATACCTTCCGTCTAAAATGCTGTCTAATAGCGCGTGCTAAAACCATCTTTTCAATATCACGGCCTTTCCTAATAAGATCTTTTACGGCATCATGATGAGTAACTCTTACAACATCCTGCTCTATAATTGGTCCGGCATCAAGATCGGATGTTACATAATGACTTGTTGCGCCAATAATTTTTACACCACGCTCATAGGCCGAGTGATACGGCTTTGCTCCCGGGAATGCCGGTAGAAAAGAATGATGAATATTGATGATTTTATTTGTGTAATTATTTATCAGGTCTTCAGAAATGATTTGCATATATCTCGCGAGCACTATAAAATCAATGTTGTGCTCTTTTAATAATTCTAATTCCTTTTTCTCAGCTTCAGTTTTTGATTCTTTTGTAATTGGGATGTGATAATAGGGGATACCAAATTTTTCAGATACAGAACGCATTTCATCATGGTTACTAATGATAAGCGGAATCTCAATATTCCATTCGCCGGTATTATGCCTGGAAAGTATATCAAAAAGACAGTGGGAAAGTTTTGAAACAAAAATAGCCATTCGCGGTTTTATATCGGAGAAATATAATTCCCAATGCATATTAAACCTTTGGGCAATACTGTTTTTTATATTAGCGGCAATTTCTTCCCTAACAATATTGAAGTTTTCTAACTCCCATTCAATTCTCATAAAAAACTGATTGTTATTTTGATCAACATACTGATCAAGGTAAACAATATTTCCATTGTTGTTATTAATGTAATTAGTAACTTCGGCAATTATCCCTTTTTTATCCGGACAGTGAATCAATAAAATTGCTGTTACATTGTTATCCATTTATCCCCCCAATTATTTACAAATTTTGTCAAATAAAATTCTATTCTTATTTAATACTTTAAATATTTTTTTCATGAACTGATCTGCATCCTTAAATTCAAGGAAATTAGATAAAAGATTTTCTTTTGTTTTATCGTTAGGTATAGTTGCGTTATTTACGTTGAATATGTTTTTTATAGCATGTTCAGTGGTTTTTAGAAGATTGAAGTTTTCAATCAATTCATCTGATTCTTTCAATTGGTTTTTTAAAAGTTTTAATACTCCAATTGAATTTATTCCATGAGGTTTTTTTAGCGTATCTTTATTTTGAAGCAGCAGAAATTGTTCTATAAAATCTATATCAACAATGCTTCCCTTATCTTTTTTAACATCAACAGTTTTTATGAACGCTCCTTTTTTCCCGCAAAGAGCATTACGCATTTCATGAACTGTTTTTATAAGTTCATTCTGATCAATAGTTTTAACCGTTTTGTAAAACGATTTTTTGAAACGCTCAAATAGCTTTTCGTTTCCGCAGATTAAATCTGATTTTGTTAAAGATTGCAGTTCCCAGACTCTTGCTCTTTTCTCAAAATACTCTTCATACTTTTTTATATCCCAAACTAACGGACCGTTATTACCTTCCGGCCTCAATCTTAAATCTAATTCAAAAGGAGCAATTTTTTCTTTTGCCTTTTGTACTGTATCCTCAAAGTCCGATATTAGCTTCGAAAAATCTCCGTCATAATCGGATACTATTATTATATCAAGATCGGATGTAAAGCTAATTTCTTTTGAACCAAAACTTCCCTGACCAATAATGAAAAACCGATATTCTTTTTCGAGATGTATGAAACAGTCCTTTAAAATGTATTTAATATAATCAGCAAGTATAGAAGATAGTTCTGCGTGATTAACCAATTTTAATGAGAACTGGATTGACAAAATGAAGATTAACTCTTTAGGAGAAAGTTCATCAAATATTTCCCGCAGATTTTTTGTGAATGTTTTACGCGAGATAAAAAACTCACCCAGTGCTTTATCAAGAACAAGCATATCAACAGCTCTCTGTGAGTATTCACAAATTTCAAGAAATCTCAAAAAGAATTTTTCATTTTGAAATTCGGAATACCAGATGGAAGGGAAGTGGATAGTTTTTATAATTCTTGAAAAATTGTCTAATACTTTATCAGGCGAAATTGAATTGCACAAATATTTGTAAAGTGTTGTTGATATTTTATTAAAGAGTGCAATTGTTCTGTTATCAAATTGTTTCTGACCAAGTAAACCCATTCCGCTTTGAAGAAACTTGTAATTTTTTTTAGCTTTAATTTTATCTTCATATAAATTTTCATCAATTAATCTATTTTCAGAAGTTTTTTGTTTTTCGCCAATATTAATTATTGAGTTATAGACATTTCGAACTTCTTTTCTAGATTTAGAAACTTTGTTTAGAAAGTGTTTGGATGTGGGGAAATTAAAATAAGATGATAGTTTCTCCAGAAGTTCGCCATTCTTAGGTATTTCGTGTGTTTGTCTGTCGTTCATTAACTGAATATAGTGTTCAATACGTCTGTAAAAAACGTAAGCTTCATCGTAAGTTTTACTTTCATTATCCGAAAGAAAATTTAACTCGTTTAATAAACGAACAACTTCCTGAGTATTTCCGTTTCTTAATTCATTAAATTTACTGCCGTTTATAAGCTGTAATGCCTGAATTGAAAATTCAATATCTCTAATTCCGCCTTCTACTCTTTTAATATCATGAGAATCACCAATTTGCTTTTCTATATTAAGTTTCATTCTGGCAACTTGCTGAAGAGGCGAAACAGAAAACGAAGTTTTATAAATATATAATGTTAGAAAATCTGCAAACTGATTGTAAAGGTTTTTACTTCCGCAAACATAGTTTGCTTTAAGAAGCATCTGCTTTTCCCAATCTTCGCCCCGTGTTTCATAATATCTTATCGTATCATTTATTGTCCGGCATAAAGGAGAGTTTTTCCCATCAGGACGAAGTCTGAAATCGACACGATAAATAAACCCTTTTTCAGTCATATCAGTCGATACTTGCGTAAAAAGCTCGATGGTTCCCGATAATATTTCAAAATATTCTCTTTTTGTTTCTTTCCCGACTTTCGAGTTTTTATCATAGATAACTATAAAGTCGGCATCAGAACTGTAGTTTAATTCGTGTCCGCCAAGTTTACCAAGCGATATTAAGCAGTAACGCTGTTTTTTAAAGTTAAGAAAATATTTGCGCTCAATTTCTTTATGGCATAAATCAAAAAGTGTTCTGTTAACAGCAACAGCTATATGTGAAATATATTCTGTTGTTGTTTTTAATTTATAATTGCCAATAATATCATTTATTCCCACAAGCAGTAAATATCGCCTTTTGAAAAGTCTAATCAGATTTGTTTTAGAATTAAACGTTTTATACCGGCTTATAAACTCATTCAGCTCTTTTTCTAAAATTTCAACTGAAAGCTTTCTTTCAAGAAACTCAGGATTAAATGTCAGATGAAGATATTCCGGATTTCTAACAACAATATCTGTCAGATAATTACTATGGGCAGCAATGGCAACAGTAATTTCAACATGATGGGGATATTTTAAACAATCGTAAAAAAATGAAACTTTATCGAATATTGATTTTATAATGCGGAGTAAATTTGCTTCTGACGATGTAGTAAAGTAATGATTAGAAATTTCCGATTCAAAACTTTGCAGCAGTTCTTCAAATTTTTCCGGTGATAAAAAACCTTCTGAAATTTGAACAAGCTCATTAATTATATCTTTAGGAAATTTATATTTTATTCGCTTCAAAATTAGAATCAATATTTTTTAGGAATTAAAAACTAATATAATCAATGTTAAAAGTTGATTCAAAAATTAAATGAATTTATAAGTAGATAAAATCAGATAAATGAAATCAATTTAGGTCAAATATTTAGTATAGGCATCCTTAAATTGCATTTCAGAATGGCTTTATTTAACTTTACAATTCTGAATTAATGGGAGAATTTAATGCTTGGTGATTTTTTAAAGAAAGTTTTTGGTGATAGGAATAGTAAGGCTCTTAAAGATCTTTATCCGGTTGTTGAGGAGATAAATAATGAATACGAAAAGCTTGCAAATTTAAGTGACGATGAGTTAATAGCAAAAACCGAAAAATTTAAAAATATAATTGCAGAAGGTACTAAAGATTTAAAAAGTGAAATTGAAAGTATTCATTCTGAGTTAAAATCGGATAATTTTGAGGGTGACAGACATAAGTTTTATGATGAGCTTGAAAAAATTGAAAATGAACTTGATGATAAATATGAAGAGATATTAGATAAATTATTGCCGGAAGCCTTTGCAGTTGTAAAAGATACTTGTAGAAGACTTTGTGGCAAAAGCTGGACTGCCGCTAGTGATAAAATTTCATGGAACATGATTCCTTACGATGTACAGCTAATTGGCGGAATGGTACTTCATCAGGGGCGTATTGCCGAAATGGCAACTGGTGAAGGTAAAACTCTTGTAGCAACACTTCCAATTTATTTAAATGCTTTAACCGGGCGCGGAGTTCATGTTGTAACTGTAAACGATTATCTGGCACTGCGTGATAGTCAATGGATGGGCGAAGTATTTAAATTTCACGGGTTAACAGTCGGCTGTATTCTTAATACTATGGATCCGGATAAGAGAAAAGAAATTTACGCTCAGGATATAACTTACGGAACTAACAATGAATTTGGCTTCGATTATCTCCGCGATAATATGGCAATTTCTACCGAGAACAGAGTTCAGCGTCCGCATAACTACACAATTGTGGATGAGGTTGACTCAGTTTTAATTGACGAAGCAAGAACTCCTTTAATCATTTCAGGTCCGGTTGGATCTACCGATCAGAAATTTGATGAAATGAAACCTAAAGTTGAAAGGCTTTACAGATCGCAGAGTAAACTTGTTGCCAGTTTTGTTCAGGAAGCCGAAAACTTATTAAAATCGGGCGATCCAAAAGACAGAACACAAGCCGGTGTTTTATTATTTAGAGCGCATCGCGGTTTACCTAAAAGTAAAAGACTTCTAAAAATATTTTCTGATGGTGAAAGCAAAAAATTAATGCAGCAAACAGAATTAGAGTTCTTGAGAGAAAAAGGCAAAAGAATGCCTGAAATTGATGAAGAACTTTATTTTGCTATAGATGAAAAAGCCAATTCAATTGATCTTACAGAAAAAGGCAGAGACGATTTATCGAAAGGTTCGGGAGAAGGTGCTGAATTTTTTATATTGCCGGATCTGGGCACTGAAATAAGTAAGATGGAAAATGATGAAAACTTAACCGAAGAAGAAAGGATTAAGAAAAAGGATGAATTATATCATCTTTATGGAGAAAGAAGTGATAGAATTCATACACTTAATCAGCTTTTAAAAGCTTATTGTTTATTCGAGAAAGATGACGAATATGTAATTACAGAAGAAGGTAAAATAGCAATAGTTGATGAATTTACCGGTCGTGTTTTACCCGGAAGAAGATATTCTGACGGACTTCACCAGGCTATAGAAGCTAAAGAGCAGGTTAAAGTGGAAAGAGATACTCAGACTTTAGCTACAATTACACTTCAGAATTACTTTAGATTATATAAAAAACTTGCCGGTATGACCGGTACCGCTGAAACAGAAGAATCTGAATTCTTAGATATATATAAACTTGATGTTGTTGTAATTCCCACAAACAGACCTATTACAAGAGATGATATGGATGATTCTGTTTTTAGATCTAAACGTGAGAAATATAATGCGGTTGTAGAAAGAGTTAAAGAGCTTCGTGAAGAAAAAAGACCTATATTAGTTGGTACAACAAGTGTCGAGGTTTCTGAAACAATTAGTAGAATGCTTAAGAGACAAGGTATTCCTCACAACGTATTAAATGCTAAACAGCATCAGAGTGAAGCAGATGTTGTTGCCCATGCCGGACAGCCGGGTGCGGTAACAATAGCTACAAACATGGCTGGTCGTGGTACAGATATTAAACTTGGTGCCGGAGTAAAAGAAAAGGGCGGTTTGTATATACTTGGTACCGAGCGTCATGAATCACGTCGTATTGATAGACAGTTGCGCGGTCGTTCCGGTCGTCAGGGTGATCCCGGTTCAACTAAGTTTTTCCTCTCACTTGAAGATGATTTAATGCGTCTTTTTGGAAGTGATAGAATTTCGAGCGTGATGAGTAGAATTGGAATTGAGGAAGGTGAAGTAATTCAGCATCCATTGATTACTAAATCTGTTGGAAGAGCGCAAAAGAAAGTAGAGGAAAATAACTTTGCAATAAGAAAACGTTTGCTGGAGTATGATGATGTAATGAACCAGCAGCGCGAAGTTATTTATGATAGAAGAAAACAAGCATTGGAAGGTGAACGACTAAAAAGTGAAATACTAGAAATGCTTGATGAATACGTTGATAATGTAGTTAACAAGTATTTTGATGAGGCTAATATTGATGCTATACGCGAAGAGATTCTTCAGCATTTATTAGTTGATGTTAAAATAGAAATTGAAGAGTTGGAAGATCTTGGTCAGAGTGGATTGGCAGATAGAATAATTGAAGGCGCCCACGAGTTTTACAAGCGAAAAGAAGAGATGATCGGTTCAGAATTAATGGGACGTTTGGAACGTTACGCTGTATTAAGTGTTATTGATGAGAAATGGAAAGAACACTTGCGCGAAATGGACGATCTTAAGGAAGGTATCGGGCTTCGTGCATACGGACAGAAAGATCCATTAATTGAATATAAAGCTGAAGGCTATAATTTATTTGTTTCTTTATTAGATCAAATTCGTGATGATGTAGTAACATTCTGCTTCAAATTCTTCCCGCATGAACCAGAAGAAGTTCAAACTAAAAGAAGACAACCCGCAAGAATGCAGGTAATAAAAGAAAGTGATACCGGTATGGGATTGCGCGGCACGGCTCCCTTGGATGATGAAGGTTCAAAACGCGGAAAGCAGCAGCCGGTTAAAGTTGAAGAAAAAATTGGTAGAAATGATCCATGTCCATGTGGAAGCGGCAAAAAGTATAAACAGTGTCATGGAAAGTAGAAAGGGGATTTTATGAAAAAAATTGAAGCCATTATAAGGCCATTTAAATTGGATGAAGTGAAAGAAGCACTTCAGGAAGAAGGAATAAAAGGTTTAACCATTTCGGAGGTTCGTGGCTATGGCAGGCAAAAAGGTCATAAAGAAACTTATCGCGGAAGTGAATACCAGATAGAATTTGTACCAAAGATTAAAATTGAAGTAGTAGTTGATAATTCGTTGTTAGAGAAAGCAATTGATGCAATTTTGAAATCCGCAAAAACCGGTCAGGTTGGAGACGGTAAAATTTTTATTTCAAATATTGAAGATGTAATTAGAATTAGAACTGATGAATCAGGTCCTGCAGCTTTATAAAATAATAAAGAGAAATATGAACATTAAATTATCAAATAGAAATAAGTTAAATGCGGCATTTATAGTCCTTTTATTTTTTGTAAGCAGTTGCGGAGTGTGGAGTAATTTTACAACATATTTTAACAGATTCTACAATGCGACTGAACTTTACGATGAAGGATTCCAAACTTTAATGGAAAGCAAGGAAGAGTTATTTCAATTTAGGTTTGAAAAAACTCCGAAAAAAGCTGATGAGAATTTTGAAAAGGTAATTGAGAAATGTTCAAAAATATTGCAGTATGATAGCGAATCATCTTATTTTGATGACGCGCTTTTTTTAACGGGAAAATCGCTTTATTACCAGACTAACTATCTAAAGGCTGAGAGAAAATTTCAAGAATTATTTAGCAGAAATGATGAAGATTTAGTTTTAATGGCTGAATTGTGGATTGGAAAAACTAATCTGCAATTAAGGGATTTTGAAAAGGGTTTGGAAGAACTTGAAGATGTTAAAGAAAAGGCTATTTTATTAGATGAAGAAGAAATTGCGGTTGATGCATTGAGTTCGCAAATAAGCTACTATGTTTATAGAGAAGACTTTGAAGAATCTGTAAAAAAATGTGAAGAATTAATTGAGGTTTCAAGTTCTGAAGAATTAAATGCAGAAGTTACTTACGAAATTGGTAAAATGTATAAAGAGCTTAAAAAAACTGAAAAAGCTGCCGCGGCATTCGCAAAAGTAAACGATTATTCTCCTACTTTTGAAATTGAGTTTAACAGTAAAATTGAAGTAGCCAGATTAAAACGTGAACTTGAGCAAAACGAGGAAAGTCAGAGAATATTAGATGAACTTTATGATGAAGACAAATATGTAGATTTTCTAGACCAAATAGAATTAGAAATTGGTATGAACTTTTATGATCTTAAAGATTATGAAAAAGCGATTGATAAATTTACAATTGTAGATACAACTTATAAAACCAGTGAAAGCACCGGTATTGCTATTTTTATGAAAGCAAAAATTTTGGAAGATGTACTACGGGATTATGACAGTTCACAAGTTTTTTACAGCAAAGTATTAAAAACAAAAGCTCCTGAAGAGTATGTATATGAAGCCAGAACAAAGGATAAACTATTAACAGAATATTTGAAAATCAGACACGAACTTGATGATCAATTAACACAATTTCTTTATTCCCGTGACTCTATGGCTTACGTTCAGGATTCTATAGATTATGAAGAATGGAAATATCAGGATTCTATAAAAAACGCGGAATTTACAAAGACTACTTCGCAAGGAGTTGACGATGTATCTGGAGAAAGTAGAACTTCCGGTACAAGAGGCGGAGCAAATACAACAACTACCAGAGCATCAAGCACAAAGAAAAAAATGCTTCCTCCTAAATACCCTGTTTTATCTTCTGATTCATTACACACGTTATGTACAAAATTAAAGTTTGAAATGGGAAATCTGTTTTTTGCTGAGTTAAATGTTATTGATTCCGCTAAATATTATTATGATGCGGTTATTCGTGAATATCCGGATTCGTTATATACCGCTTCGCAATTATTTTCATTAGGTTCATTTTATTCATCCATAGAAAATAAACAGTTATCTGATAGTTTGTTCACAATTGTTTATGAGAAATATACAGGGCAGGAAGTAGCTAATGAAGCTGCAAAAAAATTAGGTCTTGAAGTTGTTTATAAAGAATCGAATCCTGTGGCAGATTCTTTTTATGTTGCCGAAAAAGAGATGCTTGATTCTAATTTTACTTCAGCAATTTTAAGATTGTACCGGATAGCCAAAGAACATCCGGAATCAGATTACGCGCCAAAAGCACTTTATACGGTTGGATGGATTTTAGAAAATGATCTTGAACTTCCGGATTCCGCATCAGTTGTATACGATTCCTTAACGGTAAAATACGGTACAACAAAATATGCTAAAGAAGCTTCTCCAAAGCTAAAAGAATTTAAAGTCTGGAAAAGAGAAATTGTAGCAAAAGAAAAAGCGATTCAGGATTCTATTAAAATGGCAAATATGCCTCCCGATAGTTTGAAAAAGACAACTATTCCCGAAGTATTTGATAGCGTTGGTGTTGTTTCAGATTCACTAAAAACAGATGAGTTTGGAGAAGGTGATTCAACTGCTGTGGCTCCTATTAAGGAAGTAACCGATTCAACACAGAAGAAGCAAATTATTAAGGAAGAGGAAATTTCTGAAGCTGAACAAATGTTCCAAAATGCAATTAAAAAGCAAAACGAAGAGCTAAAGAAAGAAGAACCGAAAAAAGAAGAGCCAAAAAAAGAAGAACCCCAAATAGAAAAATAATATAGAAAGGGTAAATCCTTGACTAGAAGAGAATTATTTAAGTTGATTGAATCTGGTGAAGGGTTGCAAATCGAATTCAAGCAGAAATTTTCCAGTCATGAAAAAATTGCCAAAGAAATGGTTGCGTTTGCTAACACTAAAGGCGGAGTGATCATTTTTGGTATTAGAGACAACGGTAAAATTCAGGGTGTTGAAAGTGAAAAGGGGGAAGCCGGACTAATTAAAGAAGCCGCGGAAAAATTTTGTGAACCTCCCATAAGTTATTTAATAGAATATTTTGATGTTGATGAAAAAGAAATAGTCTGCTGTACAATAAATGAAGCTAAGGTTAAACCGCACCGTTTGCAGGATTATGAGAGTGAACTGCTTATAAATAAAGCTCAGGTTTATGTCAGGGTAAATGATAAAAGTGTTCCTGCAAGCAAAGAAATGATTCGTATTTTAAAAGCTCATTCGGAAGAAAAGAAGTTATATAAGTATTCCATAGGGAAGCTTGAAAAAGCTGTATTTGAATATTTGGATGAACATGAAAGTGTTTCGGTAAAGGAATTATGTAATGCTGCCAATACATCTGCGAGAAGGGCTTCCAGAACGTTGGTTAAACTTGTTAGAGCCGGTATGATACTTATTCATACTAAAGATAACGGAGAAGAGTATTTTACTTACAGAGGCTGATTAAGTTTTCTGCTCAAAAATTTTTCTCAATTCGAAGATCGCTATTCCGTAAGCAACACCAACATTTAAAGATTGTTTAATTCCGTATTGAGGAATTTCAAGCGCAAAATCACAAAGATCTAAAAGTTCCTGATCAACACCTTTAATTTCATTACCTACTATAAGACAAACCGGGAATTCGCTTTTAGGAAGGTCGTGATGCGGTATGCTTCCCTCGGTCAGTTCCAAAGCCGCAATTTTAACACCTTCAGATTTTAATTTGCTAATCACTTCTTTTGCATCTTCAGCATATTCCCAAGTTACACTTTCAGTAGAGCCAAGTGCTGTTTTAAGAATTTCTTTCTTTGGCGGAGCCGGTGTAAATCCGCATAGGAATAATTTTTCTATCATTACTCCGTCCGATGTACGGAAAATACTTCCAACATTGTAACTGCTGCGGATGTTATTTAAAACAACAAATACGGGCAGTTTTTTTACTTCGTCTATGTTTTCTAATTCTGGCCGGGTGTCAGATATTTCGGCGTGTGTTAATTTTCTCATTAATTCTGTTCTAGATTATTTTCTGTTTTAGCTGCTAATTGTCCGCATGCGGCTGCTATATCGCTTCCCTGTGTATCGCGAACCATTACTGTTATATTATTGTCTCTAAGTCCGTCTGCAAATTTTTCAATATCAGCAGAAGAAGTTGGCTCCAGTTCAGCCGAAAGTCCGGTTGGCACCATATGGGCAATACTGTTAAATGGAATTATATTAACCTTAGAAGGAAGCGCACGTGAAATTTTTGTTAATGCTTCCAAATCTTCCTGCCGGTCGTTTATCCCCTTCAGCATTGTGTATTCAAATGTAATACGTGTTTTGGTAACTCTGGAATAGTAATGCACAGCATCAAGAGTATCTTTAAGCGAATACTTCCTATTGATAGGCATTATCTTGCTTCGTATATCTTCAAAAGGGGAATGTAGTGAAAGAGCCAGCTTAACTCTAAAGTTATTATCGGCTAACTCCTTAATCTTTCCCGGAATACCTGATGTAGACACGGTTATTCTTGTACGGCTCAAAGACTTGTTAAACTCACTTGTAAAAATATTTAATGAACCAATTGTTCCTTTGAAATTTATCAAAGGTTCTCCCATGCCCATGTAAACTAAGTTTGTGATGTATTCTTTACCAAACTCCTTTGATACAAGCATGTATTGATCAATTATTTCGCCGACTGTTAAATTTCTTTTAAATCCCAGAACTCCGGTAGCACAGAATTTACAATCGAGCGGACAGCCAACCTGTGTAGATAAACAAAGAGTATTTCTATCTTTATCCGGAATAATTACAGATTCAATTTTTCGTTTATCTGAAGTTTCAAATAAAAATTTTCTTGTATTTGATTCCGCAGAATTTTGAACTTCTAAAACTTCAAGAGTTTTAAGCGAATATTTTTCATCAAGATCTGCTCTTAACTCTTTAGGCAGATTCTGCATCTCATCAAAACTGGTTGCAAGATTATTATACATCCAGTTAAATACTTGTTTCCCCCGGAATTTTTGACTTCCCAATTCAACAAGATGATCTTCAATCTCACTTAGAGTAAGATTTTTAAGTTCTGTTTTTTTACTTAAATCATTTTTCATAGCTGGTAAATATAAGAAACACCGGTCAAAAAAAATGTAAAATAATTTTCTCCTTTTTTAATTCAAAATGATCAAAATTATTACCAAAGGTTTTGTCAACAATCCTATATATACTTATCTTTACTGTTAAATTATAATATATAAAGAAATGATTGAACCTATAATTGTAGAACCTTTATCAAATTACAAAGTATTCATAGAGTATAACGACGGTATGAAAGGAGAACTTGATATTACTAAGTTGTTAAAAAGGGATGAATATGATTGTTTAAAAGATGAAAATTTTTTTTCAAAAGTATATATTGATGAAAAAAGTAAAGACATTTGCTGGAACAATAAAATTGTGTTATGTAAGGACGCGATTTATAAACAGCTTGAATTAAGAAGTTTGATGAACAGATTAAAAATTAAACTGGATTAATGAAACGGATATTAATTTTAATATTGTTGTGTAACGTTGGATTATATGCGCAAACTGATTGGGAACGCTGGGAAGCAAAGGAAGTTTCGTATCAATCTAATGCTGCTGAAAATCATGAACATGAATATGTTTCAGGAGGTTCAGGTTTTATTTTATCAGCATTAAAAGGGACTTACTCTTTTTTTATTTCAGATTTGGATGGTGATAATTGTCCTTTTAGTCCAACTTGTTCCGGCTTTTTTATTCAGTCGGTTCAAAAGACCAATATAATTACCGGAGCCTTAATGTTTGCCGATAGGTTTGTACGTGATTCAAATTTATTTAAAAGCCGGAATCAGTATAAACTAGTGATACATAATCATTTATATGATCCAGTTGAAAATTATTTATTAAAAACCGAAAGTGTAAAGTTTAACTTTGAAAAATAAAATCAAGTATCCAATTATTCTGTATATAGCTCTATTATTTCTAATATCTTCTGTTAAGGGTATTTGTCAGAACAATGTTTCAGAGATTAACGTTCTGACCTTAGAAAACAGATTGATGTTTGGGAATTATCTATATAAAGAACATGATTATCTAAGAGCAATAAATGAGTTTCATGATTATTTGAGATTTGAGAATAACGATACAATCAGATTTAAAGCAGCAGATTGTTTTCACAAGATGGGAAGGCTTGATGAAGCTGCCGATAATTATAAGGGATTATTTTTCAATTCTACTTTAATGTCAGAAGCCAGGTTAGCTTATATAAAATCAAAATTTGATGAACGGCAGTTTGCGTCATTTAGAAATCTAGTTGTGCAAAAAACTAATTTTGCCGAAAAATATACCCATGAAATATTTAGATTAAAAAACATAACCTATTTGTTAGATAATACATTTCTCCCGGAAAGAAACGAATTTATTGAATCTTTTCCTCAAAACTATAGAACGGATATAGAAAATTTCTATAACAGAAAGTTACATCCCGAATATAAATCACCCGTGTATGCGTCCATTTTATCAGCAATAATTCCCGGAGCCGGAAAAATTTATACTGGAAATATTGGCGATGGTATTACATCATTACTGTTTACCGGAGTACTTTCTTATTTATCATATACAAACTTTGATAATGATCATAAAACAAGAGCATGGGTATTCACCGGTTTAGCGGGTTATTTTTACGCGGGAAATATTTATGGCTCAGCTGCATCTGCTCATATTTATAACGCTGATGTTAATTTTACATATAAATCCGATCTGGAACAATTCTTAAATAGTGTAAATTATTTTCTGCCAGAATTTGGGTTTTTGAAATAAAAAAAATTATAATCATATTGTTTTTATTGATCAGTTCAATTTCAGCCCAGTATAATTTGGAATATCAGTACAATCTTGCCGAAAGGCTTTTTACGGCTGGCGATTATTATGATGCAATTACAGAATATAAGCGTTTAATCTTTTTTGATTCAGAAAAAAAATATTCTTATGAAGCAAACTTTAAGATTGGGCAAAGTTATAAAGCCGGTGCCAAACTTGATGAATCAATAAAATATTTTTCAATAGCCTTACAAAACAGTAATGAAAGAGAACTTGAGTTTAATACTAAGATTGAAATTATAAAAGTTAATATTTTACGGAGAACAACTTTAAGAGCTTTTGAATTATTAAAGGATTTAGAGAGTAGTTTCCGGACAACAGAAAAGAGAAATAAAATAACATACTGGAAGGGATGGACTTATATTTTTCAGAATGAATGGGCTTTAGCATCAATAGAATTTCAAAAACTAGATAACTGTAAAGAGTTAATTAATATATGTGAATTTGTTGAAGGTGAAAAATATTCGGTGTTATTTGCAAAACTTATTTCTTATATTTTACCCGGCTCAGGACAATTTTATACCGGTGAATATTTATCCGGAACCATGTCTTTAGCGTGGAATTTTCTATTGGGCTATTATTCTATAAATGCCTTTGTTGAAGAAAGAGTGTTTGATGGAATTGTAATTTCCAACTTACTTTGGTTTAGATTTTACCGTGGAAATTATCAGAACGCCGAAAAATTTGCTAAAAATAAAAACAATAAATTATATAACAAGCAATTAGAATATTTGCAAAAAAACTTTATAGGTGATAAGCCGTGAGAATTACAGAAGAAGAAATTAGAAAAATAACCTTAAATGCTATTGCTGAACTTGGCGACAGAGCTAATCCGGGAATAGTAAAAGAGGTTGTTTCAAAGACCGTTGCAAATTTAGAATCCTCAACTTCAATACCAGATGTTATTTCAGATTCCGGTAAAGTTATACTAACATCGTTTGGTCTAAATCATCCGGGAATTGTTGCTGGTATTACTTCTGCTTTAAGCGAAACAAAATGTGATATCAAAGATATTAGTCAAAAAATTATGAGTGAATTTTATACAATGATAATGATTCTTGATATTACAAGTTCGCCAAAAAGTCTTAAAGAAATTCAAGAGAAACTAAATAATGTTGCCGCAGAATTACATGTTAAGGTTTATCTGCAGCATGAAGATCTTTTTAGATCGATGCACAGAATTTAATCTGAAGTTTACTAAACGAGGAAAAAATGCAATACGAATTTGAAGAAATTCTTGAAACGATAAAAATGACGGAGATCGAACATTTCGATATTCGTACTGTTACGCTTGGTATCAGTCTCCGTGATTGTTTTGATAGAAATATAGAAGTGACCAAACAAAAGATATATGAGAAGATTCTTAAGTATGGTAAAAATCATGTTAAGTACGCGGAAGAAGTTGAAGCTCAATATGGAGTTTCAATCGCCAATAAACGTGTATCAATTACGCCTGCCGCAATTCCGTTTGATGCGTTAAAAGCTGATGAATTTGTTGAAGTTGCAAAAGTTCTTGATAAAGCTGCCGCTGAAATCGGAATCGATTTTCTGGCCGGTTATTCAGCATTAGTTCAAAAAGGATTTACAAACGGTGACCGTGAGCTGATTAAATCTATTCCTTATGCGTTAGCCGAGACAAAACGTGTTTGTTCAAGCGTTAATGTAGCCTCTACTAATGCGGGAATTAACATGGACGCAATTAACATGATGGCGCAGGTTATTAAAGATACCGCCGAAAAAACAAAAGACGACGGTTCCATTGGCTGTGCAAAATTAGTTGTTTATTGTAATGTACCGGAAGATAATCCTTTTGTAGCGGGGGCATTTCACGGTATTAGTGAACCAGAAGTTGTCTTAAACGTTGGTATAAGCGGTCCGGGAGTTGTTTTTGAAGCAATTAAGGCTGCCGGTAATGTTGATCTTCAGCAGCTTGCGGAAGTGATAAAAAAAACCACTTTTAAAATTACACGTGCTGGCGAGCTAATGGGCAGAATGGTTGCAAAAAAACATGGAATTCCATTTGGGATTGTTGATGTTTCTCTTGCTCCGACTCCTGCCGAAGGAGACAGTATAGCTGATATTCTTATGGCTATGGGACTTGCTGATGTTGGTGCGCCCGGAACAACTGCTGCTCTTGCAATGCTTAACGACAATGTTAAAAAAGGCGGTTTAATGGCGTCGACATCTGTTGGAGGTATGAGTGGCGCATTTATTCCTGTAAGTGAAGATCAGGGAATGATAAGAGCCGTTGAGAATGGTAATCTTTGTATAGAAAGACTGGAAGCAATGACTGCAGTTTGTTCGGTTGGACTTGATATGATAGCGGTTCCCGGTGATATTTCTGTTTCAACAATTGCCGGTATTATTGCCGATGAATGTGCGATAGGATTTATAAATAATAAAACTACGGCTGTAAGAATGATTCCTGTGTACGGAAAAACAGTTGGTGAGTCTGTAGATTATGGCGGTCTGTTAGGTAAAGCTCCTATTATGAGTGTCCGTGATATAGGAAGCTCTGTGTTTGTAGGGCGCGGCGGTAGAATTCCGGCTCCGACAAGAAGCTTAACTAATTAGACTATGTATAAATTAAGACATGTAGTCATTTTTATTGGATAAAAATTTTCATTTTATTTATATTATCGCGGTGTTCGAAAAAAGAATATTCAGGTTATAAATAAATAATTACTGTAGTTTTTTAATAATAACATTTAGGAGTTACAATTATGGCTTTAATGATAACTGACGAATGCATCAACTGTGGTGCTTGCGAACCAGAATGCCCAAATAATGCTATCTATGAAGCAGGAGCAGAATGGGAAATGGACGGAAAAACTTTTGGCGAAGATGATGCTGCACCTAGCGGAGCAACAGGTTTCTATTCAGAAGATTTTTATTATATAGTTCCTGATAAATGTACAGAATGTGTAGGCCATTTTGATGAGCCTCAATGTGCATCAGTTTGCCCAACAGATAGTTGCGTAAAAGCTGAATAATATAAGAGAATTAAGTTTTACTAAACCGCGGTTGCAATAGCTTTCGCGGTTTTTTTATATATGGAAGGAGATAAAAGTTGGAAGGTTTTGAAAAAGTTTGTCACATTAATGACCTGGAAGAAAAAGTTGGTAAGCGGGTAATGGTTAATGATGTTGATTTAGCACTGTTCAAATTAGAAAACAAAGTATATGCATTAAATAACATTTGTCCTCATCAGCATGTTGCTGTTATGCATGATGGATATGTTTATGGCGGACATGTTTCTTGCCCGGTTCACGGATGGAGTTTCAACTTGAAAGATGGAAAAATTAACGGCAGAAAAGGGATTGATGTATTTGAAGTGAAAATTATAGACGATGAAGTTTATGTAAAAGCGGAAGCTAAAGAACCTAATTGGGATTTTTAATTGTTAAAAATTGAAAACGAAATAGTTATTTCACTGGTAAAAAAACTAGGATTTAATCTTGTAGGATTTTCTAACTATGATCTGTTAGAAAATGAAACTGAGATTTTAGACAAATGGCTTCATAAGGGATATAATGCCGGAATGGAGTACATGGAAAGAAATATTGAAAAAAGAAAAGATGTTAGAAAAATCTTACCATCTGCTAAGAGTGTAATTTCTGTTGGATTAAACTACTACAAAGCTGAACAATTTGAAAACCAGCCCGGAAGCGGCAAAGTAAGCAAGTATGCCTGGGGAACTGATTATCACTACATTATATGGGATAAACTTGAAATTCTGGAAACTGAATTAAAAATTATTAATCCACAAGTTGAATGTAAATCTTATGTTGATACCGGTCCTGTAATGGATAAAGCATGGGCATCAAGATCTGGATTAGGCTGGATAGGGAAAAACTCAAATGTGATAAATAAACAAATAGGAAGCTGGTTTTTTATAGCTAATATAATTACTAATATTGAATTTGATAATTCAGAACCGGTTACAGACCATTGCGGTTCGTGCAAAGCCTGTATTGATGCATGTCCTACCAATGCTATTAAAGAGGGAAGAGTTATAGACGCAAATAAATGTATTTCATATTTAACTATTGAAAATAAAGGCGAAATTTCATCAGAGTTTTCCTCAAGCTTTGATAACTGGCTTTTTGGCTGTGATGTTTGCCAGGACGTTTGTCCATGGAACAAAAAACTTGAGACTGAAACCGATATAAATGAGTTTAAGGATTCTTCCAATAAAGAACTTAATTTTGAAGAAATTTTGGAATTAACAAATTCAACTTTTAAGAATAAGTATAAAAACAGTCCGATTTTTAGAGCAAAGGCAAAAGGACTTAAAAGAAATGCCCGGTTTTTATCGGATAAAAAGTAGATAGTTCCCAAACCGGATAAAACCATTAACACCTCCCAGCCCCATTCAGATTAACATATATGGATTTGTGTTACAAATCACTTCCAATGAATCCTTATAAATAAAATTGCGTCATATAAGTTTGTAAATACAAAAGTGTACACATTTTATCTAAGAAAAGTTTAATTTTACGAAATATAAATCTGAAAGTTATTTGTGGATTATTTTGAAAAGGAGAAATTATTATGGCAGATAATCATCATAAAGTTTTAATTATTGGTTCTGGCCCTGCCGGATTAACAGCGGCAATTTATGCTGCCAGAGCTGACTTAAAGCCAGTTGTATTTGAAGGAATGCAGCCGGGCGGACAATTGACAACAACAAATGAAGTTGAAAATTATCCCGGATTTGTTGACGGAATTACTGGTCCTGAGTTAATGGATGTTCTTAGAAAACAAGCTCAAAGATTTGGTGCTGAAACATACTTTAAAGAAGTTACAAAAGCTGATCTTTCTAAAAGACCTTTTACAATTAGCGTTGGTGATGAAGTTCATACATCCGACAGTGTAATTATTGCTACTGGCGCGTCAGCAAAATATATGGACGCAAAGGGAATTGAAGAATACAAAGGTTATGGCGTTTCGGCATGTGCAACATGCGATGCTTTCTTTTACAGAGGCTTAAAAGTGCTGGTAATTGGCGGTGGTGATACAGCAATGGAAGAAGCTCATCACCTAACAAAATTTGCTAAGGAAGTTGTAGTTGTTCACAGGCGAGATGAATTTAGAGCTTCTAAAATTATGGAAGATAGAGTTAGAAATACTCCTAATGTTTCTTTAGAGTTAAGTTATACTTTAAAAGAAGTTCTTGGTCTTGAAGAAAACGGACAAAAAAGAGTTACCGGTGCTGTCTTGGAAAGTACAAAAGACGGCAGTACAAAAGAAGTTTCGTGTGATGGAATCTTTATGGGAATTGGCCATAAACCAAATACCGATATTTTTAAGGGTCAGTTAGATATGAATGAAGTTGGTTATCTTACTGTTAAAGATCCTTTAACTGCTACAAATATTGAAGGTGTTTTTGCTGCGGGTGATGTTTCTGATGATTCTTACCGCCAGGCTATTACTGCTGCCGGAAGTGGTTGTAAAGCTGCTTTAGATGCTGAAAGATGGCTGATTGAACAAGAATAAATTATTATGGCAGGATCAGGTTTACCTGATCCTTTTTTATAAAATTAATTAACCGAATTTCCTAATCTATCTTCTTTTTCATACTTCCTGGCCGCAAAATGTGCAACTATTAATCCAAATCCGATGAAAGTAATAAAACAGAATGGAGCTAAAAACTGGTTAAAACTATATTGATCAACTAAAAATCCTAAAGACATTCCAATACCTACAAAAATAATTACTAATCCAACTTGTAAAGATAAATAAGGATTTTTCTTCTGTTTGTAGATATCAATAATTTGTTCAGATGTCAAATTTTCTTTTATCATAAGCAGTCTTTCTTTGGAATTAAAAAAGATCCAGGAAAATACAATTAGGGCAGGTATTCCAATTCCAAACAATATTCCTAAAGTGCCTTCCATTTTATACCTCGTTTTCTTGATCTTCTTTTTCAAATTTTCTTGAAACATAATAACCAACTACAAATCCAAGCCCAGTGAAGGTTATAAATCCAAATGGAAGAAACATTTCTACATTAGTTAAGTTCTCAAGTAATCCGCCTACTCCCAATCCTATTCCAAAGAAAACAACAATTATTCCCAATTTTAACCAGATGTATGGATTTTTCTTTGAAGAATATAAAGAGATAATCTGATCGTTTGTAAATCCTTTTTGTATTAACATTTGTCTCTCTTTTGAACGGAAAAATATCCAGGTTATTATAACTGCGCCCGGTATTCCTATTCCAAAAATTATTCCTAATACAGCTTCCATTTTATACCTCACTATTTTGAAATTTATAACTTATGACTCAATTTTTTTTCTAATGGTTACAATAAATTTATTTTTATTGAACTCACAGCTTATGACAAATGTTGTTCTTAAATGGTTACAGTTGTTAAGGCAATTCTAAAATTTAAATTCTATATTACAAATAAACACCAACTCCCAAAAACAAATAACAAACATTAATTTTGAAATTGTATTTTGAACTTTGTGTTTTGTTTGAGGTTTGTTATTCGGAGTTTAATTATTTTTTGCATTCTGTAACCTTTTAAAAAAGAAACAAGTCTAATTAACGAATGAAAAATTTGACTGACATAGAAATTATTGAATCGATTAAACGGGGAAACGAAGCGGATTTCTCTTTATTAATAGATAGATACAAAGACAAGGCGTTTTCTCTTCTATCAAGAATACTGAAAAATGAGATGGATGCGGAGGAAGTTCTGCAAGATTGTTTCTTAAAAGCTTATAGTTCACTCAATAATTTTAGACAAGATGCAAAGTTTTCAACATGGTTTTACAGAATTGTTTACAATACCGCATTAACAGTAGTCGGAGCAAAAAAACGTCAGACCGAAAAACAAATGTCGTCTATTGAAGATCATTATGATCTTGAAGATAAGGACAATAAAATTTATGCCGAGACCGATAATGCCAAAGAATATATTATGAAAATGATCGATCAGTTGCCTATTAAGTCAGCGCTTGTTATTATCTTATATTATTTAGACGGACTTTCACTTAGCGAAATTGGAAATGTTATGGGATTGTCGTTAGTTAATACAAAAGTTATTTTGCACCGATCGAGAAATGCTTTAAAAGATCTTTTACTTAAGCATAATTATCATGAGGAAATGTTATGAAACAGCACATTGATGATTTATTAAATAGATATATTGATAACGATCTGAGTTCATCGGAACTAAAAGAATTTAAAAGTTTAATGGAATCTGATTCCGAAATTTTGAATAAATTAAAGGCTCTTGAAGTTGTTGATAATACTCTTCATAAAATGGAAGTTACAAAAGCCCCTGACGGTTTTACGGCAAAAGTGATGGCTAAAATAAGTGAAACGGTTCCATCAATTAAAGTGGCAAATAACAAATCATTTTTTATTATACTATCAAGCTTTATTATAATGCTTTTTGCCGGATTTGGAGCTTCAATGCTGTTTCTGTCACCGTCTAAAATTGAATTAGAAAATTTCTCTTTATCAGAAAAAATGCATGAATTTCTACCGTCAAAAATACCTTCGCTAAATTTAAGTGTTTTAACTGATAACGGTTTAATGATTTCAGCAATTTTTGCATGTGTGTTAATTGTATTCGGAATTTTTATCTACGATTCTCACAAAAACTTTAAAAAGAAAATTAATGGTTTTGGGTGATTATTCTATTTTGTTTAATACTAATTTTTAAAGGGTAAACTTAAATACAATCGGCCTAAGTCGTTTAACTGACCGGGATTTGGTTCAAACAAATAAGTATATTTATTATCCGGTAAATTACCGCGGCCAATAAACCACGCATATCTAAATACATCCTCACGCGATTCACAAACCGAAACCATTTCTTTCATTTGTTCCGCCTGTTTAGCATAAGAATTTATTTGCTGATTCCAATTAGCAAGTTCTGTTATCCATATCTGCTTGCCGTATTTCTGCAACCTGTCTAATTGTGCTTCAAGTCCGTAATCATACCAGTGGAATGCTAAATAATCAATTCTTGGATCTTCATTATCATTTATATATCTATATGAATCGTAAAAAGTATCAAGCCATTCAACCGGATCCCAATAATTAGTCATTGTTCCCCAATTCATTGCCGGTCCAACCAAATATATTTCACGGCCTTCTTTTTCTAATTGTTCTACTAAAGATTCGTATTTAACCCAATTAGTTGCAGCTTCAAAAGGAGTCTGATTTGCCTGATCAGTTAGATTGGGTTCGTTTAAAACTAATAAGTATTTTATTTCGGGATGACCAAGGATTAATTGTTTTACTTCCGTAAAGTCATTTTCTTTGTTGCCGCCCCAAAGCATTGGAATATATTCCATCTGATAATCTTCGTAATAATTAGATGGGGCATTTGTTCTAAAGTGCCAGTTATACCACCAGGAAACACCGTTTTTTAAGGAATCTAAATCTAATGGATCAGTTAAATTATATGCTATTCCTCGTTTATTACTTTTATTTATTTCATTTGTATCATTATTCAATTCTGTTGGATTTGATTCGTCTTTACCGCATGAAAAAAATATTATACCAATTAAAACAGCTAATTTTATAATTTGTCTTGAAAACATAAAGTACTCCGTTGCCTAGTTAATTACTATATATTGTTCAATAACCAGACCAAAATAATTGATTCAAAAAAACTAAATTCTAACATTTTTAAATTAATACCTTATCCAAATGATAATTTGAGATTGTCCTTTTAATAAAAGCTTTTATGCAGATTTAGTTTTTAATTCTCCTTTTCAAGCCAATTTCTACAAAAACTTATGCTTATTAATAATATCTTAGTTTAGTTCCACTCCATTTAATCTTTTATTCAAAATAGTCTGTATCAATCTTTTTCAAAATTACTTTTTTATGAACACTTACTCCTATATCATAATCAATCATTAATTCTGCTAATTTTATACCATCAATTAAAATGATTTTCTTTTCAATCATTTTAACGTATTCCTTTGCTTCTTTCGTAAATGTTGCCGTCGTCAGAAAAACACCCTTTTTTGCTTTTTTACTTTCTAAACTACCTGCAAATTTTTGAATTTCTGGTCTTCCAATTGTATTTCCCCAATTTTTTGCCTGTATACAAATGATTTCTAAACCAAGAACATCTGCTTTAATTACTCCATCAATTCCACCATCACCAGAACCTTGAGTAATTCTTGCCTCATCATATGGATCACCATAACCCATTCCAACTAGTAAGTCTTTAACTAAAATTTCAAAAAATTGCCATGTGCAATTTTGTACTTTTTCCAATATTTCATCCGAGAGATTATTTTTATAAAGTTCATACAAAGAATCAATACTATCTTCAGGAATAATGGAAATTGTCTCAATTTCTTTTTCACTTAATATAGGTGTATAGTCTTCAATTGGCTTTTTATTTCTCTTTTGAACAAATTGTTCAAATTCTGGATATTCTCTTAGAGTTGGAAAATCTATTTTTAATAACTTTTTATTTAATAATTCAACTCCTCTATCAATTATCTTGAAATGTCCTTTATCAATTCTTTCAATGATGTTAGACTTTAAAAAATAACCTATACACTGATTGATCATCATCCTCGATCTTTTTAATTCATCATTTTGAAGTAAATCAAAATTCTCGGTAATGAATTCAATAATTTCTTTGTAGGATAAATTTTGATTCTTGTTGAATGATTTAAGTAAAGGAAGCATATAATCTTCTAATTTGGGTTTATTCATAATACAATCCTGTTAGGTACAAAATTTAAAATCTTTTTAAGTGTAAAACATACAAATCAATTTCCCAATTTCCAACCAAATTGCCTTTCAGCCGCCCATTCTCTATATTTGGCAGTTAAAATAATAAAAATAAAAGAGTTAACTATGCAGACCAAAACCGGTTATGTTACAATAATTGGGAAACCAAATGTTGGTAAATCTACCCTGATGAACGCTTTGTTAGGTGAGAAAATATCGATTGCAACAAGTAAACCCCAGACTACAAGAAAAAGAGTTTTGGGAATTTTGTCTGATGAAAACCATCAGATAATTTTTCTGGATACACCCGGAATCTTATCGCCAAAATATCTTTTGCAGGAAAAAATGATGGATCATGTTACAAAGTCTGTTCACGATGCTGATGTTCTTGTTTGTATGATAGATATAAAAGACGATCCGCATGGTGTAAAAACTTTGGAAGATGAAACTGTTGCAAAACTTTTGGAAAAGAGCAGTGCAAAAAAAATACTGATCATTAATAAAATTGATAAAGTAAAACCGGATGAGGTGAAGGAATTAGCTCTTGCAATTAAAGAGAAACAGATTTTCGCTGATATACTTGGCGTTTCTGCCATAACTCATTTTAATGTAGATCTGGTAAAGGATATTATTCAATCTCATCTTCCTGAACATCCAAAGTATTATCCTGATGATCAGATAACTGATGAGACTGAAAGATTTTTTGTTTCGGAAATTGTAAGAGAAAAAATACTTGAGCAATACAGAGATGAAGTGCCTTACAGTACTGAAGTTGTTATTGAGGAATTTAAAGAACGTAAAAAAGGGAAGGATTACATTCTTGTTTCAATTATAATTGAAAAAGAATCTCAAAAACCTATTCTTATTGGAAAAAAAGGCGAGGCAATAAAAAACCTTGGCGAACTTGCCAGAAATGCAATTGACAGATTTCTTGGAAGACCGGTTTATTTAGAATTGCGCGTAAAGGTAAAAGGACAATGGCGTTCCGATAAACATATGCTTCGTCAGTTTGGCTACGATATAGAAAATGAGTGATTCTGTAAATCCTAAAAAGCTAAAATTTTTAAGTGAAATAATTCTCCTTTCTATAACACTTTTCTGGGGAGGAACGTTTGCTATTGTAAAGGAATCGCTTAATGACGCTTCCGCGCTTATGTTTATTGCTATTAGGTTCTCTATAGCTGCTTTAATTCTGCTTATTCTGTTCTATAGGCAAATTAAAAATATTGATAAAGAATCTCTTAAACATGGATTTATTCTCGGTGTTTTTCTCTTTCTCGGATTTGCGCTGCAGACAGCCGGATTGAAATTTACAACAGCAACAAAATCCGGTTTTATAACGGGCTCTCTCGTTGTTATGATTCCTATATTCCAAACGGTAATAGAAAAAAGACCGCCAACATTAGGAGCAATATTTGGGACAGTTTTTGTGTTTGTTGGAATTGTATTTTTATCGAGCGGAGGAAATTCGTTTTTTGCGATTTTTGAAGAACTTGGAGCAAATTTTAATATTGGCGATTTACTTTCATTATTCTGTGCTGTCGCATTTGCGCTGTATATAGTTTTTCTGGATATATACAGTTATAAACATGATTTTAAAATTTTAACATTTTTGCAAGTTGCGGTTACCGCGGGTTTAGCTTTTGTTATAACATTTCTATTTGATGTAACAAACATAGAAGCTATAGAAATAAACGTTACCGGTAATTTAATTTTCGGGTTATTATATACCGCAATTTTTGCTTCTGTAATGGCTACAATGCTGCAAACAAAATATCAAAAAAATGTAACACCAACAAAGGCCGGAATTATATTCTCATTCGAACCTATTTTTGCCGCAATTTTCGCTTTCTTTTTATTAAGTGAAAAAATTACTAATTTGGGTTTCATAGGCTGTACTCTTATTTTCTCCGGATTATTAATTTCAGAACTTTATGAAAACCTGGTGAAAGCAAATGGCAAATAATTGCAGAGCCGAAATAATTGTAAACGGATTAGTTCAGGGAGTTGGATTTAGATATTTTGTTTATAATAAAGCAGCTTCTCTTGGATTAAAAGGCTACACAAAAAATTTATTCTCCGGCGAAGTTTTAACGGTTGCTGAAGGAGAAAAATATTTGATAGATGAATTATTTACGCTTATAAAAATTGGTCCGTCACACTCGCATGTTAAAAATGCTAAGATAGAATGGACTGAATATAAATGCGAATTTACAAACTTTGATATAAGGCACTAATGCAGCAGTTTAGAACCGGTTTTGGATATGATGTACATCAGCTTGCGGCAGATAGAAAATTAATTTTAGGCGGAATTGAAATCCCATTTGATAGAGGATTGTTAGGTCATTCGGATGCGGATGTTTTGCTCCACGCTATTTGCGATGCGCTTTTAGGTGCTCTGGCATTGGGCGATATTGGTTCACACTTTCCGGATGACAATGATTTATATAAAAACATAGACAGTAAAATTCTGCTAAAGAATGTTTATGTAATCATCAAAGAAAAAGGATACGTTTTAAGTAATCTTGATTCAACAGTTGTAATGGAGAAACCAAAACTTCGTCCTCATATTGATGAGATGAGAAAAACAATTTCAGAAATATTAGAATCAGAAATTGATCAAATTGGAGTGAAAGCAACAACTTCTGAAAAACTTGGGTTTGTAGGAAAGGAAGAAGGTGTTGAAGCTTTTGCAAATGTACTGCTAATTAAAAAAGACAATTAATGTTAGAAGAAATAATCCTTTATATAAGTTCCGTTGATGTAGTTTGGCTCTATTGTATTTTATTCTTTTTTGCGTTCATCGAAAATATTTTTCCACCATCACCAAGTGATGTTGTAGTTGTAGCGGGTGCTTCACTAATCGCATCCACTTCTTTAGGATTTATTCCGGTTTTATTTATTACAAGTATAGGAAGTTCTCTTGGGTTTATGCTAATGTATTATTTAGGAATGTACCTTAGTGAACATGTTCTGCGAAGCGGGAAACTAAAGTTTATAAGTCAGAACTCAATTGATAAAACTGATAAATGGTTTACTAAATATGGTTACAAACTTATAATCGCAAATCGTTTTATGCCTGGAACAAGATCTGTTATAAGCTTCTTTTCCGGTGTTTCGGAATTAGACAAAATAAAAACATTTGTATACGCAACTATAAGTGCGTTTGTATGGAATATTTTATTGGTATATCTGGGAATGTCAGTCGGTAATAATATAGAATTGATTGATTATTATTTATCGACTTATTCTAACATAGCCCTAATTATTACCGGAATAATACTGGCCATTTGGCTGATCAGGTTTTTTATAATAAAAAATAGAAAAAGTGGAAAATAAATTAATGTGGTTCAAAAGCACTCTCACGTTCGATGAGAAGAAAATTAGAAATAAACAGTTATTACTGGGATTATTAAGCGGAACTCTTTTAGGATTATCGTTCCCTCCAATTCCGCTTCCATATCTAATGTTTACAGCTTTAATCCCTTATTTCTTTGTTATAGAAAAACGTAAAACATTAGCCGAAGTTAATAGAATTACTTTCTTCACATTTTTTATTTTTAGTATTATTACTCTGTATTGGGTTGGAAGCTGGATGCCGGAAGCTGATCCGTTTTTAATGACAAGCGGAGTTGCATTAGTACTATTTAATCCGGTTCTATTTTTAATCCCGTCAACATTGTTTCATTACACACGAAAAATATTTACAGATAAAATTGCGTTTGTATTATTCCCTTTCTTCTGGGTTTTCTACGAGTATATCTACGGTTTAACCGATCTTAGGTTCCCATGGCTAGTATTAGGACACGGATTAGCGTACTTCAAAAGTTTTATCCAAATTGCTGATACAATAGGTGCTTTGGGAATATCACTTTTAGTTTTATTTATAAACGTTAGTTTATTCTTTCTTCTGAAAACATATTTTATTAGCAGGAAAATAGATCTGAAAATTGCTGTCCTTACTTTTGTTATGATATTACTGCCTATAATCTATGGAAGTATTAAAGTAAGCAGTTATAACGGCTCAGAAAGAAGTGTTAAAGTCGGGTTAATTCAGCCTGATTTAAACCCTTGGAATAAATGGGAACTGGGCTCGCTTGATGACCTGCTAGATATTTATTTAACTTTATCTAACAAGGCAGTACAAGAAAATGCTGAAATTATTATCTGGCCTGAAACTGCTTTGCCCCGTTATATTATGTCCGGTTCTTATCCGGGAGTTGTAAAACGTATAAGAAATTTTGTTGATTCCAATAATGTATATCTGATGACGGGAATGCCGGATGCAACTTTTTACAGAGAAAAAGATAAGGCGCCGGAAGACGCAAAAAAAGCAAAATCGAGTGACTTGCATTATACTTCATACAATTCAATTTTAGGTTTTACACCAAACGAACGAAAAGTTGAAAAGTATGGGAAGATAAAATTAGTTCCGTTTGGAGAACATGCTCCGTTTGTTGAACATATTCCGTTTATAGGTGATTTTATAAAATGGAATGTAGGAATTTCGAGCTGGAATATTGGTAAAGATACTTTAGTATTTAATTATAAAAAGAGTGGTTCTGAAAGTGTTAAGATTGGCGGAGTTGTTTGTATAGAATCAATCTATCCGGATTTTATTGCGCAGTTTGTAGATCGTGGTGCTGAGATGTTAGCCGTTGCAACAAACGATAGCTGGTACGGAAACTCAAGCGGACCTTATCAGCATAAAGAAATAAGTGTACTTCGCGCAATTGAAAATAGAAGAAGTGTTGTACGGGCGGCAAATGGCGGTATCAGCGCAATTATTAATCCAATAGGCTTTGTTGTATCGGAAACTAAAATGTATACAAGAGATTTTTTGGTTGGCGATGTAGAATTAAATAATGAAAAAACATTCTACACAGAAAATCCTTTATTGATCCAATATTTATCATCAATAATTACTTTGTTAATAATATTTCTTATAGTAATTTCTCAAATTAAAACTAAATTTTTACGGAAAGAAAATGAATAAAATATTTGATTTAAGAAGCGATACAGTAACAAAACCATCCAAAGAAATGAGAAACGCAATGTTTAACGCGCCTGTTGGTGACGATGTTTACGGCGAAGATCCAACCGTAAATAAACTTGAAGAATATTGTGCGGAATTGTTTGGAAAGGAAAAAGCCTTGTTTGTACCAAGCGGAGTAATGGGAAATCAGTTATGTCTGAATGTTCATACACAGCCGGGTGATGAAATTATCTGTGAACAGGATGCGCACATATTCCATTATGAAAATGGTTCTGTTGCCGCATTAAGCGGAACTCAGTTGAGACTGGTTCAGGGAACAAACGGTGTTTTTACTGCTGAACAGGTTGAACCATTGATACGTCCGGAAAGTGCTTATTACATGGCAAGAACAAGAGTTATTGAAGTTGAGAATACTCATAATGTTGCAGGCGGTACAATAAATCCCATTGAAAATATTATTGAACTTAAAGAGCTTGCAAAGAAATATGGATTAAAGTACCATTTGGACGGTGCAAGACTGTGGAATGCTTCGGCAGCGACTGATATATCTGTAGAAGAATACGTATCGCATTTTGATTCTGTTTCATGCTGTTTATCAAAAGGATTAGGCGCGCCGGTTGGTTCAATTATAGCCGGATCAAAAGAGTTTATTAAAGAAGCACACCGCAAAAGAAAATCGTGGGGCGGGGGAATGCGACAAGTCGGGATTCTTGCAGCGGCCGGATTGTACGCAATTGAAAATAATTTTCCATTACTTAAAAATGATCATGAAAAAGCTTATCGGATTGCTGAAAAAATAAATGAAGTTGAGAATCTTAATATAGATATGGAGCTTGTTCAGACTAATATAATTATGTTTCAGCCAATTGGTATTAGTTGTGAAGAAGCTATACAAAAGTGCAATGATAAAGGGCTGTTGATTTCTGTCGGGAAAGTTGGTACATTAAGAGCCGTTACTCATCTTGATATTTCTAATGATGATGTATTAGGCATTATAAACATCCTAGAGGAAGTATTCAATTAATTGAGTAGTTAAATATTATTTCCTTACATAATTTTATGAGGGCATTATGAAGATGGTATTTGATATTGAAACTGTTGGAAAAGATATAAGTTCACTTTCAGAATCACAAAGAGAGTATATTTTTCGCTACGCTGAAAAAGAGAAAGATGAAGTTATTCGTGAAGAAAAAATTGAAGAGGCTGAAAGATATTTAAGTCTTTATCCATTTACTGCTCAGATTGCATCTATTGGAATGTTAAATGTTAAAACTGAAAAATCACTTGTTATGTACAATAGTGAAGTTTCAGAAGAATGGGTTTGTGAAGAAAAAAATATTAAATATGTTGCTTACACCGAAGCAGAAATGTTAGCCAACTTTTGGAATTATATATCTAAATGCGATCAGGTTATAACTTTTAACGGGAAACATTTTGATATCCCTTTTTTAATGCTGCGTTCCGCGATCTTGAAAATTAAACCTACCAGAGATTTACTTAAAAATAGATATAATTCGAATACACATCTAGATCTGCTGGATAAATTAACATACTTTGGCTCAGTTAAAAAGTTTAATCTCGATTTTTATTGCCAGTCGTTTGGAATTGAATCTCCCAAGAGTAAAGGAATTTCGGGCATGGATGTTAAAGAATTATTTAATGCCGGAAGAGTAAAAGATATTGCAGTTTACTGCGGAGAAGATGTTTTAGCTACGTATAAACTTTTCAAAATATATTCCGATTATTTAATGGTTAATTAACAGTGAGGCAGCGCAATTTTCTTTAGTTAAAATTTATTAAATTTGTGCTTGATATTTTTTTTACTGAGTTAGTTATTAATCCCACAATATATAAAAATTATACATTGGTAAATTAGTACTAAAGGGAGGTCTGAATGAGTTTACGGAGAGAATTAGGTTTTAATGAAAAAGGTAAAACTGTAATTGGTAATAAAAAAAGATTGCTCCAGTATATTAATCTTAAACTGGCTGCAAAAGGTTATCCATATTTTGGAAAAGAAGAAGATAATAAATTTTTAGAAATTGCTGAGGATCTAATTTTAAGCAGCCTGGAAAAAGACAGACTGTTATCACAATATCTTTGTCCGGCAGATAAAAGGATTCAGGATTTTCTTGATAAATATTTTAAAGATGTAGAAAATAAAGCAGGAATAAGACTTCCATCAAGTTCCTTAGTTTTAGACAGACATGGAATTGCCAGAGTACTTTCAATTCCTCCGGATAATGATGAGTTCTCATCTTCAATCATAAAATCTTACAGGTTAAAACAAGGTATTCTTCATAATCCTAAAAATGACAGAAGAACTACCAAAGGCGTTTTCCATATTGCTGAAGGCGGTTTGCCGATTCCGGATGATAAAAAGGCTGTACCCAAAGCTACTGCGGAAAGATTAATTTCTATAGCTTTTAATTCGCCAAAAGAATTAATGGAACTTCCTTATACATCAAGTCAGGAAAAAAAGGCTGAACTTTTTGTATCTCTTTTATTAAGACCAAAAGTTGTTCCTGAGGTTTTGGGTATTAGTGCCGAAAAATCTTTAGAAATAAGATTTTTTGCGCCTGGCAATTTAGTTAGTAATCTCGATTTTGTTGAGTCAATCTTTGGAAATGCAGGCGATCCTTATCTTCCTAAAAATGATGCGGCTTTAGATATTGAGCATTGGACTGGTCATACCGGCTGCGTAATTCTGGCTCCTCATTTAATAAAAGTTACTAAAAAGGAACTTGGTCTTCCGCATAAATCTGAAGCCTCCGAACGGCAAATTAGAGACGGAATGTTCTGGGAAAATGAAGATGAAAAATATAATGACGGCGGTGCGTTTAAATTAACCGTTAGAACAGAAGAAGGTGTTATTGTAACTGTTATAGCTGATAATTATTACGGTTACTCTAAAAAAGAAATTAAAACCCAGATAGGTTATTCGGCAAATCTTTATGGAAACTGCGAGGAAGAACATGCAGGCGGTGCTTTAGCATTTCCTTCTTATAATCTTGGCGATTCGTTCTATAATGATAGTCTGGTTCTCAAGAATAATCATAAGTTCGATCAGGTATTGGCAATGTACCCGGATTTAATGCACATACAGCCTGAAGGATATGGAATTGATAAAAACTTTGACAATATAATTTATGTTCCGGAAGATACACAAATTGATCTTAGCGAACAGAAAGTCTGGTGGGATAGAAATGGGGAAGAAGTTAGTTTAAAACTTCTGAAAGATAAAGTATATGTGCTTCCCGAAGGCTACAAAGTTAAGATGGCCAAGAATGAAAATGCTCCTTCGTGGCGACTTATAGGAACTGTTGCCGAAGGAACATTCTGTCATAAACCATGTACAGTTTCGGGCGGCGGAAAATCGGAAATCTCTAAATCCATCTCGGACGCTATTATTTCGGGACCGTTTTTTGTTGCTGATATTAATAAAGATTTTTCACTTGTAGATGAAGTGATTCAAAGGGATTATAGCTGTAGATTTATTGTTCCGGTTGATTACTCTCCGGATGTTCCGCCGCGGGGATTTTTAAGTAATCGCCGGTCAGTTGGTTCAGCAATCAAATTATTAACTCCGTCACCTGGTGAATATACTGATAAATATAACGAATGGCTCGAAGGAATTCCTCAATATGTAAAGGGACTTGTATTAATTATTAAAAGATTTTACAAACCCGAATGGGGCGATAACTGGAGAGAACATTTTACCGTTGATGTTGTTGACGGTAAACTTGGAAACGAATTAAAGTTTAATTCTAGAAAATTAATCGCTACTTATTTAAGAGTCGGGTTAGAAAAAGACGGTTCCTGGAGAACTTACAAACTTCGCCAGGATTATGTTGCCGCTGAAAAAATTCAAATGGAAGATGATATTACTGCTTCTGTTGTTGTACCGGCTCAAAACCTTGAATATATAAACCCTGATTATAAAAACAAAAGTCTGAAGTTTGTTAAAAACTGTGAATATAGATTTTTCCAAAGACCTGATGAAGCTATTAACAGAGGTTATGATAAACAAGCTGAGATTGATCTTTCATCTCAAAATTCTTTTATCTCAAATTTTGAACCTTTGGACGAGCATGATGCTATTAACATGATGGAAGACGCGATTGGCTTCGATCAATTTACCGATCCGATGAAAAATCTGATTAAAGATTTTGTTGAGAGCAAGGAATGCAAATATTTTGTTTCATCTGCCCATCCAAGAATTGTTGATGGTAAACTGACTAAAAATGTTCGTTATCTGCAAAACAGACCGGATATTGTAGATCCGTTCAACAAATATTTGGGAGAAATTGGAACAAGATTATTTAGAAAAATTCCTATGGATAAGCCGGTTTATCAGCCTGTAAATGCTGTATTGCCGGGAAGAAGAAATAATCCGCCTGAACCGGGAATTCGTCCGTTAGCCGTTTATAATCCTATTCATTATCAGGAATTGCCAGAATTGTTTATGGAATTTATTTGCAGTCTGACTGGAAAATCTCCATCAACAACCGGCGTAGGTTCTGAAGGCGCGTTAACTAAAGCTCCGTTTAACGCTTTAAGTCCGGTAACCGATTTGAATAATGCACTTGTTTCTTTTATTTTAACGGGATATAGCGGATTTTCGACTGCTGCCGGTTACATTGGTAAAAACATTAGAATAGATCATGATATTAGTTTACTTATTCCTGAGATCTGGTGCCGTTTAAGTGTTGATGAACGTGATCCGGAATACATGATTAAAGAAGGCCATTTAGAAAAACTGGAAGATTTTGAGCATGAAGGAAAAACAGTTTATGCAAGCCGTTTGGGTTACAGAATAACTCATAATTTTGTTAAGACCTTTTTTGGAAGAGTTTTTGAAAACCCGACTGCTGTATTTAGTGATGAAATTCTTCAGCCCGAATCGCAGAGTAAAGAAGTTTTTGTTGATGGAATTAACAATATTGTTGAAGCCCAGGAACGAGTTGCTAAATCTTACTTTAACGATGGAAGCATAAACGCGGCAATTCCTCCTTTAAAAGCACTGCTTCATATTATGGTTAATGGCAAATATGAGGGAATGACAATTGATGATCCGGAAATTAGAAAAATGTTCGAAAGAGATTATGTTCTTGAAAGTGACTGGTATAAAGACCGCTTAATGGCAAAACAATTAAGTGATATTGCTTTGTGGCAAAAACATATTAAATATTTAGAAAATTTCTTGCAAATTAATGTTGATACAGATAAATCTGTTAAGCTTGAGATAAAGGAAAAACTTGCAACTGCTAATGAAACATTAAAAGTTACAAAATCTCCATTTTATCTAAAAAGTCTGATTGGAACAATAGGTTTAGATCTGCTGCATAGATAGAAATAAAAAATACTAAGATTAAAAATGGCTTTTACAGTTATTGTAAGAGCCATTTTTGTTATTATAGAATTGTACCTTCCGTTTACATCCAATAATTAAATAAAGATAACATTGTAATCTTTTTAAAAAGGATACAATTTAGACGCTGAATAGAATAAAATTCAGCAAAATCCCGGAATTCTAAAAAAAAATATTACTTAAAATTTTCTGTTTTTCCGAAGTAATATATGGTGCCAATATATGAAGCAGTGAAAGCAGAAAGAAACAGATATACTAAAATGGAAAAATTTATGGAATGCAGAAATTCATTTAACTGGACAATTAAAATGGGCGACTATAAGTCAGATACAGAAGGTTACGTTTCGGTTCAGAAAAAGGCAAAAATGAAATCGAATGTAATTCTCTTATTAAAAATAGTTTTATTCTTTGGCTCATTAATGGTGTCGTCAAAGTTTTTGTTTTAAACACTTCGTTATAATCTATAACACATCCTTCACTACTAAGTTATATCATGCTCCAATTTTCATTGATTTGGAGCATGATATTTTTAAAATATACTTGCTATAATTTATTATTTAGCCTATTTTTTTATAACGCAAATAATTTTATGCCGTGCAAATGTTGAGCCGTTTAATTCTCTTAAAAAATAAAATCCTATGCTTTAATAAATTCCAAATCCGGCGTTTGTATTCTAATAGTTTTATTCTGCCGACTTCACTATTTCGACCATTTTTGTCTAATTACCAAATCCAAATTATGAACTATTATTCTCAATAAAAGAGGAGAAGTTATGAGTAATTTTGTTGATTCATTAATGAACGATGTAAAGGCGAAAAACCCCAGTGAACCTGAATTTCATCAGGCTGTGCATGAAGTTATTGAGTCTCTCGAATTAGTTTTAGACCGTCATCCCGAATATCGCTCAGCAAAAATCTTAGAAAGAATTATTGAACCTGAGCGTGTAATCCTATTTAGAGTTCCATGGGTTGATGATCAGGGAAATGTACAAATTAATCGCGGTTTTAGAATTGAAATGAACAGTGCTATTGGACCTTACAAAGGCGGTTTAAGATTTCATCCATCAGTAAATCTTGGTATTCTAAAATTTTTAGCTTTTGAGCAGGTATTTAAGAACAGTTTAACAACTTTGCCAATGGGCGGCGGTAAAGGCGGATCAGATTTTGATCCTAAAGGAAAAAGTGATACCGAAGTAATGAGTTTCTGTCAAAGTTTCATGACTGAATTACAGCGTCATATTGGACCAAATACCGATGTTCCTGCAGGTGATATTGGAGTTGGAGGTCGGGAAATAGGATTTTTATTTGGACAGTATAAAAGAATTAGAAATGAATTTACAGGAGTTTTAACCGGTAAAGGACTTAACTGGGGCGGATCTCTAATTCGTCCGGAAGCAACTGGTTACGGCGCGGTTTATTTTGCGGCAGAAATGCTTGGAACAAGAAGTGAAACTTTAGAAGGAAAAACCTGCCTGGTTTCCGGAAGCGGTAACGTGGCTCAGTTTACAACAGAAAAAATATTAGACCTTGGCGGAAAAGTTGTAACTCTTTCAGATTCAACAGGCTATATTTATGACGAAGCCGGAATTAATAGAGAAAAACTTCAGTTTATAATGGATCTTAAAAATGTTAGAAGAGGCAGAATTAAAGAATACGCTGAAAAATATCTAAATTCTGTTTATACTCCGCTTGATGCTACAATGGATTATAATCCGTTATGGGATCATAAAGCTGATTGTGCTTTCCCAAGTGCTACTCAAAATGAAATTAATCTTGAAGACGCTAAAAACTTAATTAAAAATGGCATTTATGTTGTAAGTGAAGGCGCAAATATGCCAACTGTTATTGAAGGTGTAAGATTATTTATTGATGAAAAAATACTTTATGGTCCGGGTAAAGCTGCAAATGCCGGCGGTGTTGCTGTCTCCGGATTGGAAATGTCTCAAAACAGTATGAGATACCCATGGACCCGTGAAGAAGTTGATAACAGATTACGCCTGATTATGAAAAGCATTCATCAGACTTGTGTTGAAACTGCTGAGCGTTTTGATACTCCCGGAAACTACGTTAACGGAGCAAACATTGGCGGATTTTTAAAAGTTGCTGATGCAATGATGGATCAGGGTGTTGTTTAGACTCTGTTTTTGGTTTTAAAAAAATAAAGACCTCTGGGGACTTTTATCCCCGGAGGTTTGATATTTTCCAAAATATAATTTATTATGTTCAATAAATTTGCTTTCCAATAAAGAAGTAAGAAAACATTATGCCCGATTCTTCAAACAAATCTGATAAAATCATTACACAAACAAGTTATTATACCAAAACTCTGGAATTCAGAAATTTGATGAAATTCAGAATAAGTAATATTCTGGTTGTTTCATCTGATTATGATTACTACATATTTGAAGAGGATGGCAGACTTTATGAACTTTTGAGGAATGAATACAAAGATTTGAATTTGAGTCACGCACCGGAGTTTACACATATTTCACGGGGCGATGAAGCGTTAGAGGAATTAAAATCCGATTCAAGATACGACATGATTTTAGTTACTTTGCATATTGAAGGAATGCAGACAGTTGAGTTTGCAAGAAAAGTAGTTTTCTCCGGATTAAAAATTCCAATTATTCTTTTAGCCTATGAAAATAAAAAACTTCATGAACTTTACACGCATTACGATATTTCTTTGTTTGAACGGATATTTATTTGGCAGGGCGATTTTAGAGTAATAATTGGTATAATAAAATATTTGGAAGACAAATATAATCTTCAGCATGATTCCGATTCCATTGGTGTTCAGTCCATAATTTTAATTGAAGATAACATAAAATTTTATTCATCGTATGTACCGCTTATTTATACCGAATTGTTAAAACAATCCCGTTATCTTATTTCGGATGGAGTTAACCTTTCCCAAAAATTCTTAAGGATGCGTGCAAGACCAAAAATTTTATTATGCTCAACTTATGAAGAAGCAAAAAGATATTTTGATAGATATAAAGATACAATTCTTGGAGTTATTTCTGATATTGATTTCAAACATAAAGGTGTACAGGATCCAAAAGCCGGATTAAAATTTTGTAAATATGTAAAAGAAAATATAGAAGACATTCCCGTATTATTACAATCGAATGATGAAAAAAACAGAGAGGCTGCAAGTAACATGAATGCGGCGTTTTTGCTAAAAGAATCGCGAACTTTACACCAGGATTTAAGAACCTTTATGCAGAATTATTTCAGTTTTGGCGATTTTATTTTTAGAAACTCGAAAGGCGAGGAAGTTGGAAGAGCCAGGAATTTAGGTGAACTTGAAACCCAGCTTCATAATATTCCTGCCGAAAGTATAATTTATCATGCTGAAAAAAATCATTTTTCTAACTGGCTTAAAGCCAGAACCGAGTTTTGGCTTGCTCACGAATTAAGACCGCAGAGAGTATCGGATTTTAATAATATTGAGGAAATGCGACAAGCTTTAATTGATGTTGTCGGGAATTTTAGGAGAGTGCGCCATAGAAGATTAATCACGGATTTTGATAAAAAAGGTTTTAGACAATATTCGGCACTTTCCCGAATTGGAGGCGGTTCTCTTGGCGGAAAGGCCAGGGGATTGGGTTTTGTAAATTATATGCTTGCTGATTATGAAATTAGAGATAAATTTAAAGATGCCCAGATTTTTGTTCCTCCTTCAGTAATTTTAGCAACAGATATTTTTGATCAGTTTATTGAAGAAAATGATCTTTACGATTTTGCTCTTAATTGTGATGATGATAATGAAATAATTGAACGGTTCTGTCATGCCGAAAAATTTCCTTTTGAAGTAATAAAATCGCTGAATGAATTTTTAGAGATAATGACTACTCCTATTGCCGTTCGTTCATCCAGTTTGCTCGAAGATTCACAAGGTTATCCGTTTGCAGGTGTTTACGATACTTTAATGCTTCCAAACTCTCATCAAAATTCTGAAATAAGACTTTTACAATTATTAAGTGCCGTGAAAAGAATCTTTGCCTCAATATATCTTCAAAAATCAAAAACTTATATTAAAATGACTTCTTACCGTTTAGAGGAAGAAAAAATGGCGGTGATTGTTCAGGAAATGATTGGCGCAAAACATGGCGATGTTTTTTATCCTGAACTTTCGGGGGTTGCAAAGTCTTTTAATTATTATCCAATAGAACCATTACATTCCTCAGACGGAATTGCTTCTGTGGCAATGGGACAAGGAAAAACCATTACAGACGGGGGAAGCGGAGTAAGATTTTGTCCGCGATATCCGACACACATAATTCAGTTCTCAACAATAGAAGATGTTTTGGAATATGGGCAAAAGGAATTTTTTGCTTTAAAACTTGATGAATGGGATGAAAATACCCGTTTAACAGAAGATATTATAATGAAAAGTATTAACATTAGTGAAGCTGAAATAGATGGCACATTAACTGAAATTTGTTCAACATATTCTCCTGATAACAGTGCTTTGTATGATGGCGTTTCGAGACCGGGAGTAAGAGTTTTTACTTTGGCGCCAATTCTTAAATTTAATCTTTTTCCTTTAGCCGAAATTATAGATTTGTTATTAATAGTTGGAAGTAAAGGAATGGGTTCTCCTATTGAGATTGAATTTGCTGTAAATCTTTCAACTCCGCCCGGAACTCCAAAGCAGTTTGCTCTGCTTCAAATGCGCCCGCTTGTAAAAAGTTCTGAATTAGAAGTTTTAGACATAAGCGGTCATATAAAAAAAAGAAAACTCTGCTCTAGCAACATTGTTTTAGGAAATGGTGTTATTGATGATATTTATGATATTGTTTATGTTGATCAGAATAATTTTAGCAGAGCAAAATCAAACGAAGTGGTTTTAGAAATTGCCAATATAAACGGAAAACTGGTTGCGGAAAAACGCCCTTATTTATTGATAGGATTAGGAAGATGGGGAACACTTGATCCCTGGCTGGGAATTCCGGTAACCTGGGAACAAATCTCAGGAGCCAGAACAATAGTTGAGACAAATTTTAGAGATATAAATGTAACACCTTCACAAGGATCACATTTTTTTCAAAATTTAACTTCATTTAAAATTGGATATTTTACTATTAATGGCGATTCTGATGAATCTTTTATTGACTGGGACTGGCTGCACAGTTTAAAACCTTATCAGGAAAAAAAGTACACAAAACATGTACGATTAGAAAATCCAATAACGGTTAAAATTAATGGTCGTGAGAATAAAGGTATAATCTTAAAACCGGATAAATAAGAAGTAGATATTAATTTAAAATATTTGTGATCTTATTTAAAACTATAAAGTACTTTTAATATTTATTTTTATCAGAAATATCAATTGATAATCAAATCCAAAAAACTTAATTTTCGCAATATTAAATTTTAGAAACTAAATTTTAACTGGGGAATTTTATGGCGACAACTATTAAACATGCCGTTCGTACAAATAATATTAAATATGCTGTTCGTGATGTACTTATGATTGCCGATGAAGCTAAAGCTGCCGGTAAAGAAATGTTATATCTTAACATTGGTGATCCTAATATTTATGATTTTGAACCGCCAAGAGCAATGATAGAAGCAACTTATAAAGCAATGCTCGAAAATCAGAATGGATATTCGCCTTCATCCGGAATTAAACTTGCCCTTAATGCTATTGAAAGAGATGCTGATAGAAAGGGAATTAAAAGCATTCAGGATATGTTTATTACAACAGGAGCAAGTGAAGCAATTGATATCTGCCTTACTGCATTAGTTAATCAGGGCGAAAATGTTCTAACCCCTACTCCCGGCTATCCTCTTTACACAGCAATTTCAAGTAAATTACAAATGATGGAAAATCCTTATTACTTAGATGAAAATAACGGATGGCAGCCTGATATTGAAGATATAAAAAGTAAAATAAATGATAAAACAAAAGCAATAGTTTTAATTAATCCAAACAATCCAACCGGCTCTAACTGTAATGCCGAAACATTGCAAAAAATTGTTGACATAGCTCTTGAAAATAATCTTGTAATTTTTGCTGATGAAATTTACGACAAATTGATGTTTGATGAAGAAAAACATATTTCAATTGCATCGTTAAATTCTGAAGTTCCTATAATTACTTTTGGCGGTTTATCTAAAAATTATATGGTGCCCGGTTTTAGAATTGGATGGGGAATTGTTAGTGGAAATAAAGAAGTTCTTAAAGATTATTTAGCCGCGATCAATAAAATTTTAAGATCACGTTTATCAGCAAATCATCCCGAGCAATATGCAATTCCGGCTGCATTGGATAGCGATAATTTTCATCTTATAGAAGCCATGAATAAGTTGACAAAACGAAGAGATATTACTGTGGAAATGCTGAATGCCGTTCCGGGAATTTCCTGTGTAAAACCTGAAGGCGCTTTTTATGCGTTTCCAAAATTAGAGATTAAAAATGATGATAATCATTTTGTCTCCGAATTAATTAGGGCAACCGGTGTTGTTGTTGTACCCGGAACGGGATTTGGACAGTTGCCGGGAACAAGACACTTCAGAGCAGTTTTTCTGCCTCAGGACGATAAGCTTAAAAATGCTTATGAAAGAATTGGTAATTTCTTTGCTGATTATGTTGAAAAATATGAAAAATAAAAATTCATGAAGTTTTTTTTAAAGCCCAATAAATTGAATTGGGCTTTTTTACAAAGAGTAAATAATTCTTAAATTAATTTAATACTGCCACAAAATAAATTTACACACGCTTAATATATTTATATATATATCCTTACAAATCTTATCTAAACAAAATTCTTAAGTAAACTTTGAACTTTTAACATTAGTTGTAAATTTTTTTAAAAAAGTTGCTAAAGCATTTACCTAAACAACCGATAGTGTGGTTGTGAACATCCAGATTCAGGAGTTCAAAAGTGCAATTGGAGTTGCACATTTATTGTACAGGCTGGACCATTTAGGAGGCCTGTTATTCGATGGATCGATTGAAATCGGATTTTTTAAACATACTCTTAGGAGGTTATAATGTTACTAGGTCTACTAGAAAAAGTAACAAAAAATCACATGGATGTGCAACTAAACAATACAAGGAGGTTACAAATGCAGACAAAGCATTTACATACCAATCATTTCGTTGGAATCAAAAATTCAATGAAAATCTTTTTAACACTTTTTACATTTCTATTTATTTCTTCAAATCTTTTTGCCCAGGACTACGAAATTACAGGTGCTGAATCATGGACAACCAATCAGATTCTTAACACAAACGTAGTTGTAAAATCGGGCGGTGTTTTAACAATTAGTGCAGCAGTTGTTGTTAATGTCCATTTTGTGGATGTTGATCAGGACGGAATCGGTGATATCTCTATTAGAGTAGAAGATGGCGGTTCTATTAATATTGGTGCGGCTGCTGTTTTCCAAGGCGGGGGTGTTGCTCCGGCTGTTAAGAATTTATGGTGGGAAGGTATAATACTTGAAACCGATACAGATGATAATACCACTAATATGGTTGTAAGTAATGCTTTCCAAGTTAAAAACGCAAATGTTGCTTTAAGAGTTAATGATTCAAACGCAAACGCTACAATTGCTTTTGGTGTATTAACACTAACAGACTGTAATAACGGTATTGTTGTTGACGCTTTTGGCAGCGATTTAACATTTGCAAATGTAGATATAAATACTCCTACCTTAAACGGTAATAACGGTATAGATATTACAACCACTGGCAATGTTACATTTACTGCTGGTCCAGAAATAACTAATGCATTGGCAGATAGCTTAAATGGCTTTGGTTTAAAAATTGCTGGTGATGTTGCGGCTACTACAGTGGCTTTTGGTGGAGTATCGGCATATTTTGAGGTTGGTGGATATGGTGTTGATATTACTGCTGATGATGTAACTTTTGGCGGAGCAGCTAATTTTCAAAATGTAGGCGGATACGGAATGAAATTGACAGTTGACGGAATGACTACTGTTGCTAATGCTCCAGTATTTTTAAATGTTACCGGTGACGGTCTTATTGTTGTTGGTGATGATTTTACAACTCCATCAATTGTTATGACTACTATTGGCGGAAACGGATTAAAAGTTATTGGTGATAATGCAGATTTAACTACTCCTAATCTTACGGGCGTTACAGATACTGCTCTTATAATAGTTGGTGACAATGCAACTGTTACTACACCTAATATAGACGATGTAACAAATGGTGATGCTATAAATATTACAGGAACAGGCGCAACAATTTCTACTCCAGTAATTGGTGTTACTGATTCTATTGAAGCCGGAAACGCAATTGTTGTTACCGGTGCTAACGCAATAATTACTGATGCACAAGTTGATAATACTCCTTTAGGAACTGCTGTTGTAAGTAGCGGCGGAAATCTTACATTAAATAATTTAACTGTTTCAAATGCAAATAAAGGTGTTGTATTCAGTGATTTAACTGGTACAATTATTAACAGTTCATTTACTACAATTGCTTCAAACGCTGTTGAATTAACATCTACAGCACAGGGAGTTACATTAGACTGGCTTACAATTGATGGAGCCGGAACCGGTGTATTCACCGAAGGTTCTTCTGTAACCATGACAAATACTGAAATTGAAAATAATACAATGTCAGGTGTTTTTGTATTAGACGGTGATTTAACAGTTACAAGCTGTTTAATACATGATAATGCATTCCACGGTTTAGTAAACGCGGGCGGTGTATTAAAAGTTTCTTACTCTGATATTATTGATAATACTATAGACGGTTTTGTTGCAGCCGGTAACGATTCTACTGTGGCAACCAGTGTTAATGTAACAGGTAACGGAAGTTACGGTTTCGAAATTACTGGTGGTACTTTAGCAACTGATGTTGCTGTTGTTCCTGCTGGTGCAACAGATCAACCAATGGTAAAATTCACAAAATCAAATATAAATGAAAATAATGGTGCTGATCCAACAGTAAACGTTCAAAATCATGCTGATGCAGTAAACGTGGCTAATTTTAGAGAAAACTGGTGGGGTCATGATGGAACACTTTATGCTATTGACGATTTAGTTGGTATGGTAACAGGCGGTTCAGTAGACTATTCTAGTTATAGATTATTAGGTGCATATACTGATATTACACCTGATCTTACTCCAACAAAAACAATTACAATGACTTATCCTTATGCTGGACAGAATATTTTAACTACTCAACCTTTAACAATTACCTGGACAACTGAAGGTAATATTGCTAATGTTGATATAGCAGTTCATGCAAATATTATAGCAGCTGCTCCTACATATACTGTTCCTAATACAGGTAGTTATACAATTACTCCTGATGCATTAGGAGCTGGTACAATAACAATTACAGAAAACGGCGGTGCTGCTACAACTGGTGGTATTGCAGTAACAAGTATTGCTAGTGCCTTAACTCTTGAATATCCAAACGGTGGTGAAACTGTTTTAGGAAGAGAGACTGTTAAAATTAGATGGATAGCTCCTGCTTCTATTACAAATGTTAAACTTGAATACCAGAGAGGTAATGGAACATATGCAACTATATTAGGTGCTTCATCATTAGATGCGTCTTTAGGCGAATTTAACTGGGTTGTTCCAAATGTTGTTTCTAATGCTTTAGCTGCTGGTGCTGCAAATTACAATGTTCCTGCTGCTGCTGCTTTAGTTAGAGTTTCGGATGCTTCAGCTCCTGCAACTAATGATGTATCTGATGCGGCATTTACAATTGAACCAAGACCAAATGTTAATGCAGGCGGTACATGGTATAAGAAAAATACTTCCTTGAACATGACAATAAACTTCCAGGATTTAGACCTTCTTGCAGTTGATGATCCAGATCTTACAATGGTAGGTGAAGTTGCTGATGCTAATTTTGATCAGGATCCTGGTGGTGACAATGAACAAATTTGGTTAGGTGCATTCTACAATGATGCTGGAACTGTTAGATGTTGTGGTTATGTAAGAGTTACTGATTCATGGAATACAGATGATGATGGTACTGCAAGAGATTATCCTGGTGGTGCTGGTACTGGTAATATTACGCTGATTGTTTATGGTGATGATCCTAATACAACTGCGGTTGACGGTGCTCCTAGTGGTGCTGGAATTATATTCAAAGTTTGGAGACACTCTTGGACAGCTCAGGATACTGACGGTGATGCTATCACTGTAAATGATGATCCAAATGATAGAACTATTTCTGTATATAATGATCATGATATTGGTGCTCCTCCTGCTGCACAGGCTATCACTTTTACAAACAATGACATTATCGATAATACAGATGGTGTTTTATCAGCTGTTTTTGAAAGAGGTGCTATAGTAGTTGCTGCTGCAGTTAACTCACAAGATATGTTAGCTGGTGCTAGAACAATTACAGCAGGTAACTGGGCTTATGTTTCTACATTTATGAATCCTACTGTTAAAACTCTTGGGTGGAGTGGTACATATAATACTGATGAAGCTGGCGCTGCTGCTACTTCTATATTTACTGCTAGTAATGGAACGGTTAATGATTTTCTAACTGAAGCTGGTGCACCTGATGATTTAAATACTGACTTTGTTATGCTTAAAGATGGTAACGGAAGTGTTTATTGGAATGTTGGTCCAACTGTTGATTTTACAGGCGGTATTGATCAGCTTTCAAATACTTGGGATTATAAAAAAGGTTATATGTTATTGGTAGCAAATAATGATGTAGTAGAATTTGAAATATTCGGTACAGCGGTAACACCTGCAGCAGAAACAATTTCACTTACACAAGGCTGGAGTTTAATACCTTTCTTTGGAAATACAGCAACTGACATTGGTACATGTTTAAGTTCAATAGCAGATAACTTTAGATTAGCAAAAGACGGTTCTGGTAATGTTTACTGGCCGGAATATACAATTAACACTATTGGTAATATGTCTCCAAGTTATGCATACTGGGTTAATATGAACTCAGCAGATAATTTAGTTTATCCTGCTTCTGTAATGACAAAATCTTCTAAACCTGCAGCATCAGTATTAGAAACCGAGCACTATGTAGTTAATAGAAACTCTGATAACAGTTCAGTATTAGGTATACTTGAATCAGCAGTTAGCGGAAAATTACAGCAAGGTGATGAAGTTGGTGTATTTAATACAAAAGGTCAGTTAGTTGGTTCAACTGTATTTGAAGGTGGAAACATGGGTATGGCTGTCTGGGGTGTTAGCAGCAACGATGATAGTTTTGGTATGCAGGTTGGCGAAAACTATGAAGTTCGTGTTTATCAGAAAGCTAGTAAAGAAGAAATTATCTTAGACGGACTTCAATATATAGAAGGTGATGCTCTTTATAAAAATAATGGAATGAGTATGATTGGAAGTGTTGATGAATTCCAAGGATCAGTTCCAACAGAATTTGGAGTTTTACAGAACTATCCAAATCCGTTTAATCCATCTACTACAATTAAATTTGCACTGCCAAAAGCATCTAAAGTAAATATAACTATCTTCAATATTTTAGGTGAAGTTGTAGCAAAATTAGCTGATGATGTATTTGAAGCCGGTTATCATAAAATTAACTTCAATGCTTCTAAGTTATCTAGCGGTGTTTATTTATATCGTATTAACGCTGGTGATTTTATGGTTACAAAGAAAATGAATCTTCTTAAATAACCTTTATATTATTTTATATAAAATCCTCTCCTGTAAAAGGAGGGGATTTTTTTTGCTCAAACTTCAGAAAGTCTTCAAAAGTAAACAAAATTTTACACTTCAAATATTCCTCTTCTCTAAAGCTGGTACGGTAATTGCAACTAATTTCACACTATAATAAAGGAGAAACAAAATGAAATCATTAACCCGAAGTATTTTTTTATTAATGTTTTTAGTCTTTGCATTTTCTTGCAGTGATGACGATAATCCTTCAACTACAGAAAATGGTCCGGAAGCTATAAGCGGCTCTGTTTCCTGGGAAGTTAACAATACAGATATTAATCATACAATAGCAGTTCAATTAAAAATAAATCCTACTTTTGATGGCGAAAGTTTAAGCAATGGCGATAAAATAGGTGTATTTTGTAAAGTTGATAATGATTATGTATGTGCCGGATTTTCGGTATGGACAGGTTCCGAAAATATTGCTGTTACGGCCTGGGGCGATGATAGTCAAACTACAGAAAAAGATGGGTTTTCGGCAAATGAAACTTTTGTCTGGAGAATTCAAAGAGCCGCGGATCAGAAAAACTACGCTGCTTCTGTAGAATATGAGAGTGGACCGGAAAATTTTATTGCAAATGGAATAACAGTTTTAAAAACTCTTAAAGTAGAATAGTATTGAAGAATATTTATCTAATGGCTAAATATGAACAGAAAAAATAATTATTAAATTATTATGAAAATGATGATAAAAAATATAATCGCACTTTTAGTAATTTCTACTCTCTTTCTATTATCATGTAAAGAAGAAAATCCTGTAAAACCAGAAGTTAAGAAGGTTGGCAGTATAGAGGGATTTACTACAGAGGCATCAAACGGCCGATCAATATCGCAGGTATTCATTACTACAGAAAATTCTTCTCATGCGGTAACTTCTGAAATAGACGGATTTTATGAGATACCCAATATTAAACCTGGAGAATACAAATTATTCGCAAAAAAAGATGGTTTTGATGATGCGGAAATAAGTATTTCGGTAGATACTGGATATACAACACGGGCGGATTTTGTAATGTACCGCGAAAAAACTCCCGGGGGAATAGCGGGAAGAGTGTTTAATTCTGCCGATGGAATTGGAATACCAGCCGCCGTAATATCAACCGAACCATATGCCGGATCAGTTTCAACTGATGCATTTGGAATTTATTCTCTTACAAATATACCAGCCGATGTTCAATATAATATTATCATCAATAAATCCGGATTTGAATCTAAAACTATAGCCATTACTTCAATAGCCGATTCGACATTAAAGTTAGATATAGTTTTAGATCCAATATTTGGAATAATAGAGGGAAAAGTTTCCGATGCAACAAATGGAAGCGCATTAACAGTTGTTAATATAACAACAAGCCCGGCAACAAGTTCTGTTACAACCGATGCAGATGGAAAATATAAAATAGAAAATGTTCCAAGAATTACGGCCATTACTTCTAAATATACTATAATTGCAACCAAAGCAGGATATACTGAAGCTACAGTTGATGTTAATTTAATACCGGGTAAAACAGTTGAAGCAAACATACTAATGTATAAAAACTAATAACAATAATGACAGAGTATTGAAGCCGGGAAATAAAAAAATACTGCTATTGCTGATTATATCTATCGGTTGTTTATTTTCGAAACCATTGTTTGGACAAAATGAGAAAATAAAAGTCCAAAAGTATGATCCATATTCTAAGTATGAAAAAAAAGTAAGGGTATTTACGGATGATGAAATTGATAGTTTATTAAATAATAATTCTACAATTAAATTTATTGGTACCGCATTTGGCAATGATCATGCAAAAATTGTTTCCGACGGAATAAAAATTAGTTCAGTCTATCAGAAAACTACTTATTCAAAAAAACTTATTGATGAAGCTTCTTATCTTCCAATATGGTCTAATGATATTAGCGGCGATAACTTTGGTTTAGAATTAAGTCTGGTTAATCTTCCATTCGAACTGACTCTAGGGGGAACTTATTCGCTTTTAGATTTGGAGAATAAACCGCGTAAATTTGGATTCCCGCCGGTAAATCCGGACGGTACAGTAATAGATCATACATTAAATATATTTTCAGGGTATTGGGGTTTTAACTGGATTCCGTTTATGATTAGTTTTAAACCAGCACTGTATTTCGATATTAAAAATCCAACCCTTTATATTTACCCTGCTTTTGGGACTACATTTAATTACACTTTTTCCGATTATAATGGAAAAACTAATGATTACCATACAATTGGTGCTTCAGCAGAAATTAATGTGAGGTATAGAGTTATTTTCTTAAAAACCTCGTATCGAAAGTTCTTCTATCATAATAATCAGATAGAATCGCAATTTCAGGTGCAGTTTGGTGTTTGGTTTTCTACAAAAGATTAGGAAATTTAAGATGGATAAGATAAAAATAGTAATTGTTCTAAACTTAATTTTAGTGTTATCTGTAATAACCGCGCAAGAAGATCCCGGCTGGACCGTCAGAAATACGGGATCAACACATTCAATTGCTATCAACACTTTTGCTAATCCAAATATTGCAGGTATTCCTCTGGAAAATGGAGATTATATTGGTGTATTCTACACTAGAAATGATTCTTTAATTTGCGGCGGTTTTGCTAAATGGGAAAATGTTAATATTAGTTTAACTGCCTGGGGTGACGATAATTTAACTCCGTTAAAGGATGGATTTGATGGTTCCGAAGATTTGAATTGGCGAATCTGGCAAAATTCAACAAAAAAAGTTTATACCGGTGAAGTAGAATTTTTAACCGGACCACAAAAATTTGCCTCGAATGGAATATCTGTGCTGAGTGCAATCTCTAACATTAAACCCGGATGGGTTGTAGAAGAAAACGGCTATCAGCATAAATTAACCGTACTAACGGATGTTGTATTTGAATTAGAAAGCAATACTGTTTCGCCCGGAGATTATATTGGTGTATTTTATGATTCTAGCGGAACCGAAGTGTGCGGCGGATTTCAATTTTGGAATGGTGATTTTGACGCAATTATTACAGCATATGGAGATGATCCCGGAACTATTCAAAAAGAAGGCTTTACTGTTCAGGAAAACTTTAACTGGAAAATTTGGTTAGCGGAAAGTGATATAGTTTTAGATGCAGAGGCAACATACGAAAGTGGTCCGTCAGTATTTACATTAAGCGGAGAAAGTGTTGTTAATCTGTTAAGTTATTTAGAGCCTAAAGGGCCAGGCTGGACGTATAGAGCCAGCGATGTAAATCATACAATAGCAATTCCTGTTAATGCCGAACCAAACATAAATGGTGAGCTGTTAAGGTTTGGAGATTATATTGGCGTTTTTTATATAGAAAACGGGAAACAGCATTGTGCCGGTTATGAAATCTGGGATGGTACAAAAGCTATTGCTGTTACTGCCTGGGGTGATGATGCCCAAACTGAATTAAAGGATGGTTTTAGCACCGGGGAAGTATTTAATTGGAAAATTTGGAGTAGAAAATATAACCAGGTTTTTAACGCAAAAGCTACTTATGGCGATACTCAGCCAAACGATAGTCTGTTTCAATCAAATGGATTAAGTGTTCTTAGTTCACTTTATTATGATGAAAATGTAGAGCCGCCAATAATCGATACCTCAAAGTCGGCTTTTTTAACTGCTTTTATAAGATTTAATGAAATTACTGAAACATCAAGTTATAGATTAATTGGTTTGCCGGGTGCTGAGGATATTCCCTTAAAAAATCATGTTTCCGGAGAATGGATTGCATTTTGGGACGATGGTTCCGATATATACGTTCCATACACAGAAGAAAATGAGCAAATATTTAATTTTGGATTTGGAAGAGCATTCTGGGTATTAAGTGATAATATGTTTGTTGTTGATTCCTTAAAAGTTAAACGCGCTAAACCGCAGAATAAAAATTTTAATATTGATTTACATAAAGGCTGGAATATTATAACTTCGCCATATATTAGAAGCGCTGATTGGAATAGTGTGAGAGAAGTAAATGAAATTACCGATAATATTTTTCTTTATACCAGAGGATCATTTAAAAAAGGTTCAATTTCGCTAGATCCGTACGTAGGATATTATTTTTATAACAGAAAAAATCTTGATTCACTTTCAATTCCTTATTCAACTTCAGAAAATAATTTATCAAAAAATAATTCTTCACAAAACGATTCTCTTCAGAACAGATTAACTGTAAAAATGTTTAGGGAAGATGAGGAAAGATCTGAAATTACTATTTCGTTAGATGAAAACGCAAATTATAAGCTGGATGATTTTGATCAATTTGCACCGCCGTCGGGATTTGAAACTGATAAAATTTATATCTTCAATCAGAATCTTGAAACTGATTACAGATATCTTTCAACTGATGTGCGTCCGTTAAATGAAGACGGAGAAGTTTTTACCCTGTTTGTAAAATCTGTTCCCGGTGATTCTGTAGAATTTAAATTTGATGAACTTGCTGACGAAGAACTTGAGTATTATTTTCTGAATATGAATAAATTCAAGAATACTAATTTAAAAGAAAGCAGTTCAGTAAAAGTCCTTCAAAAACATAATATTGATGAATATAAACTAGTTGTTGGTACAAAAGAATTTATAGAAGAAAACCCAATACCGGAGTTGCCACAGGACAGCAAAGTATATGCAAATTATCCTAACCCTTTTAATCCGGGTACAAATATTAAATTTTATCTTAGAAGCACATCCCGTGTAAAAGTTCTGGTTCATAATATTTTAGGCGAAACAATTAATACTTTAGCCGATGATATAATAGAATCCGGGATACACGAATTAAGATGGGATGCCGGACGATTATCGTCCGGTATTTATTTTTATACAGTTATAGCTGTTTCGGTAAATGATAATAGGGTTTTCAGAGAAACAAAAAAAATGCTTCTTGTTAAATAACTTAACTTATTTTTATAAACCCGGCTTCTTTAAGAAGTCGGGTTTAACTATTTTAAAGAAGGTATCAGTTTTTAATAAACTTGATTACCAAAAATCCATTCTCTATATTCACGGGTCATTTTAAAACAATTGAGTAAATTTTGAAAGTATACAATAAAACAATTCTTTCTAATGGAATAACAGTAATAACTGAAGATATTTCATTCATCGAATCATTTTCACTTGGTTTTTTTATTAATGTTGGTTCAATAGATGAGACCAAATCAACAAGCGGTATTTCTCATTTTATTGAACATATGATGTTTAAAGGAACTAAAACCAGAAGTCCAAGAAGAATTGCGGAAGAAATTGAATCTCTTGGCGGATATTTAAATGCTTTCACTTCTAAAGAACATACTTGTTATTACGGAAGAGGTTTAACAGTCCACTTAGAAAAAACTTTCAGAGTTTTATCCGATATGATTCAGAATTCAGTTTTTAATGAAAAGGAAATTGAAAAAGAAGCAAACGTTATTGTTGATGAATTATACGATATTGAAGATTCGCCTGAAGAAATAATTTTCGATCATTTTGAAGAAAATATTTTTCATGGCAACTCAATTGCTTATCCAATTATTGGTACTGAAAAAAATATTCAGAGTTTTAAAAGAGAAACATTTTTAGACTATATCGATAAAAATTATATTAACTCTAATATAGTTATTGTAAACTCAGGTAATGTTGCTCACGATAAAATTGTATCCTTTGCTGAAAAATATTTTAATTCATCTTTCAAAAAGAAAGGGAAGAAGAGAAAAAAGATTTCTCTAAAGGACGCAAAAGATCTGAGGATTAAAAAAGATATTCAACAATCTCATTTAATAATTGGCAGACCAACTTACGGAATTAAAGATATACGCAGAACAAAAATTTCACTCCTTTCGCATATACTTGGTGAAGGAAGCAGTTCCAGATTGTTTCAGACTGTGCGCGAAAAAAATGGAATCGCTTACCAGATCAACTCATTTTACAACGTTTTTTCCGATATTTCCGCATTTGGAGTTTATCTGTCAACTAATGAGAAATCAATTGATAAAGCGGTTTCTCTGATAAATAAAGAATTTGATAAACTTAAAAACAAAAAAATATCAGACAGAGAGCTTAAAAAAGCCAAAGAGTATTTAAAGGGCCAGATAATTATGGGACTTGAAAGTACAACAAATAGAATGATAAGGATTGCAAATTCCGAGTTATACTTTGGCAAAATTAGAACTCTTGAAGAAACAATTTCTGAAATTGAAGAAGTTACTTCTGAAGATATTTTGAATATCTCTAACGATGTTCTTAATGAAAAACTTATGAGTCAGATAATTATCAGTTCCTAATTTTAAAATTGTTATTGGACTTTTAAAATTTCTTTAGCTAAATTCAACTTTTCATGTCCTTTATTAATATAGAAGGATTATTTTATAATAATTTTTGAGACTGAATGCATAAAATTGTTACTATCTTAATTTTATTTTTCTGTACAATTACATATTCGCAAATTAATCCAATTTATTTTAATCTTGATGTTCCGGATTATATTCCCGTGAACAGTCAGTTTGAAATTTCTGCAGTTACCAGTTTTAACGGATTAAATGCCGATAAGTGTGAAGTATCTTTATTTTTAGAAAATAAATTAAGTGTAAATACAGCCTACTTAGTTACCAGAACTAATAAAGTTGAACTTAAAACTTTGTTAGTTGATAATAATGAACATTTAGATAAATCGTATTTGTCTGTAATTAATTTACAAGACACACTATTTAATTCAAATTCCCCTGTACAAATCAGATATAAAATTCAGCCATCCGGAGCTTTGACTTCAGAGATTGGAATTAAGATTGTATTCTTTTTAAATAATGAACCAGTTTATATAATTTCATCGTTCGATCAGTTTGATACAGATCAGTTGATTGATCCTATTTACGCTATTTTTTATAAACCAAGTTTAATTGAAGGCAATAATCTTCTCCTTAATAATAGGGAAGCTCTTGAATACAAACTTCCATCCGAAATTAAAAATAACAAGCTGGCTATTGAGTTTTGGACAAAAATAAACGGTGTTGGTTCGGAGGTAATAAAATTTTTAGACGGAGTCGGGAATTCGAAACTTTCATTAGAGCTAAATAGATTTGAAGTTCTTTCGCTAGATACAGAAAATTTATACGATATTTTTGATGATTTTTTTATAGCTCCTAATTCATGGAACCATATAGTTGTTGAATATTTGAAATATGAAAGAATAGTTAATATTTATTGTAACGAACGAAAAGTATTTACTCTGCAGTCAGAACTTTTGGAATACAGTTCTAAACTTCAAATTGGCGGCGGTGGCGAGATTTATCTTGAAAATCTGCGGATTTGGGATTTTGGAAATAATATTAATTTAATTCATTCAAATAAAAATTATTCATATTTTTCTGCTGATAGTTCTCAATTAATTTCGAGTTTCGATTTCAATAAAAAAGAAGGGTTTAAAATTATTGATATTGAATCCGGCGTTGAATCAAATTCATATAAACTTGAATTATCTGAGGTTCCAATTTATTCCAGGCTGCCGGTTCTTGATGCTAAGCTAAATAATAATTATTACTTGTTCGAATGGTCGAATAAAGAGTTAGCGGATATTTCAGAATTTATTCTGGAAAAATCTGGTGATGGTGTTGGATTTAATAAAATATATTCGGTTGAAGGAAGTGGAGAAAAGGACAAAATTTATTCCTTTGCAGATGTAAAAACTTTTAATTCCGAGTTAATTTATTACAGAATAAAACAAATAAACAGTGATAGTTCCATTGTGTATTCTAATCAGATAAAAATTGGCCAGGGCGAAAAAGAAGTTTTTCACTTGGAGCAGAACTATCCTAATCCCTTTAATCCGGTTACAACTATTAATGTAGAAATGTTTGAAACAAACGAGGTTGAAATTACTGTTTTCAATTTGGTAGGAAATAAAATTGAGAAACTTCATAAAGGAGTTTTAGCCGAGGGAATTCACGAGTTTAATTTTGACGGGGCAAATCTAACTTCAGGTATTTATTTTATTGAAGTTAAAACTAACAAAGTTACTCGTGCTAAAAAAATGATATTAGCGAAATAAATATAAATTATTTGTATCATCTAAAATCAATTTTGAGGGCTTATGTTTTCCAAAGTATATTCTGCTGCTACTTTTGGTATTGATGCTTACCTGGTTGAAGTTGAAACAAACTGCGAAAGAAATTTACCTTCGTTTACAATTGTAGGCCTGCCTGATAATGCTGTTAAAGAAAGCAGGGAGCGTGTTACTGCCGCAATTAAAAATAGTAATTTTACATTCCCGTTAAAAAAAATTACAGTAAATCTTGCACCTGCCGATATAAAAAAAGAGGGAAGTTCGTTTGATCTTCCTTTGGCAATCGGAATTCTTTCATCAATAGAAATTGTAAAAAACACACATTTAGAAAGTACAATTATTCTGGGCGAACTTTCTTTAGACGGAACATTACGCCCCATTAAAGGAGCTTTGCCAATTGCCGTTGAAGCAAAAAAAAGTGGAAAGACAAAATTACTGCTTCCTTCGGATTCAACCAAAGAAGCTTCTATTGTTGATGGAATCGAGGTTTATGGATTTAAAACTTTATCCGAAGTTGTTGATTTTCTGAATGATGAGTATAAAGCTGAACCTGAAAAATCAGATATTGATTCAATTTTCTCAAATGTTAATTCGTATCATTTAGATTTCTCGGATGTTAAGGGACAGGGAAATGTTAAACGGGCTTTAGAAATTGCGGCAGCCGGCGGACACAATATTTTAATGATTGGACCTCCGGGATCCGGGAAAACGATGTTAGCAAAAAGATTCCCCTCTATACTTCCGCCTTTAACTTTTGAGGAAGCTTTAGAGACAACAAAAATTCATTCTGTTGCCGGAATTTTATCAAAAGAAATAGCTTTAATTACTGAACGGCCATTTAGGAGTCCGCATCATACAATTTCGGATGCCGCATTAATTGGCGGCGGAACATTTCCCAGACCGGGCGAAGTATCGTTTGCTCATCACGGAGTATTATTTTTAGATGAACTCCCGGAGTTTAAGAAAAATGTTTTAGAAGTTATGCGTCAGCCGTTGGAGGATTACAAGGTTATTATAAGCAGATCGAAAATGTCTTTGGAATTTCCGGCAAATTTTATGCTGGCTGCGGCAATGAATCCTTGTCCGTGCGGATTTTTTACAGATCCGCACAAGGAGTGTACTTGCGGAAGCGGACAAATTCATAAATATATGGCAAAAATTTCTGGCCCGCTGCTCGATAGAATTGATATTCACATTGAAGTTCCGGCAGTTAAATACAAAGATTTGTCGGACGAGTCGAAAGGGGAGAGTTCCAGGTTTATTAGGGAAAGAGTTGTTGATTCCAGAAGAATCCAGACAGAACGGTTTAAAGAAATTCCATATATTCATAATAATGCTGATATGGGTTCTAAAGAAGTTAGAGAATATTGCAGATTAAGTTCGGCAGGAGCTGATTTGTTAAAAATGGCAATGAATAAACTTGGACTTTCTGCAAGAGCATATGACAGAATTTTAAAAGTCAGCCGTACAATTGCAGATTTAGAAAATTGCGAAAATATTTTACCGGCACATGTAAGTGAAGCAATACAATACAGAAGTCTGGATAGAGAGTTGTGGAAACATTGATAATTGTGAAATCTTGCTTTTGGATTCTTGTCTTGTAAATTCTTGTCTTGTAAATTCTTGCCGCGGCAAGAATTTACGGTTGGGTGGTTTTTTTATTATTTTGAACATTTCTTATTGATGATATATAAAAAATTCATAAATAAATCAATTCGGCTTAAATCTTGGGATTACTCAACACCCTGGTGGTATTTTATAACAATTTGTACATGTGACAGAATTAATTACTTTGGAAAAATTGATAACGGTAAAGTCATTTTATCAGAAATTGGTGCAATTGTAAATGAGGAATGGATTAACACAGAATTGCTGCGGGATTATGTTGAATTGGATGAATTTGTGATTATGCCAAATCATTTTCATGGGGTTATAATAATAAATGAAAATAATAATGCTTGCCACGGCAGGCAGCAACTATATGGATCTGTAACAAGAAAATGCAATAGACAGAATCTTCAGTTTAAATGGCAGCCAAAATTTCATGATAGAATTATTAGAAATGAAAAAGAATTTTTTAATATCAGAAATTATATTAAAGAAAATCCATTAAAATATGATTTGAACTTTAAAATAGAAAATGTAAATACATCTTAGACCAAACTAGTTGACATTAAACAAATTAAAATTTGTTTAAATTATAAACCTAAAACATGGGGAAAGAAATTTTAGATATGTAAATTTAGTTCATTTCTCATATTTAGCAATCAAACCTAACAAAATCATATTATTTTTTTGAAAAATCATTTGCACTAAAAAAAATAAACTCTTATATTTCTTTTCTCTTTGAAAAAATGATTGACAAACAGAACTATAAAGATAAAACTGTTATCTTAATTGCTATTAAAACAAAATTTATTTAGCTTAGTAGTTCGTTTGTAATGCTTATGGGAAGGCGCCAAAGTTGGAGAGTTGGGGCAGACTGTAAATCTGTTGGCTAAGCCTGAGGGGGTTCGATTCCCTCCCTTCCCACAAAATAAGATTAATGAAGAAGAATGATACCCAAGATTTCGTACTTCGTTGATCTTTTTCAATATGCAGAATGTTTATATAAGCGGGGGTAACTCAATTGGTAGAGTCACAGCCTTCCAAGCTGTTGGTTGCGGGTTCGAGTCCCGTCTCCCGCTCACCTGCTGACGTAGCTCAGTTTGGTAGAGCACATCCTTGGTAAGGATGAGGTCGTCGGTTCAAGTCCGATCGTCAGCTCGAAGAGTGTTTATTGCCTTTTTCAGATCAGTTTAGAAAAGGCTTTTTTGAGTAGAAATTTATTATCCTATAAAATGGATTTTGGAGATTTAAAATGGCAAAGAATAAGAACATAAGACAAATGATAATTCTTGAAAGTACAGAAGGTACCGGATACAGATATACAACTAAAAAGAACAAAAGAGAACATCCGGCAAGAGTTGAATTCAAAAAGTATGATCCAGTTGTTCGCAAGCATGTTGTATTTAAGGAAACTAAATAAATTTTTTAATACGTGAGTGGCTCAATTGGTAGAGCAGCGGTCTCCAAAACCGCAGGTTGGGGGTTCGAGTCCCTCCTCACGTGCAATCACTAAAAATTGATGTTTTTATGAAAGAAAAAATAATTAAGTTTTTTGAAGATGTAGTCAAGGAAATGAAAAAAGTTACTTGGCCAACTAAAGCAGAGTTAAAAGAATCTACCAATATCGTAATAACAGTATGTCTTATTATTGCCGCATTTACATATGCAATTGACATGGTTATTACACTATTATTTAAAGGACTATTTTAAGTGGATGATACTATAGCAAAATGGTATGTAGTTCGTACTTTTTCAGGTCACGAAAATAAAGTTAAACAAATCATTGATTTGGAACTTCGTGACAATGAAGCATTGAAAGCTAGAATTCACGATGTATTAGTTCCTACTGAAAAGGTATTTGAAGTAAAAGACGGAAAGAAGCGTACAAAAACTAAAAACTTCTTTCCAGGTTATATTTTGGTAAATGCCGATTTAGATAATAGGGTTTTGGACTTCATCTCAAATACAGTTTCGGTTATGGGATTTCTAGGTTCTAAAAACAAACCAAATCCGCTGCAGCCAGATGAAGTAAAAAGAATTGTTGGTAGAATTTCGCAGGATGAAGATACCGAAAGGACAGATACAATTTTCAGAAATGGAGATTTTGTTAAGATTATTGATGGTCCGTTCAATAATTTCTCAGGTGTCATTCAGGAAGTTAACGAAGAGAAGATGAAAATAAAGGTGCTGGTTTCCATATTTGGTAGAAAAACACCAGTTGAAATTGATTTCGTACAAGCAGAATTAGAAAAATAAAAATTAGGTAAGAGCTATGGCTAAGAAGATATCTGGATATATTAAGCTACAGATACCAGCAGGTAAGGCAAATCCGTCACCTCCAGTTGGTCCTGCATTAGGACAGCACGGTGTTAATATTATGGAGTTTTGTAAGCAATTTAACGCTAAAACTTCCGAAAAAGCTGGTTTAATTATTCCTGTAGTTATTACAGTATACAGTGATAAATCATTTACATTTATCACTAAAACTCCTCCCGCTTCTGTTCTCTTAAAGAAAACAGCTAAGTTAGATAAGGCTTCATCAGAGCCTAATAAAATTAAAGTTGCTAAAGTAACCAGAGAACAGTTAAAAGAGATTGCTGAAACAAAAATGCCGGATTTAAATGCAAATGATATTGATCATGCAATTAATATGATAGCTGGTACAGCAAGAAGTATGGGTATAACTGTAGAAAAGTAAGATTTTATGAAATTTAAATCATTGGAATAAAAATGAAACTGTCCAAAAGAGTTAAAAAATTAAAAGAAAAGGTTGACTTAAAGAAAGAATATGCTTTAGAAGAAGCTATTCAAATTCTTAAGAACGAGTCAAGGGTAAAGTTTACAGAGTCGTTTGATTGTGCTATTAGACTAGGTGTAGACCCGAGGCATGCTGACCAGATGGTTAGAGGTACAGTAACTCTTCCTCATGGAACAGGTAAGGAAGTGAAAGTTTTAGTTATCACAAAAGGTGCTAAAATTGAGGAAGCTATTGCAGCCGGAGCTGATCATGCTGGATTTGAAGAATATATTGAAAAGATAAAAGCAGGCTGGGCAGATATTGATGTTATTATTGCTTCGCCTGATACAATGGCCGAGCTTGGTAAATTAGGTAGAGTTTTAGGCCCCAAAGGACTGATGCCAAATCCAAAAAGCGGAACTGTTACAATGGATGTAGCCACAGCTGTTAAGGAAGTAAAAGCTGGTAAAATTGAATTCCGTGTAGATAAAACTGGTATTGTGCATACTTCTTTAGGAAAATTATCTTTTAATGAAGATCAGTTGCTTGCTAATGCTAAAACCTTTATCAATACAATTATAAAGCTAAAGCCTTCTTCAGCAAAAGGACTATATGTTAAGAGTTTATTCTTATCAAGTACAATGGGTCCGGGACTAAAAATAAATAAAGACGAAGCATTAGCGGCTATAAAATAAGTTTACGCACTCATAATTATAAATAAATTAAAGCTTCTATTTTTTAATCACTTAGATAACGTAGGAGAGTGATGGATAAATCAGTAAAGGTAGAAGTAGTCTCAAAGATTAAAGAATTACTAGATGGATCAACATCAGTATATTTGGTTGATTACAGCGGTGTTTCAGTTGAACAAATTAGTGAAATACGCCGTGCTTTTCTAAAAGAAGGTGTTACTTATAAAGTATTTAAGAACACACTTTTTCAGAAAGCCATTGAAGAAGTTGGAGGCTACGACGAATTAAACAACCTTATGGTTGGAATGACTGGCTTTGCATTTGCTGGTGAAAATTTCGTTGCACCTGCTAAAATTATACAGAAGTATAATAAAGAATTTAAAAAATTCTCTCTTAAGGGATGTTATATTGAATCAGATTTCTATGGTGCTGATAAGTTAGATGTTCTTGCATCTATGCCAACTAAAGACGAAGTTATGTCTAGCATTGTTGGAAGCATAGCAAATCCTGCTACAGGAATTGTTGGAGCAATAAACGCAATCGCAAGAGATTTAGTAAGTGTAATTGACGAAGTTAGCAAAACAAAAGCTGCTTAAAGTTTAATATTAAAAGAGAAATGTAAATTAGGAGTATAAAATGTCAGAAAAAATAACTGAAATAGTTGAGAAGATTAAAGAACTTACTTTAGTTGAAGCTACAGAATTAAAGAATGCATTAGAAGAAGAATTTGGTGTAACTGCTTCGGCTCCAGTAGTAATGGGCGGAATGGCAGCAGCTGCAGATGCTCCTGTTGCTGAAGAACAAACTGAATTTGATGTTATGCTAACTGCTGCTGGTGCTAAGAAAATCAACGTAATTAAAGTTGTAAGAGCTCATACAGGTCTTGGACTTAAAGAAGCAAAAGAATTAGTTGATACAGCTCCAAAAGCTGTTAAAGAAGGTGCATCAAAAGATGAAGCTGATAAAATTAAAGCTGAATTAGAAGAAGCTGGTGCTTCAGTAGAATTAAAGTAAGAAATTACTTAGTAAGTAAATATAGATTTTAATTATAAGATACATCCAAGTGGTGAGGTGCATAATTGCGCCTCACCACTTTATTTGATTTTACGGGGTATCTTTTTGTGTATTTAAAATACAACATTTTAGGAGGTCAGGATTGGACAATAGCACAAACAAAAGAATTTCTTTTGCGCGAATTAATCCGGTTATCGATACACCTGATTTATTGAACATTCAACTTGAGTCCTTCGAAGATTTTATGCAGAAGCATATATCTCCTGCAGTTCGAGAGGATAAAGGTTTACAATCTGTTTTTAATACCAATTTCCCTATTCTTGATAATAAGGAATTTTACAGATTAGATTTTGTTGAATATTATCTTGAAAAACCGCGTTTTTCGATGGTGGAATGTGAAGAAAGAGGACTTACTTATAGTGTTCCTCTAAAAGCAAAAATGAGACTATCAACACGGGATGATGAAACAGGTGAGTACGTTAACTCTGTGGAGCAAGAAGTTTATTTAGGAAATTTACCTCATATGACTAAAAAAGGTACTTTCTTAATTAACGGTGCAGAAAGAGTTATTGTTAGTCAGCTACATAGATCTCCAGGCGTAGCTTTTGCGCAAACAGTTCACCCAAATGGAACACCAATCTATTCTGCAAGGATTATTCCTTTCAGAGGCTCTTGGGTAGAATTTGCTACAGATATAAACCACGTAATGTATGTATATATTGATAGAAGAAAAAAATTCCCTTCAACTACTTTATTACGTGCCCTAGGTTACGAAAGTGACGAAAAAATATTAAAGCTTTTTAATTTAGTTGAAACAGTTAAGGCTAAAGACCTTGATCCTGAATTACATTCCGGAAGAATTGTTGCTCATGATGTTATAGATATGCAAACCGGCGAGATTTTTGCAACTAAAGATCAGGAGCTTAATTATGAAGATATTGAGGAAATCTTAAAATCTTCGACCGATGAAATAAAACTTATTACTGCCGAAACATCTACTGAGCAGGATTTAATATTAAATACCCTTAAAAAAGATACTTCACAATCAAAAGAAGAAGCTTTATTTGCAATTTACAGACAGCTTCGTTCTGGTGAAGCACCGGATTTAGATACTGCTGAAGGTTTAATAGATAAATTATTCTTTAACGATAAACGTTACGATTTAGGTGAAGTTGGTCGTTTTAGAATGAATGATAAGCTTGATTTAAAAATTCCAAACGAAGTTCACGTATTAACATTTGATGATATTTTATCTATTATGAAAAATATTATAAAAATGAAAAATGGTGAAATAAGTGTTGATGATATTGATCACTTAGGAAACAGAAGAGTTAGAACTGTTGGTGAACAGCTAATGCAGCAGTTTAATGTCGGTTTAGCCCGTATGTCCCGTACAATTCGTGAAAGAATGAATATGCGCGATAACGAAAACATGCAGCCTCAGGATCTTGTAAACGCAAGGACAATTTCAAGTGTAATAAATGCATTTTTTGGTACAAATCAGCTCTCTCAGTTTATGGATCAGACAAATCCTCTTTCAGAATTAACTCATAAAAGAAGAGTTTCTGCATTAGGACCCGGTGGTCTTACAAGAGAAAGAGCCGGTTTTGAGATTCGTGACGTTCACCATTCTCATTATGGTCGTTTATGCCCGATTGAAACTCCTGAGGGACCAAATATTGGTCTTATCTCTTCACTAACTATTTATTCCAGAGTTAATGAGTACGGATTTTTAGAAACACCATACAGAAAAGTTACAAAAGGTGTAGTTTCAAAAAGTGTAGATTATCTTTCTGCTGATCAGGAAGATGAGTATACAATTGCTCAGGCAAATGCTCCTATTAGCGAACAGGGTAAATTTGTTAATGAACGGGTAAAATGTAGAAATAAAGGTGAATTTCCCGTAATTACTCCTGATGGTATTCAATATATGGATGTTGCCCCGGCACAGATTGTTAGTGTAGCCGCATCACTTATTCCTTTCTTGGAACATGATGATGCTAACCGTGCACTTATGGGATCGAATATGCAGCGTCAGGCAGTACCGTTATTACAGCCGGAAGCTCCAATTGTAGGAACCGGAATGGAAGCCAAAGCGGCGGTTGATTCCCGTGCAATTGTTGTTGCCGAAGATAATGGTGTTATAAAATATTCTGATGCTAAGAAAATAATTGTAAAATATGATGTTGATTTAAACAGTTTTGAAGCAATGACTGGTTTTGATGATGAAAGAGTTGTTGAATATGATTTAATAAAATTCAATGGTACTAACCAGGAAACATGCGTTAACCAGAGACCAATTGTAAAAACTGGCGAGAAAGTTAAAAAAGGTCAGGTTTTAGCTGATGGACCTGCTATAGACAAGGGTGAATTAGCTCTTGGAAGAAATATCTCAGTTGCATTTATGCCATGGCGCGGTTATAACTTTGAAGATGCTATTATCATAAGTGAAAAAATAGTTTCAAGAGATATTTTTACTTCAATTCATATTGAAGAATTTGAATTACAGGTTAGAGAAACAAAACGTGGTGAAGAAGAACTAACAAGAGATATTCCAAATGTTAGTGAAGAAGCCACAAAAGATCTTGACGAAAGAGGAATAATTCGTGAAGGTGCTGAAATTAAAGAAGGTGATATTTTAATTGGTAAAATTACTCCGAAAGGGGAAACTGATCCAACTCCGGAAGAAAAACTTCTAAAAGCTATTTTTGGTGATAAAGCTGGTAATGTAAAAGATGCATCGCTAAAAGCTTCGCCCGGCTTAAAAGGCACAGTAATTAAAACCCGGTTATTCAGCAGAAAACGTAAAGATCCTGAAGCTAAAAAGGTTGAGAAAAAGCTAATTGATAAACTCGAAAATGATTTTAGACAAAAACAGAATGCTCACTATAACAAATTAGTAGTTAAATTAACTAATATTTGTGATGGTTTAACGGCTATTGGTGTTAGAGATCTTGATGGCAGTGTTGTTCTTAAAAGTGCAACAGTTATTAAAAATGATACATTCTCAAGTTTAGAAGATATAACAAAACTTGATTACACCTTACCATGGTTCGATCAGGATGATAAAAATGTTATGATAAAAACATTGTTTGAAAATTTCTTCTTAATTAAGCAAGATATTGATGAAGATTTCAAACGTGAAAAATTAAAAATACACAGCGGTGATGAACTTGCTCCCGGAATTGTTCAGTTGGCAAAAGTTTACATTGCTAAGAAAAGAAAACTTACAGTTGGTGACAAAATGGCTGGTAGACACGGTAACAAAGGTGTTGTTGCCAAAGTTGTGCCTGCTGAAGACATGCCATATCATGAAGATGGAACTCCGGTTGATATAGTTCTAAATCCCCTTGGCGTACCATCTCGTATGAACCTTGGACAGTTATATGAAACAGCTCTTGGCTGGGTTGGTAAAAACTTAGGTGTTAAATTTGAAACCCCGATCTTTGATGGTGCTAAACACACAGATGTTGAGGACTGGTTAGTAATAGGAAACGTTCCTGAAGGTTCTAAAACTACACTTTATAATGGAAGAACTGGTGAAAAATTCCATCAAAAAGTTACAACCGGATATATTTATATGATCAAACTTGGTCATATGGTTGATGATAAACTTCATGCCAGATCAATTGGCCCATATTCATTAATTACACAACAGCCGCTTGGTGGTAAAGCACAATTTGGTGGTCAGAGATTTGGTGAAATGGAGGTCTGGGCACTTGAAGGTTATGGTGCTGCTCACGTTCTACAAGAAATTTTGACGGTTAAATCGGATGACGTTGCCGGTAGAGCGAAAGTTTATGAAGCGATTGTAAAAGGTGAAAATTTAACGAAACCAAATATTCCCGAAGCGTTTAACGTATTAATTAAGGAATTACAAGGCTTAGGTCTTGATGTTAAAATTAACTAAAATTATAATTTTAGCATTGCTTAAGGAGAAAATTTATGAGATTTAGAAATCAAGAACCAAAAGTTAAAAATATAGAAAAATTAACTGTTAGTTTAGCAAGTCCTGACGATATTCTTTCTCGTTCTTATGGTGAAGTGACCAAGCCGGAAACAATTAATTATCGTTCGTTTAGACCAGAAAAAGACGGTCTTTTCTGCGAAAAAATATTTGGTCCTGTAAAAGATTGGGAATGTGCCTGCGGTAAATACAAAGGTATTAGATATAAAGGAATTGTTTGCGATAGATGCGGTGTTGAAGTTACTCTTAAAAGTGTAAGACGCGAGAGAATGGGACACCTTGCATTAGCGGTTCCTGTTGTACACATTTGGTTTTTTAGAGCACTTCCTTCAAAAATAGGAAATATGCTTGGTGTTACAACAAAAGAACTAGAAAAAATAATTTATTATGAATCTTATGTTGTTATTAATCCAGGTACAACCGGATTAAGTAAAAAAGATTTAATTTCTGAAGATCAGTATTTTGAAATATTAAGTTCATTACCACACGATAATGATGCTTTAGATAATGATGATCCTAAGAAATTTATTGCCAAAATTGGCGGTGATGCTGTTAAAGTTCTTCTTAAAGAACTTGATGTTGAAAGAACTTTCTTAGAACTTAAAGAGAGATTAAAAACTGAAACATCCCAGCAAAAAAGAAATGATATTCTAAAAAGATTACGTGTTCTTATTGCTTTTAGAGAAAGAGAAGATAAAGTTCCAAATAAGCCGGAATGGATGGTTTTAAGTGTTGTGCCGGTAATTCCTGCGGAGCTTAGACCTTTAGTACCGTTAGAAGGCGGTAGATTTGCAACAAGTGATCTTAACGATCTTTATAGACGCGTAATTATTAGAAACAATAGATTAAAAAGATTAATTGATATTAAAGCACCGGAAGTTATTCTTAGAAATGAAAAGAGAATGCTTCAGGAAGCTGTTGATGCACTTTTCGATAACTCAAGAAGATCAAGCGCAGTTAGAAGTGATGGCAACAGACCATTAAAATCTTTAAGTGATGTACTTAAAGGTAAGCAGGGTCGTTTCCGTCAGAACTTACTTGGTAAACGTGTTGATTATTCTGGGCGTTCGGTAATTGTTGTTGGTCCCGAATTAAAACTTCATCAATGCGGTCTTCCAAAAGATATGGCAGTTGAGTTGTTTAAACCTTTTGTAATAAGAAAACTTATTGAAAGGGGATATTATAAAACTGTTAAAAGTGCTAGAAAAGCAGTTGATAGAAAAGACCCGATGATTTGGGAAATTTTAGAACAAATCATTAAAGGTCATCCGGTAATGCTTAACCGTGCTCCTACTTTGCATAGATTAGGAATTCAGGCATTCCAGCCATTATTAATTGATAGTAAAGCTATCCAGTTACATCCTATGGTTTGTACTGCGTTTAATGCGGATTTTGACGGTGATCAGATGGCTGTTCACGTTCCATTATCGTACGAAGCTCAGTTAGAAGCATCATTATTGATGTTAAGTAGTCATAATATCCTTTCTCCTCAGAATGGCAGCCCTATTGTGGTTCCTACTCAGGATATAGTTCTTGGATGTTATTATTTAACTAAAGTAAATCCTGGTGCAACTGGTGAAGGATGGAAATTTAATGATCCTGAAGAAGTAATAATTGCTTATGATAATGAAGTACTAGATCTTCACGCAAAAATTAATGTTAAGATTAATGGTGAAATGATAGAAACTACAACTGGTAGAGTAATCTTTAACGAAATAGTTCCAAATGAAATGGGTTATTTCAACGAGTTGCTTATCAAAAAAGTTTTTAGCGGATTTATCTATAAAATGTTTATGAGGCTTGGTAATGAAGTAACAGCTAATTTCTTAGATAATCTAAAAGAATTAGGTTATAAATATGCTACAGCTGCCGGTATTTCAATTAGTTTCAGTGATATGATTGTTCCTGAAGAAAAAGAAGAATTAATAAAAGAGTCGAATGCTAAAGTATCTAGTATTATGAATGAGCACGAAATGGGGCTTATTACTGATGCTGAAAGATATAATAAAATTATTGACGTTTGGACACATACCACAAATAATGTTGCTAAATCGTTAATGACAAGAATTAAATCAGATCGAAATGGCTTTAATTCACTTCACATGATGGTTGATTCTGGTGCCAGGGGTTCTCAGGAACAGGTTCGTCAGCTGGCAGGTATGCGTGGATTGATGATGAAACCTCAAAAAACATTGAAGGGTTCATCTGGTGAAATTATTGAAAATCCTATTATTGCTAACTTCAAAGAAGGTTTATCAGTATTAGAATACTTTATTTCTACCCATGGTGCTCGTAAAGGTTTGGCCGATACGGCGTTAAAAACTGCTGATGCTGGTTACCTTACAAGAAGACTTTGTGATGTGGCACAGGATGTAATTATTTCTGATCATGATTGCGGAACTATTAGAGGTGTTTACGTTTCAGCAATTAAAGATGGTGAGCTAGAAAGAGAACCATTAGCAGAAAGAATTATTGGTCGTGTTGCTCAGGAAGATATTTATGATCCTAGAACAGATGAAATTTTTGTTGAAGCTGGTAACCAGATTAACGAAGAAGCTGCTGACCAAATTGATGAAGCAAACCTGGATTCAGTTTATATTAGAACTGTACTTACCTGTGAAGCTGAAAAAGGTGTGTGTGCTAAATGTTACGGTAGAAATCTAACTACCGGTCAATTGGTTGAATCTGGTGAAGCTGTTGGTATTATTGCCGCACAGTCAATTGGTGAACCGGGTACACAGTTAACACTTAGAACCTTCCACCTTGGTGGTACATCTTCACGTATTGCATCTCAATCAATGGTTGAATCGAATGTTGAAGGTATTATTAGATTTGATAAAATAAATTATGTTGAAAAAACTGACTTCCTTGGAAATGTGAAAGTTGTAATAGGAAGACGTGGTTCAATTGGTCTTTTTGATCGGGATAACAGACAGATTAAGAAATATGATATTCCTTATGGTGCTGAAATTCTTGTTAATGACGGACAAGAAGTTAAAAAACGTCAGCCGCTATATAATCATGATCCTTATAATGCTGTAATTTTAACTGATGCTGCTGGTAAAGTTTCATTCCAGGATCTTGTAGATTCTGTTACTCTGGAACAAGTAGCTGACGATCAGACTGGTCACGTTCAAAAAGTTGTTATTGAATCGAAAGATAAAACATTAACACCTAGTATTGTGATTACTGATGAAAATGGAAATCAGAAAACGTTTAACGTTCCAACTGGTTCTAATATTTCGGTTGATGAAAATGAAAAAATTCCTGCCGGTACAATTTTGGCAAAAATCTCTAAACAAAGTTCAAAATCTAGAGATATTACCGGTGGTCTTCCAAGAGTAACAGAACTTTTTGAAGCTCGTAGTCCAAATGATCCTGCTGTTGTTACAGAAATTGAAGGTGTTGTTAAATTTGGTGCGCGTAAAAAGGGTTCAAGAACAATTTTAGTTGAATCGCTTGATGGAACAATTGAAAAATCGTACAGTGTTGCTTATGGTAAACATATACTTGTTCAGGAAGGTGATGAAATACCTGTAGGTGAAAAAATTACTGACGGACCAATTAATCCTCATGATATTCTTAAAATAAAAGGAACTAATGCGGTTCAGGAATATTTGGTAAATGAAATTCAGGACGTATATCGTTTACAGGGTGTAAAAATAAATGATAAGCATATTGAAGTAATTGTTCGTCAGATGCTTCAAAAAGTAAGAGTTATTAATTCTGGTGATACTAAATTTATTGAAGAAGATTTGATCAATCAAATTAAATTCAAAAATGAAAATAACACAGTAATGAATCTTGTTGTAGTAGAAGATCCCGGTCAGTCAAAATTGGCTGAAGGTCAATTAATTACAAAAGCTAATTTACGTGAAATTAATACCGATCTTAAAAGAAAAGAAAAAACTGAGGTTGTTGCCCGTGATGCAGAACCGGCAACGTTCGATAATATTCTTTTAGGAATTACACAGGCTGCATTATCAACAGAAAGTTTCATTTCGGCCGCATCATTCCAGGAAACCACAAAAGTATTAACTAATGCGTCTATTGAAGCGAAGGTTGATATGTTAAATGGTCTGAAAGAAAATGTTGTAATGGGTCATTTAATTCCGGCTGGAACTGGTCTTAAGAAGTATAAAAGGATTGTTCTTACTGAACCCAAAGTTGAAGCAGCAGAAGAGAAAGAAGAAATAAGCGAAGTTTAATTATAATGAAGCGATAATATGAAAAAAAATATTATCGCTTCCTCTTGACAATAAAGAAATGAATTTCTATATTGAGAGTCTGAATTTTTGATAAACTGTATAAACGCACTGGAGGAAAATAAGTGCCAACAATAAATCAATTAGTAAGAAAAGGCCGTAAAACAATAACTGTTGCGAGCAAATCTAGAGCATTAAATGCTTGCCCGCAAAGGCGTGGAGTATGTACAAGAGTTTATACAACAACACCTAAAAAACCAAATTCTGCTTTAAGAAAAGTAGCAAGGGTTAGGTTAACTAATGGTCTTGAAGTAACAGCATATATCCCGGGTGAAGGTCATAACTTACAAGAGCACTCGATCGTATTGATTAGAGGTGGTAGAGTTAAAGACTTGCCAGGTGTAAGATATCATATTATTAGAGGAACACTAGATACAAGTGGTGTAGAAGACAGGAAACAAGGTAGATCAAAATACGGTGCAAAAAAACCAAAGAGCTAGTAGCGAGATATGAGAAAGAGAAGAGCAGAAAAAAAATTCATATCGCCAGATCCAAAATTTGGCGACGTATTGGTTTCAAAATTTGTTAATTACATTATGCTTGACGGCAAGAAAAATGCGGCGAGCAAAGTTTTATATGAGAGCTTTGATGTAATAGAAAAGAAAACAAAGAAACCAGGTTTAGAAATATTCAAAAAAGCTGTAAGTAATGTTTCTCCTGTAGTTGAAGTTAGAAGTAGAAGAGTTGGTGGTGCAACATACCAAGTACCTATGGAAGTAAGACCAGAGAGAAGAACAGCCTTAGCCTTAAGATGGTTAAAATTATTTGCTTCTAGAAGAGGCGATAAATCAATGTCCGGAAAATTAGCTGCTGAATTAATGGCTGCTGCTAATGGTGAAGGACCAGCAGTTAAGAAAAAAGATGACACCCACAAAATGGCGGAGGCTAATAAGGCATTTGCGCATTTTAGATGGTAAAGATGAATTATTAAGTAAAAGATTAGATGATGGCAAAGAAAAGAGTAGAAATTGGTAAGGTAAGAAATATTGGTATAATGGCGCATATTGATGCGGGAAAAACTACTACTACAGAAAGAGTTTTATATTATACTGGTAAAGTGCACCGTGTTGGAGAAGTTCACGATGGTGCCGCAACAATGGATTGGATGGAACAAGAGAAAGAGCGCGGTATTACAATTACTAGTGCTGCAACAACTTGTTTCTGGGACGGTCATCAAATTAATATTATTGATACACCCGGGCACGTAGATTTTACTGTAGAAGTAGAACGATCATTAAGAATACTTGATGGTGCTGTTGCTTTGTTTTGTGCTGTTGGCGGTGTTGAACCTCAATCCGAAACTGTTTGGCGTCAAGCCGATAAGTATAAAGTTCCAAGAATTGCTTTTGTGAACAAGATGGATAGAATTGGTGCTGATTTTTATCATGCTGTTGATATGATGAAAGAAAGATTAGGTGCTAATGCTGTTCCAATAACACTTCCAATTGGTGAAGGAGATTTATTTACTGGCGTAATTGATCTTATGACAATGACTGCCCGTATGTATCGTGAAGACCCTACTGGAGCTTCATTCGAAGATACTGATATTCCTCATGATTTGGTTGGTGTTGCTAATAAATACAGAACTTTAATGCTTGAAGCTGTATCTGATGTGGATGATACTTTACTTGAAAAGTATCTTGAAGGTGAAGAAATTACAGAGGCAGAAATTAAAGGTGCTTTACGTGAAGCCACACTACAGTTAAAAATAACACCTGTACTTTGTGGTTCTTCATTTAAAAATAAAGGTGTTCAGAAGTTGTTAGATTCTGTTATTGAGTTTCTTCCTTCTCCTGTAGATTCACCTGAATTGTTTGTTCATCACATTAACAAGAATGATGAAGTTATAAGAAAAGTTGATGTAAAAGAAAAGTTTACTGCGCTTGCATTTAAAATTATGACAGACCCTTATGTAGGTAAGCTTACTTATATGAGAGTTTATACTGGTCAGTTAGATGCTGGTTCATATATCTACAACTCAATTTCCGGTAAAAAGGAAAGAGTTGGCAGAATATTACAGATGCACGCAAATACTAGAGAAGATTTACAATCAGTACGTGTTGGTGATATTGTTGCTGTAGTTGGATTAAAAAATACACGTACAGGTGATACACTTTGTACAGAAGATGATCATGTAATTTTAGAGAAAATGGCATTCCCGGAACCTGTTATACAAATTGCTATTGAGCCTAAGACAAAAGCTGATCAGGATAAATTATCTGATGCATTAGTTAAATTATCCGATGAAGATCCAACCTTCAAAGTAAAAACTGATGAGGAAACTGCTCAGACATTAATAAGTGGAATGGGTGAATTACATCTTGAAATACTTGTTGATAGAATGAGAAGAGAATTTAAAGTTGAAGCAAATATTGGTAAACCTCAAGTTGCATATAGAGAAACTATATCTAAAACTGTTAATTCTGAAGGTAAGTTTGCTAAGCAGAGTGGTGGTCGTGGTAAATATGGTCACGTTTGGATAGAAATTTCGCCTAACGAACCTGGTAAAGGTTTTGAATTTGAAGATGCTATTGTTGGCGGTTCAATTCCAAAAGAATATATAAAACCAGTGTCTGAAGGTATACAAGGTGCAATGCGTAATGGTGTTATAGCCGGTTATCCGGTTGTTGATATAAAAGTTAAATTATTTGATGGTTCCTATCATGATGTTGATTCTGATGAAATATCATTTAAAGTTGCTGGTTCTATGGCCTTTAGGGATGGTGCTAAAAAAGCAAAACCTATATTATTAGAACCATTAATGGATGTAGAAGTTACTACTCCTGAAGAATACCTTGGTGATGTAATGGGTGATTTAAACTCACGCCGTGGTAAAATAGAAGGTTTTAATGCTCGTAGAGATGCTCAGGTTATTAAAGCTACGGTGCCTCTAGCCGAAATGTTTGGCTATGCAACTACTTTAAGATCTAGAACTCAAGGTAGAGCAATTTATTCAATGCAATTTTCACATTATTCTCAGGTACCTCAGAGTATAGCAGATGAAATATCTGAGAAAACACAAAAAAGTTCCACAGGATCAGTGAACTAAAAGGTTTTTATTAAAGGTTAAATAAAGGAGAAATCAATGGCAAAAGAAAAATTTGATAGGAGTAAACCTCACGTCAACGTTGGTACAATTGGTCACGTAGATCATGGTAAAACTACTTTAACGGCTGCTATTACAATGACCTTAGCCAAAAAAGGCTTATCAGAAAAAAGATCATTCGATAGCATTGACAATGCTCCAGAAGAAAGAGAACGTGGTATTACTATTGCTACTGCACACGTTGAATATTCAACTGAAAGCAGACATTATGCTCATGTTGACTGTCCTGGTCACGCTGACTACGTTAAAAATATGATTACTGGTGCTGCACAGATGGATGGTGCTATCTTAGTAGTTGCTGCAACAGATGGTCCTATGCCGCAAACAAGAGAGCACATTCTTTTAGCACGTCAGGTTGGTGTTCCAAGAATAGTTGTTTTCATGAACAAGGTTGACCAAGTTGATGACGAAGAATTATTAGAATTAGTGGAAATGGAATTAAGAGAATTATTAACTGAGTATGATTTCCCAGGTGATGATATTCCAATAATTCAAGGTTCTGCTCTACATGCTTTAGAAGCTGCATCTGATGATTCAACTTCAGTGGATGATGAAAGATTAAACTGCATCATGGAATTAATGAATGCTGTTGATGAGTATATTCCATTGCCGGAAAGAGACGCTGACAAGCCATTCTTAATGCCTGTTGAAGATGTATTTTCAATTACAGGTCGTGGTACAGTATCTACTGGTAGAGTTGAAAAAGGTCAGGTAAAATTAGGTGAAGAAATTGAACTTATAGGTTTAGGTCTTCACAAGAAAACAGTTGTTACCGGTATTGAAATGTTCCGTAAAGAACTTGATGCTGCAATGGCTGGTGATAATGCCGGTATTCTTATGCGTGGTATTAACAAAGATGAAATTCAAAGAGGTATGGTTTTAGCTAAACCGGGATCAATTACTCCTCATACAGTATTTGAAGGTGAAGTTTATATCTTATCTAAAAGTGAAGGTGGACGTCACACTCCATTCTTTAACGGATACAGACCTCAGTTTTATTTCAGAACAACTGACGTAACTGGTGTTGCTACATTACCTGAAGGTACAGAAATGGTAATGCCTGGTGATAATATAAAATTATCAATTACATTGATTACTGAAATTGCAATGGAAGAAGGTCTTCGTTTTGCTATCCGTGAAGGTGGTAGAACAGTTGGTTCAGGTGTTGTTACTAAAATTATACAATAAAATGTTTAAGGCGGATTTTTAATCCGCCTTTTAGAAATTGAAGGAGTTAGGAAAGTGCCTGGTCAAAAGATTAGAATAAAGTTAAAATCGTACGATCATATTTTAATAGACAAGTCAACAGAAAAGATTATCAAAACTGTGAAAAGTACTGGTGCAATAGTTTCGGGACCTGTTCCGTTACCTACAAGAAGAAGTTTGTATACCGTACTTCGTTCTCCACACGTTGATAAGAAAAGTAGAGAACAGTTTGAAATTCGGTCACATAAACGAATTATAGATATTCATAACTCAAATAATAAAACCGTCGATTCGCTAAGTAAATTAGATATTCCGGCGGGTGTTGACATAGAGATCAAGTTATAAGGATTGTAAAATGTCTGGATTATTAGGCAAGAAATTAGGAATGACAAGTGTATTTACAGAGGATGGTAAAAAATTGCCTGTAACAGTTATAGAAGCTGGACCCTGTAAAGTGGTTGCGATTAAGAGTGTTGAAACCGATGGTTATGATGCGATGCAACTTGGCTATGGTGAGATCAAAGAAAAGAAAGTAAACAAACCGCTTCTAGGAATGTTTGTTAAAAAAGGATTAAAACCCTCTAGACTCTTAAAAGAGTTCAAAGGTTTTGATACTGCTGACCACAAAGTGGGTGATGATCTTACAGTAGAATTATTTAAAGAAGAAGATGTAGTATCAGTTACTGGTACAAGTAAAGGTAAAGGTTTTCAAGGTGTTATGAAACGTCACGGCTTCGGCGGTGTTGGCGGAACAACACATGGTCAAAAAGACAGATTAAGAGCTCCCGGTTCAATCGGACAAAGTTCCTGGCCTTCAAGAGTTTTTAAAGGAACTCGAATGGCTGGTAGAATGGGTGGAGATCAAGTTACTGTAAAGAATCTTAGTGTTGTAAAAGTTATACCTGAAAAAAATATTATATTAGTTAAGGGATCTGTTCCTGGCGCTGTTAATTCAATAGTTGAAATTAATAAGTAATCTTTTGGTTGAATGATGAACGTAGATGTGTATAAAATTGATGGTACAAAGTCTAGCGAAAAAGTTGAGTTAAATGAGCAAATATTTGGAATAGAACCAAATGATCATGTGATTTATCTTTCAGTTAAATCATACTTAGCTAATCAGAGACAAGGTACATCTAAGGCTAAAGAAAGAAATGAAGTAAGAGGCGGTGGTAGAAAACCATTTAGTCAAAAAGGTCGTGGCGGTGCCCGTGCGGGTACTATAAGATCACCTTTATGGGTTGGCGGTGGAACTATTTTTGGTCCTAAACCAAGAACCTACCGTAATAAGTTGAATAGAAAAGTAAATAAACTTGCGAGAAAATCTGCATTATCTTATAAAGTTAAATCCGAGCAATTATTTGTTGTTGAAGATTTTAATTTTGATGCACCTAAAACAAAAGAGTTTACAGGTATTCTCGATTCTTTGAAGTTAACTGGAAAAAAAGCATTAGTTCTTACAAATGGTTTAAGAGAAAATGTTTATAAATCTGGAAGAAATATTGATAAAGTAAGGGTCTTACAGGCTGATAAAGCTTCTGCTTATGATCTGTTGAATAATCAAATTATTTTGGTTCAGAAAGGTGCTCTCGAATCAATAGAAAAAATTAATAAGTAGGTAAAGAAATGCGTAAAGTACTTATAAGACCGTTAGTATCAGAAAAGATGAACGACATTACTGAAGTTCAGCAAAAGTATGGTTTTATTGTTGATGTTACTGCCAATAAAATTGAAATAGCAAAGGCTGTTAAAGCGAAGTTTGATGTTGATGCAGTTTCTGTAAATACTATCAAATACAAAGGTAAAACTAAAACACAGTTTACTAAAAAAGGTAGATTTAGTGGTAAAACATCGCAATTCAAAAAAGCGATTATAACACTGAAGAAAGATCAAACTATAGATTTATTTGGCGAAGTTTAAGAGAAGATTAGGAATTTGATTAAATGGCTATAAGAAAATTAAAACCAAATACCCCTGGAACTCGTTATATGTCAATTTCATCTTTTGATGAAATTACAAAAACAACTCCTGAGAAATCTTTAACATCTTCGTTAAAGAAATCTGGTGGTAGAAATAATTTAGGAAGGCTTACCTCCAGACATCGTGGTGGTGGTCATAAGAGAAAGTATAGAATTATTGATTTCAAAAGAAATAAACTTGATATACCTGCAAAAGTTTTCTCAATTGAATATGATCCTAACAGATCTGCGAGAATAGCACTATTGCATTATGCTGATGGTGAAAAAAGATACATTCTTTGTCCTGACGGATTAAAGGTTGGCGACAATCTGATGGCAGGCGATGGTGTTGAAATTAAAGTTGGTAACGCTCTTAAATTAAAAAATATGCCTCTTGGTAGTTATATTCACAATGTTGAATTAAAACCAGGTAAAGGTGGACAAATTGGTAGAGCAGCGGGAACAGCAATTCAAGTTAATGCAAAAGAAGGTAAATATGCTTTATTGAAAATGCCTTCTGGAGAAATTAGAATGATAAATTCTGAATGTATGGCAACATATGGTTCAGTTGGTAACAGCGATCATTTTAACATTAGTATTGGTAAAGCAGGTAGAAGCAGATGGTTAGGTAAAAGACCTCATGTTCGTGGTGTTGCGATGAACCCGGTTGATCACCCAATGGGTGGTGGTGAAGGTAAAACTTCTGGCGGTGGGCATCCAGTATCTCCTTGGGGACAGGCTGCTAAAGGTTTAAAAACTAGAAAGAAAAATAGTCCATCTGATAAATTTATTGTAAGAAGAAGAAAAAAATAGAGTGATAATATGCCAAGATCAGTAAAAAAAGGTCCTTTTATTTGTTTGAAATTGACAAAGAAAATTCAAGAGTTAAATGATACTAACAAGAAAAAAATTGTTAAAACATGGTCAAGAGCAAGTACAATTTCACCTGAATTTGTAGGACATACAATTGCTGTCCATAATGGTAATAAAATGATTCCTGTTTATATTACCGAAAATATGGTAGGTCATAAGTTAGGTGAGTTTTCACCGACTAGAATTTTTAGAGGCCACCCAATGAGTAAAGCTGAAAAAGCTGCGAGAATGAGATAAGTTTAATTAAGGTATTGGATAAATGGAAGCTAGAGCAAAACATAAGCATATCAGTTCTTCACCTCGTAAAATGCGCTTAGTGATTGATTTGATTAGAGGTGTTTCGGTTGATAAAGCAATTGAAATTCTTCATTTTCATCCTAAGCATGCTTCAAGAGATGCAGAAAAGGTGTTAAGGTCAGCAGTTGCAAATCTTTATAATAAAGATGAAGAAGCAAAATTTGAGACTTCAGAATTATTTGTTAAAGAAGCATTTGTAGATGGAGGACCGGCAATTAAAAGAATACAGCCTGCTCCTATGGGTAGAGCTTTTAGAATTAGAAAAAGAAGTAATCATTTAACAATAGTTGTTGCTAACAAAGGTTAAGCGTAGGAGGATTTTTTGGGACAGAAGACACACCCAATAGGATTCAGAGTTGGTGTTATCCGGGGTTGGGAATCTAACTGGTACGAAAGTAAAAGTTACTCTGGAAAATTATTAGAAGATAAGAAGTTGAGACAGTATATTCGTCAAAGATTGAAAAAAGCTGGTATTTCCCGTATAATTATTGATCGTACATCGAAGAATATAATTGTTACTATTCATACATCACGCCCTGGTGTAGTAATTGGTAAGAGCGGTAAAGAAATAGCACAACTAGAACAAGAATTAAAAACAGTTACTACTAAAGAAGTTAAAGTTCAGATTAACGAAATTAAACGCCCTGAACTTGATGCGTATTTAGTAGCAGAAAATATTGCAAACCAGTTGCAGGGTCGTATATCTTTTAGAAGAGCTATGAAATCTGCTATAACTTCAGCAATGAGAATGGGTGCTGAAGGTATTAAGGTGCAATGTAGCGGTAGATTAGGTGGTGCTGAAATGGCACGTACGGAAAAATATAAAGATGGTAGAACTCCATTGCATACTATTAGAGCTGATATAGATTACGCAACAGGTACTGCAAGGACTATTTATGGCGCTATCGGTGTAAAAGTTTGGATTTGCCGTGGTGAGATTTTAGGTAAAAGGTTGTCAGATTAAAAGTTTCGGAGTGAATTATTATGTTAATGCCTAAACGCGTAAAATATAGAAAGATACATCGCGGAAGAATGACAGGAAAGGCTTTTCGTGGAAGCACAGTTGCATTTGGTGATTTCGGATTAAAAGCATTAGAGCCTGCATGGATTACTAGCAGACAAATTGAGGCTTGTAGAGTTGCAATATCTAGGAAAACAAAGAGAGATGGAAAGTCTTGGATTAGAATCTTCCCAGATAAACCTGTAACAAAAAAGCCGTTAGAAACAAGGATGGGTAAAGGTAAAGGTGCTCCTGAGTTTTGGGTAGCAGTAGTAAAAGCTGGTAGAATATTGTTTGAAGTTTCTGGTGTTTCTAAAGAAGTTGCGCAAGATGCTTTTAGAATAGCTTCTCACAAATTACCTATTAAAACTAAATTTGTCACTAGACCAGATTACGAATAATTGGTAAGGTTATAGAAATGAAGATATATGAAATAAGAGAAATGAGCAGCGACGAAATAGTGAAAAGGATTGATGAGGAAGAAAACAACCTCGTGGATCTTAAATTCCAGCATGAGTTGAAACAATTAACAAACACAGCTAAGTTAAAAGAAATTCGCAGAGATATAGCGCGTATGCAATCTGAGCTTAAGAATCGCGAAACTGTAAACTCAGCTGAACTAAATAAGGAGTAAGTGTTAAGTTATGGAAACACGTGCGTTAAGAAAAACTAGAGTTGGTGTTGTTGTAAGTGTAAAAATGGATAAGAGTATAGTTGTTTCTATCGAAAGAAAAGTTGCTCATCCATTATACAAAAAGTATTTTAAGAAAACTACAAAACTAATGGCTCATGATGAGAAAAATGAATGTACTAAAGGTGATGTAGTTAAAATAGTTGAATGTAGGCCACTAAGTTCGCGTAAGAACTGGCGATTAGTAGAAATTGTTGAAAAAGCTAAGTAATTGAACCTGTAGCAGGAGTATGATATAATGGTACAAGAAGAAACAAATTTAGTAGTTGCGGATAACTCAGGTGCAAAGAGAGTAAGATGCATTAGAGTGCTTGGCGGAAGTAACCGCAGATATGCAAGTGTTGGTGATCTTGTTGTAGTTTCTGTTAAAGCAGCTATTCCTAATGGTAACATCAAAAAAGGTGAAATTAGCCGCGCAGTTATCGTTAGAACTAAAAAAGAAGTAAGAAGAAATGATGGGTCATATATAAGATTTGATGAAAATGCCGCGGTTCTATTAAATGCACAAGGCGAACCAAGAGGCACACGTATTTTTGGCCCTGTTGCCAGAGAATTGCGTGATAAAAAATATATGAAAATCGTTTCTTTAGCGCCTGAAGTTTTATAAAGATAGGATTATGAAAAATGAAGATTCGTAAAGACGATAATGTTATAGTAATTGCCGGCAACAACAAAGGAAAAACCGGAAAAGTATTAAAAGTATTTCCTAAACAAAATAGAGTTATTGTTGAAGGTGTTAACATAGTAAAAAGACACACAAAACCTAACCAGGCTAACCCTCAGGGTGGCATAATAGAAAAAGAAGCCTCTGTAAATGCTTCGAATGTTATGGTTGTGGATCCTAAAAAAAATGCACCGACTAGAATTGGAACTCAGATTATTATAGATGACAAAACTGGTAAAAAGAAAAGAGAAAGAATAAGTAGATTAAGCGGAGAAATGTTGTCTTAATTTAACATTAGGGATTTTAACAGATTATGGCAAAAAAAGAAAAAGTAGACATGGTAAAAGAAGCTGGCAAAAAAGCTGAAAAAGGTGCAGTTGAAGTAAAAGTTCCTGCAAGATTATTTATTAAGTATAAAGAAGAAATAGTTCCTAAATTAAAAGAACATTTTTCTTATAATAATATTATGGAAGTTCCGAAGCTAGAGAAGATAGTTGTTAATATGGGTGTTGGAGCAGCAGCGTTAGATTCAAAGTTAATTGATGAAGCTGTTAAAGACATTGAAACAATTACCGGACAAAAACCAAAAGTTAGGTTGGCGAAAAAAGCTATTTCGAACTTCAAACTTAGAGACGGAATGAAAATTGGTGCAGCGGTTACATTACGCAGAGAAATGATGTATGAATTTCTTGATCGATTAGTTAGTGTTGCACTACCAAGAGTTCGTGATTTTAGAGGTATTCCCGATAAATCATTTGATGGAAGAGGTAATTATACTCTTGGAATTAAAGAGCACATTATATTTCCGGAAATGAACATTGATAAAATTAACAAAGTTCTTGGAATGGACATTACTTTTGTAACAAGTGCTAAAACTGATAAAGAAGCATTTGAATTATTAAAAGCATTTGGTGTTCCATTTGTGAAAAAAGAAATTATAAACGCTTAAAGAGGATTGTGAGTATATGGCAAGAAAAAGTTTGATAGCTCGTGAAGCCAAAAGACAAAAATTAGTTGCTAAATATGCTGATTTAAGAAAAGAGCTGAAAGAAAAAGGTGATTATGATGCTTTACAATTATTGCCTAGAGACTCTTCAAAAGTTAGATTGCATAATAGATGTACGATGAGTGGTCGTGCACGTGGAAATTACAGGAAATTCGGAATCTCTAGACTTGTTTTTAGAGAAATGGCTTTACGTGGCGAAATTCCAGGAGTTAAAAAGTCAAGTTGGTAAAAGATTAGGAGAATAATAAATGGCAATGACAGATCCTGTAGCGGATTATTTGACAAGAGTAAGAAACGCCGTTGGAGCTAAGAAAAAATTCGTAGAAATTCCATCTTCAAAAATGAAGATTGGCATTAGTGAAATATTGAAAAGCAATAATTTCATAAACGATTTTACAGTTCTAGAAGATAATAAGCAAAATATTTTAAGAGTTTCGTTGAAGTATATTAATGAAGTTCCTTCACTGAGTGGATTGAAAAGAATTAGTACTCCTGGTCTTAGAGTTTATGTTGGTAAAGAAGAAATACCGCGTGTATTAAATGGACTTGGTATTGCTATTTTATCTACCAGCAAAGGTTTAATGACAGATAAACAAGCAAGATCAGAATCTATTGGCGGCGAAGTTGTTTGCCATATTTGGTAAAAATTGAGTGAGGTAAGGAAGTGTCAAGAATAGGTAAAAAGCCGGTAAACATTAAAGATGTTACTGTAACTCAAACCGGTAATGAGATTAAGGTGAAAGGTAAGTTAGGCGAACTTGTTACAGTTCTTCACGAAAATCTTTCTGTTGTAATAGAGGGAGAAGAATTAGTTGTACATAGACCTAATGATAGAAAAGAGAATAAAGCTCTTCATGGTTTAGGCAGAGCATTAGTTCAAAATATGGTTGTTGGTGTAACAGAAGGTTATTCAAAAACTTTAGATATAGTTGGTGTTGGTTACCGTGCTGATATGAAAGGTAAGAATTTATTATTAATAATCGGCTATTCGCACCCAATTTATTTTATGCCTCCAGAAGAAATTACTATTGAATGTCCTACAACTACTCAAATTAAAATTAGTGGTGTTGATAAAGTATTAGTTGGAATGGTTGCTGCAAAAATTAGATCTTTCAGAAAACCTGAGCCATATAAAGGTAAAGGTATTAAATACTCTGATGAAATCATTCAAAGAAAAGCTGGTAAAACTGCTGGTAAATAAGCGATATTAGGAGACTAAGTATAAGATGAATACAAAGACGAAAAATAGACTTAGAAAGAAATTTAGAATTCGAAAGAATATGTTCGGTACAACCGTGAAGCCTAGATTATCTGTATTTAAAAGTCTAAAACATGTTTATGCTCAGATAATTGATGATTCAACTGGCAAAACATTAGTTTCTGCATCAACACTTTCAAAAGATATTGAAAATGAAGTAAAAGAAGCTAAAAATAAAATTGAGTTAAGTAAGATAGTTGGCAATTTAGTTGCCAAAAAAGCAATTGATAATAAAATAAACGAAGTAGTTTTTGACAGAAATGGTTTTCGTTATCATGGACGTATTAAAGCTTTAGCTGATAGTGCGCGGGAAGCCGGATTAAAAATATAGTTGCTGAAGATTAGCGCTTGCAAATGCAATCTAATTTCGGACTATTTAGATGTTTATGTTAATAACTGCAATTAACGGAGAATTAAATTGAAACACAAAAAAGTAACAGTGTTAGATGGACTTAAAGAAAAGGTTGTTCATATTAACCGTGTAGCTAAGGTTGTTAAAGGTGGTAGAAGATTTAGTTTTAATGCTATCGTAGTGGTTGGTGATGGTGATGGTCATGTTGGTGTCGGGCTTGGAAAAGCTAACGAAGTTACTGATGCTATCTCCAAAGGTATTGATGATGCTAAAAAGAATGTATATAGAGTTCCTATTCTTAAAGGAACAATACCTCACCAAATAGTTGGTAAATACGGTGCTGGAAAAGTGTTATTAAAACCTGCATCGCATGGTACTGGCTTAATTGCTGGTGGTGGTGTTAGAGCTGTTCTTGAGGCTGCTGGTGTTAACGACATCTTAACAAAATCTTTAGGATCTAGCAATCCTCATAATCAAGTAAAAGCTACATTATCAGGATTATTAAATCTTGTTGATGCTAGAACAATGGCTGCAAAACGTGGTATGTCAGTTGGTGAATTATTTAATTCCTAATAGGTGAGATAGGCAATGAAACTTAGAATTACACAAGTTAAAAGTACAATTGATAGAAAGAAAAAGCAAAAATTAACTATACAGGCTTTGGGATTAGGTAAGCTGCACAGAACTGTAGAGCATAATGATACACCTCAAATTAGAGGTATGGTTAATAAAGTTGCACATTTAGTAAAATTTGAAGAAATAGAAGAATAAGGTTAAGGACTGCAATGGATATTTTAAGTAATCTTAAATACGCTGAAGGTTCTAGAAAGCAAAAGAAAAGAATTGGTCGCGGTGAAGGTACTGGACGTGGAGGAACTTCTACAAAAGGTATGAACGGTCAAAAATCTCGTTCAGGATATAAACAAAGAGCTTGGTTCGAAGGTGGTCAGATGCCTTTACAAAGACGTGTTCCTAAACGTGGTTTTACTAATATATTTAAAGTTCATTTTACAGCTGTTAATGTTCAAAGATTACAGAAATTAGCTGATGAGAACAAGCTGGAAGATGGCGTAGTGAATGCGACTGTTTTATATAAAAATGGTCTTCTTTCAAAAGCAACAGCACCTTATAAAGTTTTGGGTACTGGTGAATTAAGTGTTAAATTAAGTGTTGAAGCACATGCATTTAGTGCATCTGCAAAAGAAAAAATTGAATCTGCTGGTGGAACATTAAAAGAGATTAAAGATTAATGGGTAAAGTACAAGAAACATTCCGAAATATTTTTAAGATTCACGAATTAAGGCAAAGAATATTATATACTCTTGCGTTATTGGTGATAGTAAGATTGGGTGCCCACATTACATTACCGGGTATTGATTCTCACTTATTATCTGAAGCTATGGCAAATAGAACTTCGGATAATTTATTTGGTTTATACGATTTATTTGTTGGTGGTGCGTTTTCTAATGCTGCTATTTTTGCACTTGGTATAATGCCTTATATTAGTGCATCTATTATAATACAGTTAGCAGGTGCTGTTGTTCCTTATTTCCAAAAACTTCAACAAGAAGGGGAAGAAGGAAGAAAGAAAATTACACAGCTTACTAGATATGGAACTGTTTTAATATCTACTTTCCAGGCTTGGGGTGTTACTATACATCTAACAAGTTTGGATATTCAGGGTGTTTCGGTTGTTCCTGAAGCTGTTCAAGGATTTGGCTTTTTAATTTCCTCTGTGGTTTTTCTTGTTGCCGGTACTGTTTTTATGATGTGGATTGGTGAACAAATTACAGAAAAAGGTATTGGAAACGGTATTTCATTAATAATTTTTATAGGAATTATAAACAGATTCCCATTTGCAATTCTTGATGAGTATAGGTTAATTGCCTCTGGAACCAGGAATATTGTTATTGAATTAGTAATACTTGGATTTATGATGGGTATTATTGCTTCTGTTATTTTATTAACTCAAGGTACAAGAAGAATACCTGTTCAATATGCTAAAAGAGTTGTTGGCAGAAAAGTTTATGGCGGAGTAACACAATATATACCATTACGTGTTAATACTGCCGGTGTAATGCCAATTATCTTTGCACAGTCAATTATGTTTATTCCTAGTACTGTATTAGCATTTTTCCCTGACAATGAATTTTTACAAAGTGTTGGAACTTATGTGCAATATGGTTCGGTTGGTTATTCTTTAATGATTGGTTTATTAGTTGTATTCTTCACATATTTTTATACGGCTATAGCATTCAATCCTAAAGATGTTGCTGATAATATGAAAAAACAAGGTGGTTTTATTCCTGGTATTAGACCTGGAAAACAAACTTCTGAGTTTATTGATAATATCTTAACAAAAATTACTTTGCCGGGATCAATATTCTTAGCACTTGTAACAATATTACCAGCCTTTGTTGCTAACTTAGGAGTTTCGCCTAGTTTTGCTTCATTCTTTGGCGGTACAAGTTTATTGATTATTGTTGGTGTTGCGCTTGATTCATTACAACAAGTTGAATCGCACTTATTAATGAGACATTATGATGGTTTCATGAAATCTGGTAAGATGAAAAGTAGAAAGTAATATTTGAAAGTTGTTCTTAAAGTTAATGAAATAGTATCTGTTGATGTTAAAGTATTAAGAAAATAGATATTGTGATGATGCCGCAATTAGTGTTGCGGCAGAAAATATTTCTGAGGATGAAAACTTTTGCTGTTAATTAAAGAAAATTGTGTATATTACGCAATTGAACATTTTAAAGTTGGCAATTTAATTGACAATGTTTAAATGAGTTTAGAGGCAAATTGATTTTCAGTTTGTTCAAACTTTGTGTAAACACGGTTTTGAATAAAAAGTTTTTTGAAGATCCTCAGATTACAGTTTATTGAAAGAATGTATATATATGTGAAAATTGGTTATATAATTAAAAATTATACTTATCCATTTTGAGCATACGATAGTGAAAATTAATGGTTAACCAGAAATATTAACAATGTGTTGAATTTATGTCAAAACAAAAACCGATTAAAATTGATGGAATAGTTACAGAAACATTACCCAATGCTCATTTTAAAGTTAAGTTGGATAATGGTCACGAATTGTTAGCGCATATTTCTGGCAAAATGAGAATGCATTTTATTAAAATTCTCGTCGGTGATAAAGTTGCAATAGAATTATCACCATATGATTTAAATAAAGGTAGAATTACATATAGGTATAAATAGCGGAGAAGTCATGAAAGTTCGAGCTTCGGTGAAGAAAATTTGTGAAAATTGTAAAGTGATTAAAAGGAAAGGCGTTGTTAGAGTGATTTGCAAAAATCCAAAACATAAACAACGTCAAGGTTAAAAGTAATTTTAGGAGGATAAGGTTTGGCTCGTATCGCAGGAATCGATTTACCAAAGAGAAAAAAAGCCTATATAGGATTAACTTATATTTATGGTATTGGTCAGCATTCTTCATTATCTATTCTTGAAGAAGCAAAAGTAGATCCTAATAAAAAAATTCAAGAATTGAGTGAAGAAGAAATAGCCCAAATTAGAGCTATTATGACTACGGATTATAAGGTTGAAGGTTCTCTTAGAAGTGAAGTACAACAAAATATTAAGAGACTTATGGATATTGGCTGCTACAGAGGCTTAAGACACAGAAGAAGTTTACCATGTAGAGGACAAAGAACAAAAACAAATTCTCGTACTAGAAAAGGTAGACGTAGAACTGTAGCTGGTAAAAAGAAAACACCGACTAAATAATTAGTTAGGTAAGGTAAAATTTAATTAGGAGTAATAGATTTGGCTAAGGTAACCAAAAAGACTAAGAAAAAAGTTCATGTTGATGCAGTGGGAGTTGCTCATGTTAAAGCATCTTTTAATAATGTTCTTGTAACTATTACAGATGTATATGGAAATACCATTTCATGGTCGTCTGCTGGCAAAAACGGATTTAAGGGTTCAAGAAAAAATACTCCATTCGCTTCTCAAGTTACATCAGAAGCTGCTGCTAAAGAAGCATATGATTTAGGATTAAGAAGAGTAGATGTATTGGTTAAAGGTCCAGGGTCTGGTCGCGAAGCTGCTATTCGTGCCTTAAATACTGCTGGATTGCAAATTACCTCTATAAAGGATATTACACCAATACCACATAACGGTTGCAGACCACCGAAACGAAGAAGAGTTTAAATTAGGAGAGAATTAGATGGCAAGATATACTGGCCCAAGTTGTAAATTATGTAGAAGAGAAAAACAGAAGTTGTTCTTAAAAGGTACAAAATGTCATTCCGAAATTTGTCCTTTGGAAAAAAAGAATTATGTTCCTGGTCAGCATGGTTTAGGTCGTAGAGCTAAATTTTCTGAATATGGTGTACAGCTAAGAGAAAAACAAAAAGTTAAAAGAATATACGGTCTATTAGAAAGTCAATTTAGAAGTTATTTTGAAAAGGCAAATCGTCAAAAGGGTGTAACTGGTGAAAACCTTGTTTCATTATTAGAAAGTAGACTTGACAATGTTATTTTTAGATTAGGGTTTGCTCCATCAAGAAAAGCTGCAAGACAATTAGTTATACATAGACATTTTACTGTTAATGGTCAAGTTGTGGATATACCTTCGTATATTTTAACTTCTGGCGAAGTGATTGCGGTAAAAGAAGGCAGTAAAAAACTTGACGTTATACATAACTCGTTAAGAAAAGCTAAAGATGGTGTTTATAACTGGTTAACAGTTGATAAAGCTGGTCTTACCGGAACATTTAATCAGGTTCCAGAAAGAGAAGAAGTACCATTGATAGCTAACGAACAATTAATTGTTGAGTTATATTCTAAGTAAGTTTAACTAATTAAGAGGAACCTAAATGAGTTATCCTTATATCAAAATGCCAGATGGAGTAGTACAAGAAGAATCTACTGCAACAAGTAGTTACGGTAAGTTTTCAATTCAGCCTTTAGAAAGAGGATTCGGAGTTACTTTAGGTAATTCATTTAGACGTGTTTTACTTTCTTCGCTAACTGGAGCTGCAATTACCGCTATTAAAATTGACGGAATACTACACGAGTTTACTAATGTTCCTGGCGTATTAGAGGATGTTACAGAAATTATTCTTAATCTTAAAAAGATAAGAATTAAAGTGTTAAATAAAAAAACAGATAGAATTGAAGTTTCATTAAACGGATCTTGTAATTTTACCGGCGAAGATATTCAAAAAGCTTGTCCAGATGTTGAAATCTTGAATCCAGAGCAGCATATTGCTACATTAAATGATGATGCTAAATTTACTATTGAACTTATGTTTGGTTTTGGTAAAGGATATGTTCCGGCAAATGAACAAAACCTATCTGATCAATCAATTGGATTAATTCCGATAGATTCTATTTTCACACCAATTAGAAATGTGCGTTACGACGTTAAAAACGTTCGTATTGGTGAAAGAAATGATTATGAAGAATTGAAACTTGAAGTTACAACAGATGGTTCTATTACTGCGGAAGATGCATTATCGAGCTGTGGAAAAATTTTAAGAGACCATATTAACTTATTTATTAACTTCGATCAAGAACAAGAAGAAGAAAAAGTTGTTACTGAAGAAGATGCTGAAACAGAAAGATTACGCAAAATCTTAACTACTAGTGTCGATGATCTTGAATTAAGTGTTCGTTCTCATAACTGTCTTAAAGCCGCGGATATTAAAACTCTTGGTGATTTAGTACGTAAAGATGAAAGTGAAATGCTTAAGTTCAGAAACTTTGGCCGAAAATCACTTGCCGAATTACTTGATATTGCTGAACAATATAATTTGAAGTTCGGTATGGATGTAGATAAATATGTTAAAGATAAATCAGATAATAACTAATTGGGTTAAGAAGGTAGACTGATGAGACACAGAGTTAAAGGTAGAAAATTAAGTAGAACAGCTAGTCATAGAAGAGCAACATTAAATGCGCTTGCAACAGCTTTATTTACACATAAAAAAATAAAAACTACTGTTGCAAAAGCTAAAGAAGCTAGATCTTTTGCTGAAGGCTTAATTACTAAAGCGAAAACTGATTCTGTTGCGAATAGAAGATATGTTGCACGTTTTATAAATGATAAAGATGTTGTTAAAGAATTATTTAATGAAATAGTTCCTGCAATTGGTGAAAGACCTGGTGGTTACACCAGAGTAGTAAAACTTGGACGACGTTTAGGTGACGCTGCAGAAATGGCGTTATTGGAATTAGTTGATTTTGCTGAAGGTGTTGAAAAAACTAAAAAAGTTGTTAAAGAAAAAACTGTTGAAGAAAAAGCCGAAATAGTTTCAGAAAAAACAGAAGTAGTTACTGAAGATAAAATTGAAGATGCTACTATTGTTGAAGAAACAACTGAAGCAGAATCTGAAGATAAAAAAGACGATAAATAACTACAAAGTTAAGTTCAAATTAAAAGAGTAATCAAAATCTGATTACTCTTTTTTTTTTATTATGCAAAATATTAAATTCATAAAATCCGCGTTTGCTACTAAACATCTTCCTGATGATGGAATTCCTGAAGTTATACTTTGCGGGCGATCCAACGTAGGTAAATCTTCTTTTATAAATTCAATTTTCAATAGAAAAAGTCTTGCAAAGACAAGTTCAACTCCCGGGAAAACTAGATCTTTGAATTACTATTTAGTAAATGATCTTTTTTATCTGGTTGACTTGCCGGGTTTTGGTTATGCTAAAGTTAGTAAAAAAGAGCGTGAAAGCTGGCAGAAGTTTATTACAGACTATCTTTCTCAAGAAAGGAATATTGCTTTAGCATTTCATTTTGTTGATAGCAGACACCATCCTACTCCTTTAGATGTTATGTTAAACGACTATTTAATGGAACTGGATATTCCCGTTAATGTAATTTTAAGTAAAGTTGATAAATTAAAGCAGTCCGAATTATCAAAATCAGTTAAAACCGCTATGGAATATTTTCCCCATCTCAGCTTAAATGATAATTTATTAATATATTCCTCAGTTAAAAATACTGGCAGAAAAGAAATACTTTCCCGTTTTAACTCAATATTTAAATAAAAAAATATAATTTCTTATTTATTTCTTTTGTGGATTACTTAAAAATTACGTAATTTAGCTGAAGTGACTTAAATGATTAAAATTAAATTATTTAACTAGACTTAGTTAGCGTATGGGAATTCCAGTAAAACTTAGAAAAAGAATTTTAATATTCCTATTTATCCCGATAATATCGATTATTCCATATCTGACTGAAGATATTTACATTCGATTAGCATCCACTATATTACTACTTTTGTATGTTGGTTTTATTATATTTTTACGAGATTCAGGGCAGGGACCGCAATTTGGTGAGGAACCTTCTGATAAAGATACTGATGATGAAATTGAACCCGACGTACAAGACAAACCAGTAAATTCAAAAAATAGTTTTGAAACAGATTTTGGTGAAGATTTCAAAATTATATCAGCGAATAAAAAATTAGAAGTAATCACTGCCGATACATATGTTCCGGGTAAAGTTACACAGCAGCAGAATTTCTTTAAACCTCGGGATTTAAAAGAAACTTTTGATAGAATTGCAACTGAAGTTGTCCCGGAAGAAGCCGGACAGGATGAGCAGTTTGGCTTTGTTTTAGAAAAAATATTAAGTGTTGCAAAAGAAGCATTTATGGCACACACAGCTGTATTTTTTTGGTTTAACGGGAAAAAGGAAAAATTAACTTTAGAGAAATTTATTTCAAGTTCTCAGGATATTACTAAACAAAAATTCGATTTGGAAAATGATATATTAAGTAAGATTATTCAAAATGAAGAACCTGAACTTTTAACTGATATTACTCCAAATGCTGAAACAGACGTAATAAGATACTATTCATTACCTCAGGGAATTAAAAGTTTTGTAGGTGTTCCTCTCTTTTTTGGAAAACATATTTCAGGTATTCTTGCATTAGATTCTAAAATGGCTGATGCTTTTGGAATTGAAACCATCTACTCTCTTGGGCGCATTGTAAGAGTTATATCAATTATTATCGGCTTATTTGATGAAAAATTTGAGGATTCGAAAGCCGAGCAAAGGTTAAAAGCTTTACTTGGAATTTTAGTAGGAGATAAAAAGTTCGATAATCAGACAGAACTATTTAATACTATCGAAAATTCTGTTAAGACATTAATTCCGTGGGATGCTTTTACATTAGTTTATTTTGATGCAAGTGAGAAAAAGTTTTTATCAAAAAGAATTGTAAATAAAACCTCGTTGAAATACATAGGCGAAAATCTTCAAGTTGAATTAGATGGTACACTAGTTGGAAAAACAATTTTGACCGGAACACCTGTTAAAATTGATGATACATCTTTGCGAGAATTCAAAAGATATTCGCCATTAGAAGATGTTAGTTTTGATGGTTCTTTTCTTGCAATCCCGTTAGTTTATGATGATCAGTATTACGGAGCTTTATGTTTTGAGAGTCTTAAAAAGAATCTCTATCATAATTCTGATGTTAGATTTATGAAAAATGCGAGTAAGATTTTTTCGCATATAGTTTTTTCATATTCATCGCAAAACATTTTAAAAGGACTGCTCTCAATTGATGTTGAAACCAGAGCTCTGAATTATGACAATTTTATGGATAGATTAGCTTCCGATTTAAGTAAAGCCAATAGCATTAATATTCAGGGAGCCATAACTTTAATTAAAATTGATGATTTTATTGAACAGGAAACTCTTTTTGAAAACGATCCTTTCCCTAAAGTATTAAAATCGGTAGCAGACGTAATTTCGGAAGAAATGTCCGATACAACAATTTTTGGCCGGCTGGATAATAAACTATTCTGTGTCTATTTCTTTAATGTAAGCGCAAAAGATGTTTATCTGTGGGCCGAAAAATTACGTGTTAAAATTGCGCGAAAGCCTATTTCTGTTGCTCTAAAACAAACTACTTTTACAATTTCTGCCGGTGTTGCTTCCACTGACGGCAAAACCGACGTTGAAGAAGTAATAAGGAACGCTGAACTTGCTCTTGATAAAGCAATAAGTAATGGCGGCAACCAAGTTAAGAGTATTAATTAAAGTGAAAGATAATTTTTATGAATAACTTTTTTATTGTAGTGCTTGATGGTGTTGGAGTTGGTGAAATGCCAGATGCAGCTAGCTATGGTGATGCCGGTTCAAATACTATTGCAAATATTGCAAAAAGTCAGAATGGAATTTCACTGCCGAATTTACAAAAGTTTGGATTAGGAAATATCACTGATATTGAAGGAGTTCCTCCGGAAAGTAATCCGTTAGCTTCGTGGGGAAAGTTAACAGAAATATCTCTCGGAAAGGATTCTACAACGGGGCATTGGGAACTTGGCGGTGTTAAAGTTGATTTTGATTTCCCATATTACCCAAACGGATTTCCACAAAAATTAGTTGATGAGTTTATCAGGTTAACTGACTGCGGAGGTATTCTTGGAAATATTGCTGCTTCAGGAACTGAGATTATAAAGGAGCTTGGTGATGAACACGTTAAAACCAGCTATCCAATAGTTTATACATCTGCTGATTCTGTTTTTCAAATTGCTGCTCATGAAGAAGTTATCCCTTTAGAAAGACAATATGAAATTTGTAAAATTGCCCGTAATAAATTATTAGTCGGCGGGGACTCAGTTGGGCGTGTTATAGCAAGACCATTTGTTGGTACAAGCGGAAATTATGTTAGGACAACTAACCGAAAAGATTTTTCTATTGATCCGTCTGGTAAAACAATATTAGACTTGTTTTTGGAGAACAATATTAATACCGTTGCTATTGGAAAGGTTAACGATCTATTTAATTACCGGGGAATAAAAGTTCAAGAAAAAACCAAAAGTAATAAAGAGGGAATTAAAAAGATTATTGATTATACTGCTAAAGTAAGTAATAGTCTTATATTTACTAATCTGGTAGATTTTGATGTTTATTACGGTCATAGGCTTGATCCTGGAGGTTTCTATAAAGCTCTTAAAGAGTTTGATGACGAACTTCCTAATATAATTGGAAGCCTGGATGAATCGGATGCAATTGTTTTTACTGCTGATCATGGAAATGATCCAACAGTTAAAAGTACAGATCACACAAGAGAGTATGTGCCTTTGTTATATTTTAGAAAAAATAAAGACGGAGTTGATTTAGGAACCCGGGAAACTTTTTCGGATGTAGCACAAACTGCCGCACATTTTTTTAAAGTGAACAATTCGCTAAAAGGGAAAAGTTTCTTAAATCAATAGCATTTCAAAAATTTATCACCCTTTTTTATAAAATATTTAGAAATAATTCTAGAATAATTAAATAGAATATTGTAAACTTGCATAAGTTAAAACGTTACATGTTTTTAAGAGAGGCAAATTTTGGTTTTAGGAAAAGTAGTTGGTACTGTTTGGTCAACAAGAAAAGATGAAAATTTAATTGGATCGAAGTTCATGATAGTTAGACATCTTAATTTAGATCTGACTGAAAAAGAGTCTTTTAATATTGCGGTTGATTCTGTTGGTTCCGGTGTTGGGGAAATTGTTATAATGGCAACAGGAAGTTCGGCCCGACAAACAAATATTACTAAAAATAAACCGATAGATGCTGTTATTATGGCAATTGTTGATAAGCTTGATATATCTAATTCTGAGGATAGTTAACAGATATGTTTTTGGGAAGAGTTATAGGGTCAATTTGGGCTACAAAGAAGTATGAAACATTAACCGGTTTTAAGCTTCTGTTTGTGGAACCGCTTAACTCTGATAAGAAGGTAATTGCTGATCCGATTATTGCTGTTGATACAGTTGGAGCTGGTCCCGGCGAAATAATATGTTATATAACTGCTAGCGAAGCCGTAATTCCGATGGATGTGGAAATGGCTCCGGTTGATGCATCAATCGTAGGTATTGTTGATTCTATAAACTCTTAATTAAGTAGGAGGTTTGGTTTGAAGATTACTAAGCAATTTACAAATAGAGAAAGTCAATCGTTGGATAAATATCTTCAAGAAATTGGCAAAGTTGATCTTCTAAAACCTGAAGAAGAAATTGAACTTGCGCTCCTAATTAAAAAAAACAATAAAGAGGCACTGGAAAAGCTTGTTAAGGCAAACCTGCGTTTTGTTGTAAGTGTTGCAAAGCAATATCAGAATCAAGGGCTTTCCTTAGGTGATTTAATAAATGAAGGGAATTTAGGATTAATAAAAGCAGCAAAAAGATTTGATGAAACCCGGGGATTTAAATTTATTTCGTATGCTGTCTGGTGGATTAGACAATCAATATTACAAGCTTTAGCCGAGCAATCAAGAATTGTAAGACTTCCGTTAAACAGAGTTGGCGCCATAAATAAAATTGGTAAAGCATATAGTAATCTTGAACAAGAATATGAACGGGAACCAAATGCGGAAGAGTTGGCACTTGAACTAGACATGGATATAAGTGAAGTTGCTGATACTTTAAAGATTTCCGGTCGCCATGTATCTATGGATGCGCCGTTTCAGCAGGGTGAGGAAAATAGATTATTGGATGTTATAGAAAATGATCAGCAGCCTAACCCGGATTTCTCACTTATGAGCGCTTCATTTAAGAGTGAAGTCTCCAGAGCACTTTCAACACTTACCGAACGTGAAGCTGAAGTAATTAAACTTTATTTTGGAATTGATAGTGAACATTCTCTTACCTTAGAAGAAATAGGTGAAATGTTTAACCTTACAAGAGAACGGGTTAGACAAATTAAAGAAAAGGCAATTCGTAGATTAAGGCATACTTCAAGAAGCAAAAATCTAAGAACATATTTAGGCTGACCTTTATGCATAGATATATAAGGGGTTTATATACTATTGTCTTCATCTCGCTTTATTTTATAGGGTGTTCATCTTCAACAGTTAGTAAAAGATATAATAAAATTGAAACTGAAGAAGATGCGGTTACAAAGTCAGTTCGGTTTACTTCTGATAATGATGTTGGGTTAATCTCTTTTGCAAAAAAGGAAAAAGAGATTACAGTTAGTAATTATAGTAAAGAATTTGATGAAGAACCTTATGATGACGTATTAATCGATACAAAGGAGTTTATCAAAAGCAATAAAGTTCCGGCAAGTTTAATATCTACTTTAACTAAACGCGAAAGAGTTCTGTTTGAGGTTGTTGGTTACCTGGAAACTCCGTATCAATATGGGGGTAATAATTATCAAGGTATTGACTGTTCCGCCTTTACACAAAATGTTTTTAATAAAGCGTTAAAAATTAATCTTCCCCGTACTGCAAGTGAACAATATAAAGTCGGGCAATCTGAAAAAACTGATTTAGTGTTTGGGGATTTAATTTTTTTCAATACAAGAAAAGAATCATACCCCGGTCATGTAGGATTATATCTGGGCAACGATCTTTTTGCGCACGCAAGTTCAAGTCAGGGTGTAACTGTTTCATCCTTAAAAAGCAGTTATTATGCCCAGCGTTATGTTGGTGCCCGCCGCATAGGAAAAATATCAAAATAAGAAGAAAAATTTCTCGATATCTTTCATTCAATATTTTTTTTTATTATCTATAGAAGTTAAATGAAAATCATTTAGAAACTAATTATAGTGAGGAGAAAATGGAATACAGAATTGAAACCGATACAATGGGTGAAATTAAAGTTCCGGTTGATAGGTATTATGGTGCGCAGACTGCAAGATCGCTAATGAATTTTAAGATTGGTGGAGAAAGATTTCCACGCGAATTAATTAGAGCACTTGGGATTCTTAAAAAAGCCGCCGCTCTAACAAACAAAGAGTTAGGAACACTTAGTGCAGAAAAGGCTGATTTAATCTCTAAAGCTGCCGATGAAGTTATAGAAGGGAAATTAGATGATCACTTTCCGTTAGTTGTTTGGCAGACTGGTTCTGGTACGCAAACAAACATGAACTCTAATGAAGTTATCTCTAATAGAGCTATTGAAATTGCCGGTGGAGAAATGGGAAGTAAAAAACCTGTTCATCCAAATGATGATGTAAACAAAGCTCAGTCTTCAAACGATACTTTCCCTACCGCTATGCATATTGCCGCTGTTGAAGAGATATACAGAAGACTTATACCTATGATTACTAAACTTCGTGATGCGCTTGCTGTTAAATCGGATGAGTTCAAAGACATAATCAAAATTGGCAGAACACATTTAATGGATGCTGTTCCATTAACACTTGGACAAGAGTTTTCTGGTTATGTTCAACAATTAACTTATGGATTAGATAGAATTAATGGTTGTTTGCCACGACTTTCTGAATTAGCACTTGGCGGAACCGCTGTTGGTACTGGCTTAAACACACACCCGGATTTTGCAGTTAAATCAGCAGAAATTATTTCTGAAATTTCGGGACAAAAATTTGTAACAGCTCCAAATAAATTTGAAGCTTTAGCTGCTCATGATGCTATTGTTGAGACGAGTGGTGTTATGAAAACTTTGGCATGTTCATTAATGAAAATTGCCAATGATATTAGATTATTAGGCTCTGGCCCACGTTGTGGTATTGGTGAACTTAATCTTCCGGCAAACGAGCCTGGCAGTTCTATTATGCCTGGTAAAGTTAATCCTACTCAGGCTGAAGCAATGACAATGGTATGTTCCCAGGTTATTGGGAACGATACTGCTATAAACGTTGGCGGAGCAACTGGTCACTTCGAACTAAATGTTTTTAAACCAGTAATGATTTATAACCTGCTTCAATCAATTAGATTGTTAGCGGATGCTTCAGAAAGCTTTACAGATAACTGTGTTGTTGGTATTGAAGCTAATGAAATTAACATTGAAAAAAATCTGACTAACTCATTAATGCTGGTAACCGCATTAAATCCTCATATTGGATATGACAATGCCGCTAAAGTAGCTAAAAAAGCGTTTAATGATAACACTACACTTATTGAAGCCGCAAGCGCACTGGGTTTATTAACACCAGAAGAATTTAAAGAAAAAGTTCGCCCGGAAGAAATGGTTGGACCAAAGAAATAAATAAAATATGTTTAGATGGAAAGTAAAGACCTTCGGGAATTATTTCTCTGAAGGTCTTTTTTTTAGAGTAAATATTTTATTGCAACAAATCCGCCGATAAGTAAAATTGTAAATCCTACAGCAAGAATGTTGAAGTATTTATCAATGAAGTTTTTAATTTGGGGTCCAAACTTCCAGATTAATCCAGCCACTAAAAAGAAACGGGCAGCTCTGCTTATAACACTTGCAATTATAAACATAGGCAGGCTAATATTAAAAGCACCACTGGAGATTGTAAATACTTTATAAGGAATTGGTGTAAAACCGGCTGTAAATATTATCCAAAAATCCCATTCTTCGTACATTATTTTTACACTATTAAAAATATTCTCATTAAATCCCGGAATAGAATTAAAGAAGAATAGCGCAAAAGATGAAAATGTATTATCGCCGTTCCACCAAATAAAATATCCTATTGAGTATCCCAATAATGCACCGGTAACCGAACCAATTGTACAGTTTGCGGCAAACTTAAAAGCTTTTGTCCGGGCACCCAAAACTAGTGCTATAAGTAGTGCATCCGGAGGAATAGGAAAAAAAGAAGCTTCGGCAAATGCCAGAATAAATAGAGCCATTGTTCCGTAAGGTGATTCAGCCCAGTGAAGAACCCAATCATATAATTTTCTAACCCAGGTCATTTATTATCCACAATTTTGAAAAGTAAAGATCAATTATAAGAAAAATCATTCCAATTTAGAAATTAAGATTTGTTTAAGAGTAGTAAATCTTATTATTTTTAAGAGCATTTTATTAATTAAAATTATGGTTTATTATGGGAACAAAATCAGAACGTTTATTATCTCTTGATGTTTTTAGAGGTATTACAATTGCCGGAATGATATTGGTCAATAATCCCGGATCATGGGGCGATTTATATCCTGCTGTAGCACATGCATCCTGGAATGGCTGCACACCAACGGATCTAATATTTCCATTTTTTCTTTTTATTGTAGGGGTGGCTATTACTTATTCTTTATCGAAAAGAAAAGAAAGAGGTGATAATCATTCAGAAATGATAGCACAAATATTTAAAAGAAGTTTAACACTTTTTGGGTTGGGATTAATATTAAATGGATTTCCGTTTTTTACATGGTCAGATGGATTTAGTTTTATCGATTTTTCTACTTTCCGGATAATGGGAGTTTTACAGCGTATTGCAATAGTCTATTTTATCTCATCAGTACTTTTCTTAAAGGTTAGCACAAAATCATTAACCTACATTGGCAGTGGAATATTAATATTTTACTGGTTGGTTATGAACTTTATTCCGGTTCCCGGATTTGGGATGCCTGACTTATTATCTAAACCGGGAGAAATAGCCACTAATCTATCAGCATGGTTCGATAGAATAATTCTTGGTAGTCATGTTTGGAGTGGTTCTGCGCCATGGGATCCGGAAGGTTTGTTCAGCACAATACCAGCTATCGGAACAACAATTATAGGAATCCTAACCGGGCAATGGTTAAGAAAAGATGTTGAAAGCTCAGTTAAAGTAGTCTGGCTATTTGTTGCCGGTAATTTCCTTTTATTAGGCGGTTATGTTACTGATATGTGGTTTCCTATAAATAAAGGTATTTGGACCAGCACATATGTTATTTTTACAGGTGGCTGGGCTTTAATATTTTTAGCAATGTGCTACTGGCTTATAGATGTTAAAGGCTATAAAGCCTGGGCAAAACCGTTTCATGTTTATGGAATGAATGCGATAGCAGTATTCTTTTTGTCTGGTGTAATAGGGCGATTAATGTACATGATAAAAATTCCATTTAACGGCGAACCAATGGGAATTAAAACAATTATTTATAATAATTTATATCTGTCCTGGTTAGAACCAATAAATGCTTCATTGGCATATGCATTAGTGTATATTCTTATTTGGTTAGGACTAATGTGGATTCTATATGCAAAAAAGATTTTCATAAAAGTTTAGTAGGGATTAATTATTAATGTTTCTTATATTTAACAATAAGTTAATATTCGAAAAAATCTAAATTTTGCATAAAAAGAAAAGAATTTTTTTAGAGGAGAGGTAATGGCTATTTACAGAGATTTTAAAACAATACCAGAATTGTTTACAAATATTGTTGATTCTTTTAACGGACAATCAAGAACATGTATAGCACACAAAGTTAATGGAAAATATGTAGGAATTTCATACGAAGAAGTATGGGATAACACTGAAAGTTTTGCTTTGGGATTGGTATCATTGGGAATAAAAAAAGAAGATAAGGTTGCAATTATTTCTGAAAATAGACCGGAATGGCTATATACTGATATGGGAGTTATTGGACTAGGCGCAATAGACGTTCCGTTATATCCAATTTTAACTGCTGATTCAATTCAGTTTATATTAAATAACTCGGAAGCAAAAAGTATTGTAGTCTCTAATAAATTTCATCTTAATAAAGTATTAAAAGTTAGAAAAAATCTTAAGTATTTAAAATCCATAATAGTAATGAATGAAATTGAAGATATGAATGAGCCTGACGTCTATTCATTCAGGCAAATTCAGCAAATGGGCAGTTTATTTAAGAATGAAAACCCGACATACTTTAAGGATAATTCTAAATTAGTTGGAGAAGAAGATCTATGTACAATTATTTATACTTCTGGTACAACCGGCGAACCTAAAGGCGTAATGCTTACTAACAAGAATATTTGTTCTAATGTTAAAGCTGCAAATGAAGTTTTTGGATTTGATGATACTGATGTATTTTTAAGTTTCCTACCATTGTGTCACATATTCGAAAGAATGGGTGGTTATTACACACCTTTTTCTGCCGGAAGCCAGATTTATTATGCCGAGAGTATTGAAAAAGTTGCTACTAATTTAATAGAAGTATCACCAACTATTATGACTGCAGTACCGCGATTTTTTGAGAGATTATATTCAAAAATTAAAAGAAATATTGATAACCAATCTCCAAAGAAACAAAAAATATTTAACTGGGCTTTAGAAGTAGGACGTGATTATGCTCAGGCAAAAAACTCAACAGAAAGTATACCAGTTTCATTAACACTAAAACATAAGTTAGCCGATAAACTGGTTTATTCGAAACTTAAAGAAAAGACTGGCGGAAAACTTAGATTTTTTGTTTCAGGCGGTGCCGCATTACCAAGAGAGCACGGAGAATTTTTTGAGGCTATTGGCATTATAATTCTAGAGGGATACGGATTAACCGAATCTTCACCTGTTCTTACAGCTAACTCGCTAAATAATTATAAATTTGGATCTATTGGACATCCTGTTCCCGGAGTTGAAATTAAGATAGCCAAGGATGGTGAAATTTTAGCTTATGGTCCTAACATAATGAAAGGCTATTATAAAAATAAAAAAGAAACTGAAGCAACTATTAAAGACGGCTGGCTGCATACTGGCGATATTGGTGTTTTTGATGCTCAGGGATTTTTAATAATTACCGATAGGAAAAAACATCTATTTAAAACTTCTGGCGGAAAATATGTTGCTCCTACTCCAATCGAAAATATGTTTTTGGCAAGTAAATATATTGAGCAGTTTGTTCTTATTGGCGATAGAAGAATGTTTTTAACAGCTCTGATTGTTCCGGACTTTGAAGCTTTAAAAGAATATGCAGATGCAAATAGAATTCAATATACATCAGAAGAAGATTTAGTAAATCTTAAACAGATTAATGAGTTATTAGAAACAGATTTTAAGTTCTTCCAGAAAAATTTGGCAAATTTTGAAAAAGTTAGAAGGTTTACATTACTTGATAAACCTTTTACTATTGAAGATGGTGAACTTACTCCGACATTGAAAGTAAAAAGGAAAATTGTTGAAGAAAGATATGGCGAATTAATTGATGATATGTACAAAGCACTGAGAGAAAAATCTTAAATATATAATTATTAATTGTTCATAATTTATAATGATTTTAAAAAAAATGAAGATTAATTATTAAGTGCATGAAATTTAGTATTGCCGATAAAAATAATTAATTGCTTATTTGTTTCGGCATTAAGATAAACTTAATGTAAAAAATGGCAGCAATAGATAGAGAAGAGTTAGGAGACAAAAACTAATTCGGAAACTTTATTTGTTGATATAAATTAGCAAAATAAAATTTGTTAAAGTATACCAGTAAAGAAAGATAAACTATTTATTGTTGCCTTTTTAATTCCCAATCAATCATTTTTTCCGAAATACCTCCTTACTATAATATACTTATCTATTGGATAGAACATATTTAGAGAAATACACCTTTTAATCTTATTAATAAAAATTCATCTATCCAGAAATACCAGGACTAACTCATTAGTGAAATATTGGAGGAAAAGTGAATAAATATTTTTTGAATTCGTTTCTCGTATTTATGATAGTTTTTAATTTTAATTTGAATGCGCAGACAGTTTCGGATTTATTTATATCTGAATATGTAGAAGGTTCTTCTTATAATAAATATTTGGAAATCTTTAACGGAACTGGTAACTCTATTGATTTATCCGAATATCAAATAAGACTATATGCTAATGGCAGCACTGCCGCCACTATAACCAATACTTTGTCTGGTACTATTGCAAATAATTCTGTAGTAGTGTATAGAAATAGTAGTGCGAATATTTTTTTAGGAGCAACAATTGTACTTTCAAGTATTAATTTTAATGGTGATGATGCAATTGCATTGGTAAAAGTATCGGGTGATAGTTTTGTTGATGTAATTGGAAAAATTGGAGAACAAAAAGTTTGGACGAATGGTGATGCCTCGACTCAAAATAAAACACTTCGTAGAAAGTCGTCAATTTTTTCCGGTGATCAAAATGGAAGTGATGATTTTGATCCGTCAATAGAATGGGATGGTTATCTAATAGATAATGTTGATGGACTAGGAAGTCATGGAGGTTCCATTACACTTCCAAATGCTCCTTTGGCAACTGCGGCTTTATCAATTACATCTTCCGGGTTTACTGCTAATTGGAATTTATCAACCGGAGCAACATCATATTTTCTGGATGTTTCTGAATTATTTGATTTTTCTACATTTGTAACTGGTTCCGAAAATTTAGATGTTGGTAATGTAACATCACATGCTATATCTGGCTTAAATGCTACATCAGATTATTATTACAGAGTAAGAGCTAATAATTCAGCCGGAACAAGTAGTAATTCAAATGTAATTACGGCTCATACTTTAGCAGTTCCAAATACAGAAATTAATTTTGTTTCTACATCGGCAACCAAGAGCGAGTATGCCGGTTCATTCGATTTGGAAATATCTATTTCAAATCCGGATGCTGGTACTGCAACAACGGCTGATATAGTTTTAACAAGCGGAGACAATGCGGATATAAATAATTATTCAACACAATCAATTTCCTTTTTGGTTGGGAGTAATGATAATCAGACAGTTTCTGTAACTATAACTGATGATAGTGAAGATGAAACTTTGGAAAATTTTGTTTTTACAATTCAGAATGTAAGCGGCGGAAATTTAGCCGCAGTTGGTAGTAATAATCAGTTCACACTTTCCATAAGCGATAATGATGGTTCATCTTCTGGTTATTACGCTTCGGTACTTGATTCATACGTTGGTAATGGATTAAGAAATGTTCTTCACTATTTAATAAAAGATCATATTGAATTTCCCTACACAGCATCAACAACTGATGTATGGGATATTCTAATGGAATCCGATGAAGATCCAAATAATAGTAATAATGTAGTTCTTTTGTATACTGGCCGTTCACAGGACAAAGGCTTTAATGACGGTGTTAGCGACGATAATGATGCATGGAACAGAGAACATGTCTGGGCTAAATCGCATGGTGATTTTGGAACAGAACCTGGAGCCGGAACCGATTGCCATCATTTAAGACCTGCGGATAAAACCGTGAATAGTTCTAGAAGTAATTTGGATTTTGATAATGGCGGCAGTCAGCATGCAGAAGCAACTGAATGTTATTATGATAGTGATTCATGGGAACCAAGAGATGCTGTAAAGGGTGATGTTGCCAGAATGATTTTGTATATGGATGTTAGATACGAAGGCGGGAACAGCGAACCTGATTTGGTAGCTGTGGATAATACTAACAACAGCGGCATTGGAGCTACAGCTCCTTTTCATGGTAAACTATCCACATTAATACAATGGCATAAAGACGATCCGCCGGATGATTTTGAAAGAAATAGAAATGAAGTTGTATATCAATATCAAAAAAATAGAAATCCTTTTATTGATCATCCCGAATATGTTTCTAAGATTTGGGAAACTGATGTAATTACACCAGAAATTTCTGATGTAAACCGTTCTCAGTTAGTACCGTTTGAAGACCAGGACTTAGAGATTACTTCAATCATTACTGATGATGGTTCAATTACAAATGTTCAAATAAACTATACTATTAATGGAGGATTTGTTTCGACACAAAATATGTTAAATGTTTCTGGCGATTATTTTAGTGGAACAATTCCTTCTTCAGAATATGCAAATGAAGATATTGTAAATTATTGGATCACTGCTTTTGATAACGATGGAAATCCGGGAATATCAGTTTCCAATAAATTTATGGCCGGTACTGCAAGTATTTCGCGGGTTAAATCTATTGATGCAGACGGGGTTTTATTATATAAGGGTATATCGGCAAGAGTCCGTGGAACCGCGACTGTTTCAAGCGGGGTTTTGAAATCTTCAAATCTTTCTTGTTATTTGCAAGATAGCGGTGGAGGCATAAATATATACAACAGCGATGGGAATATTTTTGCAATTACTGAAAATCATGAATATTCAGTAACAGGAGAAATTGCCCAATATAGAGGGGTTACAGAAATTATATTAAGTGAAGGTATTGATTATGGTAAAGTAGAACCGGTTGCCGCAATTTCAAAATCTATCTCAGAATTATATGCCTCAGCAGAAACTTACGAAGGTATGTTAGTCAAAATTGATAATGTAAGTTTAATAAGCGGATCCTGGCCTGCTGAAGGAAGTAATGCCTACGAACTTGAAATATCGGATGCCGGAGCGACAATTACGATGCCTGTTTATGTTGATACTGATATTGATGGTTCAACGGAACCAGTTTGGCCAACTAATATGATTGGAATATTTTCACAGTATGATTATGCAGTTCCTTTGCTCGATTCTTATCAATTAATTCCAAGATGCAGAACAGATTTTGAAGTAGTAACGGACATTGTTATAAATGAAATTCTTGCCGATCCAGACGCAACAAATGGTGACGCCAATGAAGATGGATCAGTAAGTACTGGTCAAGATGAGTTTGTTGAGATTTATAATAACTCAAATTTTGATGTGAATATATCTGGGTGGACAATATCTGATGAAGTAGGTTTAAGACATACATTTCCATCAGGTACAATTATAACTGCAAATAGTTGTTTGGTTGTTTTTGGCGGAGGAACCCCGACTGGTGATTTTGGCGGTGCTTTAGTTCAAACCGCAAGTTCCGGCACTCTTGGCTTAAACAATACTGGAGATATTGTTACTATTAGTGATGGTTCTGATTTAGCTATATCTTATACTTACGGAAGTGAAGGCGGAGATAATCAGTCACTAACAAGAAATCCTGATATTACAGGTACGTTTGTTAAACATTCTACAGTTTCTGCGGCAAACGGTAAATTATTTTCTCCAGGCTTTTTTAATAACGGGATAAGTCCATTACCGGTAGAACTAGTTTCATTCACAGCTAATGTTACAAAGAATATTGTAAAACTGGAATGGTCAACTGCAACAGAAGTAAATAATTATGGATTTGAAATTGAACGTTCTGATGATGAAGAAACATGGATCAATTTAGATTTTATAGAAGGATATGGAAACAGTAATTCGCCTAAAAACTATTTTTATACTGACATAAACAATGACTTTGGAATTTTTTATTATAGACTGAAACAAATTGATACTGACGGTGAGTTTGAATACCATGGAGCTGTTTCTGTAGAAGTGGGGGGAATGACAGACAAATTTATATTAGAACAGAATTTCCCTAATCCGTTTAATCCAACTACAAAAATCAGATTTGGCTTCAAAACCAAAACTAATGCAAAACTGAAAGTTTATAATTCAATTGGAAAGGAAGTTGCTGAACTGTTTAATAATAAAGCCGACGCACGCAGAATTTATGAAGTAGAATTTAACTCAAAAAATTTAGCAAGCGGAGTTTATTTTTACAGTATAATTTCTGATTCCAGAGTCGAGGTAAAAAAAATGCTTTTGCTCAAATAGTATCAAATGACCACATGAAAAGGAAAAGTGTTAATAAATACTAAGCACAGGGCTTGAGGTTACTCAAGCCCTGTGCTTTTTTTAATTAATTTTTATTTCAAGTTCCCTTGGTTTTGATTCTTCTGCTTTTGGAATTACAATTATTAACTGACCGTCTTTGAATTTTGCATCAATTTTATCAGTTACTATTTTTTCTGGCAGATTGAATTTCCTATAGTATTTTCCGTAGTTTCTTTCAATACGATGAAATGTTTTTTCTTTTTCTTCTTTAATCTGATTTCTTTCACCGCTAATTGTAAGTTCGCCATCGGTAATATTTAGCTTAAGATTTTCTTTCGAAATACCTGGCAAATCAGTGTTAATATAATAATTGTCCTTATCCTCAGAAATATCAGTTAAAGGTGACCAAACTGAATTATCCGTTTCCTCATTTTGCGTAAGTCCAAAATTATTCCAGAATTTGTTAAATTCTCTTTCAACGTTTGATAATTCTCTTGCTGGGTTCCATCTTACTAGTGTCATAATGACCTCCTAAAATTAAAATTTCCCGGTAATCAATTGATTACTACATCTAATATAAAACAAACGGCGAGCCAACGTAAAAAACACTGAAAACAGCATAAAATCAACGAGGCAAGTTGAAAATTGTTTTTATATCCGAAATTATGACAAATTGTCTGAAAATATAGGATAGCAATTCTGTCTGACATTCTGACGCTTTTGAGTGCCCGGTGATTGTCATCACATTAAATTTTATCTAAAAGAAATCTTTTGTAAATTTGCACAGGTAAAATTAGACAATAAATCCGAATTAAAGGCAAAGGTATTGATGTGAATGTGAAGGATGCGATTATTGAAAGACGATCTATAAAACATTTTGATAGAAATCATGAAATGACAGAAGATGAAAAAACAGAATTAATGAATTTAGCTATGTTATCTCCAACTTCATTTAATATGCAGAACTGGAGGTTTGTTTTAGTTGATGATAAAAATTTAAAAGAAGAAATTAAAAAAGCTTCGTTTGGGCAGAACCAGGTTGCTGATTCTTCTATATTAATAATTTTATGTGCTGACCTTAAGGCATGGGAAAAAGAACCAAAAAGATATTTTAGAAACGCTCCTGAAGAAGTTCAAAATTCCATAGTGCAATATATGAATGGATTTTACAATGGAAATGAAAGGGTTCAGCGTGATGAGGCTTTTAGATCTTGTGGAATTGCTGCACAGACAATTATGTTAGCCGCAAAGGGAATGGGATATGATTCTTGCGCTATGGCCGGATATGATTCGAAAAAAGTTGCTGAATTGATAAATCTGCCGGAAGATTATATTATAACAATGTTTGTTGTAGTTGGGAAGAAGGTTAAAGAGGCACAGCCAAAAGATATTCTTGAGTATGGTGATGTTGTGATAAAAAATAAATTTTAAGTTTTGCCGGCTGTCACTGAATAAGTTTAAGTGTAAGCCGGCAATAATTTTATTTAAGCAAACCTAAAAATCCGGCTTCCTGCCAAAGTTTTTTCGCCATTCTAATTGTAGCAAAATCAACCATTTTCCCTTCAATTGCAACCGCGCCTTTTCCTTCAGAAATTGCTTGTTCATGGGCTTCTATTATTTTTTTAGCTCTTGCAATTTCATCTTTATCCGGCGAGAAAATTCTGTTTATTGTTTCAATCTGATTTGGATGGATTGCCCATTTTCCATCACATCCTAAAGCTCTGGAAATTTGTGCCGATTTTTTTAATCCTATATCATCTTTAAAGTTTCCGTAAGCAGCATCAATTGCTAATAAATTATTTGCCTTTGCTGAAGTAACAATCTTACTTAAAACATAATTCCAGCGATGTCCGGGATAAATATCTTCTTCATTTTCACCATGCCCCGAAATGGAAATCAGTTTTGCGCCTATGGATGCTTGGAAATCCGCGATTCCAAAGACTATTGTTTTTATCCGTGAATCACATTTTGCAATTGCAGAAATATTTTCTAATCCTTCGGCAGATTCAATTGAAACTTCAATTCCAATTTTATTCTTAAATCCTTTTCTTAACTCAATTCCGTCAAGTAATCTGCTGATTGCTAAAACATCACCAACATTATTTACTTTAGGAATTACAACTGCATCAATTTTACTTCCGGCATTTTCAATTACTTCAATAACATCATTATAGAAAAATTCAGTATCAAGACCATTAATTCTGTAAGTAACAGATTTGTTTTGCCAATCAATTTCATTTATCGATTTTATAATCAGGTTTCTGGCTTCATCTTTTTTATCAATTGGAACACTATCTTCCAGATCGAGCATTGGTACATCCACACCGCTTAAAGAGGCTTTATGATGCATCTTTTCAATATGTCCGGGAATAGACATTACGGAACGTCTAGGTTTCATTAAAACTCCATAATAATTTGATTGTAAAGATACAAAGTTTTGAAAATTGATGTTGGGTGATTTTTGGAATGGGGAATACAATTAAAATTTTTTATTAATGCCGGTCTGAATTTTTACGGCATCTAAACTTTAAAAATATATTCCGGTATTCTCAAAAACTGAGAAACCGGAATTATAATTAAAAAATTTATTCAGCGCTTATTTCATCAAGTGATTTTTTGATGATTGTTATACATTCGTGAATTTGTTCTTCTGTAATTACAAGAGGAGGAGCAAAACGAATAATATGACCGTGTGTTGGTTTAGCTAATAAACCGTTCTCAGCCATTTTAACACAAACATCCCAAGCTTCTTTCCCGTTTTTAGGTTTAATAACAATTGCATTTAAAAGTCCTTTACCACGAACTAATTCAATCATATCGTTATCAATTTTTTCTAATTCAGCACGGAAAATCTCACCAAGTTTTTCAGATTTTTCTGCAAGGTTTTCTTCCTTAACTACTTCTAAAGCTGCCATAGCAACTCTACATGCCATTGGATTTCCGCCAAATGTTGAACCATGTTCACCTGGTTTAATAACAAGCATAATATCATCGTCAGCTAATACAGCAGATACAGGTAATACACCGCCCGAAAGAGCCTTGCCTAATATTAAAACATCAGGTCTTACACCTTCATGATCGCATGCTAACATTTTACCGGTTCTGGCTATTCCGGTCTGAACTTCATCTGCAATAAAAAGAACATTTTTAGATTTACATACATCGTAAGCTTTTTTAAGATAGCCATCATCAGGAACATAAACACCGGCTTCACCCTGAATAGGTTCTACTAAAAATCCAACTACATTAGGATCTTCTAAAGCTTTTTCTAACGCCGGAAGATCGTTGTAAGGTACAACTTCAAATCCCGGTGTATATGGTCCAAAACCTTTAAAAGAATCCGGATCAGTAGACATTGAGATTATTGTGATAGTTCTACCGTGAAAGTTGCCTTCGCAAACAACAATTTTAGCCTGGTTTTCCGGAACACCTTTTTTATCGTATCCCCAACGGCGTGCAAGTTTCAAAGCAGTTTCATCGGCTTCCGCGCCCGAGTTCATTGGTAAAATTTTATCATATCCAAAAAATTCTGTAATATACTTTTCGTACGGTCCTAACTGATCATTATAAAAAGCACGGGAAGTTAAAGTTAATACTCTTGCCTGATCAACAAGAGCGTCAATAATTTTTGGATGACAGTGTCCCTGGTTAACAGCAGAATAAGCTGATAAAAAATCGTAATACTCTTTTCCTTCGGCATCCCAAACTTTACATCCTTCTCCTTTTGCAAGTACAACTGGTAATGGATGATAGTTATGCGCGCCATGTTTGTCTTCTAAATTAATAAAGTCCTGACTTGTCATTTCGCTACCTAATTAGTTATAAATTGTCTGTTTTGAAGGCGAATTTATTAAATTAGATCAAGAGTTCCTAATCATTTTTAGTACAAGAATAAGGAAAAAAGAATGGTCAAAAGTTAGTTAAAGGGTTTATTAAAAGTGCCTAAATAATTTAGTCTTTATAGTATTTTTGACTTTGTGAAAAACGAACAGTCTCAGTTAGTTTTGCGTGGTTTTTGATAAAATGGTGTATAAAATTAGAACTAACATGCAACCTTGTGGTTTCAGAAAAAAATAGTTAGCTTTTGTTTAAAGTTGACTGGATAGGGTTTGAGCAAGCTAAAGTATAAATATTTTTATCAATTTAAAATGATTTTCATTCTGATAATTCTGGGTTTCATTTTTCTGCAGAGCTGTGAAAATGAACAGGAGAAAGAATTATCAATTGTAGATTTCGATTTAGATAAAATTAAAGAGCGCGGAAAGCTTATAGCATTAACCGGCTACAATGCTTATAGTTATTTTATTTACAAAGGTGCTCCTATGGGTTATGAGTATGAACTTGTAAATAAACTGGCCGAACACTTGGGAGTTGAAGTTGAGTTTAAGATTGTTCGCGAAATTGATAAAATGTTTGAAATGCTTAATAACGGAGAAGGAGATTTAATTGCGTTTAATCTTACTGTTACTAAGAAGCGATTTGATAAAGTTGCATTTACTACTTACCATAATACTACCAGGCAGGTTTTAGTTCAGAGGCGGCCTGACAATTGGAGAGATTTAACTTACGATCAGATTGAAGACGGAATGTTAAGAAACCCGATTGATCTGATTGGGAGAACCGTTACTATACGAAGAGGATCAGCTTACAAACAGAGATTATTAAATCTGTCAGATGAGATTGGCGGCGATATTAAAATTATTGAAGCAGAAGCTGATTTAACAATTGAAGAACTAATTGAAAATGTTGCAAATGGAAGTATTGAATATACAATAGCCGATGAGAACATTGCAAAACTTGTTCATGAGTATAATAAAAATCTTGATTATAAAACTCAGATTTCGCTTGACCAGAGAATTGCCTGGGCAGTTAGAAAAAATGCCGGACAATTTTTATCGGAAGTTGATTCATGGATTGAATCGATGAAAAGAAAAACTGATTACTATGTTATTTATAATAAGTATTATAAAATTAGAAATGGATTTAAATCCAGAGTTAGCAGTGAATTTTTTACAAATAAAAGTGGAAAAATTTCTGAGTATGATGAAGTAATAAAGTCTTATGCTGATAGTATTGGCTGGGACTGGAGATTACTTGCGTCACAAATGTTTCAAGAATCGCAGTTTAATCCCAATGCAAAATCGTGGGCTGGTGCTGTTGGTCTTATGCAATTAATGCCTGCTACAATTGAACAATATAAAGTGTTAAATCCAATTGATCCTTATGAAAATATTGAAGGCGGAATTAAACATATTGTCTGGCTCGATAAATATTGGAAGCAGTTTGTTGAAGATAAATCAGAAAGGATAAAATTTGTTTTAGCTTCTTATAATATTGGACTCGGACATATAAAAGATGCTAAAAAACTTGCTGAAAAATATGAAGCTGAGTCTCTTATCTGGCAGGATAATGTTGAGAGGTTTTTATTAAACAAATCTAAAAAAAGATATTTTTCTGACGAAGTAGTATTACACGGATATTGCAGGGGAATTGAAGCCGTTAATTATGTAAACGAAATTTTAACAAGATACGGGCATTATAGACAACTACTGGCTGTTGAAGAAATTGGGGATTTGGGATAAATTAATTAACCTTAAATTTAACAGTAAATGTACTGCCTTTTCCTTTTTCAGTTTCTACTCCAATTTCGGCGTTGTTCAGTTCACAATATTTTTTAACTAGCGCAAGACCCAGACCATTACCTTCAAATCTTCTTGTATATCCTGTTTCTTCCTGCGTAAAAGGTGTAAAAAGATGGGGGAGAAACTCTTTAGAAATACCAATGCCGGAATCTTTTATATCAACACAGATATCATTATCGCATTTATACAATCGTATATCAACTGATCCTTGTTTTGTATATTTAATCGCGTTATCAATTATATTTTCAAAAATCTGAATCACTGAATTTTCATCAGCATTAATCAATGATTTGTCAACTTCTTTAGTGAAATTTAATTCAAGTTTTTTAGCCTGAACCTGATTCATCAATTCTAAAATTACGTTTTCAATTATATCCGCATCAAGATTTAAGGGTTTTTTCTTTAACTCATAACTGCCGGTCTGCATTTCAGACATATGCAACAGTAAGTCAATAGTTCTAATTAATCTTCTTCCGCCACGGTCAATTATTTTGAAACTTTCTTTCAGATCATCACCAACCTGGTTCTCTAATTCAAATTTTAGCAGAGATGTAAAACTTAAGATTGCATTTATAGGAGTACGAATTTCATGCGAGATCTGAGCTAAAAATTCCGTTTTTAATCTTTCAGATCTTTCAGCACTTTCTTTTGCATCTCTCATAGCCTCTTCAGCATTTTTAATATCTGTTATATCAAGCGATGAACCTATAAATCCAGAAAAATTCCCGTCAAGATTAAAGAATGGTTTTCCAAATTCAGTTATCCATCTGTGTTCACCATCTCTTCGTAAAAGTCTGTAATTTACAGTGAAGGACTGTCTGTTTCTAAAAGCTTCATCAACTACCATCAGGTAATCTTCAAGATCCTCAGAATAAATTCCAACCTTCCAGCCATCTCTAACTTCTTCATCAATACGGTAGCCTCTAAATTTTAACCAGGTCTGATTAAAATAATCCCGCTCATTAATACTGTTAGTCCGCCAGATCATTGTTGGAGAATCTTCCAGTAGAGTTAAATAAAATTCATTTGCCTTTTTTATTTTATCCTGAATAGATTTTTTTTCAGTAATATCTTCTTTTAAAGAAAGAAAGTGTGTAATTTTATTATTCTTGTCGTATATGGGAGTTATAGTTGAACTTTCCCAATAAAGCTCTCCATTTTTCTTTTTATTTAGGAATTCACCTTTCCACTCTTTTCCGGCATAGATTGATTCTTTTAGATTTTTATAAGTATTAATCGGAGTACTTTCAGATTTAACCAATTCATTTTTAGAGCCAATTATTTCATTTAAGCCATATCCGGTTATTTCAGTGTAATAGGGATTTGCATATTCTATATAGCCTTCTATATCCGATATAATTATACCAACCGAAGATTGCTCAACTGCTCTCGATAATTTTCTTAGAGCATCTTCCGCCAGAGTTTTAGCTGTTACATTTCTTAAGTTTGCAACTATTCCTTTTATGTTTAAATCGCGCAACAGGTTGTTAAATGTTCCTTCTAAAAAAACTATATCATTGTTTTTTTTAACAGCTCTAAAAGAAATATGATGAACCTTACCAGGCTGCTCACGGACTTTATTAAAAATATCCTGAATATGTTCCTTGTCTTCATCATGAACTAATTGAAAGAAGTCTAATATAACAGGTTTAGAAAGATAAGCTGTAAATGTTTTTTCAAATGAAGGTGAATAATAGGTTAAATCAGCATTGTTATTTAAAATACCAATCAGGTCTGTATTATTTTCAATAAGAGCTTTAAAGCGTATTTCACTTTTTTTCAAATCGCTTTGTGCGGTGTTTAACTGAATTCCAATTTCAATCTGCGATTTTACTTTTTCAATAATCGGTAATAATATTTCTAAAAAATGCTGATCTTTTATTAAGTAATCTTGCGCTCCCAGTTTCATCATTTCAACTGCAATTCTCTCATCTCCAAATCCAGTCATAATTATGAAAGGTATTTTAAGATTTAGTTCACGCAATGTATTTATTATTTCAACTCCGGACATGTCCTGAAGTCTATAATCCAATAATAATAAGGAGGGGATATTTGCTCTTATTTTCTCAAGCGCTTCAGTACCGCTTGTAATAATTTCTGCTTCAAAATTATTTCTTTTTAAATCCTTATTTATCAGAAATGCGAGGTTCTGATCATCTTCAATTATATATATTAAGAAATCAGGTCTTTCAATTTCATCTTCAGCATTTTTTGATCTATCCATTATAATTCCTTAAACAACATTTAATTGTGGAATTTCAATGACTGAAAAGAATAGACCTAGTTGAACTATAGCTTTTATAAATAAATCATAATCGATAGGTTTAACAACATAAGTACTGCATCCAATATTATGGCATTCTGCAATCTCTTTAGGATCGTCGGTTGTAGTAAGCATAATAACAGGCAGACCTTTATACTTAGGATCTTCTTTTAGTTTTCTCAGAACAGTAATTCCATCAACCTTTGGCATTCTTATATCTAGCAAAAGCAGATAAGAATCTTCTGGTGATTTGCATATTGTATCTGAAAATAAAAAGTCTAAAATTTCCTGTCCGTCCTTAAAATGAAGAATAGGATTAGTAACACCGGCTCTACCAAGATTTTTTTTTATTAAAGATGCGTGCCCCATATCATCTTCTGCAATAAGTATGGTTACTTGCTTGTCCATTTTAACCCACATATAATAAGAATTAATGTGTATTATAAGGTCAAAATAATTAAAAATCAAGTAGAACCTTACAAATAGGAATTTACATTTTTAAATAAATAAAAATGAATATATTTTAGCTCATAAAAATAAAAGATAATCTGTTTATTAGAATTGATATACTTTTGTAGCTTTAGTACATTTACAGTTCATAAAAAAATAATTGATACTATGAAAATATGTGATATCCTAAGTCCGGATAAAATTATACCGGAATTTAATGTTGTAAGCAAAGATGAAATAATTAATAATTTAATTGATCTGTTTGAAGATGATAAAAGAATTGCGGATTTAGGTGTTGTTAGAGCAGCAGTTCTTGAGAGGGAAAAAATAATGTCGACTGGTGTTGGTAAAGGATTTGCAATCCCTCATGCAAAAACAAACGGAGTAAATGATATTATTGCCGGATTTGCTAAAACTTCTCAGCCAATTGATTTTGAAGCACTGGATGGTGAACCAGTTAATTTAGTATTTTTACTGGTTGGCAAAGAAAATATGGTTGGTCCTCATATCAAACTTTTAAGTCGTATATCCAGAATGATGAACAAGGATGAATTTAGAGCAAAGCTTTTAGGAGCAAAATCTTCTGAAGAGATATACAAAATTTTTGATGAAGAGGAAAAACAGTACATCGAAATCTAATTTCTACCACTAATCGAAGAAATTATAATGATTAAAGCAATTAAGGGAACAAAGGATATCCTTCCGAAGGATATTCCTGCATGGAATTTTATAGAAAATATTGTTGCTGAAAAAATGCGGCAGTTTAATTACAAAGAAATAAGAACCCCTGTATTCGAAGAGACTGCTCTTTTTAGCAGAGGAATTGGTGAAGCAACTGATATTGTTGGTAAGGAAATGTATACTTTTACAGATCGCAGCAATAATAGTGTTACATTGCGTCCCGAAATGACAGCATCAGTTGTAAGAGCACTTATAGAGCACTTTTTAGACAAGCAGCAGAATTTGAATAAACTCTATTACATCTCTCCAATGTTCAGACAGGAAAGACCACAGGCTGGCAGATTGCGTCAGTTCCATCAGTTTGGTGCCGAAGCCTTGGGAAGTAACGATCCTTCTTTAGATGCGGAAATGATTATTCTGGCTTACGATATTATTAAAGAGTTTGGGATAAAAAATTTAACCGTTAAAATTAATTCTTTAGGTGTTCCAAGTTCGCGGGAAGAATATAAAACAATATTAAGAGATTATCTTAAAGATAAATTTGAAAATCTATCTGAAGAAAGTAAGAATCGTTACGAAACAAATATTTTAAGATTGTTTGACAGTAAGGATGAACATGATCAGGAGATAATGAAAAATGCTCCTCTATTATTAGAACATCTGGATGATGAGAGCCTGGAACATTTTGAAAAAGTAAAACAAATTCTATTATCTGCTAAAGTACCTTTCGAAATTGATCCCAAACTGGTAAGAGGATTAGATTACTATACAAATACAACATTTGAAATAGTGAGCAGCAGTGTTGGTTCGCAAAGCGCGCTATGTGGCGGAGGCCGATATAATCTGCTTGTAAATCAGCTTGGCGGAAAAGAAGTTCCTGCTGTTGGTTTTGCTGCAGGTATCGAAAGAATTCTTCTGGCTTGTGAAACAGAAGAGTCGCTAAATTTACCAGAAGAAAAATTAGATTGTTATATAGTCCGTTTAGATAAAGAACTTTCCGCAAAAGCCTATGAATACGGATTATTACTAAGACGTGCCGGATTAGAAGTAGAACTTGATTATTCTTTACGTAGTATTAAGGCTCAGATGAGAGAAGCAAATAGATTAAACGCTAAATATACTTTGCTTGTTGGCGGAGAAGAGTTTGAAAATAATAAGGTTGTTCTTAAAAATATGGAAACTAGTGAACAGCAAAATATTGATTTTGAAAATATAGAAAGTATTATTAAAATAATAAAATAACATAAAAATTATTTGTGAAATTTTTAAGGATCAGTTTATTTAAAATTGATCCTTTTTTATTTTATATTCGATGTTAGATTGTATACAAAAAGTGAGTTGAATAATGAATAGATTATATGGAAGAAAACCAGTATTTGAAGCTATTAAAGCGGGTGATGAAATTGAACAGGTGTTTATTGCTTATGGCCAGCATGGCGGTTTCATTGAAAAAATAAAACTTGCTGCAAAAAAAAACAATATAAAAGTTTCTGAAGTATCTTTAGCCAAGTTTAAGGAAATGGCAGAGGATAAAAATACACAGGGTGTTATTGCTACACTAAGCGAGCTTAATTATTCTTCTTTAGGTGAACTGATTACATATTCTACAAGTCAGGACGAACCTTTTCTGCTTTTACTGGATTCTATTCAGGATCCTCAAAACCTTGGTGCTATTTTAAGAACAGCAGAATGTACAGGTGTTGACGGTGTTATTATAACTACTCATAACAGTGCTCCTATAACTGATACCGCCATAAAAACATCGGCTGGAGCTGTATCTCATCTAAAAATATGTAAAGTTAATAATCTGGCAAATGCTATGAGTATTTTGAAAGAAAAAGGTTTCTGGATTACGGGAACAGCTTTAGGCGGAGATAAAAGTTACAGTGATGTTGATTATAAAGGTCCAGCCGCAATTGTAATGGGCAACGAAGAAAACGGTATAAGAAATTTAACTGCAAAAAATTGTGACTTCCTTGTAGAAATACCAATGAAAGGGAAGATCCAATCGTTAAATGTTTCGGTAGCAACGGGAGTAATTTTGTTTGAAGTATTGAGACAAAGAGGAAAGTAATATTATATTAAAGATGACATCTTTTTGAAAGATGTCATCTTATAGAAAATTTTATTTAAGCAGCATCAACTTTTTAGTTATAGTTTTTCCATTAACCTGTAAGGAATAAAAATAAGTTCCGCTCGATAAATTTTTTGCATTAAAGTTTACAGAATAATTGCCAGAGTTTTTTATTTCATTAACTAATTCAGCAACATCATTTCCTAATACATCAAATATTTTTAATTTAACAAATCCATTATCAGCAATTGAATAATCAATCTGGGTAGTTGGATTAAACGGATTTGGATAATTTTGTTTTAGTTCAAATGATCCGGGTAATAGTTCTGAAACTTCATCATTAACACCGGTAACACCAAAGCCAACGTAAGCTCTAATTAGATAAGCATATACTTCAGTATTGGATAATGATATATAATACCAATCCGGCAAACCCGAAGATGGATATGGATCATTTAAATAAGTATAACTATGAACATTGGCATCCGATTGTGTAGTTATCATAACCCTGTTATTTTCGGGATAAGTTCCTTCAACAATAAATGCAACAACAAACGGTTCAGAGCTAGCAATGTTGTCAGAAGTAAGATCAACAGTAATCCAGTTAGGGAAAGGAATATCGTAACTTTCAGCTTCAGTATCATAAACTGGTCTAACAGCAATGTTAGATGTTACAGTTAAATCTTTGATTTTCTGTCCAAGTGGCGAAGGTCTTGTAGCACCAGAGTACTTATAAATACCGCCATAAACACTACCTGCCTGACGAAGAGCAACTCTGATTGAATCTATATTACCACCAGTAATTCCATCAAATACTACACAAATTGTATCGTTAGCGGTTAATGGTAAAACACCGGTTGGTTTGTTTAAATCATAAGCTAACTCTGTTGAACTAGAACCGCCTGTAGAAGTAAAACTAAAATCGTGCGTATAAAAAGCATCATTATTAATTACAGCGAAATGCACTATTGGGTATGTAGTTCCGTAACCGGACACAGCATACTCAGTTCCGGCGGTTACATCTTCAATATCTAAACTTCCATCACTTTTTTCTTTTATTGCTTTAAAAATCAATTTGTTATCACCGTCATCATCAAACGTAATTTTTAAGTCTTCACCTAACTGGAAAGACATATAATAAGCTGCGGCCTGTTCAACAGTTACGGCAGTTTCAGATATATTCGCATTTACAAAAACATCACCATTTACTGAAGAAACACCTCCAACAGTGTAACCCCAGGCAGAGTTTTTATTTTTATCATTAACTATATTTGCCATCTGCCAGTTTTCGACCGTTTCTTTAAAGCGCAGACTTGTTGGTGTTGTAAGGTTACTAAGAGCACTATTTATTCCGTGGTAACCCTTAGAAGAACTTTGAGTAAGTTTAGTTAAAAATTCAACTCCAAATTGTTCGTACATATAAGTCATGTATCTTGCTGCACGAGAGTAATCTTTTAGGTTCTCATCACCGTCTCTCCAATCAAAAAGATAATGATTAGTTTCGTTATTAAATAATGATTGATTATAAATAGGGTAGCCGCATAAAACCTCTGATGTTAATGAACAGCCTTCGTTAACAAAAGTTAACTGTTCAGAATTTAAGCCTGCATTATGATATCTATAATGAACCATGTGCTGGAATTCATGGGAAGTAGTAGACATTACATCGTTTAGACCGGCATCTGTCGATAAATTAGCCGGATCCGCATCAAGATAATAAATCTCAGCTCTATTACTGTTAGTGTGAACCACTTCGTTTAATGAATGGAAATAACCGGCAACATAACCGCCCGAGCCATTATATCCGTCTCTAATATCCAAAACAAAAATTATTATTTTAGGATCACCATCAACATCAGGCGGAGTTCCAAAAGCCTCTGTAACAGTTTGGTAAATTCCTTTACTATTATTAGCCGGTGTAGAGCTATCAAATGATTCAACTATTTTATTAACGTTAGCCTGGTTAACTTTTGTATTCCAAATATCATCTTCTACAAATATATAACAATTAGTTCCAACAGCTCTGCATGTTGAAGGAACTTTCTCGAATTTATCGGTTACAAAATTACTAGTCCACCATTCTCTTTGTGTTCCCACTGTAAAATTCCAGGCGGCTTTTTTCTTTAAACTTGAAAAGTAGTCAGGATTTGCTTTTAAGAATTCTGAAGCTTCTTTCATTCCTTTTTCAAGCAGCGGACGTGCATCTATTTTATAAGTTTTTTCAACTGAATATTGACCTTCATCAACCATATTCATTCTAATTTCCTGTGCGGAAACCAGATTGGTAGAAATTATACAAATAAGCAATAGTGATAGAACGTTTTTCATATTATATCCTTTTTTATTTATCATTTTTTATAATCGGATTAATTTTTGTTACTTTTAGTGCAATTCCCTGGTTCAATTTTTCTTTGACGGAATATTCAATTTTGTATGTTTTTCCTTGATTATTCAGCAAATCACTTTTTATTAAAGAGTCGCAGTCTAATACATAAGTAGTTGAATCATTAACAAGCAATGCAAGTCTGGTGAAAGGTTCATTCCCAACAACCGTAATCATTCCTTCAATTGATTCAGTATTTGTTTTAATATTTTCATCTAATTTATTAGATGTCTTCAGATCCTTTTGGGTGCAGGAAATTATAAACAAAGTAGAAATAAATAATACGATTACGTACATAATTTTTTTCAAATCATTCCCTCAATTTTTTTAAATGAAGATAAATTTAAGAAAAAAAAAGATAATTTTCAGTTTACATAAGGATATTGTTTTTCAATTTGGTCTGTTTTATTATATTTGTGTATCATTGAAGGAGGACAAATGTTTAGTGAAAAAACTTATTCTGAAAGACGAAGACAACTTAAACAGTTAGTAAAAAGCGGTGTAATTATTTTCCCGGGTAATAAAGAAGTTTCTTTTAATTATCCTGCTAACGAGTATAAATTTAGACAAGAAAGTTCATTCTTATATTATTTTGGAATTGATAAATCGGGTTTAAATGCAGTTATAGATATTGATGAAGGCAGAGAAATTATTTTTGGCGATGATTTTTCGCTAGATGATATGGTATGGATGGGAGATTTACCTAAACTTGCCGACCAGGCAAAATTAGTGGGGATAAAAGAAGTTCAATCTGAAAACGCACTTGCTGAGTTCGTTCTATCCGCAGTTAATTCGAAACGTAAAGTACATTATCTTCCACAGTACAGACACGATAGTATTAATCTATTAGAAAGTTTGTTGGGAATAAATCATACTGCAATAAATAAATATGCCTCAAACAATCTTATTAAAGCCGTAGTTGCTCAAAGATCAATTAAATCTGATGAAGAAGTTGCTGAAATAGAAAACGCTATTGAAATAAGTTATGTGATGAATACTTACGCAATGATGGCAACAAAACCGGGAATATATGAAAGAGAAATTTCCGGTGTTGTTGAAGGAATTGCATTATCAATGGGAGAAGGAATTTCGTTCCCTATTATTTATTCTGTTCACGGCGAAACTCTTCATAATCATTATCACGGTAACCTAATGCAGGACGGTGATATTGCAGTTTTAGATTCTGGAGCTGAATCATTACTTCATTATGCCAGTGATATTACAAGAACAATTCCTGTAAACGGAAAGTTTTCTGAAAAACAAAAAGCAATTTACAACTCTGTTCTGAACGCAAGTAATACTGCTCTTTCAGAGATAAAGCCTGGTGTTCTTTTTAAAGATGTTCATTTAAAAGCTGTTCGAACTTTAGCAGAAGGACTTAAAGATTTAGGGATTATGAAAGGCGATATTGATGAAGCTGTTAAAGAAGGTGCACACGCTTTATTTATGCCGCATGGACTCGGACATATGATGGGACTTGATGTTCACGATATGGAAGGTCTGGGTGAAAATTTTGTAGGCTATAACACCGAAATAAAACGCAGCGAACAATTTGGTTTAGCTTATTTACGATTAGGAAGAAAACTTGAACCAGGTTTTGTTTTAACTGTTGAACCGGGTTGTTATTTTATTCCAAAGCTGATTGAAAAATGGAAATCGGAAAGTAAGCATATCGATTTTATAAATTATAAAGAATTAGAAAACTACTTAGATTTTGGCGGTGTCAGGATTGAAGATGATGTTTATGTAGATTTTAATGGATGCCGTGTATTAGGTAAGCCGATTCCTAAAACTGTTGAAGATGTTGAAAATGCCTGTGAAGGTATTTTAAAATAAATTTTTTGTAACTATGCTAGTTTTGAACGCAGTCATTTGGCTGCGTTTTTTTTATATTTACACTGATAAAAATTGAATATTATGGGGATAATATGCTTTCTGGTAAATATCTTGAGCTTTTCAAACAATTACAAGCTTTCCTTTCAGAAGACAATCTTGTTTACGACGAACTACGGACACTTGCATACGGAACTGACGGCAGTTTTTACAAATTAATTCCAAAACTAGTAGTAACTGTTGAAAATGAAAATGAAACTGTCGGAGTTATAAAAAAATGTAACGAATTAAATATTCCGATTACTTTTCGTTCTGCCGGCACCAGTTTATCAGGTCAGTCTGTAACCGATTCTGTTTTACTAAGAGTGTCACGCAACTGGAAAGGTTTTGAAGTTTTACAAAATGGTGAATTAATTAAGCTTGCTCCGGGTGTTATTGGCGGACATGCAAACACATATTTAATACCTTACGGAAAAAGAATAGGGCCGGATCCGGCTTCAATAAATTCAGCTATGATTTCTGGAATTGCAGCTAATAATGCATCTGGAATGACAAGCGGAACCGCTAATAATATTTACAACTCTTTGGAAAGTATGAGAATAGTCTTTAACGATGGTACTATTCTAGATACTGGAGATAAATCTAGTAGAAATGAATTTTTAAAAAAGAAACCAGAAGTTATAGAAGATATAAAAAAGTTAAGAGAAGAAATTCATAATAATGAAGAGCTTTTAAACAGAATCAAAACAAAATATAAATTAAAAAACACAACTGGATTAGGAATAAACAGTTTTGTCGATTTTGAAGATCCGTTTAATATTCTTCAGCATTTAATGATTGGTTCAGAAGGTATATTAGGATTTATATCGCAAATTACACTTCGTACAATGCCAGATAATCCATACAAAGCTACATCACTAATGTTGTTCAAAGATATTGATGCAGCATGTAAAGCTATTCCAATTTTTGAAACTGAATGTGTGAATGCCGCAGAAGTAATGGATAGGCCTGCATTAAGATCGGTTGAAGATAAACCGGGAATGCCAGATTATCTAAAAGAGCTAGACGAAAAAGTTGCAGCACTTTTAGTTGAAACAACTTCAACAAGTGAAGATGAGTTGAAGAAGAATATTGAAAGTATCACAAAATCAATTAAGCATTTACCAAAAGCTCATCCGGTCAGTTTTACTTCGGATAAAGTGGAATTTAAAAGAATGTGGGATGTTCGTAAAGGTATTTTCCCATCAGCATGTAAATCGCGTAAGCCGGGAACTACTTCTATAATTGAGGATGTGAACTTCCCGACTTCAAAGCTGGCAGAAGCCGTTCTTAAACTTCAGGATATGTTTAAGAAACATGGTTATAATGAAACAGTAATTTGGGGACATTCTTTAGTTGGAAATATTCACTTTGTATTTAGTCAGGATTTCAGCAGTAAAAGTGAGATTGTTAGATATGATAATTTCATGAAAGATATTGCGCGGCTGGTTGTAGAGGAATATAACGGTTCTTTAAAAGCTGAGCATGGAACTGGAAGAAATATGGCTCCGTTTGTTGAATACGAATGGGGAAGTGACGCTTATAAAGTAATGAAAAAAGTTAAAAGTATTTTTGATGAAAAAAACATTTTTAATCCGGGTGTTGTGTTAAACGCTGATAAAAATCTTCATCTTAAAAATCTTAAGCCATTTCCAATTGCCGATGAACTAATTGACAAATGTATAGAATGCGGATTCTGTGAAGTTCAATGTCCATCGAGAAATTTAACGTTAACTCCACGCCAAAGAATTGTTTCGTATAGAGAAATTTCATTATTGCATAAAACCGGTGAAGATCCAAATAGATTAACAAGTCTTAAAAAATCATTTAAGTATTATGGCGAAGAAACTTGTGCTGTTGATGGACTTTGTGAACTAACCTGTCCGGTTGATATTAATACTGGATCGCTGATAAAAAAACTTAGACTTGAAACAAACAGCAACACAGCAAAAAGTATTGCTTCATTTATTTCAAATAATATGAGTGCAGTTGAGACTTCTGCCAGAATTGGATTAAATATAGTAGCATTTAAAGGCAAGATTCTTGGTAATGGTATTATGGAAGGTTCTTCAAAATTTTTAAGAAAAATTTCTGGGGATAGAATTCCTCTCTGGAATAAATATCTGCCAAAAGGTGCTGATTCCCGGATCCCGGAAATAAATAATTTGGGAAGTTTAGATAAAGTTGTCTATTTCCCAAGCTGTATTTCAAGAAGTATGGGATTGCCAAATAATAGTAATGAAACAGTTTCTTTGAATACAAAAACTCATGAAGTTTTGGCAAAAGCCGGTTACGAAATAATTTATCCAAAATCAATGGCAAATCTTTGTTGCGGAATGCCATTTGCCAGTAAAGGATTTAAAGATCAGGCAGATGAAAAATCTATTGAACTATTAAATGAACTAATTGCAGCAAGTAATTATGGCGAATATCCAATTTTGTTCGATACAAGTCCCTGTCTGTATCATATAAAAGAATTTTTGAAAAAGAATTCCGCTAAATATGATCTGAAATTAGAGCTGTTTGAACCAATAGAGTTTATTTATAAATTTTTAAGAGATAAACTGGATTTTAAAAAGTTAGATAAAAAAATTACAATTCATACAACCTGCAGCTCTACAAAAATGGGATTAACCGATTTATTTAAGGATGTAGCAGAATTATGTGCTTCAGAAGTCATAATTCCCAATCATGTTAGCTGCTGCGGATTTGCGGGTGACAGGGGATTTACTCATCCTGAGTTAAATGAATCGGCCTTAAAAGATTTAAAGCCACAATTGCCGGAAGATTGTAATCATGGTTATTCCAGCAGTAAAACTTGTGAGATTGGGCTCTCAAACAATAGCGGAATAGAATATAATTCAATTTTTTATCTTGTTGACGAGTGCACTTCAAGAAAACAATAAAAATTTACACTTTTTATGATAGTCCGTGATAAATTTCGCGGACTATTCCCTAAATGTTTAAATAACGTTTGCTTTTACTTTAAAATCACCAAAAACATCCGATAGTGTATTTAGTAAATTGTTTTAACAATTATGGATGTTTTAGGGGAAATACATTGATAAAAAGCTTATTGCACGGATGCAGTCTTTTGATTTTAATTTTGACAAGCGAATTAGCAGCTCAGGAGGGTAATTTAAATTTAAATGGAAGTAATTTACATTCTTTCCAGCCATATATAATTCTATTTTTACTCTTAATAATTGCGGTTATTTTATATCTGTATTTTTCAAAAAACAGACAATTAAAAAAATATAAATCCGAAATTGAAGAATTTAAACACATCGAACAAAACTCTGAAAAACTAAAGTCTGATTTCTTAACTCAAATTTCCCACGAAATTAGAACTCCGGTTAACTCAATTTTATGTTTTTCATCGCTTATTCAGCAGGAACTTGAGAACAAACTTCCTGACGAGTTGAAAGAAGGTTTTGGAATTATAGAAAGTGGTGGCAGAAGATTAATAAGAACTATTGATTTGATATTAAATATGTCTGAGGTGCAGGCCGGCAGTTTTGATATGAAAGCTTCGGACTTTGAATTAGAAAAAGATTTAATTTTACCTGTTATAAAAGAATTCAAAAATTTAGCTGAGGCAAAAGGGCTTTCCATCAGTTTGCATACATCCGTAGCAGATAGCTGCGTAGTTAAGTGTGATAAACATATGTCAACGCAAGTGTTAATTCATCTTATTGATAACGCAATAAAATATACTGAGAAAGGAAGTATAGAGATTATACTTTATCATAATTCTAAAAAACGTTTTTGTATTGATATACAGGATACAGGCATTGGAATTAGTGACGAATTTAAAAAATTATTATTTGCTCCTTTTATGCAGGAAGAATCTGGCTATACAAGAAAATATGAAGGTAATGGTTTGGGATTAGCATTAGTTAAAAAATATTGTGATCTAAATAAGATAGATGTTTTAGTTAAAAGTAAAAAGTGGGAAGGTACTACCATTACTTTGGTTTTTTAGTTTTGGCAATTAAGTTTAATTAAATTCACTGGTTTTTTGATAGACATTATCTTCTGTTGATAAAAGATCTTTTAAAGTAAGATTTTTTGAAACCTTATCAATAGAATCCTGAATAGCTTTCCATAATGATCTAACGGAGCAATCAATAGTGTTGTTACAGATCAAATTTTCTCCTCCATGAGTACCGCAGAATTCATCATCAAATAAGCGTCCGCCCAGAATATCAAATACATCGGCAATAACAATATTATCCGGCGACCGTGTTAAGGTGTAACCGCCTTGTTGCCCCCTGACACTTTCTAAAAATCCACCAAGCCTTAATTGCCGCAGTATTTTTGCAACTGTATGTTCAGAAACTCCTTCAGCAGTACTTATTTCGGGGATTGTAAAGGATTTTTCCACATGATAAAATTTACCAATCCTGATTAAAAATCTTAAACCGTATTCTTCTTGTGAACTAAATTTCATAATTATTTTCTATTAAAATTTAAGATTGAAAAAGATTTCTCACTCATAACAAAATTTATAATGACACCAATTGTCATTTCAGGGTTTATGACTGAGAAATCTTTAAGTTAAATCATTTTTAATTATTATTCATCTCTATTTTGGAACCGCACATTCTTTTATATTTCAATTTCTCAAAATCTTCAGACGGAATTGAAGGCCCGTTATTACTGCATCTTTCTTTGAATAAGCCGGTAAGGATTTCTGCAATATCTTCAGCACGTTTTTTTTCAATTTCAAATCGCGGTAAATAAAATTCCAACTTCCCATTTCTGAACATTGCCATACATGGGGAACAAGGAGAAAATTCATTTAAGTATTTTTCTCTAATATGCTGAATAACCTCTTTCTCTTGTCCGGCAAACGCGGTTACTAATTTATTGGGTATAACCTCGCCTTGTAACGCTAAAGTAGCTCCAGGGCGCGCTGTTCCGGCGGAACACCCGCAAACGGAGTTTATAAAAAGGAAAACAGTTTCATCATTATTTTGATTTACAACAGATTCAAAATCTTCAACTGTTAATACTTCTGAAAAACCGACATCTGTTAGTTCATTTCTTAAGGGCTGAACTGCTATCGGATCGTATGTTGGTGCATACTGATTATTTATTGACATAAATATTTCTTTCTCATTTGTTTTTGGATTTTTAAAATAAACCTAACTCTAACCTGGCAGCTTCAGTCATCATTTGCTGATTCCATTGCGGCTCCCAAACTAATTCAATATTAACTTTATCAAGCTGATCTAATTTTTCTACTTTCTCTTTAACTTCATTTGGCAGACTTTCTGCAACAGGGCAAGCCGGAGAAGTAAGAGTCATTTTTATCTCAGCTATAGAATCATCATTTACATTGATCTCATATATTAATCCTAATTCATAAATATCAACTGGTATTTCAGGATCATAACATGTTTTTAAAACTCTGATAATTTCTTTTTCTATAAATTTTTTATCAATCATTATTAACCAAATAATTTTTTTACTTTATTTAACGCGTTAACTAAAACATCAACATCTTCTTTTGAATTATAAAATGAAAACGAAGCCCGTGCCGTGGCTGGTAAGTTATATCTCTGCATAATCGGTTGTGTACAGTGATGTCCGGTTCTAATGGCAACTCCTTCTGTGTCTATGATTGTACCAATATCATAAGGATGAATTCCATCTATTATAAATGAACAAACAGAAACCTTGTGTTTTGCGGTTCCAATTATTTTAAGCCCCTCAACTTCTAAAAGTTTTTCTGTCGCGTATTTTAGAAGTTCCTCTTCGTGCTTTAGTAGATCTTTATAATCGAATGAATTTAAGTATTTTAAGGCAACTGCTAAACCAATTCCACCAACAATATTTGGTGTTCCGGCTTCAAATTTATTAGGAAGATCCTCAAAAGTTGTTTCTTCAAATGTAACTTTACGGATCATATCGCCGCCGCCCTGATATGGCGGAAGTTCATTAAGGTATTTTGTTCTGCCATATAAAACACCAATGCCGGTCGGTCCAAAAATCTTATGACCTGAGAATACATAAAAATCACAGTTCAGTTTCTGAACATCGATAGGGAAATGAGCTACTGCCTGCGAACCGTCAAGTAATACCGGTACATCATACTTGTGAGCAATATTTGTAATTGTTTCTACATCGTTAATGGTTCCAAGTGAATTTGAAGCATGAACAACCGAGACCATTTTAGTCTTTTCCGAGAACATATTTTCAAAATCGTCAAGAATCAATTCACCATTATCATCAATAGGAATAACTCTTAATTTAGCTCCGTTTCTTTTACACATTAATTGCCAGGGAACTATGTTAGCATGATGTTCCATGTGCGAGATAATTATTTCATCACCTGCTTTAATCCAGCCGGCCCGGCACATTGTATTAGCAATAAGATTTATAGCTTCAGTAGCACCTTTAACAAAGATGATTTCTGAAGTACTCATAGCATTAAGAAATTCTTTAACCTTCATACGCGCGTTTTCAAATGCCGAAGTTGCCGCTTCGCTTAAGAAGTGTAAACCACGATGAACATTAGCATTTTCATGAGTGTAATAGTGTTTAATACTTTCTATCACTATTTCCGGTTTTTGTGTTGTTGCCGCATTATCAAGATAAACTAAAGGCTTTCCGTTTACTTTTATATCTAAAATAGGAAAATCTTTTTTTACAAGATCTATATTAAACGGTCTTTTCTTAATAACTTCATTCGGAGTTTTTTTAACTCTTAATAATTCTTCCATAATTAGATTTCTATTTTATGTAAGTGGTCAAATATTATGTGATTAATCTGATCTTTTAATTCTTCTATTTTTATTGTCTGTACTACATCATCTACAAATCCTCTTATCAGCATTGAGTTTGCAAGTTCTGTCGGAATGCCGCGTGTTTTTAGATAGAACATTGCTTCTTCATCTAAGTGACCAATGGTTGCTCCGTGACTGCATTTTACATCATCTGCAAAAATTTCTAATTGGGGTTTTGTATCTATTGATGCGGTATCAGATAACAGTATGGTTTTGTTCGACTGATATGCATCGGTTTTTTGAGCATCTTGTCTTACTAAAACTTTTCCGGAAAAAACGCCATGAGCATTATCATCTAAAATTCCCTTGTAAAGTTCGTTACTTCTGCAATTTGGATTTGCATGATCAATCATGGTGTGATTATCGATGTGCTGATTATCTTTCCCCAAGTATAATCCAAATAGATTACAATCGATGTCTTCATCATTTAGAGTAGCTATTATTTCATTTCTGGCAAGCTGACTTCCAAATGAGAGCGAGTATGAACTTACATTACTTGATTTTTGCTGTTCTATATTTACCTGATGTACATGAAACGCATTTTCATTTTCATTCTGAATTTTGTAATAATCAACATGTGCGTTTTCATCAGCATTTATATTTGTAACCGCGTTTGTAAAATAGACATTTTCAAAAGTACTGTTATAGCTTGTTAAAATCTTAACACCGCTATTTTTGCCAGCTATAATCAAGTTATAAGGGGTTATGTGAACTTTTTCGTTTTGTGTGCCATTTAAATAAAGAACCTGAACTGGTTTTTCAATTACTTTATTATCGGGCACAATAATAGCGGCTCCATCCTGAGTAAAAGCATTATTTAATGCCGTTATGGCGCTAGTATTATTTTCCCCTTTGTAAACATTGTCCAGTAATTCTGGCTTTTCCTTCAACAAGTCACATAAACTTCCAATAAAAACATTATTCTCCGTTTCGCCAACACAAGATAATTTTTCAGAATATTTCCCATTTACAAACACTAATAGATGATGATCAAATCCCTTGAACAAGTATTTTTCAATATCTTCTTTTTTATATTTAACTTCTTCAATTTCAGAGGCATGTACAAATTCATGTTTATGAAATTTAGCTAAGTTCGTGTATTTCCATTCTTCATTTTTTATAGAGGGGAAGCCAAGTTTAGAGAAAATCTTAAATGCATTTTGTCTGGATTTATGAAACTCAGACTTAGATTCTCCATTTAATCCAGCTTCAAATTTCCTAAAGTTCTCTGCCCATTTGTTAATCATAGATTTTTCAGCTTTATCTTTATTCATGATTTCTCCTATACACTTTCAACTTCTTTGAAATCATTTATTATCCAATCATAACCTTTTTCTTCAAGTTCATAAGCTAATTCTTTGCCGCCGGTTTTAATTATTTTTCCCTGATATAAAACATGTACAAAATCGGGGACAATATAGTTTAGCAGTCTCTGATAATGAGTTACAAGAAGAACAGCGTTATCATCGTTCTTAAACTTGTTAACACCATCCGCAACAATTTTAAGCGCGTCTATATCTAAGCCGGAATCAGTTTCATCCAGTAAGGCTAGTTTAGGATTTAATACAGACATCTGAAAAATTTCATTCCTCTTTTTCTCACCGCCAGAGAATCCCTGATTAACTGACCGCTGGATTAAATTTTCCGGCAATCCGATTTCTACCATTTTAACTTTTATCAGATCAAGAAATTCTTTCCCGGAAAGTTCCGGCTCACCATTATGTTTTCTAATCTCATTTAGAGAAGTTCTAAGAAATGTTGCGTTGTTAACTCCCGGAATTTCTACCGGATATTGGAAAGCTAAAAATATTCCTTCTCTGGCTCTTTCATCGGCTTCTAATTCTAAAAGGTCTTTCCCTTCAAATTCTACAGTTCCACCAGTAACTTCATAAGCTTCATGCCCGGCAAGTATATTAGATAAAGTACTTTTGCCGGAACCGTTTGGTCCCATAATTGCGTGAACTTCACCTTTTTTTATTTCAAGGTTTATTCCTTTTAATATTTGTTTTTCTTCAATACTAGCCCGAAGGTCTTTAATTTTTAACATTTTCTATATCCTATAATTTTCAATTCTATTAACAACTTTTGTTACACCGGTATGTTTTGTGCCGACATCTATTTTGTGGTTTAGATTAGGGTCTCAGCTAAATTTTAATCGGAATAAAAATCTATCCAACACTGTTTTCCAAACTTATAGCAAGAAGTTTTTGTGCTTCAACTGCAAATTCCATAGGAAGATTCTTAAACACTTCTTTGCAATATCCCATCACAATCATATTAACAGCGTCTTCCGTGCTAATACCTCTCTGGTTTAGATAGAAGATTTGATCTTCACCAACTTTTGAGGTTGTTGCTTCATGTTCAACAGTAGCTGATTTATTATCAATTTCTATATATGGAAATGTGTGGGCACCGCATTTATCGCCCATTAACATGGAATCGCATTGAGAGAAGTTTCTTGAGTTTTCGGCATTCTTTCCAATTTTAACTAATCCTCTGTAAGAATTCTGGCTTTTCCCGGCCGAGATTCCTTTAGATATAATTGTACTTTTAGTGTTTTTCCCAAGGTGAATCATTTTTGTTCCGGTATCGGCCTGCTGATAATTATTTGTAAGAGCAACTGAGAAAAATTCACCTATGGAATTATCGCCTTTCAATATACAAGCCGGATATTTCCAGGTAATAGCCGAACCAGTTTCAACCTGAGTCCATGAAACTTTGGAATTATCACCTTTACAGATTGCGCGTTTTGTTACAAAATTATAAATTCCGCCTTTTCCTTCTTTATCACCAGGATACCAGTTTTGCACCGTTGAATATTTAATTTCTGCATCTTTCATAATAACTAACTCAACAACAGCAGCGTGTAATTGGTTTTTATCACGTTGTGGCGCAGTACAGCCTTCTAAATAACTAACGTAACTTCCTTCATCCGCAACAATTAAAGTTCTTTCAAACTGTCCGGTTTCCATATCGTTAATTCTAAAATATGTTGATAATTCCATTGGGCATCTAACGCCTTTTGGAATATATACAAATGAACCGTCGCTGAATACTGCTGCGTTAAGAGCCGCATAAAAATTATCTGTTTGTGGTACAACCGATCCAAGATATTTTTTTACTAACTCGGGATGAGTTTTTAATGCATCTGAGATTGAACAGAAGATAATTCCTTTTTTTTCCAGTTCATCATGAAAAGTAGTTTTAACCGAAACAGAATCAAATACCGCATCCACGGCAACACCCGAAAGTTTTTTCTGTTCTTCCAGAGGAATTCCTAATTTTTCAAAAGTTGCCAGTAATTCTGGATCTACTTCATCTAAACTATCCAATTTTGGCTTTTGTTTTGGAGCAGAGTAGTAGCTGATATCCTGAAAATCAATTTTGGGATATTTTACGTTTGGCCACTTTGGTTCTTCCATTTCCTGCCATTTCCTAAAAGCTTTCAGCCGCCATTCTGTCATCCACTCAGGTTCATTTTTCTTTTTAGAAATAAACCGTACAGTATCTTCATTTAATCCCTTGGGCAGTTTTTCAGATTCAATATCTGTGACAAAACCCCACTTATAATCCGATTCGGTTAAGTCGTTAACTACCTTCATATCATCACTCATTATATCTCCAATAGGATTTATTGTCTTATTTTATTTTTTTTGTGATAACAACCTAATGAATCTGGAAATTTTTGTCAAGATTAAAAAAAATAAATTTATAGGACGAATTATAATGAGGAATAAAATAATTGGTTAAATGATTTTAATTCTGAAAATGAGCACGACTTCCTTTATTGGTTATTATTTATTCATCCAATAAATCAGTCTGTTCTGAAGAAGGCAATTCCTGAACATCTCTTAGTTTGCGTTCAATAGTTCTGGTTTTACGTGTTGCTTCACCAATCGATTTGCTGGCCTGTTCTAATTTTGTATGAGTTTTATCAAGAAGATCGCCAAATTTTCCAAACTCTGTTTTTACAACGGCAAGAAGTTTCCATACTTCGCTACTGCGTTTTTCTATTGCCAGTGTACGGAATCCCATTTGCAGACTGTTTAAAAGTGCCGCAATGTTAGTTGGACCGGCTATAATAATGCGAAAATCATGCTGAATTGTATCAGCCAAACCTACTCTTCTAAGAACTTCTGCATAAAGTCCTTCAATTGGCAAAAACATTATTGCAAAGTCTGTTGTATTTGGAGGATCTAAATATTTTGATGAAATTGATTTTGCTTCATCTTTTATTCTGCGTTCTATCAATTTTCCCGCTTCTTCAATTGCCGGAATATCGCCCTTTTCCTGTGCTTCCATTAATCTCTGATAATCTTCAAGAGGGAACTTAGCATCAATCGGCATCCAGACAACTTCATCTTTTATTTCGTTTCTGCCCGGAAGTTTAATTGCAAACTCAACTCTTGCCTGACTTCCTTTTTTTGTCTGAACATTTTTTTCATACTGATCAGGAGCTAAAATTTGATCAATTAAATTTTCAAGCTGAATTTCGCCCCAGGTACCGCGTGTCTTAACATTTGTAAGAACTTTTTTCAGATCGCCAACTCCGGTTGCCAGAGTCTGCATTTCTCCTAATCCTTTATGCACAAGTTCTAATCTGTCACTTACAAGTTTAAATGATTCACCTAAACGTTTTTCCAAAGTTTCATGAAGTTTTTCATCAACAGTAACTCTCATTTCTTCAAGTTTCTTGCTGTTGTTTTCCTGAATTTCTTTTAACTGATCAGAGACTTTTGTTTGAAGTTTTTCAAACTTATCTTCGTTTGTTGCAGTAAGGTTTGTTAATTGCTGCGCAAAAGTATCTAGCTGCGCCTTCTGCATTTGCGCAATTTCAGACATCCGTTTTAGAAGATTGTCGCTGAACATATTTAGCGATTTACTCAGTTCTTCACGGCTGTCTTTAGAATTCTTATTAAATTCATCCCGGTTTCTGGCAAACTCATCGCGCAGCAGTTTATCGTTTTGCTGAGAATTTTCTTTAAGCAGCAGCGAGAATTTATCTAAAATATCAGAATCATTTTTCTTTTTTGTTTTACTAAGAAGAAAAATCAGTAAAAAAATGATTGATAAATTCAAAATCAAAAGTAAAATTGTTGTGAGTTCCATGATAAGACCAGGTTTTTTAGATGTAAAATTTTGTTCACAAATATATAAAATTATGCATAAATAGAGATTATTATATTCATATGTTATCTAATATTCTTATTTTTGAAAGTCTTTTTATTGATTTTATTTTAAAAATGAATGATATATGGACAATTGATATAAAATTTTAAGGAATTATTTTTGAAAAAATCAATTTGGAAAACCTTAATCGGTATTTCAATTAGTATTCTTGTCTTTACTGCCGGAGCAACTGTAATTGCTTTTTATATGCTAAAAGCACCGGTCCCGGATTATTCTGGTGGGCAGATAGTTAGTTCAATTAAAGATGATATTGATATATATTTTGATAAAAATGCGGTACCCTATATTTATGCAAACTCTGATGAAGATGCTTTTTATGCTCTAGGATTTACTCATGCCCGCGAAAGACTTTTTCAGATGGATATTTTGCGAAGAGCAGGGACAGGTAAATTAAGTGAAATATTTGGAAGTAAAACTGTTAATATAGATAAAATGTTTAGAACCATTGGAATAGAGTCATTAGCGGAAAAATCTCTTTCGAAACTTGATGAAAAAACGGCTAAGATTGTTGAAAATTATTGTAACGGGGTTAATGAATATATTCAAAGTAATTTCAACTATTCCATTGAGTTTGATATTCTAAATTATGAACCTGAACTTTGGAAGCCGGTTCACACTTTACTGATAGTTAAATTGCTCGCGTGGGAACTGAACTTAAGCTGGTGGAGTGATATTGCTTATTCTCATTTAACTCAAAAATTAGGTGATGAACTGGTTAAAGATATAATTCCGGACTATCCTGAAAATTCGCCAACTATCATTCCCAAAAACATTAGGAATTTTACGGCTATAGGAACTGATTTCATAAAGCTTAATAAGGATTTTAAAAGCTTCACAGGACTTGAAGGAACTCATTTAGGATCAAACAACTGGGTAGTTGATTCCGCAAGGTCGTCTTCCGGATCTCCTATTATAGCTAACGATCCGCATTTATCACTACAGGTGCCGGGTAAATGGTATGTTGCATCTCTAAAGAGCAAAAGCTTTAATGTTCAGGGGTTTACACTTCCCGGAGTTCCGGCAATTGTAATTGGTAAAAATAAAAATATTTCGTGGGCTGTTACTAATGTAATGACTGATGATTCTGATTTTTATGTTGAACAATTTGATTCCTCAAAAACAAAGTATTTCTTAAATAATGCATGGAAAGATCTGGAAGTTGTTAAAGATACGTTTGCTGTTAAAGATTCAGCCGATGCAATTTTAACAATTCGCAAAACTCATCGTGGTCCGGTTATATCGGATATTCACTTATATAATAGCCTTTTTGGTAACGAATACCAGAAAAAGGCTAATATAAGTATGCGCTGGACTTCTTTTGAATTTCATAAAGAAATGAATGCTATTCTAAATGTTAATAAAGCAAAAAACTGGAATGAGTTTAATAATGCGTTATCCAATTTTAGCGCACCCGGACAGAATTTTATTTATGCCGATAAAGAAGGGAATATAGGGTATATTTGTGCTTCCAAACTACCGATAAGAAGCAGTAATAACCCGACATTTGTTTACGATGGTTCAACAACAGCACATGATTGGAAAGGGTTTGTTCCATATAATAAAATGCCGAAGCTTTATAAACCCGCAAGCGGACGGATAGCAACGGCGAATAATAAAGTCATTAAAAATTTCAAATATCATATAACAAACATTTGGGAGCCAACTTCCAGAATAGATAGAATTACAGAATTGCTTGAATCCAAGGAAAAACATTCTGTAGCTGATTTTATGAATTATCAAATGGATTTTAAATCTCTTCATTCTAAAAAGTTATTAAAACATTTGGTAAAAGCATTTGAGAAAACAGAAATAAAGGATGAAAATCTGAATCTTGCTTTATCAATAATAAAAAAATGGGATTATAATCTTGATAAAGAGAGTCAGGTGCCAGCATTGTATTCTGTGTTTTTTAATAAACTGATAAAGAATATTTTTCTTGACGAAATGGGTGAGGAGTTATTTAATGAATATTCGTTTCTGGCTAATATACCAATGCGGATGACTCTTACTTTGTTAGAGCGCGGATATTCATTTTGGTTTGATGATAAAAATACTGATAAAATTGAAAATAAAAATATCATTCTAAGAAAGAGTCTTATTGAAGCTATTGAAGAGCTAGAATCTAAATTGGGAACTGATATTGCGAATTGGCAATGGCGGAAATTGCATTCAGTTGAATTTAGGCATTTGTTTAGCGGGCAGTCTTCACTTCTTGATCAGTTGATAAACATTGGTCCATTTGAAATTGGAGGTGACGCAACCTCCTTATTCAAAACATCATATTCGCTTTCTAATCCTTATGATGTACAGATAGGCCCGTCTATGAGATACATCTACGATTTTTCTGATAAAGATAAATTTTTCTACATACTGCCAACTGGTCAGTCGGGGCATGTTTTTAGCAAACATTATAATGATATGTCGGAAGACTGGGTAAACGGGAAGTACCGGACTGTACATCTGGATGAAGAGTTTATTAAAAATAATTTGGAAAACAAGATTGTATTAAAAGTCTCAAAGTAAAATTATATAAGCAGTTTTGAGAATAATGTATTAAATTTGACTTTAAAATAAAGGTATCTGATGAAAGTTATTGAACATTTGGAAAAGGCAACAGAGTCTCTTATAAGTTTCGAAATTATTCCACCCAAGCGAGGTGGAGATATAAAAGCATTAATGGGAGTTTTGGACGATATAGTAAAGTATAATCCTCCATTTATTGATATTACAAGTCATGCTGCTGAAGTTGATTATGAAGAACAGTCGGATGGCGGTTTCAAAGTTAAGGTAAAAAGAAAAAGACCGGGTACATTAGGTATTTGTGCACTTATCCAAAATAAATATAATATTGACGCGGTTCCTCACGTTATATGCAACGGTTTTACAAAAGAGGAAACAGAAGACTTTTTAATTGAGCTTCATTACTTAGGTATAGATAATGTTCTTGCAATTAGAGGAGATGAAAGTTCTTATAAAAAGCCGTTAAAATTTGGCCGCAGCATAAATAATTACGCGCTTGATTTAGTAAAGCAGCTTGGGGATGTAAATAGCGGAAGATATGTTGAAGACAGTCTTTTAGACGCATATGCAATGGATTTTTGTGTTGGTATTGGCGGATATCCTGAAAAACATTTTGAAGCTCCTAATCTTAAAACTGATATAGAATTTACAAAAGAAAAAATAGATGCCGGTGCCGATTATATTGTAACCCAGATGTTTTATAAAAACGAAAACTATTTTAATTATTTAGATAAATGCAGAGAAATAGGAATAGAGGCTCCAATAATTCCCGGATTAAAAATTCTTACTCAAAAATCTCATATATATAACTTACCTAAGAATTTTTATATAGATATACCTGAGGATTTTGCTAATGAAGTATTAGAAGCTAAACCTGAACATACTTTAGAAATTGGCGTTGAGTGGACTGCAAAACAAGTTGAAGAATTATTAAATAAAAATGTTCCTGCAATCCATTTTTACATAATGCAGAACTCGAAACCTATTAAAATGTTAATGGACAAATTGAAAATATAATAATGAAAATAATTTCTGAAGAAAAGAAGAATAAACTCCATAAAAAGAATATAAAAAAGCTTAAATGGGGAGTTGTAGGCTGCGGAAGATATTTAGAGAATACATTTTTACCAACTCTTAAACTTCAAAAGAAAAATCAGTTAATATCTGTTTTTAGCAAGGATGATGAGCGTGCAGCTTTTATAAGAGATAAATTTGCTGCCCGGTTTTCTTATTCAAACTATAATGAGTTTTTAAAATCGGATATTGATGCAGTATACATAAGCAGCATTAACTCTGAACATTATGATCAGGTTATAAAAGCCGCTGAAGCCGGTAAGCATATTTTGTGTGAGAAACCACTTGCAATTACCGCAAAACAAGCGGAAGATATGTTAAAGGTTTGCAAAAAAAACAATGTGAGACTAGGAGTAAATTACGTATATCGTTTTCATCCTTTGGCTGTTAAGTCTAAAGAGATTATAGAAAAAGAGATGCTTGGGAAAATTATTTCTATATCCGCAGATTTCTCAATCAATTTTGCGCCAAACGAAAATTTCCGATTTAAAAAATGTGAAAGTGGCGGCGGTGCTATAAGAGATTTAGGAACTCATATGATTGATCTTTTAAGATATTTTGGCGGAGAGATTGAAGATATAAAGGGTTATGTAAGTAATGTGATTTATAAAAGCGAAGTTGATGATTTTTCTTCGGGACTTGTAAAATTTGAAAAAAATGGATTTGGAAGATTTAATGTTTCGTTTAATGCGCGGACAGCATTTAACAGGATTGAAATAATTGGGTACAAAGGTTGTCTCTGTCTTGAGCATTTTATAGGACGTAAAAATTCTTCAAGTAAATTAACAATTGATTTGGCTGGCGAAGGGAAAAAATCATTCCGAAAGAAAGCTAATAATCTTACACATTTGTTAAGATCAGTAACAAATTCATTCCTGCATAATGAAGAACCTTTAGTAAACGGAAGAGATGGTTTTCTTAATATGGAATTAATGGAAGAACTAGAGAAAAATTCGAACAAATAATTTTGCTTTAATAAAATTGGACTTAATGAATAATAAAAATATAAATGTCGCACTTTTTGCAGGCGGTACTTCACCGGAAAGAGAAGTATCAAAAATGACTAGCAGTTGTATCTATAATTCCCTTATTAAGTTAGGATTTAATGTAAAAGTATTAGATCCGGCTTATGGTCTTAACCAGCCTAAAGAACATCAAACTTTTTTTGAAAATAAAGACCTTTTTGAGATTTGTAATAAAAACTGTTTAGACCTTGTTAATTCCAATTTACTGAATGATATAGATTTAGTCTTTTTAGGTTTGCATGGTACCAATGGTGAAGACGGAACAATGCAGTCTTTATTAGAGTTTCGCGGAATTAAATATACCGGGTCAAAAGTGCTTGCAAGCGCTTTGGCAATGGATAAATCAATGTCAAAGTCTATTTTTAGAGATCACAACGTGTTAACGGCCGACTGGCTTACTGTATCAAAAGATTATTACGAAAGATCAATTAGAGAAAAAATAACCAGCGAAATTGGTTTCCCTTGTATTATAAAGCCCAATGACGGCGGTTCTACAATTGGATTAACTGTTTGTAAATCTGAAAATCAAATTGATGAAGCTCTTAAATTAGCATTTAAATATTGCAGTAAGGTTATAGTTGAGAAATTTATTAAAGGCAGAGAGTTAACAGTTGGTATAATTGGAGAACGTGTATTCCCGGTTTTAGAAATAAAGCCAAAACATTCTTTGTATGATTATGAATGTAAATATTCTGACGGTATGTCTGAGTATGAAGTTCCTGCTAAAATATTAGAACATGTGTCGGAGAAACTAATTAAGACTGCTTTTAAAGCTTATAAATCATTATGCTGCGAAGGTTATGGAAGAGTAGACTTTATTCTTGATGAAAATGATAATGCCTATTGTTTAGAAGTAAACACTTTACCCGGATTAACTACTCACAGTTTGCTTCCTAAGGTAGCTGCGGCAGATAACATGAACTTTAATGAAGTAATTAAATCAATTATTAATGAAGCCCTAAAATGAAAATGGAGTTTCTTAAAAATATAAATCTTGGCAAATATTTATTTGCTCTTCTTATAATTCTTGCAGTTTCATTTCTTGTTTTTAATGAGAAAGGAATACTTAGTTATTTAGAAATAAAAAACGAAGTATCTTCTATTGAAGATAAAATTCAGGACGTAGAAGCTAAGCAGAAAAAAGTTGATAACCAGATTGATTCTTTGCAGTATAACGACGCTAAGATTGAAGAAGTAGCCCGCAAGAAATACAGAATGAAACGGAAGGGCGAAAAACTTATTGAAGTTATTGAAAAATAAGATTATACATGAGTACTAAAGAAATCCCGCATATACCGCTTCCAGAGCGCATAAGACCAGAAAGTTTAGACGAATTTCAAGGACAAACTAAATTAACAGCAATTGGTAAACCTCTTAGAACAATGATAGAAAGTGATAATCTCAGTTCTTTCATTTTATGGGGACCTCCGGGTACAGGAAAAACCACTCTTGCAAAAATAATTTCTAACCAGACAAGTTCAGAGTTCTACAAGATTAATGCAGTATCGTCCGGTGTTAAAGATGTACGCAGGGTAATTGAAATTGCAAAAGAAAATTTAGAATACCATCGCAGAACAATTTTATTTATTGATGAAATTCATCGCTTTAATAAAGCACAGCAAGATGCTTTGTTATCGTCAGTTGAATCTGGTGAAATTATCTTAATTGGTGCAACAACCGAAAATCCTTCATTTGAAGTTATTTCGGCTTTACGTTCCAGAGTCAGAGTTTTTGTTTTAGAAGAATTGTCGAATATTGATCTGGAAAGTATTCTAAATTTTGCGATTCAAAAAGATGAGTTCTTGAGGTCGCTTAATATAACAGCTATCGATAAAGACTTTCTATATTATATATCCGGAGGAGACGCGCGTAGTTTGCTTGGTATATTTGAAGCTGCGGTAATTCAGGAAATAGAAAATGATGAAATTGTTATAAGCAGGGAAGTGATAGAAAATGTTGTTCAGAAAAAGAATATTGCTTTTGATAAAAATGGAGAAGAGCATTATAATATAATTTCTGCGTTTATAAAAAGTGTTAGAGGAAGCGACCCGGATGCGGCTTTGTATTGGCTTGCAAGAATGATTGAAGGCGGCGAAGATCCTCTGTTTATTGCCCGCAGACTTATTATTCTATCTTCGGAAGACATAGGAAACGCTTCTCCAAATGCTTTATTGCTGGCAGAATCAACATTTAGTTCAATAGAAAAAATTGGTATGCCCGAGGGAAGAATTCTTTTATCCCAGTGTACAACGTATCTTGCGTCATGTCCTAAAAGTAATGCGTCTTATATGGCTATTGGAAAAGCACTTGGTGATGTTAAAAATAATCCTCTTTATAAAGTACCGCTTCATTTAAGAAATGCTCCTACTAAATTAATGAAGGATATAGGTTATGGCGATAAATATAAGTATCCGCATGATTTCAAGAACAATTTTGTACCGGAAAATTATCTACCTGATGAAATGAAAAATACCCAGTATTATCATCCGACAGAAAACGGTATTGAGAAATCTTTAAAGGAAAGGTTAGTTTCTTTCTGGAAGGGAATAAAAAAATACTAGGCTTTAATAAACGTTTTTCCATACAACTGTTTAGCAACACCCTTAAATTCCATATTTAACAAGTTAACCAAACAATCAGCAGTTGGCATATTTGCTTCAAGAGCAATATTATCTATATGAATTGGAATGTCGCTTAATAGGTCATAAATTTTTTCTTCAAACAATGAAAGCGCAATCGCAAGTTTTACATCATTTCTATCCCGGTTATTATTCAATCCCAATTCTGAAATAATATTTTGAGGGGATAATACAAGTTTTGCTTCCCCTTTTTGAATCAGAATATTTGTTCCTTCACTCTGAGGTGATCCGACATTACCCGGTAAGGCAAAAACATCTCTATTCTGATCTAAAGCAAGCGAAGCGGTTTGAAGCGCACCCCCTTTTTTCTTTGTTTCAATAATTAATGTCCCTTTTGATAAACCGGAAATTATTCTGTTACGTTTGGGGAAGTTTTGTGCATCTGGTTTTGTCCCGCATTTATATTCGCTAAGAACACAGCCCTTTTCACAAATTTCTTCAAACAGAGCTCTATTTTCCGGAGGATAAATTACATCCAGACCGGAACCTATTACTGCAATAGTCTTGCCCTGTACACTTAAAGCTGATTTATGCGCAATTGAATCAATGCCTCTAGCCATTCCGCTTACAATTGGAATTCCATTATTTGCTAATTCTTCAGAAAAAAATTTAGCATGATTCTTCCCATACTGTGTCGGAGTTCGTGTTCCAACAACTGCTATAGAATTATCAAATTCATTTGGATGTTTTCCTTTGTAATACAAAATTATAGGCGGGGAGTATATATTCTTCAATGCAATAGGATATTCGTCACAAAGTATTGTCAGAACCTTTATATTATTTTGTTGCAGGTAATCAAGTTCAGGTTCTAAATCGGAAAGGAATTCATCTTTATTTGAAATTGTGTAATGAATTTTGTTTGCTACTTCCTGACTTATATATTCAGCATTTTGAAGTTTGAAAATTCCAGCATTAAATATCTCATCAATTGTTCCAAATTTTGAGATAAGATTAAGAATTTTTATTTGCCCAACATTTTCAATGCTTAATAGAAGTCTAAGATTCTGGAAGTTTATTAGACTTTCTTGGTTCATTGTAATCTATATAATTATTTTTGAATATCTATTCCGTCAATTATACCAACAATAATAGAATGTACAGGAGCGTTTTTATGTCCTAAAATTTGCTGAACAGCATCACCCTCTTGTGTCACCATAACTCTGTCACCAATTCCTGCATCAAGATTATCAATAACAATAAGATCTTTGTTCCCGATAAACTTGCCCTCTAAATCAATGGGTTGTACTAATAATAGTTTTTCGGAAACTAAGTGCTTATTTTTTTGAGTAGAAACAATATTTCCTTTAACCTTTGCAAGAATCATTTTTCTTGTTCAACTTTATTCTTCTTCCTATATAATATAGATAGAGGAAAAACTACAAGATAAGCAAGTAGTAAAACAATAGGAGAAAGAGTTAGTGATGGAAAACTATCAAATGGATCAATTGACATTAGAAAAAATCCCAATACTAATATAACCATTCCAAGACCTAATAAATAAGCATTCTCTTTTTTCCAGTAAAAATTAAATGGAGAAGGGGTTGATTTTTCGTTTCTTATTTTCTTTTTAATTTGTTTTGCCATAATATTTAACTTTTTAATTATATAAAAAACCCAGTGTTGGGGGGGTACACTGGGCTAACGTAATAAATACAAAGACCAAAAGATCTTTGAAATAGATATCTTTAATATAAACTAACAATACAAGTTTGTCAAGGACAATTATTTGTGTATTTGATAAACAATCTTTCTTATAGTATCGAACTGTAAATAAGGATGTTCATTTCTTAAAATATCAATAGCCTCACTTGCACCAACATCGTTTGCACGCATATCTTTGAATTTTCTCCTTATCTGATAATCACGAACAGATTTTTCATTAATTAAACTTCGTGATTCAAGTAAATCGTAAATTTCATCACTAATTAAATCAGATAACGGATTAATCCCTTTTTCAACTTGTGAACCTAGCATGTATTACTCCCTTTTCTTACACTATTAAAGAAAAAAGGTAGCAAATGTTAAATAAGACCTCCATACATAATTTTTTAGAACAATAATTTTAATTTGCTTCAAAAAATTATTAATGTCAAGCAATATTGACTATGCACAATTTTTTGACCTAAACGTAAGTTAGGAGTACAAAAAGATATTTATATACTATACTTATATAATAGAAGATAAATACTACGATTATTAAAAAGAAAAAAACTAAAAAAAGATTTGCAATTAAAGGATGAGAGTGGTAATTTACTTGTCTGTGATTTTTTCACATACGTGTTCTTAAGATATTGATTCTGACTAGCAAAGC
>JAEINS010000045.1 GCA_016342755.1 Melioribacteraceae bacterium | reverse complement strand
TTGAAAACAGCCTGATTATTAAACCGCTTAGAATGATTGCTTTAATAACAATTTTTGCGGGTGTTGCTTGTCCCTATCCAAAACTCCACCCGCATATAGTTTTGTCAAATTTCTTGACTTAAAATCGAAGAAGTACAATTCTTTAAATCAGCATAATAAGGTTAATTTAGTGGTTTTTAGTTGCGGATGAGGGAAAGAATAGGGACAAATGAATATGGACAACAGGCATTCATTGTTTTCAGACATTTTATCTTTCAAATTTGCTACAATTATCATTTTTTACGGTGCGTTGGCTAAAAAATGGCTCTTTTGACTTTGGAGGAACGGAAAAGGCAAATGTGCTTGAACTTGCGTTGGCTATTCCAATTTTATGGCTTCATATTCTTTTTTTGTTAAACTAAATTCTGGGTCTATTACTTTTACTTCGTCATAAGTGAGTTCGTAGAGTTTGTAAACTAAGTTGTCGATTTGTTGTTCTAAGGCGGTGGTGTCTTTGCCTTCGGATTTTAAATCCAATATTTTTTTTACTAAAACAATAAATGGCTTCTGTTTTTTAATTAACAGATGTGGAATTGGAATATTACGAATATGCTCAGGATAGATATGATAATCGCCTGCCCTCAAGTGGGTAAGCAATATAGAAGCATATTTGGAATTTAAAATCCCAAGTAGATAATGTAAATCAATGCCTTTTGATAATTCAACCATTTCTTTGCGTTGGAGATTAGAATATCTCTTTACACTCGCTGATATACTTTTATTGTTAACACCTTCCAAATCTTCCCATAAAACTGCGGAATACATTGAGTCACTATGTAAAAGTTTTGTTTCTTTATCTAAGTAAACCATCAAATTACCCAATCTATTAAACATTAACTTGGGCTTTTCATACAACTCTCTAAAAGTTGGTCTTCGTAGTTTATCTGGACATCTTTTTGTATTATATTCAAGGTAACGAATTTTTTTTACTTTGTATCTTTCAATATCTTTTGCTTCAATATACTTTCGGCAATGAATTTCATCATAGCTTTCACTAATTAAATCGTCTTTTGTAAATTCTCCTTTTGCCGTTTTTTCATCTGCATTTATTACCATTCCTGCACTTATATAACAGTAATCACCCAGAACATTCATATAGGCATATCGTGTTGTTTCTCTTTTTTCCGAAGTTAAGTTCCAAACCAGTGTTTTCGCATCTTGGACTAAATCAATAAGATTTTGGCTAAAACTTCTTTCAATTTTTCCGTGCTTATTTAAATTTGAGACAAAACAAGTTTCATTAGGGATTGATTTTGATATAAAAGGGATGCAATTACTTACGGTTGCGTTTTGAAAAATCTTAGTTCCATTCAAATCAACAATTTCTTTTAAATTGTATTCATTAATGATGAGTTCACGTAGTTTCATCCCATAATTCTGATTAGTAAGTGGGTATGGGACAATCATTGAAAAAATTCCCTTGTTTTTAAGTAATAGCAATCCAAGTTCCATAAAGGGAATATATAAGTCCCACTTTTGATAGAGTGAGGCATAACGTTTTGTGTTGATTATGCCATCTCGTAACTGTGGATTACTCTTTACCATATTAGGAGCACTGACATATGGCGGATTTCCAATAACAATATCAAAACCAACATTGGAAGCAACTTGTTCATTCATCACTTCGGGGAAATCCAATTTCCAGTCAAAAAAATGAAGTGCCAATTCGAGTTTGTTCTTGAGTTTCTGTAAGTCTTTTATGGAATTCTTCCAACCAATTGTTTGCAAATAACGTTCTGTTTGTTTGGCAATGGCTTTTCCGTTGCCTGTAGGCTGTTGTGCTATGCCATTTGTTGTAACCATTAATTGCAACTGATTAATCAGTAAGTCAATTTTAAGGTTTCGTATATCAATGGCTAACATTTTCTTGTCGCTATCAGGATTAAAGAATTCCTTCTGCTCTTTGCTTATCTTTTTAAGCAATTCGCCTTTTTGGATTGCCAAGTCAGCACCAAAAAGTCCGTGAGAAGTTTCGTTCAGCGTCCAATCAATGTCAATAATATCATCACCCAATTTGCTTACCAAACTATTTCCTACAACAATTTTATAATCGAGGTTGGGCAAAGCTTTTGGTTTTTCTTCGTCCACAATCAAGCTCAACCAAAAACGCAGACGGGCAATGTCAACCGCACCTTTTTCAATGTCTACCCCGTAAATGCTGTTCTGTATAATATTGAGTTTTACGGCTGAAGCATCAAAGTTTGTAGTATTTCCGTATTCAAAAGTGTGCAAGGTTTGTTTTGCTGTATATATTTCGAGCAATAACCCCATTGGAAAAGCACCCGAACCAATGGCAGGGTCACAAATTTTTACATCGTCTAATGCTTTGTTTATGTTTTTTATTTCGGGTTTTAATATTGCATCAATCTCTTTCTTTTTCAGAAAATTAGTAATCGCTTCTTTCTCTTTGGCTTCGTCTTCAATTTTAAGTGAAGTACATAAATATTCAATCAAACTTTCCTGACACATATAATGCACAATTTCTTTAGGCGTATAATACGCACCTTTGTCTTTATTGTCTTCCAGCAAGTTTTCAAAAATATGGCCCAACATTTCGGGGTCAACGGCTACAGTGTGGTCGTTTGGGTCGTCTTCGTAAATGGTAAAGTTGTATTGATTGAAAAAATCGAATAGATTTTTAAACAATTGTGCGTTAAAAATTAGGTTTCGATGTTTCTTGTCATCTTCTTCAAACAAACCGCCATTGAGGTAAGGAATACGGCAAGGTTGCCCTTTTACTAATTCTATCAGGTCGTCTTTTCGTTTGCTGTTTAGCGTGTCGAAAAATAGTTTTGAAAGTAATTCCGAGTAAAACAGGTCAGGGTTTTTGCAGTTGTTGAACAAGTCTGCAATAAAATTAAAATTTCCTTCGCCCCATTTACTTGCCACAGGAACACCAAGCCACCCTTTTTTCTGAATAAAATAAAGGAATACAATACGCCCTAATAATTTTTTATTAAAATCACGAATTCCTTTTTCGTCACCGTTAAATATAGCTTGGCGAATGTTTGGTTTTGAAACCATAAAATTGCAAAAAATATCGTAGTGTTTTTTATATTCGTCAAAAAATGCTTTCGACAGTTTTTCTACAGAGAAGGCTTCTTTTACATCGTCTAATGTTGCTTGGTTTGCTTTTTTTGCTATCAATGCAAATCGTTCGGCTGCTGTTCGGGTACTTTCATCTTCTCCCAAAACGTATGTATATCTTTTGGGTTCTGTTTTAATTTTCACAAATTCACCTTCCGAATCGTAACCTGTCAATTCCGAAACATACGTAAAACGCCATTTTTTACTATCGGTATTTTGATACACTATAAAAGCGGCATCAATATCTTTCCAGTATTTGCGGAGTAAATTTCTTAGACCAACCCGATTGCGTTCTAAAATAATACCCTTTGCCAGTGTAACTTCATAAACCGCAATTTGTCGTTCAATTCCGTTTTCGTCTAATAAAATATGACCTAATTTCAACGCTTGCTTTGCCACATTAGTATCAATACCAATAAGCGTTTCAGGGTTTGCTAATAATCGAGCTTTGGCAAATGTTTCGCCTAAAAATTGTTTCCAGTTGACTTGGTTATAGCCTTGCTTAAACAGGTTGTGTATTTGTTCTTGTGTCATAATTACTCAAATGATTCGGAAATGATTAAAATAGGTTTTTCCACTTTGTTTTTTTTGCCTTTTTGTGCATCTGATAAATCAACATTGTACTTTGCTGCAATTTTATCAATTTCAGCTAAGGCTAAAATCAAATTCAATTTTCTCTTTTGAATTTTATCGATGTCTGATGGTAGATTGGTGTACTTACCAATATCAATTAGTACAATAATCTTCTGAATGTTCTCCTTTTGTTTATCCGATACTGTTGGGTGCTTTACTAATTCTGAAAGGAATTTTTTTGCAGTCTGTGCAGTTTTTCCTAATGCTTCGGGGTCGGTTTGAGATTGAACAATTTTATGTTCCAGCGTTTCAAAGTGTTCCATTGCATTTAAAACATGTTCGTGATGAGTTTCAATTAAAGGAACATTTTTTTCTTTTTGGTCGGCTTCAAAAACCTTGAATGCTTCAATTGGCGTTATTTCCCTTGGTTTGCTATCGCTGTCAACCCAATAAAATTCAAATTTTTTATCGGTTTTTAAAAATACTGCTGTACAGTTTTGCAAATCGGTTCTATTTATTGTTGTTGCATTTCTTCCAGTTCTTGATTTCAAGGGAAGTTTTTTGATTTTATCAAACCACGCTTTGTTTTCTTTTCTGAAATTGCGTAGGAAATAAAGATATTTTAAACGTTCGTCTTCTTCTTCCTTATAAGTTCCGCTAAAGAGTTTTACTTCATCTAATATTTCATCGGTTGAAAATACCTGATTGTCTTCACCAAAAGCGGTATGAAAAGCCTGAATTTTCATAAAGGCAGTTTTATTCAAATGTATTTGCGAATCACCCTGTGCCGATGGATAAAAAATATAGTTGTAAATGGCATTTGCTTTTGTTCCAATACGATTTACACGCCCTATCCGCTGCATCAGTTTTGTAGAATTCCAAGGCGTATCGTAGTGAATAACTACATTTGAACGGTGTAAGTTAACGCCTTCAGCCAATACTTCGGTAGTGATAATAATATTGTAATCACTAACTTGCTTATCTTCTTCCAAATTTGCATCAAAGTTAGTTACAATGGTGTCATACATTTGTTTTCTGTTTGCAGCAGAAATTACCAACACATCTTTTCTTCCAGAATTGGTTAATGCTTTTGCAACATAATCAACGGAGTCTTTCGATTCAGAGAATATGACCAGTTTTCCTTCTACGTTGGTTTTTTTATTGAGGAATTGCTTTTTAAGTTCCCTAATAAATACATCTAATTTAGGGTCATTAGTTATTGCATTCCATTCTTTTACCAATTCTTTCAATAATCTTGAATCCTTCTTCAAATTCTCAATAAAATCGGGTTTAAAGTCGCCTTTTTTAAATGTTTGGTTCTTCGGGTTTTCTTCGCTTAATCGTTCAATTTCTTTTTCAATATCTTCTTCACTCCAACCTTTGTCCAGCAGCTTGTTTACATTCGTATCAGGAGCGATAAACACTTTTCCCTTTCCATCATCACTTTCAAACATTTCAATCATTCTGTCGGTTGCTGTTTGAAAATTGCCTAATGATTTTTTAAAAGCATAAAAACTACTTTCCAATCGTTTTATCAATTGGGTTTTCATTATAAATGCTAATGATTTGGAAACTGTTTCTGCATTTTCGTAATACTTGTCTTGTATATCTTGCTTCAACCCTGCAATGGCTTGGTAACGGCTGTATTTAAGTTTGTCCTCGTCTGTGAGATAAAAAACTGTTTTATGAAATAGTTCATTCAATTTCTCGTCCATCAGGTATTCCACTTTTTTAGGTGGTTCTACTTTCGGAAACTTAATGCCTTGTTCGTCTAAGTCAATTTTGTATTCATGAATATTTTCAAGGTCTGTTCGGGTTCTTCGAATAGTAATTGGTTCAATTACATTTTTGCGAATTTTTCCGTAAATGGTTCTTAGCTTGTTTACATCTAATTCATCAAAACGCTTTAGTATTTTGTATTGCTCCATCAGTGGTGCAAAGAATGATGTAAGGTTAGTAATTGGTAAAGTTGATTGTCTTGCATCCTGAAACATTTGAATTTGATAAAAAATATCGTCTGGTCTGTTATTCAAAGGTGTTGCCGAAACTAAAATTACTTTTTTCTGCAATCCTTTGATTAATCCTTTGTTTGCTCTTGGACTTTTACAAATTAATTGTAAGTTTTGAAAAGCTCCAGTTAAGTAATTACGGAACTTATGTGCTTCGTCCACAATTATTAAATCGTATTCTTCTTTTGTCCAATAGTCTTGGTGTCCTTCTAATATTTTTTCAAGACTACCGTTAGTAATGAACTTTGTGTATTTGTCGATTTTAAAATCCATAAAAGTATTTTTCCAGTTCTTCTCAATGGCAGGCGGATAAACAACTAATATTTTTGTATTTTCTCTTCCGTTTTGCATCAAAAATTTTTTCGCAACCATTGCAGCAATTACAGTTTTACCCAAACCCACAACGTCTGCCAACATAAAACCATTATGTTTTAACAGCATATTAAAACCTTCGTTTACGGCATCAACCTGATACGACAGTTTTTTGAAATTATGAGGTAAATCGCCAATTGAGTCAGGGTCGTAGTCAATATTTTTTCCGAAATATTCGGTTAAAAGTTTAATGTAAAGTTCAAAAGGGGTTATTTCTTCATTCAGATAGGTTTCTTTTTTGATATTCTGAATATCTACTGGCAAAATGTCCACCGATTCAGACCACAATTTTTCAAATTCTTCTGTCGCAAACTGTACTTCTTCGTAATCATTCAACTGTACATTAAATTCATAATTGAAAAAATTCCCACCGCCAAGTCCAGCATCGGTAAGATTAGAAGAACCAGTTATTGTTGTTGCGGGTGTGTGTTGGTTGAATGGTTCAGGTCTAAGAATGTAAACTTTAGCGTGTATCTTTTTGTCGGGGTGTGCTTTTACTTGAATTTTCTTTTCAACAAGGTCTTCAATGAATTGTAAAATACCTTTTTCGGTTTCTTTATCGTAATTAGCCTTTTCAATGTCTTCCTGTATTTTTTGTATAAACTCTTCCTTGGTCTTTTCGTGATTTTTAAAAAATTCAAGCCCTTCTTTTTGAGCATCAGCAAGCATTCTGTCGATGTTGATACCAACTAAGATTCTAATATTCGGAACTTTCCCCAAAAAAGGTCTAATTCTAAAGTAACCCGAAGCCCTGAAATAACCAACTAAAGCGTCAAAATACTGTATGTTGGGATTATATGTGAATACTCCTTCAAACTTTTTGATTAAAGTATTTTCTTCGCTATTAGTAAAAAACTTTGTTGACATATATTTTCTTTATATTTAAGTGCAAAATACGAATTTATTTCGGGTGCGTTGGCTAAAAAATGGCTCTTTTGATTTTGCCGAAGGGTTGGCTTCGTGTGTCGGGGCAAAAGCAAATGTGCCATTTGTGGGATGGCAGTAGAATTTCAAAATTTTTGTGCGGTGGGTAAAAAAATTAAAACACATTTGGGTCGGCAATGAGTGTCGGGTTATTTGTCTGTCAGTTTCGCTTTTCATTTCAAGTTTAATATTCCATTTTCATTGTCAATTTGCTGTGTCGTTGTCTTTTTTTTCACTCGTGCATAACGGTGAGTATATACGAAGTAGGCGATTGCGGGCTTCAATCCTATCAAACCGCGATGCAGTTGAAGCGGGCTACAGCCCTTGAATTTACTACTATCACGCCTATTTTGTATATACATTGTTGTGCGTTCGTGCTTTATTTTGTTTTAAAATTTATCATTTTATATCTACTTACAAATCCGCTTTTTTCAATTGTTTTCTGTGATGCTATATTTTCAATCGCACATCCACAACTCGGTTTCAATTTGCTATTTATCGAATATTCTTTCAGGTTCAAAATAATCTGTGAGCCAATAGAATTTCCTCTTTTTGAAGGACTAACCCAAACTCCCAAATCACAAAAACTCCATTCTGGATGTGTCCTAATTACCATTCCACAACCGACAAACTCTTCGTTTTTATAAAATTCAAAAACATTTTCATTTTTTATAAAATCAATTAATTGCTGTTCTGTTTCAAATAGTTCCTTTATTGATTCATCTTGTCCGAGTAAAAATTCAACGGATAAATGGTCAGCCCTTTTCATTTTTATTGTAGAGTCTTTTATTATCAATGGTTCAAAATAATCACGATACAATAATCCAATAATCGAGTATGGAAGTGTCATTAATAAACAGTTACTTAACAAAAGCGAATCAAATGATTTACAATAAATATCCGTTATTGATAAGTCCTTCAAGACTTGTCCGAAAATTTCATTACTGTCAAGTATGTATTGGTCTATAACATAAAACTCAATCAAAACACCATCATTGTTACTAATCGCATAACCTATCTCATCATTATCCGATTGAAAAATATAGAAATCAGAATTGCATATCATTAATTCAATGAACAACTCTTGAAATTCAGGTAAGGAACTCAAATAATCTGTCCTATACTTATTAATTCTATCAATTGTCGTTTTTTCAATTATCATCAGTCACAACATTTACTAGTCTAGTTTTCTTAGCATGACGCACAACGTTAGTGTATATTCCATTGTTCTTACACGCCCAAATTGGAGGGATAAGCACAATTGTTTATATTTTTCATTTACGAACAAAACTAAATTACTCAAAAATTTTATCAATTGCTTTTTTCGAAACGTGAGTATAAATCTAAGTTGTTCTGGATGAATATACCTTAAATCGGTTGTCCATTATTCATTTGCTTATCTGTGTTTAATTTCAAAAAGGATTTCTACTTAGCTTTAATATAGTTGCTCCTCAA
>JAEINS010000023.1 GCA_016342755.1 Melioribacteraceae bacterium | reverse complement strand
AAATCCTAATTATACAACAAAATTAAATCGGGAAAAATAATTGTCGTTGACCGGAAATAATAGTTGTCGTTGATCACTTGGGTGTCATTTTTAGATTTTGTTGTTCTATTCTATAAAAAGTAACAGCATTTAAAGATATTTTCTTCATAATGGTATTGCTAATAATTAAAAATATTGCAAATTCGAGGTAATAATATTTCCTTTTTGGCAAAACAAGTGTTTGAGAGATTTATTTATAAGAAAAAGAAAAAAAATACCACTCCAAAAGATGAAAAAACGAAATCCAAACAAAAAGCAGCAAAGAAGCCCCTGAATGAGGCATTGAATTTTGTTTGATTTTAGGCTAAAAACGTAGGATGGTGTCAAGGGTGTCACAAGGGTGTCATCAGGGTGTTACCCAAAAAGGAAAATTTTATATTTATTTGCTCCAGTTCTTTTTTAACAAAAGATTGGAGCAGATATGAAAGATCAACAGCATTTATTTTTTATGAACGTAAACAGCAAGTTTAGAAATCCGCTTATTGTAAAGAACGAGCAAGTCAACTCATTAAATTATACCAATAGATTTTTACCGAAACAGAAACCGAAGATTCCAAATAAGAGAAAAATTCCACTAAGAAGTGCGAATAGGATGGGGCAGAGTTATAATTGAACTATTTCTGTGGCAAGGCTCCGCCCAATAAGACGGCGGACAAGTGTGAAAAAATGACTGAATTTTCATTTCATGATTCTAGGAAAAATAACTCATCCGGCAGTAGCCGGATTCAAACAGATTTTTCCTTTAAAGGGTATAACAGTGAAAATCTTAACCGTCATTTTTTCAAGGCCATTCTAGAAACAGAGGTCAAATATAGATTCCGGCTTAAAGATTGCCGGAATGACAGAATTCTTTTTGCAAACAAAAGCTTAATTAAATATGAATGGAATGAATGATCTTTTAGGGAAGTTGACGATTGAGGATGTGGAGAAACTGAGGTTGCTTTTTAATATTGGATCTTCGGTTGAAACTCCATCTGTAAATAGTTCAGTTACTTTGAGAGTGTTTTGTGAGGAGTATGAGGAGTTTATTAGAAAGAATAGGACTGAGAATTATCTGAAGTCCGTTGTTGCCTCCCTAAAACATTTGACTGAGTATTTTGGTTTTCAGAAGCCGATAAATGCTATTTCGTTTAGAGATGCGGAGAAGTTTATTACACATCTCCAACAGAATGTTAGTAAAGGTTATCGGGTTTATTACCGAACTATCAAGGCAGCGTTTAATAAGGCGCTGGATTGGGAATATATTGAGATGAACCACTTTGTTAAGATTAAGCTGCCTAAGAAGACAAAGCTGAATCCGACTTTTATAACAGAGGCTGAGCTAAATAAGATTATTAAACATATTAATGCTGAGGTAGTTAGGGATGTTGTTGTATTTGCATTTTATACCGGGTTAAGGTTGAGTGAGATAGTTAATCTGCGGTGGAGTAATGTTGAATTTGATAATAAAGTGATAGTTGTTGGGGATGAGGTTTTTACGACGAAGGGTAAAAATCAGAGGTATGTGCCGATTTGTGGTGAAGTTGAGAAAGTATTGGAGAAGCGGAAAATGAGTAGTGAGAAATTAGCGGTTAGCAATGAGCAGAGCAATGACTTTGTGGTTGGGAAAAGTGCTACGACTAGATCTGGTAGAGAAGATCGGCTCAGCATGACAAAAGAGCGTAAGAAGCACTTAGTTATAAGCTGTGAGCAAAAAGACCATAGAAACTTTGTGTTTGCTAAGAGCGATGGATCCAATTTTACTGGGGACTATTTTTCGCGGAGGTTTAAGCGAGCTTGTAAAGCCGCTGGTGTTGATGAGGGAGTTCATTTTCACACGCTAAGGCATTCATTTGCTTCTAATCTTGCACAGCAGGGTGTTTCTCTTTATGTGATTAAGGAATTGCTAGGGCATTCATCGGTTACTACTACAGAGATTTACAGTCACCTGAATATGGATAGTTTGAGGGATGCCGTTGATTTGTTGAATAAGGGGAGTAATAAGTTGTCAGTATACAGTGAGGAGCGGGAACCGCAAAGGCGCGAAGATGCAGAGGGTTTTGATATAAAGACTGAGAGTGTTAGTGATTTGAGGTTGTTGGAGATGTAAGCGATGCTCTCTACTTTTCCCTCCGATAAAAAACATCGGAGCAAGCATTGATGGAAAAGTAGCAAACCTGCCTTGCCGGCAGGCAAGAGTTCAAGGCTCCGCCCAACAAAATGGCGGATAAATGTGAAAAAATGACTGAATTTTCACTTAACGATTCTAGGAAAAATAACTCATCCGGCAGTAGCCGGACTCAAACAGATTTTTCCTTAATAGATTTTAACAGTGAAAATCTTAACCGTCATTTTTTCAAGGCCAATGGAACAAAAAAACAAAATGAAAAACTCGGAAAATTTGATATGACTTGTGAACATTCGTTTAATATTGAGTTGGCTAAGATTGTCGGGATTGAGAAGGCGATTTTGCTTAAGAATATCCATTGGTGGATTTTGAAGAATGCCAAGAATGAGAAGAATTTGCGGAATGGTAGATATTGGACTTTTAATTCAGCAAGGGCATTTACTGAGTTGTTTCCTTATATGTCGAAAAGAAGTATTAGTAGATGGTTGAAGGAACTTGAATCTGATGGTTGGATAGAAATAAAGAATTTTAATAAGCGTAAAAATGATACTACCAATTGGTATGGACTTGGAGAAAAGTTAAACGAGTTGTGTAAAAAGATGAATTGGGAGGTAATTAATGATCAAAGTTTGGCGAGCCAAAATGGCAAACGGGATTGCCAAATTGGCAAATCGGTAAGCCAAAATGACCAACGGGATTGCCAAAATGGCGCAGCGTTACCAGATGTATCTACAGATGTAAACAAAGATGTAGTAGCAGTTGTTTTACAGGAGGATCATGATAAAGTTTTTGAGGAGTTGAAAAAGATTGATTTAGAAGACTCAAGAATTATTGAAGATAAGATTGAAAATCTTTTTACTCTGGCAGAAATTCCGCATACAGATATTTCGACATATCGTGTTGTTCAAGAACTTGCAGAGATTCGGAAGGAATTAACCAAGGATGAAATCTGGAGCATTATTATCAACAGCTTTATTGAGGTTTCTGGAAAGGATGAGAATAGCAAGAATGTCAATTATTTGCTTGCGAAGATTAAGGGGAAGAAGAATGATTTGTATTTGAGGAAAAAACGCTCAATTCATAATTCAGAATTAAAAATACAGAATGCTAACAACGAGAAGCAGAAGGGGATTGAGATGGCTAGGAAGGAGTTTGAGAAAGTTAAGGATCGAATGGGTGAGGGGGAGAGGCTGAGAATTGAGAATATGCTGGGTGAGGGGAAGTGGTTGTGGGTGATGGGGGAGTTGGAATAGTCAAAGATCTTTGAAATGACCTCCTGCGTGACAGGCAGATTTAGGGGTGCTAAAACGGCGATTTTAAGCCCTTTTCGAAATAAAATTGTTCCCAAACGACCCCAACTGTTCCCAAAATTACTCCCTTTTTACTCCCCAGCAGTATTAAAAATAGTTAAATTAACTAAAATCGTAGCGTCTGCTTAAAAGGCAGATTTTAGTGTGCCAAAACAGCGATTTTAGGCTGTTTTCAAAATAAATTTGTTCCCAAATGGTTCAAATTGTTCCCAAAATTACACCCTTTTTCTTCCACAAAATTAAATTTACCTATACTATTGGAAATTGGAATGTTAGAAAAGTTACACTGGCACAATCAACTTTGACGTGGTACAGCAAGGAGTCGTAGCCAAGTGCCAGGATAGCATCCGGTACGTTGCAGTTGCATCAAAAAATTTTAATTGCACTATCATTTATGATGAAGTACTTCTGCTTCACGAAGCTATGTAATAATCTGTTCAAGTGTAAATCGCTTTTTCCCCATTGTAATCCTCCTTTGATCCCTAATTTATTAAATGGATCACTTTTTGGGGGCAGGTCATATCGCTGTAAAGAACACAAGTTAAATTTCAATCTTCATTTGGGTAGATATTAGTGAGAATTATTCGATTTATATCTAACTGAATCTGCTAATACCTTTTTTTAAGTATAGATTAATCGATTATTATGAAATAAACTCAAGCGACATGAAACAGTTCCTAATATTATGCAAATACATATATTCATTGAAAATGGCTTGAAATCGAAATATTTACATGCAAATTACTTGTTGATTACAGCAAAAAGCCGCAAATGACTAGTGTAAATGATTTAAAAGATTATATTTGGGTAGATTATATTTGGGTCCAGTATTATAATTCAGTTTCCAAAATAATTTTTCAATTCGTGAATACTTTGGAAATTTCGTTTTGACAGTAGTAGAAATATAGTTTGCGCAAATTTTATTAGACACTAAATAAAAGGCGAAAATGTAATGAGCCATTCGATCAAATCTCTTCAAATTCTATTAGTAATTATTTTCACTTCCATTTCAATCTTCGGACAGTCTGGAACTCTAAAAGGAATAGTAACTGCCTCTGATGATGGACAACCTTTAACTTATGCAAATGTAATGATAGTTGGAACGACTTTAGGTAATGCAACAACTGTGAAAGGTGAGTTTATTATTAAGAATATTCCAGTGGGTGAAGTAACTATTAAAGCATCTTACTTAGGATATGAATCAAAAACTGAAGTTGTTGAAATTTTACCAAACAAAACAATCATGATAGAAATTGAACTTGAGCACGTTTCAATTGAAGGTGAAGAAGTTGTAGTAACAGCTCAAGCAGCTGGTCAAATGGCAGCAATTAACCAACAATTAAATTCTAATCAAATTGTTAACGTGGTTTCATCAGCTAAAATACAAGAAATACCCGATGCTAATGCTGCTGAAACAGTAGGTCGTTTACCTGGTGTTTCTATTATAAGAAGTGGCGGTGAAGGTAATAAAGTAGTTATAAGGGGACTTTCTCCTAAATATAACTCGATTCAATTAAACGGAGTTAAACTCCCATCTACTGGTAGTGGTGATAGAAGTTCCGATATTAGTATGATTTCACCTTATATGCTAGAAGGTATTGAGGTTATTAAAGCTGTTACAGCAGACCAAGATGCAGATGTTATTGGTGGTGCTGTTAATTTTAAGCTAAAAAAAGCTCCAAGTGGATTTAGATTTAACGGTATAGCACAAGGTGGTTATAATGGATTAGAAAAAAGTTTTGGTGATTATAAATTTGTTCTTAGTGGAAGCAACAGATTCTTTGATAATAAGCTGGGTATATTTGCGCAAGCTGATGTTGAAAGGCGTAATAGAAGTGCTGATGTTTTATCAGCCAGCCACTATATTCCTAATGCATCTTTAGACATTGTTAACAAAGTTTATGTCGAAAATGTATCAGTGAGAAGTGTAGAAAGAAATAGAGATCGATATGGTGGCTCTCTTGTTTTTGATTATCAGCTAGATAATGGTGAAATAGTTTTTAGCAATTTTGTTAGTAGATCTAACACAGATGTTTTTACACGCCAAGAATCATTTAGTGTCTCTAGCTTGCAACATAATTATGGGATTAATGATAATTCTAATGAACTGTCTATTATAAATAATGCGTTAAAATTTGAATACGATTTTGGATTTATAAAAGCAGATGCAACGGTTTCAAATTCATTTTCCGAAAATCATAGTCCTTTAAACTTATCTATAAATCTTAAGGAAAAAGCTGCTTTTGCTACTCCCCCTGCTGATGTGGAAGATCCATCTACAGTTATTGATTATGCAAAAAATGATATTTACAATACTTTGTTAGACGAGATGACGGCAAATAGTGCATATACTAAAGAAAATCACACGACTCTGTTTGCAAATTTTGAATTTGACCTAAATTTTTCTGATGATTTTTCTTCAAAAATTAAATTTGGCGGAAAGTACAGACATCAGGAAAAATATAATGATGCTTCTGTAGAAGATAGAGCTTTCCAACCATATCAATATACTATGGACTCAATTCTAGCAAACTATCCTTGGATGCATGATATTGACGTAGGGTCTGCATCTAGAAACCGATTACCTTTCCCATTGTTTATAGATCCTAGTGTTGATCAAAGAGCTATTCTCGATGGACAATTCAATTTTGGTCCTGCTATCAATCGTGATTTAGTACACGATATGTATAACTTTCTTAGAAATACTATAGATATTAATAGAATAGCAAATGATACGATCCCTTTAATGTGGAAGAGTTGGCCCAGCAGTATTCGAGATGATTATCGCGGAACCGAAGATTATTCAGCTGCTTATATAATGGCAGAAATTAATATTGGAAAAGATTTAATGATTTTACCTGGCGTTAGATATGAGAACAATATTACAGAGTATACCGCAAGCAGAGGTGATGATGCAATAAGAGGTGAGGTAGGTTACAATTATCGGGATACAACTACGACCAGAAATAATAGCTTTTGGCTGCCAAGTGTGCACGTTAAGTATGATGCAACTTCTTGGCTGAATTTTAGGTTTGCATACACAAATACACTTACGCGACCAAACTATAATAGGATAACGCCTTATTGGCATCATAATTCTATTAATAGCACATTATCATGGCATAATTATAGACTAAGACCTGGGCAATCTGAAAATTTTGATTTGTCAGCAACTATTCATGATAATTACTTAGGATTTTTTAATGTTGGTGTTTTCTACAAAAATATAAAAGATCTTGTTTATTCGCCTGGTCAAAAAGTTGTTACAGATAATGCAGAATATGATTTACCAGAAGATATGTATGTAGATTTTATTACTCCACAAGTAAACAATAAATATGATGCAGAAATTAAAGGTATTGAATTAGATTGGCAAACACACTTTTGGTATTTACCAGCTCCTTTTGATGGAATTGTATTAGACATTAACTACACGCATATTGAATCTGAAACTAAATACCCCCGCAATGAATTTAGGCAAAATGTTATAGGCTATGATACAACCTTTGTATTTGGCCAACCAAGGATTCTCCCAATAGAAGAAACAGTTAATGTTGATACATTTTATACTGGACGTGTTGTTAACCAGCCTAGTGATATCATTAATATTTCTCTTGGTTATGATTACAAAGGATTTTCTGGTAGAGTATCAATGCAATACACAGATGATATCTTAAGAGCACAAAGATTTTATGATGAAGAAACAAGATTTACTGATACTTATATAAGATGGGACTTAGCCTTAAAACAAAAACTCCCTATTAAAGGTTTACAAGTATTTTATAACCTAAATAACTTTACTAATGCTTTGGATAGAGATTATTTAAGAGGAAATAGTTTTGCTAGTGGGGAAGAGTATTATGGTATGACTATGGATCTTGGAATTAGGTATAGTTTTTAATTGATATTAAAAAAAAGGACTAACTAAATAAAAATAGTTTAATTACTATTTACTTTAAAACAAATGGAGTATGACATGAAACAAAAAACAACAATTTTATTATTTGCACTTGTTTTAGCTGGTTTGTTTACAAACCTTAATGCTCAAAGCTATTTGGATGTACCACCAGACCCAGATTTTGCTAAAAATTATTTAAATAATGTTATCTATGGTGATACTTCAGCTACTGGAGAAAGAGTGGCTGATCGTGTTTACAGATTAGAAGTTGGGGGTATTTATTACTTTAATAACTCAATTATTACAGATGGTTGGGATTTACGAATTGAAGGCGCTGGTGAACCAGTTGGCGGTTTTTCCAAAGCTATTATTTTAACAGGAAAAAATGACGATGGAGGTAAACCAGCTGAATTTGCTCAAGTTACTGGTGATGTAAGTATTAAGAATTTATATTTTTCTGCTATTGATGATTTGGATAGGCCACTTAATCACTTGATTATGTGTTACAAAGATGGTGCAATACTAGAAGCTGAAAATATTTATACAGAATGGGTTAAACTACATGTATTTAGATTTTATGGCTTAAACTCTACATTGAGAGCAACAGACAGTTATTTTAATAACACAACATTTAAATCAGGTATTTTTAATGGCCGATTAGTTGGTTTTGAAGATCTTCCAGTTAAAGAATATTTTGTGCAAAATTGTACAGTTATGAACATGCAAGGTATAATGCTAAAAGGTAGATTTAACACTATAGAAAAAGTTACGTTTGATCATAATACTATTATTAACCAAGCAAAATGGCCATTCCACTATGAGTATTGGACTGATGGTGAAGTAACAAACAACGTCTTCTTTAATGCTTCGCTAATGGGAGAAAATGACCAAGATGCTTCTACTCAAGATTCTGAAGGGCTTGATTTTGGTATTATAAACGTGGTTGATGTACCAGATTCAATTTTATCACAAGTTGGTATGTCATCTCAAGGTGAAAGAAAATTGGAAGTCAGAAATAATTTGTTTTATTTTGACGAAAGTGTACAAGATTATTTAGCACGTTATTGGGAATCTGATTCTGTAAGACAAGCTCCTTGGATGAATGAAAGAACAAAAGCTATGTTTGATGATGATGCAGCATACCCATATTTTAATAATGAAATGCCTTTAACTGAAAATCCAGAACTTGTACATTATCCAACAGCTGATTCTATGATCAAAAAGGTTACAGAATTTAGAGCTGGTAATAATAAACATTGGGGTTTTGTTGATATTGATGATGTTAAAATAAGCAACCCAACAGATAGACCTTGGGACTTATCATACTCAACTTCTAGCGCTTCATACACTGCTGCTGATAACGACTTACCACTTGGTGACTTAAACTGGTTCCCAGAAAAGAAAAATGATTGGATTACAGATGTTAAAGACATCGCAACAGATGTTTTACCATCTAATTATGTGTTAGAACAAAATTATCCAAATCCATTTAATCCTGCAACTACAATTAAATTTGCAATTCCAGAAGCTGGTGCAGTAAAATTGTCAGTTTATAATTTATTAGGTCAGGAAGTAGCAGTTTTAGTAAATGGTGAAATGAACGCTGGTTCTTATTCAGTAGATTTTAATTCAGCTGAATTTAATTTAGCTAGTGGTATGTATGTTTATAGAATGGCTACAAGTGCACAAGTGCTTACTAAAAAATTAGTTTTATTAAAGTAATTTTTTTCTTCGTTCGTTAGTTGTTAGTTAGTACTCCCACGTTGATCAAGCCCATATTTATTGGGCTTGATCTATAATCAAATAAAAATTCGCGTGATAAAATGTTTACAAAAATAAGTTTTTTACTAATTACTCTTATAGTTCTTAGTTTAATTGGATGTTCAAAACAGAGTGATAAAAACAATCCAAATTTTGTTTTTATCATTTTGGATGATATGAAACAAGAAGAGTTTAATTTCCTTCCAAGAGGAAAGGGTAAAAACTTAACACCAAATATTGATAAATTGGCAATGGATGGTACAATATTCTTAAACCAATATGTTGCGTCGCCAGTTTGTACCCCTAGTCGATACAATTGTTTAACAGGAAGATTTGCTGGAAGAGCAGGAAATCAATCATTTAAAAACAGTATTAAAAAGAACAGACAGAATGTTGTTCAGTGGAATACGTCAATTATTCCTAGCGATATTACCGTTGCAGAAGTTTTACGTGATGCCGGTTATAAAACAGGATTTGTTGGTAAAAATCACGTTATTGAGGTCAAAAATTGGCAACAATTAGCTTATGATTCTGATTTAAGTAGTGAAGAGAATCGTTTAATTCTAGAAAAGAATGATAGAAAAGTAAGACAAGCAATTCAGAATTCTGGTTTTGACTATACTGCTTCAATTTATCATCGAAATCCTGAAGCTATTGGTGCAAAAGAACTGTCAGTTCATAACATGGACTGGATTGCTCAGGGGGCAGTTGATTTTATTGATACTTTAGATGAAGAAAATCCATTTTTCCTCTATTTTGCCGCAACGTTAACACATGGTCCGAATGAAGCAGAAAGATCCTGGAATGCAAACCCTCTAGCTACTCCAAATGGAATGTTGAAAAATAAACTAGCTGTTATGCCAGATAGGTCAACAATTCCTGAAAGATTGAAAAATGCCGGACTTGAAAATCAAAACAAGGAAAACCTTCTTTGGCTTGATGATGCAATTGGGGCTGTAATTAATAAGCTAGAAGAAAAAGGTCTCGATGATAATACATATATATTTTTCTTTAATGATCATGGCCAGGATGCAAAAGGTACTATTTATCAAGGTGGAATACTGAATCCTAGTATAATCTGGAAAAAAGGTGGATTAAAATCTGGGAATGAAAGTCTGGTGAAAATTTCAAATATAGATTTTGCCCCTACTATTTTAGATTTAGCCGATGTTTATTATAAACCAGCAATGTTTGATGGTAAAAGTTTTGGTCATGTGCTAAATGGTTCAACTGAACCTGTTCACGATGAATTATATTTTGAAATGGGTTATACAAGAGCAATTATTAAAGGTGAATATAAATATTTAGCATTGAGATACCCTGAATATGCAGAGAAGTGGAGTTACGATAAACGTAAAGATATTCTGGACGCATTTAATAAAAGAAGAGCAAAGCGAAATCAAATTATTGTTAATCCAAATGATCCTATGAAACCTTTCAGCCATATTATGTTGCTCCCAGGGGGTGGCGCCGCTGAATTTGAGTCAACCGGTAAGCTGCCCGGCTATTACGATTCTGATCAGCTTTATAATATCAAAAATGATCATGAAGAATTAACGAATTTAGCAGATGATCCAAATCATAAAGATAAATTGCTAGAATTAAAAAGTATTATGAGTGAATACATAAATACTTTTCCTGGTGGATTTCCGCTTGATTCAAATAACTAATTGGTAATTAAATATACTATTGAGTACTAAAATGAGAAGAAAATCCCTGTTACTACTTATTCTATTAAGCTTTTGTTTATCATTTGTTTCGTGTGTTGAAACAACAGAAAAATCTTTAAACAAACCGAACATAATATTTTTTATTGCAGATGATATGCGTCCTGAACATTTTAATTTTCTAAATACCGGAGATGATAAATATCTAACTCCTACCATTGACCGACTTTCTAAAGAAGGAACCATAATGATGAACCAGCATGTGGTTTCACCAGTTTGCAGTCCTAGTCGTTATAATACTCTTACAGGAAGGTTTGGCAGCAGAGCTACTAATAAGGAATTTACAGACTTCACAAAAGAACAAGAAGGACAAACTTGTATACAGTGGAATACTTTTATCACTGACAAGGATATCACTTTACCAATGCTGCTTAAAAAAGCTGGATATCAGACAGGTATGGTTGGTAAAAATCATGTTTTCGAAGTTCTATCTCCTCAAAGATTTGAATCGTATGATGTAGATCCTCAAGATCCAGTTGTTATGAATCAGATGAAAAGTAATTATAAAAATGTTAGAGACGGAATTCTGAAATATGGTTTTGATTATGCCGAAGCTCTTTATGATAATAATCCGCACTTTATTGGAATAGACGAAATGGCTGTTCATAATTTAGATTGGGTTACAGACGCTGGACTAAAATTTATTGAACAAAATAATGATGATCCATTTTTCTTATACTTTGCTACTACCACTCCTCATGGACCTTCGGAAGCAAAAAGAAGCTGGAATGCTGATCCATTAAAAACAGCAGATGGATTTTTGGAAGATACGATTAAAACAGTGCCATCAAGAATATCTATTAAAGAAAGAATTGAGGATGCTGGAATTAAATCACCTAATGCTGAGAATATACTATGGATCGATGATGCACTGCATGCACTTTATACCAAATTAGAAGAGATGGGTGAACTTGATAATACAATAATATTTTTCTTTAGCGATCACGGTCAGAATGCGAAAGGAACACTTTATCAAGGCGGAGTTTACGATCCAAGTTTAGTTTGGAAAAAAGGCGGCTTCCAATGTGGTAATATTAATAATACTCTCGTTTCCAATATAGATTTTGCACCAACTATTCTTGACATAGCCAATTATAAATATGATCAAAATTATTTTGATGGAAGAAGTTTTTTGCCAAGTCTTGAAGGATCAAATAGTGAAATTCATGAATCACTTTATTTTGAACTTGGTTTTGCGCGCGGAGTAAGAAAGGGGGATTATAAATACTTGGCGGTGCGTTATCCTGAATATGCAATGAATTGGACAGTAGAGGAAAGACAGAAAGTTCTTGATGAATACAATGACGCAAGACGTTTCAGAAAAGTAAATATCGTAAATGAAGATCCAACCAAACCCTTTAGCCATCTTGAAATTTTACCTGGAGGCGGTGATGCAGAAAAAGAATCTACGGGCAAATATCCTGCCTATTACGAAGCGGATCAATTATATAACATTACCGAAGATCCTGGTGAACTTAAAAATCTTGCCAAAGAAAAAAAATACCAAGCCAAGCTGAAGGAGATGCAAACTGAGCTTAAAAAGTATTTAGAAAATTTACCCGGGAAATTTGAACTATAATTTTAAGAATCACTTAATAACTTTTTATTAGGTAGTTGCGATGTTAGAAACTGAAATAATATTATTTGATGTTATTGTTTTATTCCTGATGATAATATTTACCTTAATCATGTCTTCAAGAAGGAAAGAAAAATGAATTTGATTAAAGTGGTGCTGGTTTTAATTGTTTCTGGAATATTCTTAAACAGTTTAGCACAATCGGACGATGCGAACGTTTTGTTTATTATCGTTGATGACTTGAGACCTGAATTAAATTGTTATGGTGTTGATGAAGTTAAGAGTCCAAACATTGATAAACTAGCCTCAGAGGGATATCTTTTTGAAAATGCGTATTGTCAGGTTCCAGTATGCGGTGCTTCTAGGGCAAGCATATTAAGCGGTCTAAGACCGGAACGTAATAGATTTGTAAACTATTTTACTTGGCTTGAGAAAGATGCTCCTGAAATTCCATCACTTCCAGCTTATTTTAAAGAAAATGGATACACCACTTTATCTAATGGTAAAATATTTCATCATTTAACTGATAGTAAAGATTCCTGGAGTGAAGATCCGCACCAGCCGGATGGACGTTGGAGAGACTATCAGTCAGCCAAAAATATTAGTGAAGCAATACAGAACAATAAAACTGATAACAAATATCTTGCTGCTTCTACAGAAAATGCTGATGTAGATGATAATGCTTATTGGGATGGAATTGTAACTGATAAAACAATAAAAGATCTAAAAAAGTTTAAGGAAACTGGCGAAAAGTTTTTTATTGCCTATGGACTTAGAAAACCTCATTTGCCATTTAATGCGCCAAAAAAATATTGGGATTTATATAATCGGGAAGATATAAAATTAGCAGATAATCCATTTATTCCTAAAGATGCTCCCGAAGCATCGATGCATACATGGGGTGAGCTAAGAGCATATACCGATATTCCCAATGAGGGTCCTGTTAGTGATGAAAAAGCCAAAGAACTTATCCATGGTTACTATGCATGTACAAGTTATATCGATGCCCAAATAGGAAAGGTAATGGAGGCACTTGTAGATCTTGAACTCGATAAAAATACAGTGATAGTTTTTGTCGGGGATCATGGCTGGCAATTAGGAGAACATTCTCTTTGGTGTAAACATAGCAACTATGATACATCGTTAAAATCTCCAATGCTTATTAAAGTTCCTGGATTAAAAAATAATATTAGAATCTCCGAACTAACTGAGTTTATTGATGTTTATCCAACCTTGTGCAGTTTGACTGGACTTAGTTTACCTGAACATTTACAAGGTGATGATCTATCGCCACTTTTAAATGGAAATGCTGAAAACTGGAAAGATGCTGTATACAGCAGATTTCATGATGGAGAATCTGTAAAAACAGAAAAATATTTATATACGGAGTTTGTTAATGATTCCGGTGAAATTTATGACCGCATGCTCTACGATCATAAAAATGATCCCGATGAAAATACTAATGTTGCAGAACTTCCGGAATATAAAGAGATTGTGAAAAAACATTCCAAACTTCTAGCAAGCGTGAGAAAATAATGAAATCAATATTCAACATTTTATTTTCTGTTTTCAGCGTATCAGTTTTTCTATTGAACGGTTGTAATAACAAGGATGAAAGACTAGTTGAAAATCCAAATATAGTTTTGATCCTGGTTGACGACATGGGTTATTCTGATCTTGGCTTTATGGGATCAGAAATTGAAACCCCAAACATAGATCGACTTGCACAAAACGGAATTGTTTATAATCAGTTTTATAATACTGGCAGATGCTGTCCTACACGGGCTTCTTTATTAACTGGATTATATCAGCATAAGACTGGCATGGGCTGGATGACAGTTGCCGATTTGGGGCAACCCGGATATACAGGAGATCTGAATAAAAATTGTGTTACGATTGCTGAAGTACTAAAACAAAATGGTTATTCGACCTATGCAGCTGGGAAGTGGCATCTTACTAAAGATAAATATATGACTGAAGAAGGACCGAAACACAACTGGCCGCTTCAGCGTGGATTTGATAAATACTTCGGTCATTTGAAAGGTGGCGGCGGCTATTACGTCCCGGGAAGTCTTGTAAGTGGAAATACAATAATAGAACCTGAGGATGATTTTTATCTGACCACTAACGTTACCGATTCTACAGTAAAATATTTGAATGAACATTTTCAAAGCCATAAAGAAAACCCGTTTTTCTTTTATTTATCATATTACGCACCTCATCGTCCATTGCATGCCTTGGAAGAAGATATAGCAAAGTATCGCGGAAAATTTATGGAAGGGTGGGATAAACTTCGTGAAAAAAAATATCAATTTATGCTTAAATATGGCTTAATAGATAAATCTTATCCACTCTCAAAAAAAGATCCGCAAATAGCTGAATGGGAATCCTTAACCGATGATGAAAAGAAAATCTGGGATGCCCGCATGGCAGTATATGCAGCTCAGATCGACTGTATGGATCAAGGAGTTGGGAAAGTAATAGAAACATTAGAAAAAAATGGTGAGCTGGAAAACACATTAATCTTCTTTTTAACAGATAATGGCGGTAATGCGGAAGTTGAAGGTCCCGAACTTACATTAGAACAGCTTGCGATGCTTGGACAGGAAAATCCTCGGCAGAGTTACAGGAAAAACTGGGCCTCATACAGTAATGTGCCTTTTCGAAAATATAAATCGTACACTCACGAAGGAGGAATTGCAACTCCATTAATAGTTCATTGGCCAAATAAGATTAAAGAAAACAATAAAGTTGTAAAACAAATTGGTCACGTAATAGATATTATGCCGACCATTTTAGACATCACTAAATCTCAATATCCCTTTGAAGTGAATGGAAGGGTGATCCATGAATTGTCAGGAGTGAATCTATCATCAAACTTTGAAAACAAAGTATTTGAAAGAGGGCCATTATTTTTTGAACATAATGTTAATAGAGCTGTTAGGAATGGACAATGGAAATTGGTTTCACTTGGTAAGAAGAAACAACCATACACATCTGATTGGGAATTATATGATTTATCTGTTGATAGAACCGAAACCAAAAATGTAATTAAGAAACATCCCGAAATAGCAAAAGAACTAGAATCGCTGTGGGAAGAATGGGCCAAGAATAATAATGTTTATCCGCTTGACGGAAGAAACTGGCCAAATAAGATTAAAGCTGGAATTTAATAAGTAACTTCAATAAGGATAGTTTTCAATGAATAAAATTGTAGTAGTTTTTCTTTCCTTTATATTATTTGCTGGGTGCAGCAATGTTGTAGAACAAAATGAAAAAAAACTTAATATACTTTGGCTGACTTGTGAAGATATAAGTCCAACATTATCGTTTTATGGTGATTCTACTGCAAGAACACCAAATCTTGATAAACTGGCAAATGAAAGTTTAATATTCGAAAATGCTTATACAACAGTTGGTGTATGTGCTCCTTCACGTTCATCACTTATTACAGGGATGTATCCAGTTTCTATTGGAACCCATAATATGCGGACAGCCCACGATGTAATGGGATGGGGTGAAAGAGAATATAAAAAACAATCAAAAGCCTTTGATATAAATGGCGAGAATGTTCCCAAATATTCAACTGTTGTTCCAAATCCAGTAAAGTGTTTCACTGAGTATATGAGAGAGATAGGATATTTTTGTACGAATAAACAAAAATGTGATTATCAGTTTGCAGCACCAGTCACGGCTTGGGATCAAAATGGTAATGATGCGCATTGGAAAAATCGGGAAGAAGGTCAGACATTCTTTTCCGTGTTTAATCATAATGTAACTCATGAATCTCGTATGTGGATGAATAAAGATCTTGATTTAACAGTAGATCCCGAATCAGTTCCTTTACCTGATTATTTCCCGGAAAACCCGATTGTAAGAAATGATGTAGCAAGAAATTATTCAAATATTGAATTGCTTGATAAAGAAATTGGATCGAAACTCAAAGAGTTAGAAGAGGCTGGTGAATTAGATAATACAATTATCTTTTTCTTTAGTGATCATGGAGGTCCGTTACCTAGAGGCAAAAGGGAACATTATGTATCTGGGTTAAGAGTTCCATTTATGGTTCGTTTTCCAAAAGGTGAAAATGCAGGCAGAGTAACTGATCCAATTTCCTTTGTAGATATTGCTCCAACAATGCTATCATTAATAGGTCTTAAGCCGCCTGAATATATGCAGGGTAAAGCATTCTTAGGAAAATATAAATCTGAGAATCCTCGCGAATTTGTTTATGGCTCTGGTGATCGTTTTGATGAATTTTCTGATAGAATAAGAAGTATTAAGTATGGTAAGTATATGTTTGTTAAAAATTACTTTACAGATAGACCAGCATATAAGGATGTCTCCTATCGCAAAAATATTGATATGACAAACGAACTTATCAGATTGAATGAAGAAGGAAAACTTAACGATCAACAGAGTTATTGGTTTAGGCAGAACAAAACAGAAGAAGAATTTTACGATTGTGAAAAAGATCCTTATCAATTAAACAACTTGATAGATGATCCAAAATTCGAGAATGAAATAAGTTTGTTGAGAAATCAACTTGCTAAGTGGCAGAATGAAGTAGGTGATTTAGGAGATACTCCTGAACTAGAACTATACAATGAAATGTGGCCCAATGGAATTCAGCCAAAAACAGAAAAACCGAATATTGATAAATCTGATGATATCATAGAGGTATCATGTAGTACTGAAAACTCTTCAATTGGTTATCTAATCTCTGATAATGACTTTCTCCCAGATTTGGATAGTGGCTGGAAATTATATCATAAACCTCTTGAAAAGATTGAAGGTAAATATCTTTATCTAATGGCAAACCGAATTGGATTTCAAGATAGCGAAATTGTTAAAATTAAAATGTAAGTGGGTTTTATAAATGAGTAAAAAAATAATTGCGGTATTATGGTTTCTGACATTATCAGTTTATGGTCAATCAGAAAACCCCAATGTAGTATTCATTTTAACAGATGATTTAGGCGCTAAGGATCTTTCCTGTTTGGGTTCTGAAGTTTACGAGTCACCAAATATAGATAAACTAGGCGCAGAAGGGATGATTTTTACCCAAGCTTATTCTCCCCATCCACGTTGTGTACCATCAAGATATGGTATGATAACTGGGCGATACCCGGCCAGAGTTGGATGTCCAGGTAAATGGGATTGGTCTGGTGATGAATACACTATGTCTCAAGCATTTAAGGATGCTGGTTATAAAACTTTTTTTGCTGGTAAATGGCATTTAACAAAAAGTAAAGATGGTATTTATCCTGAAGATGTTGGTTTTGATATAAACATTGGCGGAGGTAAAGCTGGTTCTCCAAGATCATTTTTTGCTCCTTATAATAAAGCTGTACAACCTTGGCATGCCAAAAAAGCTGGGATTGAAGGACTTGATGATGCTCCAGAGGGAGAGTACCTAAATGATCGTCTCACAGATGAAACAATAAAATTTATCAAAGAAAATAAAGATCAGCAGTTTTTCGTATATCTATCTCATTATGCTGTTCATGATCCATTACAGGCAAAAGATAAAGATTCAGCTTATTTCAAAGAAAAAATAGATAAGATGAATTGGGATGGACCCGATTTTATCAAAGAAGGAACAGGGTATACCAGAACAAAACAAAACGATGAAGTATATGCTGGAATGATTAAAAATTTGGATGATAATGTTGGGAGAATAATAAATCTTCTAAAAGAACTTAATCTTGATGAAAATACAATAATAGTTTTTACATCAGATCATGGCGGATTGTCAAATAAAGGATATAATGATAGAATACTAGCAACTTCAAATCTTCCATTACGTGCAGGTAAAGGGCATTGTTATGAAGGTGGTATTAAAATTCCACTAATTGTAAAATGGCCAAATATTGTGAAACAAGGTAGTATGAATGACCAGGTAGTTTATGGTCTGGATTTTTATCCTACACTTTTAGATGCTGCTCAAATCAGAAAAACTGAAAAAGCTAAACTAGATGGGGAAAGTTTTTACCCAGCACTTATAGGAAAAGAATTTAATAACAATAATCGAGAGATTTTTTGGCATTCACCTGTTGGGCGACCATTTTCAACTGGCGATACTAATGTAACTGTAATTAGAGAAGGTGATTATAAATTTTTTGATTTTTATGATGAAGGAAGGCAAGAATTATATAATATCAAAAATGATTTTCGAGAAACAAAAAACTTAATTGCCGAAGAATCTGAAAAAGCTAAAGAATTGTATAATAAAATTAAAGACTGGCGGAAAGATGTAAACGCCTATATTAAAGGGAAATAAACTGCCATGTTAAAGAATTATTCTTCTAGAATAGCTTTTTTTATTCTACTATTTTCTAATTCACTACTATTCTCTCAAGAGAAAAAGAATGTTTTATTTATCGCGGTCGATGATTTAAAACCGATGTTGGGGTGTTATGGCGATACAGTTGCTATCTCTCCAAACATTGACCGATTAGCTAGTGAAGGGACTACGTTTACTAATGCTCAATGTCAACAAGCTGTATGCGGTCCATCTCGAGCAAGTTTGTTAACTGGTTTGCGCCCAGACAGAACAAGAATTTGGGATTTAAAAACACTTATACGTGATGAAAACCCTCATATATTAACATTACCGCAACACTTTAAAGAAAATGGTTATGAAACGGTTGCTCGAGGTAAAATATTTGATTTTAGATCTGTCGATTCAGGTAATGATGAGATTTCATGGACCCGGCAATTTGAAAAGGAACCATCTCCCAACCAATATTTAGTTAATTCAGAAAGAACTTCAACCGAAGCCTCAGATGTTGATGAAATGCAGTATAATGATGCACAAATTGCAACGCAGGGTATCGAACAATTAGAACAATTGGCAAATAAGGATAAACCTTTTTTTGTTGCTGTAGGATTTAAAAAGCCTCACCTTCCATTTGTAGCTCCTCAAAAATATTGGGATTTATACGATCGAAATAAAATTGAAGTAGAACCTTTTCAAGAATTTTCGAAAGATGGACCTGAATTTGCATATCAACCTGGATGGGAATTAAGGAACAATTATGTTGATATTCCATCAGAAGGACTAGTTCCAATAGATAAACAAAAAGAACTTATTCATGGTTATTATGCATGTGTATCTCATATAGATAATCAAGTTGGTCGTTTACTCAATAAATTAGACGAATTAGGTGTAAGAGAAAATACAGTTGTTATTTTATGGGGTGATCATGGTTGGCATTTGGGCGATCATGCAATGTGGTGTAAACATTCCAATTTTGAACAAGCTGCAAGATCACCAATGGTTATTTCCGCAAATGGCTATAGTACAAATAATTTTAATTCTTCTCCTACCGAATTCGTGGATATTTTTCCAACATTATGTGACTTAGCTGGAATAGAAATTCCAGAAAATTTACATGGAAAAAGTTTAAGTCCAATTATGGATGGTTCGCAAAATAGTGTCAAAGATTATGCTGTTACTCAATACAAACGAACTGCTTCTGGGCACGGACGTGTAGAAGGATATTCACTAAGAACAGAACAATTCAGATATACAGAATGGATACCAATAAATTATAAATATGGTTTTGAACCGTATGACCGAGAAAAAGTTGTTGCTAGGGAATTATACGATTATAAAAATGATCCACTAGAAACTATTAACGCTGCAGATTTACCTGAATACTCATCTGAGGTTGAACTTCTTCAAAATTATATAAAAGAATTTTTAGAAGGGCAAGAATTCTCATCACCAATTGATACAACAAGAGAAAATTTAATTAAAAATCCAGGATTTGAGAGTGGATTGCTTGGATGGGAAGCATTGAAATGCGATGTGAGCGTAAAATTTGGGAATTCATATGAAGGACTCATGGAGTTAAATGTAGCGAACAGAACTGAGAATTATGCCGGACCACAACAGGACATTTTATCGATATTAAAAGAAAGAGGACAAGGAAATTATAGCGCAGAAGGAGCCTTTAAAAGTTTTTCTGGTGATGATATTGCTGTTAAGATAATGGCAAAGATTACATCAAATGGAATAACTAATTTCTTTACATTTGCTCAAGATACTTGTGGTAGTGAATACAAAAAAATTACTGGTGAAATTAAGCTAAGCTGGCAAGGGGAACTAGAAAAAGCTTTTATTGTATTTCCAGGAGTAAACCATAAAGAAAGCTACTATCTTGATCAATGTTTATTCAGTACTGGCTTAACCACTTCTTTAGAAGAAGATAAAACTATTATTAAGAGTTACGACATAAATCTTACGAATTGGCCTAATCCATTTAATCCTTCAACCAATATATCTTATGTGCTTCCAGAAGCTTCAAAGGTAAGGTTAGCTATTTACAATTCAATTGGACAGTTAGTAAAAGTAATTGTTAATGAAGAAGCCAACAAAGGTGAGAATTTAACTGTCTGGAATGGTAAGGATCAAAACAATAGAGAAGTAAGCAGTGGCATTTACTATGCAACATTGGAAACTCATTTTACAAAAATTTCTAGAAAGCTAGTATTATTAAGATAACATATTAGAATAAAAATAAACCATATAAAGGATTGTATTATGAAGAAGTTTATTTGTATTGTTTTACCAATAGTTTTTGCTCTTGGAGTTTTTGCGTGTGAGGTAGTTAATGCGTCTGAAACCGAAGGTAATATTCCTGTAATAAAATCTGATTCAACTTATAAAGTGATTGTTGAGCACGATTTAGTTTATGCCGAGGGACTTAGTCATAAAAGTATAAATAGTGCTGATGCCGAAACTATGCCATTGAAGATGGATATTTATGTCCCGGATAATGATATAAAGAACCGTCCTGTCTTTATGTTTATTCATGGTGGCGGTTTTTCAGGCGGTAGTAAACAACAAGGACAAATAATAAGATGGGCAAATCATTACACATCAAGAGGTTGGGTCTTTATTTCTGTTGATTACAGACTTAAGAAACATAAAGGTACTGTACCCATTGAGTGGGTTGAAAATACTGAGAACTTACCTGAACAAAGAGTTGCTCAATTTTTAGCAATATATCCTGCTATTCGTGATGCTAAAGCTGCACTCCGCTGGGTAATTGCAAATGCCGGCACCTATAATATTGATACAAATTATATTACAATTGGTGGGGCATCAGCTGGTGCAATGTCTGCCATTGCCATAGGCATATCAGAACATGAAGATTACAGAGATGAAATTGATATAAATATTGACAAAACAATTTCAAGTACAAATTTAGAACAATCCTATAAAATTCGGACTATTGTAAACCTCTGGGGGTCAAAAACCGCACTTGATATACTGGAGAGGATTTATAAACATCAGCGTTTTGACGAAAATGATCCTTCGTTATTTATCGCTCATGGCACAAAAGATCCTAAAGTACCATTTAGTAAGGCCGAGGAGTTAAAGACAATATATGAAGCTAATGGCGTGCCTTTAGTTTATTACCCACTAGAGGGAAAAGGACACGGGGTTTGGGGTGCCAAGGTAAATGATAAACCTTTGGAAGAATTGGCTTTTGAATCTATTGTAGAACTGCAAAGTTTAAAAGTAGAATAGACTAATTGGTGACACATTAAGTATGTAATCAACTATTACTGCTTGTAAAATCGACCAATGTAATGGAGAGAAAATGAAAAAAATAATGATTGCTATATTCTTAGTTTACTTCTCAGTTTTTGCTAGTGAAAATAATGACAAAAAGAATATTCTATTTATAGCCGTTGATGACCTTAAACCAGTTTTGGGCTGTTACGGTGATACTAAAGTAATTACACCGAATATTGATAAACTAGCTGCAATGGGAACAGTATTTGAGAATGCTCATTGCCAGCAAGCAGTATGTGCTCCATCTAGAGCAAGTATAATGACTGGAAAAAGACCTGACTATACAAAAGTTTGGGATCTTAAAACACAAATGCGTGATATGAATCCTGATATTAAAACACTTCCTCAATATCTTATATCTCAGGGTTATGAAACAGCGAGCATTGGAAAAATATTTGATTTTAGAGCTGTAGATAAAAAACATGACGAAGCATCATGGTCAATCCCTCATATTTTTGAAAAAACTCCAAGATGGTTAATCTCAGATAAACGTGTAATAACTGAAGCACCAGATTTACCGAATGAAAAATTTGTTGATGGTGAAATTGCTGCTGGTGGATTAGATTTGCTAAATACTCTTGCCAAAGGTGAAAAACCATTCTTTTTAGGGATTGGATTTAAAAAGCCGCATCTACCTTTCGTTGCTCCAAAAAAATATTGGGACCTCTACAATAGGGAAGAATTCGAATTAGCTGAATTTCAAGAATATTCAGAAAATACTCCAGAATTTGCATTCCAGCCAAGTTGGGAGCTAAGGGGTGGGTATGATAATATTCCAGAAAACGATCCATTACCAAAAGAAATGCAGCTAGAAATGATTCATGGTTATTACGCTTGTGTTTCATTTATTGATGATCTAGTTGGGCAATACTTTACAGCATTGGACGAATTAGGCTTAAAAGAAAATACTATTATTGTTTTCTGGGGTGATCATGGATGGCACTTAGGTGATCATTCAATGTGGTGTAAACATACAAACTTTGAGCAGTCAACAAGAGTTCCACTAATTTTTTCCTCTCCTGATACAAAAGGTGGTATTAAAAATTCTTCACCAACTGAATTTGTAGATGTTTTCCCAACATTGTGCGATTTAGCTGGAGTAGAAATTCCAAACAATCTTGACGGTGTTAGTCTTTCATCAATAATGAAAAGCGAAAAAACAAAGGTTAAAAACTATGCTGTTTCTCAATTTTCAAGACAAGATGGAAAAGCGAAATTAGAAGGATATACACTTAGAACAGAACAATTTCGTTATACCGTTTGGGTCCCGAAAGCTGTGAGAGATGGTGAAAAATTTAGTTTGGAAAAAGTTTATGCTGCTGAGTTATATGATTATAAAAATGATCCACTTGAAAAGAAAAATCATATCAATGAACCTGAGTATAAAGAGATAAGAAAGGAATTAGAAGATTATATGAATGAGTATTTTGCGCAAAATAGAGGATAGGTTAAAAAATGTTTAGATCAATTGTTTTTGTTATAGTTACTTTTTTTGCAGTCAATCATTTAATTGCACAAACAAATTTATTAACTAATCCAGGTTTTGAGGATAGTCTTAATGTTGGCTGGTGGTTAAATGCATGGGGTGGCGGAGAAGGTGAAGTAGAGAGAGTGTCCGGAAACTTAGCTCTTACCGGAGATTATTCAGCTAAAGTAACTGTTATAACACCTCAGGCAGATAACATTGCCAAAGTTCAATTAATGAGTGAGCCACTTATAAATATTCCTGATGGTGATCTAATACTAAAAGCAAAAGTTAGAACTGAAAGCTCTTTTTCAAAACCATTTAAACTTTCGTTAAAGTGTATTAGTGAATCAGGTGAAAAAAAATATTATTCAAGCGAAGAGTTTACAGTTTCAATTTCACCCAGAACAGTTGAGTATACTTTTAATCCAGAAAGTTTATACAGGGATACTATACTGGTAAGATTAATGTGTGGTCAGCAAGTTGCTAGTTTTATTATGGACGATATATCATTGGTTTGCGATGATGGAATTCCTGACCCGATGGAAATTCCTACAGGTAGACGTTTTAAGGATATAGTAGCAGATAAATATCCTGATGGAAATGTTTACATTGGAGGCTCAATAGGTTTTAATCAAATTGGAACTATATCAGAAGAAATACTAAATAGAGAGTTTAGTTACATTACACCAAATAATGATTTTAAACAATCATATATTCATCCTCAGCCTGGTGAATGGAGATGGGAGAAATCTGACACATGGGTTGAAAAAGCTGCAGAAAACAATCAAGTCATTAGGATGCACGCACCAATAAGTCCACAATGTTCAAAATGGGCAAGAGAAGACCACAGAACAGCTGAAGAACTTTTACAAAATCTTGAAGAGTATATGACAGAGCAATGTAAACGTTATAATCAATATGAACACATACTTTGGCTGGATGTTGTTAACGAAACTGTTAATAAAACAACTGGGGAATGGTTTGGCCCTAGAGAAGGTACTGAGAAATGGGAAAACCCATGGCCAATAATTGGTTATGATACTACTCATTCATTAAGACCACCTATTTATATAAAACGAGCATTTGAACTAGCTAATGAGTATGCACCAAATATTAAGCAAATCATTAATCAACATGGCGATATGGAAGATGCCGCTTGGGATAAGATTAAAGCACTAGTTTTGTACTTACGAGAAAATGGACTTAGAGTTGACGGAATTGGTTATCAAGGACATGTTGATGTTGGCTGGGAAAAAATGAGTAATGCGAGTGGAGTTAATAATATAACTGCATTAGAGAATCTTATAGATTGGTGTCATTCAAATGATTTAGAGTTTCACGTAACAGAAAATAATGTTTTCCTAAGAAACGGTAATGAAGGTAAATTTGAAGAACAAGCAGAAACATTCAGAGCAATTGTTGAAGCTGTACTTTCAAAAAGAGAATCAGGAGTTGTAAGCTGGAACCTTTGGATGCTAAGAGACGGTTTTGGACAAGCTGGGCATCAAAATCCGGTCTTGTTTTATGAAACCGGCAACGCGAAACCTGCATATTATGCTGTGCAAGAAGTTTTAGAAGCTGGAAAATTAACTGATATTGATGATGAGGTGAATATAGCATTACCGTCTGAAATGAAATTACTTCAAAATTATCCTAATCCATTCAATCCTTCTACGAAAATTTCTTATGAAATTCCAAAAAATGGTTTTGTGAATTTAACTATCTATGATGCATTGGGAAGACAAATGAAAACATTGGTTAATAAGAGTCAGAATAGTGGTCGTTACAGTGTAGAATGGGATGGAAAAAATTATAATAATCAAAATGTAACAAGCGGTATTTACTTGGCTCAATTAAATGTGAATGGCCAATCACAATCTATAAAAATGATGCTGATGAAATAAGATTTACTCCCACAGTAAGCATGGAAAGGTATCTTCAAGACTTTCCATGCTTTTTTAATTCGAATTGTATCCAAATAAATTGAGTTACTCTATGAAGCAGATTTTACAAAATAAAAGTTTAATGTTAATAATTATGTTCGGTGGTTTTATACTGTTAATTTTGTCCTCTATCACCGTATCAAACAAAAAAGAGGTAAGACCAAATATTATAGTGATAATGGCCGATGATATGGGATATTCTGATCTTGGTTGTTATGGCAGTGAAATAGAAACTCCAAACCTCGATAAGCTTGCATCTGAAGGATTAAAGTATACACAGTTTTATAATACAGCTAGGTGTTGTCCCACTCGAGCTTCACTTCTAACAGGATTATATCCTCATCAAACAGGTCTCGGATGGATGACCAAGGTCGATTTAGGTCGTCCGGGATATAAAGGAGAAATAAACAGTAACTGCGTTACATTGGGTGAAGTTCTTAAACAATCTGGATACTCCACCTATGTTTCTGGTAAATGGCACGTTAATAAAGATGAGGAATGTGATCAAGACAGTCCTAAACATAACTGGCCTTTACAAAGGGGATTTGATAAATTTTATGGAATATTAAAAGGGGCATCGGATTATTTTAGGCCGACAAATTTATACAGCGGTAACAAACATATTCAACCGGGAAGTAATTATTATTTTACCGATGCGGTAAATGACAGTTCCTGCAGTTTTATTGAAAGTCATATAAGTTCTGGAAAGGAAAATCCTTTTTTCCTATATGTTGCTCATTATGCACCACACTGGCCAATTCAGGCTAAAGAAGAAGATATTAAAAAGTATCAGGGAAAATACCTTGAAGGTTGGGATGTTTTACGAGAAAAACGTTTAGCTAAAATGAAAAAGCTCAATCTAATTGATGATGATGTTATCCTTTCAGGCAAAACTAGAAAAATTGAAAATTGGGATGATCTATCTAATGAGAAGAAAAAAGAGATGGATAAACGAATGGCAATTTATGCCGCCCAAATTGATAATATGGATCAGGGAATAGGACGTATACTTTCTACTTTGGAAAAAAATGATCAGCTTGAAAATACACTCATCCTTTTCCTTTCAGACAATGGTGGATGTATGCAGCCAATTTCAAGAGGTGTAAGTAAAGAGACAAAAGATTTAGGAACGGCAAAATCATTAGAAAGTTATGGTATATCCTGGGCAAATGTTAGTAATACTCCGTATAGATATTATAAAAAATGGGCGCACGAAGGGGGAATATCGACACCGTTTATAGTGCATTGGCCAAATGGAATTGAAAAAAAGGGTGAGATTAGAAATCAGCAGTTTCACGTGATTGATATAATGCCGACCTTACTTGAAATTTCAAAAACGATGTATCCAGAACAATATTCCGGCAACAAAATTATACCGTACGAAGGAGTTAGTATAGTAAATAGTTTTGAAAACAAAGACTATGAGAAAAGGCCTCTATTCTGGGAGCATATTGCTAATCGAGGAGTTAGATATGGTGATTGGAAATTAGTTTCTCTGGCCACTAAAAACTATCCATTTACTTCTGCTTGGGAGTTGTATAACCTAAAAGATGACAGAATTGAATCAATCAATCTGGCTGATAAATTCCCTGAAAAAGTTAATGAATTAGAGCAACTATGGGAGGAGTGGGGAAAAAGGGCTAATGTTTCTCCAGTTGATGGAAGGGCTTGGGGTAATCGTAACAAAGATCCGATTGATAACTAAGTTTGGATAAACAGTAATAAAATGAAAGGCCTGCTATTCCCATAATCTTCTAGCACGCCTTCATATAAGAATCTAGTAAGGCTGGCAAATCGGAAACTAGTTCTTATGATAGATGACATTTTCTTTTTAAATATAATTGATAAGGTTTAATTATTTATGAATTTAGACAGATACAAAATTGCGGGAATCGTTTTAACACTATTTCTTTTTAACATGAGCAACATTCTTAATGGACAGGACAAAAAAACGAATGTCGTATTTATTTTAGCCGACGATTTGGGGTGGAAAGATTTATCATATCAAGGTTCTGAAGTTTTAGAAACCCCAAACATAGATAAACTTGCTGAAGAAGGAATGAATTTTTCTCAAGCTTACACTGTTCACCCAAGATGTGTGCCTGCACGATATGGGTTAATTACAGGAAGATATCCTGCAAGAGTTCAGCTTCCAGGTGGTAAATGGAAGTGGACTGGTAGTGAGTATACCATTGCAGAAGCATTTCAAGATAATGGGTATAAAACATTTTTTACTGGTAAATGGCATCTAACTAGGAAAGATCAAAATAATCCTGAAGATGAGGGGTTTGGAATTAATATAGCTGGTGGATATCCAGGTGCACCGCAATCATATTTCTATCCCTACAATACAGGAAGGGGTAAAGAAAAAAATATATTGGATCTTGTTGAGGGAGGTAAAGAAGGTGAGTATCTACCTGATAGGTTAACAGACGAAACTATTAAGTTTATAAAAGAAAATAAAGATGATCCTTTCTTTGTTTATTTATCACACTATTCTGTGCACACACCTTTTGAAGCTAAAAAAGAGTTAGTTGAATATTACAAGAAAAAAATAGACAGCTATAAATTTGATGGGGAAGAATTTGTAACAGAAGGAACTGGGTACACTAAAAGATGGCAAAACAATGCTGTTTACGCAGCCATGATTCATAGTCTTGATGAAAGTGTTGGAAGAGTTATGGTAGAGTTAGAAAAGCTTGGTCTTGATAAAAATACAATCATAGTTTTTACATCTGATCATGGCGGATTATCAAACAAAGGATATAACTATAGACCACTTGCAACTTCAAACCTACCTTTAAGAGCCGGGAAAGGACATTGTTATGAGGGAGGGGTGAGAGTCCCATTGATTGTTAAATGGCCAAATAATATTTCAACAAAATCAAAATCTGACGAAATTATAACTGGTGTAGATATACATCCCACTCTTATAGAGGCTGCTGGATTGAAAATTAAAAGTTACGACTGTGATGGTAAAAGTTTTTTAGCCACTCTAAAAGGTGGTGAGCAAGATAATGAAAACAGACCTATATTTTGGCATTCGCCTTTAAGCAGACCCCATAGTACTGGTGATATAAATGTAAGCGCTGTTAGAATTGGAGATTATAAATTACTAGATTTTTACGATGCTAGGAGAATAGAACTTTACAACATTTCTGAAGATATAGGTGAAACAAAAAATCTTGCTGAGACTGAACCGGAAAAAACAAAAGAACTTCAGCAAATACTTAATAAATGGAAGAAGAGTGTTTCTGCAATCAAAGTGAAGCCGAAATAAAATTCGGCAATATTATGAATCGACTAAACAAAATATATATATCAGTAGGTATAAGTCTTTTTATTGGATTTTATGTATTTACTGTATGGTTGAAAACTGACAGCGTAAATACGGTTGGTCAAATAAATATAAAAATTACGTCTGGGGGAAATAGTGAAATTATCCAGATTGATAAATTTATTAATTCTTCAAATTGGACCCAGATCACGGATATAGTAAATTTAACCTGGAACCTTACACCGAGCGAAGTAAGAGTTCGATTACAGAGTTCTGACAGTGAGATGAATGACTTTTATCTGGACGATGTATATGCTAATTATGCAGAGCCAATATCGTCAATTAATGTAACAGAGCAAATACGAAAGAAAGAACTTAGTATACATAATTATCCAAATCCTTTTAATCCCTCAACAAATACCTTTAACACTCTTCCTAATGATTCAAAAGTGAAATTAACAATTTTTAACTCACTGGGTGAAGAGATAGCCGTTCTGTTAAACAACGATCTCAAGGCTGGTCAAAATAATGTTCTTTGGAACGGATGTGATGGATTGAATAATGAAGTTAGCAGCGGAATATACTTTGCTGTTTTGCAAACTCCGCTTCAGACAAAACTAAAGACAGGTTTTAATAAGATAGGAACATAAAGTGAAAAAAATATTTCTACTAATACTTGGCTGCTTTATTGTGCAAGGTGTTCTTGCAAATCCAGCATCGGAAAAGTCAGATAAAAAGAACATATTATTTATTGCTGTTGACGATTTAAAACCCAATATAGGTTGTTTTGGTGATGATATTGCCATTACTCCAAATATTGATAGGTTGGCAGAACAAGGTACAGTGTTTGCTAATAACCATTGTCAGCAAGCTGTGTGTGCTCCTTCACGGGCTAGTTTATTAACGGGCCTACGTCCGGATAGGACTGAAGTATGGGATCTCAAGACACTAATACGAGATAAAAATCCGGATGCGCTTACTATGCCTCAATACTTTAGGAAGAATGGGTATATCACTGCAGCCAGCGGGAAAATATTTGATTTAAGATCTGTTGATAAAAAACATGATGAGGTTTCGTGGAGCATCCCTTACGAATATCCTCAAAAACCAAGGTGGTTGATTTCAAAGGGAAAGATCTCTGTTGAAGCCCCAGATATGGCTGACAGCAATTTTATTGATGGTAATATTACTGATCAGGCATTAACCAATTTGTCAAAAATGAATAAAAGCGATAAACCTTTTTTTCTTGCTGTTGGGTATAAAAAACCTCATCTGCCATTTGTTGCTCCAAAAAAATATTGGGATTTATATAACAGAGAGGATTTTGTATTACATCCTTTTCAAGCTCCAGCAGCAAATGCGCCTGAATTTGCTCGTCACAGAAGTGGTGAATTAAGAAATTATGATGATATACCCTATCAAGAAAAAATTAAAGATGAACAGCAGCTTGAGCTGATACATGGTTATTATGCTTGTGTCTCACATATTGATAATGAGGTTGGAAGATTGCTTTCAGCTCTAGACTCACTTGATCTAAGAAAAAATACAATAGTTGTATTCTGGGGAGATCATGGATGGCACCTGGGAGATCATGGGTTGTGGTGTAAACATTCAAATTATGAACAAGCGACAAGAGCTCCCCTGATTGTTTCGACGCCAGAGATAAAAGGTAATAATATAAGCTATTCGCCAACCGAATTTATCGATATTTTTCCAACGTTGTGTGAACTAACTGAAAACATCAGTCCGAATCATTTGGAAGGCCAAAGTTTAGTACCAATAATGAATGAATCCAAAATATCTGTAAAAGAATTTGCTGTAAGCCAGTTTCACAGAAAAGGGAAGAAAGAAAAATTAGAAGGATATGCATTTAGAGATAGACGCTATAGATATGTTGAATGGCTGAACATTGAAATTAGAGAAACGGGTGATTATGAAAATGTTTCGGTTGTTGCACGTGAATTGTATGACTATGAAGCCGATCCGCTTGAAAAAAGAAATCTTGTTGATGATGAAGGATATGAGAACATAGTAAAAGAATTCGAGCAGAAGGTTAAAAGTTTTTTTCAAGAGTTTGAGTAAAAATTTGAGAATGGTATGAAAAATAATAACAACTATTCGGTGATACTACTAGTAACTATAATGTTCATATGTGGTTTTATGTTATCTGGCTGTGCAAACAAGGCAGAACATCTTGATCCTGAGCGTTCTAAGTTTGAGAAAATTAAGTGGATTTCTGGAGGGAAAACAAAAGTTGGAATCTTTCCGGAAGCAGGTGGACGAATAGTTGCGGTGCACCGAAACGGTGGTGAGAATATTCTGAAAAGTGATTCAAAATTGTGGAATTATGAATTTGATAAACCTGTTGATGAAAGGATCTACAATAAGAAACTCCCGTTTAACGGGCATATTGTTTGGGTTGGCCCTCAAACTGATTGGTGGACACAACAGGATGTAATTCCGGAACTTGCCAGCAATGAATCCCGATGGCCTCCTGATCCTTATTTAATATACGGCGATCATTTAATAGATAGATTAACAGATAAATATGCGAAAATAATTAGTCCTAAAAGTAAATATACTGGGCTACAGTTAAAAAAGACAATTACTGTTGATGAAGACGGCATTATCAGGTTTAATGTGGAAGCAGAAAACATAAGAGATGAAGAAGTTGCTTGGGATCTTTGGCTGAATACCAGAATGGATGGATTTACAAAAGTATATGTCGCAGTTGAATCAGAAACTGATATTAGAATGGAATATCGATTGAAAGATAAGATGCAAAAAATGCCTCACAAAATTAACAAAGGGTATTTTTATTTTGATCCTCAGTTCCCATCAGATGGTAATATGAGAAGACTAGGTAAAGCACTGATACATCCATCTGTAAATAAACTTTTTGCATTTACTGATGAAGAAATGTTCGTTATCCGTTTTAAGAAATATGACAGAAGTTTAACACACTCGGAACATGGAATGATCGAAATTTATAATACAGTATCTAGTGATGGGAATTCACTTCTGGAATTGGAATATCATTCACCTTACAAAAAACTTAAACCAACAGAAAAAATGTCTTCAAAAGAGACGTGGAAAATTGTAGAATACAGAGGGATAAATAGAACTGAAGAGCATATAAAATTCATTCAACTATACCGTAATTTGAATAGAAATCTGAATTAATTACCAGAAGACCGATTTATCAGAACTGATTTTACTAAGGTGTTCAATACTTGTATTAAAGGCAGTTCTGGAATGTCCGGTAACCTTGAATATCACATCAAAGTACTTTGGAACTTCATCATACTTTTCAGTCAGTTTATCTTCCAGCTCAGTTAGTGAATTTTCATCAAGCATATATTTCACCGCAGCTGATATTCCGGATTCATAGAATGTACTAAACAAATATATTGTGTTGTTGTTTGGGCCGGGCATTTTTCTGAACAGACAGTAATCTGTATTTTCAGATTTTGGTTTACCAATTCGCTGTAGGGTTTTTACAGAATCTCCAACCGCAATTTTAATATATTTGTTACCTACCTTAGTGCTGAATGAGATTTTATTATCTTTAAAAATATATTCTGAAAAATAAAGATTTCGAAAAGCTCCGATAAAAAGTATATCTTTTTCGAGTAAATCTTTTGGCTCAACTTCATACGAATGCTTAGTGGTGTGTTCCATATTATGGAGTAATTTACTATAAAAAAGCGGCAAAGTGGAGATACTCATTTTAGGGTAAAATGCATATGGTGTTACTTCTGTAATTATTTTTGAGGGATTATTATTTTGGTAAATGTCTAACTCCACTTTTGAATTTACATTGTGTTCCCTTGCAATTTTTAAAGAGGTCTTAGTTTTTTCAATAAAAAAGAGATCATTTCCAAGTACAACTAACTTTTGATTTTCGGAAGAGATGAAATCATCCCAGATTTCATTATCAGTTAAACTTTCTGTATCAGCCCAAAATGGAATGTGTTCTAGATTAAAGATTGTTATTAAATATAAAAAAAGGATCAAAGTTGAGTTGATGATAATATATTTGTTGATAGCAAATATATTAGATGATTTAATTTTCTTCTTATCGTTACTACTCAAAAATATTACTTCATAACCGCCTTTAGGAATAGTAATTCTGATTTGGTTTTCGGAGCCTTCATTTCTGTAATAATTATCCAGCTTTTTTCTAAGATTGCTAATGTAGGCTCTTACAGTTGAATCTTCGCCTGGATTAAAATTAAGATCCTTTTTAAAAACATCAATTGCTATACTCAATTCTTTGGGGCTTCTATTTTCAAAGGAAGCATTAACAAGATAGGTCAATAATTTTTTATATGTATTAGATGAAACAAAATCATGGCTTGCAAGGACATCATTCAGCAATTTGATTTTTTTTTCTTTATCATCCGACATATTATATCTTAATGCTATTGAGAATAAAACAGGTTTTTAATGACAATTTAAGGTGTTGCTTGTATTGATTCAAAGAGAATTTCCCTAAAATTTTCTTTGTAAAGATAAGTGTGCCATAATTGAATCGCAACATTTTGTTTAGCAGAAATAAATTATGTGAAAATGCTTTTTGAAAAGCGAAGGCTTTTAAAACTTTAAGTTTGGTTTGTCAGTTTAACTAATGATCAATTTTATGAATATACTCAATAGTATTTGAGAATGAAGTTCTTGAAAGATCTGAAATTTTAAATAACAGATCAAAATACTCCGAATATCAACTTACTAATCCTCAAACATGTTGGTAAGCTCTTCGAGCTTTTTTCCTTAAACTACCATGTCTTGATGACTTGCCCCCATTAGTTGTACCAGTTTTAATGTAATAACGCTCTTCCTGCACCTGTCTGGCTACAAGTAGACTGGCTACCTGAAATGGCAGTATTGCCTCCGGTGCCGGAGGCGCAAAAATCTGTTCTGCTAAAAATCGCTTTTTCCAATCTTAATCCTCCTTTGCTTTCGAATTAAATAAATGAACCGCGATTTGGGCGGTCAGGTCATATTCCAAAATATTATGTAATGTAATGTTATTGTATTTGATTTTCCGTTAATGTTTATCATTAGAAAACATGTCTAATAATAAAGTAAATAATGTAAATAACAGTAAATAGCCGTTATTTACTTTCTTATATATAATTAAATGGATTAATTTTGATTGTAAATTAAAACACTAGTTTTAGAATAGATTTCTTGCAAATATTTTTTTTGTTGTAATTTTTATTAAAAGGAATAAACGGAACAACATAATATGAAGAAAACAACAATCATAATTGCCATTTTTTTAACCTTTTATGCTTTAATCCTCTTTACAAGTTGTGCAGGAGAAAATAAGCAAGCTCAGCCTAACATCGTTTTTATATTCGCAGATGATCAAGCCTACAATACGGTCGGAGCTTATGGAAATCATGAGATAAAAACGCCAAACCTAGATCGCCTTGCTGAAAGAGGAACTGCATTTACTCATGCTTTTAATATGGGTGCTTGGGGCGGGGCGGTTTGTGTTGCCAGTCGGGCAATGTTAAATACTGGCAGATTTGTGTGGAATGCCCACCAATATGAAGATAGACAACACGAACTTGCTGACGAAGGGAAAATGTGGTCGCAGCTTATGGAATCAGCAGGGTACAATACTTATATGTCTGGGAAATGGCACGTGAAAACACCTGCCGATTCTATTTTCCAAAACACGTTACATATACGTCCGGGTATGCCAAGTCATTTTTGGAATAAATCTGTTCACCAAAAGTATAATGATTCTGTTAAAACCGATTTATTAAACATTGAAGAGATAATGCCTTTTGGATATAACCGCCCCAAAAATTTAGCAGATACCTCTTGGCAGCCATGGGATAAAAAAAATGGCGGCTACTGGAAAGGGGGTAAACATTGGAGCGAAGTATTAGGAGATGATGCAATAACATTTATTGATAAAGCATCAACAAAAGAGGACCCGTTTTTTATGTATCTTGCCTTTAATGCCCCGCACGATCCTAGACAAGCGCCCAAAGAATTTGTTGATATGTATCCAGTAGAAAAAATTCAAGTTCCCAGCAGTTTCCTGCCAGAGTATCCGGAAAAAGATGCTATCGGATGTGGACGTATGTTAAGAGACGAAGCATTGGCACCGTTTCCAAGAACAGAATATTCAATAAAAAAACTTAGACAAGAATATTACGCGATTATTTCTCACATGGATAGCCAAATTGGAAGAATAATAGATCATCTTAAAAAATCCGATCAATTAGAAAACACATACATTATCTTCACAGCCGATCACGGACTTGCCGCCGGTAATCATGGATTGGTTGGAAAACAAAATATGTATGACCACTCTATTAGAGTTCCTCTATTTATCGTAGGCCCAAATGTACCCGAAAATAAAAAAGTTGAACACGATGTTTATTTACAAGATGTAATGGCATCTACTCTTGATATAGCAGGATTGCAGAAACCAACCTACATTGAATTTAATAGCCTGATGCCGTTAATTTCTGGTCAACAAACAGAAAGTAATTATACGGAAATTTATGGTTGTTACTTAAAAGATAAACAAAGGATGATTAGGAAGGATAATTATAAACTTATTGTGTATCCAGAATCAAAAACAATAAAACTCTTTGATTTAGAAAACGATCCGAATGAGATAACTGATTTATCAGCAGATGCTCAACACCAAGAGAAGAAAAAAACATTGTTTTATGCTCTTGTCAAATTACAGAAAGAGATGAATGATCCGTTAGATTTAGAAAAAATCATGAAATTATAAAACAATTTGAATAATAAAGTATAGGATGGAGATTATATCACAACAACCCTATGCTATCTAATTTACCAAAGATTGGCAGCAGACCAATAATTGATAAAGAAATATTATGCTAACTGAGTAAACAAATTATAGAATAATGCTGTTAAGACCGAGAAGTATTGTAGCTATGAAATTCATTGTAAGATTTATGAGGCAAAAAAAAAATGAGAAAATGTATGATGATTAAGAAAAATTTAATCTTATTAATATTTATAATAGCTGTAGTTACTAACTTTTCCTGCAAAGATTCAGTTGAAAGAAATGAGCAGCAAAGGCCAAATATAATTTATGTTTTGGCTGATGATTTAGGATATGGTGACATAACAACTTTCAATCCAGAATCGAAAATAAAAACACCGCATCTTGATAATTTGGCTGCTGAAGGGATGATTTTCAAAGATGCTCACACATCATCATCAGTTTGTACACCTACACGTTACGGAATTCTTACAGGTAGATATAATTGGCGGACAAAATTGAAACGCGGGGTTTTGAATGGTAGATCACCGGCGTTGATTTCTGAGGCAAGGGAAACTGTAGCTTCACTACTCAAAAAATCAGGGTATTCAACTGCCTATATTGGTAAATGGCACCTGGGCTGGAACTGGGCGAAAAAAGAAAACAACTCAATTGATTTCTCAAAACCTGTGCAGAAAACACCCAACAGTAATGGCTTTGATTACGCTTATGGTCACTGCGGTTCATTAGATATGCCGCCTTATGTTTATGTTGAAAACGGAATGCCAACAGCTATTCCCGTTAATACCACAGAAAATAAAGATGAACATGGATTTTGGAGGAATGGATTAACCTCTCCTGATTTTGTGCATGAGGAAGTGACACCTCATTTCTTTGAGAAATCATTTCAATACATAAAAGAGCAGGCCAAAACAGAAAATCCATTCTTTTTATACCTGCCATTACCATCACCACATACACCAATTTTGCCAACAGAAAAGTGGCAGGGAAAAAGCGGACTGAATCCATATGGTGATTTTGTAATGGAAGTGGATCATTATATGGGGAAATTGGCAAAAGTTATAAAAGAGGCTGGAATTGAAGAAAATACTTTGGTGTTTTTTACCAGCGACAATGGTTGCTCCCCACGTGCCGATTTTAATGAATTAATTAGCAAAGGGCATAATCCAAGTTCAATTTTCAGGGGGCATAAAGCCGATATTTTTGAAGGCGGGCACCGTGTTCCATTTATAGTAAAGTGGCCAGCAGGAATAAAGCCGGGGGTAATTAGTAACAAGACTATTTGTACAACTGATTTAATGGCTACATGCGCATCTCTAACGAACCAAAAACTCGCAGACAATTCCGGTGAAGATAGTTTTGATATGACACCACTTTTCAGGAATCATGAATCAGATGAGTTCCAACGCGAAGCTACTGTCCATCATTCAAGTAACGGGAGTTTTGCTATCCGTAAGGGGGATTGGAAGTTAATACTTTGCCGCGGATCAGGAGGGTGGAGCGCACCAAAACCTGCTGAAGCCAAAAAGAAGGGATTGCCAAAAGTACAACTTTATGATCTGAGTCAGGATATCGGGGAACAGATAAATTTACAAGCTCAATATCCTGCAATAGTGGAAGAACTAACGGCATTACTTCAGCGTTATGCGGACAATGGCCGCAGCACGCCTGGAAAACCGCAACAAAACAATGGAGATGTAGATATTTACTACGGTCTTAATCGAATAAAATAGATCCTTGATTAGAAGCTTATTCAATTAGCATGAAAAATATAAATCGACGGAAATATATAAAGACGGCCGGGTATTCGGCAAAATACCCGTATTACTCTGATAAGGATTAGCTATATGATCTTTCTGATGAGGTAAATAAACAGAGTTATCTTACAACAGATCCGTCGTATGCTGACGAATAGAATGAAATGCAGGAAGAATTAAAAAAGTCTCTTCGACAGGTTGCCAGTAAGTTGGAGAGTTAAAACAAAATAAATAGAGAAATATTTCTTAAGACAGATTGGCAATGGAGACAGAATATTAATGAATTCAACATTTGACAGACTAACATTCATAAAACAAATCATAGCGGCATCGTTGATTTTATCAATGATGTCATTTGCCCAAGAATCAGAAAAAAAGCCCAACATTCTCATCATTCTGGCAGATGATATGGGGTTTTCGGATATAGGCTGTTATGGCGGCGAAATAAACACTCCCAATATCGATAACCTTGCTGAGAATGGCATGCGATTTATGCAATTTTATAACACCGCGCGTTGTTCTCCAACGAGGGCTTCATTGCTAACGGGTTTGTACCCGCATCAGGCAGGTATGGCAAAACTGGCGACAACTGAACCAACCGAACCAGGGCCTGAACAGGGCTGGTTGAACGCACAGTGCGTAACCATCCCTGAATTGCTGAAAACTGCCGGATACCGGACGCTTATGTCCGGGAAATGGCATGTGGGCGAAGAACGGCCAAACTGGCCGGTCGACCGGGGCTTCGATCGTTTTTTTGGTCTGATAGGGGGAACTGCCACCTATTGGGATTTGACCAATGGTATGAAAATGGCGTTAGATGATCAGATTTGGGCACCGGATCCTGCCGATGTAGATGCCGGTAATTTTTATTTGACGGATACTTTTACGGATTATGCCCTCGGCTTTCTGGATGAACACAAACAGCAACATAATGATCAGCCGTTTTTTATGTATCTGACATATACAGCACCGCACTGGCCGCTTCATGCACCACAGGAAGATATTGAAAAATATAAAGACAGATACACAGAAGGGTGGGATGTGCTGCGTCAGGAACGTTACGAACGTATGAAAAATATGGGGCTGATCTCCGACAGCTGGCAGCTCTCTGACCGTAAACTTTCTGACTGGAATAATCGCGGGTTACCCGCATGGGATACCCTGGATGACGATGAAAAGCAATATCAGAGTGAAATTATGGCGGTTTATGCAGCGATGATCGACCGCATGGATCAGAACATCGGCAGAGTGCTTGAACAGCTAAAAGCTGACGGGCTCATGGATAATACTTTGATTATGTTCCTGTCGGATAATGGCGCAAGTGCCGAAAATCCCAAATGGGCAGAACGAAATGAATTGACGGTGGATCCAGATGCGCCATTGGGATCCAGGTTTAGCTTTAGCTGGACAGGACCGGGATGGGCGAATGCTAGCAATACTCCTCTGCGCTACTTTAAACTGTACAACCACGAAGGCGGTATAAGTACTCCATTTATCGCTCAATGGCCACAAGGAATTTCAGCTTCAAATACACTTGTGGATCGACCCGCTCATGTAATCGATATCATGGCTACCTGCCTCGACCTTGCCGGGCTGAATTACCCGCAGCAGTTTAATGAAAATGCAATCACTCCGCTGGAAGGAATCAGTCTGTTTCCCCTGTTTCAGGGACAACAGGGCAATGAACATGACGCAATCTATTTTGAGCATGTGGGTAACGCAGGCATGATAAAAGGAGACTGGAAGATCTCCCTGCATAAAAGAGTGAAAAAATGGGAGCTCTACAATTTAGCCAACGATCGGTGTGAGTTACACGACCTGGCTGACGTGCATCCGGGAGAATTAAATAGCATGGGTACTTCCTGGTTGAATTGGGCTGAGAAGGTGGGTGTTGAAATAAAATCCTATATGAGAGATATACCAACATCAATTGAATTCAAAGACAGCCAGAATAATGCCCTGAATTTCAAACTATATACAAACTATCCCAATCCGTTTAATCCAACTACTACAATCAAATTTGCGATTCCAGAACAAGGTTCTGCGAGATTATCTATTTATAATCTTTTAGGACAAGAAGTAGCTGTTTTAGTTAATAGTGATATGAATGCTGGTTCTTACTCTGTTGATTTTAATAGTGTAGAATTCAACTTAGCAAGTGGGATATACATTTACAGATTAGCTGCAAGTGATAACGTACTTACAAAAAAATTAGTATTGCTTAAGTAATTTACTTTTTCATTAAAAAAACAATTATGATAGAAAAACTAAAATCAACAATGCTTTTGCTTGTATTAGCAGTCTTTCTGCATGGCTGTACAAATATCATCAAAACTGAAGAAACCAGACCAAATATTTTATTCATATTGGTAGATGATCAGCGAAATGATTTAATGGGTTGCGCGGGACACTCGATTGTAAAAACTCCAACTATTGATAAACTGGCTGAAAACGGTATACGTTTTACAAATGCCTTTGTTACAACTTCTATTTGTGCAGCTAGCCGGGCGTCAATTTTTACCGGATTGTACGAATGTAAACACAATTATACTTTTGGGAAAGACCCGATTAAAAAAGAATTTATGGAACATTCTTATCCTTATCTGCTCCGGAAGTCAGGGTATAATACAGGTTTTGTCGGAAAGTTTGGTGTTAAGATTGAACAAAAGGAAAGTATGCTTAATGAAATGTTTGATTACTATAAATTTTCAAAGTGGAATGCTCCTTATTTTGAAGAAATGCCCGATGGAAGTAGAAGACATTCAGCAGAAATAAAAGGAGACCAGGCAGTGGAATATATCAATGAGCAATCAATTGATCAACCGTTCTGCCTTTCAATTAGTTTTAATGCTGTGCACGCTGTTGACAAAGATAAAACACCTGGCAACGAAGGTCATTATCCTTATCCCGCTGCTGTGGCAGATTTGTATAAAGACATGAAAATGCCACAGCCTAAATTGAATAATCCTGAGATATATGATCAACATCCTGATTATATGAAGAATTCGCATAATCGGCTGCGTTATTTCTGGCGTTGGGATACCGAGGAAAAGTATCAAAAGAATATGCGTGCATATTTCCGTATGATAAGTGGTTATGACAATGTCATAAAAAGAGTTCTAGCAGCACTTAAGGAAAAAGGATTGGATAAAAACACAGTTGTGATTTTTGCTGCTGATAATGGATATTATATGGGTAACCGTGGTTTTGCTGGAAAATGGAGTCACTACGAAGAATCATTGCGTGTGCCTATGATTATTTATGATCCGCTTACTCCTCAAAAAAAATCAAATACCACTTCGGATAAGATGGCACTTAATATTGACATACCTGCCACGATACTTGATTATGCAGGTCTTAATAAACCAGAACTTTACCAGGGAGAAAGCCTTGTGCCATTGGTTGCGAATAAGAAAACTGACGAATGGCGTAATAGCTTTTTTATAGAACATCGAATGGAAAATAAAAAGATTCCGAAGTTTACAGGAATTCGTGCTGAGCGTTACGTATATGCCAATTATTATGAGCAGAATCCGCAATATGAGTATTTACATGATTTGGAATCAGATCCTGATCAGTTGAAGAATTTAGTTGGTGATAAGGACCATAAAAGTATGTTAATAAAATTAAGGGGGGAATGTAAAAGAATAGAAAATGTTCTGATTGAGAAATAGAATAAAATTTAAATATGTAAATCAAAACAAATTGAGCACAATTGAATTGCCTTTGTCATAAGCCGGTTAAAAATTCGGAAAATAAATCAATTTGGATAGTCAAATACAACTTTTTAATAGGATTACATTATGAGAACAAAATTATTTTTACTAATTGTTTGCCTGATTGCAAACACATTTATAGTTGCTCAAGCTCAAGATGATAAATTAGCAAATTTGCTAAAAAATTACCCTGAAGCAGATACAAACAAAGATGGAACATTGACTGAGGAAGAAGCAGATGTCTTTAGGCTAAAGGTAGTTCCATGTGATGAAATCGACTGGGGATGGACAATTACTCCCACATTTCCAAATGAAGCATTTGGTCCAAGAATCAAAGTTAATCCAGAACTTATCGGGGATAATCATTTATTTGATGTCTGGGTACCCGAAGGTGATGGTCCATATCCTGCTATGATCTATGCACATGGAGGGGGATTCAGCAGTGGCAGCAAGATGAAAGCTCTCGGTTCTATGCCGAGACTAACAGAAGAAAACATAGTTTTTATTAGCATCAATTATACATTAAGTCAAGGACCCAAAATAGCAGTCAAGGATGGTATTAACGCAGTTAATTATATAATAGCTAATCACGAGAAGTACAAAATTGATCCAGAAAAGATAGTCCTAAGCGGAAATTCTGCCGGCGGTATCATGATGAATCACATAATATATGATCTGAAAATTCCAGGTGTCATAGGTGCATGGCACGGTGCGTATCATAAACGACAGTTTGCTGATCTCAGTGAAGAAAATCTTAGAGAAGTGGGTATTCCGATTGCAATAAAAATGGGCAAGCTGTATCCCGCTGATCCTGGTCATAGTCCATTTGCAGCTGTTACTCTTCTGGAAAAAAACGTGGCCGCAGGTAATTCTGGAATGTGGATTGGTATTAATAAAAATAATTACAAAGCTGAACAGGTATGGATAAACGGAAAGTGGATTCTTGATGTGAAGCAAGACATAGATACTGGAGAGAGTTATCCTAGAATGGGAGAATGGATAAATTCAATAATTAACTAGCAGATTCCATCTCCGAAACGCTTGTGAATAAAACAAAAGGATTAGTTATATGAATACAAAATGTAACACTTCACTCATTATGAATATGAAACACAATAAGATTCATATTTTTCTACTCATTATAAGTCTGATGTTTTCAACAGTTTTGTTGAGTCACGCAAAAGCTATTGAGCTAGTTGAATTAAATAATGAACAGATGGAAGAGGCTTCCGACACTTTAAAATCAGATGTGAAGCGCATTTATGAATTGTGGGAACGTGAACCGGTGACTAATCTGGATATTGCAAGTGAACCCACACATAATGGGAGAAGGTTTATATATTTCCCGTATGACGAGGGCTGGGAACACTGGTCATATCCTATCGGGAATGGATACATGGGTGCTAACGTCTTTGGTCGGACGGATGTTGAGCGTATTCAGCTCACAGAAAAAACCTTATTCAATACAGGTCTTTATGGATTGGGTGGACTGACTAGTTTTGCAGAAATCGATATCCATTTTAATCATGTGAATGTGGAGGAATATATACGCTCACTAAACCTGAATGAAGCGATAGCCCACGTCAGTTATCTATCAGGCGGCGTTAGCCATACCCGTGAAATGTTTGTCAGCTATCCAGATCAGGTAATGGTAATTAATCTCAAGACAGAAAAGCCAGGTGAGCTTTCATTCAAACTCGCACCTCGAATTCCTTACATGAAGAGCTTGCGTGAAGAAGATAAAAAAACTGGTACAGTTATCGCAAAGGGAAACACGATCATCCTCTCTGGTGCACTTCCCAAAGAAGGGAATAATTTTGAAGCACAGTTTAAGGTGCTGAATAATGGCGGAACATTAGTAGCAGAAGGTGGCTCAATAAGAGTGGAAGGGGCGAACAGTGTCTCAATTATAGTTGCAGCAGGAACCAACTATGAATTCAATTCGGAAGTATTTTTAAACAGCAATCGCATAAAACTCGACCCATCTAAATTTCCGCATAAGCGCCTTTCAAAAATTATGGCCGATGCTGTTGCAAAAGGTCCTGAAAAATTGAAAGAGAGACATTTAGCTGACTACAAAGAACTGTTTGATGGGGTTGATATAAATCTTAATTCAACGGTTTCTAAACTGCCGACTCATGAATTGTTGAAGGGATATCAGGGTGATGCAAAAGATACGTATCTCGAAGAGCTGATGTTTCAGTATGGACGTTATTTACTAATTGCAAGCTCACGTGAAAAAACATTACCCTCCGGACTACAAGGTACATGGAGTCAATACGAAGTTACTCCATGGACTGGCGGTTATTGGCACAACATCAATGTTCAGATGAACTATTGGGGAGCATTTTCAGCTAACCTGGCGGAAACATTCGAGGCATATATCAATTATTTTAAAGCATATTATCCCAAGGCTCAGGAATGTGCCGCTGGATTTCTTGAGAAGCATCATCCAGATCGTGTTTCATCTGAACCTGGCGAAAATGGCTGGGCAATTGGAACGGGAGCAACACCGTATAAAATCAATATGCCGGGCGGGCATTCTGGTCCCGGAACTGGCGGGTTCACCACAAAAATGCTCATGGATTATTACGAATACACTCTGGATAAGGAATATCTGGAAGATGTAGCCTATCCCGCATTACTGGGCATGAGTCGTCTATTTTCCAAAACACTTGTTGAGCAGGGTGATTATCTTCTGGTCAGTCCGTCAGCCTCTCCTGAGAACCCAATCAGTAAAGAACAGCTTAAAGGCCAGCCTGGTCACCTGGCTGAAGATGGGCGTCACTATGTGACCAAAGGATGCACTTTTGACCAGGGTTTTGTCTGGGAAAACCATACCGATGTACTTAAACTGGCGAAAATTTTAGGTAAAAATGAACCGTTTCTTGAGACGATTCGTGCCGAACTTCCGAAACTCGATCCTATCTTGATAGGAGACTCCGGTCAGATTAAAGAATGGCGTGAGGAGACAATTTATTCATCAATCGGTCAAAAAAATCATCGCCATATTTCACATTTGTGTCCGCTTTATCCAGGTACATTGATCAATTCGTCTACACCAGAATGGAAGGACGCCGCAATTAAAACCTTGAATTTCCGTGGCGATATAACAACGGGTTGGGCTATGGCGCATCGCATAAACTGTTGGGCTAGACTGGCCGATGGAGACCGGGCACACAAAATCTATCAGAATTTTATTGAAGAAAAAACAGTTCCGAATTTATGGACGCTTCATCCACCATTCCAGATCGATGGGAATTTTGGTGTAATGGCAGGCGTTTCGGAAATGCTGCTGCAGAGTCACGAAGGTATGATTTCGGTATTGCCAGCGCTGCCAAAGGCCTGGCACACTGGATCTTTTGACGGTCTTGTGGCCCGCGGAAACTTTGTAATTTCCGCCGAGTGGAAAGAAATGAATATAACAGAATTATCCGTGATCTCAAGAAGCGGTGGTACTTGCCGATTGAACATCAGGGAACTTAATAATGCAAATATTATGGATGCAAATGGAAAAAGAGTTAGTTCCAGCATCTCTGAAGATGGTGTCTTGACTTTCGAAACATTACCAGGCCAGACTATTCAAATAGTTTCGCAGCCAGTTTTGGATAATGAAGGATATGGTATTCAAAAAAGCTTGTCAGATGAAAAACCGAATGTGGTATTTATACTGGCCGATGATCTGGGTATTGCCGGTCTGCACTCCTATGGCACGGAGTATCTGGAAACACCAAATCTGGATCGTCTATCTACGGAAGGAATGCGGTTTGATAATGGCTATTCCTCACACCCGACTTGTCAGCCATCTCGTATTGCAATTCTAAGTGGTCAGTACGCACCGCGAACGGGTGGCTACCGTGTTATGGAACACCATCAGGGGAAGGAACATTTTATAAAATATAATGTGCCAAAGCTAACTGGCCTGTCTCTCGAAAAAACAACATTTGCGGAACATTTCAAAGCCAACGGCTACACAACAGCCATGTATGGTAAGTGGCACGCGGGAAATTATCGTGCAGATCTGCACCCGCGTTATCATGGATTTGACGAGGCGCATGTTTGCCGCGGTCATTATGATGATAGTCGGTCTGATCCTCCGCTGAAACTGCCTGAGGGAATGGATTCGAATGAATACTTTACTTACGAAGCGATTAAATTTATGAAAGGTGCGGTGAAAAAGGAAGAGCCATTCTTTCTATACATGCCCTACTATCTGATTCACGCTCCGTTTGAAGCACCACCGGAGCTGATTTCACATTTCCAAAACAAGCTTGATGGTATGGAGTTCAAAGACCACAAAAAAGGGCGCATGCCGATTGTGGCAGCTATGACGAAACATTTAGATAACTGCGTTGGCAAACTGCTTTCTGCACTTAAAGAGATGGGCATTGAGGAAAATACAATTGTGATCTTTACTTCTGACAATGGTGCATATACTCCTGATCTTACTGGAGGATTCCGTGGGCAGAAAGGTGATGTGTATGATGGTGGATTACGAGTACCATACTTTTTCAAATGGCCTGGGAAAATTGAGGCTGGATCACATTCCGATGAGCAAATAACACACATCGACCTCTATCCTACTTTTTCCGATTTGGCTGGGCTTAATCGTCCTGAAGATTATATACTTGACGGAGAAAGTTTGGCAGGATTACTAACTGGAAAAACAAAAACACTTCCGGAACGAGATATTGTTTGCTATTATCCAAAATACGGACAGTTGCAAGAAAATCTGCAACCACCAAAATGGAAGTTCCCTTGGCGGAATGTCATTTTTTCCAATAATTGGAAACTTCGCGAAGTGGTCGAGTATGAAACCTATGAACTTTACAACCTAAAGGAAGATCCGAAAGAGGAAAATGATCTTTCAGAAAGCAGTCCTGAAAAACGGATGGAGCTAATTAAAAAACTTCGACTCTGGGAAAAGAAAGTCGGTGCACCAAAGTTGACTCTGAACCCTGATTATGTATTAGATTGAGAGACAACAAAAAAATAGTAGAACAGTTCACATAAATAATATGATGTTCAGGAACGCGAATTAAAAGAACAAAGGAATACTTAAATGAACATAAAACTTCGAGCTCCATTAATTAATATGAAAGGCAAATACAAGTTTTACATTTTGCTCATCTGCTGCTTGATGTTGACAACAGGTTTGTTGTCGCAAGCCAAAACCATTGAACCGATTAATCTCAATATTGCGAGTATTGAGATACCTTCCGGTATAGATGACCTAACACCAACATTTAGATGGTCGATTCGATCGGAGGGAAAGAATATTTTCCAAAGCAGTTTCGCTATCCGCATTGCATCTCGTTCTGATTTATTGTCGAGCCCTGATGTCTGGGAGAGTGGGAGTATTAATTCTGATCGACAAGAGATTAAGCTTCCTGAGTCTGTTAAATTAAATAGTGGATCACGATATTACTGGCAAGTAAGAATATGGGATCAGCAAGGGCAAGAAAGTAGATGGAGCGAGATCACTTATTTTACAACCGGACTTCTAGAAGAAGATTGGACAGCAGAGTGGATGGCACCACCTGTGTTAACCATTTCCGCAGCAGCAGACAAAGAAAAGAATAAGAACGAAGAACGTCCAACGTGGTGGATGAGGCGTATTGTCAAACTCGATAACGTGCCAGATCGTGTCGCACTGGCTGTGGTCTGCCTCGGCTATTACGAACTTTATGTTAACGGTAAACGTGTGGGGAATGAACCTCTGGCGCCGTCTGTAACCAAACTCGACAAGCGAGGTCTATGTGTTACTCACGAGATTGGTGAACTCTTACAGCCCGGGGAGAATATTATTGCTCTGGCTAGCTCAAGTGGATGGTATCTTCCAAATCGCTTCAAGGTTTATGAAGGAAAAACACCTCTTATACGAATGCAAGCTTATACACGAGATGGAGATAAACTTCAAACGATCTTCGGAAGTGATTTAGATTGGTTTGCTCGTGAGGCTAATAGAACTATTATCGGTCGCTGGGGATGGAACAATTTTGGAGGAGAAGCCGTAGATGGACGACTAGAATCTTCGAGTTGGAAGGAGATTGGGCACTCAACAGAAGGCTGGAACCCTGTCAATATCGTTTCGACACCACCTATTGTAGTATCAGCCAGAACCTGTCCGCCTAATCGTATCGGAGCCACATATAAAGCCGAAAAGGTGCGGTTGCTGAGCGAGGATTTGTATGAGATCGATTTCGGTCGCTGTCTTGCAGGTATTGTTCGCTTACGTTTTCCCAACGTTTCACGAGATAAAAAAATTGTAATGCGTTTCTTTGATCTTCCAGCGGACTATGTCAGTAAGAAGGATCAAAGTTATAAGCAAATCTCTACATATGTGACTAGAGGTGACGGTACAGATGTTTTCGAGAATAAATTTAATTATGCTGGATTTCGATATGTTACAATTGAAGGTCTGGATGAGCAACCCGAGTTGGAGAACTTTGAAGCAATGCTGGTAGAGACGGCATTGGATCCTGTTGGGACTTTCAACTGCTCGAATGAACTATTTAACCAGATTCACGAGCTCAATGTCCACACGATTCGTTGTCTGAATCTGGGCGGGTATCATGTTGATTGTCCCCAGCGTGAGCGTAACGGCTATGGTGCAGATGGTCAAACGGCAATGCCTGCATATCCTTATCTATTTGATTCGGAGTCGTTTTTGCATAAGTGGCTTCTGGACTGGCTCGATGTATTCGAGCCCGAAACGGGACGGATTCCTCATACGGCTCCAGTTCAACACCGGTTTGAGAGCCCAGCATGGGGCGGAATAGTTGGGCCACTTGCCTGGCAGCAATATATTTTCTATGGTGACCGGCGGGCGTTGGAACTAGCTTTCCCGGCTGTTGGGGCAAATTTGGAGCGTTTGCAGTCCTGGGTGCGGGATGGCGTTTTGTTGAAAGAGTTAGCTGCACCTAAGTTTCACGGTGATTGGGTTGCCCCCCGGCGGGGTATGGGCAGTAAAAACGGACCCACGTGGGAGATGAAGGAACTTTTCAATACCGCTTATCTTATCTACTTATGGCAGACCTATGCTGATATGGGGCGAGTCCTTGGAGAGGCAGAGGAGGTAGCAAAAGCGGAGGCAACTATTGCCTCAATGCAAGAAAGTTTCCATGGTAACTTTTTTAATGAGGAATCTGGGTACTATCTTATACCGGAGCAAGCCTACCAGGCAATGCCGCTTTGGGTGGGAGCTGTACCAAAAGAAAAGCGCAAGGAAATACATGCTAGGCTGATTGATCTAATTGAGAATAAAAGTGATGGACATTTAGACACGGGACTACCGGGGACGACATTCCTGTTAGACTATCTCGAAGAGAGTGAAAACCACGAAACAATCTACACAATCATGAATAAAGAGACATATCCAAGCTGGGGCTATATGCTTGCGCAGGGCGCAACTACAATTTGGGAGCAATGGAATGGATACTGGTCCCAGATCCACTCATGTTTCGCGGGACCGGCAAGCTGGTTCTATACAGGGCTTGCGGGAATCAAACCCGATCCTGAACATCCAGGATTCGAGGAGTTCATCCTTAAGCCCGCCTTTGTGGAAGGGCTGGATTTTGTAGATGCTTCATACCGCTCAATTCGTGGAACCATTGGTAGTTCATGGCGACGGGACGGTGAGAGCATTAAATGGACTGTCACCATCCCGCCAAATAGCACAGGAATCGTTTATGTGCCGTGTTCTGATCCGAAAGCCATCAATGTCGACGGCATGCTACTATCACATGAAACAGAAGCGGTTCGGAGCGTCAGAGGTGAGGTGATACAGCGCTTCCGTTTGCCAAGCGGAACCTGGGAGCTGGATTGGCAGAAATAAAGAGATGAGTCACATGAATGAGATAAGAAAAATTTTTATAAACTAAAAATTAGAAGGATTATTATGAATGCACTTCCCAAAACACTTGTAAAGTGTTTGTTTGCATTAGTTTGTACGATTTTGCTATTGCCAAATACTTTTTTTGGACAAGAAAAAATACCGACGGAATCGAATAAGGAAGGAGTAGGGAAGATGCTGCCTGACTCTGCTACACTGAAGAAACATGGTCTCACGGAAGAGATATTCACTATTTACGAGAGTCATGAATTCAACGGCATGTCTTATCGCCTTATGAAACCGATCGATTATGACGCAGAGAAGACATATCCGCTTATTCTTAGTCTTCACGGCGCGGGCGGCAAGGGTTCGAACAACATCAGGAATATTCGAAGATGGAACGGCATCTTGGCTGATAAGGAATTGCGGTTGCGCCATCCATGCTTTGTGCTCGTGCCGCAAACAACCATCGCCTGGAGGGATCCCGCCAAGGCCCCACCATTGCCTACGGATGAGGATATCGCCAATATGCCTAAGCATTGGCAGAAGGCAATCGAGAAGTTAAAGGCGAAATCGAAGTCTGACTTTGAGATGAAGGGAGACATGCCAATCGTGCTAGAGATCATTGAGACGTTAAAGAAGGAATTCAAGATCGATAGCGACAGGATCTATGTCCTCGGACATTCCATGGGAGGTTTCGGATCATGGATGGCGATCTGGGAAAATCCGGAGCTATTTGCCGCCGCTATTCCAAGCTCCGGCGGGTTGCCGCCGTGGTACGACTACGCTCGCATCAAAGACGTGCCCATCTGGGCGTTCCATGGCGAAGACGATCCTGTCGTTCCCGCCGTAATGAGCCGCGATATTTTCAAGGCGATGAAGAAGATGGACGGCAATATGAAGTATACTGAGCTACCAGACATCGGGCATGCCGCTCCCGGTTTCCGCTATACAGGCGACGACGAATCGAAGGGCCATATCACACAGTATGCCAGCGACCGCTGTGACATTACTCCTGAAGTGTGGGATTGGCTATTTAAACAGAACCTAAGCGACAAAATGCCCAAGCCCTAAGAATCCAATTCGATGGTCAACAGTTGTAGCAGGTGATAGAAGGGGTTCGGAATCTCAAAGGTGCAATGATGCAGTGCTTTAGTTTACCGAGTGGAACCTTGAAGCTGGATTGGTAGAACTAAGGAGATGAGCCACATGAATTATTTAAGAAAAAATTTTACAACCAAAAATAGGACGGTTAAGATGAATTCACTTCCCCAAAAACTTGTAAAGTGCTTGTTCGCATTAGTTTGTACGATTTTGCTATTGCCAAATACTTTTTTTGGACAAGAAAAAATACCGACTCACTCGCATGTCTCATATGGACCAGAGGAGAGACAATGGCTGAATCTCTATTTGCCGTCGGGTAATGATCCCGCCCCAGTATTTATATATGCTCACCATAATGGCTCTACAGCAGATGACGTTAAAAGTTCTTGGGCTAATCAAACAGTAGAAGAAGGAACTGCGATTGTTAGTTGGGAATCAATTGCAAAGGTCAAATCACTATCAGATTTTAAAATCTGCGCGGCGGATGCCAAGGTGATGTTCGCATGGGTTAAAGAAAATGCTGCGACCTATAATTTTGATATCGAGAAGATATTTATCGGAGGACAATCGCGGGGAAGCTTTGTAAGCTGGGAACTCGCCCATACACAGGACGCAGGCATTGTTGGGATTTATATGGGGCAAGCTCTGCCGGGAAAATCGTTTAATGAACGCTTGTTAGAGCCGATTACGAAAAACGCTCCCCCTATATTTCTTGCCTACCGCAAAGAACCGGGTTGCGAGGGGGATATCCACGATCCAGCACATGGCTTGAGGGTCGTGGAGAGATACAAAGAACTTGGCATTGGGGATAAAGCTGAATTGGCGCACAGCCTTAACGACACAAAGAATAATCAAGTAATACAATTCCTTCCTCAATTTGTGCGTTCGGTCGTGAAGCCAAAGTGATGATCGGATCATCCCACAACAAATGCGATGGCTTTCAGTTCGGTAGAACAAGGCAGGTATATAAATAAACTCGGAAAGAAAGTGGGCGCCGATGTCACTTATATTGAAATAAAAAATGCAGGGCATGGTATAAATCCTAAAAATGCCGTAGGCGGTGGGTTATCCATGACAGAAGATGACGTAGTGAAAGTCATTCATGAACATATTACAAAATGGGTTGGAGATAAAAAATGAAACGATCTATAAAAACTGTAACGGCTTTATTATGGCTGCTTTAAATATTACTTAACACTACTATTTTGTGTGACATATTAATGAATAATGTAGTATAAATCACAAATAAAGGTTTAAAATATGAATAGATTTTCAAACAGGATTTTAAATAATGAAAAAATCGATACTATTATTATTAGTCTTATTTGTTGTAAAAGTATCGGCACAGTTCGATAGCAACAGAGAATATACAATTGAAAGTCGCAGTACCGGACGTTTTGCCTGGGCTTTTGCAACCGGACAGGCAAAGTTCTCTTACTCCAAATCAAAAAGTCAGTGGAACATTATTGATAATGGCGACGAATTTTACAAAATTCATAATGTAGAAACAGGACGTGTTTTATCCGTAGCTTCGACTGTTGCAGGAGAAAGTGTTATAGCAGAAGCATGGACTGGAGCTGCCTCACAAAAATGGACTCTTACCCAAAGCGAAGGTTACTATTCAATCGTAAATGCGAACTCGGGACTGGCTTTAACTGCCATTAACGAAAAACCGACAGCTCCCGACCCAAATCCTGATCAGGCATACTACGATTCCTATTCTTCAGTTGGCGCTGCTGTTCAGGAAACTTACACCGGCCTTAACACACAGCAATTCCACATTGCCCCCATTAAACTGGCTTACGAAGAGGCATTGGTTGTTCCTCAGTTGGGTTGGAGGCCAGAACATGTCAAAACAGCTCTTTTAATTTCTAACACAAGCATAAGTAATCCAGCTTATCAATTAATTGAAAATGCCACAGACAATGTCGTAGCCTCAGGAACAATGACCTTATGGACTGCCACATCAACATGGGATCAATACTACTATATAGCTGACCTGACATCGCTTACTGCAACCGGCAGCTATCATATCGAAGCCAACGGATTATCAGTCAACGTTACTATCGGCACAGACATTTACTCCAACTTAAAGTATGCCAAGGGCGGAACAATATCTTTTAGCGATATGTTTGACGGTTTCTGGAAATACAACAAGGGTTATTCGGGAGGACAAACCCTTAGTAGAGCAACTATGGAATTGATTGATGGTAAGGAACGTTTTACCCTTACAGGTGAAACTTATGAATCTCCTGATAACTTTTTATTCGATGCGCATTCCCGCGATAGTAAACTTGGACGTACTGCCAAAGCCCTAGGCGATTTCTGCCTGGCTTATATGCACACCGAAAATGCTGCCGACAAAGCAGCCCTTGAAGCTCATATCCGCATCGCTGCTCAAAACTTATTAGACACTCAGAACCCTGACGGCAGTTATCCTACCGGACGTGTCCGCCAAGATGTGGCTCCTCGCGTTTTTTACTACTGGACAGAAAATATTGATGCAAACACTGCGGCGAGAGTTGCTAAATCTTTTGCAATGGTAAACCAAATATTAAAAGAGAGCGATCCCTCTTTTGCAGCTACAGTTTTAACTGCCGGCGAAAAAGCATGGGATTTTGCTATTAATAATGAAAATTTAGTTGACATAAATATAAACGTTAGCTATAAAGGACAGTCTGTTGATATTTTGGCTGCTGCCGTGGAAATGGCTTATGCAACTGGCGAAACTGAGTATTTTAACAAAGCTGATGCCATGATTAACAATGGTGAATATGATGTTAATGGTGTTTTCAGAGCTATTTCAGGAACATTACCCAACGCCGGTCCCAACAGATATGCTGAGTTAGACAACGGTACATTGCCAAATATTTGTCGGTACTATTCCATTGCACGTACTCAAGCCATGAAAGACCAAGTACAGCGATTGGCAGACGAATTTATGGCACACTGGACAAGCTTTAACGTAAGCCCTTTCGGTTTCCCGGAACAACCACTTAACAGACCCAATAACTTTGGAAATGTTGTTCAGGTTGAAAAGTTAACTTTTGCTATGTTGGCTGTTGCCGATTATATGAACAATACAACTGCTTACGGATATGCTATATCTGGCTTTCATTTCCTTACCGGATTAAATCCGTATGCTACATCGTATATTCAAGGCTTAGGCGATCCTTCCATTACTCCGTCAGTAAATTTCATGAAACGTTCTTACGATGATGGTATTGGCTCAATGCTTCCCGGATTTACTTATGACGGTACTTCCTTTATTCAAAGTCCCTATAAATATCATAATACCGAAGGTGTTGTTCCAACTAATAGTACTCTATTTTATATGCTAAGCCGTTTTAACTCCCTGCATGTAACTGTACCAACACATATTCCTGGTGCAATTGAAACAGAATTGCAAAGCAACTTAGAAAAGTTTCATCTATATGACAATTACCCTAATCCATTCAATCCGGAGACCACAATTTCTTTTGACCTTTCTGGCAGATCTTATGTAAAGCTTGAAATTTATAACATACTCGGACAGCTAGTAAAAACCATAATTGATCAGGAACTTTCTCCGGCTACATATAGCTATAAATGGGATGGCAAAGATAAAAATGGTCATCTCACCGGTACAGGTATTTATCTATATCGTTTAGAATCATCCTTTGGCACAGAAGTAAAAAAGATGACCTTTATGAAATAAGAAAGATTTTATTTGAAGTATATAAAACAAACTAAAGATATTAACTGGGACTTTACAAAAAGTGAAGAAGGGAAAATAAAATAATTGTTATTGCACACAACATAGAGGAAGGCATGAAGATGATTTTAGTATTAGTATTTGTATTAATTGCGGTAAACAATTTGTTTGCTCAAAGCTGTTCGCAGGAAGATTACATTTCGGTTATCAACACTAAAATGATAACTACATCTTATGGCTTAGTAAATTTCTTAGACACGGATTTCAGTTCAATGTATTACTGTCCCGAACTTTTCAGTGACGAAAATGGTAGCGGTTTTATTTTAGATTATGTTGATGAAGGCGGATCTGGAATGGATGCTTATCCTAATGCTACGTGCGGAGGAATAAAAAAAGGTGGGGTTTGGTATCCGGGAGATAAGGCCAAAGTAGGCATGCCGGTTCAAATTAGCGATATAAGTAATGAAATGAATTTTGTATGGCACACCAGTCAGGAAAATGCCTGGGATAGTGATGACGGATGGATGTCTTCTGTCAACTTTATCTTTGATAATTATGGCACAGAAAACAGTGAGCCGGTTAAGGCCGACCGCGACTTCGATTTAGTTGTTAAACTTCACAGTCATAATTTTGCTGACAATTTAACAGACCAGCCAACACCTGCCGGAGTCCGTATATGGTACTTTGCCCGTGAGACCAATGGTGACCTAAAACCATACGAACTAACAGTTGACGGTGTTACTTATACTTATGCCGTTCGATATAAGTTTTTTGTGGGTGCTGGCGATAAAGACAACAAAGCACATGTAAAACTTATTCCTTATGGACCTGCCGGAGCACCTTATAATATAAAAGTTAATGTAAAAGAGGTTATTAATGTTGCTAAAAACTATATTCAATATGCTAATATGCCACAAGCACAAAGAGATTTGGCGAATACAAATATAGCTCCTGATCACTCTTGGTTAAAAACAATTAATGCAGGTTACGAAGTATATTCAGGAACATCAGTTTTAAAAACAGATAAATTTAAAGTAAATACTACAGATGAAGTTTCAGCTATTGATGAAACAGTAACACAAAGCTACATTGATAAGTTTCATCTATATGACAATTACCCTAATCCATTCAATCCGGAGACAACAATTTCGTTTGACCTGTCTGGCAGATCTTTTGTAAAACTAGAAATTTATAACATACTCGGACAGCTAGTAAAAACCATAATTGATCAGGAACTATCTCGGGCATCATATAAGTATAAATGGGATGGCAAAGACAAAAATGGTCATCTCACCGGTACAGGTATTTACCTGTATCGTTTAGAATCATCCTTTGGCACAGAAGTAAAAAAGATGACCTTTATGAAATAAGGAAGATTTTAATAGTTAGTGTATACAAAGCTTTCAAGGCTGCCGCTGAAAGAATGAATCTAAAGCACAGTAAATGAGAAATAGAATGTTCATGAATGATTTAAGAAAAATTTTTGTAAAACAAATACTATGATGATTGCAATGAAAAAACTTTCCAAATCGCAAGCAAAATGTTTGCTTGCATTAGCATGCACGATTTTGCTTATATCCGGTTCTCTTTTCGGGCAAGTAAAAAATCCAACTCACTCACACATATCCTATGGATCAGGTTCTATGGAGTGGCTGAATCTTTATTTGCCAAATGGTAGTGATCCTGCTCCGGTATTTATTTACTCCCATGCAAAGGGCTCCACCGCTAATAATGTACGCTCCAAATGGGCCGACCCTACAGTAGCAGCAGGCACCGCAATTGTTAGCTGGGAATCAGAAGATGGTCAAAGTGCTGCGCAGAATTCTTATAATGTGTTTCAATGGGTTTTAGATAATGCCGTACAATACAATTTAGATGCAAATAACATTATTATTGGCGGACAATCTCGTGGAAGTATAGCAAGTTGGGGATTAGCGCATAGTCAAAAAGCAGGCATAATAGCAGCCTATTTTGGACAGGCACTCCCAGACGCTGCATGGGTGCCTAGTTCAGAGCTATTTTTATCTGCGGTAACTGTAAATTCTCCCCCTTTATTTCTGGCATATCGCAAACCTTTTGGAACTTCAGATGGTCATAAACCGGAAAATGGTCAGGGAATTATAGATCGTTACATTGAACTTGGTATCGGCGACAGAGCTGAGTTAGTAGCAAACCTTAGCGCTACCTCTAATAACGAAATTTTTCAATTCCTTCCTGATTTCATTGCATCCGTTATTAGTAATTTAACAGACGTCAATTTTGAGCGAGGTGTCAATTACGGTATTAAAAGCAACTTAGAAAAATTTCATCTATATGACAATTACCCTAATCCATTCAATCCGGAGACAACAATTTCGTTTGACCTGTCTGGCAGATCTTTTGTAAAGCTTGAAATTTATAACATACTCGGACAGCTAGTAAAAACAATAATTGATCAGGAACTATCTCCGGCATCATATAGCTATAAATGGGATGGCAAAGACAAAAATGGTCATCTCACCGGTACAGGTATTTATCTGTATCGTTTAGAATCATCCTTTGGCACAGAAGTAAAAAAGATGACCTTTATGAAATAAGAAAGATTTTATTTGAAGTAAATAAAACAAACTAAGGATATCAATTGGTGCTGACCAAAAAGCGAAGAAAGCAAATAAAAATTAATAGTTATTGTACACAACATATAAGAAGTGGTGCAAAGGGAAAAAGAAACGGAAATAAAATTATGATGAAAAACAAATCGATCTGGATGGCTCTTGCCCTTATCAGCTGGATGTTGTTTGCCTGTTCGACAGATGTTTCGAAGGAGACAATGGAGCACCCCAATGTTTTGCTGATTGCAGTTGATGATCTGAACGATTGGATCGGTTGTCTGGGCGGGCATCCACAGGTACAAACACCGAATATCGATCGGCTTGCGCAGCGTGGGGTTCTCTTTTCTAATGCCCATAGCCAGTCGCCGGTGTGCAATCCTTCGCGGGCAAGTTTAATGAGCGGGTTGTATCCGGAAACGACAGGTATTTATTTCCTCAATCCACCCGTGTGGAAATCACCCGTTGTAGACGAGGATCAAATTATGCCCCGGAAGTTTGAACGTGAGGGATATTATGTGGCAGCTGCCGGCAAGCTGTTCCATAACAAGGGTAATAAGCGCTATTTCAAAAACTACGCGGGCAATTTCGGTGGCTTTGGCCCGTTCCCAGATAAAAAATTAAGTCCGTTTCCAGGTGCTAGACTTTGGGACTGGGGAACTTTTCCGGAAAAAGATGAACTGATGCCCGACCATAAAATAGCAAGCTGGGCCGAGGAACAATTAGAGCAGGAGTTTGATAAACCCTTTTTTCTTTCCTTGGGTTTTATGACTCCGCATGTACCGCAATACGCACCGAAAAAATGGATCGATCTTTATCCACTGGATTCACTAATGCTTCCCAAGGTGATTGAAAAAGACCTTTCCGATGTGCCAAGCTACGGAATTAATCTTACTAGTATGGAACATATTGCACCCACTCAGAAATGGGTAGTTGAAAATGGCCAATGGAAACCTCTGGTGCAGACCTATTTGGCTTGCGTGTCGTTTATGGACTCACAGGTCGGTCGTGTGCTTGATGCACTTGATAATAGTCCGTATGCTGATAATACCATTGTGGTCTTATTCAGTGACCATGGATTCCATTTGGGTGAAAAAGAGCGCTGGGCCAAGCGGAGCATTTGGCAGGACGGTGAGGGGACACCGTTAATCATTGCTGGACCAGGTATTGTCAAAGGAGGAGTCTGCGACAAACCAGTCCAACTTTTGGATATTTATCCTACACTGATTGAGCTCACCGGGCAGCAGCCCAATCCAAAACACGAAGGTAATTCCTTGAAACTACTGTTGGAGAATCCAACTATTTCATGGCCTTTTACGGCTCGCAGCAGTTTTGGTCCTGAAAATGTGGCTATAGTTTCCGAGCATTACCGTTACATTCATTACAGCGACGGCAGTGAAGAACTTTATGATCGTTTGAACGACCCTCATGAGTGGAATAATCTAGCAAACAATCCAAATATGGAGCAGGTACTGGCAAAACACCGAAAGGATCTGCCGAAGGAATACCACCCTATACTTGGTGGAAATTCAACCGGACACAAAGCTTACAAGGCCGCTGCTGATAAAAACAAACAAAATTAAGCAAATAAAGGAAATTGGGATAATGAAAAAAATACCGAATATGAAAAATGTGATGACTTTTTCGATCTTGCTGCTTATAGCCAGTACGATTTTTTTTAACTCATGTGCCACCATGAAGCAATCTAAAGATGAAAAACCCAATATTGTTTATCTGCTTAGTGATGATCAGGCATGGACCGATTATGGATTTATGGGACACCCTGATATTAAAACCCCGAACCTGGATAATTTGGCGAGCGAGGGATTACTGTTTGAGAGGGGCTATCTGGCAGCGCCGGTGTGCCGTCCTTCACTGGCTTCTATGGTTACAGGACTGCATCCGTTTGATCATGGCATAACAGGAAACGATGTTATCCTTAGGAAAGATGGCCGCGAAGAACGGGATCGTCCATTGCGCGACAACTTTTACAAACATCCTGGGTTTATTGAGCTGCTGACTTCGAACGGCTATCTGACGCACCAATCCGGCAAGTGGTGGGAAGGTTCCTGGAAGGATGGCGGTTTTACCCACGGCATGAAGATGGAGGGTCGGCATGGGAGTAAAGAATCGTTGGCAATCGGCCGTGAAGGATTAAAGCCTGTTACAGATTTTGTTGATATGGCTACTGAGCAGGATAAGCCCTTTTTCCTCTGGTACGGCGTGTTTCTGCCTCATACCCCGCACAATCCACCGGCACGTCTGTTGAACAAATATAAAAAAGAGGGTCGCGCACTGGATGTGGCAAAATATTATGCCATGTGTGAATGGCTGGATGAAACATGTGGGGAGTTACTAGCGTATTTGAAGAAAAAAGGGGCACTTGAAAACACATTGATCGTATATATCTGCGATAATGGGTGGGCTGCAAAAAGTACTCGTGAAGATGATCCAAATCAGAAAAAGTGGAATCAGTATGCGCTGAGGTCAAAAACCTCCCCTTATGAGAATGGAATTCGCACGCCGATTATGCTAAATTGGCAGGGTAAGATCGAACCGAAAAACGATCCGAATTTTGCTCATTCCATTGATCTGTTCCCAACAATTGCAGCAGCGGCTGGTATAAAGGCACCGGAAGGACTGCCAGGTATAAACCTTCTGGATGAAAAGGCGCGAAATGAACGTAAAATAGTTTTTGGAAGTGTGCATTCCTCTCACAATATTTCTTTGGAGAATCCGGATAGTACACTACAATATCTGTGGGGCATCGAGGGGGATTGGAAACTGCTGATACGTTACCACGGCATGGATAAAACAAAGTACAAGCGTACGCACAATTGGGATACTGCACCTGTCCGCTTATACAATCTGGCGGAAGATCCGCATGAAGAGAATGAAGTGTCCGAGCAATTTCCTGAAATCGTAGAGAGGTTAAAAGCCAAAATCGAAGCCTGGCATCCTATTGAGATGTAATCCTGGAGGAGAATGACATAAACGTATTCAGAGCGATTAGAGAACGCGTGTTTAACAGTTCCTCTCACTACATCTTTTTTTGCTCAATCTTTGTTTATGTCGTTCCAGTCGATGAAATTGACCAGGAATAGTCAATCACGCCGACATTTTCGAACGAAACCTATGGTCCGAGAACCGATGTTAATCCTGCCCAGATATTCATGAGCGGGAATTCTGCCGGCGGTATAATGATGAATCACATATATTTGATCTGAAGATGCCGAGTGCTATAGATACATGGCGGAATATGTGAATGAATCGTTACCCGTTAAAAATGAAATAGATCAGGTGGATTGATTAAAAAGTCGTTCAGTATATTTTTTAAACTATACCTTTTGGGAATGCTTTTCCCAACTGCTAAGTCGTTGTGAAACAACAACCAAAATTGACACCAAACGACTACCTTTTATGGAAAAAATCCTAATTAAATAATGTTTACAGCCTCAATAAGATTTTCAGTTTGAAGATGTGAATAAATTTGTGTCGTTGATAAATCTTCATGACCAAGCAATTCTTTTACAACGTATAATGAAACACCCTTTTGAACTAACAATGATGGACAAAGAATATGTTAAGATATGGAAGGATGTTAGAGATGAGAGTCTATTTGGTACAGAGTATCATAACTTCTTAAAAACTATGATGTGCGCCCGAAAAACGCATCTATTTACAAGGAAAAAAGTTAGTGATATGTTAAAATATAATTGTCACATGGACGGGTACAACCTCAATGAGGAGGGGAAGAAGTATTGGAACAATCCACATATCGCATGGTGGAGTGTTAATGAAGCCGTTGAATGGTTTAATCGAGACGAGTCTAAAGATATAGAACTGTAACCAGTAGCATAAATATCGACACACATTAATGTCATAACAGCCTTACTCCTTGCTGCTGTTGCAATGGAGTATGATGACACACATACATATTGGATGACCCTAATCACACACGATTGGGGGAGAGGGAGAGCTATATGCTCCGCGACAACCCACGATGAAGCTGTGTGTTCTTGTACGTAGTACAAGTGCGTCGGCTAAAGCCTCCTAGTCGCGTCGCAGAGGCCTCCGGCCTTCGGCCTCCGCGCTTCGCTCGCAAAAAGGCTTCGCCAGAATGGTGAAGCTTAAAAAGGCAGAATTGCCGAATATGAGCAGTGAAATGAGAAGCTTGGCCTCTGGTCGCTTAGCTCCCGCCGCAACCTTCGGTCTTGGCGCTCTAAAGCTTCGCTTTATAGCCAGCTTCGCTGAAATTAACGAATGAATTCAGAACAAATTAAAATATAGGAGTATCAAATGAAACCGGAATTTGGAATAACATCAGATGCATGGACTAGTGGAAATCCTGGAATAGGTGGAGCTAGAGTAACAGATCTTAAAGGAAATCAATTAGACTTCCATAATACTCCAGCTACAGAGCTTCATAGCAATAACTTTTTTGAACTGTTAGGTATTTCACTAGCAGTCAGATACGCCTTGAAAAACGGAATCAAGGTAGTTTACACTGATTCACAAACTGCTATGGCATGGGTTAGAAACAGAATGCCTGGTAAAAACGTTAAGATGGATCGTGATATGCTGATAGCACGAGCTAACCTGATTGCTGACAGATGCGAAAAATACGGCATTGAAATAAAGAAATGGAACACATCCGAATGGGGTGAAATTCCATCAGATTACGGGAGGAAAAGTGGCGGTAAAAAAGTTGCCTAAGAAACCCAAAGTACGTGGAGGGATGAGCACGCGCCCTCCAAAGGTAGAAGTATCAAAAAAGGTGTACAATCGAAAGAAAAAACATAAATCAAATGGAGAATAGTATGAAATTAAAAGATAAACTAGAAGTACTTGAAGTAATACTTCCTGCATGGATAGTAGGTATAGGCATAGCATATTTATTAGTTGTGGAAGACCTCTTCGTATTCGTATGGGACGCTCCCTTCTCAACAGAATACTGGGTGCTGATATCATTGGCACTCGTTCCATACTTATCAATTAACTTAAATAAATTACACAAAAATTGGAGACAGTTATGAAATTATTTAGCAGAATATCGAAAGTTATAAAAGAAGAAACTAAATCATCTGGAATTATGGCAGATGTAATTGAAACTGGAAAAACATTTAAAAATGCATTTGTTGCCGGGGCTAAAGCCGGCTCGGCCGCTATGGGGGATTCCCCAATAAAGTTTCAATCTCCTATTAAAAGGAGAGTAGTAGCAAGTTAAGATTTTAGATTCATGTTAAAAACTCCTAGAGGGGTAGGGTGGTTCCTACTCCTTGCCTTAATGCAGCAATATCTGGTCACAAGCCCAGTTGAGAGATGCAGAGTGTGGGTTTATAGAGTTCGAGTCTCTATATAAGTATTAACACAAGATGGTACTCTTAGAGTTGAGTGTTATTATGTTCACTGACTACCGCGGAAATGGTCGGTGAATCCCCCAAAACAATTCCAATCTTAGCGGTCAGTAACTAATACCAGACTATTGAATAACAGTAATGTTACTTAGGTAAAGAGATAGACTGTACTGTCTTACCGTGACCAAAACAATTCTTATTTAATTAATATAATCAAGGAGTAGTATTATGAAAAGCGAAATAGTATTTGAAATCGGATCAGTAGAATTTAACCCATCAAAAGAAAAGTATGAATTAAAAGGACTCAATGTAACGTTTGGCGGCGAACAGACCGAAGGGGAGACTAAATCTATAATTGAATCAGCAAAAGAAAGAATGTCTCTAGTTAAAGAATTTGTATGTGCGGCACCGGAAATGGCTAAAGCAATCAAAGAAGCTGGTGATATCTTAAACCAACCTAATCCAACATTAGTAGCACACTTATCCAGTTTAGAAGCAAGTGTAATGCATGTAAATGAACGTATGAACAAATACGAATCTGACCAACACTCATCTAACCTAAAAGATCTTGCGGATGAAAAGAGTTAATGGAATTATATAAGATTATAGACAGTAGTGGTAATCTCCATTACCGTAACTATAGAAGTTTGAAACATGCCGTAGCTTCATTTCAGTGGAGCTATGGTAAGATAAAAGAAATGTTCGTAAAGCAAGGAAAGGGTTACTCAAGATGTGACCTTACTCCTTGTAGAGGGTTTTTATTAAACTAATCACAGTGAGGTAAGCAGAAGTAATGAAAACAAAACTACATCCCGGACTGGTCTTTATAAAATATAGAGGCGCAGAAAAGGGAGTAATCGGGAAAATAAGATCTATTAATACACTGAAGGACGGGCGATACATAGCCAACGTCACAATACGGGATCTTAAATACCCAAACCAACACCGCTTACACGCCCAGCGGTGCGGTGGTATAAGAGTAGCGGTTCACAACAACCGTCATATTACCTTCGGTTTAACCGAAGAGAAATTACACAACTTCGGTCTGAGAGGACACACGTTATCTCAGACACACGAACTGGCAGTAACAACCACCGGAGGATAATATACAAGTTAATATAAGTCCTCCACTAACAAACTAACAAACTAACAAACTAACAAACCAAAAGGGCGGACATCTCTCCTTGAGATAAAAGCCCTTACAAATCAGTAACAACGGAGATTCCAGCATGAGCAAAGTTAAAAGATTAAGAGAATCTATATCTAATCACCAAAGGATAGATCTAGATCGTAAAAAGAAACAAGGGGAAAGAATTCCCAATGGAGTAGAAGAAGCCCAAAAGGACTTCAGATCTGCCGATTTGATCGGTAAACAATGCAGAGAAATGTTCCAAAGGAGGTTCTTCACGACCTCTTGTTGGTAAGAAGTTTTATACCTATAGGGTATAAAGCGCATTAAACGGGCTAAAAACGAACTATTAGCCCGGAGGATAGATATCAATTATTCCAAAGGTATCCCAAATAAGGACCAAAAAGGGCCCAAAAAGGAAAGCAAGCCACGATATAGAGGTGAATACTGCTAGATCAAGGTGTTCCTATAGGGTCCAAAAGTATCCCAAAAAAGGGAAAAGCAACAATAGAGCCTAAAAAGGCATTATTAGAGTTGCTCCCTATAGGGTCCAAAAGTACCCCGGAGGATAGATTTGCTACATGTGGATAGATAAACTCCACTGTTATATGTATTATATAATAGACATGTTAGTATGTAGATTAGCCTCTAAGTGGGGATTTATTATCAATTGTAGGTCGTTTTAGCCTCAAAGTGGGGATAAATTGACTGTATTGGAGCGTTTTCATACCAAAGTGGGAGAAAAATGATCTGCATGATATCTTCTGTGAAAATATAGGGCAGGTACTATTTTCAAGTCAACCCTAGTGTACTAGTTACATAGTACACGTAAATCATTTAATAACAACAAGTTACCAAAAGTATCCTAATTAGTAAGGAAGATAATATTAAATAGCGTACAATCAAGGAGTATATCGATGAATAAAATAGAACAATTAACAAATATTAAACTAAGACTAATATCATTAGCATTAGATGCATGTAAAGCGGGTAGTGTTAGGCTATCTGATAATTTAATATCTAAGGTTTATGGCAATAAAAGCTTTAAGAATGATATGTAATACTGGTCTCAAAGAGACCGTTGATATGTTAGATGTATGCAGTGCATCCAAACCTTTAGTATTGTTTATAAGTGCTGATAGAGATATCAGTGAAGCTACTAAAATGTTAGACGAGCATTATGCTTGTTATAAACTAGAGTTATTAAAAGTAGTTAGATAATATAACTAAGGTGTATTGGACTTAGATGAATTAAAGTCAAGGAAGGGTATGCCCGCGGCGTGGGTGTACTTTAACTAAATGTCTTGAATGTGGTGCTGAAGCAGACTTAGAGAATTATTAGGATATAATAAGATCTTGTTTATAAAATTAAAAGGAGCTGTCATGAAAGATCAAATAATTAATAACATGTTTATTACTAATGGTGACGTAGAAAAGAATGCTGATCCAAATGTAGGCTGTTCCATTTCATGGAAAGATGGATGCATAAACATTACTAAGAAATGTTTTGCAAGACTAACTAAGTCTCTTAAGAATTACCGTACTGTTAGTGAAAAAGTAGGCAAACAATGGGAAAACACTTACACTATATTAGTGGAAGGTAATCCTGTTAATATCACATCTATTGGGTAGGTGTGATATGACTGATAAAGAGAAAATGGTACAAATGAAAAAGTTTAAGAAGAAGTATATCCTGGAATATACTCTTCGGGATGAGAATAACAATATGTTGCCTGGATCTATAGAAGAGAGTGATGATAGAGAATATCTTGAATCATTTAGAGAAGATCTGTTCGATGAAAATGATTACATCTCTGTTGGATGTGTCGAAGGAACCGAAGACTTGTCCTACTTTGATTGCAAAGTATGCGGTGGCACTATTGTCAACGAAACTTGCAATGAACAGATCCTTGTTACGCTCAAGGAGAAGGGGTTATGTATTATATGTAATCACTTTAGTGAGAAGGTTGATAAGTTAAATTCTGATGGTAAGAAGAAAATAATTATAGTGGACGGTACTGTATATACTGTATGTCCTGATGTTGATGGTGGATTTAAAGGATTCGGCGGAGCTGAATTTAAGATTAAAATGAATGATGGGCGCGAAATCGTGACACGTAATATGTGGTGCGGTGGCAATATAACGCTCGATCATTGGAGGGATTTACTTCCAGATAATGCTGTATTCTTAAATGTAGGAGAATAGTAATGTTTTATAGAATTCTAAAGGAAAGGTTCGGACTTATATATACTGTGAGTGTGGTTGTAGCGTTGATTTATTTAATAAGTTAGGAGAAATAATTGGAAAAAAATATAGAAGTTATGATGAATATTATGAAATTGTACTAAATGGACCCGCCATACCCAAGCCACGAAAAGAAACTGTTGTATCTCTCCTTGGTGAGGATAGCTGGCTTGGCTTATCTATTAAACAAAAGGAGTAGCTTATGGCATTATGGAAGAAATGCAAAGACAAACATGGCAATTTTACTATATATAAAACAAGAAGTGATCCATCTAAGGAGGTTAAGATGAGAACTAAGTACATGTTCAAATCTGAAAGAGCACTTGAACATGAACATGGTGATGATTGGCGTAACGATATTGTATGGTGTGATGAAAATGATCACAGATTAGGCTCCTTTCTTACGGAAGATGAAGTAAGATCCTATGAGCTTAATTGGGTGATATACTTAGCATCTACGCATGAATGCGATGATGCTGAGATTATAAGAACTCCTATGTCTAGTGACGGAAGTTATATTGACTTAGGGGATACATTGGTTTGCATTGAGAATGCCGTAGTAGGTGACGAACTCATTGTTGATTTTATAGATTGTGATAGCACTATATACGACTGTTACGGTTGTTCTATTGACAGTGAATACTGGGATATTACTAGATATGTTGCAGAAGTAGAAGCGACAACCAATAAAGTAGCAAATACTACACCACAGACCGTCTCAAATGATAGCAGTATGTTATCAATGCTTGACGATGAGTATTATGGACTAAAAATTAATCAAATTGAAACTTATAGCTAAAACGGAGAAGTAGTATGTCATTTAAAAAATTATCTACACTTACTAAAACTGATGTTCAAAAGTATAACTTAGTTACAAAAGAAAACAAACGCAGAAGAGAGTTTGGTATTTCATTTGACAATCTGCAAGATGAAATCATTGCAGATAATGCAAAGCTTGTCGATATATATAAGAATATAATTGATGATGATAAGTTCAGCATTGAAGCTATCATCAAAAGTGAATATAGAATTGAGAAAGCAAGAGAAATGCAAGGTAATATTAAAGCTTTATATAAAGTACTATTTTCTGAAGACATGCCTAATGCAGAGATCAGTAAAACTTCCAATGTGTTGGATGAACTGCTGGCTGTTATTGATGTGTCAGAAACTAAATAGTTATGTAAAAATATTGTTTTCATCAAAAAGCAGATCTATAAGGGTCTGCTTTTCTATATATAGGAGTATAGTTATGGAAAAGATTATAGATATACATTCTGACGCTAAGTATATTATGGACTTATTGTCCATTTGTGGTGTTAAAAGTTACATCGTAGGTGGATATGTTAGGGATAAATTACTTAATAGAGCATGGAACGATATAGATATATTCTGTGAACCATGCGATCTTAAAGAGATATTTCCTGATGGTAACATAATTGGCGGTGAAGCCCGTCAAGGAAAGATGCAGACAATAGCTGTTAATATAAACGGTAACGTTTTTGAAGTTTCTGTATTTAGAGGTAATGGGGATCGAACTATTATTGGTACATCTATTGAAGATCATTGTTTAACCTGTGATTTTACAGTCAATGCTTTATGTGTTGATAAGAATGGTATTGTATATGATTTTGTTGATGGTATTAAGGATTTAGAGGATCGTGTATTGCGCGCGGTTGGTAACCCATTGTATAGATTCAAAGAAGATTGGATCAGAATAGTAAGATTACACCGTCAAAATTGTGACGGTATCTGGACAATAGAAGAACGGACATACGATCTTTCAAAAGAGGCTGCTGTTATGATTATTAACGAGCCTGTCGAAAGATTTATGGCAGAGTTCTTCAAAGCTCTCAAAAAGCCTAGACCAGACTTATTCCTTGAATTTATGTGGAATACTGATCTCATGGGATATTATTTTCCACAATATAAACATGCTGCGACGGTATATCAAAATCCTATTTATCATCCGGAGGTTACCTTAAAGAAACATATTACTCAAACTGTTACTGCATGTCATAGAGATGCACGTTTCTACGCATTTTTACATGATTATGGCAAACCGTCAACTGCTGTAGATGTAGATTTAATAACTAGCGGAGATTATAGGGGTAAAACTTACAGTTCATTTCATAAACATGAAATTGTAGGATCTGATCTTATGCCTGATCTGTTTGAAGAACTTAAACTTTCAAATGAAATGTTGAAGAAGGCTCAGTTAGTATGTGAATTGCACACACAAGCATATAGTGTTGCTGAGAGCAACAGAGAAGCTACTGTGCGTAAGTTTCAGCATAGGGCGGGCGAATACCTTGACCTATTAGAAAAGGTGTGTAGAGCGGATACAAATGGTAGAAAAGAGTTCAAGACGTATGTATTTGTTCCATTGCCTGAAGTGGTAGATTTTAAACCTGCCGTTTCCGGAGGATATCTTATTGAAAGAGGATATCAGCCTGGTAAAAAGCTTGGTGATATTAAGCGTAAATGTGAAGAATTACAGATAGAACACGGGATTAATGATCCCGACGAGATTTATAGCATGATAGCGGAGGCTGTGTAATGTTACTTACTGGTCCACTTTACGAATCGCACGGTTTAACCGGGCATATAGCCTCATACTCTATGCCGGAGGAATATGATACATCTCCAAATAATATATGCGATCTATATATGCATAATGATGACATTTGCATTGTATTTGGAAATGAAGAGTATAACTTTATTATACCTGGTAATGTTTACGAAATCTTAAACGATGGTCTTAAGGAAAGGCCTACATCTATATATGTACGTGTAGCTACACCCTTTATTGTTGAAGAGTTGAGGAAAAGATGGAAGATGTTTAAATATTTAAAATATAGATCATTACTAAAAAGAGAGGTACACTAAAAGAAGGTGTAGATCCTGTTGTTACTGCTAAAGGATCAAAACTAAAAGCCATCTCTGATATATCTGTAATTTAACAACAGTAGAAACTACATATAAAGTTGAATAAGGAGCAATATGGGTATTGCAAAGACTGTAAGAAGTGTTTGGAATTCTCCTTTACATGGTGAATGCCAAATACTTGGAACTGCAAGTAGAGATACGTTTGCAGATTCTGTATATATTCCAGTATCGGAATTAACTACTGGTCAAAAAGAAAAGAGCTATAGGTATGCTGGCAAACCTGACGAGCTTCCTGTTGATCAAAGAAATAAAAATACATTATAGCAGAGCTTCCCAGTGCAAAAAGCTGGGTAAGAGGTTAGATGATAACAACATTTACAGTAGTAGGGGCGCCAGTAGCACTGATAGTGCAAGTAGTGACTTTATTTATAAAGAGCTGCGTTATGGTAATAACAACGAGGAATGGGACGACTCCCAAAATTTAAAAGTTTCCGCCCTTAGCTGTATCTAAAGAAACATCGAGAAAGACTGCTTATATTATATATGCCCCGGCACTAGTCGGGGTTTTTAATTTTAATAAAATAACACAAGTCTGTGAATCTCTACCTGAGAAAACTATTGACACTTCGTTAAAAAGTGAACACGTCTGGCTGCTGTAGAGAGCTGTAGGCTGGCACTTTGGGCTTTGTTAATATTATATGGAGAGCTACGTTTAACTAGTTGAAAAGTGGCTCTCCTTCATTTTAAATAGGAGAGTAGATTGGATATTAAAGCAATCAAAATAAAGATAATTAATGCAGTTATAGAAAATGTTAACAGTAGTGTTGACTATTTGGAATCAGAAGAATTTAAAATATTATGTACATCAAAGAAGGATGAGCTAATTAAAAATCCTCATGGGTCCGAAAACATCTTAAAAGAGATATATGTTGAAATAAACAAATCAATGGATGCACCAGCCATTGCCCTTTCAAAAGAGATATATAATAACTTGGATTTATTCAAAGAGTTATCGTTGAATGATTTTGTAGATCTCTATTTTAATCTAACATTAGAGATATCCCAGATGCAAACATCTTATATGAAATCTCTCGTAGATATTGTAACAGATTTAACCAAATCAAGTATTATTTCAAAAACATCTAATCTATTAGTAAACTAAAGGAAAATTTATGAGAAAATTTAAAACAATTCCTGAACATGATACATTGCAGCCGCAATTAAATACATTACTTAGCACTCTTAGCTATTCAATAGCTGGTGTTGCTTATAATGCCGGTATACCTCATGATAGAGTTAAATTCTTACATGAGCATCCTAATAATGCAACCAAAAAAGAAAAGAATGCTATCAATACAGTATTCTATACAGCTCGTGAAGCTTATGTTGATAAGGTGGCACGTATTAAAGCTGACAGTGTATCTAATCTGGATAATTATAACAAACAAAACTCTATTACTCGTAGGGCTAATATAAAAATGAGACTCCCCTCTTTAAGACTATTACTTAGACATAGAAGAGAAGCGAATGAAAAGAAATTAGCAGAATTAAAGAAAACAAGAATGTTAGCATTAACTGCATAAACGGAGGTTGACATGGTAGTATTTCCAAAAGCTATTGCAGATGCTCTTGATCTTGAAGATATGCACATTAACCACATGAATACTCCCGTTGGGGAGTATGTTGTTTCATTCTATATGGTTAGAAACAGGATGTTTGATCGTAACAATATAGGATATCTAGTTACAAGTAGCTATGACGATTCCTATCTGTATTATGAGAAGGGAGAGTTTGGCGAAGCTATTATAATGTATGAATTAAAAACAGAAGAAGTTTCTGAATCAACGAAGCTTGTTTCATAAAAATTAAAGGAGACTATTATGTCAATACTTAAAAAGATTGCAGAAAAAGCATTAACACTTGAAGCAAAAAGAGAAATTAAAAAACAAAAGCCTGTCGGTAAATTCCGTCAAGGTTTATCACTGATAGGAGAATCTGTTGGTGATAATTTATACTCAGCCAAAAATACTATTGTATCTAAAGCAACAACATTTGGTGAAACTTCACCGAATGATATTGGTAGAGCTGTAAAAAGCAAGGCTAGTAATCTTAGACTTATAGTCTTTAAGAAGAATGAAGAAAAGACTGAAACTCCAACAGTAGAAGTACAAGATCTTGAAATTACTGAAGATCAATACAAAGTACTTCAGTCCAGACTTAATGAACTGGAAGCTGAAAATACAGATCTAAAAACACCTTTCTATAAAAAGATATTTTCTACTAAAGAGAAAACCGAATTAGCTACAACATAGGAGGTCTTATGACTTACGTTGAGCAGTATAATGATGAAATTAATAAGCCTGAAGGATATGGCGATGTATCCAAGGAGGAGCGTGCTCGTATTATGAATAAACTGGAATCTTTAATCTTTGATGACTGTGCTAAGAACATGGACGGTTCATGTAAACTGTCGGTCTCAATAAATACTAGAGGTAATTCATGAGTTGGCTTAAGAGTAAGAAAAGTTCTGTACCTAAACCACCGATTAAACCTGTATGGAATGCGGTTGATTCATTTATTATTGGTGCTATTATTGTTGTTTCCTTGATTGGTTTTACATTTGCTGATGCCCTCACAAGAGGTGCACTTATTGCCGGTTATTCTACATGTATTGGTGCTATATTTGTTTTATATCAATTTCCTCGATTCAAAACGATCTTTATGCGATACAAGCGCATCTTCGATGCATGTCTTTTATTAGCGTCATTCTTTCTTATCACAAGTAATTTTGTATTCCTCGTTTTAACGTTTGGTGGTTTTTTGTTCTCTGGTTTAACGGCAGTACTAAAATACTGGGGAGATAAGAAGCAATATAAATCGGACTACTCTAATTATAGAGTAGCAATATCTAAATAACATTTTTAACACTTCGAAAAGATTTTTCTAGAAGATCCTGCAACTCAAGGGCGAATAGGCACCCTTTATTAAAAACGATGTCAACTAGCAGTCCACACTGTGGAGCGATTCCCAGCTTAGTATATGTAGCTGCATCTGGTATGGAGTGAGAAGCTAGAAGTGTTTAAATATTTTGGAGATAATATGGGTGGTAACGCACTTAAAAAATATGGTATAGAAACTAAGAGATTAAATAAAGAAGAATATTTTATTGTAGCAGAAGAAATTAAAGCTAGATTATTAAAACATTTTAAGAAAGCAGAGCCTGTAATTGCATATGCAAACAAGGAGGATTTCGGCGATCTGGATATTCTGGTTTGCGATTCGCGAATCGAGAATCTGGATATGTTGAAGTTGATTAATGATGAATTTAATCCTAATGCTATTCATAGAAATGGTGAGGTTACTTCATTCGATTATGATGACTTTCAAATAGATGTGATTAAAGTTAAGCCTGAAGAGCTTGAAATGGCTATGCATTACTTTTCATTTAATGATTTAGGCAATTTTATGGGCAGAATAGCTCGTAAGCTTGGTTTTAAGTATGGTCATAAAGGTTTGTTTTATGTACCCAGCATTGACAATAAGTATGTAATGAAAGATATTCTTGTGTCGCGTACTCCAAGTAAGATATTTAGGTTCCTTGGATTTGATTACTATGCATATGTTGATGGCTTCAAAGAATTGGAAGATGTATTCTCGTATGTTGTTAATAGTAAGTACTTTTCATCTGATATATTCTCGTATGAAAATTTAAATCATATTAACCGTATACGCAATCGTAAAAGAAGGTCATATCAATTATTTATTCAGTATTTAGAAGAACACTTTCCAGACAAAACATACGACTATGATACTCCTGAAGCCTATATGCAAAGAGCATCAGTTTATTTTGGCAAAGAGTTCATGGTTGAAATTGATATCGCTAATGCTAAAGCGGCAGAAATTAAAGCATATCGTGAAAAATTTAATGGAAATAGAGTCATGAAGCTTATTCCACCTCTTCAAGGTAAGGAATTGGGTGATTTTATGCGCTATATAAATACTGATGATGTCTTTGTAAAGCTAATCAAAGATACTGATACTGATAACATGGATGAAGCAATTAAAAAAATGTACCTATACTATTCTATTCGTAAGAGGTAATATGACAACTAATAAAAATATTGGTTCTGATAAATTCATGATTGGAATCGATCTTAAATATTTGTTGGATGATACAAGTTTCTGGATTGAAAACTCAACCCAACTTGAAACAATAAATGCAGAAAAAATAGAAAGAAAATTTAATATAAACAGAGTTCTTGCTGTAATACCGGGCATATCAGAATATAATGCACAAAAGTTTATGAACTATATATGTAATGAATATGAGACATGGATGGAGAACGTAGCGTTCTTAACCCAAGCTCAGATAAATAACTTAATGGTTATATACTATAACGACTACAGTTTACAACAGAACTATAGAAGCTGTTAATATAGCAACTAATAAGGAGACTTAATATCAGACGAAACAACTAATCAAGGAGTATTCCTTGAGTCATTGAAGAGAAACAATTCGAAAATTAGAGCCGATAGAGCTGAAGATTTATATGATGATAGTAATCTATGGAGATCGATGTTAATATTAAAAATGATTTTGAGAACACAATACAAGATACGATGCCTACTCAATAGTAAGCTGTTTGATATGTATAAAGAAGAGCATGAATATTTCTGCAATGAAATATACTATATAAATCATCCTCTTTATAAACTTGAATCGGCATGGAATAAATTGTTTGAAACATTAGAGGAGTGATAAATGTGGGTAAATACTGGAGACAAACACGGTGAACATTCTATGCACTTATTGTCCAGCAAGCGTTATCCGGAAGGAAAAGACTTAACTAAGAATGATATTGTCTGTATCACTGGAGACTTTGGGGTGCTGTGGCGTCCTAGTCAGACAAAGGAAGAAAAGTATTGGATAGACTGGTTAAATGACCGTCCCTTTACTGTTTGTTTTATAGATGGTAATCATGAAAACTTTGAGCGTCTTAATGCAATAGACGAAGAAGACTTCCTTGAAGGAAGGGCTGGTCAAGTCTCTGATAATATTTATCATTTGAAACGTGGTCAGATATACACATATCAAGGGAAGAAGATTTTCTGTTTTGGCGGTGCAGCCTCGCATGATAAGGCTTATCGTATCGAGGGCATTACATGGTGGAAAGAAGAAGAGCCATCATATAGTGAAGTCGATTTTGCACTTTGCAACCTTAAAAAACACAATAATATGGTGGATTATGTGATCACACATACAGCACCGAAAGCTTTTATATCACAGATATCAGCGTTTGACAATTATCTAAAGTGTCAAACTGCTGAGTTTCTTGATAATGTGGTTGAGAGAATTCAATTCGATCAATGGTTTTTCGGACATATGCATGTGGATCATCATGCGCCAGAGTATAAATATAATGCTTTATATAATGATTTTGTGAGAATGATCTAAAATTAGGAGTATAAATGAAATTAGGAATTTGGTATGAAGATGTAGTTAATCTTGGCTTTGAAGTAGAAGGATCTGTTGATTGTGTATATTATAAGCAATATGGCCGTTCATATGTAATAGTTCATAAACATATAAGTCCCCATTTTATCATGGACTGGAACGAGCATACGTTGACTGTAAGCATATTACAGATGGACGATGATAGTAATATCATTGGAGGAACAGCCTTGCACAGTGTTGAGCAAGTTGAGGAAATTCTTGAGCTGAGGAAAAAGCATAAGAAGAAAAAGTTTGAAAAACTTATGATAGCGATGCGTGTCGCTCAAACATTTGGATATAAAGATTATATCTGTTTTATACATAAATATAGAGGTGTTCATGGATAAGACATCATTAGGTGATCGAATGAAAATGTTTGAGCATGCTACTCGGACAAAGCTTATTAGACGTATGCCTGTAATAATAAAGTTAGACGGCAAAGCATTTCACACCTTTACTCAAGGTATGGAGCGTCCATTTGACGACATACTAATTAAAACTATGCAGCAAACTGCTTTGGAGCTTTCTAAAAATATTCAAAATTGTGTACTGGCATATACTCAATCTGATGAGATATCCCTACTCCTTGTGGATTATAATAAGTTTGAAACAGAAGCATGGTTTGATAATAACATACAGAAGATGGCATCTGTAGCTGCATCGATGGCTACTTTGTATTTCAATAAATATTTAGGATATCATGTTGATAGTTTGGAATATAACGATGAATCCGATATTGTAACACAAGAAGAAAAAGACAAATATCATCTTTATAGTAAAAAACTAAATAAAGCTATGTTTGATGCGCGAGTATTCAATCTAACAAAAGAAGAAGTATGTAATTACTTTGTCTGGCGTCAACAAGATTGGGAACGCAATTCAATACAGCTCCTTGCTCAAAGCAAGTATTCTCCTAAACAGATGCATGGTATATCATGTCCAAAGCTTCAATATAAACTATTCATAGACTTTGGTATTAACTGGTTTGAACTAGATACTCATCTTAAGCGTGGAACATGTGTTAAGGACGGTGAATTAGATGTAGAAATACCTACATTTAAGGATGACCGCAATTATATTGAAGAAGAGATTTATCTGGAGTTTTAATGTTAACCTATAACGGTAAGTACAACTACATAAAAATTATGATAGACAGTATCGAAGAAGAGCTGGTTCAGAAGATTTACAAAATGCTTAATCATCCAGCATTCAAAGGAACTTATATGGTTGGTATGCCGGACGCCCACGAAGGTGCTGGGGCATTCGTTGGTTTTACTATGAAATTTAACGATGATACACCTATCATTCCAAATATCGTTGGTGTTGACATCGACTGTGGGATGTTAGCCTATAATATGGGAAACATTGAGATCGATTTTGAAGCTTTTGATAAAAACATTAGAAGAAGTATTCCAAGCGGATTTAACGTTCGTTCAAAAATACATTCATCTATATCTCCTATCGGTGTATTAGCATATGAGATTGGAGAAGTATCTAAGAAATTAAACCTTGATGAAAGAAGAGTATTCAAGTCTTTAGGTACACTCGGAGGCGGAAATCATTTTATCGAAGTAGGTGAAGCTCCTAATAATGATAAATGGGTAGTTATTCATACTGGTAGTAGAAACTTTGGATTACAAGTAGCTAAATACCACCAGAACAAAGCTAAAGAGTTAATGAAATCTACATTTCAAGGAGATGCTTATAAAGATTTAGAGTATTTGCCTCGCGGTATGGGTGCTGAAGAATATTTTGAGGACATGAAAGTTGCTCAAGAATTTGCTTCAGTTAATAGACTTATTATTCTTGAAGAAATATTAAGATATATGTTCTTTCAAGAAATCAAAGACAAAGGAATAGATACAAGCTGGGATTACCAGCGTGATAAGTATATCAAAACCGAAAATATGATTCAGTCTAATCATAACTATATAGATTTTAAGAATAAGATTATCCGCAAGGGTGCGACTCCAGCGAATGAAGGTCAGAAAGTTATTATTCCATTTAATATGAGAGATGGTATCGCTATTTGCACTGGAAAGGGCAATAGTGATTGGAACTTCTCTGCACCTCATGGTGCCGGAAGAATCTTAAGTAGAAATAAAGCAAAGACGCAACTTTGTCTTGAGCAATTCAAAGATGATATGAAAGGTGTTTATACAACATGCGTTCATCAAACAACTCTAGATGAATCACCTAGAGCATATAAAGATAAAGACATGATCCTTGATGCTATTAAGGATACCGTTGATGTTGACTTCATCTTAAAACCTTTGTATAATTTCAAAGGCTATTAAATAAAATATGACAATATTGTCTTATAGAACCCTTTGAATAACCCACAATAAATATCCCAAGTTATTTTTTAGAAATTTAAAAAATATTTTTGTCAATTTTA
>JAEINS010000022.1 GCA_016342755.1 Melioribacteraceae bacterium | reverse complement strand
TAGGATGGCTAAAATTCCACTTTTTTCGGGAATTTTAATTGTCGTTTAAAAGGAATTATAAATGTCGTTAATCAAACTGCCTTTTGAATAAACAATTGCAACTGTATTGTACATATAATCTATAGATGGATTTGAACAATTATCATTATCTAAGGGTGCTCCACCATTCATCAATTGCCAGGTATTTCCGTTATCGGTACTTCTTTCATACCAGACTTTTCCCATACTTTCATATACCTGGTGTAAATGGCTGTTTAAAGTTCTTACTATTTTTCTTTGGTTGTTGTTTGAATAAGCTCCGCTTGAGTTTGTAAGTTGAGTTCCCTTTAAAAGAGCGGATACTTGAGCCGACGATGAATTGAAAGCAATAGAACTTTCAATGTTACCAGGGTCTGTAATCAAAACTCCACTTCCACTCCAGTTTTGGAAATAAAACGTTTGTACTTTTCCAGTAACATCGAAAAGAAATGATTGTTCAGAAAATGCCTTAACAGAATAGCAGGGCGTTAATGGATCATTTGTCGATGGATATTGATTTAAAAACACGCCTTTATATTTAATTCCGTTAAATGGATCACTATAACTTGGAGAAAAACCGGATTCTCTGGTTCTAAATTGTAAAGGTTCTGTCATACCATAGTTATATTTATTATTTCCGTGATCGGGGTCTGTTCTGTCTTCGAACCAAGGATCAAAAAACATAATATTACCTGCCGAAACGTTCATTCCTTCAATATTATTTTTAATTGTTATACCTGAATAAACTACACCCATTTTTGAAGCGACATTATAAATTCCTTGATCTCCTTGAATATTTCTATGAATCACTATATCACTGCTAGCTTCCCAATTCTTAAATTTCTCTTTGTTACTACTTACATCAACTATATCTTTATGTGGTTTAATTGTTTCGGTCAAATTAGGATCATTATAAATTTTCACTTCACTATCTGCATCATATTCAAAAAATCTGTCAATTTCCCAATGTCCTATTTTTGAGGAAGGTATATACAAATTATTACTGCTATACTGATTAATATTTATTGTATTTAGCCCTAATGCATCTGCAAAATTCTGGTTAACAATACTTGTCCCTTTTGCCAATTCACCTCCGGCGGGACCTTGTTTTGCTATTCCAATAACATTACCAGTTGTTTGTAAAATTATTGGAGCACCTGAATGTCCCATCTTAACAAGATTTGTAAATTCTATAACAATGCCATCAGATGAAGATGAAATATCACTAACAGTGCCAGTAGTTGTTTCTAACATACCAGTATTATTTAAGTATCCAGTAATTTCCACAGTTTTATTTAGTACTGAAGACTGTTGAATATTGAAACAATCATCATTTCCATATTTTTGGAAGGGTGTTTCATTTGAACTATTTTTAGCATCAAAAACACCCCAATCATCACCTAATTGCGAGTTTCCTTCTACTATACTACCAGACTCAATATAAAAAAAATGATCTTGATTATTATTGACCGGATCAAAATTAATCTTAAAATTACTTAGACTTTGATAACCACTTATAACATGTGCTGCCGTTACAAGTTTTCCGTTTGAAGCAATCCATACAGTTCCTCCGTATCTAAGCTGACCAAACGCTTGATATTCAATTCTTCCCATTTTTTTTGTTGTTTATGCAAAAGAAAATCCGGTTAAAATTAAAACGGTAAATAAAAGCACCCTTATTAGCTTCATAAAACAACCTCCCTATATTATAAAGTGATGAATTAATTTCTAATACCCATTGCTATCCTCGCTTTTCTTCCGTTAAACCCTACTGCTATTACAATATTACCTTCACATTCTACTTTGTAAAATATTTTATTATTATCGAGTCCTAATATCGATCTGGAACTGTTCCAACTTATTCCGTTGTAATGAATTACTTCACCGTAAGAACCACATGCATAAATATCATTTAACTCATTTCCCGCAATTGAAAAAGTTACAAATTCTGTTGCATTTTCATTTTTCCAATTACCTTTACTCAGATTAGTTTTACTTTTAATACTACTCCCACTTATATAGTATTTTGCTCCGGTGTTAAACCACACTCCTAAAAGGCGCCACCCCAAACCCTCGCTTGATACTTCTCCAACGGTATCTTCGTTTAATAAAAATATCTTTTTCCCTCTATCGATAGATAAATCAGAAGCAATAGCAATAACTTCTGTTTTTCCCGTAATTGGATTTATTGAACCGTAGATATCATTAATTGGCAAATCAGTTCCCGTTTCAATCTTTTTCCATCTTTGTCCGTTATAATGAATTAAGCTACCGTTATTACCAGTGAAAAACATATTTTTATTACTATCTCCCCAAATTGCGTTTGCACCACCCGGACCAGTTCCATATGGAATATTTAATAATTCTAAATCTCCGGTTTTAGCAATAGAAACTCCCCCTGCGTTAGAAGCAAACCAAACTTCATTTTGTTCAAAAGAAAAAACTGATTTTATAGGATCCAACTTAGTTATTACTGAAACATGTTCATATGTGAGTCTAACCTCTATTCGATATTTACTCCAATTTTCACCATTCCAATGCAAAGCATTATAAAGAGTATCAATATTATTTCCTTCATCATCATTAAGATATATTTCACCAACAGCCCAGATGTCATTTTCGTTTATTATGGCAACATCCCGTAATCTGCTGCTTCCGTAATCTCCAAACTCCCATGTCCGCCAGCTTATATTGTGGCTTGTTGGTTCTTTTGTGGTTATGTTAACTCTTTTTTCTGCAACTTGTTCGTTACCCTCATAAATTATTGCCGTGTAGTTATAGTCTGTGCTCTCAGTAAGGGTAGTATCAACTATTATGGTATCTTTTGCTGCTGCCGGATAGTTTGCTATTTCTTCTCCGTCCCTTTTTATAATTACTTTTTGGCTATAGTTTTGGTTACTTAATTTTATATTTAACCATGCTTCCGTACAAGAAGCATCTATCCCGATAAATTCTAAGTTGTTTTCTAAAATCTCTGGTTCTGTTGTACATGAAAAGGTTAAGACTAAAATGATTGCACTTAGAATTATATAATTTTTCATTGCCGCCCTTTTAATGGTTAAAAAGAGTATTATATGTTTTTTATCCCCCGCAATTAAAATAGTATGTTTATAAAAATAAAACAATAGTGGTTACTACTTTAAATATTACAGTTAACCGCAATATTTGGTTAGTTTATGCTAATTTTAGCTTAAAATTAATGGATTTAGTATTATTGAGGGTAGAGTTTTTTACACTTTTTTATTTTTTTAGTAATAAGTCAATTTGATTGGAATCGAGAGATTCTGAAACACTTCGATATTGTTCAGTGTAAATAAAAAAAAGCCGTTCAAATGAACGGCTCTACATTAAAACCTAATAGTTTTTCTTAACTGTTTACTAAAAACTGTAAACTGCTCATTTATAATAATTCTGGTTCTTGCTGCTGTTCTTCATTTCCATTTTCGCTATCGTCATCATCTTTAACAACACGCGCAACATCAGCAATTGCATGACCATCTTTTAAGCGTATTAGGCGCACACCCTGAGTGTTTCTTCCCATAACTCTTATATCTTTTATACTTTGTTTAATAACCATACCGCCGTTTGTTATAATAACTAATTAATCATTATCTTCAACTTCTTTCATGGCAATTAGTTTACCAATTTTATCACCGGTTTTAACAGTTATAACACCTTTACCACCACGTCTGGTAATTCTATAGTCATTTATATCAGAACGTTTACCAAAACCCTGGTCAGTAACAACTAATAATGAGGCTGTTCTTTTTACAACAATACATCCTATTACGTAATCATCTTTTCCAAGTTTAATACCTCTTACACCAGTTGCAGTTCTACCCATTTCACGAACATCTTTTTCGTTAAAACGAATTGCTAAACCGTTGCTAGTTCCAATTACAATATCGTTATTGCCATCTGTTAATTTTACTCCCATGGACGTAACCTATTGGGATTTCTGCGTACTCTGTTTTGAGTTCTCCATCCCACATAGGACTTCCACTATAATTACGCCATAATGACATTCTGTAATCACTGTTTACAGGACCAAAAGTTTCTTGTGCAAAATTTATTACACTAATAAGTAATAAAAGAGAAAAAATTTTCTTTTTCATAATAAATCCTCTGATTTTAATTAAAAAAATGTTTTTCTTTGCAGTAAGAACAAAAAGGATATAGTAAACCCTTGCTGGCAAACTATAATGAAAAACCAAATTGTTCTTATTTTTAAGTAAACGGCGGTGGTGCAACACCGTCGTTTACTCTTTATTTTTCTTTATTTAACCGCACTTTGCTCACCTCCTTCCAATTGTTATACATGCTGAATTATTATGCTGCCCGCCGGCTACGATGAGGTTGCCTTTTATATCTACCGATACATATTTTTGTTTTTCCAGATGCTCAATACTTTCCCATATTTCTCCATTATAATATGAAATCAAGCCATATGCTCCACACAATACTATTGAATTTAAGGCTTGTCCGGAAATTGAATGCTTATATAAAAAAGGCAAAGAAGTTTCTTTTTGCCAATCTTTACTCAAATTATTATTTGTATAAACTCCATTACCACATATTATTTTTTTTCTATTTGTTTTGAACCAAATTCCTTTTAAACTCCATGGTAATCCATCCGTTAATTGTTCAGTTACTTCATCTCCCTCAATTTTTAATATTTTTCTTCCATTATTCTGATATCTGTCTGACGCTATGGCAAGTATTTCCCATTCTCCGGTTAACTCATCATAATCGCCCCAGATATCTTGAATATCTAGGTCTGTTACCTTAGGCAGTTTTTTCTTCCCGGTTCCATAATAATGGTATATTGCCCCGTTATTGCCAACACAATATATATTATCTGTTGCATTTCCCCAGATTGCGTTTATCTGTCCGTCAAATTCATATGAGTCGGCAAACTGGGCTTTTTCTATCCAATTGCTATTATTCCATTTCAACAGTTGAGAACTTGATGCTACAAATATATTATTTTTATCTAATGCAAAAATGGCTTTTAATTTTCCCGGGCGGGCAGTATTACTAGGATAATGACAATACTTAACATACTCCAGATTCCATTCACTGCCATTCCATTTAGTAAGTCCGTAGGGTGAACTAAATTCTCCGTTTTCTTCACGAACTTGAATATCGCCAACTGCCCATATATTATTTTCATCTATTATTGCTACATCATTTATATAACAGCTTGTTTCTCCACCCAAATAATATTTTTCAAAAGTAAAGTTATTATTTGTTGTGGCAAGTGTTGCAAAACTTATATTTCTGCTTTTGGTTCCTTCAATTTCTAACGTTACATTATAATCAGTTGCCGGTTTTAAGGAATCTATACATAATACTGTATCGCTGTTTTCTATCTCAAAGATCCTTTTATCTTCAGTATTTATTATTACGATTACTTCTGTTAAGGAATGGAGTTTTTCCACCTTTATTGTAAGCCATGCTTCCGTACAAGATGCTTCCAGTAAAGCGAGTTCCAAATTTCTTTCTTTTGGGGATGTACTTTCGCACGTGCTTAATAAAACACCAAAACAAATAAATAATATATTAACCAATATTATATGTTTAGTTTTTTGCAATATCACTTTGCTCACCTCCTTCCAATTGTTATACATGCTGAATTATTATGCTGCCCGCCGGCTGCTATTAGGTTTCCTTTTATATCTACAGAAGAGTAATTTCCGCCTATACCGGTTTCATCATAAAAACTTTAGCTTTCCCTCCTAATTCATTTGAGTACCAATTAATACAAATGCATTATTTCCCTTTCTACCGCAAATTCCTAAAATTCCTTGATTAAATGATATTGCACGCATTAATAAACCAGTTCTTTCGTAACGAGAATTAATATCCCAATTAAGACCATTGAAGTGCATTATTACACCATTCCAATCCACTGCAACAATATTATTTAATCCATTACCTTCAATTTTAGAAAAACTATATTCTGGCAAATTTTTAACTCTTTTCCAACTATGATTGTTATTAACAAAAACACCTAAACCTGTTATAAAAAGTGGGAAGCCCTTATTTGTCCATATACCAACAATCGGTTCATTTTCAATAAAATTTTCTTGGTGGTAACTTTCATCTAAATTCATTTTATATAGGTTCTTTGTATCAGCAAATAAAAAATTATAATCGTCAATTACTTCGTCATAATATCCATAAAAATTATTGAGCTTGGTTAAAGAAGTTGTAATTTTATTACATTCATTTCCATCAGTTATGTATATACTTCCTTTACTGTTACCTAAATAAATTTTATCCTTATCTATTGCAAAAGCATTGTGCATGAGTAAGGTTGTTCAACACCTTTTGGTGGAATCATGTAAGACCAGTTATCATTAATATTAAATGCTATTCCCCCACCTGCTGAAACAAAAATTAAAGTACCGTTCTTGTCTCTAATAATTATTTCTCCTCTAATAGATTCGGATTCATAACGGTAATCTTGGTATGAAATGAATACTTTTGTCCTTTTTTTTGACCATGATTTACCATTATAAAAAAGAGTATTATAATGATGTGGCACTTCTTTCCCACTAGAGTCAAAACTTGATACCAAGCCTACAGCCCAGATTTCGTTAGAAGAGACAACACAAATATCATTTAATTCACTAGTGCTATTGGCACCAAACTCAAAATATTCCCAATTAAATTGGTGACTTGTTGGAGCTAAGGTTGTTAATTCCAAAGTATATTTAGCTGCTTCGTTTCCATTTTCTTTAAGTATTGCAGAGTAAGTATAGGTAGTAGATTCAGTTAATAGAGTATCTTTAATTACAGAATCTTTTGTCTCAGCAGAATATCTTAAAATTTCTTGCCCATCCCTTTTAAGAATTACTGTCTGGTTTTGGTTAGTTTCACCAACAGATATTTTTAGGTATGCTTCAGTACAGGCTACATCTATTTCTTTTAGTTCTATACTGTTTTCTGAGAAGTTTGGTTCTGTTGAGCAGGAAATTAATTGTATAATTATTCCTATTGCTGTTATTGTCTTTTTCATTGATGTCCCTTAAAAAATAAAATTTTGAACTATAAAAGAATCTCCACCCATTTCTTTTATGTTTCTAAATGAAATTAATGTTTATTTTAAACTAAAACAAGAGTGGTACCACTAATAAAACACACATTCTTATAGTAGTACAGCTATAATTTTGAATTAACACAAAATATTATTTAGAATTTAGCCGGTAAATTAATTTTTATGGATAGGGGTTTATCAATATAGGTCAGAGTTTTTTGCACTGTTTTGTTTTTTTATTCCATGATTGGTTGGCATTCAGACTATACTTACCGCATCTCGATACTTTTTCGATTATCATCGAAAAAACTCGATGACCTTGGCTGATATAATAAAAAAAAGCCGTTCAATTGAACGGCTCTACAAAAATACCTAATAGGTTTTCTTAACTGTTTACTAAAAACTGTAAACTGCTCTTTTATAATAATTCTGGTTCTTGTTGCTGTTCATCATTACCGTTTTCAGTGTCATCTTCGTCTTTAACAACTCTAGCTACATCGGCAATTGCATGACCATCTTTTAAGCGTATTAGGCGCACACCTTGAGTGTTTCTACCCATAACTCTTATATCTTTTATGCTTTGTTTAATAACCATTCCGCCGTTAGTGATAATTACTAATTCATCATTATCTTCAACTTCTTTCATAGCTATCAGTTTACCAATTTTATCGCCGGTTTTAACGGTAATTACACCTTTACCACCGCGTCTGGTAACTCTATAATCGTTAATATCGGAACGCTTACCGTATCCTTGATCGGTAACAACTAATAATGATGCTGTTCTTTTTACAACAATACAGCCTATTACGTAATCATCTTTACCAAGCTTAATACCTCTTACACCGGTTGCGGTTCTGCCCATTTCACGAACATCTTTTTCGTTGAAACGAATTGCTAAACCGTTGCTTGTTCCAATAACAATATCGTTATTGCCATCTGTTAATTTAGCTTCTATAAGTTTATCACCTTCAACAAGTTTAATAGCGTTTATTCCGCCTTTACGTACATTTGAATAAGCAGTTAAAGCGGTTTTCTTAATAGTACCGTTTTCTGTTACCATTATTATTGATTTATCGGGACTAAATTCTTTTACAGAAACAAATGCCGTTATATTCTCATCTTTTTCTTTAGCAATAAGATTAAGTATAGACCGACCTCTGGTTGCTCTTCCGCCTTCTGGAAGTTCGTGAACTTTAAGCCAATAACATTTACCTTTATCAGTAAAGAACATTATATACTGATGAGTAGATGCTATAAACATATGTTCAATAAAGTCCTCATCTTTGGTTCCGGCACCGGCAACACCTCTACCGCCTCTATGCTGTCTGCGGTATCCACTTACAGGAAAACGTTTAATAAATCCTTTATGAGATATGGTTACAACAACATCTTCTTCAGCAATAATATCTTCTAGTGAAAATTCAGTATAATCTTTAATAATATCAGTTCTTCGGGAATCACCGTATTTTTCTTTAATCTCAATTAATTCATTTTTGATAATGGTAAATCTTCTTTCCTCATTTTCAAGAATGCCTCTTAATCTTTCAATTAACTGAATAATCTCTCTATATTCTTCCTCAATTTTCTTTCTTTCAAGACCGGTTAATCTCTGCAGACGCATATCTAAAATAGCTTTTGCCTGAATTTGGGAAAGATCGAACTTACTCATTAAGTTATTGCGGGCAGTATCAACATCAGGCGATTTCTTAATGGTTTCAATAACTTCATCAATATTATCCAGAGCAATTATATAACCTTCAAGAATATGAGCTCTTCTTTCGGCAGCTTCTAATTCATATTTAGTTCTGCGTATAAGAACTTCCATTCTATGATCTAGGAAATGCTTAATTACTTCTTTTAATGTTAATACTTTAGGATGTCCTTTAACAAGAGCAAGCATAATTACACCAAAAGTAACCTGCATTTGTGTATGCTTAAATAACTGATTTAAAACAACTTCCGGCTGCGCGTCACGTTTTAATTCAAATACAATGCGCATACCATCACGATCAGATTCATCACGAATATTTGACAGTTCTGTTATTTTTCCCTGACGAACCAGGTCGGCTGTTTTTTCAATTAGATTTGCTTTATTTACCTGAAAAGGAATCTCAGTAACAATAATATTTTCACGGTCATTTTTTAATGTTTCAACATTAGCTTTAGCTCTTATAACAACTCTGCCGCGCCCGGTTAAATAAGCATCTTTAACACCGTTATAACCATATATAATACCGCCGGTTGGAAAATCGGGAGCAGTAATATGATTCATTAATTCTTCAATTGTTACATCCGGATTATCAATAAGGGCAATTACGCCGTCAACAACTTCATTTAAGTTGTGTGGCGGAATATTTGTAGCCATACCAACCGCAATACCACTTGATCCATTTATAAGTAAGTTTGGCAAATAAGAAGGCATAACCGTCGGTTCTTGTAAGGACTCATCAAAGTTGGTTGCAAAATCAACTGTATTCTTATCAAGATCACGCAGCATTTCTTCCGCTATTCTAGCCATTCTGGCTTCGGTATAACGCATAGCTGCCGGTGAATCTCCATCCACCGATCCAAAGTTACCCTGACCGTCGACAAGAGGATAACGTAATGAGAAATCCTGAGTCATACGTACCATAGAATCGTATACAGCACTATCTCCATGAGGATGATACTTACCTAAAACCTCACCAACAATTCTAGCCGACTTTTTATACGGTCTGTTATAACTTAAGCCTAATTCAGTCATACCGAACAATACTCTGCGATGAACCGGTTTCAAACCATCCCTTACATCCGGTAAAGCTCTGGATACAATTACCGACATCGCATAATCGATATAAGATGATTTCATTTCATCTTCTAGCGAAACGGGTACTACTTTTTCAAAAATTGTAGTCATAGTTTAATCTTTAATTTATTTTAATTTTAATATTTACTCTGTTATTAAATATCTATATTAGCATATTTTGCATGTCTTTCTATAAACTCTCTTCTAGGTTCAACAGCATCTCCCATAAGAGTTTCAAATATTTTATCCGCTGCCGCCGCACTTTCAAGATTTACCTGCAGCATAGTTCTGGTTTCCGGATTCATAGTTGTATCCCAAAGCTGATCGGGATTCATTTCGCCCAGACCTTTATAACGGGATATTACTACACCTTTTGGAATACCTTCTTCATTAATTTCAGCACCATCAGTTTTATATCTTGCTAAAAGTCTATCTCTTTCATCATCATCAAAAGCATAATTTTCCTGCTTGCCTTTTTTTATTTTATAGAGAGGAGGCTGGGCAATATATATTCTTCCTGTTGAAACAAGCTCTTTCATATGTCTATAAAAGAAAGTTAATAACAATGTACGAATATGACTTCCATCAACGTCAGCATCAGTCATAATAATAATTTTACCATATCTTGCTTTTTCAGGATCAAAGTCAAGTCCAATTCCGGCACCAATTGCGGAAATCATGGTTTTTATTTCATTACTTTCAAGAACTTTATTAATCTTAGCTTTTTCAACATTAAGTATTTTACCTTTAATAGGAAGAATAGCCTGAAATCTTCTATCGCGGCCTTGTTTTGCCGAACCGCCCGCAGAATCCCCTTCCACAATGTATACTTCACAATGTTCAGGATCATTTATCGAACAATCGGCAAGTTTACCAGGCAAATGCATAGAATCCAGAACATTTTTACGGCGTACCAGTTCACGGGCACGTTTTGCAGCTTCTCTGGCTTCGGCAGCTCTAACACATTTTTCTATAATTTTTTTACCAACAGCAGGATTTTCTTCTAAATACTCAGCAAGTTTTTCATTTACAATTGTTTCAACAACCGATTTAACTTCACTGTTGCCAAGTTTAGTTTTTGTCTGGCCTTCGAACTGAGGTTCCATTACTTTAACTGAAAGAACTGCTGTTAAACCTTCACGAAAATCGTCACCAGTTAACATTATCTTGTTTTTGGTGTCTTTTATAAGTTTATTTTTAGAAGCATAATTATTAAGTGTTCTTGTTAAAGCAGATCTAAATCCAGATAAATGAGTTCCGCCTTCATGAGTATTAATATTATTTACATAAGTAAAAATATTATCGGAATAAGCCGTACTATACTCAAACGCTAATTCAACCGGAGTATTATCTTTTTCTCCCTCAATATAAATTGGCTTATGAAAAGGTGATCTATGTTCATCAAGATACGCTACAAACTCTTTTATACCGCCTTTAAAATGAAATACTTCTTTTTCCTCTTCAATCTTATCTTCAATAGTAATTGAAACATTTTTATTTAAGTAAGCAAGTTCTCTCATTCTTTCGGCAAGAGTTTCAAACTTAAATTTTGTTGATTTAAATATTTCACTATCCGGCATAAAGGTTACTTTAGTACCAGTTTCTTTACCTTTAACAGTTCCAACTTCTTTTACATCGTATTTAGGAATACCTCTTTCATATTCCTGCGCGTATAATTTACCATCTCTTTTAACTTCAACTAAACACCATTCCGAAAGAGCATTAACAACCGAAATACCAACACCGTGCAAACCGCCGGATACTTTGTATGAATCACTATCAAACTTACCGCCGGCATGAAGAACAGTCATTACTATTTCTAGCGCCGATTTTTTTTCTACAGGATGAATATCAACAGGAATACCACGTCCTCTGTCTTCAACAGTTACACTTCCGTTTTCGTTTATTGTAACAAGTACACGGTCATTATATCCTGCAAGAGCTTCGTCAATACTATTATCAACAACCTCATTTACAAGATGATGAAGTCCGCGCGAACTTATATCACCAATATACATTGCCGGACGTTTTCTAACCGCTTCCAGACCCTTTAGAACGTTAATATTCTTGGCATCATAATTATTTTTATTTTCTTGTGCCACTATAACACCTTAACCTTAATTAAATTTATTAAAACTTTACGCTGTAAAACGTACACTTTTTACAATTTCATCAATAAAGTGATGATTTATTTTCTCTATAATTAATCCTGATTTAAACTTTAATTCGTTCCTCCAAACGGAATTAGAAACCTTTAAGAAAAGGACACCCTTTTCAATTCTTTTTACTTTCGCAACATTTTTCAATTCTGGAAATATTGTAGGAAATTGATCAATAACATCAGCCTCTTTAGCAAAACTTCTCATTTTCTTAAATGCATCTTCTTTCGAAAATACATCTGAAACACTTTTAAAGCTATTATACATAGGTTACTGTTCCGTTTTCAACTTCAATCAATTTATCGTTTTCTAGTTTTACTAAATCGCTGTAATTTGTAAAATCTGTCATTGTAATAAAACTTTGTCCAACTTCCTTTAAATACTCACTAATTTTTTTTGCTCTATAAGTATCTAATTCACCAAAAATATCGTCCATTAAAAATATAGGTACTCTGCCCATTGTATCCTTCATATAAAAAAACTGAGCAAATCTTAAAGCTATCTGAAACGTCTTGTGCTGCCCCTGAGAGCCGTATCTTCTAAGTTCACGGTTATTAACATTAAAAATAAAATCATCTCTATGAGGACCCACTAAATTCTTTGCACGTATAAGTTCCAGTTCTTTCTTTTTATTTAATTCCTTTGCAAATTCTTCTTCAATATTTTTATCTTCAATTTCTGTAAAAGTCTGATAACTTATATCAGGCGTTTCAATTGTATTCATAATTTTCTGATAGGCATTTTTTACATATTCATTAAACTCATTTTTGAATTTTATTCTATGCCTTATAATCTCCGATCCTGTCTTTATTAAAGTTGATGTCCATGCATCTAACTGCGAATATAAAGAGGGATTCTTAGTTTCTCTAATTTGGTTTAATAAAGAAGATCTTTGCCGAAGAGTTTTATTATAATCGATAAATATTTTTAAGTAAGTTTCGCTAGCTTGCGATATAATCGAATCAACAAATTTTCTTCTTTCCCCGGGAGAACCCTGGGTAATTTCATGATCCGATTGAATTAATGTTACCACTGGAAATTTACCAATAATATCTGCAGCTCTAAATATCTGTTTTTCATCTAATAAAACTGCCTTCTTGCCTACATCAGAATTAAAGTTAATATTAATTCTATTTTTTGTTAAATCTTCAAATTGACCTTTAATTTCAAAAAACTTTTCTTCAAAATTAACAGATTCAATATCTGGCGATTGGTTAAGGCTTTTTGTAGTGCACATGTAATAAATAGCTTCTAGAATGGTAGTTTTTCCCTGACCATTACCGCCAACAATAAAATTCAAATTTTCAGAAAATGTAAGAACAGAATCTTTGTGCAATCTAAAATTTTTTAATTCAATCGATTTTAATATCATTTACTTCTTTATCTGAGATATTTACAATTTATCAAAGAGTTTCTTTAAACCGCCTACGCAACCCAAAACGGTTGCGCAGACTTTAAGAAACTTAACATTACTTAAACTTTATAAACATTAACTATTAAGCCTTACAGGCATCAATAACATCATTAATTCTTTGTTTTCTTTTTCTTCTCTGGGATTAATAATAACAGCTTTTGTTGATGAATGAAGCTTAAAAATTATTTCTTCTTCACTTCCTAAATGTCCTAACACATCATTTACATAAGCTGAATTAAAGCCAATATCCAAAGACTCACCAGAATATTCACACATAATTGATTCTTTAGCGTGCGATCCTAAATCAAGATCTTCTGCAGATATTTCAAGGTTATTATCGCTAACAGAAAATTTAACTCTTCTGCTGTTCGAAGGAGAAAACAGCATCATTCTTTTTATAGCATTATGAAGTTCTTTTGTTTTTATTTTTAGCGATAATTCATTTTCTAAAGGAATTACACTTTCGTAATCAGGATACTTTTGCCCAATAAGTCTGGTTATAAGTTCAATATCGCTTAAACTAAATGAAACATGAGTTTTGCTTAATGATATTTTTACTTCTTTTTCATCAAGTATTTTTAGTAAAACTGAAATTGCTTTTTCAGGAATTATGTACTGATCAGTAATTTCGAGAACAATATTCTTTTTAAGATAATTTACAAGCCGGTGACCATCAGTAGCAACAAAACGTAAACCTTCCGGAGTAAATTTAATAAGTGTTCCCATCATAGCAGGTCGCATTTCTTCTTTGCTCATTGCAAATGCGGTTAATCCAAAAGCAGTTTTAAGTTCAGAACCGCTTAATTGAAATTCGTTAATATCTTCATTCTCTTCTGAAGCCGATGGAAACTCAGGTATATCAGGAAAATCTTCTGAGTCTAAATAACTAAGTGTGTATTCACCCGAATCAGTTTTAAGATTCAGTTTACCATTACTGGCTATTTCAAACAAAATTTGAGTATCGCCTAAAGAGCGGACAATATCATAAAGTAATTTTGCCGGAACAACCAACTGGGCATTTTCTTCTGAGATAATATTCATAGCTGATTTAAGAGATATCTCTAAATCGGTAGCATGAATAGTAAGTGATCCGTCTTTGATATCGAATAAAAAGTTCTCAAGAATAGGCATCGGTGTTCTTGTAGGAACAGCCGGAATTATTTTTGTTAGTAGCTTTTCTAACTCTTTACTGTTAACCTTAAATTCCATTTTTTGAAACTCCAATTATAGTCTAAGCAAACAGCTAAAAATACAAAAAATGACAAACTATATCAATTTAAAGCAATAGCTTTATTTTATACACAATTACTTATCCACATTGTATTATTTATATATATATGTTAATAGATATTTAAAAATTAATAAATAATAATAAAGATGTTAATATGTTGATAAGTGCTTTTTCTCGCGAAATGAGGTTAAAATAAGGGTTTTTCGAATCGTCTAAATGTTAATAATATCTTTGTAACTCTATCTGTATTAACACAGTGTTAGAAACACCATGCTTATCAACATTTAAAAGTCTGTTTATTAACAAGTTATTAACAAAAATAATTTTACTTTTTTTTAAACAAATGTGGATAATTTTCGAATTTTGTTCATAACATTTATAAAAAATAAATTTTTAAAGACCATTTTTAACAGAATAAAATTATTAACATGAAAGAAACCGCCAATAATAAAATTGAAAATCCGCTAATTCTTCTCTTAAATTTTTTGATATTATGTATTTCTGAGTCGGCCATTTTTTGCTCTCTTTCTATCATTCCGTAATTCTATAATATATATATTGGAAAGTTTATGAGAGTCGAAAAAAAATATGAAAACAGAGTGTAGTTTAATATGTAAAAAAATATCCCGGTATTCTCAAAAATAATGAGAAACCGGAATAAAAAATTTATACTTTTAAATCTTCCGCGCCATGTGCCAGATCTTTTAATTTTTTATAAAAAACTAATATTAAAAACCCAAACAAAGTACAGAAAACTGCAATACCAGTAAATACTTCCAATTCTCCGGCACTTTCAGCTAATCCGCCAATAATCCCGGCTAGTTTATTGCCTAATCCGGTTGCGGCAAAATAAAGTCCCATCATTATAGAAGCATATTTTACAGGAGCCAGTTTAGTTATAAATGATAAAACAACGGGCGAAATTGAAAGCTCGCCAATCACTTGCAGTAGATAAGAGAGAATTAACCATATAAGCATTGCTTTAGTGCCGTCTATTGTCTCTAGAGCAGCACCAGACATCATTAAAAAGCCAGCCCCCATGATTATCATACCCATTGACATTTTGAACAAGGATGATGATTCTTTTCCTTTTAATTGTCTCTTCATCCAAAATGTAGCTACAATAGTTCCAAAAATAATTACAAAAAATGCAGGAACTGATTGAAAAATACTTGCCGGTATTTCAAAACCAAATAGTGATCTGTCAATTTTCTCAAATGTATATAAATTCATTAATCCGCCAGCTTGTTCATAAGCTGCCCAAAAGATCATAACAATTGCAAAAGATATAAGAAGAACAATAATTCTGTCTTTTTCTATTTTGGTAAGTGGTTTATTTGTTTTAGTTCCTTCTATTTTAGCAGCCGGTACAAAGTTACCAACATCTTTTAGAAATTTTTGACCCCATATATAAACAACCTGACCTAAGAGCATACCAAGACCTGCAAGTCCAAATCCGGTGTGCCAGCCGTAAACTTCACCAATATAACCCACTAATAAAGGAGCAATTGCGGCACCTATATTAATACCAATGTAAAATATTGTAAAACCGGCATCACGTTTAGGATCACCCTTTTTATATAAACCGCCAACCATTGTTGAAATGTTTGGTTTTAATAATCCGACACCTGTAACAATTAGCGCAAGACCGGTATAAAATGCTGCCATATTTTCAAGTACTAATGTTAACTGTCCGGCTGCAATAAAAAGCCCTCCTAAAAAAACAGTCTTTTTTTGTCCAAGAAATTTGTCGGCAATAATTCCGCCGGGAATACCCATAAAATAAACCATCATTGTATACCAGCCATATAAACCCAGGGCTTCGGAACTAGTCCAACCCAGACCAGGATTATCACCAAGTGTTTCTTTTGTTAAATAAAGAACTAAAATTGCTCTCATGCCATAAAAACTAAAACGTTCCCACATCTCAGTAAAAAAGAGTATTGGTAAACCTTTTGGGTGACCTTTCTGCATATAATCTCCATCAGTTAGTATTTTATATTGAAAGGCTTAATATATTAAAATTGAGTAATATTAGTTTAATGCAGTTGTCAATTTTAGTAAAAGATTTTATAAAAATAATTTTATAAATTAACGCTGTTAATTATATGAATAATGTTAAAAAAATTAATGGTGTTAAATGGGAACTAAAGAAATTCAAGAACAGAGAATGAAAGAATATTTTATTCATGCAACAAAAGATATTTTAAAAGGAGAAGGATTAAAAAGTATAAGCGTTAGAAATATAGCCGAAAGAGCCGGTTATTCTTATGCAACACTATACAATTACTTTAAGGATATTAAAGATTTAATTTTTGAATGTGTTGTGGATTTTCAGGAAGAATGTGAAGAGTTTATATATAAAGAAACTAAAAAAACTCCTGCCGGAGCTGAAAAAATAAAAGCTATTTCAAAAGCGTATATAAAATATTTTATACAATACCCGGGTATATTTGAACTGTTTTTTCTGGAAAGAACATCTGACTTTTCAGGTAAAAAGAAAACATCTGAACTTGTTTATAATTTTTATGATAAGGTTTGTGAAGAAGAATGGAATAACTGTATAAAAAATAAAATATTAAAAGAAGATGAAGCGAATCAAAAAAAAACGGTTTTAAAAAATACCATAGCGGGACTATTATTATTTTATAACAATAGAACCCAGCCAAAAACGTATAAAGCTTTTTCTGAAATGACAGATGCCCAAATAGATTTTATTATTAAAAAATAAATGTGCCAAGTAAAATGATTGATAAAAAAGGTTTGAAAAATAAATACAAGCAGACATTACTGCCAATGGGAATATTTCAAATTAAAAACTGAAGAATTAGATGATGTATTAAACTATCTCTGTCTGAAAGGAAAACAGCGAAAAATATTTTATTTGTGGAGACCATATTTAAAGGATCCAAAAGATGATATGGTATTAGAGCTGGCTGTAGAATCCGAATGTGATTATATAATTACATTTAATAAAAAGGATTTTATAGGAATAGAAAAATTTAATATTAAGATACTATCTCCTAAAGAATTATTCAAAAAAATTGGAGAACTAAAATGAGTACAATTAGTTTAAGGTTACCAAATTCATTACATAAAAAAGCTAAAGATTTGGCAAAAAAAGAAAACACGTCTATTAACCAGTTGGTTTCTTCAGCATTGGCAGAAAAAATTTCGGCTCTATCAACCGAGGAATATTTAGAAAACAGAGCAAAAAAGGCAAGTAAGAAAAAGTTCAATGATGCTTTAAATAAAGTTGCTGATGTGGAAACTGAAAAATTTGATAAATAAAAAAAAGGCTGAACAAATCTGCTCAGCCTTAACATTTCAAAAACAATAGTTACCAAAAATTATGACGCGCCTAACTCAATCTTATTTCGGATAGCATCAATTGTTTCTTTTAAGTTTAAATCTTTATCTCTAAGCTTTTCTATATTATTAAAGGCATGTATTACAGTAGAATGATCTCTCCCCCCAAAATGGAGTCCGATTGTTTTAAGAGAACTTTGAGTAAGTTTTTTAGACAAGTACATTGCAGCCTGCCGGGCCATTACAACTTCTTTTTTTCTGTTTTTCTCACGAACCTTATTTTCGTCAACTTCAAAAAATTCGCATACATGTCTAGTAATTAAATCAATTGATATATTTACCTGTCGGTTTGTTGCAATCTCTTTTACAGTTTTTTTAGCAAGTTCATAATTTATTTCTTTAGCACCAAGCGATGCGTTTGCAAGAAGTTTAATTAAACAGCCTTCAAGCTCACGAATGTTCGAAGTTATGTTATGCGCAATATATTCTAAAATTTCGTTGCTTAAAGTTATTCCGTAAGTTTCACTTTTATTTTTCAGAATTGCCACACGGGTTTCAAGATCCGGCGGCTGAATATCGGTTGTTAATCCCCATTGAAATCTGGAGACAAGTCTCTCATTCAAACCCTGAAGATCTTTTGGAGGTTTATCAGAAGAAAGTATAATTTGTTTTCCAGCCTGATGAAGTGTGTTAAATATATGGAAAAAGAGATCCTGGGTTTTTTCCTTTCCAATTAAAAACTGTATATCATCAATAATTAAAACATCCATACTTTTATAGAAGTTCGAAAACTCATTTACAGTATTACTCTGAATAGCTTCAACAAACTCAACTGTAAATATATCGGATGATAAATAAATTACTTTTTTGTCAGGATCGTCTTCTAAAACTTTATTGCCAATTGCCTGAATCAGATGTGTTTTACCCAGCCCTACACCGCCATAAATAAATAAGGGGTTAAAAGAAGTTGTACCCGGGTTATCGCCAATTGCCATTGCGGCAGCTCTGGCAAGCTGATTATTTTCACCTTTAATAAAATTTCCAAATCTGTACCTCGGATTCAGATAATTTTCAAACTCTTCATGTTTAACAGGTTGTTCTTTAATTGCTCTTGTAGGTGAAGGAGTCGGGGTTAAAACATATTCTTCATGTTCAGGCAAATCTTCATTATCTTCTACAATAACATAAGCCAGTTTACCTTCGGAGCCTAAAACCTGATAAATTGTGTTATTGATTAATGTGTTATAATGTTCATCAATCCATTCAACAAAAAAATTGTTTGGAACCTGAATTTTTAAAACTGATTCATCCAGTTCAATTGGCTTAATTGGTAAAAACCATGTATTGTAAGTTAAGGATGGAACATTTTCTTTAATTATATTTAAACAATCTTTCCAGACTAAATTAGTCTCGCTTTTCGTATTTGCCATCGTAATAGTATTACTCATATCTCTAAGTTATCAACAAAATTAAAATTGTTATTATTTATAGCCACCCTGGAAATCAGAATAAAACAAAATAATTAATATTGGTGAATTTAAATCACCAAATAACAGTCTAAGTTGCTGTTTTATAAACATTTAAATTTAAAGAATCAAAAAATTAAAAAAACTAAAATTATAATTGATAGTTTAAGGTATCTTAAAGTGAAACGTTCCACGAACCCAAGTTATCAACAAGTTATCAACAGCTTTTTTGCACCTTCAATCTGGTTCGAATTTATAGGAAATAATTGGTTCACGCAACATAAATATTAATAAAATTTATAAACTCTTACGGGACAACAAAATAAATTTTGAATGATTATAAATTTTTCCAAAAGTTATTCATGATGATTATGTTTCAGAAATTACTTAAAAATTAAGTAGTAGAAATTGGATAAAATCCGAATACTTAAAGTTATCAACATGCAAAACATTCAAAAAAATAGATTTTCAGAGTGTTTTTTTGGTATTACCAAATTGTTAATAAAAGTTATCCACATTTCCCGCACATTATATAATTGTGCATAACCCCCTAAAAAACAACACATTAGTGCCAGTATATTCTAGTTATAAACACTAACTTATGCCAGGTTTATACACAATTAATATATCCACAAGCGGCAAACCGTTTCACGCTCAAAAATTATTAACAAGTTATCAACATTCCTTAACAACGGCTCAATATAATAATATTTAAATAACACAAGTAAAATTTTTAATGATTTATGCAATTGGTTTAATAATAAAAAGTTATAATTTTGGATTTAGTGTCCTATTAATGGTTTTATCATATTAAAACGCTTTGTAATGTTCAGTATGAAAATTATATCAATTTTTGTAGTTTAATTATAGACTTCTAAAAAGTTATCAACAAATTAGTATAACAGGTGATTTGAGGAAAAAATGAAAAAAATTATGATTGTATTTACCGGCGGAACCTTTTCGATGAAAATTGATGATAAAACCGGTGGAGCTGTTCCCTGTCTTGAAGGCGATGATCTTTTAAAGCTAATACCGGAAGCCAGAGGTTTGGCAGAGTTATCAACATACGATTTTGGAATGTATCCCGGACCACACATGACTCCGGAATTAATGCTGGAATTATCTATTAAAATAAACGAGCTTAAAAAAGATGATAATATAGACGGAATAATTATTACTCATGGAACCGACACTTTAGAAGAGACCGCGTATCTTCTCGATTTAACAGTTGAAACTGAAAAACCAATTGTTATACTTGGAGCAATGAAAACCAGTTCTGAGCCAGACTGGGACGGACCAAGAAATCTGATTGATGGAATTCATATAATAAATAATCCAAATAGTATTGGAATGGGAGTACTGGTTTGTTTAAATGGTGAAATTAATGCCGCAAGTGAAGTAACAAAAACTCATACAGAAAATATAGAAACATTTCACAGTCTCGATTTTGGAGCGTTAGGAATTGTTGACAGAGGAAGAGTAATTTTTAATCGTGCGCCAAGAAGTTTAGAAATATTGAAATCAAAAAAAATAAATCCAAATGTTGATCTTATAAAAGCTTATGCGGGAATGGACGATAAGTTTTTTAGATATGCGGTTGATACCGGCGCCGAAGGAATTGTGGTTGAAGCAATGGGTGTTGGCAATGTTCCTCCAAAAGCGTTTAACGGAATTAAATATGCACGTGATAATAATATTCCCGTTGTCCTTGTCTCCAGATGCCCTGCCGGCGAAACTTTAGATGTTTATGGTTATCCCGGTGCAGGAAAATGGCTTCATCAGGAGGGTGTTATTTTTACAGATTATTTAAATGGCCAGAAAGCCAGAATTAAACTTATGCTGGCTTTAGGTCAGACTAAAGATCAGGAAGAGTTAAAACAAATATTTCACGACTAATAAAAATGTTAGAAAAACTAAAACCCTGGATCGGATCTTTAATTTTGCTTCCATTTGCAATATTTTATGCTGTAAATATGGGCAAATTCACTTTTGTGGATTATTTTAATTTACTGATTCACGAAGCCGGTCACGGAATTTTTAAATTATTAGGCGAGTTTATTTATACACTCGGCGGCACACTAATGCAGTTGATTATGCCGGGAATATTCATCTACTATTTTGTTTCAAATCAAAAAAAAATTGGAACGCAGATTTCTATTCTCTGGCTTGGCGAAAGTTTTATGAATGTTTCAATCTATGCGGCAGATGCCAGAGCAAGACAGCTACCCCTTTTAGGCGGAAACAATGTTTACCACGATTGGAATTGGATTTTATCCAGACTAAATATGTTAGAATTTGATACGGCTTTAGGCTGGATATTTTACGGATGCGGAATCGCGGCCTTTATTCTTGCTTTATTATATCCGCTTTTTTATAACAAATACGAAAGAGTTGATATAGATTTGAAGATTTAGAATTCAACTTTTAATAAAACAACAGTTTTTCTGAATTGTAAGACAGCGGCAAAATTAAATAAACCTGCCGTATTCCATTAAAAATTTACTATATTTGCGGCTTGTTATTTTTATTGCGTTTCAATAACGTATGTTTTTTGATGAGTATAAATTTGAAATTGATTTGGAAAAAACATCTCCATAAAATCAATAAAATTTTCGAATTAACAACACCCTTCCTTTTTGAAGCAAATCAAAAAAAAAGTGATAATAATAAAAACCGTATTAATCTATAGGTTAATGCAAGTTAATATTTGTAAGGAATATTAACGCAGATAAATAATGCAAAATAATTTTTAGGATAAAAATGAAATACACATTTATTGATAAGATTCAGGGCAGTATAAAAGATGATATATTTTCCGGACTCACAGTTGCGCTGGCTTTAGTTCCCGAAGCAGTGGCTTTTTCATTTATTGCCGGAGTTTCGCCGGTTATAGGTTTATATGGCGCTTTTATGATGGGTTTAATTACATCGTTAATTGGCGGCAGACCCGGAATGATCTCGGGCGCAACCGGTGCAATGGCCGTTGTTATGATTGCACTTGTTCAAAAAGGAAACGCAATGGGTGCGGCATCAGAGCAGTTAGGAGTTCAATATTTATTCGCTACACTGCTTTTAACGGGAATAATTCAGGCATCGGCCGGATTTTTACGCTTGGGAAAATTTGTTAGAATGATTCCGCATTCTGTTATGATGGGTTTTGTAAACGGTTTAGCAATTGTAATTTTTCTTTCTCAGTTAAGCATGTTTAAAGAAAATGGCGAATGGATGTCTGGAACACCACTTTATATTATGTTGGGCCTTGTCTTTTTAGCAATGGCGATTATGGTTGTATTGCCCATGATAACAAAAAAAGTTCCGGCGGCATTAATAGCAATAATAACAATTTCCCTTTTAGTTATTTTTGGTGAAATTGATACACAAACCGTAAAATCATTTATAGTTTCGGGCGGCGGCGAAGGAATTAAAGCCGGACTTCCTGTATTTGGAATACCAACAATCCCTTTTAATCTGGAAACTTTAAGTCTGGTTTTTCCATATGCGCTGGTTTTGGCGGCAATTGGACTTATAGAATCTTTAATGACACTTACTTTAATTGATGAACTGACTGATACCCGCGGTAATGCAAACAGAGAATGTCTTGCCCAGGGTGCGGCAAATTTTGTTAACGGAATTTTTGGCGGAATGGGCGGTTGCGCAATGATCGGACAAAGCATCATTAATATTAAATCCGGCGGACGCGGAAGATTATCGGGAGTTGTTGCGGCGTTGGCGCTTCTTGCTTTTATTTTATTTGGATCCGATTATATAGAAATGGTTCCTATTGCCGCATTAACCGCGGTAATGTTTATGGTTGTTATAGGAACATTTGCATGGAGTACTTTTAGCGTGTGGAATAAAATTCCTGTAGCGGATATTCTGGTAATTCTTATAGTTACAGCGTTAACAGTACTTTTCGATTTAGCAATTGCGGTTTTAGCCGGAGTAATAATTGCCTCACTGGTATTTTCATGGGAAAACGCGATCAGAATTCGTGCGCGAAAACATGTAGACAAACATGGTGTTAAACATTATGAAATTTACGGACCGCTGTTTTTCGGATCAACAACATTGTTCAATTCAAAATTTGATGTTGATAAAGATCCCAAAGAAGTAGTAGTCGATTTTAAAGAATCGCGAATTATGGATCAATCAGCTATTGAAGCAATAAATAAGCTTTCCGAAAAATATACTAAAAACGGAAAAACAATTCATTTGCGCCATTTAAGCAAGGATTGTATTAAGCTAATTAAAAAAGCTGAAAGCATTTGTGAAGTTAATGTTCTTGAAGATCCGGATTATTACGTAGCAATTGATAATTACAATAAATTATTAACTGAACAGAAGTAAAGATGTTAGACTGAGTAAGTTCCAAGCTGGAGCCTTATCGAAGTCAGATCATTTAATTTTTGTTATTTAGAATTAATCTTGCCCGCTACGGCGGGTGAGAAATATAACAAGATTTCTCACCGTAAGCTCCCGGCAATTACAAAAACTAAAAACACAATTATAACATTTTCACTTAGATGTAATTGGGTCTTTGAATGCTGCCATTGTCCAGATGTTGATTTCCTTAAAATTAATTTCCTTATATTTCACTTACTAACAAGTTTTTAGTGGGTTATGAAATTATATATAAAATACATGGTCAGCTTACGATGCAAAATGATGGTAAAAGAAGAGCTGAAAAAACTTGGTATAAAGTATGTTTTTGTTGATCTGGGTATGATTGAAATATTAGAAGACATTACAAGAAAGCAGCGGGAACAACTTAAAAAAAATCTCCAAAAGTCGGGGTTGGAATTGCTCGACAATAAAAAGAGCATATTAATAGAAAAAATTAAAAATGTAATTACAGAAATGATCCATTATTCAGATGAATTACCCAATGTGAACTATTCTGATTATATAAGTGAAAAACTTGGTTATGACTATACTTATTTGGCTAACACATTTTCAGAAGTTAAAGGAACTACCATTCAGCAATTTATTATCAATCATAAAATTGAAAGAGTAAAGGAATTACTCTTGTATGACGAACTAAATCTTACGCAGATTTCCTATAAGCTGCATTACAGCAGCGTGGCGCATTTATCAAACCAATTTAAGAAAGTCACGGGACTTTCACCCTCTTTTTACAAACAATTAAAGCAAAAGCGAAAGAAAAACCTGGAAAACATGTGATATATGTAACAGTTTTACATCTATGTGTAACGCTTTAAATGTTTAACCCTGTTATCTTAGTCAGATAATTATTTGTTAATGAAAATATTTCATTAAAGATCAATAGAAAGCAAATCATCCTGATGTACAACTTTTCTAAAATATTCATATCAAAACGAAGCCTAACTGAAGATCAAAACATTTGATTGAAACATACATCAAATATTTTGTTGGCACAGATTGATTTTAATGAACAACAATGCAATACACGGAGTATATAATGGCTAAAGGAAAAGACCAAAAAGAAAAGTCAGGTAAAAAAACTGCTGCAAAAAGCCTAAAAGAAAAAAGAGCCGCAAAAGCAGATAAACGCAAAGAAAAAAATGACAGTGGTAAAATTAACTCTTAATCCATCGGTTTAACAATAAACAGCTAATTTCAATAAAATATTCTGCGATAGAATATGTCCGCCACATTCAAATAATAAGACAAAGGTTAATGTGATTTTCAAAATGCTGAGTACCATTATAAAAAGTGGAGGCTGGTTGGCGGAGTGCGCTTATTAAGCCGCGTATAAAGTAAACATTTCGGAAAATAAACAAGTACAACATATCTATAAGCAATATATACCCAATTGTGCATTTGATATTGAAAAAAGAATAAATCAATAAATAGAAGGAAGAAATAGATTATGAAAGCAAAAGCATTAGTATATAGTGAAAGTGAATTAGGACAAATAGATGGAAAGGTAGCAAACGGATTGGTTCGGCATTCTGAAAAATATGAAATACTAGGAATTATAGACAGTACAAAAGAAGGTTGTGATGCCGGAGAATATCTTGACGGAATTAAAAACGGAATCCCGGTATTTAAGGACTTGGATAAAGCAATAGAAAAATTAGGATTTGTTCCTCAATATTTTATCTACGGAATTGCTCCCCTGGAATCATTTCTTGATAAAGAACAAAGAACAACAATTTTATATGCTATGAAAAAAGGAATGGATATAGTAAACGGTCTTCCGGAATTCCTAACCGAGGATGAAGAATTTATTGAAATGTCAGCAAAATATGATGTGCGAATCTTCGATATAAGAAAAGCTCCACAGAGAAAGGATCTTCATCATTTTACCGGACGGATACACAATGTACAAACACCGGTAATAACAGTACTTGGCACAGATTGCGCAGTGGGAAAAAGAACAACAGCGGTAAATCTTGTAAACGCCTTAAGAGACGAGGGATTGAAAACATCATTTATTGCAACCGGTCAAACTGGTTTACTGCAAGGTGCAAAGTATGGTGTTGCTGTTGATGTTTTAAGTTCAGGCTTTGCAAGCGGCGAAGTTGAAAATGCGGTAGTGAATGCCAGCGAAAATGACAATCCCGATATTATAGTTGTAGAAGGACAAGGTGCGCTGAGTCATCCAGCATTTACTTCCTCAAGTGCTATTATAAGAGGAGCTGTACCAAACGCAATTATTATACAGCATCCGCCTAATAGAAAGAACCATTGCGATTATCCCGAAATACCGATGCCTACACTGGAAAGTGAAATTGAATTATTAGAAGTCTTTTCAAAATCTCCGGTAATTGCAATAACACTTAACCATGAAGACATGACCGATGAAGAAGTAAAAGAAACTATTGTAGAGTATGAATACAAACATGAACTTCCAACTACCGATATTCTAAAGTTTGGATCTAAAAAACTTGTTGAGACATTATTAAAAGTATTTCCGCAATTGCAAAAAAAAGTATCAGCTATATGCCCACCCCAAGAATAGAAATAAATATTAAGAAGATTGCCCATAACGCAAAAACCCTAAATAGGCTTTATGGTTCAAAGGGGATTGACGTTATTGGTGTTACAAAAGCGGTTTGCGGAAATCCTCATGTTGCTGCTGCTTTAGTAAAGAACGGAATTAGTATTCTTGCCGATTCTAGAATAGCGAATATTAGAAGGATGCGGAACGAAGGCATACAAGCAGAGTTTCTTCTATTAAGAACACCCCTTCTTAGTCAGGCTGAAGCTGTTGTTAAATATGCCGACATCAGTCTAAACTCAGAACTTTCAGTAATAAAAAAGCTTTCAAAGTTTGCCTTAATGAATAACACCAAACATAAAATAATATTAATGGTGGAACTGGGAGATTTAAGAGAAGGCGTGATGCCGCAGAATTTGGATGATAGTGTTAAACAGATATTGGCTATGAAAGGAGTAGAACTTATAGGCATAGGAACCAACCTTGCCTGTTTTGGCGGAATTAAACCCGATGAAGAAAAAATGGTATACTTATCCTTAATTACCAAAAATATTGAAGAAAAATTTGGTATTACGTTAAAAATCATTTCCGGCGGCAATTCAGCTAATTATAATTGGTTTTTGTCAATAACAGATGTAGGAAGAATAAATAATCTGCGCCTTGGTGAATCAATATATCTGGGATGCGAATCCCTCCATAGAAAGCCGATTCCCGGGCTTTATACTGACGCGTTTACTTTTGTTGCGGAAGTTATTGAGTCTAAAACTAAACCGTCTCTTCCTTATGGAAAAATCTCACAAAATGCCTTTGGAGAAATACCCGAATTTAAGGATTATGGTAAAATTAAAAGAACTATATTGGGTGTCGGTTTGCAGGATGTTCTAGTCTCCGGGCTAACACCTAGAAAAGATTTTGAAATCATTGGCGCAAGCAGTGACCACATTATTATTGACACAAGCAGGCTGGAATTAAGTATAGGAAATGAATTAGAGTTTGATCTGAATTATGGAGCATTGCTCTCTGCTATGACATCTCCTTATGTGTTAAAAAAAATCGAGGTAAATTTATGGATGCCCAAGAGTATTGCGAAAGCGTTGAACAGAAATACCGCCAACATTTAAAACTCATTCCAACTATCCCTCATTAAAGAAGATAATACTCAATTAATTAGTTTGTTAGATTCCGGATTAAATTTAGTATTTGAACCATCTATTATGAAAAATTATAAATATATGGTTAGAGAAGCCGTTTTTGAAAAAATAGAACGAATAAGCAAACTTTTAGAGAGTAATGACAAGAAATTAATAATTCGTTCTGTATGGCGATCTTTCGAACATCAAAAACATTTATGGGATGGTAAAGTTGCGTCTATGCAAAAAGAATATCCTAATAAACAACCTGAAGAAATTACGGAAGTTGTATCATATTTTATTGCACCTCCAACTAAATCGATGCACGCAACAGGAGGAGCCGTGGACGCGTTAATTTATGACTTAAAAAAAAACTGTATTATGGATTTTGGAACAAATGACGGATTAAATATTGAACTTAGCGATAAATGTTATCCATTTCATCCCCACATACCGCTTCATGCAAAAGAAAATAGAAAACTGCTGATGGATCTTTTTGAAGAAGAAGGTTTTACAGTTGACTTAAAAGAATACTGGCACTTTGATTACGGAAATATAGGCTGGGCTGTTGAAAAAGGAATGGATCATGCAATTTACGGTATTATTAAGGAATAATTCTAACTGGGTTTTATTGCATGTATCTCTGGTTTAAAGCCGAATCTATTCGTGTAAGAATATATTTCAAAGAAAATATAGAATTAAGTTAACCAATGGATCAATCTATTGGTTAACTATAAAACACTTTCCAACTCACTTAAAGATTCAATTACAACATTTCCATTAATTTGTAATTTATGTTTGGCCTGATGTCCGTGAGAAACTAAAACGCAGTCGGCACCAATTTCTTCAGCAACTTCAAGATCATGTAATGTATCGCCGATAAAAAGAACCTCGCCTTTTCTATAACCAAGTTCTTTCATATGCCTTTTGCCGTTTTCAAGTTTACTGCCAGCGTAAATATTATCGAGCCCTACAACTTTTCTAAAATATTTAGTGAGTCCGAAAATTTCTACAATTTCTTCTAAAGTGTGTTGGGAATATGCCGATAAAATTGATTGTCCAATTCCCTTTTCAGAAAAACCGGAAAGTGTTTTTTCAGCATCTTTGTGTAAACCAGCTTCGGAGCGTCTTTTTTCATAATTACCGATGAACTGTTTTCCCATGATTTCAAAATTGTTTCCGCTTAAATCTAATCCGGCTGTTTTGTAATAATCCCTAACCGGAAAAGTAAAAATGTCTTTATATTTTTCTTCGGTGAGAGGTTCTAATTTATTATCGATTAAAATTTCATTTATCAAATCATTGCAAAGTTCAAGATCGTTTAATAAAGTCCCGTTCCAGTCCCAAATAATATGTTTGTATTTCATTACGACTCTAAGTTTTTAAAAGTGAAATGAAAAATAACTAAAAATAATAGATCTTCACAATTTGTATTAAATTCATTCTTTACATTTGAGTATTTGATTAAATAAACCTAAAAGGGTAATTTCGCATTATCAATCTCTTGCCAGTAATTGGTTGTTAGAGGATTTCTTCACTTTAATTTCTCTTTATATATGAAAACACTTCTTCTTATAGCCACAATATCAATAGGAATTTTATTCCCTGTTGCTCATTCATATGCGTACGTAATTAAATATCTGTTAATGATAATGTTGTTTTTTTCATTCCTTAAGATGGATGTAAAAAAAGAAAATCTTAAAAAAAGCCATTTTTATATTTTAGCTATAAATATTATTGTTCCTATGATAGCCTATTTTATAATAAGTCCTTTTAATTTAAGTTTGGCTCAGGTTGTGTTTATAACTGCAATTGCGCCGACTGCAATTGCATCACCGATTATTGTAAATTTATTAAATGGAAAAATAGAGTACGCTGTTATTTCAATTCTCCTAACAAACTTTTGTATCGCATTTCTACTTCCCTTTCTTATCCCGACATTATTAAACAGTTCATCAACAGTAACTGTTATAGATGTATTAATTCCGGTAGCAACAATTTTTTTAGTTCCTTATGCATTGGCGGAGTTTATAAAACGCTACTTTCCAAAGGTTAAATCAGGCTTAGTAAAATTCAATAAACACCTATTCTATATTTTAATATTGAACATTAATCTTGGAACTTCGAAAGCCAGTTATTACATAAGACAGGAAATGAGTTTCTCCGATCCGATCATTTATCAAATAGCAGTTGCGTCATTGCTGTTTTGTGTACTCTATTTTTATTTGGGTCGGCTGGTTACGCCAAAGGAATTAAAAATGGAAGGCGGGCAGTCACTCGGGCAAAAAAACAACGGGTTTACATTATGGATTGCTTTAACATTTATAAGTCCGCTGGCAGTATTGGGTCCGGTTTTTTATATTCTTTTTCAGAATATATATATATCATGGCAGCTGCACAGACATAAAGCGGAATAAAAAGATGGCGGTTTGTTTTATTTATAAGGAATTTAAATTAATTAAATAATTGATATCGTCTATTTTATATAAGGAAAATAAAAAATGATAGATCTAAAAGGAAAAAACGCTTTAATAACGGGATCAAGCAGAGGTGTGGGACAGCAGGTTGCGCTGGGACTGGCTAAACTTGGATGTAATATAATTGTGCATGGAAGAACTAAGGAAAGCTGTAAAAGTACAATTGAAATGCTAAAAAAGTTTGATGTAAAAACATATTCGGTTTTTGGTGAACTATCCGATGAAATTCAGGTTAATACTCTGATAAGTCAGGTAAGAAATTTAAATATTAAAATAGATATTCTCTATAATAACGCGGCTATAATGACTCCGTTTTATGAAGACATCTGGAAACACAGTTGGACTGAGTGGATGGAAACATTCAAAGTTAATGTTGTAGCAATGTACAGTTTATGCGGAGCTTTTATTCCAAATATGATTGAGAACGGTTTTGGACGGGTAATTAACGTAACGTCGGGAATTAAAGGTTTGCCGGAACTTGCTCCTTACGGTGCGTCAAAATGGGCGGTTAATAAACTGACTGATGATATTGCGGTAAAACTTAAGGATACAGGAGTTAGAATAAATACACTCGATCCGGGCTGGCTGCGTACTGATTTGGGCGGTGAAAATGCGGATCATCCTGTTGAAGCTACTTTACCAGGCGCATTAGCTCCGGCGTTGGTTGAGGATGATGGACCAAACGGTCAGTTTTTCTCGGCGATAGATCATAATCTTGATGTTGGTTTGTTTTAAAAATATTTTGTCAGACCGGGGAATGATCCCCGGTCACACTATAATTGTTTTTTATTTGTTAGATTATTTCTATACTAAATCTTATCCTAATAATGAAAGGTCCTTCTAATGAACAATTCTGCCGGATTAAGTGAATTTGAAAAATCTGTAAAAAATAAGTTTAACGTTTATAATAGTTTGTTTTTAAGTCTGCCCTTTAGAAAAGTTAGTAATATTGGAATGTTAATTCCTCTGATGCAGCAAGTTTGTAACGAAGGGCTTGAAGCCGGTGAAGATCCTTCAGAAATTATGGATTCTTTTTTCACCAGGCATACCAGGATAACATCTGAAAAGGAAAAAATAGACTTTATGTTTCGGGTTGTACAGTATATTGAAAGACAGATTGTATTATACGACAGCGTAGAAGACGCGGCATTTAATAACCTTCTTAAATTTGGCGATTATATTCCTCTTAAAGATTACATATATCTAACCGAAGGCAAAAAAGAAGTTGTTGATAAACTTTCTAAATTTAGCACCAGAATAGTTTTTACTGCTCATCCAACACAATTTTACTCTGCTCCGGTTTTAGAGATTATTTCAAAATTAAGGGAATTTATTAATGAAAACAATATAAACGAAATTGATCTAAGACTAAAACAGCTTGGCTTAACATCACTAATAAATTCGGAAAAACCTACTCCCTTTGAAGAAGCTAAAAATATAATTTATTTTTTAAAAACAGTTTACTATGATGCTGTTGGAAGCCTGTATTCCGAAATTAAAAAAACAGTTAAAGATAAAAACTTTAGCAATACTAACTTAGTTCAGCTTGGTTTCTGGCCCGGTGGCGACCGTGATGGAAATCCTTTTGTAAAAGCCGAAACCACAATTAATGTTGCTAATGAACTGCGCATGACTTTAATGAAATGTTATTATAAAGATCTTAGTATTTTAAAAGAAAAATTAACATTCAGAGAAATTGAAGATATTATAGAAACACTTCATAAGTCAATTTATGAAGCAATGTTTAACAGCAGCAGGTATTTAAGTTTTGGAGAAATAATAGAACCTCTAAAAAACACAAAAGATCTTTTAATTGATAAATACAATAGTCTTTATTTAAGCGACCTTGAAGATTTAATCGACAAAGTAAAAATCTTTAAAACTCATTTTGCGACACTAGATATAAGACAAAATCATAGCATACATAAAAAAGTTATATGTAAAATATTAATAAATGAAGGTTTAATTAAAAACAATTTAGAAGAGATTCCGGAAGCAGAGCTTGTAGAAATATTGCTCCATAAAAACATAAAATTAAACCCGGAAAGTTTTGAAGATGAATTATTAAAAGATACAGTAGAAACGATTTCCATATTAGAAAACATTCAGAAGAAAAACGGAGAAGAGGGATGTAACCGTTATATAATAAGCAATTCAGAAGATCTGTTTTCTGTTCTATTTGTTTACGCTCTTTTTAAGTGGAACGGATACATTGTTAAAAAATTACCTTTTGATATTATTCCCCTTTTTGAATCGATGGAAGGTATGAAAAACGCGGAGAAAATAATGCGCGCTTTGTTTGAAATACCCGAATATAGAAAACATATTGTGTATAGAAATAATACCCAGACCATTATGCTTGGATTTTCTGACGGAACAAAAGATGGCGGATATTTAAAAGCTAATTGGTCTATATTTAAAACAAAAGAAACTCTATCAGAGTTATGTAAAGAATATGGAGTTGATGTAATATTTTTTGACGGCAGAGGCGGACCACCGGCAAGAGGCGGAGGTAAAACGCATAAATTTTATGTTGCCCAAAGCAATAAAATTGCTAATAACGCAATTCAATTAACTATTCAGGGTCAAACCATAACAAGTAAGTATGGCACAAAGGAACATTTTATTCATAACTGTGAACAGCTTTTAACGTCCGGACTTACCAACAGTATTAATGATAAAGATAAAATTATATCAGATGATTTACGCAAAACTATAGATGAACTTTCAGAAATAAGTTTTAATAAGTATACAAAACTTAAAAACCACAAGATGTTTGTTCCGTACCTGGAGAATAAAAGTACATTAAAGTATTACAGTAAAACTAATATCGGAAGCCGTCCTTCAAAAAGAGTTTCTTCAAAAAAACTTGACCTGAATGACTTAAGGGCAATTCCTTTTGTTGGTTCCTGGAGTCAGCTAAAACAAAATGTTCCCGGTTATTATGGAATTGGTACTGCTCTTAAAACCTTTGTGGATAATGGAAAACTTGATGAACTAAAAAAAATATTTAATGATGTCGCTATTTTTAGAGCATTAATACTAAATAGTATGATGTCTCTGTCAAAATGCAATTTTGAATTGACAAGATATATAAGCAAAGACAAAAAGTATAATGAATTTTGGAATCTTCTTTATGAAGAATATAAACTTTCTAAAGAGATGACGCTTCTTATATCCGGGTTTGATATTTTAATGGAAGAAGAACCTATCTCGCGAAATTCTATTATGATTAGAGAACAAATTGTTTTACCACTTCTGGTAATACAACAGGCGGCTCTTCAAAAAATTGAGCAGTCATGTGAAAACAAAGAATTATACGAAAAAATAGTAAAACGATCATTGTACGGTAATATAAACGCGAGTAGAAATTCAGCGTAATATATTTTAGCTCCGGCACTGGTTGAGAATGATGAACCAAGCGGTCAGTTTTTTTCAGGCATTACCAGAACCCTGATGTTGATTTGTTTTATATTATTCTGCCAGACCGGGGAGTCACAGTATAACAAGATAAAAGTGATAATGCATAAGTCATCCGGGCTTGTTGGAAATGGAAAAAGATTATTAGCAGCTAAAAACTTTAAGAAAGATGAAGTGAATAAAAATGGCTAAGAATCTTCCAAGTCTGAGAGCGTTTTTTTGCCAGCTCACAGAATAAGAGTAAATTTGGAAATAATTAAAAAGGAATTAAGTAAATATATGATAACGAAACAAGCATTAGGTAGTACCCTTTTTGGAATGGCTGACATCCTTAGAGACAAAGTTGAAGATTACAAAGCCTACATACTTTCACTACTCTTTTTCAAACGACTTTCCGACAACTACGAATGGGAAACCGAAAACGGAATTAAAGAATTTGTAAAAGAGAATTGCAGACAGCCAAGTGAGAAAGAAAAAGAAGTAATATTAAAAAACAAACACGATTTTAAAATCCCCGAAGGTTGTTTTTGGAAAGATGTACGAGATGCTTCGCCCGACAAAAAAAATGAAAAACTAAACAAAGCCGTAAACGATATTGCCGATGCAAATATTGACCGAGAAGGTAAAGCTGTTTTAAAAGGTGTAATAAATACTGTTCGTTGGAACGAGCCTGCTCCCGATGGTTCAGGAAGTAAGAAACTAAGTCCACAAGTGTTGACTGCCCTTGTTAGTTATTTGGACGCAGTAGATTTGAGCAACAAAAATGCTTCTGTTGATATACTTGGAGATGCTTACGAATATTTGATTAAACGCTTTGCCGATGAAAACAAAGGCGGAACAATGGCAGGGCAATTTTATACACCACAAGAAATTGTCGATATTATTGTTCGCTACTTAAAACCACAAAAAAACACAACGGTTTACGACCCGACTTGTGGTTCTGGTGGATTCCTTATTAACGCTGCAAAGTATTGTAAAGCCAATTATAAAAACCCTAAAGCCATACGTTTATTCGGACAAGAAGATGTTTGGAACACTTGGGCGATTGCAAATATCAATATGATTTTGCATGGTTTGGATGCTCGTATTGAAAAAGGCGACACTTTACTTGACCCCAAATTTAAAGAAGAGGACAACGAACTTTCCATTCGGACTTTTGACTTGGTAATGGCTAATTTCCCTTTTTCGCAAGAAAACTGGTGGAAAAATGGCGAACCTAAAAGAGATAAAAAAGGAAAAGTTGTAAATAAAAAAGACGGCTCACCTCAATTGGAATATCCAAAAGACGGAATGACCGACCCTTACGAGCGTTTGGTTTACGGACAACCACCATTCTCAAATGGTGATTTTGCCTTTTTACAGCACATTGTTGCATCGCTTAAAGATGATGGCAAAGCGGGTGTTGTTTGTCCGCAAGGTGTTTTATTTCGTGGGCAACCCGAAAAAACCGAAGAAGAAGACGGACAAAACCGTAAAGCCGATGATGAATATTTAATCCGCAGAGGATTTTTACAAGGTAAAGTTGACCACAACGGCGAGTTTACCGAAATGCACAATATTATTGATGCTATCGTAGTTTTGCCAGGTAATTTGTTTTATGGAACACCTATACCTGGTGCCATCCTTTTCATAAACAAAAATAAACCCGAAGCACGCAAAGACAAAGTTTTAATGGTGTATGCCGCCAAAGAAGGCTGGTATAAAGAAGAACCAAACATGAACACTTTGCAGCCTCACGATATGTTGCGTATCTCTACCATTTTGGAAAGTTGGGGCGATTTAGAAACAGCCAAAACATGGATTGACTCTCAAAAAGTTCGTTTGAAAACGCTAATACAAGAGGATTTAGATTTTAAACTTTTGGAAATTGAAGAATACTATGCAGAAGATATTGAACTGCAAACCGAAAAATTAGAAAAAGCCCAAAAGGTAATTGCCGACAAAAAAGCCAAAGGCGAAAAACCAACAGCAAACCAAAAGAAAGCAGTTGTAACAGCACAGAAGGCATTGGATAAAACCACTAACGAAAAAGAAAGTAAAATATCCACAGCCCACGAGCAAGCCGAGAAAGAACGCCAAGCCATTGATGCAGTTCAGCAAGAACTTATTACCATGTTGCAAGACCCCGAACTGCGAAAACGCTATTTCACAATTGCCGATATGGAAGAACTGGAAGAAAATGAGTTTAACTTAAATATTCCTCGTTATGTTGACACCTTCGAACCCGAAGAAGAAATTGACCTGAAACAAGCTATTACCGATTTTAAAGCAACATTGGGTAAAGAAACGGCTTTGGAAAAGTCTATAGATGAACTTTTAAAGGTGTTGAATTAAGATGAGTAAAGTAAATCAAATCCCTGAAAGTTGGTCAAACACAAGAATAGATAAATGTTGTGATATTCTCGACTCTCGTAGAATTCCATTGAGTAGTGAAGTTCGTTCTACGAAAAAAGGTAATATACCCTATTATGGAGCAAATGGTCTTTTAGATTTTATCAATGATTACATTTTTGATGAAGATTTAATTTTAGTTGCGGAAGATGGTGGAAACTTCTGGGATTATCAAAAAAGGCCTATTGCGTATAAAATTTCAGGGAAGTCTTGGGTAAATAATCACGCACATATTTTAAAGCCAAAAACTAACTTTAAATTCAACTATCTATTCTACCAATTAGAACATAAAAATATTGTTCCATTTATAAATGGAAGCACAAGAGAAAAACTAAACCAATCTGATTTAAGGTCTATCTTAATTCCAATACCCGAAAACCCAAACGAACAAATCGCTATAGCCAGCATTTTATCCAAAATAGATGAAGCCATCGAAGCCACCCAAAACAGCATAAAGACAGCCGAAAAGTTAAAAAAAGCCCTTATGCAAAACCTGCTTACAGGAAAACTAAAACCCGATGGTACTTGGCGTACCGATGATGAGTTTTATTTTGATGAAAAGTTTGGGAAAGTACCTGTTGGCTGGGAGGTTGCAAGAGTAAAGGATTATGGTTTTGTTCAAACTGGCAAAACTCCACCAACAGCGGAACCAAATGTCTTTTCAGAAATTGAAAATGAACTTCGCTATCCTTTTATAACACCAGGTGATTTAGGTGAATCCAAATATGTTTCTACTTCTGAAAGATTTGTTACAGAGAAAGGAATTAGATATAGCTATAAACTTCCAATTAATTCTATTTGTGTAGTTTGTATTGGTTCAACAATAGGTAAAATTGGTATCACAAAAACTGAGGCTTGCACAAATCAACAAATAAATGCTCTAATTGCTAATGAAAATAATTCAGGCGAATTCTTTTTTTATATGATGGAGTATAGAAAACCTCATTTTAAAGAAATTGCAGGAATAAATGCAACTCCTCAAATAAACAAAAGTGGATTTATTAAATACAAACTTCTTCGACCAAAGGAAAAATCTGAACAAGAAGAAATCGTATCGCAACTTAATTCATTTGATGAAGAAAATATTACAAAACAAAGCAAAATCCGCACCCTACAACGCCTAAAAAAATCCTTAATGCAAAATTTGCTAACCGGAAAAGTACGGCTTGATGTTGAGAGAATTATGAATTGTGAATTGTGAATTGTGAATGGGCTCAGCATTCACCATTAAAAAAGGTAAATTATGAAGAGACCAAATGTGATAAAAGATAAGAGTTTTGCTTTTGCGCTGAGGATTGTAAAGTTATATCAATATCTTGTAGAAAAGAAAGAGTTTGTACTTAGTAAGCAATTATTACGTAGTGGTACGGCTATCGGTGCATTGGTTCGGGAGGCTGAACACGCCGAAAGCTCTGCCGATTTTATTCATAAAATGGCAATTGCACAAAAAGAAGCAAACGAAACAGCTTATTGGATAGAGCTTCTATTTCAATCGGAATATTTGGATAACTCACAATATAATTCCATTATTCTTGATATTCAAGAATTAAATAAGATTTTGGCATCCATAATCATCACTTCAAAAGAGAAAAAGTATGGTAAAAGATAATTCACAACTCACAATTCATAACTCACAATTGATTCATTCTTCTTCGGCAGAATACTTAACCTATATTGCGGCTACAGGAGATGGCGGGGTAGATGCCGTTTATGCTGATGAGAATATTTGGCTGACACAAAAAATGATGGGTACGCTGTACAATGTGGAAACGCATACCATCAATTATCATCTTAAAAAGATATTTTCTGACAGCGAGTTGGAGGAAAATTCAGTTATTCGAAATTTTCGAATAACTGCCAAAGATGGCAAAAACTATGATACCAAACACTACAATCTTTCAGCCATAATAGCGGTGGGCTACAAGGTAAACTCTGAACGTGCCGTACTTTTTCGCAAATGGGCAACACAAATAGTGCAAGAGTTCACCATCAAAGGTTTTGCTATGGACGATGAACGTCTTAAAAATGACGGTACTATTCTCGGCAAAAAATACTTTGAAGAACAACTGCAACGGATAAGGGAAATCCGGCTAAGCGAGCGGAAATTCTATCAGAAAATTACAGATATTTATGCAACCTCCATTGATTATGATGTAACGGCAAAAGCAACCAAACGTTTTTTTGCCACCGTGCAAAACAAATTGCATTGGGCAATTCATGGGCAAACGGCATCCGAAGTAATTGTAAACAGAGCCGACCATCAAAAAGAGAATATGGGCTTAACCACTTGGAAAGATGCACCCAATGGTAAAATCCAAAAATTTGACGTAAGCGTAGCTAAAAACTATTTGTCGGAAAACGAGATTCAACAACTACAACGATTGGTTTCGGCCTATTTGGATATCGCAGAAGACATGGCATTGAGGCAAATACCTATGACAATGGAAGATTGGGAAACCCGATTAAATAAATTTATAGACGCTACTGATAGGGAAATATTGCAGAATGCAGGCAAAGTAACAGCCGAAATAGCCAAAGCCCACGCAGAGAGTGAGTTTCAAAAATATAGAATTATTCAAGATCGATTATTTGAAAGTGATTTTGATAAAGAATTAAAAAAAATAAAAGATAATGGTTAATTATCAATGGTAAATGGTTAAAAATAATTATGAATGAGAAATATAATGCGATAAAAGATAAGAGTTTGAAATTTGCTGTCAGGATTGTTCGATTATATAAATACTTGTGTGACGATAAAAAGGAATTTGTAATGAGTAAACAACTCTTGCGCTCTGGAACAGCAATAGGTGCACTATATCGTGAAGCGGAGCATTCTGAAAGCGATGCGGATTTTATTCATAAAATGGCAATTGCCCAAAAAGAGTGTAATGAAACCTTTTATTGGCTAGAACTGCTTAAATTAACCGATTACATAACAAATAACGAATTTGAAAACATCAATAATGATGCTGTTGAATTAATGAAGCTAATAACAAGCATTATTAAAACTGTTAAGTTGCGAATTAACCATTAACAATTTAGGATTAACAATTATTATGGGACATCTATCAGAACTAAAGGGCGTTGAAAAACCGGTAACCGAATGGTTAAGTAAAATGGGCTGGACTTTTAAAAGCAACGAAGATTTGAAAAAATACGAGCGTGCTTTTTCAAAACCCGTTATTGAGCAAATTTTAATTGAAAAAACAGCTAAAATCAATGCCATATCTGAAGATGTTGCCCGCCAAGCAGTTGAATTGCTATTGCAAAATCTGAACAATCCCATACCAATTTTAGGTAACGAAGCTTTTTTGGATAAACTGGTTTCGGGCGTTACCCTTTCGGTAAAAAACAAGGATATAGATGTTCATTTTATTGACTTTGAAAATATTTGGGAAAACGATTTTATTGTAACAAACCAATATTGGGTTCAAGGTTACAAAATGGTAAAAACTGATATTGTATTACTTGTAAATGGAATTCCTTTAGTGCCAATTGAAGCGAAACAAAGAGCCAGAAAAGGCACCAACTGGATGCAAGGCGTTAAACAGTTTTCTACCTACGACCAACGAGCAGACAAATTGTTTATGTGTCATACTTTTGGTGTTGCTTGTAATGGAAGAATTACCAAATACGGAATACCAGGCGCATCATCTTCTTATTTTAACGAATGGAAAAATACACTGCTTGATGTTTCTCAACATAATCCAATTCTTGAACCCACAAACGACCTTTGCACAACTTACAAAGATAAAAAAGACGGACTTTGGAATTTTGATGTTGCCCGTTTGCCAAACGGTGAAGTTTTGGAACGGATGAAACTCGGAATAATCGGTTTACTACAACCTGCAAGAGTTTTAGATATATTGCAGCACTTTATTGTTTTTGAGCGGGAAGAAGGAAAAATCATTAAAAAAGTAGCTCGTTACCAACAATTAAGAGCCGCAAATAAAATTGCAGACAGGGTTATTAATGGTGATTTAAACCAAGGTGTAATTTGGCATACACAGGGTTCTGGTAAAAGTTTAACAATGCTTTATACCGCTTACAAACTTCGCCAAAGTAAGGAACTAAAAGACCCGACTATTTATATTGTAGTTGACCGCAAAGACTTACGAGAACAAATTGGCGGAACTTTTGACGATTGCGAATTTCCAAATGCAAGAGCAGTTAATAATATTGGCGATTTAAAACACATTATCAAAACAGCACCATCGGGTGTCTTTATCACAACAGTACAGAAATTTGATGAACTTGGCGACCGTAAAGACCTGCGGGATAATGTTATTGTATTGATAGATGAAGCCCACCGGTCACAATATGGCGATTATCAAATGGAATTGCGAGCAGTTCTGCCAAACGCTAAACGCTTTGCATTTACAGGAACACCCATACCAAAAACACATCAGGAATTTGGAATTGTTGACCAAGAAAAAGGTAAACACGAATACTATCTCGACCGTTATAGTATTCAAGATGCTATTGATGATGGTGCAACAAAACCAATTCGTTACACTTTTGGTCCTATTAAGTGGTTTTTAGATAAAGAAAAACTAAAAGCAGGTTACGAAGAAATAACAGCAGAACTTACAGAAGATGAAAAAAGATTGGTTGAAAAAAGAGTACAACCGTGGAAAACCTTCTTAAAGCATCCTGAAAGAATTGAAACGCTTGCCAAAGTTATTTCGTCCGATTTCAGAGAAATGCTCGAGCCACAAGGTTATAAAGCCCAAATTGTTGCCTGTGATAAAGAGGCTTGTGTTCTCTATTACAACGAACTTTTAAAATATTTCGACCGCTCGGAAATTTCTATTGTATTCTCAACAGGAAATTGCGAAGAAGGCGAGAAATACGAACTTTATAAAGACCATTATAAAGAAGATGCAGAACGTAAAAAAATCATAAAACAGTTTAAACGCAGAATTACAGAAGAAGAACAGAAAATGGGCAACAACCTAAAAGTTCTAATTGTCTGTAATATGCTGTTGACTGGTTTTGATGCACCAATCGAGCAAACCATGTATTTGGATAGCCCCTTGCGTGACCACAATCTTTTGCAAGCAGTTGCAAGGACAAACCGTCCTTATGATGATAAAGTAACCAAGCTATCAAAAGAATTTGGGCGTATTGTCGATTATGTTGGTGTTTTCCAAAACTATCGAGATGCACTCAATTATGATCCAGAAGATATAGGTGATTTTGAAGATGTAGAAAGCTTAGTAAAAACATTCCCAAAAGTTTTAGACAATGCATTTGAACCATTTGAAGCTATTGAATTAGAAGATAGTTACGAATGCACGATGGAGATTGTAAGAAAACTTACTGAAATTGACCACGGCAAATTTGAAAATGATTTTAGAGAAGTAGTCCAACTTTGGGAATCTATTTCACCGCATCCAGCTCTGCGCGAATCAAAAACCAAATATTTATGGTTAAATGAGATTTATGAGATATATCTTGAAGAGTTTAAACGACTTGATTTTGATGCAGAAATTTATGCAGCCAAAACAAGAAAGTTAATTCAGGAAAGTTCAAAGTTACTTAACTTCAAAGGTCATTTACCTGAAATATCAATTGACTCAGATTATTTGAACAAGCTGAAAGAGATAAAACTCGACCCATCGGATAAAGCAGAAAAAATAATCCGAGACATTGAAACAGTTATTCGCCAAAACGAAGTAAGCAGTGCCATTTATGTTGAGTTCCAAAACCGCTTAGACGATTTAATAAAACAAAAGCAGGAAGAAAGCTTGGCAATTGAAGAAATATTAAATCAATTGGGAATATTGTACACTGAATTAGACGATGTAGCTTCACTTCCAACAAGAATGGGTTTCCCTGATAAAGGCAGCTTTGAGTTTTTTACAATCATTAAAAACGCATCGGGCGAAACTTTCAACGATAACCTTGTTAGAGAATTTTCTTTTGAAGCATCCGATAAAATTAAAGCCAAAATATACAACGGCTGGCAAGATGTACCAAGAGAATTTGACCGTTTAAAATATGAAATATTATTACTCTCGGTAAACCCAAAATTTGAGGAATTGAAAATTGATGTAAACGAGGAATTAGTTGAGCATATAATGAAGGCTGTTTTACAAAATTATAGGTTAGATTAATGCAATTACCTGAGAATTACATATTAGTCCGAAAAGAAGTAAAACACGCTCGTTTGAGAGTTAGTGAGGATGGACAAGTGCGTATTATTGCTCCACCTTCCTTCTCTGAAGACGATATTACTTCAATGCTCAAGAAAAAAGCAAAATGGCTTGATAAAAATCTAAAGTACTTCGATGCAATGTCAAAAATTGAATTACATAGAAATCAGCTCTTACTTTTTGGGGATAGGTATAACTATTTTTTTGACTCATCATTTCCACGCAAAATAATTGTTAATCACGAACATAAAACAATAACTGCAAAAAGAGATTTAACTGATTCAACAATTCAAGAAAAATGGTATCGCCAAATTGCAAAAAAGTACTTAACAAAAAGAACTGAACAATTATCAAAAAAACTGAACTTTACTTATAATAAATTATTCATCCGAAACGAGCGCAATAAATGGGGTAATTGCTCTAAAAATAAAAATATCTCACTGAACTGGAAACTAATCAAAGCACCAGAATATGTGATTGATTATATCATAATACACGAATTATTACATACGGTAGTAATGAATCATTCCAACAAATTTTGGACATTACTAAAATCATATTACCCAGATTATAAAAATTCAATTAATTGGTTAGAAAAATATGGAAATAGTTTATAGCCACTCCACAGTCGTAAGCACATTTGCAAGCCCGCACAAGCCAACACAAAGCTTGAAAAAGAGTATATCTTGCCAACGCTTTTTTTCAACACTAAAAACTAATTTTTTCGGGAACAGCAGTGCTTCGTCTGGGCGGATTTTTAAATTGTAAAATACTGTTAATTAATTGATAACAAATGAACACCAGCCCCCAACAATCCCATACCGCCATCCGTTTAAAAAGCAATTACAAAGTAATGAATTAACAGAAGTACGCGTATTTAAAACAAAAAAAGGTCATTACAATTAAGCAATGACCTTTTTAGTATAACAACAAATCTTAAAACTCAAAACTTGTATCAATAGTTAATGTTTTACTTTCATCTACCTGGAAAGTTAAAAGGCTCATAGGGTGGGCGCTGGCGGTAATACTACCGGATATTTTTGTCTGGGTAATTTCATCAATTTTAACAGTACCGGCATGAAAACTATACATTATTGCGTTTTCACTATCTGTATATAAGGCTTCATAGTCGTTTGGTATAGAAAACGTTCCGGTTGTCATTTCATTCGAATTTAAAATCAAAGCTTTATTTCCGGTTTTGTCAGCCATTGTAATCCCTAAAGATGCACCGTCATTTAAGTATAAAACATCACATTCAAAAGAATCAGTATCGCTTCCAGTTAAGCTTATTTTATTTTTTCCTGCCGCACTTGTATCTTCCGGTTCGTTTGGTGAAGATTTATCGTCGCTGCAGCCAACAAATAGAAGTAATAAAATTGATAAAGTAGCAATTAGTTTTTTATACATAATTTTTCCTCATAATAAATTATTAACGGGTTGTTTAATTTTCTTAAATTAAATATATGCCGCTCAGTTATTAGATTTTCCTTTAATGAGAATATGCGTTAGTTGAGTTATAATTAACAATGGTTTTGTAAGAATTTAATTTGTAAGTTTTGGCAAAAAGATATTACAGGTTTGTTTTTGAATTGTGAAAACCGTTTTGGATAAAAAAAATCCCGGCAATAACCGGGATTCTTAAAATATGCTGTTATACGAAAGTTATTTTACAAACTAAAAACAACACCTGCTTTAATTGCAAAATTATTCGCCCCTCCTAAAACATATTTTATCTCCCCAACCAATTCCATTTTCTCAGAAATTTCTTTTCTGGCACCGCCGCCAATATTAATTCCAATATCAGTACCAGAAGCATCAAGCGAAACACCGCCAAAACCAAAATTGGGAACTTCAGTTTCAAAATCAAAACTCCAGAAAGTCATGTTAAGTCCGGCAAGACCATAAGCTGTTAAACCATCATTTTTTGAAAATATATAATGCGCGTTAACATCAATTGTAAACCATGATAAATAATCTTTTTCTAAAAAATACGTCAATGTAGGTGAGGCTTCCCATGTTTCATCTATTTTGTAAATACCGTTTGCATGAATTCCGATGTTAGAAATTTCACTAGCGAAAGTTAAACCGCCGCCTACTTTAATATTTTGCGCACTATTTACATTTGATAAAACGAAAAGCATTAATACTGCTGTTAGAATTGTAATTCTTGTCTTCATTATTTCCTCTGAGATTAATTGATTTATACAGAGCAAAATTACGATGACCGAAAAACATATTTCAGAGTAATTAGAAAGGGATAATGTGCAGTTAGAATTCTATCCCCTTTCATGAGAATTTTTTGATTGGCAGAAAGTACTTTATAGCGAATTAAAATACTGCATTAATATTGCCCGCTGATTATTAGAAACCGGAACATGCGCCGAGTTTGTTAAAACAATTATACCGCCATCATGTTTATCGTAATGCTGAATATAATTTAGATTAATTAAATGAGATTGATGTACTCTTAAAAAACCATGTTCAACCAGCATTTCTTCAAATCGTTTAATTGGTTTTGAAACCATGATTTTTAAGTTATTTGCCAAGTTAAAGGTTGTATAATTATTATCGGAAACACAATGAACAATATCTTTAATATTTACAAGGTGAATTTTGTCTAATGTTTTCAGCACAATTTTTTTAAGTCCGGTTTGCGAACTGTTTAGATTTGTAAATATTGCTTCAAATTTCTGGGAATACTGCTGATCTATTTTTTCCGTGATGGCACCATTTACAGACGCAACAAGCTCAGAAGATTTAATAGGTTTCAAAATATAATCGAACGCGCTAAATTTAATTGCCTGCAGTGCATGTTCTTCGTGCGCGGTTATAAAAATAACTCTGATATTGCTGCAATCTACAGCTTTTAAAATATCAAAACCGGTTCCGTCCGGCAGATCTATATCAAGAAATAATAAATCGGGGGAATGTTTTTTTATTGAAGCAATTGAATCGGCAACGTTACCCGTTTTATCAACAATCTTAATGGATTTAAAACATTGCGAAATTATTTTTTCAATTACATCGCGCGCGTTTTGTTCATCATCAACAATAATGGACTTATACATTAACAACCTCTCCGTTTAAAATTGGAATTGTAAAGGTAACAATTGTTCCGTTAATAGAATTATTTTTACTGGAAATAGTCATTTCAATTTTCCTTTTATTAGAATTATTATAATTGGAAATTCGTTCTTCGGTAATTTTTGTAGCGTACGAAATATGTTTTTGGTTCTGGTTTTTTTTGTCCGGATCAAATCCGTCGCCGTTATCACTAATTTTAATTTGTAAATAATTGTCATTTATCGAATAATCTACAATTACATTTCCTTCCGCGTTATGCATTTTTTTCATTCCGTGTTCAATAGCGTTTTCAATAAATGGCTGCGATAACATTGGCGGAATTTGTAATTCAGAAATATTAGCGTCTTCAGGCGAAATTACCTGAAAATTAAAGGAATTGTTAAAACGTAATTTTTGCAGACTTAAGTAAAATTGTGCAACGTTTAAATCATCTTTAATTGAAATAAAATCTTTGCGCGAACTTTCTAAAATTAAACGCATTAAACGCGCAAACTCCGCAAGATAATCGGATGAAGCAAGCGAATCATTATCCAGCAGAAAGTTTTGAATTGCGGTTAATGAATTGAAAAGAAAGTGCGGATTCATTTGTGAAAGAAGCATTTTCTGCTGCGCTTTTAGCGATTCAATTTTTAATTTGTTTTTACGCTGACGGTTTACATAAAATATAATTATACCGAATAAAACTACAGCAACTGAAGCGGCTAAAATTAATAATCTCTGATTTGCCAACTGTTCGTTTTGATGTTCATTTTCTTTATTCAAAAATTCAATTTGATGCTCTTTTTTCTCAACTTGAAATTTTGTTTCTAATTCGGCAATTGCTTTTTTACTTTCAATATTTAGAAGTGAGTCATTTATTTCTGAATATTTTTCGAAATAATTTAATGCCAATCTGTTATTTCCCAGCTCTTTATATGTAAGATAAAATTGTTTAAAAAGCCTAGTTAAATCGGGTGTTACATCCTTTTCGTTTACTAATTTCTGTGCAGATTTTAATTGAGAAACCGCCTTGCTGTAATTTTTATATTTCCTGTAAATTTCTCCAAGCTGTATCTTTCCATAAATAACGTTTGCTATTCGGTTATTTTTAATATTTAATTCAATCGATTTCTGAGCAGCGTCTATCACTTCACTTTTTTTACCAAGTTTTTCAAATACAGGTACTAAGTTTGTTAAAGCTATTGCCATTCCATGTTGATAATCAAATTCTTCACTTAATTTATAAAGCTGACGGTAAGACTTTTCTGCTTCAACATAGTTATTTTCCGACATATTTAACGCACCCATTTCATTTAGAATTTCTAACCGTGCAAATTTGTCGGCATATTTTTCATTCCATGAAAGGCTTTCGGCAAGCAGAAGATATTCTTTCCATTTTTCCCGGTTGCCAATTGTATAATAAAGTTCCGAAATAGACTGAAGAAAGTAGCAAATATTCGAAGAATCAGCTTTTTCACAAAAACGGAGTGCATCTAATTCATATTTCATTGCTTCTTCAAATTGTGAAGTTTCAACATATTCCAGTGCTAAATTTAGCAGCACTTTTGAGTATGCGGCGGTATCTTTTATTTCTAAAAAGATGCCTGCAGCTGATTTGAAAACCTCAATCGCCTTTTCATATTTTCCTTCGCTGCTGTAATTTGCCGCAAGTGAATTTGAAATTGAAGCAATTGCTCTCGCGTTTCCAAGTTTTTCGGCAAAAAACATTGCGGAATCAAGCAAAACATAACTTCGCGCTTTCTCTCCTATTCCATCAATATATTGCCCCATTTTATAATAAGCCCGACACATATTTAACGTATCATCATCATTACGTGCAATATCAATTTTAGATTGCAGCGAATCTAATTTATGCTGCGTAGCCGGTGTGTAAGAATTTTGTGTATAAATATTGTTAGAAATAAACACTAAAAAAAACAGAAACAGAGACCAGAATATTTTCATAGAATCAACAGAAATAGTAATTGAATAGTGAATTTTAAATTAAGCATTAATTATATGAATTGAAATTTTTATTGCCGGCAAATAGTATTTCTTAAAAGATTAAAACCATCAGACCAATTATTCCGCAAAGCATCGGAATCGGGAACGGAAATTTCAAATTATTTATAAGAAGTAAATTTGGCCAGTTCCATCGATTTACCTGGATCTTTCAATTCGGTAAACCCAAACTTTTTATAGAGTCCGTGCGCATCAGCGGTTTTTAATCCCCATCCCCGTAAATCTTTGAACCCGGGATAATTCATAATTACTTCCATCAGCCATTTTGATAATCCTTTTCCGCGATATTCTTCAATTATAAAAACATCGGCAATATATCCCAGAGAAACATAATCGGTTATTACTCTCGCAAAACCAATCTGATTTCCACTATGATAAACACCAAAACAGACAGAGTTTTCAATTCCGCGTTTTACAGTATCTAAAGGAATATTTTTTGCCCAGTAGGAATTAATTAAAAATTTGTGAATTACATTGATATCGAGTCTTGATTTGTCGAGACTAATTACATAGTTTTCTTTTTCAAACTCAGTTTCTAAATTCATCTTATTTACCCTGATTAATTACAGATAATCAAAATTTTAAATATAAACATTGTAAAAAATAGAAAATTAATATATTTTCTTCATTAAAAATAATCAAATCAATAAATTTTTATTGTATTAAAAAGGACAAAAGGAGTTTAAAATGGCCGAAATGACAAAAGGAAATTTGGCAGATGCATTTGCAGGCGAAAGTCAGGCATCAGTTAAATATGCTATTTATGCTGAAAAAGCTGAAAAAGAAGGATTTCCGGAAGTAGCCAGATTATTTAGGGCAATTTCTTATGCCGAGCAGGTTCATGCCGGAAATCATTTAAAAGTATTAGGCGGAATTAAGAAAACTGCCGAAAATTTAGAAGCCGCAAGAGAAGGCGAACATTTTGAAATTGAAGAAATGTATCCGGCTTATAATGCAGTTGCTGAATTACAAGAGCAGAAACAAGCTGTAAGAAGTATTAAGTGGGCTTTAGAAACAGAAAAAATTCATGAAAAACTTTATGAAGACGCAAATGTTACTGTTGAAGAAGGTAAAGATATTGGTGAAGCAACTGTTTGGATTTGCACAGTATGCGGTCATACTCATGTTGGTGACGAAGCACCTGAAACCTGTCCATTCTGTAATGTAAAAAGTGACAAATATAGAAAGTTTTAATATAATACAATTCTCAAAGATGACATCTTTTAAAAAGATGTCATCTTTATTTAACATTTCCTTAATATCCAAAATAAAATTATGATCCGGGATCTTATACTAAAAAACAGAACTTACCGCAGATTTTATGAAGAACATAAAATCGAATTAAATGATCTGATTGAATTAATTGATCTAGCCAGAAACTCAGGCTCCGGTGCAAATTTGCAGCCTCTTAAATATTTTATTGTAAATGATGAAGAAACATGTGAAAAAATATTTCCTTGTTTTGCCTGGGCTGGTTATCTGAAAAATTGGTCCGGTCCGGAGAAAGGTGAAAGACCTTCAGCTTACATAATAATTTTAGGTGATACAGAAATTAAAAAGGATATTGATTGTGATCATGGAATTGCCGCTCAATCTATTTTACTTGGAGCGGTTGAGAAAGGTTTAGGCGGCTGTATGATTGGCTCCATAAACAGGGAAAAACTTAAAAACTTGTTAAAACTGGATAATAAGTACAAAATTCTTTTAACAATTGCTCTGGGAAAACCAAAAGAAGAAGTTGTGATTGATGAAATAAAATCCGGAGATGTAAAATACTGGCGCGATGAAAACGGAGTTCATCATGTACCCAAAAGATCATTGAAAGAAATTATAATATCACACAAAAACTAAAAACTTTTAATTTCCCATTAACTCACTTAAAAACTTCATATTTCTTTTATGAGAATTGCTTAGAATAATTTTTATTACAGCCGTTAATGGAACGGATAAAAACATTCCTACTATTCCCCAAATGTATCCCCATAATAATAACGACAAAAGAATTACCAGCGGATTTAATCCTAATCTGTTTCCCATAATTTTAGGTTCAATAAAATTGCCTATTATATTTTGTGTGCCTGCTAAAATTCCGGCAATCAAAACAGAGTATCCTATTGATTCAAACTGAACCAGCGCAATTAAAGCCGGAAATAAAACCGCGAGTATAGAACCAATATTCGGAATAAAATTGAAAAGAAATGTGAAGAATATCCAGACTACAAGGAAATCGAGATCAAAGAAAAATAAAATAATACCAACAACTATGGCGGTTAGCAGACTAATAAGAGTTTTTGTAACAATATATTTCTGAACCTGTTCGTTTATATCTCTAAAAGTGTTATGCACAATAACTTCCAGCTTCGATTTTTCTGAATCAACCACTGATTGCGAAAGTGTTTTATCACTTTTTTTAATGTTTCTTTTAAATCTGTGTAGCGCGATTTTTATGTTTTTGCTTACATAATGGCGTTTAATTACTTCATAAATATTATTGTAACCACTGCTAATAAATATAAAAAACAATAACACAAAAAATATTGTTGAAACAATAGTTAATGTCGAAGAGAAAAATCCGCCGGCAATTCCGCCAATATTAATTTCCGAGACAAGTTTCATCAAATCAAAATCAGCCAAATCAGTTCTTGAAATCCCAATTGAATCGAGAGTGGTTTTAATCATATTATTAAGTTTTTCGCCGTAAACCGGAAGTGCTGACTCAAATTCGTTAAGGGAGTTTATAATAATTCTGGCAAATCCCCAGATTATACCGCTTATTATTAAAATATCGGCAACTACTGTTAAACCGCCGGGAACTTTATATTTTTTTAAGAAAGTATTTAGAGGATCAAAAATAAAATAAAGCAAAATGGCTATAACAAATGGAATAAAAATATGCTGGAGCTCTTTTAAAACAATAAAAGTAACAACCAATCCAATTATAGTTATGAAAAAACTGGAAACAGATTCTGTATTAATTCTTTTCATAATTTAATGCGCTCCGTTATGTAGAAACTGATCTTAAATTTATTAAAATAAACGTTAAACTAAAATATTAAATTGTTTTAAACTCCCATTATTAAACCTAATAAGTCATGATTATTGTTTTTAATAAACAAACAATGCTGTTGTGTCTGGTTTTATCTGTTTGCCATATATTTTGGGCTCTTTTTAATTGGCATGTTTTCTGCACTAAGGGTAGTTTTTAGTGAAACCAAAGGTCAATGTTATGCAATTCAAAAATCCCAAATGGAATACTTTTTTTATAATAGTTTTTGCTGTTTTAATTGGTTGTCAAAGTTCAGCGACAAAACAAGTAGAAATTCCAGTCAGCAATGTAAAACACCCGGACTGGACAAAAAACGCAACTATTTATGAAGCGAATATTCGTCAGTACACTGAAGCCGGAACCTTTAACGCATTTGCGGAAGAACTTCCAAAGTTGAAAGAGATGGGAGTTGATATTATTTGGCTGATGCCAATTCATCCGGTTGGAGAATTAAATAGAAAAGGAACTCTTGGTAGTTATTATTCTGTAAAAGATTATAAAGGTGTAAATCCGGAGTTTGGAACATTAGAAGATTTCAAAAATCTTGTTGATAAAACTCACGAATTGGGAATGTTTGTAATTATTGACTGGGTTGCTAATCATACTTCGTGGGATAACGAATGGACAAAAACAAATCCGGAATACTTTACTAAAGATGATAACGGAAATTTTGCTCCGCCGGTTGAAGACTGGAGTGATGTAATTTATGAAAATAAAGAAGTATGGCCGGCAATGATTGATGCCTTAGAATACTGGGTAAAGGAATGTAATATTGATGGATATAGATGTGATGTTGCTTCAATGGTTCCTGTTGAGTTTTGGGATGAAGCAAGAATTGCCCTGAACAAAAGCAAACATGTTTTTATGCTTGCGGAAGCAAGTGAGCAGCATCTTCAGAAAAATGCGTTTGATATGACATACAGCTGGCAGTTAAAAGATATAATGAATGAAATTGCCGAAGGTAAAAAGTGCGCTTTAGATTTGGATGAATTTTTCGCAAAGGAATTGCAGGAATATACAAAAAATGATTATAGAATGACCTTCACAACAAATCATGATGAAAATAGCTGGAACGGAACTGTATTTGAAAGATTAGGTGAAGGTGTTGAAACTTTTGCCGTGTTCAGCAATATTATTCCGGGAATGCCGCTGGTTTATAGCGGTCAGGAAGCAGGCAACACAAAACGTTTAGAGTTTTTTGAAAAAGACCCAATTCAGTGGAAAGATTCAAAATTTAGAGAAATTTTCACGAAGTTATTCAAATTAAAACATGAAAATAAAGCTTTGTGGAATGGCACATTTGGCGGCGAAATGCTAAGAGTTAATACTAATGATGATAAAAACATTTTTGCCGTTGTACGCGAAAAGGATAATAATAAGGTTTTTGCAATATTTAATCTTTCGGGAAATGATATTGATCTTGAGATAAACGATCCAAATATAGCCGGCGATTATCAGAGCCTGTTCGAAAATAAAGATATTACATTAGGACATAAAATTTCTAAGAAAATATTAGCATGGGATTACGAAGTTTTCTATAAATAATTTTTTAATAACGACTTCCATAAAAACTATGATACAAATCACACTGTAAAGCAACTTCGGAAAAACTTTAAACTTTTTTTTACATTTATCGTGATTTTATAAAATTATTTTTGCATTTTTGTATAAAATAAAATATTAGCCCTCGGGAAGTCGTTATAATGCCCTCAAGCCCTCAACAACCCTTTACAATAACGGCTTCCCTTCCTTTTAACAATAAAAATCCAGCTAAATACAAAGGCATAATTTTCTAAGAATTCTAAATAGTTAAATTATTTCGTAAAGGAATGTTTTTATAGGAGTTGTTTAAATGTTAACCAACGGATTTAACCATTGGCTAACATTAATAACAAAGATTATTGAATAATCTCAAAAATGTTGTCGATAGGCGTTTTTGTTCGTGGAACTGTTTCTTTATCAGATTTTCCCACAGCAACAAACGCAAATAATTTATACGGATTTTCAACGTTAATCAATTTTGATAACTCTTCTTTAGCAACCATTGGTCCGGTTAACCAGCAGGCTCCGTATCCTAAATTAACCGCGGCTAATAACAAATTTTGAATAGCAGCTCCAATAGTCTGTATATCAGGATAATTTCTCATTTTGTTTAGTTCATCATGATTGTACGCAGTTTCCGATAATACCTGATCAACAATTGCCGTATAAGGTTCAGCAAGAACAGCAATTACAGCCGGAGCTTTTTCAAAAAGTGAAGAAAACATTTCTACAGCGCGTTTTGTGTTTTCTGTAATACGTTCATCATTTCCGGGTAAAACTTCTTTATACTTAGTTTTAACAACATCAGCCATTTTTTTCATAACGGCTTTATTTGTAACGGCTTTAAATTTCCAGGTTTCTTTTCCACCAATACATGGAGCTGTTGCTGCAATTCTTACCATTTCTTTTAATTTATCAGCCGGAACAGGTTCATCTGTAAAACTTCTAACCGAAGTTCTTTTTTCCGCGACTTCTATAAATTCCATCTTTTCTCCTTTTAGATTAAGGTTTACAAATATATAATCTTAATTGGATAACCGCTCTATTAATTATGATAAAATTTTTAGGGGTGAAATTATTGAACTTAATATAGTTTAAAAATTATTATCAGCCGGCTTTATTAAGCAATACTTCAAAAACAGAACCTTCGCCCTTTTTACTAGTAACGTTAATTTGTGCATTATTCAGATCGCAGTATTTTTTTACTAAAGCCAGACCCAGACCGTTGCCCTCATATTTTCTGCTGTATCCCTGTTCCTCCTGGATAAATGGGCTAAACAGGTTAGGCAAAAATTGTTCATCAATACCAATGCCGCTGTCACTGATTTTTACCGAGATAGAACCATTGTCAGAATCTTCAAAATCAATCTTAATTAAACCCTTCTCGGTATACTTAAAAGCATTATCCAGAATGTTTATAAATATTTGAATAAGAGAATATTGATCCGCGAATACTTCAGAATTTTTAGTTGAACATACAATTTCAAAGTCTATTTTTTTCTGATCGGCAAGCCGTCTGTATTGAGTTTCAAATTCATGAAATACATCTTTACAAAGACACAAATTTATGGGATTATATTCGTGAGTGCCCGTTTGAATTTTAGACATATTTAATATTAAATCTCCGGTTCTTATAACTCTATTGCTCGAATTTTCTATTGAATTAAAGGCAGTCTGTAAATCTTCATCCGATTTATCTTCCAGTTGCTCCCGTATAAGCTGGGTAAAACTAACAATTGAATTTATAGGGGTTCGTATTTCATGAGACATTTGCGCCAAAAACTCTGTTTTTAATTTATCCGATTTTTCAGCTAATTCTTTTGCGTCTTTTAGTTTTCGTTCGGCATCCACTATTTTTGTAATATCAACAAAACTTTCAATGCCGCCAATTATTTTATTTTCAGAATCTCGCAGGACATCAGCATTTTTATATACATCTATTATTTCTCCGGACTTTTTCTTAATCCTGCACTTAGCTCCGGTTATAGGTCTCTTTATCTCTATATTAAATACTCCGCAATTGGTAGTACAAGGATGCAGGGCAAAATCAGAACACTTTTTCCCAATAATTTCTTCACTGCTAATTCCGGTTAATTCTTTCGCTCTCTTATTCCAGCTTGTAATAATTTTTTCTTTATTAACTGTAAAAATTGCGCTTGGAACAACTTCCTGCAGTAAATCAGTTCTTTTGGTAGAAAGGATTAATCGACTTTTCCAGATTAATGTCGCTAAACCGAAAATTCCGCCAACTAAAGCAGGGCAATATAACCGGTTGGATGATTAGGAAAACCTGTCGCTATTTTTTGAAATGTTGCTACAACACATACAATAATGGCTCCGGCAAGAAACCATTTCAGATATGGAAAAACTCTGTTCATTTTCATATAGTATTTGCCGCACGTTCTAACATAGAATAATACTTTTCATTTTAGGACAATCCTTTTATCATTATCGCTCCAGAAATGATAAATTAAAGAGTGATCTCAAAAAAACTAAAAAATAAAGAAAAATTAAAAAAAGGGACTTAAGATATACATCTATAATTAAACTAACAAACTTATTTACCCGCTAATTTAAATATCTCTGCCTTTTTATTTTCAATTATTAGATTATTTATAACTTCATTTGTAATAAGATTTTTTAATCCGGCTCCTGAACCAATAACCGATTTATAATCATTTAGATCAATTTTTACTTTCTTGTCGCTGTCATTAACAACAATCATAATAATATCTTTGCCAAGTACTTTAAAGTAAGTATATACGTTGTTTTTAGGAGGGAAGTGTATAAGTCTGCCGGTTCTAATTGCCGGATTTTCGTTTCTAATTTTTAATAAGGTTTTTATGTAATTGTAAAGATCATTCTCTTTGTCTGTTCTTCCTTCTTTGGTAAATGCGTTTCTATCGCTGTCCGGAAATCCACCGGGAAAATCGCCTCTAATATAACCATGATCAAGATCACCAACCATTCCAATTTCTGTTGCATAAAAGATCGAAGGAATTCCTCTTGTAGTTAATAAAATTGATAAAGCAATTTTCACTTTATCATAATCACCATCGGCACTGTACATCATTCTTGTAACATCATGATTATCGATGAACGTAACCAGATTATCAGGATCGGCGTAAAGAAAATCTTTAGTAATTGTAGAATATATTTTATATAAACCGCATTTACCTGAAAGATAATCGGCAAAAACATCACGTAATCCAAAATCTGTTACTGCCCGCGCATTGGAATCATAATTTTTTCCAATCATTTTACCGCTTTGATATGGAGCAACAAATGCCGGTTCGCCCGACCAGACTTCAGCAAGAATTTTCATTTTAGGATACTCATCACGAACCGCTTTTGCCCAGTCACTCATAAATTTCTGATCGCAATACGGATATGTATCTTCTCTTATTCCGTCTATACCGGCATATTCCAGCCACCAAATAGTATTCTGAATTATCCATTTAGCAAGAAAAGGGTTTTTCTGATTTAAGTCAGCCATAGAATCTGTAAACCAGCCTTCGGTAACAGCTGTTATGATTGATGAATCACCATGAATATCTGTATAAACCATTTTATGATGCATTGCCGGTTTATGATTTTCAACACTTCCGTTTATCCAGCTTTTCATAGGCAGATTTTTAATCCACTGGTGGTTAGTGCTTATATGATTTGTTACGTGATCGAGAATTACTTTTAATCCGCGATTGTGAGATTCAGTTACAAATTTTTTGTAAAGTTCATTATTGCCGAACCGTGCATCTATATTGTAAAAATCGGTTGCACTGTAACCATGATAACTTATATCACAATTATTTTCTATTAATGGATTTGACCAAATAGCAGTAACGCCAAGATCTTTTATATAATTAAGATGATCAATTATTCCCTGAATATCGCCGCCATGACGAGCAATTCTTCCGCCAGGCTCAAAATCATTTATCATTCCCTCAACTTCATCGTTCCCGGTATTGCCATTTGCAAATCTATCGGGAGTTATAAGATAAATTACATCATTGTTATCAAAACCCTGATTGCGGTTTGTATCATTTTCTCTTGCTAAAACCGGGAAATCAATTTCAGTTTCGCCAGCGTTACTTTTTAATTTTAATTTGTATGTATCAGCTTTTAAATCAGAAGGAATTTCAATATCTATAAAAGTGTAAGCTGAATTTTCAACTTCATTGATTCCCAAAACTTTAATTGCAGAATTCTCAAATTCAGCCGAAACGCTGTTTAGATTTTTGCCATACACCATTAATTGAATTGTGCTGGTTTTCATTCCAATCCACCAGTTTGGCGGTTCAATTTTATTTATTTTAATATCCTGAGAAAACCCCGTTGTATATAAAATAAGAACAGCTAAAATCTGAGTAAATAAAAATCTCATTTTGTTTTCCTAATTTGTGTAATCATACAAACTTTCAATTAAAATGCCAAAGTAATTAAGAAAAAATAGTCACACCGAGCTTGTTAAAGTGTGGAAATATCACTTAAATTTGCTTTATTATATTCACATTACAACCATGCCCGATGTGACAATCAGTTTTGAAAATATATTTTATTATCAAAAACATTAATGAAAATTATTAAGGCGGATAACTAAAACATTGGAGTGTTAATACCAATTATAAAATTATTTTTTCCTCTGTGGTTTAATTTCCAGGTAAATTCTAATCTGAAAGGAAATAAAACCTGTCCGATGCTAAATCCCGCTTCAGCAAACGGTTTAGAATATTCAATATACTCAACAGGCAAAATATTTTTACTTGATGATGATATTTTTGTAACAGCAGCGTTAAAATGTGTATTTAATGTAAAATTCCAGTCGGTTAAAAATGTTAAACCAGCCATTCTAAATAATTCATCATTAAAATTATGTTCAAGATTAAACTCAAAAATCTGATCGCCAAAAACCTCGCCAAGTTTTAAAGTTCTGAAAGAATAATTTTTACTTACACCGTCAATATTTCCGGGAAGTGAATAAAGCATTTGGAAAGGAATTGATCCCTCAGAATAAATACTTTTAATTCTATAATTAAAATTTGCCGATTTGAAAGAGTTTAACTGTCCATAAAACGAGAGAGTATATTTTGTGAAATCGAGATTGCTTTTTAACAAATCGGAATTGCTGTACAAAACTTCTCCGCTAAGAATTCCGTACGATTTACCCTGAGAAACTCTTCTTCTAAAATAGCCGTCTTCTATATATTTTCTAAAATCCAAATCAAATCCGGCTTTTAGAGCATGTATCTTTGTATCAAATACCTGTTCATTTCTACTGAAATTTTTATCACGCTTAAAAAATGAAAAATCTGTATTGTTGGAAGTTGATTTATCGGTTTTATTCATGAAACCAAGATTAACTTTTAAGATTGGGAATATTTCACTCGAGAAATTGACTTCAAATCCTTTTGTGTAATAATAGTCGCGAAAATCGTATTTTGTGAAAAGTGCCAGCATTGTTGAAGTAAATTTGCTGTATTTCACCGACTCACCAAAAAGATCAGTCACTTTATTGTAAACCTTTAACGTAACAGAATGCGTACGGTATTCGCCCAGTCTAAAATTCGCGTAGAAATCTGTTTTGAATTTTTTATCACCAAATCCGTAACCCAAATCGATGTTTGTATACAATCGTTTTTCAAATAGATTTCTAAAACCCGCGCCAAGGTTTATACCGTTTCCCTCAACCGGAGTAAAAGAATAAAGTCCAAGTGGACCGGTTACAGAAATATTATCCTCTATATTTAACGATTCCGACATAAACGAAAATCTATCCCAGAAAGTTTTTTCAATAGCTTCGAGACTATCAATTCTTTTATAAGCTAAAACTTCATCCAAAGTATTAGGAATTGTCTGGCGATTTTTCCAATAACCAGAGTCTTTTTTGTCAGCATTCGGCATAACTTTAAGAACCGACATATCGAAAAAATCGTCATTTATATGCTCATTAATTTTATATTCATACAAAATGGAATTAATCTCGAACCCAAATCTTATAAGTCCCAAAATATTTCCTTCAACAAAAAGTCTGTAATCAATAGGCATTGCTATTTTATCATAAATCTGAAATTGTTGAAAGATGTTTACCCGGTCAAAAATTCCGCCGGGATTTGCTGCCGCATTTAATTGAATATCAAGTTTAACCAGATTAAAAGAACTGTCGGCAATAAATATTTTTCCATAAAAACCGGGATCAGATTCGTCATCGGGAGCAAAATAAATCTGAAATACATTTTTATTATCAAAAGCTACCGTATCTTCAATGTAGAAATAATAGTAGTTTAAAGATTCATCTGAAATAGGACCTGGTAAAGGCCGTCCAAAAAACTCAATATCATTTGTATAAAAATTTTGAATAATCCTTCCGCCGGTTAACAGATTAATTGAAGAAGGAAAATTGGATGATTGTTTCTGGGCAACTATTTCCTCTTTATAATCATCCGGAGCTTTGTAAAATCCACGGCTTTCGTTTTCTAAAATTCCGGTAATCTTAAGTTCGGCTGTATCCCGTTCAATTGGCAGACTAACAGAATTGTCGCCTAAAGTAATATCTTGGGTAGATTTAATAATTCCCTTTGTGTAACCTTCAAAAATGTAAGATTTAAGTTTTTTCTCTCTTTCTTTTTTTGCCAAAATTGCTTTTTTAATTATTGCAATAGCCGGATTTATTCCCGGTAAAATTGTTACTTCATCAAGTTTTAATGAAACTGGAGAAAGCTGAACATCAATTTCGATGTTATTTGAAAGGTTAATATTAAGTGTATCAGATTTATACCCAATAAACGAAACAATAATTTCGTGTCGACCTTTTTCAAGTTTCAGTTCAAAATCACCGTTTACATTTGCGGCAGTTCCGATGTTTGAATTGTTCAATCGTAAATTTGCAAAACTCAAAAACCTGGTCGTTTTTTTATCTGAAATATTTCCCTTTAGAGTGTAAGTTTGAGCATTAGAAGTAGTAAATAACACAACAAATAAAACAGCAATTTTAATAAGTTTCAATTTTCCTCCCCTCGTGGAAAACAATTTGATCAAAATAATTGTTGAAGCTTAAAATTTAAGAAAATATAATTATATTATCACAAGTTTATTATAAGATAGGTTGTAAAATGAAAATTACAATTACAGGTGCAACAGGGTTAATTGGGAAAAAATTGGTTCAGAAACTTGCGGCACAAAATCATGAAATATCTGTTTTAACCAGAAATATTGAAAAGGCTAAATCAATTTTGCCACAAATTAATAGTTTTACAGAGTGGGATTATAACAAACAAGATGGCGGCTGGATTGATGTAATTTCGCAAAGTGATGTTGTAATACATTTGGCTGGCGAAAATATTATGGCAAAACGCTGGAATAAAGACCATAAATATGCAATAAGAAACAGCAGAGTTGAAGGAACAAAAAATATAGTAAGAGCAATTGAGAATTCAGATAAGAGACCTAAAGTATTTATCTCTGCTTCCGCAGTAGGATATTATGGAAATGTAGAATTTGGAAAAGTGGATGAAGAAAAAACGGCCGGTGATGATTTTTTAGCCAGAGTTACAGATGAATGGGAAACTTCTTCAAAAAAAATAGATGAATTGGGAATTAGGAGAGTTTGTGTAAGACTTGGATTAGTATTAGATAAAAACGAAGGTGCACTGGCAAAAATGCTTCCGGTCTTTAAACTTGGAATGGGAGGAAAAATAAGCAAAGGTTCGCAGTATTGGTCCTGGATTCACGTTGATGATGTAGTTTCTGTTTTTCTTGAAATTATTAATAATGAAAACTTAAAAGGTGCTATTAATTGTACAGCTCCAAATCCTGTTACTAATAAGAAGTTTACCAAAATACTAGGAGCCGTTTTAGGAAAACCGGCTTTATTTCCAGTCCCTAAAAAAATTATTAAGGCAGTATTAGGAGAAGGTTCAGAAGCAGTTTTAAGCGGTGTTTGTGCTGTTCCTAAAAAACTTTTGGATAACGGGTTTAAATTTAAGTTTGAGAATCTGGAAGATGCTTTGAAGGATTTGTTAAAGTAGAGATTATAAATGTTTTTCCCCTTTCGATAGATTCCGAGAAAGTCGGAACATTTAAAATAGAAAAGGCGTTCTCTTGAACGCCTTAGAAAATGTGAAATTATGATGTCACTCTGAGCCTGGTCGAAGAGTGAAAATACCCCGAAACAGCTAGTTCTCGACGTTGCTCGAACTGACATTATTCTTAAGCAATATGTTTATCAACAAACCAGGCGTGCAAGAGAATGCCTGAAAAATAATTTTTTATTCGAACCAGGAAACCACTTCATATTGCCCGGTTCCGGGATAGTGAGGCGGTGAAATTAACATAAGTCTTTGATCATAACGATATCTTTTATTAAAACCGGTTCCCGTTCCATATGAACCAAAAGTACCAACAGCTCTTCTTACAGCCTGAATTATTCCGCCATGAAGATTTATATCACCACCATAAGGTCTGGAATCGTAGTTTTCTGAACCAAAACCGCCTTGTTCACAAAAGATAGAAGCATGAATATCTATATCACCCGAACTGTTTGCTGCGTTATCCGCAATGTAACAATTTTGCTGTGCTATAATTCCAAGAAGATCAGCAGAGTTAGTATTTATTCTAGGATCATCATCATAAGTAATATTATCATCTAAGTAAATATTTCCTCTACCGCCATAACCGTTACCTGAGCAGCCTATAGAATATTGACCGGAAACACTTCCTTTAACCCTTAAAACTGCATTATCAGCAAAAATAACCTTATTAGGAGAAAATGATACTGCCTCAACAACGCTGTCTTTATCATTTTGATGGAATCTAAATTTTATACTGTCTTTATCAAACGTTAAAAATACTGTATCCTGACCAGTAAACTTAACACCGGAAGCATCAGCCGCATCTTCTAATTTTTGAACACCGTCTGTAGGCAACGGTAAATCTACACCTTTTTCAAATCCGCCATAAAAATTTGGTTTATCTTTATATGAACTTGTGTAATATTTCAATCCATTTTTACAGGTTACTTTACCATAGTATGTTGGGTGTCTATAGGATCTTATATATCCGTTTACATGGAAAGGTCCCCAAACCGTATCACTGTTTGTCCACCAAATATTAGAGGGTTCATAATTTGAAAAATATGCAAACTTCGAAAATTTACTCGGTCTGAGTAATATTCCAACTTCACTATTTTTATCGGCATATTCACCTTCTGAAAGAATTGTTATTAGTCCAATAGAACCGCCGGTTGGGTCTGTAGAACAAACACCAAGCTGATCACCTTTTGCCAAATAACCGGCTACATCGGCATTTGGAACATATAAAGTGTATTTGTTTTGCGGATTACTTGGCAACGAGTGACAAATTGCAGTTTTAGTAGCTAAATTTATTAATGGATTACTAATTATAACGTTTATTGTTCCGCCATCAAATGATAGATTTGAATATCCGGTTTCCCATAAGCTGTTCATAAAAACCTGGTTCGCGGCAAAATTAGCACCGGAAGCCGCTATTTGATGAGCTTTTGACTGAACAAGAAACTCATCGAAATTAATGACCGAACTAGTAGCCATATTATTAAAATTATGTCCGAAAACAAGAAATATCATCGAAAATCCGACAATCATTAAAAGTGCACCTTTTCCAAACATTTTATACCTCTACCTGTTTTTCAAATTTCTAGCTGCCAGTCTTATCTGTTTCCACACGGCATTTGAATAATTATTATCGTAAGCTGCAGTATTTTCTATCGAAATATTTATTTCCATTTGGTAAATCTCTGCAGGGTTTCCAATTGGGAACGAAAGTTCAGTTCCAAGAACATCAAAAAACCGAAGATTAAAATGAGTTACTCCCAAATTTGTTCCCCTGGGAGTTGCACCATTTATAACTCTGTATAAATATCGGTCTCTCGGATTTTCAGTGTTTGTTAATTCTGAAGCCGGACCTAAGTAGTACGTCATAACATCAACTACACCATCAGATTCTATATCAGTTAAAAATGTAATTTTGGTTGAGTCTGCAAAGGTTATAGCTTTAGAGGGATCCGGAATCTGCTGCCAGTCTTTACAATAACCAATTTTTCGGAAATCATATTCTAATAATTCAACAATTGCAACAAGATTTTGCTGAACCATTAAGTCGCCTCCATATACATAAGTGTTTTCAACAGAAGAACCTTGCACACGGAACAATATTAGAAGAAGAACTCCTCCGACTATTGTGGCGCCGAGTATATCTAAAATTGTAGTAAAACCCATTTAATCCCCCTATCTGAAATAAAAATAGCTATAAATACTAGATAAACTAACAGTATCTCTCATAAAACCGGTACTAAATACGTTTACAGTTATTTTCTTGTGCCATGTAGTTGAGTTTACGGCAACATCCGGGTTTGCGGGATTAATATAATCAACATGGCATTCTACATTATAATAAGCACTCCTCATGGATGTATCTAATCTGGTTAAGCCGTTAAAATCATCAAAATCATTAAAGAACGGATAAACTTCGCCGCTTCCGGGTCCCAAACCTCCGGGACTGGTTAATTCTCCTAATGTTTCAACCGGTTTTTCATCTGTCTGCGCATCAAATGCTTTACCAGTAGCTTCTTCTATGTAAGAAGTTGCCAGGGAAAGCGCAAGAACACCAAATCTATTTTCCATCATTACAGTATTTGTATTTAGAAAATTATTGTTAATTCTTAATACTATAGCTGATAGTAACATCATTGCAGCAACAGTTAACATTGTTTGCCCAGTATTCATTTTATACCTGTTCTAGTTTTTATCATTACATCGCAAAAATTACACCAAAAAAAAGATCCTATTAAGAACTATATAAGAGACTTAAAAAATAATCAGTAATATTTACAGGAAGATTTAAGGGTATTGCGAAAAATAAATATGTAAATTCATCTTTTTTTATCCCTTATAATCGGAAAAAATTCACATAATTTTAATTGAACCAAGATAATCAAAACCGGAAAAAGTAACAATTAATGCAGTTATATAATAATTTAAATATCTTTAAGTAAAATGGCATTTAAGTATAATCTATTATTATATTTAGGAATCACAGAATTTTGAATATAAGGGAACAGAAATGGATCCTGTTAATTTACTTGTTGCTGTAAATATAATTGCTACACTTGGTGCTAATGTATCCAGTGCAAAAAAAGGTGTTAAATCAGCTTTGGCCGATGTTAAAAAAAGACCAAAATCATTTTTACAGAAAACACCATTAAATATTGCCGCTGTTTTGATATTGTTACAAATTCTGGGGATTTTTAATTTGGGCTCAATTTCAAATTTCGGAATTAATGTTGAAGAATATCAAAATCTAAGAGCAGTCGGTTTATTAATGTTTATAGTTTTTTCATGGCTACAGATTAAATCTTTTAAATCTTTAGGAAAAAATTATTCACAGCAGGTTGTTGTTTATAAAAAACATGAACTTGTAACTACCGGATTTTATAAGGTAATACGTCACCCTCAGTATTTATTTCAGATATTATCTGATCTTGGTGCCGGAATAGCTCTGTTAAATTATTTAATTTTACCAACTGTAATTTTAGTTTTAATACCGCTTCTTCTTATGAGAGCTAAGTTGGAAGAAGAACTTTTGCATGATGAATTTAAAGATGAGTTTGTAGAATACAAGAAAAAAAGCGGATTTTTTGTCCCCTTTATTGGTTAGTCTATGAAAATAAAAATACTCTTGTTCCTCTTAATATTAACATTTATTAATATTCCAGGGCAGCGATTATTAAAATACAGTGTTTCTGTTGGCGAAAAAACAGAACGCTTGTCATACCTTTCAAGAAAAGGAATAGATTACGTTTCAGCAAAAGGACTTTCAGCCATTCTCTCGGGAAATTATTATTACAGTAAAGAAACAGCAAAAATTGAATTAAAATTTCTGAACTATAATATTAAATTTACTGCCAGAAATCAGTTTGTTATTATTGTTGATAAAAAGACAAATGATAAAAAAGTTTATCAAATTCCGGTATCAACATTACTTCTAAAAGATGATGTTTTTATTCCGATAAAATTTTGTATTAAGTATGTAAGTTTTGCTTTCGAAAATACAATTGCGATTGATAAAGATTCAAAACATTTGGCTGTAACTCATGAAAAAACTGAAAACCTTATGCCTCACAATGGAACAGCAATTCAAAATGATACACAAAAACCTATAGAAATTCTAAAGCCAACAAATTCATCTGAGTTTGATGTTTATGGAATGAACTTAAATGAACTTGCAAATGGAACCCTTATTAACCTTTACTCGAAAACAAAATTAAATAAAGTTAGTAAACCGGCAATTTTAAATGGAGTGCTTCATTTTAATGTAAGCGGAGTTACAATTGATCCGGATATTGGCAAAAAGTTTAAACCAACCGGATTTATAAAAACATTTAAATTAAAAAAACTTTCGTGGCAAAACTATCAGCTGGAGTATAAACTTAAAAGCGGTTACAGCAAAGTTGCAAAATCTTATGATGAAGAGGGCGGTCTTCAGATTTCAATTCACAGTAAAATTTATGAAAAAGAAGATGTGGATTATGAAGCTGAAAAGAAAAAGTGGAAGCTTGATGTTGTTGTAATTGATCCCGGCCACGGAGGAAAAGATCCTGGCGCAATTGGAAAAAGAGGAACAAAGGAAAAAGATCTAAATCTAAAACTTGGTTTAAAATTGGGAAAACTGATTAAAGATCATTTTGGTGATAAAATAAAAATTGAATACACGAGAGAAAATGATAAATTTGTTGAGCTTTTTAAGCGCGGAAAAATTGCAAATGAAAAGGACGGCAAATTATTTATCTCCATTCATTGTAATTCCAACAGAAGCCGCAGTCCCAGAGGATTTGAAGTTTATCTGCTGAGACCTGGTAAGACAAAAGAGGCAATTGAAATTGCGGAATTTGAAAATAGCGTAATTAGCATGGAGGATAATCCTGATAGATATAAAGAATTAACGGATGATAATTTTATTCTGGTAAGCATGGCTCATTCTTCTTTTATGAGATATTCTGAAAAGTTTTCGGAAAAAATGGTTGTTGAATTAGATAAAATTGTTAATATTCCGTCCCGGGGAATTAAGCAGGCGGGATTTTATGTTCTTGTAGGAGCCTCGATGCCGGGAATTTTATTTGAAGCGGGATTTCTTTCGAATAAACTTGATGAAGCTTATTTAAAAAGTTCAGCCGGGCAAGATGAAATTGCAAAAGGTATGCTGAATGCTGTAATTGGTTATAAAGATTATTATGATAAAATGATTAAAAACGGAAACTAATTTAGAAAGGAAATAAAAATGACAAACGCGCAAAAGTGGATAGTTTTAATATTGGTAATATTTTCTGTATTATTTTTAGTCGCAAAAATGACTGAAAAAGAGGAGTCAATTGACGATCTCGATTTTTATAAGGATTCTGAACAAGTAACAGAAACAGTGAAAAAAGAAGTTGATGCACTTTCATTAATGGCTAGTAATAGATGTTTTATGTGTCATACAAAATCGCTTGCCGGATCCGGGGCTGGTCCTGATATTAGAACTGTTTCAGAAAACTGGGAAAAAGAGGACTTGGTTAAATATCTTAAAAATCCAAAGGATTTTGCAGACGATTTAAGATTAGCCGAATTGAGATCAAAATACAGATCGCCAATGACTGGTGTTAATAACCTGACTGACGAAGAAATTACAAGAATTGCTGATTATCTTTTAAACTTGAAATAATTTAAAAGGATTTAGAAAATGAAACAATACAGCAAACTAATTAGAAACTTATTTGTAATAGTGATAATTTCTTCACTTTTGGTTTCTTGTTTAAAAGAAGTTAAAGAGCGTTCTGAAATAAAAAATGCCGATTATGGAATAGTAATTCATGGCGGAGCGGGTTATATGGTTCCGGAGTGGTATTCGGAGGAGCAAATAAAAGCTTATGAAGAAAAGTTAAACGAAGCTCTAAAAACCGGACAGTCAATTTTAAAAAATGGCGGAACTTCATTAGATGCTGTGGAAGCAACAATAAAAATACTGGAAGATTCTCCGCTTTTTAATGCCGGTAAAGGAGCCGTTTTTACCTCAAACGGAAAAAATGAACTTGATGCCGCAATTATGAACGGAGCGGATTTAAATTGCGGGGCTGTTGCGGGAGTTACAACAACTAAAAATCCTATCAGTTTAGCCCGACTAGTGATGGAAAAATCGAAACATGTTTTTATGGCAAGAGAAGGTGCCGAGAAATTTGGAAGAGCAAACGGAATTGAAACTGTTGATCCTGAATATTTTTACACCGATAAAGCATGGCATTCGCTTCAGAAAGCAAAAGAAAAAGAGCTGGAAAATGAGAAGCTTGGAACAGTCGGCTGTGCTGCTTTAGATAAACATGGAAATCTTGCTGCCGGAACTTCAACGGGTGGCATGACAAACAAACGGTTTGGGCGTATTGGTGATGTTCCGGTAATTGGAGCGGGCACATACGCGAATAATGCAACCTGCGCAATTTCGTGTACCGGACATGGAGAGTTTTTCATTCGTAATGTTGTAGCGCATGATATTTCGGCTTTAATGGAATACAAAGGTTTAACATTTGATGAAGCCTCGGAGAAAGTAATTAATGATAAACTTGTGAAAGTAAAAGGTGATGGCGGAATGATTGGTATTGATAGAAACGGGAATGTTGCAATGAAGTTTAATACAAAGGGAATGTTCCGCGGGTTTATCTTAGAAGACGGCAAACCAGTTATTAAAATCTTTAAAGACTAATTTAAAATACTGTTAACCAATGGAGTAATCCATTGGTTAACTAATCCGGTCAGTTCATAATTTCCTACAAATACACTTCCAAATAAAATTCAGTCTTAATCAGAAACCTGCAGCTAATCTCTAGAGAGCGGTTTTATGATTTAAATCACATCGTGGAAACTATTTGTTGACAATGGAGTTTCTATAACCTACATTTGGAAACTCAAAAAAAGATAAGAGTTTCTAGTGACCGAAAAAAACATTGAAAAAGAAAGGATACTCTCCTTTTGCTCCGAAAAATTCTTAAAAGAAGGGTTTCATAAAACCACGATGGATGAAATAGCCAGAAACCTAAAGATCAGTAAAAAAACCATATATAAATATTATTCCTCTAAAAATAAATTAGTTGATGAAATAACAGCAGGTGTTTTGAATTCTGTAGCTTCAGAATATAAAAAAATCACAAATAATAAGGATGAGAACGCTGTAATTAAGCTTATTAACATTAGCCGATTTATATTGAAGAGATTAATGACTATAAACGCGGTGTTTTTTGATGATCTGAAACAAAAACATCCTGAAAGATGGAACGAGGTTATTAAAACCAGAAGGAAAATAATACAGAAAAATATGGGCGGAATAATGGAACAGGGGCAGAAGGAAGATTTAATTATTGCCAGACCAATTCCATTAATGCTGAAAATTATGACTTCTGCAATTGATGGATCGATTAATCCGGAATTTTTAATGAACAATGATATTTCAGCTAAAAAAGCTGGTGAAACTACCATCGAAATTATTTTCAATGGTATATTAACAAAAAAAGGCAAAAAGATATTTAGTCAAATAAAACCAGGTTAAAAAATGCAAAAAATAATAAAACTAATTTCTTTATTATCACTAATAATTCTTTCAAGTTGCTCAGATAATGGCGATGGAAGTTATATTGGCGAATCCGGTACAATAGAATCGGAAAATGTGATTGTTGGATCTAAGGTTAGTGGAACTGTTCTGAAAGAACTTAAAGATGAAGGTGATAAAGTTGTTGTTGGCGATACACTTATGATCATCGATTCGGAAATTTATGAATTGAAAGCGGCTCAGGCCATTGCGGCGGTAAGTGTGGCAAACGCACAATTAAATATGTTAAGAACAGGAGCGAGATCGGAAGATAAATCAGCGGCACTTGAAATTTATAATCAGGCTAAAACAAATTATGAGTTAACAGAGAAAAATTATAACAGAATGAGCACGCTGCTTAAAAGTGAAACAATTACGCAAAAACAATTTGATGAAGTTGAAGCCGGATATGCTATTGCGAAATCCAGATTAAATTCAGCTAAAGAAAACTTAAAAAAAATAAAAAATATTGCCCGTATCGAAGAGTTAGAATCGGCGGAAGCAAATTATAAAATGGCTTTGGCAAATTTGGATCTGGCAAATAAAAGTCTGAAAGATTGTTTTGTCACTTCGCCAATAAAGGGAAGAATAGTTAAGAAATTTATTGAAGCAGGCGAAAATGCCTCACCAATGACCTCATTATTTAAGATTTCTGATTTAACTAAAATTGAGATGGTTGTTTACGTAAGCGAAGTTGACTTAGGTAAAGTTAAGTATGGACAAAAAGTTGAAGTAAATGTTGATTCGTTTCCCGAAGAAACTTTTGATGGAAAAGTAATATACATTTCATCCGAATCGGAATTTACACCTAAAAGTATTCAGACTAAAGATGAAAGAACAAAACTTGTTTTTGCGGTGAAGATGGAAATTGATAATAAAGAATTGAAATTGAAATCGGGGATGCCCGGTGACGCAAGGATTATTTTATAGATGAACGCAATAATAAAAATAGAAAACTTAGTTAAGTCATACGAAGAAATTGAAGCTGTGAAGGATATTTCGCTAACAATTAATAAAGGTGAAATGTTTGGATTAGTCGGGCCGGATGGAGCCGGAAAAACAACTACAATTAGAATTCTTTGCGGATTGTTGCGGGCAAGTTCGGGAAACGCGGAATTATTGAGAAAAAATATTTCAACTGAATCAAAAGAAATTCAAAAAAACATTGGCTATCTTTCACAAAAATTTAGTCTTTACGGTGATTTAACCATTGATGAAAATTTGGAGTTTTTTGCCGAAATTCACAACATTCGTGATTACGAAGATAGAAGAAATGAGTTGTTGGAGTTCACAAGATTAAAACCCTTTAGAGAAAGACTGACAGAAAAATTAAGCGGCGGAATGAAACAAAAACTGGCTCTTGCATGCAGTTTAATTCATCAGCCGGAAATTCTTTTTCTAGATGAACCAACTACGGGTGTTGATCCGGTTTCGCGAAGAGATTTTTGGAAAATTTTATCGGCACTCTTAAAAGAAGGTTTAACGGTTTTAATGACAACACCTTATTTGGATGAAGCTGAGCGATGCAACCGTGTAGCAATGATGGATAAGGGAAAACTTATTAAAGTTGATACACCTAAAAATATTAAGGCATCGTTAGACAAAGTTTTAGTCGAGATTGTTTGTAATCCGATACGAAAAGCCTATAAGATTTTGAAAGAAAAAAATTATGAAGTACAAATGTTTGGTGATAGAATTAATGTAGTTATAGATAATTATGAAAGTGATTATCAGATTATTGCGGAAACTTTGAAGCAAAATTCTGTAACAATATCCGATTCAAGAATAATAACACCATCACTTGAAAACGTATTCATTCATTTAATACAAGAAGCAAGCTAACGGAATTACAATGAAAAAAATAATATTAATACAATTGCTAGCCTTTATTACACTTTTTGCCCAGCAAAAAACATATACACTTGAAGAAAGCATCAGGGTTGGAATAATAAATAGCAAAGTAATTAAAATTTCAGAATCGAAAGTTAAATATGCGGATGCTCAGGTAAATGAGATCACTTCAAAATTTTATCCACGTCTAAATTTTAACGCGTCTTACACAAGATTAAGTGATGTAGATCCGTTTGAAGTTTCGGTTCCGATTTTCCCGACTCCAATAAAAATTCAGGATGCAATTCTAAATAATTACGGAGTTAAACTATCATTTAGCCAGCCGCTGTTTACGGGATTTAAATTGAGCTCGTTAAAAAAATCAGCTTCAAAAAATTATGATGCTCTTAGTGATGAACTTAAATCGGAGATGAACAACGAGTCTTTTAAAATTCAGACAGCATTTTGGAATTTGCTAAAATCGGAAGAAGCACTAAAACTAATTAAAAAGAATATTAGTCTGGTTGAAGAATTAGTGAAGGATTCAGAAAATCTTTTTAAAAGCGGAATGGTTACAAAAAATAATCTTCTTAGTATTAAAGTTCGTTTATCTAATTTACAGCTTGCCAGAATAAATACAGAAAACATGGTAAAGATAAATAAATCATTTTTTCTTCAAGGCATTGGTGAAAACTTAAATGAAGAAATAAAAATTAATGCTGATTTAGAAACAGAAGTTTTTTCACTGGAACCTTTTAATTCGCTATTAGAAACAGCACTTCAGCAACGAAGTGAATTAAGCGCGGTTAACCATCAACTTAAGGCAACGGGATTTAATATTGAAGGAACAAAATCTGACTGGTATCCTAATCTTTCACTTTTTAGCAATGTATATTATTCAAATCCCAATCAAAGATTAATGCCGTTAGAAGATAAGTTTAAAGCAACCTGGGATGTTGGTATCGCGTTAAACTGGAGTTTGTGGAATTCAGGTGAAACAGATTCAAAAATTATTCAGGCCGAAGAAATAAAAAAACAAGCAGAAAAAAAAGCTGAACTTCTAAAAGAGCAAATTGAACTGGAAGTTTACAACGCATATTTAAGCATAATAGGTTCAAAAGAAAAAGTGAAGGTTAGTGAACTTACTGTCGAACAGGCAAAGGAAAATTATAGAGTTTCTAAAAATCAGTTTGATGAACAGATGATTACATCTACAGATTTGATAAACGCGGAAGCTTCTTTATTAGAAGCAGAAATAAATCTGATTAATACAATTGTTGATTATAAACTGACAAAGACAAAATTAAACAAAGCAATTGGCAACAGAATCTATTAAGCGCAGGGAACAGGCATACCTGTTTAAAAAACAATATTGGTACAACAAACAATTATCTGAATATTAAAATATGAAATCAATAGAAGTAAAAAGTCTTTCAAAAACATTCGGCGAATTTAAAGCTGTGGATGACATTTCCTTTGATGTTAAGCAAGGTGAAATTTTTGGATTCCTTGGCGCGAACGGTGCCGGAAAGTCGACAACAATAAGGATGCTGTGTGGAATTATTGGTCCAACAAAAGGGGATGCGTTAGTTGGCGGCTACAGTATAATGAATGAATCTGAAAAGGTTAAAGAGAATATTGGCTATATGTCACAGAGGTTTTCTTTGTACAACGATTTAACAGTTGAAGAAAATATAAATTTCTTTGGAGGAATTTACGGGCTCGCGGATAAAGAATTAAATGAAAGAAAAAAATGGGTTCTTAAAACCGCAAATCTGATTGGGAAAGAGAAACTGTTAACAGAATCGTTACCTGGCGGCATTAAACAAAGACTGGCATTGGGAACAGCAGTTATACACAGACCTAAAATAGTTTTTTTAGATGAACCAACAAGCGGAGTTGATCCAATTTCAAGAAGGGGTTTTTGGGAATTGATTAATGATTTGGCTGATGAAGGCATAACAGTTTTTGTAACAACTCATTATCTGGAAGAAGCTGAGTTTTGCAATAATATAATTTTAATAAACGCCGGAAAGCTAATAGCAGAAGGCAGTTCAAAAGAATTGAAAGAAAATTATTTAAATAGCAGTATTTACGAAATTGAATGCAGTAATCCGGTATTGGCAATGGAAGTTTTGGAAACCAAAAATTTTGTAAATGAGACATCAATATTTGGTAATAATATTCATATAAATGTTGCGGATAGTTTTAAAAATAAAGAGCTAATAAGCGAACTGCTGAACGGTAAGGAAATATCAGTGAACAAAATTCAAAAAATAGTACCAACATTGGAAGATGTTTTTATTCATCTTTTAGAGGAAGGAAAACATGTTAGCTAGAATTAAATCGATTGCTCTAAAAGAAATTCGGCAGTTAAAACGCGATAGCAGAATGCTGTACGTACTGTTTGGATTCCCGTTATTACTTCTTGTACTGTTTGGTTATGCAATAAATTTTGATGTGAAGAATATTAAGCTGGCTATATTTGATCAGGATCGTTCTGATATCTCCAGAGAGTTTTATAATTCCTTAAACGCGACAGAGTATTTTGAAATTGTAAGATTTATAGAATCGGATTCAGAAATAAAAACCATTCTTGACAAAAAGAAAGCACAGGCAGTTATAGTTATACCTCACGACTTTTCAACCAAATTGTATTCAGCTGGCGAAGAACCTAAAATTCAATTTTTAGTTGATGGCGTTGATGGAAATACCGCAACTATTATATATAACTATTTTAATGCCGCCACAGCTAGTTTAAATGTAAAATTACAGTCAGAGATTCTTGCAAAAAACGGAAAGAAATTTTCGCCGCCAATTGCACTAGAAAATATATTTTGGTTTAACCCTGAATTAAAAACAGAGAATTTTTTAGTCCCGGGATTAATTGCAATGATTCTAATTATAACAGCTGTTATAAGTGTTGCCCTGTCTTTGGTTAGAGAAAAAGAACGCGGAACTATTGAGCAGATAAATGTTTCATCAATAAATACATTTGAATTATTACTAGGCAAATCAATTCCGTTTATTGTAATAGCAATGATAGACGCGGTAATAATTTTAATTGCGGGTTTTATCCTCTTTGGCATAGTTATAAAGGGAAGTATAATTCTTTTGTTTATAAGTACGCTGATTTTTATTGCCGCATCAATTAGTCTGGGTATTTTTGTTTCTGTTGTCTCGGACTCGCAGCAGATAGCTTTTACACTGGCAACCTTTTTATCGCTGCTGCCGGCAATGCTTTTAAGCGGATTCGTTTTTCCAATTGAAGGGATGCCGACAATAATACAAATAATAACAAATATAACACCGGCAAAATTCTTTATCGTAGTATTACGAGGAATAGTATTAAAAGGAGTTGGCTTATATGCCTTCTGGGAACAGCTATTATACCTAACAATTTACGGTACAGTATTTTTAGGACTAGCAACAATTATTAGAAATAAAAAAGCTGTTGAATAGAAAAAAAATCTAAGACGTTTTTCATGCCGGAAGACGTGAAGTTTTATTCAATTAAAAAACATAATGACTAACTATGAAAACAATACTGCATTTTATAATAAAAGAATTTAAGCAGTTTAAACGCGATCCTAAAATGTTTGCGTTAATATTGATCGCGCCAATTTTCCAATTAACATTTTTAGGATATGCGGCAAACCTGGATGTTGAGCTGGTTAAAATCTGTGTCTATGATAATGACCTTTCAGAACGGAGTAGAAATTTTGTAAGTGAGTTAGAAAGCTCAGGATATTTTCAAGTTTATGAATATGCTAATAATTATGATAAATTAACCGAACTTCTTGAAAAAGGAAAAGTAGTAACCGGAATTGTAATTCCCAAAGACTTCGAAAAAATTTTGGGAAGAGGCGAGACTGCAAGTCTACAAGCTATATTTGACGGGTCGGATGGGAATAAGGCAAATATATCGGGCGGATATTTAGTCTCATTTTTAAATCTGTACTCAAGTAAAATTCTTATTGAGGCGAAAAACAGATCAGGTTCCAATATAAGTTTATTTAATAGCATTAAAGCTGAATCAAGAGTCTGGTACAATCAGGAAATGAAGACCAGGGTTTTTATGGTTCCCGGCATTGTGGGATTATTACTGATGATAATCACGCTAATCTTAACTTCATTAGCCGTTGTTAAAGAAAAAGAAATTGGAACAATGGAGCAATTAATTGTAACACCAATCCGTTCCTACCAAATGATAGTTGGCAAGCTGGTTCCGTTCAGCTTACTAGGATTGGTTTCGGTTGTAGTTGTTATTACAGCCATGCGCGTGATTTTTGATATTGAAGTACGCGGAAGTATAGTCTTTCTTTTTGTATCCTCCTTCGCGTTTATACTTTCAACATTGGGGCTGGGATTATTCATTTCAACAGTTTCCAAAACACAGCAGCAGGCTATGATGTCGGCAATGTTTGTTGTAATGATGCCAATGATGTTCCTCTCCGGATTCGCGTTTCCAATTGAAAATATGCCAAAAGCATTACAAATAATAACACATATAATTCCTCTAACATATTTTTTAACAATTATTAGAGGGGTTGTTTTAAAAGGTATTGGCATTGGAGAATTATGGCAGGATCTGGCAATCTTATTTTTTATTGGTATTTTAATTCTTTCTTTAAGTGTACTGCGTTTTAGAAAACGTATTGATTAAACAAACAGCAGTACATTTTCGCGGAGTTCATTCCATGTTTCCGAATGTATAAATGAGTTAAACATTTTTTCATCGCCCGGGAAAGATGTTTTCCAATCTGAATACAAAACGATTTCCTGATTTAAAATCCTGCCGATAGTTTTATTAATCCAAATGGCGGTTTGTGAATCCATTTCCCAGCTTCCATCAAGTGTATTATTTAAGATCCGAAAATCAATTACATCCTTTTTAATCTGATTTAAAATAGGTCTTTCCGCAAGCCATATAGACCGGCTTCTTTCAGAAGGCGTTTCCAAATAATTGTTTTCTAAATATTTCGAAATAAGATTTCTGTTCATTTTTGTCTGCGGAACTTTTATATCAAACCACCCTGTAATCTGCCAGTCAGTTCCGACACCATGCATGAAATTATAAATGGCTTTTTTTAATCCTTTGGAAAATTTTGTATGATCACAGCCAGGATAATCCTGATGTTTCAAATCATTATTCGCAAAAATATTATTCAGCGGACTTTTAATTTCAATATTAAATTTGGCAGTATTCTGTGCAATCGGGCTATGAATTGTTAACGCAAACTGATGCCAAAATCCGGATTGAATTAATCCATTCTCAAAAAATTGTCTAACTATTTCTAAGCTGTCAATAGTCTCCTGTTCAGTCTGAGTTGGAAAACCATACATCAGGTAACTGTGCACCATAATTCCAGCCGATTGAAAATTATCTAAAACTTTAGAAACCTGTTCAATTGTAATTCCCTTTTCAATCAGTTTCAATAGTCTTTCATCGGCAACTTCAATTCCGCCGCTAACAGCTATGCAGCCGGAAGCGTTTAATAATCGGCATAAATCTGAGGTGAATGATTTTTCGAAGCGAATATTTCCCCACCAGACAACAGACAATTTCCGATTAAGAATTTCGATTGCAACTTCTTTTAATAAGGATGGCGGAGCTGCTTCATCAGTAAAGTGAAAAGATCTGATATTTGTTTGCTGTATTAAATCTTCCATCCAATCTACAATTGTCTTAGCACGTGCAGGCGAATATCGTTTTATATAATCTAAAGTTGTGTCGCAGAAAGTACACTTATGCCAGTAACATCCGTGCGCAAGTGTTAATTTATTCCAATAACCATCGGACCATAACCGGTGCATAGGATTTGCCATTTCAAGCATCGAAATATATTCGCCTGGAGAAATGCCATTAATACTTGGAACAGTTAGTTCATCATGTTTTAAAATTTGAACATTTGCCGTATTAAGATATTCCACTTTATTATTTCTGCAAACAAACGTTCTCACCCATTTTTCGTCAGAGCGACCGGTTAAATTCTTTAGTAAATTAATTAGCGGAAGTTCACCATCATCTAATGTTATATAATCGGTGTATTTGAAAATAGAAGAATCTTTAAGTTCTCTTAATTCAGTATTAATATAACCGCCTCCGAAAACTATTTTTTTATCCGGCCAGTTCTTCTTAATATAACTAGCCGAGATAAGTGCTCCTAATAAATTTCCCGGGAACGCAATTGAATATCCAATTACATCCGGCTGTTCTTCTTCAACAAATTTATTTGTTTCTTCTATAATTAATTTATCTATAAAATTTAATTCCTTATTTAACTCAGTTTCAATAGTCTTAAACTCAGCCGTGCTTGAGGATAACCGCTCTGCATACCGACTTAAACCAAATGACGGAGCAATTGTTTTCTGAATTAGTTTAACAATATCATCCATAAAAAGGGAAGCATGATGTTTTGCTTTATCAAGTTCGCCAAGTTCACCAAATAATTTTCGTTCATCAGTATCGTTTATAAAGGATTCGCCCTGTGGTAAAAATCCATCTTTAATAATTTGTTTTGCCGTATCTAAATCCTTGCCCTGTAAAAATCGTATTACTGAATCCGCTTTATTAATATATTGGTCTTTCAGCAAAATCATTCTTTTAATATTATGGTCACCTGAATCCACAACGGAAATTTCATCAAACAGTCTTGTTAAGCCTTCTTTACTAAATATTCTTAGAATAACGTTTAGCGAAAGATCAATGGATAGAGCATCATAACCAAGGCTATTTAAATAACCGGAAAGCTGCAGAACTGAAGGATAGGTTGTATTAATTTGCGTGAAAGGCGGAACCACTAATATTGTTTTCATGTTAAAAGGCTTCGTATTAAAATTGTGGAAGTAAATATTATTAGAACCCTTTGAATAACCCACAATAAATATCCCAAGTTATTTTTTAGAAATTTAAAAAATATTTTTGTCAATTT